>JAVSMW010000020.1:0-102880 GCA_032027005.1 Thermincola sp. | reverse complement strand
GTTACAGTTCACACCCTAGCCCAGTTAAAAGTAAAACCATAACCACATAACTGAATATAAAATACTCAAAAACATGTCGGAAATCCATTGATTTTCCGGCATTTTTTAATAAAAACACTTGGCAGTAATATCGTTATGTGTTATAATATATACATAACGATATTACTAAATGGAGGTGGCCAAATCATGGCAATCATTTACCAACATGACAAGCGTTCCAATATCACTTACGCCTATGAATCTCAATCCTATTGGGACAAGGAAAAGAAAATGAGCCGGGCAAAGAGAACCCTAATCGGGCGATTAGATCCGGAGACCGGGGAGATCATACCCACCGATGGAAGGAACAGGAGCAGCAAAACAAAAGAGATAATAGAAACAGCAGAAAAGGACACGGATTACAAAGAACTTTACGAGAAGCTACTCAACAAATGTGCAGCACAGGAAACACTGATTACAGCATTGAAAGAGGAACTCAGCAAGCTAAAGGAAAAGGAGTCTTAAGGATACCATGTTTGGACGTTTCGAATACATCACGAACCTACAATACAAAGTAAAGAGCCTGGAATCACAGGTAGATGGATTCCAATCCGGCGAGAAATACCGGAAGATGCGTTCGAATTTCCAAAAGCAGCTTGCTGAAAAAGACCAGAAGATCAAGGGCCTCAAACATGAGCTGGCAGCCGCTCATTGTCAAACGGTTACAGTACGCAAACACTGGCTGCAGGTGATTGAGGATCTGGAGAAAGAACACGCCAACGAACTGCGTAAAAAAGAGCGTGAGATCAAGGAAATGGAGGAGCGGGCACTGAGGGCGGAAAGGCGGGTCGATGAGCTGCGGGACAAGCTTAAAGAAAAAAATAGTGAGGTCTATCAGGTCAAGACAGAGTTGGAAGAAGAACAAGGAAAGAATAAGAAGCTTCTGGCCCAGTTGAACCGTGACTACGAAAATTCTTCTATCCCCTCCTCCATGAAACCGAATCGTAAGAAAATTACCAATAACCGTGAAAAGACCGGCAAGAAACCAGGCGGGCAGCCGGGTCACCCGGGCCATGGCCGGAAAAGACATACCCCTACCAGAGTCATTGAGATTCCGGCACCGGAAAAATATACGGACAGCTCTGACTACAAACCTACTGGCAGGATGATAACAAAACAGATGGTCCATTTGAGCATAAATGTTTCCGCAGATGAGTATACCACTGCAGAATTCAGGAATCGATTGACTGGCCAGCGTGTCCATGCAAAGTTTCCGGCGGGAGTCGTCAATGACGTTAACTACGATGGAAGTGTAAAGGCATTTGCATTCTTGCTGAACAGCCACTGCTGTGTTTCCATCGATAAAGTGCGCTCCTTCCTGGCAGACCTGACGGATGGAGCATTGATTATTTCAAAGGGGATGGTCAGCGGGCTGTGTAAAGAATTTGCTAAAAATACGAAGACGGTACAGGATAAAGCTTATCTGGATCTTCTGAGCGCACCTGTAATGAATACGGACTGCACCAGCGCAAGGGTTAACGGGCAGAATTCATATGTTTATGTATGCGCTACACCGGATATGGCGTTGTATTTCGCACGAGCTCATAAAGGTCACAAAGGAGTGGCGGGAACCCCAGTCGAAAATTATCAGGGCATTCTGGTACATGACCACGACCGGACCTTCTACAACTATGGCAGCGGCCATCAGGAATGTCTGGTGCATGTCCTACGGTATTTGAAGGACAGCATGGAAAATGAACCCGGCCTTAAATGGAACGGGGAAATGCGGAAGCTGATACAGGAGATGATTCACCGTCGCAACAGCCTGGAGGCCGAAGCAGATATCGATCCGGATAAATTAGCCGAGCTCAAAGCCGGATTCCGGGAGATCCTGGATATCGCGAGAGAGGAGTACGAATACGAACCGCCCAGCGATTACTACAAAGATGGGTACAATTTATTTATGAGGATGGAGAAGTATATGGAAAACCACATTCTATTTCTCCATGATAAAAGGGTCCCGGCTGACAATAACATGAGCGAGCGCCTGCTCAGGATCTACAAACGCAAGCAAAAACAAGTCATGTCGTTTCGTAGTTTTGGTGGCCTGGATTATTTATGCCAAAGCATGAGCGTGATGGCGTTGCTGCGCGCTCAAAATGTAAACTTCTATAAGAGTGTCGTTGCTATATTTAATTAAACAATACCGGCATATTAGTTGAAACTCCTAATTGCTGGTATTTTTGTTGGCCGCAGGTCAGCTAGGGTGTGAACTGTAACCTCAATCCAATTCCTTAATATGAACATAAGTTTCTCCCAATAGTCCAGTCAGTTCACCGGTTACTCCGGTGTCAAGGTCGACCCACCACATCTGTTTGGTTAAAATCACTTTTTTGGTTGCTTCAAAATACAAGTAAACGGGATTACTCCCTGAGAACCTGCGCAAGATGGTCTGAATTTCCCCTAAACGCTGTTCCCCGCCCTCGGCCGGTACTTTAATATAAAGGCCCATGGCAGAGGTCCGGTTATTTTCGGACAGGTTTTCGAGAGACCCCAGTTTTTCGGCAATAATCTTGGTCTGCTCGTCCCGGGTGTTAAAATTAATCCTTCCCCTGACCAGAATTGGGGCATCAGGTTTAAGGACGGCAGCGTTTTCTTTGTAGACCCGGGGGAATAAAATAACCTCAACAGACCCCATCAGATCTTCCAACTGGGCAAACAACATTGGCTCACCGGACCTGGTGGTAATCTTCCGCATGCCCGTGACTACTCCTCCGACTACCACATTTGTTTCGTCTGGCAGCTCGGCCAGCTGGACCGTATAATGGGAGACCTTTTCTTTCAGCAGATTTTCGTACTCTTTTAATGGATGGCCGGTGATATATAACCCCAAAACCTCTTTCTCCATAGCCAGCAGCTGCTTTTGCGAAAATGGCGGGACATCGGGCAGCTCCGATGCAGTCTGTTCCAGCACCTGCACACTTTCGCCCAAGTCAAAAAGGGAAATCTGTCCGTTTTCCCGGTCTTTTTGCCTTTTTTGGGCAGACTCCACACATTGGTCAATTGCATTTAAGGACTGGGCCCGGTGTGCCCCCAGAGAGTCCAAGGCTCCGCCCTTGATCAGGCTTTCAATTACACGCTTGGAGACCTGCCGGTTATCCACCCGGTCACAGAAATCCTGAAAAGAAGGAAAAGGTCCATCCTTCCTACGGGTTTCCAAGATATTTTCAATAGCTGCCCGGCCCACATTTTTCACAGCTGCCAGGCCAAACCGGATTTTGCTGCCAACCACCGTAAAATCAACCAGACTCTCATTTATATCAGGGGGCAGCAGTTCAATCCCTGACTTCCGGCACTCATCAATATACTGAGCAACTTTATCACTGGAATCCATGATGCTGGTCAGCAGTGCCGCCATAAAGGCGACCGGATAGTTTGCCTTCAAATAAGCAGTTTGATATGAAACCAGTGCATAGGCGGCGCTATGGCTTTTATTAAATCCGTAACCGGCAAAATACTCCATTAAATCGAAAATTTGACCGGCCACATCAGGATCAACGCCCTTCCGCCCAGCCCCATCGACAAATTGACTGCGCAGCCCCGCGATCACTTCCGGTTTCTTCTTACCCATGGCTCTTCTGAGTAAATCAGCCTCACCCATGCTAAAACCGGCTAATTCACCGGCAATCCGCATGACCTGTTCCTGATAGAGAATTACACCGTAGGTTTCCCGGAGGATAGGTTCTAAAGCCGGATGCAGGTATGTTATCCGGCTTTCACCATGTTTACGTTTGATAAAATCCTCGACCATTCCGCTGCCTAAAGGACCGGGCCGATAGAGGGCCACCAGGGCTATGATATCCTCAAATGCCTGGGGTTTTAGTTCCTTGAGAATAGCCCGCAAGCCCGAACTTTCCAACTGGAAGACACCGATGGAATCAGCCCGGCCCAACATTGCAAAAGTAGGTTTATCATCTAAAGCCAGCTTATCTATATCCAGATTTAAGCCCATTGTTTGGTTAATTATTTCAACCGCATTACCAATCACCGTCAGAGTCCGGAGCCCCAGCAAATCCATTTTCAGGAGCCCTATTTCTTCCACAGTGTCTTTGGGAAACTGAGTTGCCACCACACCTTCTGATGTCCTATACAAGGGCAGATACGCTGTCAAGGGCTCTCTGCCGATCACTACACCGGCCGCATGAGTGGAAGCGTGACGCGGCATCCCCTCAATGGTTCTGGCCATATCCAAAAGTTTATGCACCCCGGAATCTGTATCATACAATTGGCGCAGCTCACTACCGCCTTCCAGGGCCTTGTCCAAGGTGATTCCTAATTCACCGGGCACTAATTTGGCAACCCTGTCCACATCACCGTAAGGCATATTCAGAGCCCGGCCCACATCCCTGATGGCAGCCCGGGCCGCCATGGTTCCAAAAGTAATAATCTGCGCGACCCGTTCGGCACCGTAGCGTTCAATTACATACCTGATAACCTGCTCTCTTTTTTCATAACAAAAGTCGATGTCAATATCAGGCATGCTGACCCGCTCCGGGTTAAGAAACCGCTCAAAAAGAAGGTCGTATTTTAAGGGATCAAGATTGGTTATGCCCAGCACATAAGCGACCAGGCTGCCCGCAGCGCTTCCCCGCCCCGGACCGACCAGCACGCCGCTCTCTCTGGCGAACCGGACAAAATCCCAGACAATCAAAAAATAACCGGAAAAGCCCATCTCCCTGATTACTTTAAGCTCAAAATCCAGTCTTTCCCAGACGGTCTGATCCGCTTCAGGATAGCGTTTCGTAAGTCCCTCCAGGCAAATTTCACGTAAATAAGTATCTAAAGTATGGTCCGCGGGAATCTCATATTCCGGCAGAAACATTTGTGAAAAATCAAGATCCACATTGCATCTTTCGGCTATCCCAACAGTGTTCAGCAGGGCTTCGGGGTACTCGCCAAATAAAAGCCGCATTTCTTCGGCACTTTTAAGGTAAAATTCCTGGGCCCCAAAAGCCATCCGCCCCTCATCGTCAACTGTCCGCCCAGTTCCAATACACAGCAGGACATCCTGCACTTCGGCATGTTCTTTATGGACATAATGCAGGTCATTGGTAACCACCAGAGGAATGCCCAGCTCATGGCTCATTTTGATCAATTCCCGGCTCACCCCGGCTTGCTCTGCCAGCCCGTGGTCCTGTAGCTCCAAATAAAAATTCCCAGCCCCGAAGATGTCCTGATATTCTTTGGCGGCGGCCCTGGCCCGGTCCATCTGCCTGTTTAAAATAGCTGCCGGTACTTCACCGCCCAGACAGGCGCTAAGAGCAATCAGCCCCTGGCTGTGCTTCCGCAAAGTATCTTTATCAGTCCGCGGTTTGTAATAAAAACCCCTGGTATACGCCTCAGATACAATGTGCAGCAAATTTCTGTAACCGGTCTCATTTTCCGCCAGCAGGACCAGATGATAATTGGCGTCATCTCTGCCCGGTTCCCTGTCATCCATAGTCCGGGGTGCCACATAGACCTCACAGCCAAGAATGGGCTTTATCCCCGCCTTGCGCGCCGCTTTATAAAAGTCGACGACTCCAAACATGGAGCCATGGTCAGTTATAGCCAGAGCCTGCATGCCCATCTCAGCCGCTCTGGATACCAAATCCCTGATCCTGGCAGCACCGTCAAGGAGGCTGTATTCTGTATGTACGTGTAAATGCACAAAATCCCCGGACATTGGTTTACCTCCGAAAATAGAATTAGTGGCCAGTGGGTAGTGGTGAGTGGGGAGTGATCTGTGATCAGTTATCAGTTAGCAGTTAGCAGTTAGCAGTTAGCAGTTAGCAAAACTGACCAGCCAGCATTGATGCCACTCTACACTTCTTAGATTCTATTTTTAAGTCTAATTCCCTTCACTTTGACAAAACCAATTTTTTTACACCGGGACAATTTTATAAACCCTTTTTCTTAAAGCATTGCCCAAGGCCCGAACTCAGACAGTAAGTTTTTTCTCTGATTTTTCTGGGGAGAGTATGAAAAACAGGAATCAAACTTGCCATCAGAGTAATTTGCTGGTAATCTTATCTTAATCCGCGGCTATATACTTTTGGTTTTATATTAGTAGCCTCTCGGAAATGGTTCAAGGACCGAACGACAGAAAATATACCACAGAACGCACAGAGACACAGAGACAGAGCGCTAATTTTGATATTTTTGTTTCTAAACAAGATCTATTTATTTAAGTACTTGTGGTTTATAGTTTATTGTTGCTTTTAAATTTTGGATGCTTATTCGATTAATTTTATGAAGTTGAACATTAACCGAAGTCGAGTGAAAAGTCATATAGTGATTAAGCAGTCTGTCTCTGTGCCTCTGTGAACTCTGTGGTATGATTTCCTTCTTTCCTTTTAATTTTCAAAAAAGCATTGAGGAAATAATAAAAAACCCCAAGGCATGAAGCCTTGAACATAAAGCATCTCGAATTTCCGGGAGACTATTTATTAAATTAAGGAGGAATTTTATGCTGCTAAAATTTCTGGGACATGCCTGCTTTTACTTGGAATTTGACAGAACTAAAATCATAGTTGACCCTTTTCTCAAGGGTAACCCCCAGGCCATGATGTCCCCTGAAGAGGTAACCTGTGACTGGGTCCTGGTCAGCCACGGACACGGCGACCATTTGGGGGATGCTGTACAAATAGCCGGGCAAAATGACGCCACAATAATCACCATTCCGGAGTTAGCCCACTACTGCGCGGACAAAGGGGTTAAAGCCCACGGCATGTATATAGGGGGTAAACACAGCTTTGGGAATTTCACTGTCAAGCTCACTCTGGCCCTGCATGGCAGCTCCATGGGCACCCAATACCTGGGTAACCCCTGTGGTTTTCTTATTTTTGCCGGAGGCAAAACCATATACTACTCCGGTGATACCGGACTTTTCGGGGACATGGCCTTAATCAGCAGATTACACCCCATTGACCTGGCTGTTTTACCCATCGGTGATAACTACACCATGGGACCCGAAGATGCCCTGGAAGCAGTCAAAATGCTGAAACCCAAAAAGGTCATCCCAGTTCACTACAACACCTGGGATCTCATTAAACAGGACCCACAGCAATTTAAAACTGAGGTCGAAGCCAAAACAGGCGTACCGGTGCAAGTATTACGCCCCGGCGAAACATACACTCTATAGGAGGCAAAACCTCCTCCAGCAAAATCGCGCCAGCTGATTTTGCTCCCTAAATGTACAGCTGCCCCTGGTCCCGGCCCCCGCCCCGGGGGTGTAAAAACGCCTTCTGGCAAGGCGCACGGCGCGGCGCAACCGGAGGCGTACTACTGTACGTTGAGGATTGGGTTGCGCCGCGCAACGAAGTCCAGAAGGCGTTTTTACCGGCATGCACCCCCTTAAGCTAAAATGGGATGTAACGAAACCCCTCACCGTTTCGTTACATCCCATATTCTACCCAGGAATCATGCATTCCTCACACAATCCATAAAACTCCATCCTGTGATTATTGACCGTAAATCCCGTTGTATCATGAACCATTTTATCCAATCCCTGATACACAGGAATCGTCACATCAAATAACTTATGGCATTTTTCACAAAAGAAATGATAATGATTTTCGGGATTTCCATCGTAACGACTGTATGTACTGCCATAATTTAATTCTACAATTTCACCCGTATCCCGCAGTACGCTTAGGTTTCTGTAGACAGTGCCTAAACTGATATCTGGAACGAGTTTTCTGGCCTGTTCATAAACCCAGTCTGCCGAAGGATGACAGTTGTTGCTGCGCAAAATATCAAGAATCACCTTTTTTTGTTTAGTCATTCGGGTTGCTTTGGTCATATAACACTCCCCCTTAGCCGGTGGTACACTAACACTCGTCAAAAAATTCCATTATTTTTATTTGTGATTATTAGTACTTCTTTTATTAGTATATCCGGTTTCCTTGACCACGTCAACCCAGCAATTCCCTATTTAGCCCCATTGTCAAATTTTTCAGTTTTTTATACCAAAACCCAGCTTACTTTTGTGAGATAACCCGGGCATACATTTGCTCATATTCATTTACGATCTTATCAATCCCAAAATTGTTAACAGCGTGACTTACTCCATTTTGGGATAACTGTTCCCACAAGTGGTAATCGGTCAAAATCCGAACAGCCTCTAAAGCCATAGCCTCCACATTACCCACAGGTAACAGGAATCCGGTTTCACCGTTTCTGACGATTTCGGGCAGACCTCCTGTCATTGAAGCAATTACCGGAACTCCACAGGCCATTGCTTCAAGAGCTACAAGGCCGAAGCTCTCCTTTTCAGAGGGCAGCAAACATAAATCAGAAATAGATAACAACTCAACTACCCGCTCCTGCATGCCCAGGAAATGGACCCGATCAGTCAGGCCTTTGGAGGCAATATACTGATGAACGGCCGGCCCGTCCGGGCCATCACCTACCATAAGCAGGCGGGATGGCACTTCCCTGCTGACAGCGGCGAAAATATCTACCACATCCCGCAGCCTTTTAACCGGCCTGAAATTAGAAATATGGATTAGAATTTTTTCTTCGGCCGCCGCAAATCTTGATCTCAGTTCCGGTACTTCCACTCTGCGATATTCTTCAGCATCTATAAAATTATATATTACTTCAACATCCCTGGAGATTTTAAAAACATTCATAGTCTCTTCCCTTAGGGACCGTGAAACGGTTGTCACAGCATCACTGGCTTCAATGCTGAATTTGGTAATATCCCAGAACTGGGGTTCATTACCCACTATTGTTATATCAGTTCCATGCAGTGTGGTCACAAAGGGCAGATTCCTGCCCGTCACCAGTTGTTTGGCCAGAAACGCACTGACGGCGTGGGGAATAGCATAATGCACATGAACCAGGTCCAGGTTAGCCCATTTGCTGACCTCAGCTATTTTACTGGCTAAGGCTATCATATAAGGAGGAAACTTAAAGAGAGGATACTCCAGTACTTCAACCTCATGATAAAAAATGTTCTGATGAAAAATATTTAATTTAAACGGGCGGTCATATGAGACAAAATGGACTTCATGTCCTCTTTTGGCCAGCCTTTTGCCCAGTTCAGTAGCTATTACACCACTGCCGCCATATGAAGGGTAACAGATTATACCAATACGCATGGCTATCCTCCAAGTCCCTCTAACATTTTCCCGGTCCCCAGACCTGCATCGGATCTTCCACATGAACCGGAGTCCGCACCAAAAAAGCCTCTCCATACGCTTTACCGATCTGTGCTCCCTGAAATCTGTCCCTGCTCTCGATAAACTGCAGAGGCCGTTTGACACCTAAAACAGCCAGGGGTTTCATTCCTGCTTCGCCAAACTGGGAAAAATGTGCTTCCACAGCCGCCTGCTTCTTTTCATAAGATCCTGAAACATCCACGATAAAAGAACAGTTTTCCATTCTGTTTAGGAAGTAATATATAATTATATTGGGCCTGAAGGCCTTAAGTTCCGGGGCCAGTTTTTTGAGCCCGGCTTTAAAATGGGCATCGGTAACTAATTGACTGGTCCTGACATGATCAGGATGCCGGTCATCCCAGTATGGCACTATAATAATCGCAGGCCGGCAGACCCGGAGCAGCCTGACCACCTGCATTATGTTATTCTCTGTGACGGCAACACCGCTGTCAGGTATTTCCAGGTTTATCCGCCAGGCCGCCCCTAAGATTTCAGCCGCCTTTTGGGCCTCACTGGCCCGGATTTCCGAAGTTCCCCTAGTCCCCATTTCTCCCTTGGTCAGGTCCACAATCCCTACTTTATAGCCGAGAGCGGCCTCCTTAGCCAATAAACCCCCAGCCCCTATTTCCACATCATCAGGATGAGCCCCAAAGGCCATTATATCAACCTGAGTCAAATTTTCAATCATTCTATTTGCCTCCAACTATTACTTGTGATCTTTCGGAGATGTCCAGGAATCTGGAGCAATACCTTACCAGATTCCCCGGCCTCGGTTCCGAGAGCCTGCTACTTTAGCATCTCTGTTCTCATTATCTTATCCAAATGAGACAGGGTATTACATTCGAACATACGGCAATGACGGCGGAATACCATAACGCTTTTGGTATCCTGCCACAACTTTTTGGGCAGGGTGTTCAACCAAACAATATCTTTGACTCTTTTTCTGATTTCCTGCAGCCTGCCAGCCGCCTTGTCCACATTCAATGTTTTTGTGTCACTGACAATAATCACGAAAGTATCTTTTAATAACAACTTTTTATGCTCCTGAGAGATTACCCGCAGGGCCTCATTAAAATCCGTGCCTTTACCCCAATCGCTGCTTCTGTTTATGATTTCAGACATGATTTCTTCAAAAGGCTTGGACTTTGCAAACTCCTCTGTAATCAGCTTAACTTTCTCCGAAAAGATAAAACTCTCTATTTCTTCAGTGGCACTGGTCAATCCATACATAAACTGCAGCACAAAACCGGCATATTTGGCCATAGACCCCGAAACATCGCATATCAGCAGAAGCCTCGGTTTCTGAATCTTTTTGGTCCGGTATTTCAGGCTGAACATAGCCCCGCCGTAACGGATGTTCTGCCTGATTGTTCTCCTCAAGTCAAGGCGCTCTCTTTTTTTACTGCGGTGATATCTCCGGGAAATTCTGGTGGCCAGTCTCCGGGATAGCTTGGCAATTAGTGCAGCGGCTGCCGGCATATTTGTTTCGGTGATTTTTTGAATATCCTGATATAAAATCTGTTCTTCATCCCGCAGATTCTCAGAAACTTCCCGGAGTATTTCGTCAATGTCCTCATCACCGGTATAATCCACTTCCGGCGGACCTTCATCCTGACTTTTCAGGTAATGTTTCCAGTAATTAAGAGAACTCTTAATCATGTTGTTAATGAGTGTCTCGGGATTGTTTATGGTGTTGCCCTGGAATGGTTTCTTCATATACTCCCTGAGCTTATTTTTCTTATCTTCAGGGAGCTTGGTATATATCTTTTTTTCTTCTTCCGTGAGCGGTACATCCACCTCTTTGGGTGCCTCACCTTCAGCTTCCAGTTCATATTTCAACTCTTTTTCAGCTGCCGCTACCTCTTGTGCTTCCTGCTCCCTAATCTGCTCATATTTCTCAGCTCGCTCGGACTTCTTTTCAGGGGGCACAAAATAAGACTGAAAGGCCTTTTCTACAATAACCCGGTCTTCCGGAGACTTGGCCAATGTTGCTTTAAATACGATTTCCACCTGTTTCCGGTCTAAAATATCCACAGCAGTAAGAGCATTAACAGCATCTACAGCCTCCGCCGAACTGACCCTCAGACCGAGATGGCGGAGAGTATAGATAAACCGGGCCAGATGGTTTTCTATTAAATCCCCGGTCTCCAAACAGCTTACCCCCTTCCGCCGGATCTACCTGCGGCACCGTTATTGGCCACAAGCTCAACCAGGTCCTGAGCACCCATATTTTGATGAAAATTATCCAAGTCGTCCTTATTCTTCATAATAATATTCAAGGTCGAGTTAATTACATCAGCTGATAACCGGTCGGCATCCAAAGCGACCAATGCCCTGGCCCAGTCAAGAGTTTCGGCAATAGATGGCTTCTTCCTGAGTTCGAGCCGTTCTCTGATAAAATTGACTGCTTTGGTTACTTCCAGAGAAAGCCTCTGACTCAATTCGGGAATTCTAGCCGTAATTATCCGCAGTTCCTTATCCGGGGCAGGGTAGTCAATATATAAATATACACAGCGGCGTTTCAGACCGTCGGATAACTCACGTTCACCATTACTGGTCAAAACAACGATCGGGATTTGCCGGGCGGAAATGGTGCCCCATTCAGGTATGGAAACCTGAAAGTCGGATAATACTTCAAACAAGAAGGCTTCAAACTCCTGGTCAACCTTATCAATCTCATCAATAAGCAGAACCGGTTTCTGATTAGCCCTGATAGCTTTTAACAAAGGGCGCTCTAACAAGTATTCTTCAGAAAAGAGGTTTTCCTCAACCTTCCGTGAACCGCCTTCCCGGTCAAGCTGGCTGAGCTGGATTTTAATCAACTGCTTTTGATAATTCCATTCATACAGGGCTTTGTTCTCATCCAGACCTTCATAGCACTGGAGTCTAATCAATTCGGCATTAAAGACTTTAGCCATCACCTTGGCTATTTCTGTTTTCCCAACACCGGGAGGACCCTCAACCAACAGCGGTTTTTGCAATTTTAAAGCCAAATAGGCTGTAACCAGGGTTTCCTGGTCTGCGATATATCCTTGTTCTTCAAATGAATGTTTTAGGTTGTCCAGAGTCGTATCCATTATGTCAACCTCCCGATTAGTAATTTAAGTACACCTGAATTTAAAGCCAGGTTTTGAGTTTTTCTTCGTCAATGATAATAATGGCCTGTTTATCAAGATCAATGCATTTATATTTTTTAAAATCCCCCAGAACCCTGGTCACTGTTTCCCTGGTAGTCCCAATCAGGTTGGCAAATTCCTGTCGGCTCAACGGCAGATCAATCTTGAGCCCGGCCGCCGAAGGCTCGCCGTGATCCTTCCCTAAAATCAACAACATACTGGCCAATCGGCCATAAGTGTCCTTTAAAGCCAGATCTCTGACCTTAGCCTGGGCCAGGCGCAGTCTCTTCGAGAGCAGCCGGAGGAGTTTCAGGGCGATTTCGGAGTTGGACCTAAGCAGATTTTCTATGTCATCACTCATCAACATTCCAATTTGCCCGGCTTCAATAACTTCTGCGGTTGCCGGATATGGTCCCCTGTCTATCAATACGACCTCAGCAAAAACATCCCCGTGCTGTAAAATATGGAGAATCTGCTCCCTGCCATCAGCTGTCGCTTTAGATACCTTAACTTTGCCGGAAATTACAAAATAAAGGGCCTCACCGGGTTCTCTCTCCATAAAAATCAACATACCCTTTTTGTAATTCCTCACTCTGGCCAGCCGGCCAATAGACTCCAGTTCAGCATCACTAAGATCGACAAACAAAGGTATTTTTTTTAGATATTCGGCGTAGTCTTCCATCTGTTCCCTCCCATAAAATTTGAATAATCAAAAAAATGTTGATTTATTCTATTTTCTCGCCTTGACCATGACATTTTTTACATACCTCATTGCCAGGCAATTTCCTGTTCGTGTCAGGGTTATGCACTAAGCCATGATGACAGACAGCACAGTTGACATTAGCCGTAAAATGAGCCAGATTATGTGCGTCATTCTTTCCTTTGATATCGTGACATCTGAGACAGCGGTTAGTAAAGGCTGCGGTATCTGAATCTATGGTGATGGGCTGCTGGTATGTTTTGGTAATATGCCTGTAGACTTCAGCTAAAGCCTGCAGCTTTGTTCGAATCAGCCCACCTAAACCAGGATCTGAGTGGCATTGTACACATGGCACCGACTGGTGGTTCGATGACTGCCAGGTTGTATAAACCGGCTTCATTTCATGACAGCTTAGGCAAAATTCTGAGCGTGAAGTGTATTTCATTACCCCTAGCAGGGCAAGACTTAAGAACCCCGAAAGGCCTAAAAATAAGAAAAACTTACGGAAACTGTGTCTGCTTATAAACATCTTGTGACCTCCGAGCATTTTTACTTATTTTACGCCCGGATATACTCATCTATACTGTTAGATACCTCTCTATCAAAAAATCAACCAATGCCTTTGGTTCATCGAGGTCAAAACAAGGGACCCCCTCAAATTCGATATCACTGGCCACAGCCAGCAGTTCCTCCCGCGGAGTTATCAACTGCTCATGGACAGACGAACGAAATACTTCAATCTTTGGTTTCTTTTCATGTTTAAAACCTTCGGTAATAATTATGTCCACTCCTGAAATCTTTGAGATTATTTCATCAAGTGACATTCCTTTTGGGGTGTTCTCGAAAAAAGCCACTTTCGAGGGGGAGGCCAAAACTACCGTATCGGCCCCGGCTTGGGCGTGCCTCCAGGTATCTTTGCCGGGTTTATCGATTTCCACATCTTGATGATGATGTTTAATAGCAGCAACTTTAAAACCCCTGTTTTTCAGTTCCTGGATTATCTTGACCACTAATGTTGTTTTTCCGGAATTCGAATAACCTACAACTGAAATAACCGGGATCATCTTCATCCTCCTAAAACAATACCCTTTCAGGGTAAGCATATACGTTCATCCTCTGATTGCGTACAAAAGCTGCAATGGTAATGCCCATTTCGTGGGCATGCCTGATAGCCAAATCAGTCGGGGCTGAGCGGGAAGCCAGTAACGGTAAGCCTATTTTGGCCGTTTTGATCAAAATTTCTGAGGATATCCGGCCTGTGGTAATCAATATCTTGTCATCCAGCGGAATTTTCTCCAGCAGGCATCTGCCGGCCAGCTTGTCCACGGTGTTATGCCTGCCCACATCTTCCCGGAAAAACAGAATTTTATCCCTTGAACATATGGCTGAGCTGTGCACTCCGCCGGTCTCCTTAAAAAGTTCGGACTGGCGCTGGGCCTGGGTCATAAGATTGAATATTTCTTCCGCCTGAATCCGGAAACCGCCGCTTATGGGCTTACTGACCGCGTCAGATAAATGATAAAAGGTTGATCCTTTGCCGCACCCGGTGGTAATGTAGCGCTTGAGAAAAGTCTCCTTGGCTATGGTGGCTGCTCTGTTACTTTTAACGTGAACGGTGCCAACTTCTGCGTTGCTTTTGATTTCAATGATATCATCTATTGATTTTAAAAATCCCTCCGAATGCAGGAACCCCACTGCCAGCTCATCGGGATATTCCATCGTACATAATAATGTCACAATTTCCTCATCATTCAGATAAATCGTCAAAGGTGATTCCCGGGTTACAAGATCTTCGATGGGCTTAGATTCACCATCCTTAATCCTCAATGTTTGTACAGTCTGATGCCTCAGATCCATTATCCTTCCTCCCGGCCATTTTCTTGGCCCGCTGCAAGTCAACAGGCGTATTTACATTAAAAAACAAGCTTTCAGCATTCCCGAATTTTCCAATTTCAGATTCTTCGACATATCTGATTCGAAGGGCCGAATTAGCATACAATGTACTGACCTTGTTCCGGCCGGATATCAGATATTCTTCTATAAGAGGCAGGCAATTCTTCATATAAACTGCAAAAAGCGCTTCATAGTAATCACCTATCCTGGGAACCACAACATCAAAACCTGATGCCAACTCAACCATATAAAGAGCGAGCCGGACATTAATAAATGGCATGTCACAGGGAACCACAAAATTTATATCATTGGCAGAAGCCAGTAAAGCGGCATGAATACCTGACATGGGGCCCCGTCCGGGAATAACATCAGCCACGACTTTAACTTTGGCGGAAGCACAGGTTCTATTATTGGCTGACACAATTATTTCGCTAAAGCCGCCCGCCAAAGCCCGCACAGCTCCTTCAAGCATGCTGTCATCTTTAACTCGGATAAGAGCCTTGTCTGTACCCATCCGGGTGCTTTTCCCCCCGGCCAGGATAATTGCCGTTGCCTGGGCCATCTAATCTCCCCTTCTCTCTATACTATACCATTATATACCGAAATACCTGCTTCTACTATTATAATAGTTTTTTGGACAAATACACAACCTTTCAGTATAAATAAAAAGGCGGACTCGTTGCCGAATCCGCCGAAAAACTGATCTGGATTAATATTCATACACCAGGCTGATCGAGGCATTTACCTCCATCTGGCCGGTTGAAACAGGGACATCAAGGGCCGCTTCAGCTTTGGCCGTAGCATAAGAGTGCTGATCGTAGATAACCGGGGGCGGGGTAGCCCCGCCTTCGATTACTTGTTTAGGCTTACCCAGAGATACACCAAGACCGGTGGCCAGCACCTTGGCTTTCCCCTGGGCATTTTTTAAAGCAGCGGTAAGAGCGTCAGCATTAGCTTTTTCCATATTAGCCTCACTTAACGTGAAGGAAATCCCGCCGGCCATGTTGGCTCCTGCAGTTACCACAGCGTCAAGAGTCTTGCCGACAGCATTGATATCCCGCACATTGACCTGGACCTGGTTATAAACAGTGTACCCTGCCAACACCTGTTTGCCACTGCCGTCTTTCATCTGTACATAGTCATATCTGGGTGAAAGGCTGTAGTTAACTGTTTTAATGTCTTTTTCGGCAATACCCTGACTTTTAATAGCGGCTATAACCTTATCCATCGATTGGTTATTTTGAGTCTGCGCATCTCTGGCAGTTTTAGCTTCTGTGTTCACCCCGGTTGTTATGTACGCCATATCAGGTTTAATACTAATCTTGCCCTGCCCGCTGACCGTCAGGCTGTTCGGGGCCGGGTCCTGGGCTGACGCGGTACTTCCGCCGCCAAAAGCCGCAGCCACACCAAAAACCATTAATAATAATACCACAATCCCCGTAATAAAAAATTTAGAACTCATTTTACTCAATCCAAAGACCCCCTTATTGTATTTTTAAGTTAGACGATCCCTGCAAGGAAAAAGTTCCACTCACCACTTATCAATCATCACTCACCAATCACCACTCACCACTCGCCGCTCGCCACTCACCACTCTTCACCATCCACTCACATAAATTACCTATCATAAAGTCTAGGGAATATGGTATATTCAAATTATACAATTCTTTATTTTAAGGGGCTGGCCTATGATTTGGCGAAAGATTTTGATATCTTTATTAATTTTTCTGACTGCCGGTATCCTTTTATTCAGGGGCACTGAAAACGAGGTCCACTCCGAAGATATTTTAACTGATGAATTACCTATTCTAATGTACCATAAAGTTAGCCCATATTCCGCACACGGTGGCCTCGGACTTCGGGTTACCCCGGAGGCCTTCCGCCGGCAGATGAAATATCTGTATAAACGGGGCTATAATACAGTATCCTTAAACCAGTTAACAGATTATTGGCAGGGGAAGGAAACCCTGCCATCCCAACCGATAGTAATAACCTTCGACGACGGGTATGAAGACAACTATCATTTTGCCTTTCCGGTTCTCCAGAAATATAATTATTCCGCCACCATATTCCTGGTTTACAATAACATTGGAGAGCATAATTCCTGGGATGATAACAAAAATGTCGCCCACAACATCAAGCTCCTGTCCTGGGAGCAAATTCATGTAATGAAGGACCGGGGAATTAGCTTCGAGTCACATACTCTGACGCACCCCGACCTCACAGCCATAACCCCCGCTAAAGCCAGGTGGGAAATTGCCGAATCAAAGCAAAAACTGGAAGAACGCTTAGGCCGTCAAGTTAACTATATAGCATATCCATATGGGCGGAGAAATTCTGCTGTTGACGAGGCGGTCCGTTTGGCAGGCTACAGAGGTGCTGTCACAACAGTGGTTGGCAAAAATAATAGCGGCTCAGATCCGGTGCAGCTGAAACGCTTAAGAGTTAACGGATATACAACAATGAAGGATTTTGAGCGAATGCTGGAAAAATAGTGGCACTACCCACTACTCACTCCCCACTTCTTTCAACAATGTCGGTTTGCGCAGTTCGCGGCAGCTGCACCTTGGTTCTGCCGGCAGATTACTGATGGTCTCAAGAAGGATCCGGGCAATGTTTTTAGATTCATCGTAAAAAATATCTTTCAACTCCTGATGTTCCCAGTCTTTGACCACACCTTCGGCGTAATTGACAACCATATCAATGCGGGCATAACAGGCCCCAATCTCCCTGGTCAGATATACTTCAGGGCACAGGCTCTGCCCAACTATGTCGCCGCCTGATATTTTAAACATATTGACTTCCGCCGGGCTTTCAAAATGGCGGCCATCAGTCACCACATATACACCCCTGTCAAAAACCCGGCGTCCGCTCATTTGCTCCATTCCATGGTAAAGCAGCTGCCGCATTTCCGGGCACAAGGCTTCCCGCATCATCAGGAGATAGGGGCTGTCCAGAGATGTGTCCTTCCGCATAGAGAAATCAATATAATCATGGGGCACTACTATATCCCGGGGCTTTAATAAATGGTTGATGGCCCCGACGCCGCCCTCTGCCAGCACCCGTTTTACCCCGGCCTCCCGAAAGACCCAGAAAATCTGGCGGGAAGCGTCAGCTCTGGATACCCCGCTGCGCCAACCGTGCATTTTACAGGTCAGCACCTGACGATCTCCGATTTTAAATAATTTAAAAGGAGGACTTGCCCCAAAAGGGGTCTCAAAAATCTTTTCCTCAACCAGAATATTGAGTCCATCCCATTCCAGAGCCAGTGGAAAATCTATAGAAAAAGTACTGGAACCGCCAATAAGGCCGAATTGGGCCTTGGGAACATTTCCTGACACGAAAAGGCCACCTCCAAATAGAGTCACTACTCACTACTCACAACTCACTACTCACTGTTTCCCCCGGCAGGCCTGCAGGCCACGTAAAAGAGCCGTCTGCTGGTCGGTCCGGGTGGTTCAAAAGAAAATCCGTGAAAAACATCGAGAACTTCAAAACCGGTTTCGTGCAAAAAAGCCAGGGCTTCTTCCATCCGATAAGCCCTTTCTTTATGGACCTCCACAAATTTATCATACAGCTGGCCCGTTCTGATAAATCCGGTAAGTCTAATCTCCCAAACATCATTTTCCTGATCATAACCGGTCTCCCAAATCAGGGAAAGGTCCCGGTCATCCACAAAAGTTGTATCTCCACCGGCGGAAGCCAGTTTTTCAACTGCATTAAGGTCAAAAATGAACAGCCCGCCCGGTCTTAACGATTGGTAGACCTTTTTAAATACCATGCGCAAATCATCAGGCTCAATAATATAATTCAAGCCATCGTGATAACAAGTTACCAGGTCCATAGTCCTGGGGAGGCTTAATTCCCGCATATCCTGCTTTAAAAAGCATGGTTTAAGCCCTGATGCCTTGGCTTTTTCCGCAGCCTTGGCTAACATAGCCGGGGACAAATCAATGCCATATACCTGATACCCTCTTTGGGCCAGCGGTAGTGTGGTGTTGCCTGTTCCACATGCTAAATCTGCCACATATTCTGTATGAGAAGAAAACTTCCTGAGAATTTCTTCTATATAATCCGCCCAGTCCTCATAATCTATACCGGAAACCAGGTAATCATATATCTCTGCAAGCTTGTCGTATTGTGACATACCGTCACCCTTTCATTATTGGTCGCCGAACCCAATGCCCACAGATTTGGCCGCGGTCACAATATCCCCTTGGGGAGGTACCCGCCGGAGTTCCTTAACCGCAGTCACTATGGGCACTGACTCAATGTTGGTGCCACGCAGGCAAACCATCTTCCCAAAGCCGCCCGCCATTAAAGTATGTACAGCATGAGCCCCGTATCTGGTGCCTAACAGGCGGTCAAAAGGAGTCGGACTTCCACCTCTCTGCAGGTGCCCCAGGACAGTGACTCTGGTTTCCATTTCTGAACATTTCTCAATTTCACTGCATATTACGTTCCCGATACCGCCCAGCCGGATTGGATCAGTACTGCCCTCAACAATTTTCTGCACAATCATTTCCCCGCCTTCGGGTTTGGCACCTTCAGCCACCACAACGATGCTGAATTTTTTACCCTCGAGTTTTCTGGCGGAAATCTTACGGCAGACATTTTCTATTTTATAAGGGATTTCAGGAATCAAAATCACATCAGCACCGCCGGCAATCCCGGAATGCAGCGCAATCCATCCGGCGTACCGGCCCATCACCTCTAACACCATCACCCGGTGGTGGGACTCGGCCGTAGTATGTAGTTTATCTATAGCCTCTGTGGCAGTCACCAGGGCCGTGTCAAAGCCAAAAGTCACATCAGTTGCCGAAAGGTCATTGTCAATAGTCTTTGGCACACCGACAATGGGCAGCCCTTTATCCAAAAACTCCCTGGCAATGCTCAGGCTTCCGTCACCGCCAATGACGACAAGGGCATCAACCTCCATTTTTTTGAGGTTGTCCATGATTTGATCAGACATATCAACATAAACCATTTCACCATCCTGCATGGTGGCATATTTAAAGGGGTTATCCCTGTTAGTTGTGCCAAGGATAGTGCCACCTCTGGGCAAAATCCCGGATACCGCAGCCAGGTCTAACCTTCTTGACATATTGTGAATTAATCCCCCGAAACCGTCCAGAAAACCAACAACTTCTAGATTATAACTATTCACAGCAGTCTTCACTACTGCCCGAATAACTGCATTCAATCCGGGACAGTCACCGCCACCGGTGAGGACTCCGATTCTTTTAATTTTCCCATCAGTCAAAATTAACCCCTCCATCTTGCAAATCAATATTCTTCAATTTTCGACACACGGTAAACATTTCCTTCAATGGCCAACAGCAAATAATACCCCACCAGTTCAAATTCCAATATTTTTATATTATTGTGACAAGGAATAAGCCGGATTATTGTCGAATTATGTTTAATTGTATACTGCAAGGAAGAAGGTGAGAAAATGCTGGTTAAACAACTTATGTCAAAGCCTGTCATCTCAGTTCTTGATACTTCAACTGTTGGGGAAGCTATGGAACTTCTCAAAGAAAAAAATATCAGGCATCTGCCGGTGGTTGACCGCAATCAAAATTTAGTAGGAATAGTAACAGAGACTGATCTCTTAAGAGTATTTCCAAACATTAAAGGTTTATCTACTTTTCAATCAAATTTATTAGCCCGCACCCCCATTCAGAAAATTATGCAAAAGCCTGCCTGGATTGCACCAGATATCATCGTAGAAGAAGCGGCCCTCTCCATGCGTACCAACAAAGTCAGCTGCCTGCCTGTTCTTGATAGCGACAATAAGCTGGTGGGATTACTAACCAAAAACGACATCATTGATGCTTTTATTGCTGCTTTGGGTTTAGGTGAGTCCGGAACACGGATAGCCATCGTGTATAAGAAAAAGTGGGGATTTCTCTCTGAGTTAATTTCTTTTGCTGATCAGCATAATATCTTTATTGACAATATTGTTACCTTTGGGCCGGAAATCGTTCTAAAAGTCAAAGGCAATTCCACAGCATTTTTTGATGACCTGAAGAAGGCCGGCTACACTGTAGGCGATGTTTCATTCATCAACCCCGCCCACGAAACTAAAAATGAATAACTGAGCAATAACGAGACCACCCGCCCGACGCGGGTGGTTTGCTTTCATCGACGCCGCTAGACGACGCTTTTACCCGCAAGGTGCACGCCGCTGTTCTAAAAAGGCAAAGCCTTTAAGAACAGCGCTGTCAACGGCCCAAGCCGCTGGGGAAGCCTAGTTGGCGCCATGCTTCATAAACCACTATCGAGACCGAATTAGATAAGTTAAGGGAACGGACATCATTTACCATGGGGATCCTGATGCAGTAATCCGGATTTGCCGCCAGCAAATCCTTGGGCAGGCCTGCGGTTTCTTTGCCAAATACCAGGAAGTCATCAGATCCGTACGTAGCCTCATGATAAAACCGGGTCCCCTTGGTGGTCACATAATAAAAAGTATGCCCATCATATTTTTCCCGCAGCTCCCGGAAATTTTCATGATAGTGAATGTCAACCAGATGCCAGTAGTCCAGTCCTGCCCTTTTTAAATATTTATCCTCTACAGAAAATCCCAGCGGTTTCACCAGATGCAGTGTGCAGCCGGTAACCGCGCAGGTCCTGGCTATATTGCCGGTATTATAAGGGATCTCGGGTTCATACAACACAATATGCATATCATCAATTCACTCCACTATTTGCTTTTCTCCAGTTCTTTTTTGGGCGGCCCCTGGTTAATTTCCGACATCTGTTTTTTCAGGGCGGCAAACAGGTAAATGTTCAGGAAAACCGTTCCCAAAATAATCAACCCTATACCTGCCAGATCCAGTGTCCTTAAATGCAGCCCAAAAGAACCGGCCACCACCGGTCCCTGGTAGTGGTTAGGGAGCAATAAAAAGGTAAGCCCTACTATGTGCAGCAATAAAGTTAAGATAAATTTTCCCTGCATTGAAATCATCCTCCTTAATCGCAAGGAAAAAGCAAATGGTAAATTACCCATTTGCTTTCAAGTCTCACTATACTATTATATCACAAAAATTATTTTCCATCTTTAAAAGCTTTGGCAATACACCTGATATACCACAAAATATCCTTTAAGGACTCTAAAACCAGTAAATAGATTAAAGATGATTTAGGCAGGCAGACCCCTCTGATCAGCCGGTCCTGGTGTTCCTCCGCATACTTGCGGCTAATCTCATCATATTTTTCAGTCTGCCGCAGGATATGCTCCACCAAAACCGGGTTTTGCGTCAGAAATAAGTCGTGGCTGGTTTTTAAACAATTAAGAACAGCGCCAAAGATGTCTTTCAGCTCTGAAACTGCTTTGTCACTAAACAATACACCTTCTTCGATTTTTTTACGAATGTTATTAATCATTTTGTCAGTGGAATACGCAATCTTTTGAATTTCACTCGTCACTTCCACTACAGTTGCCGTCGAAAGAACATCGGAACTTTCTTTGCCGATGAGTACGTCCTGCATCAGCTGCTTGGACTCAAGTACCACCAAAACCCCAATTTTCCGGGCTTCCTCAAGAGTCCTCCGCTTATGCATTAATAACCCTTCAAAGGCCATTTCCGACATCCTGGCAGTTTCATGAGAAAACCGGTCCAGTGATGTGCACACGAAGTCCAATTCATGGCTCTGAATAACCTTTGCCATACTTTTACCCTCCTTCGTCGACAATGATTTTTATTTATTATAGCAGAGAAGATACGACACGAACCCCAGAATTCCGTCAAATGATTAAAATAGAGGGCTAACGGAGTGGAGAGTGAGGAGTGGGGAGTGGCCAGTGGCTGGTTTATTTTACCTTTGAACCAGAGCAGGTATTACCGTTTGCGGAAGTTTCATTGGGCGGCATCGTCACGAATCTTGCTGTGAAGCGGAGAGCAGCAAGCCGGGGAGTCCCCGTATGTCCGCAGACGGCGAAGGCCGCCGGGAAGTTTCGCCGGCTGTGATCGCGAAACGTGAGGCGGCCATCTTATTAGGAATGCCGTCTGAGCCGTCAAGTTCGGGGACGCCGGCTTGCTGCCGGAGCTTTACAGCTTAGATGAGTAGATGCCGCCCTAGGAAACTGGAGCAGACGGTAATACCTCTCCGTTGACACCTCACCCGATTTTTGATAAATTTATTAGAAGGTAAATCAGACAAGGAGGGTAACTAATTGGCACAAAATATTGTACAAAAAATAATTAGCAGCCATCTTCTGTCAGGTGAAATGTCACCAGGGCAGGAGATTTCCATCAGGATTGACCAGACCCTGACGCAGGACGCGACAGGCACTATGGCTTACCTGCAGTTTGAGGCCATGGGGGTACCTCGGGTAAAAACCAAACTCTCAGTCAGCTATGTCGATCACAACACACTGCAAACCGGGTTTGAGAACGCCGATGACCACAGATTTCTGCAAACCGTGGCAGCAAAGCACGGGATTTATTTTTCCAGACCGGGGAATGGCATTTGCCACCAAGTTCACCTGGAGAGATTCGGGGTTCCCGGCATGACTCTGCTGGGTTCAGACAGCCACACTCCCACAGCCGGTGGTTTAGGGATGATTGCTATTGGCGCAGGTGGCCTTGATGTTGCTGTAGCGATGGGCGGCGGCCCATTTTATCTAAATATGCCGCAGGTTGTCAACGTCAAACTGACAGGTCAGTTAAAACCCTGGGTTTCCGCCAAGGATGTCATTCTTGAGCTGCTTCGGATAATGACTGTGAAGGGCGGAGTTGGCAAAATCATTGAGTACACAGGTGAAGGTGTGAAAACTCTCAGTGTCCCTGAGAGAGCGACTATCACCAACATGGGTGCCGAACTTGGAGCCACCACTTCAATATTCCCTAGTGATGAAATAACTTTGGCATTTATGAAAGCCCAAAAAAGAGAAAACAACTGGGTAGAACTTGTTGCTGACCCCGGTGCCACCTACGATCAGGTCATTGAAATCGACCTGTCCGGGCTTGAGCCAATGGTGGCCCAACCCCATAGCCCAGACAATATTGCCAGGGTAAAAGATGTGGGACCAATCCAGGTTCAGCAGGTTTTAATAGGAAGCTGTACCAACTCTTCATATGCTGATTTAATGCGGGTTGCCGGCATTTTGAAAGGAAAAAAGGTCTACCCGTCTGTGAGCCTCGGTATTGCTCCCGGTTCCCGCCAAGTCTTAGAAATGTTAGCCCGCAACGGCACTCTAGCCGATATCGTAGCAGCCGGAGCCAGGATCCTGGAAACAGCCTGCGGTCCCTGTATTGGCATGGGCCAATCCCCCTCTTCCGGAGCAGTGACAGTACGGACTTTTAACCGCAACTTTGAGGGCAGAAGCGGGACCGCTGATGCCAAAGTTTACCTGGCCAGCCCGGAAGTCGCGGCAGCAGCTGCCCTTACCGGGGTTTTAACAGACCCCCGGGAACTCGGACAATACGTGGATGTTAAAATGCCTGGCGAGTTCCTGATCGATGACAGTATGGTCCTGGCTCCGGCCGAAAACCCGGAGACGGTGGAAGTCCTAAGGGGACCTAACATCAAACCCCTGCCGCTCAACAATAATCTGCCCGAAACCCTTAAAGGCGCTGTTCTGCTAAAACTTGCAGACAACATCACCACTGATCACATCATGCCGGCAGGGGCTAAAGTCCTTCCCTTAAGATCAAATATCCCGGCTATATCCCAGTATGTATTTTCAGGCGTTGATCAGACCTTTCCAGCCCGGGCCAAAGAAGCCGGCGGAGGCTTTATTATAGGCGGCCACAATTACGGTCAAGGCTCCAGCCGTGAACATGCAGCTTTAGCCCCCATGTACCTCGGAATTAAAGCGGTGATCGCCAAGTCCTTTGCCCGCATTCACAGGGCAAACCTGATCAATTTTGGAATTTTACCTCTGACTTTTGTGGATGAGGCCGATTATGATGCTGTCAACAGAGAAGATTCTTTTGAAATTGATGTCAGGGCCATCGGCACAGAAGCTGTTTTAGATATCAAAAACATCAGTAAGGGCACCGGGTTCCAGGTCCGTCATGATCTCACCCCACGCCAGGTTGAAATCATTAAAGCCGGTGGCCTGCTTAATTACACTAAGCAAAATGTGTAGGACAAAACGCGTAGGATGCAAAAAGGAGTCCCTAATTTTAGGGGACTCCATTTTTTATACTATCCGCCTGCGTTTCATTATTGGGTCAGATTATTTCAATGTGGCTGCAAACCAACTCTGCCGCTGTGTTCTGTTCTGCAAAACTAATAATTTCGTTCAACATACTGTCAACGTGCCTGCGCTCCGTGCTAACCACAGCTAAGCCAATTACGGCTCTCTGCCGGTCGTCATCAGAGCTTTTCCAATATTGCTCAATTACTGTTGTTATTTTTTCTCTGCGTCTTAGACCATAGTAAGGAGTGCTAATGACCACACCTCTCTTTTTATCCTCTGCGTTATATTTTAACCCCCGTGCTTTTTATCCGTGTTCTCCGTGTTCATCAGCGGCTAAATTTTATTTTATTATTCTTACATCATCTGCTGGTACCGCTCGAGTGGCATGGGAGTCTACCCACTCACCACTCATTTAAGTGTTTAATTTCAACAACGGGGACATAATAACCTTTAAGAATCCTATGATCCATTGGTCACAGCTTAAGGAGAAATAAAATGAATCAGAAACAGCAGAAACAGCAAAACCAAAATTCCTTTCTGAAGAAAATTTCGGATTTAGTAAAAAAAATGATTACTGTAGATGACTATGTTTTTGATGAGTTATTCAATATAGGGCGGGTTAAACATGCAAAAAAGGCCCCCAAAAATAAGCAAACCGGGCAGGCTCAGCCAGCCGCGGGCTCAAAAGATGAGCCCAGTTACTTCCGCCTGCCGAAAAAGCCTTATACCGTGGCAGAGCTAAAAGCCCAAAAGAACAAAAACAGCCACGGTCATAAGATTGATCCCGAACAAACCTTGATTTCCAAGAGCCTGGAACTTAATCTCAATAATCTCAAAGAAGTTTTCCACCTACCCAAGAACAAAGATGTGGTCATCAGGGAATTTTCCGTACCCCTTGACGGGTTAACCAAAGCTGCCATTGTGTATATCGACGGAGCAGCAGACACCAGGATAATCGATAGTTTTGTCCTGCAGCCCCTGATGCTGCTTGCCAATATTGCCAAGACCACTAATGGCAACCCGATGGAAACTGTAAAAAATATTCTTGTCCCAACCAATCAGTTAAAGAATATCAAAAATATCCAGGGAATCATTGAGGGAGTAGTTAATGGAGACACCGCTATTCTCTTAAATAACAGTGAAACTGCTTTAATTGTCGAAACCAAGGGCTGGCCAGGCCGCGGTGTCGGCGACCCCAAAACTGAGAAGGTCACCCAAGGGCCCAGTGATTCTTTCAACGAAAGCTTTCGCCAGAACCTGGCCCTGATCAGAAAAAGAGTCAGGTCCAATTCCTTGGTCACCGAGTATTTCAAAATTGGCTGGCGCAGCAATACTGATCTTGCTCTGGTCTATCTCGAAGGAGTAATTAACCCCAAACTCGTCAGGGAAATGCGGAAACGCCTAAAACTTATGAAGGTGGCATATGTCACTGATACGGGCATTATTCAGCAATTTATCAGTGACTCGCCCTACTCAATCATACCTACCTCACTGGCCACCGAGAGGCCGGACCGGGTCGCTGCCTTCCTGAATGAAGGCCACCTGGCTATTGTCATGGATGGCAGCCCTTTTGCAATTGTGGCTCCCATCACCATCTGGGGCCTGCTGCATTCCCCGGAAGACTATTATCTTAACCCGGTGGTAGGTACTTTTACCAGAATAATCAGGACCATCTCCTTTTTTATAGGTGTAATGACACCGGCCTTTTACATAGCAATTACAAATTATCACCCGGAAATGATTCCCACTGAACTGCTGCTGGCTATTGCCAGTTCCAGGGAGAATGTTCCTTTTCCTGTCATTGTAGAAGTTTTATTGATGGAAGTTTCTTTTGAACTGATTAGGGAAGCAGGGGTCCGCATCCCCAGTGTTCTGGGCTCTACTATCGGCATCGTGGGTGCTTTGATTTTGGGCCAGGCTGCTGTTCAGGCCAATATTGTCAGCCCCATTTTGGTCATCGTAGTTGCCGTAACGGCCCTTAGTTCTTTTACCATCCCAAATATCGCTCTTTCGTACGCAGTACGGATCATGCGTTTTATTTTTATATTGCTGGCTGCCATCGTTGGTTTTTTCGGAATAGCTTTTGCCCTGCTCATCCTGAGCTTTTTGGTTACCGGGCTTAAATCTCTGGGAGTCCCTATGCTTTCTCCCATTGCTCCCTTTAAGCCTAAAAGTGGAGACATCGTAATCCGCAAGCCCTTTTTCACCTTTGATACTATGCCCACATATATGGCCCCTAAGGCCAAATACCTGCAAGCCAAACTGGTCCGTAAATGGGATCCGAAATCCCGAAATAAGATGAAGGGTGATTCATGATGTTTAAAGTCAAAGAAGGCAATATCGGCCCCCGCGGTCTGTTTATTATTCTGACACTGATGCTGATCAGCAAACTCTTTCTGGGCGTACCCAGAGCCATAGCCATTGAAGGAGATTCAGCAGCTTGTCTGCTGCTGTTAGTCGCTGCCGGGGTGGCAGTTCCAGGCATCTTTGTCCTGGTAAAACTTTTGCAAAGATTTCCCGGCCGAAACCTGGTGGAAATAGCCGAAGCAGTCTGGGGCAGAGCCGGGGCTGTTGCCGTCAGCTTACTGGTTGCTTTATTCTTTCTGGCACTGGCTACCATTATTGTCAGAGAGTTTGCTGAAACACTGTTGACTACGGTTTTACCAAGCACACCCATCAGTGTGATTTCTTTTATGTTTATCCTGGCTATGCTGGTGGGGGCATATCACGGGCTGGAGGTTATCACCCGGACCTCCACCCTGCTGTTTCCTTTCATTTTGGCCGGAATTTTTTCGATCTTGATGCTGACAGTAAATTTCCTGGATTTAAACAGCGTGTTCCCAATTTTCGGCAGCGGACCAAAAGCTATTGCCATTCATGCTCTTGGCCGGAATTCCCTGTATATGGAGCTGCTTTTTGTTGGTTTAATCGCTGCTAATCTGGATGACCCGACGCATGTCTCAAAAACCATCTGGAAAACTTTTTTAGCAGCTACATTTATGTTTTTGGTTGTCGAGCTTGTCTATATCTCAGCCTTACGTGTCTCTTCAGCTCAAGTTTTATATGTTCCTCTGTTTCAGTTAGCTAAAATGATATACCTGGGCCGTTTTATCCAGCGCATTGAGTCACTGTACATTTTTATCTGGATGTTTGTTGGAGGATTAAAACTTACATTATTAATTTATGGGGCAGCCATTTCTTTAAGCTGGGGTTTGAAAATCCCCATCTTCCAGCCATTACTGTTTCCCTTGACCCTGCTCGCTTTTGCCCTTAGTTTTGTTCCCCCTTCGGTAGCTGTGGCAGTGAATCTGGATATTAACATCTTCAGTAACTACGGGGGTTTAATTAGCTGGGGGCTGCCCTTTGTACTGCTAATCACTGCATGGATCAGAAAGAAAGGAGGCGGTAAAAATCAAAAACCAAAGGTCAATTAAGCACATAACAGCTACCTTTTTAATATTTTCTTTGTTATTCACGCCCGGCTGCTGGGATCGACGTGAACTGGAAGAACAGGCTTTTGTAGAAGCCATTGGTATTGATCAGGCCAAAAACCAGCAGATGGCCGTCACATTCCGGATTTCTATTCCGGCCAAAACCGGTCTGGGCCAAAGCGGTGGGGGCGGGGGCGGCAGTGAAGGCTCTCAGGCGCAAAAGTCCACCCTGCGGACAACGGTAGTCGCGCCGAATGTTCCCGATGCCATGGTCCTCGCCTCAGCTTATGTGAACAGGGAATTAAACCTGATGCATACAAAAACCATCATCTTTGGAGAATCTTTTGCCAAACAGGGCATTGGCTCTGTCCTGAACTTTCTGTCCAGATACAGGGAAATGCGCCGTAATGTTATTGTATGTGTGGCAAAAGGTGAGGCTCATCAGCTGATAGCCGCCAATGCCCCGGATTTGGAAAAAAGCTACACCAGATATTGGGAGGGAGTGATGATTTTGAAGGGAAAACTTGGCCTTCATCCCGGCACCTTATTCCAGAATTTCATTGCGAGTTTGGAGACGGCAGATAAAACCGGGGCCATGATCTATCTGGCCCAAAACGCTAAATCCCGGGGCCAAGACCCGAATGATCTGGAACCACCCCTGTCCTTCAGGAAAGGCAACCTGGATATCAAAGCCGGGGAAATTCCAAGATTATCAGGAAACCCCGTAGAATTTCTGGGAACAGCAGTATTCAAAAATGACAAACTTACAGATACACTCAATTTTACGGAAACTCAGGCTTATTTAATACTGAACGGCACCTATCGAACGGGTAGTTTCAACATACAAGATCCAGGAAATAAACAAAATATTATTACTCTGGAAGTTAAACAGGGAACACCACCTATGATCAGTGTGGATACATCCGAAGACCCTGTGCAAATCAGAGAAGTATTGTCACTGGAAGGTGATTTGATTGCTGCCGAAGGCATCCTGGATACCCCTGATCTCGAATTGCTTGAAAATGCTTTCAATGAACATATCAAAGAAGTTAGTTTAGCTATGCTGGAAAAGCTGCAAAAAAAGGAAGCTGACCTGGTAGGTTACAGTCAATACGCCAAAAGGAATTTCCTGACCAAGCAGCAGTGGAGTGATTATGCGTGGCCTCAGAAGTTTAAAGATGCGGAAATTGCATTGAATTTTGAATTTAAACTAAGACGCACCGGTCTTCAGGGCAGTCCCCCCCGATAGACCATATCCAAATCAAACAGGGAGGATTAAACATGTTTCTGCTTAAATATTTATTGTTAATGCCAGTTATTCTCTGGATCGGGCTTTATACCTTCAATTTTGGCCGTTGGTGCTTAAAACAAAAAAACCTGATCGGGGCTATTTTCGTATTCATGCTAGCCTCGGCCTGTGTGGCTATTCCATCATTTTTGCTGATCTTTGGACCAATCTTTTAGTCACGAGTCACGAGTGGTTATCAGGTCGATGGCTTTACTCTGAGAGTATTTTAAAAAACTAAAAATCTGCCGCGGATAAACGCGGATTAACGCTGATCAAGTAACAAAGAAGATGTTCCGGGTGAAGGGCTGAAAATATGACGCAGAGATCCAAATGAGAAAATAGAACAGAGTCGCAGAGAGTGCAAACTGTCGCGTTCATCTGCGGCTAAATTTTATTTTATTGGTTCTTTCATCATCTTATGAGGTAGCACCAGCGGCATCTACCCACTACCCACTCTCCACTCCCCACTCTTTCACGCTATCTGATACATATTCATATGCTTACTTAAGGCCATGCCATAAAGCTCCAAATACTCAGCGGCTGATCTGTTCCAGGAAAAATCCTGGCCTAAATCATGGACTACCAGTTGTCGCCATTTCTCCGGTTCTACATTATATAATCTGAGGGCCCGCCTGATGGTCTCAAGCATAACCCCGGCATTATATGTTTCAAAGGAAAAGCCGTTTCCAGACCTGGTTCTATCATCATAATCCACAACCGTATCCGCCAATCCGCCTGTCGCCCGGACAATTGGTATAGTTCCATAACGCAGGCTGATCAATTGGCCTAGGCCGCATGGTTCAAACTTGGAAGGCATCAGGAACATATCGGCACCCGCATAGATGCGCTGAGCAAGTATCCCATTAAAGCCAAGGTATAACCCCATTTTGTGTGGATATTGTTCTCTCATCCGGGCCAACATCTCTTCATAATATCTGTCACCTGACCCCAGTACAATAAACTGTAAATTTTCCTTCATCAGGCTCTCAAAGACTTCGGCGATCAGGTCTAAGCCTTTCTGATCCACCAGCCTGGAGATTAGGCCTATAACAGGCACATTGCCGACCGGCAGATCCATTTCTTTTTGTAGATTGTATTTGTTCTCATATTTATCGGCTATGAAATTAGGGCCATAGGTTCGGAAAATTCTTGGGTCATCTGCCGGGTTAAACTCGTGATAGTTAATTCCGTTGACAATGCCATGCAGGTCCTGAGAACGTTTGCGCAGCAATCCTTCAAATCCCAGCCCATACTCCGGGGTCTGAATTTCCTGAGCGTAACGCTTACTTACAGTATTAATGATATCCGCATACATCAGCCCGGCCTTCATAAAACTTACCTGGCCAAAAAACTCAAGCCTCTCCGGCTGAAAATACTCATTTCCAACTCCCAGTTGTTTTAAAATCTCGCTGGGGTAGTTGCCCTGGTACAAAAGATTGTGTACTGTAAAAACAGTGGCAGTCCTACTGTAAAAGGCATCATTGCTGTACTTTTCTTTGAGCAAAAACAGGATAGGCCCTGACTGCCAGTCATTACAATGAATTATATCAGGCCTGAAATCTATTTTTTTCGCCATTTCAAGCACTGCTTTACTGAAAAAGGCGAAGCGTTCCCCCTCATCATGATGACAATAGAGACCCTCGCGGTCATAGTAATGATAATTGTCAATAAAATATACAGGCACCTTTCTTAGCCCGCCTTCAGGTAATTTAGCTTCTATGAATGACTCCCTGACAATACAGGTTTCCATCCGGTCGCCCATTTGCACAGGAAAATCAGTCACAGTGGTAACATTTTCTATGCCGCGATACCTTGGTAAAACAATTCTGGTATCATTGCCCATGGAAGTCAAGGCTTTAGGTAAAGACCCGGCAACATCGGCAAGTCCTCCAGTTTTGGCAAAGGGGACTACTTCGGCAGAAACAAATAAAATTTTCAGATTCCGGTCCAGCATCACTTTAAGCTACCTCCCCCAAAATTATGTTTAAGTCTAGAGTGTGGAATTATTCTAGTTTTTATTCTTACGCTTTTAGTTGGGAAGCGGCTACCCCCAGAAAACTTATGCCACCTTCGATAAATATAAGTAGCAGTAATATGACAGGGGTGCAGCAAAAATGAGATTCAGGTCGACAAAAATTTTTATTGTGCTTTCTATAGCGGTTTCCCTTTTCCTTAGTACAGGATTTTCCTTTGCCTCTTTAAGATCGGGTTTGCCTCAGATATTACCGCCCGCCGGGGCCGCTTTTCCTTTCATAGATGCCAAAGGCCACCCGGCTGAAGCTGCAATCGCCGAAATGTACGCCAAAGGAGTCATGAGAGGCTACGATGACGGCACTTTCAAACCAAAGAGACCGGTCACTTTTTTGGAAGCTGAAGTAATGCTGGATAAACTGATCTGGGGCAATCCCATCAAATCTGACTTCACTTCTAATGATTACCTGCATACGCAGTTTGGCATTCCCAATTGGGCCGTCGGCCTTATCGCTTCTGCGCTGCGAAATAATATTTTGATGTATAACGAGCTGCAGCAGCTATCCCGACAACAGCCCTTAACCCGCGAGGAAGCAGCCATTCTGGCCGTGAGGGCGTTGGAACTAACCAACCAGGTGAGCAGAAAGCAAAATTCTCCCCTGCCCTTCCAAGATGCCGCCCAGATTAGTGAAAAAGCCCGCGGCTATGTAGCGATAGCCTGGGAGCAAAAAATTTTTATGGGCTCAGAAGGCAAATTTCACCCTGCCGACCCTATATCCCGAGCAGAAATGGCTATCGTCCTCAGCCGAATTGTCCTCCAAAACCCCGCTCTGCAGTCTGACGAAATCACCGGTTTCGTCAAAGCAGTTACCCCGCTGACAACCACTGTCAGTCTGGTTGACAGTAATAATCAGGAAATAATAGTCAAATTACCTGAACAAAGTCTCTATTATTTAAATGACAAGCCTTCGTCCTTTGCTGAACTGACTGCAGGTAACAATATCCGTATCATCAACACCGATAACAGCGCAACCACCGTTGTAATTTCTCGTTTTGTGGCCCCAGATACAGGAACAGCCCTGATAGTAAACCCTGTTAAACCTTCAGCTGCTTCACCCAAGGTTCAGCAATGGACCGAAGAAAATAAAGTTTCAGAAGGCTACCATTTTAAAGCCTTTGAAGATGGTCTGTATTTCTTAGTCGCCCGTGGCGAGAAAATGCACAGCGGCTTTGCAATAGAAATAACCAGAATATCCAGCTCTGAAGATGATAAAGGCATTCACTACAGGGTACGGATCGATAAATCCGACCCACCACGGGATACATTTGTTCGCCCGGTAATATCATATCCAATGGCCATAGGAAGAATAAACCTGCCCCTAAAGCCCATAGTTGATGTTACTTTTGTCAATAAGCTGAACCAGGAAATTACAGTAGTTACTCCTTCTCCAAGCAAAGCAAAATAATCATCGAAAGGGACTAACCACGAGTTAGCCCCTTTTTGCAAATCATAATATGAACAGCCGGAGGTTTTAGATTTTCGAATCTCCTCAGGTCTTTCATAACCAGTAATATTTGGCCGCGTTAACCGGCAGGTCCCTTTTCTTTTCTATTTTGCAGATATTTTTGTTCCCATTTTAGATAAGCATCAGGAGAATAATTTTCGTTTAATGGGCACAGCTCTGTATCTTTTTTGCACGCAAAACAATTGGCACACACCGGCTTATTTACGGTGCGGCGCCTAACACTTGATTTGTTTTCATCTTGTTTCAATAAATTACACCCTCCCATGTTAATGGTCTGCTTTCAATTTTATTGCACAAGGATGGGAAAAAATAATGAAAACTAAAAATATATTAGCAAAAACCAAAATACAAAAAATCCTGGATACACTAAACAATCTCTATCCAGCTCCTACAACTGAATTGAATTTTAAAACCCCTTTTGAATTACTAGTAGCGACAATCCTCTCAGCTCAAACAACAGACCGGCAGGTCAATAAAATTACTGCCAACCTGTTTTCCAAATGGCATACACCTGAGGAATTTGCAGAGCTGCCCGTAAAAGCCTTGGAAAACGAAATAAAAAGCTGCGGCCTGTTTAAGAATAAAGCCAAAAACATCATTGCTGCGAGCAAACTTATTGTAGAACAATATAACTCAGAAGTCCCCACTAACATTGAAGACCTGCTGAAAATACCCGGTGCCGGTCGAAAAACTGCAAATGTTGTCCTGGCCAATGCCTTTGGGCATGATGTAATTGCTGTTGACACCCACGTTTTTCGCGTTTCCAACAGGCTGGGCCTGGCGGATAGTTCATCAGTAGATGGTACGGAAAAGCAGTTGATGGATAATATACCCGCAGGTATTCGCAATAATGCTCATCACTGGCTGATTTTGCATGGACGGAATATCTGCAAAGCCAAAAACCCGAAATGTCCGGAGTGCCCGATAAATTTATACTGTCGCTCTATGCAAACCTAATTCTGTTTTACCCGGCCCAGGATAACGGTTCTGTTCCCCTTTTGGGCCTCACAGACCTTACATGAAAGATAGCGAAAATAAAATTCTGTAGTTAAAACTTTTTGGGACATTAAATACCGGTCAAACTCCTTTAATGCTTTAGGCACCAGATGTTGGGCACCCTTAAAATTTTTACCTACCAATCTGAGGTCTTCAATAGTTATGACACTGGAGTCCCTAACTGTAGGCTTGACAATTTCAATCATGATCTTACCTGCTAACAGTCCATCGGCAAAAATAACAAAAAGAGGGTTCACCACCTGGTATCCCTTGCGCTCTATTTCCTGCAGAGTCTTTTCAATTTTTAATTCTCTGTTCATCGGGAAATGAGAAATCATTGGTATACGGCCAGTATAAAAAGACCTGCCGGACAAATTCACTTCCTTGAGGTCAAGTGCCGAAAATTCCTCTTCTGTCAGTTCAGGACAAAAGCACCGAAGTTTCATCAAGTCACCTCACTTGATCTCATTCTTGGCCCGGTTGTACTCAGGAAGTTGCAGTGTCCGAAAAGCCATCCCCGTGCCTAAGTTAATGCCAAGGCCTACAGACCAGAGTTTTTTAAGAGTCTCCGGAGGTATTATATATGCAAGCACAGCTATAAGAATAGTCGCGATAATGCACCACTGCACGGTGTTGCGGGCTTTTTGCGGGGAACCAAGCAGGTTCCAATTCCGCGCTGCCAGAAATCCACCCAGCAAAAACCAGGGAATTGAAGCAATTGTAATCAACGTTGGGTTTATCAGCCGCCTGGAATTCTCTGCCATACAATCCTCCTCAGCTGTTTCTTTGCAATCTATTATACTACGGACATTTATATTGTGGTCCAATTGAACAAGAAAATTGACTTCTTCAACTCAAATTAATGGAAGTCAATTTTCTTGTTCAAAGGGGGCCAGCCCCCTTTTGCACCGCTGCGCTCCTGTTACCCCCGAACAATAGGGGGCACACCCCCTATAACCCCCAATGTGATGGAAATTATCTACAGAATGAGATAGGGCATAATTTCCATCACATAGAAAAAATCCTCCTGAGAGGATCTTTTCTTAGAATTCTCTTAAATGATGCTTAAAACTCCAGCTATACATGGGTGCAACTAAATTATAAACGATTAAGTAAATACTAATGAAAAACATGATTCCTAAACCTGATTCATTGAGGCTGGTCAATAGAACTAATAGAGCCATACTTAAAAAAGCCCCGCTGCCAAAAACAAAAAAACTTAAGCCCCATAACCTTTTAATGTACAAACCGTAAATGCCCAATAAAGTAGGCAGTACACCGGCAAAAGTAACAGCGGCAGCTGTAATCCAAACCGGTCCCATGATTCCGGTTGTTTTCAAAATGCCCTGGCTAATTAGGAAGAAATGTACAACGGTGGCCAAAGAGTTAATGATAGCTAAAGTGATAACAAGTTTCAAACCTAAAGGTCGTCTGTCATTAAACAAGTTTTCCCTCCTTCCAGAGGAGTAATTATTATCGTAAACCTAATAATATACTACCATGAAAGGGCGAATTTGTATAGTACTTCAGGCCTGGTATGGCCCTTTACTCCAGTTCCCAAGGGCAGCATCTAGTCATCTAACTGTGAAGCTCCGGCAGGAACCTGGCGTCCCCGAACTTGACGCTCTGAATCAACGAATTAAAAACCTAAATTTTGGAAACCATAATTATCTAAATACATATTTGGGAGGTATTTGTCGTGATTACACATGAGCTTGTTGAAAAAATCAACGCCTTATGGCATAAGCAGAAGAGTGTTGGGCTGACTGATGAAGAAAAAGAGGAACAACGCCTGGCCCGGCAGGAATATCTTGCCGGCATTAGAGGACAGATGCGGGATATGCTGGACGCCATCAAAAAGCCGGACTCCTTACATAATCAGGACGACACCGGCTGCTCCTGTGATAAGTGCAGTAAGCACTAAGTAGTTGCCAGTTAATAGTAATCAGTAGATGATTAGCTTTTATTATTGTCATCGATGACCCAGGGTGTGAAAATGCTGCCTGGCTAGGCGTACGGTTTTGCGCAACCGCTCCCAGACCCCATGATTCATGGGTACCCTCATCCGTACGCCGCTACACGGCTACGGCTGAGCTGGACGCATAATGGGAATTACTCCGAGGATTGCGCAAAACCGCACAACGACGCCAGGCAGCATTTTCACCTACATGCACTGTTACTCTTCTTCTTTTATGGCGGCAGTGGGACACCCTTCCACCGCTTCGTGGGCACATTGCTTCTTATTGTCAGGTACCGGATTAACTTTGGCTACAGCCTTATCATCCTCACCCCATTCAAATACATCAGGACAAGTAGTAATGCACGCACCACAACTTATACACAAGTCATCAAAAACTTCTACCTTCATTATTTTCCCTCACTTTCTCTGAATGTCTGATTTCGTAGATTATTATGGACCTTGGTCAGATGAATTATTCAGTGAAGTACCCACGTTCCCCAATAATTTTCTTACTCCGGGAAATATTACCACATCTGTCACCGCTTCTCTAAATTCATCCCCCATCGGGCGGTCCGAGCGGTATGTGACTTCAAACTGCTCTCTTTCCGGGTGGAATTCTACTGTTAAAACATGTTCAAACCCTTCCAGGGTCTTTCTAACTCTGGTCACTCAGCCGCCACATAATAATCCCGTTACTGTGAGAATGGCTCTTTTTTGCCCATCATTAATTTCAACATCAGAAAAAACGGTTACTTCCGGATTAACCCAGACATTCCTGAGTGATGGCCCTCCCCGGTCACTTCCTGCATGTTCATCTGTGTCAGCCTGACAGTTCATATTTTTACAGTCAGGCCTGCTGTTATCGATAATTTTTGTGGCTGCTACAAAAGGCATACTTACCATATCCTCGGCCATATCAACCATCTGCTTAACTCCCTGATTCTGATCCCCGGCCAGTTCCCGGGCAGCCTTTAACGGTAGCAAGGCCAGGGACTGGTTTAATTTAATTCCTTCCTTGATAATCTCCCGCAACTCTCATCACCTTCCAAAAACATCTTCCGTTTATGAAATATTATGCCCGCTCGGCCCGCCTTTATCCGAACACATATTTTGGCACCCCGCGCATAATCAGGACATTCTGGAAATAAATTCTTTTAATTCAGAATAAAGCTTTATCTGAACCACCATCGGCATCCGATTGAGTCCACTGGTAGAAGGGGCTACAAAATCTATAATACCCTGCACCGTCTCTTCGGACTGGTGGCCCCAATTAACTTCACGCCTGCCCGAAAAAGCCTTATAAACTCCAATGCCTACGTAGCAAACAACTGATGGCCTGTACTCATTTAGCATTTCCCGTAGTTTTTCTTTGCCTGCAAGGTACTCTTCACGGGTCAATTCCGCAGCTGACTTAGAAGGCCTGTCTATGATATTGGTAGATCCATACCCGAAATTCAATAGTTCCCTGTCACGGGTATAATCGAGTTTTACTGGAGTCAAACCTGATTTAAAGAGTATATCCCAGAACCGATTGCTCTTGCCGGCATAGTGATGTCCCATTTCTGCCGAACGCAGCCCAGGGTTATAGCCAATAAACAAAACCTTTAAACCTGGACCCAGTATATCCGGCAGCGGCTTATCGCTCATAGCGCCCCACCTCCTTTTCAATTTTAATGACCCGTCGGAAATTCTTATACCACGGAGTTCACAGAGGCACAGAGACAGACTAACTACTTATATAATTTCCAAAAGGATAGTACATCTATCCCAGACCGTCAAGATACATACGCCTCTCTTTTAAAGGACAAAATATAATAGTAAAGTGAAGTGGCAAATTTATTTTTTAGGAGGCATAAAATGGGCAAAAAACAGGCACCGGAAATTAAGAAAGAAATCCAGAAGAAAGCCACTCGCGGCAAGGCTGCGGCCGATGCCGGGCAGGACCTGGAGACATATGGAGCTACATCATTTACCTCAGCAGGTGATCGCGTAACCCCATATGAAGCCGATGAGGACCTCGGAGAAAAAGGGAATATTCGGGAATAACGTTTAAGCCCCGGTACAGAGTAACACTACTCTCACCGGGGCTTACTAACAACTGCTTTTATTAAGAATTTCTTAGTTTATCATTCATCATTTTCCATAGCTCAGGGTCTTTTCTTGATAAATTTATTGGCTTACCTGCACAATCCACAAAAGCATGACTTGTACAACCATTGGCGATAACTTGTCCTTCCTCGGATTCCAGTTGGTAGTTAAACTTAATCCGTGTCGGCGTTAATTTTGCGATAACTGTCAGGATTGAAACAACATCGTCATACCTGGCTGAAGACCGGTATTTGCATTGGGCATCTGTTACAGGGATTCTGATTCCTCTTTTCTCCAACATTGTATAAGGCAGTCCTATTTCTCTAAACAGACCGGTCCGCCCTACTTCAAGCCATGTAAAGTAATTACCGTAATAAACATAACCCATTTGATCAGTTTCTTCATATCTTACTCTAATTTTAGAAATGCTGGTTAAATCAAATTCTCTTTCCATAATATCCACATCTACCAACTCCTCTCACCATATCATGTATGGGCAGCAATGGTGCCCATACATTTAATTAGCCGGGGCGTTTACCCCAGCTATTAAAAAACATATTTTACAGTATCAGCTAAACGACTGACTCTGACTTCTGGATCTTTCTCCAGTGATATAGGTAAACGGGTAGAGCCACCAGGAAAAGCAGCAGATTGTTGATCATTGATCTTGTTTCATAGTAACGTTGGGACCGGACGGCCTGAGCCTGTTCCTCAGCTATTTGTTTTTTGACCTCATCCTCAGTAATCTCAGGGTTATTTTTCACTGCTTCTGAATACCTGAATTTTATATCCGAAATTATCGGACCAGGTTCCGGGTTGGGATATATTATAATTACAATCCCCTGTAGAAATTGTACGGTACCGAAAACCATCATCATCAAAGTGGCAAAACTCACAAGATATAAATAAATTCTGCGGATATCCCAATTGCCTGCCATCTGCCAACTGCCTCCTTTTGTGTCATTTGTTGAATTAACAATTTTCTCTATTCGACTTTCGATAGAGTTTCTCCTGCAACAAAATCACCTGGATAGAACTCCATATTTTCGCAGGTAACCCTGATAATCCCAGCCGTTAAAGAAAGCCTCCGCAGCGTTGAAACCTGATTGGTACAATTGTTGGATTTTTTCCGTGGATATTTCGAAGTCAGTTGTCCGAACCCCCAGCGCAGGAATTGAAATAGTCCTTTCAAAATTCCGCTCTTTTATATACCGGTTATCATGAGCCTCCATCATTGTACCAAACAAGGCCGAAAGCATGGATAAGGGCCCTGTTATTTGATGCGGCCTGCCGGAATTTGGTCCGGTGAGTTTAAAGCCAAAGGTCGGCACACCGGCTGACTCGGTTTCCTCATCGAACAGCCAGACCGGAAAATTACTAAGGACACCACCATCAACAATATAATTAGTTTGCTTTTGCCCTGTTTTGTTTAAATAAGATATGGCTACCGGCTCGAAGAAGAAAGGTATACTGACACTCATCCGGATAGCTTTGGCAACATCCAGTTGGTCCGGATTTATTCCATAATTCTCAATATCCTGGGGTAAAATCAACATTCTGCCTGAAGTAATGTCAGAGGCTATAACCTGCAGCCTGTATCGCCCCTGCCGGTTTTGAGGGTCTTCATTGATGACCAGATCACCAAAGCGTTCAACACCCTTCTCTTTAAGGTTTTCTCTGACCCAGTTCTCAATATAATTGCCTCTATAAACACCAAGATTGAATTTCAGGCGCAGCAGCGGACCCACCAGGGGCATTTGACCAACACAGTTGGAATCTACAAATTTGTTATAATCAAGATTTAATACTTTTTCTGTTATTTCTTCGGCATTATATCCTGCAGCGACCAGTGAAGCTATTATTGCCCCGGCAGAACTCCCGGCCACATTAACAAAATCATAATACCTCTCAGCCACTGTCAGGGCACCGGCGATACCGATCCCTTTGACACCGCCGCCTTCAAAAACAGCGTTTGCTTTCAGCTTGTTATTCTTCCTTGTTTTCATACAATCCCCCGGAATATACTATTCACGGGAGAAAAAATTGATCACTTTATTTAATTAAAAGATTATGCCAGTTTGGCTGTTCGCTCCTTATCGGGCTCAACATACAGACCTGTAGCCTCAGCCAGGACTTTACCATCACTGTCGAAAATAGTTCCTTTAGCTTCGAAATACCTGCGGTTTGCTCCCTTTTTCTCATCCAGCAGTTCACCCTGAATTGTCAGGGCTTTCCCAACATATGCGGGTCTCCTGAACTTCACATCCATTTTGCCTGTCATGGTTATCGCCCCCGTCAGGCCGTTGACAGTTTTCCACATAATTTCATCTAACAGAGCACACAGTATTCCGCCATGAACCACACCGCCAAACCCCTGAAAATCCTGACGCGGAGTATGAATTGCCCTGGCACCGTTTTCATTCATTTCAAATTTTACTTTAAGGCCAATTTCAGAATCCTGCCCGCAAATAAAACAATTATTGTAACTCAGTGCTTTTTTCATAAAGTCCTCCTTGAGTCATCCAGTAGTTGAAACATTTCCTGCACACGCCGCAAATACTCTTGTGGCTGAACTTTATATGAACCAACATGCTTAGCACCGGGTACCTGCCATAAAGTGGTAGTCTTCGGTGCTGCTCTGTGGATTTCTTCGCTGTTGGCAAGAGGAATTGTAGTATCAGCATTTCCGTGAATAAGCAGCACAGGAACCTTCACGTTTTTTATAGCTGCGGCGGGACTGACCTGGGTTGGATCAAGTCCTAAAACAAGAGGCATTATTTTTATGATTAACGGCGTAAAGGGAAAAGCCGGCAAGTCAGACCAATATGATAAATTGTCACTTAAATACTTTTCCAGATCTGCAAAAGGCGCATCTGCAACAACTGCCTCAATTCGCGAATCAGCTTCAGCTGCCAAAATGGCAGCCACAGCGCCCATGGAAAAACCCAGCACCCCTATGTGAGTCCCGGGACGGCCCATTTTCTTCATAAAGTCTACCGCACCTATTAAATCATCTTTTTCATATTGCCCAATTGATGTCAGATTACCGCCCGACTCCCCGCATGCTCTAAAGTCAAACACTAATATGTTATACCCGTTTTCCCTCAATTCCAAAGCCAGCTTCAGAGCAGGAACATCATCCTGTAACCGGTTTTTTCTGTAGCCATGGGCGAAAATAATAGTTTGGTTACTGTTCCCTGACTGAAAATACCAGCCCTGCAATGTTACATCTGCTTTTCTGCTCGGAAATGCTATTTCCCTGTATTCTTGCGCACCGGTCAAAGCCGGTTTGGTAACAGGCAGTCGTTCAGGGTGGGTCAGCACCCAGCCAACCCGGGCGGAAATCCCCAGTACAGTCATTATCGACAACATTACAACCCCACCTGCAGCCCAAAATATCCATTTTTGAAATTTGTTATTACCCATAAAACCCCCTAATTTAAAATCTCTTTAATTCCTTGATTACAAGCTTAATATTCTCGAGATGCATTTTAGCAATAGTTTCTTCAATCGGCTCGCTGCGGTATTTAATCTCTTTCATAGCTTCAATAACTTCCCACTCCGGCAGACCATGAGCTAACAAGTCCTGCACTGTGTTGGTGATATTATTTAGATATTCCTTATCCCGGCTAATCCGTTCTAAGATTTCATCTTTACCTTTAGCAATTTCTCCGTGTCCCGGCACAATATATTCAATATCGTGTTCCCTGACGAGCCTGGCGGCTAACTCCAAAGTTTTTATGTAGGCCCCTGTATTAAAATAGATAAATGGAAATTCCAGATCAGAAAGGTAGTCACCTGCAAACATAGTTCTGTTATTCCGGCTGATTATGAACAAGCTGTCACCGGTATGGCCGGGCGCATGGACAAGCACAAGTTCATCATCACTGAGCGCGATTCGGTGTTCAGAAGCAAAAGTAACATCCGGCTCTGGAAATTCGAAAGGAACTTTGCGGTTAATATAGTATGTTTGATCGATTTCTTTCAATTGGAAAAGCTGGTCTTCCTGATCGCACATGCTCAATTCTTCCTGGGCAACCAGCCTGGCCCCCTTAAAATGCTGATATCCAACTATATGATCAAAATCCGAATGGGTGAAAATAACGTATTTACCAAAGCTTCTCCGGCGATTAACAAAGTTGGCAATAACTGTTATTTCCACAGGGAAATAGCAGGGATCTATCACTACATTGGCAGCCTCATTGATAATTACCGCCGCATTGGTCTGCCACATTGAACTCTGAAAAATGTATATGTTTTTGACTAGTCGATAGGGCACGCAATCACCGTCCATATTTTAAAATATGTTCTGTACCACTCCGGCTGCTATTTGTAGGAAACCACCGCAACCCCGATCATGATAATCAGTACACCGACCCACCTGGTCATAGGGATAACCTCTTTTAAAATTAACCAGGCCGCCAACATCCCTATAATATATGCCATACTTTGCAATGGATAAGCAAAACTCAGGTCGGCTTCAGACAGGACGGCAAACCAAACAATTGTTGCCACAGCATATAGCAACAGTCCACCGACTATAAAGGGTGACATCAGGACTTGCATAATGTTAGAAAGTGAAATCCCCCCCACTGCAGTTAAGCCCTTCTTCCAGAGAAGCTGGCCGGATGTTAGTAAAATAACATTAAGCAGGATTAGTAGGATGGTTTTCAATAGTGGTCCCTCCGCTGATCTTTTTATTAAGGTCTTCTATTTTTTTATTCAGTACCCCCATCTCCTGAGCAAGTCTGACATTCTGAGTATGTAGCTTGGAAATAATTACCGAATAATGGAGAATCAAGACAAAGGAAAACAGAATCCCCACGACAAACAGCAGCGACGGGGCATAATAAATCCCCAGGAAATAAGCCAGATTATTTAATAAATCCTTCCACAAGGTCAGGAGAATCATGACTCCCCCGATGAGCAGCCAAAGCAGGGAATATTGTTCTTTTAGCTTGCGGGTACGCACAAATTCCAGGACAACAATGAGAAATCCAACTGCAAACAAGGCGGCAAAAAAGAAAATATCATATTTCATCCATTTTGGCCTCCTTTTTCGATGCTCTGAGCACATTCATAAAAATAGCCAGTAATACCTTGATCATATAGTAAATTGATTTAACAGGTGTAATTGAAGACACCCCGTGTTCCCTGTGGGCCATTTTGACCGGAACCTCTTTGATTGTAAACCCATTCCGTTTCAGTAGTACAAGAGCCTCTACCTCCGGAAAATCGGTGGGATAATTGTGGGCAAAAAATTTAATAACTCTTTTGCTGACGGCTCTGTACCCACTGGTTGTATCAGACAGTGATTGTCCGGTAATCAAGGAAACCAGACCGGCAAATATAAGCATCCCTATTTTTCTGGCTACCGGTGTTTTGTACCCGGAGGCTTGTACATACCTAGAGCCGACGACCATGTCAGCCTCTCCCCGCCGCACCGGCTCTATTATTCGCATTAAGTAGCCGGAGTCATGCTGCCCATCGGCATCACATTGGACTGCGATATCGTAGCCGTTCTTAAAGGCATATAAATATCCTGTCTGGACGGCTCCGCCAATACCCAGGTTAAACGGTAGATCTATGACATCAGCCCCGGACCGGCGGGCCACTGCCGAAGTATTATCTTTAGACCCATCATTTATCACTACAACATCTATCCCCGGGTATTGGAGAATTCCCGAAATTACTTTGGAAATGCTGAGTTCCTCATTGTATGCCGGAATTATAATTAATATTTTTTTGTCCTTGGTTATTTCGTTGTTCCGATATGCCATTGCAGATCCTTCCCGTCTTTTACAAACTCTGCGTTATGTAAATATTCTAAACCTATTATACAACAGATTGTCTGTATATTTTAACCTAATCTACCTACTTTCAGCCAAAAAACTAAGAACAGGCACCCCTTAAGCAGCCTGTCCTTTGTCTCGATGTTCAACTTTAGTTGAACAAGTTCACTTTCGGATAAGTACTTTCGTTCTCAGAAAATCATGCATCTTTTCAAAGGCGAGCCCCACCAGAAACCACACAGGAGCATAGTCTAGTCTTATTAAACCGGCTACGTCATACCTGGTATCGGCAGAATAATCCCAGGGGATAATCCCGGTTAGATATTTTATCATCGATCCGGTCAAGGCTTCAAGTGCAAATATGACCAGAATCCATAAACCGCCCCGCCAGAACCAATTCACGTGCTTCATCCTATCATGAAGCGGCTCCATCAAAACTGCCAGTCCGTAAATAGGAAACATCCACAGGTAGCTGACACCCTGCAGTCTAACATCACCCCGCAGCAGAGACCCCAGACCGGTCCAAAATATTTCCATTGTCCAACCCAGCAAACCATAGATAAAAAATCGTAGTTTCATAGTTCTATTGTTCGTCCGGGTTGTCCTAATTATGAACGGAAGAACATGGTATTATACGGAAATTCAGCCGGCGAAAATCTTAATTTCAAGCCCTGATTTGGTGCAAGGATAGCTCCACAACATTATTGTTTTCCAGTCTGATTGCCAGTTGTTGGTTCACATCATCCAGCGGCAGGTACGTCAACAGGCTTGCCGGGCCGGTCCTGCCCCTGCCAAGTACTTGGAGTACCTGTTCTTTGGTATCACCCACTTTTACACCTTTTGGGCCTAAAAAATCCGCTTTCACTGCATTTATCTGTATCACCAAACCCTTACTGTCGTATTTTATTTCCAAACCGTCATAATCATCAATCCTGACACTTTGGCCCAGGTTCTGATCAAATACTTTTTTGGTTTTGCGCTTTTTGCCCAAAACCTTTTCGGCTTCCCCCCTGGTCATTGTAAGATTGACCCCAGCTATTTTCATTTCTGCTTTAGTTAAATCAAGTACCTTCCCTGATATCGCATCTACCTGCACATACATAATATCAGGTATTTTATCAGAGTACGTTGCTTTCACTTCCACCAACCACACCGGATATTCGTTATCAGGCTTTTGCTCAATGGTAAACTCCATATTTTCGGCATCCTGTGACTTCAGAATCAAAGGTAACTCCTTTACCGCCGCAATAGCCCTGTTCGCAGGGATATACTGCACCCCTTGGTCTAGATTCCCCACACTGCCATCAGGTTCATCTATCTTAATATCTACCAATTTAACTTTGCCCTGATCAGGCCAAATGAAATTATATATGGGCGCAGAGAAAAAACCAGACGCAAAACCAAAAATAATGACCACTAAATAAACTAAAACTTTATTCAGCAAATTCATTCCCCCATTAACCGGAGCTTACACAATACCCTCCTGTTTTCTGAAAACCAGCCCTTCGGCCACAGACACCAGCTCACCGGACTGATCAGTTACTTCTATGCGATACAGGCCGGTGCTGCGGGTAATTTTATCTTCCCGGGCGATGGCTGTCAACACTGTCCCAACCTTGGTAGCTTTAACAAAATTAATGCTCATATTTAGAGCCACAGCCGTCTTGCCATGGGAGTTTGAGGCTAGAGAAAAGGCAGTGTCGGCTAAAGTAAAAATAACACCACCATGGGTTATATCAAGGCAGTTCAGGTGCTTATCCTCCACAGTCACCGTAACTTTGGCATAACCAGACTTCACTTCACCTATGTTTAAACCTATCAAATTGGCAAGCCTATCATTTTCCGTAGTTTTCCGGACTACTTTTTCTACCGTATCCATAGTAATAAGCCTCCTTTGCGTATATTTATTCGCCTGCCATACTATTATATCCTGCCGCCGATTGTTATTAATTTAGCATTCATGCTATACCGATTGTTATTAATTTAGCATTCATGCTATAATATAAAAAACAATCGCAGAGTACACAGAGGCGTAGAGAAACATTATTTAGGCTATAAATTCATTGACTTATCATTACCTTAATATTTGGTATATTTAATTAGAAAGGGTGTTGATTGTGTCCATTTCAAAAAAAGTTGAAGAGAGTTTAAAACGTGCATCATGGATTAGGGCGATGTTTGAGGAGGGCGAAAAATTAAGAAAAATTTATGGTGATGATAAAGTATATGATTTCACCATTGGCAATCCCGACGTTGAACCCCCTGCGGCTTTTAGGGAGCTGCTGCTGAGATTTGCCCAAAACCCGCAGCCCGGAATGCATAAATATATGAGCAATGCCGGGTATCCTGAAACCCGCCGGGCTGTTGCCGAAGTTTTATCTGCGGAGTCGGGATTAAACCTCACCGAAAATAATATCGTAATGACCGTTGGGGCCGGAGGCGCCCTGAATGTTGTATTGAAAACCCTTTTGAATCAGGATGAGGAAATTATTATCCTTTCACCCTTTTTCGTAGAATACAAATTCTACATAGATAATCATGGCGGCAGAATTAAAGAGGTTTCCACCACCGAAGATTTCCAGCTTGACCTGGATGCCATTGCAGAAGCCATTAACCCGGCCACCAAAGCAATTATTGTCAACACCCCGAATAACCCAACAGGAGTTATCTATGACGCCGAGTCCCTGGGGAAGCTGGGTCGTCTCCTGAAGCAAAAAGAAGCTGAACTTGGTATTCATATTTATGTCATTTCTGATGAGCCATATGCCAAAATCAGCTACGACGGGGTTAAGGTGCCCAGCATTTTCAAGTATATTGATAACAGTATTGTTGTCACATCACACAGCAAGGACCTGGCCCTGCCGGGAGAACGTATTGGCTATCTAGCCGTTAGTCCCAGGGCTAATGAAGTTGAGCTGATGCTGGAAGGACTGATTTTTGCCAACCGCGTCCTTGGTTTTGTCAATGCACCGGCTTTAATGCAGAGAATTGTGGCTTTCCTACAGAGAGAAAGTGTGAATATTGCCGAATACCAGGAAAAACGCGACCTCTTATATGACAATCTGACTGAAATGGGATTTGAGATGGTCAAGCCGGCAGGGGCCTTTTACCTGTTCCCCAAATCACCGGTGCCTGATGATGTGGAGTTTGTGAGAGCTGCACAAAAGCACAACATTTTACTTGTCCCAGGCAGCGGCTTCGGCAAGCCAGGTTACTTCAGAATCGCCTACTGTATGAGTAAGCAAATAGTCATCAACGCCCTGCCCGCCTTCCGGGAATTAGCCAAGGAATTTGGGCTGTCCACTCCCCACTTATAAATTCCCCCTCCTTTGGATAAAATGTTTATGTATATTAGCAAAGGAGGGGTTTCTATGCTGATCGTACTTGTCCGCACCCTGATCTTGTATACCCTTATCATGGTTGCAATGAGATTTATGGGCAAAAGACAAATCGGCCAGCTGCAGCCTTTTGAACTGGTCGTAACCTTGTTGCTTTCAGAACTAGCCGCGATTCCGATGGAAAACCCCGGGATACCTCTGATTAACGGGATTACACCTATCCTAACTCTTTTAGTGGCCCAGGTAACCTTATCGTTTATTTCCCTAAAAAGCGAAAGGGCCAGGGGCATAATTTGCGGTACACCCAACGTTCTAATTGAAAACGGTAAAATCATAGAACACGAACTACAGCGGCTAAGATATAACCTAAGCGATCTGATGGAGCAATTGCGGGCTAAAAACATACCTAATGTGGCGGATGTTGAGTTCGCCATCCTGGAGACCAGCGGCCAGTTAAGTGTGGTGCCCAAATCGCAAAAAAGGCCGTTGATACCGGAAGACCTTCATCTTAATACCCAGTATGAAGGAATTCCCTATACAGTAATCATGGATGGACATATTATTCATAAAAACCTGACAAAAATGAATCTGGATATCCACTGGCTGCTGACAGAGCTTAAGAAGAATGGGGTTGACAGGCCGGAGGATGTGTTTTTCGCTAGCCTTGATGCAAAAGGCAATCTTTATTTCCAGAAGAAAAGCTCCGGGGGGCAGCAGTCATGAAAATTCTAATTGCTACATTATTATTATTTACCGTCCTGCTGGGATTTGGAACCTTTTCCTACTACTACATCGACCATACAGCCCAACAACTAATAACCAAGGTCAGATTGATTGAAGAGACTGGCAACAAAGAAGACTGGCAAAAGGCCGCCCAGGAATTTGCCGTTCTCCATGAAAGGTGGAATACCGCAAGTTCCAAGTGGACAGCACTGGTGGATCACCAGGAACTGGATAATATCAACATTTCACTGGCCAAAGTCGGAGAATATATTAAAGCCAAAGATATTCCGGGATTCAGGGCACAGATGGCTGAATTAAAAATTCTGATCAGGCATATACCCGAAAAAGAGGCTTTGAATTTGAAAAATATATTTTAATAGAGGGGCTTCCCATAAATCATGGGAAGCCCCTCTTTGATTTTAGTGCGATATTTATTTGTTTACATATAACATTACCGCTGTTACCTGCATATTCTAACATTGAAAAACCTATTTTTTTGAGGGGGTTCCCAGATGAATAATCCACTTCATCACTACCCGGCTGTAATGCCCACCGGGGCGTGCTTTCCAGAAGCCAAACTGGCTGAAGCCTGGACGCCTTATCAATGTTTTTACATGATTTTCGAACCTGCCACCGGACTCTGTCATGGGACTATTTTCCCTGAACTTGTACGACCATATGTTCCTCAGCCGCATGTCGCCAGGTGGTATTAAACTGGAGGGCTGATAATGAGTAGAAATGTTTCTCAACAAGCCAGAATGCTCAAAGAAATCATGAGCCTCGAATTCACCTGTGTAGACCTTAATCTTTTCCTTGACACTCATCCTACGGACATGAGAGCCTTAGCCGAATATAATCATGCTGCCAGAATGCTCCAGACTCTGAAATCCGCTTATGAACAGTGCTATGGTCCCTTTGCTAATTTCGGTTCTTCCCCCAGTCAGTACCCCTGGCGCTGGATTGATGAACCCTGGCCCTGGCAGATTGATTATTAGGAGGTCTAAGCAACATGTGGATCTATGAAAAGAAATTGGAATACCCCGTAAGAGTGAGCGGCCCAAACCCGCGCTTGGCTAAAATAATCCTGGAGCAGTATGGCGGGTCGGACGGCGAAGCCGCAGCTGCTAACCGCTACCTGACCCAACGCTATACAATGCCAACAGGTATGGCCAAAGGTGTCCTCACCGACATCGGCACCGAAGAACTGGCGCACTGGGAAATCATCGCCTCTCTATTTTACAAACTGATGAAAGGCGTTACCCCAGCTCAGATAAAAGCTGCCGGACTCGAAGACTACTTTGTAAACCACGGTAAAGACGTATTTATGCAAAATGCCGCCGGAGCACCTTTTACGGCAGCATATTTTGCCGCCAAAGGTGATCCCGTTGCCAACCTGGTAGAAGACATGGCTGCCGAGCAGAAGGCCCGCGCTACCTATGAGCATATCCTAAACCTCAGTGATGACCCATGTGTCAATGACACCATTAAATTCCTGCGCGAGAGAGAAGTCGTGCACTTCCAGAGATTTGGCGAGGTCCTGGATAATGTCCAAACCTGGATGAACACAAAAAAGTGTTTTTAGAATAAAATATCGAAAAAAATAATGAAGGGTGTGATTTAATTGTCAGTTAATCAACCATGCCCGCAAGGCACAACTCCTTACATCATCAGAGCAGGTGATACTTATTTTAGCTTAGCCCAGAGGTTTAATACCACCGTTGCAGCCATCACTGCTGCTAATCCGGGGGTAGATCCTAACCGCCTGGTTATCGGGCAGCGCATCTGTATGCCAGGCACCACTCCACCGCCGGTTACCTGTCCCACCGGGTTTACAACATATACTATCAGAGCAGGGGATACTCTCTACGCTCTTGCAATCAGATTTAACACTACAGTTGCCGTTCTTATTCAGGCCAACCCTGGTATTAACCCCAATGCCCTCTTTATTGGGCAGCAAATCTGCGTTCCTGGCACCACTCCGCCGCCTGTTACCTGCCCTACCGGGTTCACGACCTATACTATCCGAGCAGGAGATACCCTTTATGCTCTTGCCATAAGATTTAATACCACAGTTAATGTGCTGTTACAGGCCAATCCCGGCATTAACCCTAATGCTCTGTTTATTGGGCAGCAAATCTGTGTTCCCAGTGGTCCACCGCCGGTTACCTGCCCCACCGGATTTACGACTTATACCATCAGAGCAGGAGATACCCTTTATGCAATTGCAATAAGATTTAATACCACTGTTAACGTCCTGCTGCAAGCCAATCCCGGTATTAACCCCAATGCTCTCTTTATCGGGCAGCGCATCTGCGTCCCGGGCACCACTCCACCGCCCGTTACCTGTCCAACCGGGTTTACCACATATACTATAGTGGCTGGGGATACCCTATTCGCTATTGCCAATAGATTCAATACCACCGTTAATGTATTGTTACAGGCTAATCCAGGCATCAATCCCAATGCTCTCTTTATTGGCCAGAGAATCTGTGTTCCGGCTACTACCTGAAATTAATTAATATAAAGGGAGCGACCCACATGGGCCGCTCCCTTTATTTACGTTTTGTTGTTCCTCTGGAACTTCCTATTCAAAATTATCTATGATATCAGCTTCAAAATTAGCTACCAAAGTTACATTAGCGGCCGGCATTGTGTACAAAATATTAGAATTCCAGTCAACTGGATTTCCGTCTACTGTCCAGTTTACAAAGTGATATCCGAAGTTAGCTGTGGCAGAAGCGTTGACCTGTTCTCCTTCTGAATATTGCCCGCTGGGATCACGGTCAATATAACCCCCTTCCCAGGAATTAACTTGTAACGTTAACGTATACTTCTGAGATTTCACATTAGCAGCTGACTCGTCTGATGTCGGTCCGTCCGCATAAGTCGTATCATCACCTCTGGCTGTCACAGTTACTGTATAGCTGCCGAGCTGTGTCATGTAATCTCCAAGGTCAAAGCCGGTACCCGCGGTGTTTTCAACTGTTTGTATCAATGTCCCATTTCTGTAAAGCCGTACATCATAGCCAAACCCATTATTAACACCATTCCACATGATGACGTCCCCATCCCCGCCCCAGTAGGGCTGGTCTACCTTGTCATATACTATCAGAGCTTTTACATTTGCTTCCGAAGCAATTGACGTTAATCCATCGCCATAAGTTATGCCATCTCCGGCTGCTCTCACTGTGACGGTGTAGCTGCCCAGCCCGCCTCCGGCAATATCCATGCCAAAGTCACAACTGGTTTCAACTGCGCCAGGACTTCTGGAAGTCAGGAAGGCATTATCTCTGTAAAGCTCCACTACATAATTATGGGCGTTTGCCACAGGATTCCAGCTAATGATATCCCCTTCCCAGGCGGGTTGATCTACCTGCGCTAATTGGTTTAATTTTATTCTAACTCCTGAATAATCTGAAGTTAAACCATCTGTATAAGTTACCCCATCACCTCTGGCTTTTACTGTAACTTTGTAACTGCCTACACCCTGATTATTTATGACAGTGCCAAAGTTATAGCTGGTTATGTTTGCCGCAACATTAACCACAGCTCCGACCGGCACGTTATCTTTATAAAGCTGCAAGTCATACCCTGATTCGTTGGCTATGTCAACCCACTGAATAACATAGCCATTCCAGGCCGGCTGGCCTACTTTGGCCAAGGCAATCAGTGGTACTACATTAGCCGCCGACTCGTCTGATGTGGGTCCATCGGCATAAGTTGTGCCGTCACCTCTGGCTGTCACAGTTACTGTGTAACTGCCGGACAGCGTCATTTCATCTCCAAGGTCAAAGCCGGTGCCTACGGTGTTTTCTATTGTTTGTATCAATGTCCCATTTTTATAGAGCCGTACATCGTAGCCAAAGCCATTTTCTACGCCGTTCCACTGGATTAGTTCCCCATCCCCGCCCCAGTAAGGCTGGTCGACTTTGTCGTATACGATCAGCGCTTTTACTTTTGCTGCCGAAGCAATTGACGCCAATCCATCTCCATATGTTATTCCATCTCCTGCTGCTTTCACTGTGACGGTATAGCTCCCCAGTCCGCCTGTAGTTATATCTGCCCCAAAGTCCCAACTGGTTGTGTCTGCCCCGGAACCTTTTGTAGTTTGATATACACCATCTTTATAAAATTCTACTACATAACTGTCTGCGTTTTCCACAGGATTCCACCGGATGATATCTCCATCCCAGGTGGGTTGGTCGACCTGAGCCAACTGGATTAATTTTATTTTAACCCCTGAAGCGTCTGATGTTAACCCATCTGTATTAGTTACCCCGTCACCTGTGGCTTTTATTGTAACTTTGTAACTGCCTGGACCCTGGTCATTTATGACTGTGCCAAAATCATAGCTGGTAGAACCTGCCGCTACATTTACCACAGCTCCGACCGCCACGCTATCTTTATAAAGCTGCAGGGCATAGCCTGATTCATTGGCAATATCAACCCACTGTATACTATCGCCATTCCAGGCAGGCTGGCTTACTTTTGCCAAGGCTGTCGGTGGGGCGGCAGCAGAACTGCCCCCACCCGAGGAGCCGGACGGTACAACCAGACCGGTTGCTCCGCCCTCGGCCACCTGAACAACGTCCCCTGTCTTATATAACTTATTGTTTACCATTACATTATTAGCCTTGATTTCAATTACTATTTTTTCACTGGTTTGGATTTTTGCTCCCGCTGCATTTTCTCCCACAACAATCCTGCCAACCTTGGCCCCGGCAGCAACGTTGATAAAAGTATCAGATGAAACATTCAGCTCACCGATAACAGCCTTAGCGATATCCAGCCTGGCAGCACTCCCGGCAGATCCCCCTACTGTTTCTAATTTAGCAATATTACCTTTGTCAACAGTGATATTACCGGCTTTGGCTGCTATTTTTACATTATGAAACTCTCCTACCAGACGCACCTGGCCATCCGGCGGCAGCTTCTCGGTTATTACAACATCTTTAAAGTGGACGGCTGGGCTGAAGAAATCTTGTATTGCCTGCAGCACTGCTCCGGCAGCCACCTGAATTGCCCCGGAAAAAGTCGTGTTTCCCTTAGCTACAACTCTGACTGGCGACCCAGGCTTTTTCACCACCACGTCAGTCAAGGCAGAGTTCAAGAAAACAATTGAGTTTTCGCCGCCACCCTGAACATAGGTCTTACCCTTGACTGTAACTCCATCCAGAGTCACGTCTCCTTCCCCGATCCCTTCGGCAAGGTACAGATCACCCTTAATAGTCATATTTTTGAGAGTTACTCCGGGGGTATTAATTACTAAATTGCCCTCCACATCCTGGCTGTATGTTGCGGGGGTATTATAAATTTCCCCACCGGCTTTGCTCAGCAGTATTACGGCCTCGCCCCGCTTGATATTATTGGCGGGACCAAAGCTGCCATTGGGGTGACCGTCAATAATTGCCTTGTCCTTCAATAAGCTTACTGAATTACTTGCCCAATCACCTATCATCCCATGGTCGGCAAAAGTCTGAGCCGTCCCGGAAGAAGCTTCATTTAAGCCAAATACCCTGGCTGTGATTACGGCAGCTTCCTGTCTTGTGATAAAACTCTCTGGTTTTATGGTGCCATTGGGATAACCTGATATATAACCGGCAGCCACTGCTTTGGCAATCTCCTGGTAGTACCAGGCGCTGTCTGGTACATCGCTAAATGCCACCGATGCTTTCTCCTGAAACCCAAAAACGGAATTAATGAGTCTAAAAAATTCCGCCCTTTTAATCTTTTCTTCGGGTCTTAGAGTGCCGTCAGGATATCCTGAAATTAATCCCTGAGTGGACCATTTGCTCAATTGTCCACTGGCCCAATGCCCCCCTATGTCTGACGGAGCCGCTGCCACTGCAGCTGCGGGCAGCAGGGAAAACATTGTAAGAGTAATTAGCAGAACCAAAAACTTGCCCTTCTTTTTTAATACAGACCGCATTATCTTACCACCTTTACAATAAAATCAAATTATTAGTTGATTTGATTATAAATACCGGCACTTAAAAACTTCTTACAATTTTCTTACGAAAAAAGAGTACATCTCAAAGACTCATAATAAGTCTTCGAAATGCACTCCTCAAACTTAACTCTACTTAATTTTTGTTCTTATTTTTGTTCATCATTAATTAATTTGATACCATCCACCGCCGCCCATTCACTGGGGAAAATCCGTATATACTTAGTTAAACCGACCATAGTAAATAATTTCTCGTAGTGGTAGCTTAACCCGTAACAGCCGGACCGGTATCGGTCATTGACCCCCAGACGAACCAGGCGTATTAAGGCCGCTATACCCGCACTGTTAATATACTGAACTTCATCAAAATTAATAATTAAACAGGGAATTCCCTCGGGTAAACCTTCTTCCCATTTTCTCCATCTCAGCAGTTCGTCCCCTGAGGTCTTGGTAATATCTCCCGTTAGGTGAAGCAGAAAAACGCCTTCTTTTATTTCTTCCTTAATAATTAGCTCTGCAGTCACAAGTTCCCCTCGTTTCTCTTCCGCATTTTCTTGACCATTTTTAGACCAAAAGTATTTCTATCCTGATCACAGCAACAGCTCCACTCATCCACCATATTGTTAATTATCCACAATCCCCGGCCCCTGTCCTGCTTGTGATCAGGCATAGGTGGTACCTTATTAAAACCGGGTCCATGATCCCAAACTTCTACACAAATTGTATCAGCAACTAAAAAAACTTTTACTTCCACCGATAGCCGGGGATCTAAGTCATTGCCGTGTTCAATGCTATTCAGACATGCTTCTGCCACTGCAGTTTTAAGCTCAAAACAGTCTTCTTCCCGGTATAGCCCTGCCGCTAACCTGCTATCCAGCTCGTGAAGCACTTTTTTTTCTTCGCCCCACCTGCTTTTTATAATAATTTCCCAGGTCTGTTTATTAGTTTTATTTTCCACTATTGAACATCCCTATCTATTTTAAACTATCCTGCCCTCATTCTAGCAAACACTTCTTACAATTTTCTTACTTAAGCAACTTGTCAAAAAATAATTTTAAGCAACTTCCACCATGACCAGAGTCCGGTCATCTTCAATGGCGCCATTACGGCGAGGCAGCTGCTTTAACAGGAGCTGCACCTGCTCCGCCACGGGAAGGGTTCTGTCCAGTTTTGCCAACAGGCCTTCAAACCCTGCAAAGCCCAGGATTTCCCTTTCATTAATAAAAGCTTCCACTATGCCGTCGGTGTAAAAGATAAACCTATCACCGGCTTCAATAGGGATAATTTTTTTATCATAGATTTCATCTTTATTCACTCCCATGGGCAGTGACGAAACCTGGATCTGTTCAATCTTTGCCCCCCTGATCAGATAGGGAGCCATATGCCCGGCACTGGCATACTCCAATGTCTTTTTCTCACTGTCAAAAACTGCAATGCCTAGCGTTAAAAACATATCCCCTTGCACTATTTCCTCTATCGTCAGGTTCATTTGATTAAGTACTTCCTCTGCCGACCTGTATTGGCGAACCGTTGCCCGGAAAAGAGTCAGCAAAGCAGACATTAACAATGCTGCCGGCATTCCCTTACCTGACACATCTCCCGTTATAACTACAAACCTGTGCTGATCCAGGTTCAACATGTCAAAAAAATCACCGCCTACTTCCCTGCTTGGTTGACAGGCACCTGCGATACTGAATTGACCAAACCTTTGCTCAGCCTTTGGCAGCAACCTTTGCTGCACCGAATAGGCTAACCGGAGATCCGTATCAATCTCCCGGTACTCTTCAAGGATGCGTTCCTGGAGTTGGTTAAAAACAGTTCCCAGTCCTCCTACTTCGTCTCTGGAAATAACCGGTATTTTTCCATGGAGCTTAGCCCTCTCCTCTCCCAGCAGTGAGCTCATTGCTTTCAGCAGCAGCATAAGCTCTCTCCGGAATTCAGAAGCTAATATAGCAAGTATGAAAAAACCGAATATCACATTAAATCCACCTATGCCCAGTAAAACCGGGAACTCCAGAGGCTTATCCAGCAAAACTGTTCTTAACACATACCAACTGATACTAAAGACAGTAATTAATAAGATGCTGCAGAAGGTAATCATGAGAGGCTTCATAAAGGTTGATTGTTTTAACCCGGTCAGTCCTTGCCCAGGCAGGGTAAGAAGGTATGGTCTGATAATTCTGCGGGTAAAAATATAAAAAAGGATGGCTAACATTAAACAGATGGCTTGTTCAAAAAAGAAGCTTTTAATATCAGAATAAATCTGAAATCGATCCCAATTTATCAGAGATTGGCCTAATGCCAAATGCTGTCCGATATGAAAAAGAGGAGAATTAATTAAGGCGAACACTACCATCCCCCAAAATACTTCATTGGGGAAATTAATTAATCGATTCCAAACCAAAGGTAAATTTGCCTGCCTGTCCCCTTCCCGCAGAAATCGGCGTACTTCCGCCAATCGCAGAAAAGTGATCGCTTGAAAAATAATGGCCAAAGCAGCCACCTGCACAGCAATACCCTTTAAATTATAAGTCATTAAATGTTTTATACTGCTTCCGTTAATAAAGATATTATTTACAGTTATGAGTGCCGCGCCAAATAAGGCAATCCCCAGGTAAAGCCAGAAAAACTGCCACATCAGCCGTGAACTCCGGTTTAACATTTAAATATTCACCCCTAAATTAATCAGCATTTTTTTTATTTTGGGGGAAGGGGGAACCCCCAACTCCCGCTGTAACGCCCGTTCAAGTTTGCAATACCAGTGCTTGGCTTCTGAAGCACGTTCTCCATCGAGTAAATACCGGATATATTTTTCGTAATGATCTTCATTTTCGGGATACAGATGCAGCAATTCCACGTAAGTTTCGTCACAAGCTGAAGCTTTCCCCGCCTCCCGGTAATAAGCGGCCAGCCTGCTTAACCCTTTCCCCTGTAAATTTTTCAGTTCTTCCCGGTATAAATCCAACCAATCCAAATACATCATTTCCGGAACTAACTCCAAAGAGTACATTTTTATTGCTTTTTCCAGCAGTTCCACCGCTGCTTCCCGGTCATTGCTCCACAGTTGGTTGGCTACTGACAGGAGCTTCCGGTAGGTGTGGACATCAATTTCCTCCACCAGATTCTGGTTAAGCAGCAAAACTCCATTGTTGAAATGCAGCAATGCCTTATCTTGCAGAACTCCCAAGACTTCCTGCAAGCTGCGATTTATTCGGTGGACAGCCACATAAAGACGGTTTGACATTTGCTTTAAATTGCCGGCGGCAAAAAACACTTCAGCTAATACTTCTTTGTGTGCTTTGCCCTGGGATGAAAGAAGCAAAAAAAGCAATAGCTCTTTTTCCTGCCTGGTAACCAAATCATCCAGCGGGAGATGCCGGTCACCAATTTTTAAAGTAAAAGCCTGGAAAAGAGTAAAAGTACAGCGTTGGCTGCCGCTGCCGACAGGTGTGGATAAAGTCCGGGGGTTACCCGGCAAATCGTTATACAGATCCTGAATCTTACTTTGATACCAGGTATTGCCTAGAATCTTCGTCTTTGCCATCAGACGTTCAACCAGTTCATTGATATTTTTGTTTTTGTGCCTGCTCTCGCTCTGTCCGAGAACAGCCATCAATCCCGAGACTATTTCTCCCAGGGGGCATTTAATATTTTTGCTAACCCAGGCATTCCAGACCTTGACATTATTTCTCTCCACCCCGCTAAGCTGGCGATTCTGTTTTACTACAGCAGTCAGCACCATCAAAGTGTTGAAGGCCATATACATCAATTGGGGATAGGTAAACTGCATTTCCCGTGAAAGCAAAGTCCCTTTTAACAGTTCTAACCCTTTAAACAGTTCTTCGTTTCCATATTTTAGAAGGAGGGCACAGCCATCCAGCAATTGAAGTTCAAAGCTTAATTTCCCCTCCATTTTGACGTTAAGTACTTTTAAACGTTCCATGGCATGATAAAAATCTGCCCGATGATTTTGCGGCAAATAACACCAGTAAATTGCCTCCAAAAGGGCAGCAGCCTCATCTTCATACCAATCTGCTTCCCGGAAACCGCTTAAGGATTCACGATACATCAATGCTGCCTGCTCCTGGTCACCGGCAAAAGCGTAATATATGGCTAACAGCCTGGTATAAGCAGCGGTTATTCTGACATCTGCAAGTCCCCGCCGGTATTCCCCGGAAATTTGATGATAAACTGTAGATACAATATGCTGGTTGCCCAGGTAAAGGTTAACAATGCCATAATAGCTGAACAGCCGCGATAACTGAACATGGTCACCCTCTTCAACCCTCAGGGTAATCATTTGCTCCAGCAGTTGTGAAAACTCGTGCCAGTTCCCTTCAAGATAGCGGGCAAATAATTGGTCTTTTTGCATAAAAATTTACCACCTATGCCAGGATAAATGTTATTTGAACATCAGAACACAGGTGGTTTCTTTTCGACAAATGTCTAAATTTTTCCTCTGTAATCGACATTTATTGCAAATTATATTTTTACTTCAATTCACCGGAATATCGATTATACGATCAAATTATTTTTTGAGGATAAGTTTGCTTTTAATATCGGCCACAGACCTTTTAACAAAAATAACCGGTAGTTCTAATCTTTTCGCCTGTTCCTTTATTATTCCCATTAAATTATGTCCGACATAATCGTGAAACACAAAAACAATATCTACTTTAGCCGGGATGCCTTTCTTTAGTACCTCTTTCTTGCGGCCGCTCCAATGTATGACCTGTGAGCAGCCGAACTGTTCCAGCTCTTTTGGAATATTACCCAATTGATCAGCTCCGACCAAAAGAACTGTCATCAGAATTCCCTCCTTTGTATGTCCAGCCTCTTTTTTCAAAATACTTTGATGTATATATTATCTTAACGACTTTAGACCCATGGACCTCATAGTTTATCAGCCAGGGCCCTTTTTTAACAGACCGTACCATCTCAATCACTCTCCTGACAGCCACTTTACAAATGAAAACCATTATCAATAGCCCGCCTAAAAAAAACCTCCTTGTAAGTGCTGATTATTGATGCTTGTCTTCTCTCTTTAACTATTTGGATATATACGCTGGTTTTAATTCAACACTCCTTTCTTTTGCCAACTTATCATTTAAACGACGTCGCCATTTGGGATAAATCCAAATATAGATTCCGGAAAAGGTTAAAAGCACCAGCGACACTGCTCCAATATCACTGATTAATATAAAGATGGACCCAAAAATCTCCCCGCTATGTAACTTTTCTAGAAATACATCGGTCCGATATCCAACGTTTAATACTTTTCCTGTTACCCCATCTACAATTACCTCAGTGGTTTTGCTGTCCTTAAATCGAACCTTAGCATACATATTTTTGGTTCGGTAATCGATTCGGTCTACATCTTTTATGGTTTTAATATCCTCTTTTTCTGCAGCCTGAATGGCAATTGCAATTACTTGCTCCATGGGTAGAGCTTGAGAAATCCCGCCGGAAGCCTCATGTTCAATGTCTGGCATATAACCCAAACTTTTTTTATGGTTAAGCATGATACCAGTAACAGCAAGTGCTAACATAACGATACTTACGGCAAGCCCGATCCACTTGTGAAGAGACCGGTTAAAGCGGATAAAGTAGTTGCTCTTTTTAATTCCCTGTGTGTGGCTTAGCGTATGATGCAGTTGGCGGTCTAAGTTGTTAATATGCTTCCTTTCTTCAGCGTCAAAGGGATGCTCCTGTTTTAAGTGTTCAATTTCTTCGTGGATTTGCTCCAGATCAGAATCTAGATGCTCTAACTCATTGTCTAAATTAGCCATTTTAATCTCCTCCTCAATTATTGTCTTGACTAACTATTAACTTTCCTCCTTCCTCTTTTTCTTCCAAGCCTACAACACATTTTGTTACGTTTCGATAGTATAAGGAAATAAAACTCATCCCTCCACGGACCGGCCTAAAAAAATAAAACTCATTATTTACTTGATAATGATTTTCATTTTCAATTTTATTATTCAAATTTCCTTTTGTCAAGAGCTTTTAAAAAAAAGGGGGTGTGTCGGTCTAAACTTCAGGTGGAGTCAAAACTCCACCTGAAGTTTAGTTTCACCAGGTCTGTCGGGGATATTGCTGGCTTTAAGCCTAGTATTGGCTTCGCTTACCGGTGTGTTTATATCTCTGACCAGTGCTGTTTTTTGGCCCTGGGTACTGAGCTTACATCGCTGGGCAGGTATATTGGCTTTAGCTTCGGTCTTGCTGCATTTCCGGCATTTCCGGCATTTCCGGCATTTCCGGCATTTCCGGCATTTCCGGCATTTCCGGCATTTCCGGCATATGCAGAAATTAGAGGCAGAGGGTAAGCAGTCTTTTATAATGCGATTTATTTTTTGTGGAGACTATCATAACTTCTATAATCAATTGACAGAGGTAAAATAACCCAGTATAATGTAACTGATATTGATAATCATATTCATATACCTTAGCCTTATACGAGGAGGGACGAGTTTGGGTTTACATACAAATTTATTTGAGGTGTTAAGACTTGAAGAGACTAACCGAAAGCTAACCGAAATTAATCTCGGTTTAAGACGTAAAGTGACGGAGCTCTCCTTTTTACAGGAGGTTGCCGCTAACCTCATGAAAAGTTATGACCTTACCGATTTATTGGAATCTATTATCTTAATGTCCCTAAAAATAACCAGGAGTGAAGCCGCCTGCGTTTTACTGTCAAACCCGATACAACCGCAACGGTTAGAAATAAGATTTGACAGCGGTGGTTTGCTCCCGACGGTCAAATCTCACTTAACCCGTGATTGCTCTTTTCTCACAAAGTTGATATCTATGCCAGAAACAATTATTTTAATGAACGGTGATGCGGATTTTCTGCCTATCAGGCAGCTCGATGAATCTTTACGATCCCTCATAGCTGTCCCGCTGCAGGTTGAAAACACAGTGATCGGGATGATTGTCCTGATGCACCGCCATGCAGGAGCAGATGAACACCAAACCGATTACTCCAATGACGACAGTCAGACCATTTCCATTTTTGCCCAGCAGGCTGCTTTAGTCTTGGAAAACACCAGGTTAAAAATTGAACACGCCCGTAAAGATATGTACCTAAGAACTATCACTGCCCTCACCTCTGCCATTGATGCCAAAGACGTATACACGCAAAACCATTCCAGGCGGGTGGCTGATTTTTCGGTGGCCCTGGCCAGGGATCTGCAGCTGGCTGCGGAAGATGTGGAAAATATCAGGTACGGAGCAACTTTACATGATATCGGCAAAATAGGTGTGGAGGAAAGGATTTTGAACAAGAACGGAAAACTGGCCATGGAAGAATTTAAAGTCATTAAAGCACATCCTGATATCGGCGCGAAAATCCTGGAACCCATTGATTTTTTAACTAAAGGTATAGATATTGTCCGGCATCACCATGAGAGATATGACGGGAAAGGTTATCCCGAGGGCCTGAAAGGAGAGGCTATCCCCTTTGGTGCCAGGATAGCGGGGATTGCCGACGCCTGGGATGCCATGACCTCACATCGCTCGTACCGCAGTGCTCTCACCTATGAAGAAGCATTGGCCGAGATCCGCCGGGGAGCCGGGAGCCAATTTGATCCTAATCTGGCCAAAAGCTTTATCAACCTGGTGGAAAAAGATAATATCCTGCGTACCCTGGAACATTAAAAACAGTACAGCCTTACCGAACCTTCTGATAGGGGGGTATTTGCTTGAATAACCTAAAACACAATTCCCTGCAAACAGAATCTTTTATAGCCATCAGCAGGCTCGTTCTAGTCATTCTGGGAGCAGGAGGATATTTTGTTTTAACGGAAAAGTCAGAGTTTAATTTTTTACACATAATCCTAATCATTGCTGCTTTTTATTACAGTGTTCAGATTGTGTTTCATACCCACGCCATGGGACGGGTGCCGCCAGGCTGGGTATCTGCAGGCATTGACAGCCTTTTTGTCTGGCTATTTGTCTGGCGGTAGGCCAAGGTAATTCCCTTTTTTTCCCCCTTTACTATGTCAATGCTATCTTCATCTCTATGCGGTACGCGCTTAAGGGAGTATTTTGGGGACCTGCCTTTAATGTCTCAATGGGCATGCTTGGTGCTTTCCTCTTCTATCCTTCCTTTGAAATACTGCCCTTTGCTGCCTTGGCAGGTACTTTGCTGGCCGTTGCCGTATTTAGCGGAATCATCGTTTCCTGGACTAGAAAAACCGAGGCCAAGTTCTATGCTTTATATGAGATAAGCACTATTATGAATTCTTCTCTGCAGCTTGAGAAAGTCCTACAGGAGATTATTCACCTTGTGCACAGGGTTATGAAGTTTCAGCACTGCCACGTTCTGTTAACCACAGGACCTGATGAACTGCTTTTAGTTGCTTCCAGCCACGCCTTTAAACGCGAAAGCATCCAATTTACAAGACAAATCAGGCAGTTATTGCTGGAAGACAGTACTCCGTTCATCAGGGAGAGGCCCCAAGATTATGAGCCTCTTAAGGAATACCTGAACAAATTCCCCTGCCAATCGTTGGCTTTAATACCCATTTACTTTAAAGGTAAAGTTGTGGGAGTACTCCACGTAGACACGTCCCACCGATATCGCTTCAGCCAGGATGAAATCACCATCCTTTCTTTGGTAGCTAATCAGGCGGCAATTGCCATAGAAAACGCCAGCCTGTACCGGGAGATGGAAGAAAAGCTGAAAATTGACGGCCTGACAGGAGTTTACAACNCCGCCACTTCCAGGAGGCCCTTCACTCCGAATTAGAACGAGCCCAACGTTATCATTACCCCCTGTCTCTGGCGATGGTGGACGTAGACCATTTTAAGAAGTTTAACGACCGTTTTGGACATCCCAGGGGGGATCAAGTCTTAAAAGAGCTAGCCTCGGTCTTGAAAGAACAAGTCAGGGGGAGTGACCTGGTAGCAAGATACGGGGGTGAAGAGTTTGCCATAATCATTCCGCAAACCGGCGCTGAGCAAGCTATCATGGTTGTGGACAGAATCAGGAAGCTCCTGGAAAACAGGTTGGTAAATGATACACGTCTTACTATCAGCGTTGGTGTCGCCTGTTATCCTGTCGATGCCCAGCAGAAACAGGAGTTAATCGATAAAGCCGACAGGGCGCTTTATGTTGCGAAGGCCAGAGGGAGAAACCGGGTGGAATCCGTTTCTTAAAACAAGAAAGGCGCGCCTAATTCAGTTCCCTCTGCGCGCGCCTTTTCCCTGCGACGGATCCGTATCCGTAAAGCAGCTGAAGCTGCAACGGCTACGGACAGTACTACATTCCTTAGCTTTTTCCACATATGTGGAAAAGATATACTTGGAGTACAAGAAAGCCAGGACAGAGATTTTTCCCTTGTCCTGGCTTTTTTCACAAGTTCTAACATTGATCATGGTGGTGATGGTGATGGTGATCGTGATCGTGATGATGACCATGTTCATGATTGCCGCATACTACCCGATTTGAAATAAAAGTGCTATTGGCAAAGGATTCGGCAACATTCTTGACAGGCCCCGAAGCTCCAAACAGCACCTTCAGTCCGCATGCCTCAAGCCCGGACACAGCGCCCGGCCCGATACCTCCGACTATTACCACTTCCACACCCTTATTCTTTAACAACTCTGCCAACCCACTGTGGTTATGCTGAAGGGTGTCGGTAGAAACGGGTTCCGCTAAAACAATTTCTTGGTTATTTTTAATATCAATGATACTGAAAACCTTACTCTTACCATAATGTTGGTTAACTTCACCATTATTATCCGGTATTGCAATACGCATAATGCATCCTCCTTGTTTTCAGGCATATGCCCTTTAACTAAATTTTATTTTATGTAAGTTTCTGTTTATTCCTTTTGAATTCTATAAGTTTTCCCGGTTGATTATCTTTCTTATGGACTAAATTGCTTTCCTTACAGGAACTGCAACTGCCACATCCAGTACTATAGCCCGCAAAAACCTTGCGAAATTTAATACGCCATCTTCCATCCATTTCAAAAATCTCAGTTTCGATATCGAACTGTACACCATTAGGATTGCTGGACAGTCTTGACTCAGTTATTTGAATAATTCCGGCAGCTTTTAACGCCTTTTCTTTTGTTGGAAAATCCCGTTCTAAAGTTGACCACTCTTCCACAAAATCACCTCTTGATGGATTTATTTAAATTGTATTGCGCTTAATTAATTTTGTCAATTCATAGCTCATAGGCAGGCTCCAATCCAAATAATTTCCGGTTTAAAGTTTATGACATATGTCATCTTCAATCTTTATTGGTTACCGTTTCCGGTATATGTCAATAAGAAAAACCCCTGCATACAGCAGGAGTTCTTTTCAGTTTACGGCATAATACTTCATAGGTTTTCCCAGAATTCGGATCGGGTCCTCACCTGAGCAAATTAAGTTGATAACCCGGTGTGTTGTTGTTCTGAATTTTTCAAAGAGCAGCTTTTGTTTTTCAGGTTTGCCAAAAACCTTCCAGTAACCGCTGTAACTGCATCTTAAAGGTATGAGCTTAAGGTATCCCAAGACATCTTTTAAGGGCATTCCCAGGAAAATGCCGATTTCATGCGGACATGAATCAAGGTACCTACTTTTCAGATGAGTAAGCATCTCATCTAACGTCTGATTTTCAGAGTAACCAAACCTGGCTAAAAACTTGAGGTTTTTTTTGTTAAAAACCTGTTTATGTAAAAAAGCTTGGTTATAGAAAAACACCATAAGATTTCTTGGGGTGCGTCTTAGTTCAATATATTTAATGCTTTTATCTAAAACCAACTCCTTCTTATATCTATCCCATAACCCAATACAGTCTCTCTCCCTGCGTCTGCAAAAAGTTAAAAGGGTTGCGGGCTTTATTCCATAAAGGGTTGGTGAAATGTTTATTAAAACCTTAGCAGCTATGTAACTTTTTTCATTACAGAAATCCTCAATACACTTAAACTTGTTAATACTATCATCTTGAGCTAATCCTGAATTCAATAAAATCATTCCTCTCCTTATAGTCAAGTCACTCTCTGATAATAGTTCTCAATGATAGATTAAAAAAATATGGCAGCATTTGATACCGATAATCGCTTTCATTTATATAATACATTTTTTCACCAGGATAGTCAACTCTTTTTAACATTTTTATCAAAATTACATCATTTTTTACAAATGACTCTTGAACCAGTTCTCAATTTTTCCTGCTGCTACTGAAGTCACTAAGTCAGCCCTCCAATCTTTTATTCCCAAAGGAGTTAGGCCTAATAACCCCTGTAAGGCAGGAAGGTAAATAGCTGTTAAGAACAACCCGGAAGACGCACCTACTGAGGGGATCAATAGTGTCATTGTCCCTGTTTTGTCAGTACAAATAACTGTATTAAGGCTTTTCCCTCACGAGAATCAGCCTTAATTCAGCCCTTATACGTTACTTGATAAGCTTAAATAAACTAGTCAGGGAATACCCGGATAATATATCAATATCAACCTCTTTTTCAATTTTTCTGACCCGGCTTAAAAAATGCTTGCCAAAATCAGCCCAATAAGTCTCGATTCTTTTGTTATGCTCCGGATACTTCTTTTTTAACTTTGCGCTTAATTCAGCAGTTTCAACTAATTTATTTAAGGTGAGTTTCATCTTCTCTTCTAACTCTTTTAATTCGGCTTCCATTCATTAACCTTCTTTCGATTTGGGAATCATTATATGTTAACAACTTTGAGGAGTTAACGACAACGCCAAATGTGCTTACATTATGCAAAATAGCCGCTGTCAGCGGTGAAATCCATTTACCCGCCCCCAAAGCAAGGCCCAAGGCATTTATGCCGATTGCAAAAATGAAGTTTTGTTTGATAACTTCCAAGGTCCGGCTGCTTAGATTAATCAAGCTCGGCACCTTATCAGGGTCATCTCCTGCCAGCACAATATCTGCAGATTCTATGGCTATATCAGTACCGCCGGTTCCCATAGCGATGCCCACATCAGCCTGGGCCAAAGCGGGAGAATCATTTATGCCTTCCCCAACCATGGTGACTGTCAGGCCCTGTTCCTGAAAGCTTTTAACTATAGAAACTTTGTCTTCAGGCATTACCTGGGACCAAACACTGTCTAACCCCAGTTCCTGCCCCACCAGTTTGCCGATTTCTGCACAATCACCTGTAATGAGGCCAATCTTTTCCACCCCTGCTTCCCTGCGCAGACGCTTTATAGCTTGAGAGCTTTGTTTGCGCAGACTGTCTGAAATCCCAATTAAACCAATAAGTTCACCACTGTGAGCAACAAATAAGACAGTTTGCCCGGATAAGTTTAATCTATAGGCTTTGGATTTACCCCGCACAATATTTACAGCCTGATTCTCAAATAGCTGTTCACTGCCTATCAGTACTGTTTCACCATCTACCTGCCCCGTGACACCATGTCCGATAATCACTTTTTTATCAGTGACTTCCAACATCGTTAACCCCAATTTCCCGGCACGGTCCACCACAGCCTTGGCCAATGGATGATTTGTTTGGGCTTCAAGAGAGGCAGCCAATTGAATTATAGATTCCTCTGTATGATTATTATCTATAATTACCACAGACCTGACAGATGGCTTGCCTTCAGTCAGGGTCCCAGTTTTATCAAATAAGACCACATCAGTGGAACCCACCTTTTCCAGATAACTTCCACCCTTGATTAATATCCCCTTACGCGCAGCATTACCCACAGCAGCACTGACCGCTGTCGGTGCAGAGAGCCCAGCGGCACATGGGCAGGCCACAATCAGCATCGTCATGCTTCGCTTAAAATCACCGGTCAATAAATATATTAAACCAGCCAAACCAAATGACAGCGGCACTATTTTCTCAGAATAGCGGTCAGCTATGTTTTCTATTGGTGCCCGGACTTCACTGGACTGTTCAACTAATTGGATGATTCTGGCGACTGAAGTATCTTCTCCTACTTTCTCAGCCTTAATTCTTAAACTGCCTTCTTCCACAATGGATCCGGCATAAACTTTTTCTCCCAGTACCTTATGTACAGGCACAGATTCACCTGTAATTACGGCCTGACTAACAGAGGCTTCTCCATTGACCACTTCCCCGTCTACAGGAATCTTTTCACCATCATGGCAGGCTACAATATCTCCGATTTGTAAAGATTCAATGGGCACAGAAACAAGGGTTCCTTCGACTTCCAGCCAAGCCATCTGTTCTTTTCCCTGCAGCATTTCCCTGATCGCCTTACGGGATTTGTCAATGGTCAGGGTTTCAAAAAGAGTGCTTAAATTTACCAACCACACAACCACGAGACCAGTTATACTCTCTTTCATCAGGAGTGAGACTATCGTAGCGGCACTAATCAGAAAATCATTGTTCAGCTTTTTCTTAACTAATAAATGGTCTACTCCGCTGCGCAATATGGGGTAACCCGTAATTATAGTGGTTAATCCGGCAACGGTATGCACCAAAGCAGAACCTGCTCCGCCTGCTTTGCCCCATAAAAGCCTTTTCAAAACCAAAAATAATAAGACAATTCCTGTCCCTATTACTTGGGTGTATTGGGTCCGTAAAGGGAGGTCCTCAAGTTCGTATAATTTTATTTCCCTACTTTGCTCACCAGGTTTTACAATAGGTTCTTTTGCAGGCCTGATTTTTTCACAAATATATTTTAGCGAGCGTGCAAATTCCTGTAATAACTCCTTTTCAGAAACGCCATGAGGGTCAAAAATAATTAAGGCTTTTCCCGTAACGGAATTAGCCTTAATCCTTCCAACCTCCGGATTAATCCGGAATGTTCTCTCGATAGACCTGGCAAGTTTTTTGTTATCTTGCAATCCCTTCACTTTGACTCTAATTCTCCCGGGCAGGGAATGAACGATCTCTACTTTACAGGTCTTCAACTGTATCCTCCTTGGCTCCTCTGGTTTTGTTACTCTCAGATTTCTCCTCATTTCTTATTTGTGCCATTTGAGTGTCTTGTTTCAAATCAAAAAAGGCGTCCCTGACTGCTTTAATGTTATCTTTAATTCCTTCAGCAACCAAAAGCCCCCCTTTGGCTCCCTGAACCGCCAAAGGACGAAGCTGTTTCCTCCATAACCAGACAGCACCGGCCACGCCTACTCCTAACCAAAAGCTCTTAGTCCGCAATTGATTCACCTCCTGACCTACTGGGTTTATTTTTCCACAAAAGTTGGAAAATATGAGAGTTCACGTAATTAATAAAGAAAAAAGAGGGCTGTTAGCCCTCTTGAAGCTTTTCTTCCCTGCTGTTCATGTTCTCCCACTTAGCATCTGCGAATATGTCTTCAAGCTCTTCTCTGGCATCTGAGACAACGCCCTTCATTTCGCCCACGATAGACATTGCACCGTGCACAGCCTGCACCGCTAAAGGACGGATTGTCCTGATAATAGCCGGGGCAAGGATGATTCCCGCTGTGGCAATGCCCAGCCCCCTGAGGAAATTATTGCCTCTTGGGCTTCTGGCCCAATTGGTAACAGGATTATAGCTTATCCAATTGCGCAAAGACCCGAAAGGCCTCTGCTTCATCGGCCCATAACCACCATAAGGCTGGCCATATGGACCGTAACCTAAAGGAACATATTTTTGATAATAGTGGTAGTCGTCATAGTCATAGTCAAATTCATAGTCATGATAGTAATCATCATCATGGTCATAACTATCCTTGTAATCCCTATATGGATATCCATATCTGGTACCAAAGGGATAATTGCCAACAGTGCTTCTCCCTCTAAAGGGAAGATATCCTGACCGGTAACTCCCCCGGGGATAAACCTGACCCTGGTAATTGCCCCGGAAGTTACCTCGGGGGTAAACCTGACCCTGATAATCGCCCCGGAAGTTATCCTGGGGATAGCCCTGACTCTGATAATCGCCCCGGAAGTTATCCTGGGGATAGCCCTGACTCTGATAATCGCCCCGGAAATTATCCTGGGGATAGCCCTGACTCTGATAACTGCCCCGGAAGTTACCCTGGGGATAGCCCTGACCCTGATAATTACCTCTGTAATTATCCTGAGGATAGCCCTGATAATTACCCCTGTAATTACCCTGGGAAAAATTATTGCCCCGATAGTTCCCTTGGGGATAAGGAACCCCTTCATATTCATTATTATACTGTTCATTACCCCTATTACTCATGCCAGGTCCAGGTCCGCCAAAGGGTGCACCGGTGTTGGCGATTCTGTCATTTTCCAAGGCAACTTTTTCTTCCGCCATCAATTGTTTCCTCCTTTACAAAATCTTTTAATAATATGTCAAATGTTTCTATTAATTATGCGTAAAAAAAAACGCATCTCTTTAAGCAAGATGCGCTTCCGGCAAACTTAGACAGTCTGAACTTTCAACATTTCAACATTATCTGGATACGGCACGTCATAGACAAATATCTGCTGACAAACCTGTTCTGATAACTCTCGACATAACTGAGATTCATACTGCTTTAAAGCTCCTCTGACCAGCCTGGCAATTTTTTTCTTCAAATCACCTTCTATTTTTTGCGGGTCCACCTGTACCGCAGTTAGGACAATATCTCCAACCTTAATCTTTGCACTCAGTTTGCTGAGACCTGATGGAATTAAATCTTTTTTCATTTTAAACCAGGCCCTGTCTATTACTTTAGTCATAGTTTTACTGTAAAACATTGTTTTAATTTCCTCTTGCAGCAAAACCACAATGTTCCCGGGCTCAATCCAGGATAACTTGGTCAAATCAAATTTGAAGTCACAATCCCAGTTTGCTATTCTAATTTCTTTTCTGATTCTGTTTTCTATCTTCCCGACCAATAGCCTGATTTCTTCCTTAGTGTACAAAACACTATTCAATTTGTGCCTTAAAGCTTTTAAATCCAAACTAGTCAGTGAAACCTCATCCAGCACCGGGTGGAAGGATTTCTCCCGGGTAAGGTAAAAATATTCTATTTCCTCGGTGATGATCTCAATACTTTCCCTGACCAGATAATTAGTGATGTTTTCTATTTCCAGCTCTGAAAGGCTAACAGTTCTGTGCTGACCATATAATTTTAGCATATACTTCTACTCCTCCGCTGGTTAATAAGAGCGACTGATAATTATTATCATTTTCAGTATAGAATATAGTTAGCTACTAGTCAATAAAAAAATTTATGGTTAGTGAATAAAAAAGCCTGTCTGTGCAATTCAAAATACACAAACAGGCTTTTTGGTAATATAACTGGCATCTTCTAATATTAATGGCAATAAACATGACATCTAATATTCATAGGTATTGCTAATCAGGCACTCTGCCGGTTAAAGGCATAAACAGATGCCGTCAAGAGCATGGTCAGCCAAAGGATAAAGAGCAATATAATCAGACCGCCGTTCATTAGGGACGGGGGCAGCAGATTGGCCAGGCCCATCATTGAACTGAGATTTTCCAGATGGATTAGGTTTGACAACCTGAAAATATCTCCTGGGTTGAAGAAGAGCAGCATGGTCAGCCAAGCCACTTTCATTTGTTTGGCCAGAAATATCAGCAATCCCAGTAACATCATATCAAATATAAAAGTAAAGAAAAACCACAGGAAAATCGCCCCGGCTGCCGCCTCGGCTTTTTTCCTGGCCAAAATCGAAATCAACAGGCCCATGCTGAGAAACACCAGACCCAAGCATAAAGAAGACAGCAAAAAGTAGACATAATTAACCCAGCCCTGACTGCCAACTCTAAATAAAATTAACACACCGGTAATCCCAAACCCCACAAGGGTGGAACACGTTAACGCCAAAGCCAGGCCAAGAAATTTACCTAGTACTACTTCCCCGCGGCTTACCGGCTGAGTCAACAAAAGGGCCAGAGAACCCTGCTCTCTTTCGCCGCTCACCGCCGAATAGCCCATTAAAAGTGCAATCAGGGGCACTATATAAATAACCATGCTCATCAAACTGGCGATAGTTGTTTCAAAGCTTTGCAGACCCGTTTCCCCCCGGGTAACCAATCCGAAATAGGATATGCCGACTGAAATGGCAGCAAAAACACAGGTGATTACCGGAGTCCAGCTATTCCTTAAGGTTTCAGTAAATTCTTTTTTGGCAATTACTTTGATGGACCTGACCTTATACATTTTGCAAAGTCACCTTCTCACTGCTCAGTACTTTCACAAAAATTTCCTCAAGACTAGGTTCAATAGTCCGCAAATCTAGAATCTCTATACCTGACGACCTAATAACAGTTAAAATTTCGGCTTTCTGCCAGGGTTGACATTCGACGTGCAGACCGGTGTCGTCCAGACGGGCAGATGATGCCCCCACCCCTAGGACCCTATCCACAATATCTCCGGAAGGATTCTTGAGGGTGATCTCCATTTTAGGACTGCCACCTGTTTTTTGTTTGATTACGGCAACAAAATCAGTTGCCAAAAGTTTGCCCGCCTTCAGAATGGCAATCCTGGCCGCCAGGTCTTCCACTTCACTCATGATATGGGAAGTGAAAAGAATAGTAATGCCCTCAGCGTTTAATTCATGCAGCAGTTGTTTAAAATTGACCACCCCAATGGGGTCAAGGCCGCTGGTGGGTTCATCCAAAATCAGCAGTTTCGGTTTAGCTAAGAGAGCCTGGGCTACCCCGACCCGCTGCAGCATTCCCTTTGAAAGGTTGGCCACCCGCTCCCCTGCAGATTTTTCCAGCCCAACCTGCTCCAAAACTTCGTGGCACCTAATCCGGGGCACGCCCTTGAGATCACCGAAAAAACGCAAAGTTTCCAGGGCAGTCAGATTTCCGTAAAAACTTACTTTCTCCGGCACATAACCAATAATTTTTTTTGCCTCCAGGTGGTCAGGAACACTAATGCCTTCAATCATGACACTTCCGGAACTTGGTTTAGTCAAGCCTAAGAGGATCTTAATCAGGGTCGTTTTGCCTGCTCCATTGGGCCCCAACAGGCCAAAAATCTCCCCATGCCGAATTTCCAGAGTGACCCCGTCCAGGACAGTGTGGTTTTCATCATCAGAGCCTTCATACACCTTGGTGATCTGGTCTAATTTTATCAATGGCTTTTCCATTTAATCCAACCCCTTCCAAAGGTGGTGCCCGAATTACATGTCATGCGCATGCATATCCTCTTCCATATCCATTTCCCCGGTGCCGTCATCGTGGTGGAATTCGGCCATATCATGGCCGGTGTCGATTGGTCCGTTATCTTTAAATTGCATGTTCCAATCGATGCTTAGTTTTTTAAAATCTATGGTAGGCCGCATAACGGGAAAGTGATCAATCACTCCCGCTGAACGCAAAACCGGAAATGCTTTTTCTGCTAATTGGATGGCCTGCATTGCTGGACTGTTAAATAGTAATTTAATTACCGGTACCTCTTTAATCAAATTTTCTACCAGTTGGCTTTGCCAATATATCACATCACCGGTTCCATTATCATCAAGGTCGTAACCGGTATAGTTACTCCAATAGTTCCCGTTGACACCGTCATCCCACCGGTTTTTCAGGGGATCGTCCACTTTGACCTGGGAAACGTTTTCTACCCAGTTATTCCGGATGAAAATATTTTCGTCCGAGCCGGCGGTAATATTCAGCCCCACCAGGCTGGCAGCAAATAAGTTGTTAGATACTTTGTTACGGTTGCAATTATACATAAACATTGCCTGCCGGTTATTAAAGCTAATGTTCTCTTCAATTATATTATCGTCAAGATCTTTGACCAGAATCCCATCATTGGAATTCCGGTATGTCTGGTTTTTCCGGATGGTGTTAAAGGATGAATTCATCATTGCAATGCCGCCTAAATTATCGTGCAGCACATTTTGCAAAAGGCTGTTATGATTAGAGTACATATAATGAATCCCGTAACGCTGCCCATAGGCCATGTTATTGCTGATTGTATTATGATTGGCAAAAGATAAATAAAAGGCATCTCTGTTTTCTACAAGTTCATTATTGTCACAGGTATTGCGGTCTGATTTCCACAAATGAATCCCATTGCCCCGGGAAGGTTCCGCCAATTCTGTGTTCCCCTTGATCAAGTTGTGACTTACAACATTATCATTGGCCTCATAAAGATAAATTCCCCAGGTATTTTTCGTAATTTTATTGCGTGTAATTAAATTATGGCTGGATTTTACTTTAATACCGGCCTCATCTTTGCTTAAATCCTGACCACTGTTTGTTACCACAAGGCCCTGGATAGTTACATGGTCAGCCAAAACAGTAATTACGTCACCCCTGCCGCCTCCATCTAAGACCGGATCGCCTTCTCCCAAAAGTTTGAGAGGTTTGTCTAAAACAACACGTTCGTGATAGAGACCAGGTTTTATAACCAGTGTATCACCAGGATTTGCTGACTTAACAGCTTCCTGAATACTTGAAAATTGCTCATTTTTTAAGGCAATTACCAGAGTTCTTGGGTCCAGGTGCTTCATTGCTGCTGAAGCAGGTTGAATCCCCATTAATAGTATTGCCAAACCTAAGCCAAGAATCATCCATCGTTTCACAAGCCTCAACCTTTCTCCGTGTTTTAGCTGTCAAGCATATGAGAAAGTTTTTTACCCCACTCGTTTATTGTAACCGCAGAATTACGTTTCATGAATGCTATAAAATTAAATACAAATGCCAAACCAATGGCTACCCCACCTGAACCGAACAGAGCCAGGGTGTGGAAGTTGGCAATTTTGTTGGGGCCAAGAATTGGCGGGGTAAACTCTTTAAACCCGGCCATTGGCGCATGAGGGTCCAGATTGTGCCCTACTTCGTATAACCGCCACTGTAAATCAGCTAAAGAGGCAGTCAAAAATATAAACAGAACCGCAACCACAATAGGCAGCAGTATTTTCCTTAGTTTTTTGGAAGCAAAAGCCGCAGCCAGATTAAACAGGGCAATTACCCCCAAGATTGGCGGAAACATCTTAAACTCAGGCAGGTTTTCGGGGAACTTCACACCGGCATATTGGTTCAGGGTGTTAACCTCCCAAATATCGCCCACCATCTTGTTGGCGAAAATCTTTATGGTCAGTGTCTTTTCAGGGTACTGGGGAGCCTTCATATCTACTCTCCAGAAAGGAAGAAGGATGGAAAAGGCAATAAAAATTCCCGCCAATAATGGTAACATTTTATTAACTGCAAGCCATGATTCATTTTGTTCTACCCTCTGATTTGTCATGTTAGATGACCTCCTTTTCAGAGTTGTTATTTACAAGTGGCAGCAGGAAGCAGTCCGCTCAAAGACTGCTTCTGCCGCTTACTTTTACTTATGGTTCTACAATCAATCTGCCGGTCATTTCAAGGTGCAGGGCACTGCAGAAAATTGTACAGTAATACCAGTGTACCCCCGGCTTATCGGCGATAAAATCTGTCGTCACCGTTTTCCCGGGCGGCAGCTCCAGGTTCACATTGTATTGGGTAAGGGTAAAGCCGTGGATGATGTCTTTCGTCTTTTCAATATTAGTTACATGCAGGTAGACGTGATCACCCTTCTTAACGTGAATCTCGGGAAAACCATAATCGGTCCGCTTAGCTGTCATAAAAACGTGAATATTGTTGCCATCTCTTTCTATCCGGTCCTTCCCTTCGGGCAGTGTCTCGTCAGTTTTAGGGAAGATATCGTAAGGCTGCAGTTTGGCAGCCTGCACGCTTACTCCGTCAGTTATTTCCGGTTCAACAGGCGAATCCATCACAAGTTCCATTTTTTCCCCGCTGATATCCACTATCTGGGTGTTTTGGACGTCAAACTTAACATCAAGAAAACGATCCTGGCCTTTCTGGTTATAGACCAGCAGCCATTTGCCTGTAGGCTTGCTGGTACGGCCATCCCCAAGTTCAAGGAAAACCGGGTTTGCGTTAACCTCCATGGATTCTAAGACATATTTACTGCTGTCACCCTTATCGCTTATAGCACGTTCGATATTCCACTTGACAACTTTGCTCTCTGAATAAATAGCTGTATAGGCATTTCCGCTGCCGTCAAAGACAGTGTAGCGCGGGTCTTGGCCAAGGTCTGGCTGGGCAGCAATCTCCATGGTGGCAGTGTCTATTAAAGTGGTCTTGCTTCCCTCTCCACCGGCAGCCACATATTTCCCGTCAGGTGAAACAGAAACTTCAGTTATTTTTCCCTGTACAGGAATAACAGTCACCGCATCTTTAACCTGCGCACCGTCCAGTACCGGTATCTGACCTGTATTTCTCGGCATGGCTGAAACAGCGTTTTCCAAAGCTTTAATGTCAAATATAACTACTCCGCCATCCTTCTGTCCTGGAAGCTGCGGAACGGCGCCAAATACCTTGCTGCCGTCTTTGCCTCCGTCAAGCATAGCTACTTCAGGGCCGGTAACCTGAAACCCAACTTCCAGTTTCTCAGGATCGGTAAAACTGATTACACCTGTCCCATTTTTGGCTTCTCCGGCATATTGGCCGCCCACAATCAGGTACTTGGTGTTTGGGTCCACCGCCAGAGCCTGGGCAGTATTCATGTTTGGAAGCTTTGCGACAACTTCCGACTCAAAGGTTTTCAGACTGACTTTGGCAACCCGGCCATGAGCCTCGTCCTGAATAAAGAGTGAGTGTCCGTCATAGTCGCCGGCAGTCTTGCTGAGGACTGGAAACAGCGTATTGCCCCAGCGGGCTCCGCCGCTGTCATCAAGCAATTTCCGGGTGCCATCGGTAGTTCGGGCATAACCATATTGGGCACTGGGGTTAAAGACCGGAATTACCCGGATCAGCCTCATTGAAGGCACACCAAATACCCGCACGTCACCGCCTTTACCACCACTTAAAAAGGCATAATATTCATCTTTTTCACCAGGTGCTACCAAAGGCTTTACTTCGCCTTCTGCCGGCCCCGGTATCATAGAATAAGCTATTACTCCTCCTAAAAATACCCCGAGGAGAAGAAAGGCCAAAAGTCTTATTTTTTTGCGTGACATATTTAACCTCCCCTAATTCTTTTTAGCCGACTTATTAATAATATCTGCAGGTACAATTACCCCATCATGCGGTTCGGGGTCTGACGGCATGTCGTATACCAGTTTCATTTTGTCACCGCTGATATCAAACAACTGGTTGTTTTCAGGCAGGTCAGGGCCAACTTCCAGGAAACGTGTTTTGGAAAGCTTGTTTAGACTGATTAACCAGTCACCCTGCGGATTATCTGTCTGGGTCCCCGTGGCAGTGAGGTGTCCCGGGTTAAAAGCAACAGGCTGGGTATCAATGATGAAGTCTTTGTCACCTTTGATTGCTTTTTCTATACTCCACTTAACTACCGTACTGTCAATAAAGTTTGTCGTATAGGCGTTGCCTTTGCCATCGTACACTGTATGCAGCGGACCAAAACCGACGGTAGGCTGAGCCAGCACCTTCAGGGTCTTGACATCAATAATTGTTACTGTCGGAGATAATTTGCCTGAGGCCACGGCATATTTGCCATCCGGGGTAACTGAAACCCCGTGCGGGTTTTTAGGTACCGGAATAAGAGTCATGAGTCCCGGGATTTTTTCGGGATCAAGTACCGGAACTCCGTTCATCACTGTATATTTCCCTTCAGCAAATGCTTTTTCAGCTATTTCCATATTTGTGGCAATAACTGCGTCCTCATCTTTTTGAATGGAACCGGCCTCAGTTAAAGCATTTTCTGTGTTATAAGCGGTTCCAAAAAGGATTTTGCCATCCTTACTGTAGTCCATATTGTCCTGCTGGTAACTTAAAATCTGGTATTTTACCTCCATTGTGGCCGGATCAATAATGGTTTCCACAGATTTATGCTCTTTAGGGTCAGTTGTAGCCTTCTGCGGTATTGGGATAACAAATTCGGAAGATGCTGCAAGCCATCTTGAACTTACCGGATCAAGGGCGATGCCGTGAACTCCCGGGTTATTCGGAATTTTCAGCAGTTTATCAACCGCAAAAGTTGACAGGTCTACACGTGCGACACGGCCGTTGGCTTTATCATGTATAAACAGCCACCGTCCGTCAAATTTATTATTTGTTTGGCTTAACAAAGGGTGATGGGTGTCACCGTTACTGTACTCTTTCAGTTCGCCGGCAGGATTTCCGTCTTTGTCCACACCATAGTTGTAACGCATACTGGGTTCGAAGACCGGAATCCTGCGAATCAGGCGCATTGACGGCACCCCGATAACCCTTATATCTCCACCCGGTCCACCGCTCAGGAAGCCATAATACTTATCGTAATTTCCCGGGGTGACCAGCGGCCTTCTGGGTACCTCGCCCTTGCTTGGGTTAATTACCATTATGACTGCCCCTCCAACGATGAGCCCCAAAATCAGTGCAACCACTTTTTTAAACATCGTTTCCAAGTACCTCCTTATGAGCGGGCTATTTTTATCCTTTCACAACAAAACGCGCGGACATGGCCTCATGTGCCGGACTGCAGAATTCCAGACACTGGATGGTGAAAGCCCCGGCTTTATCGGCCACAAATTGGACTTCCGTCAGATAACCCGGCTTGACAAAAGCAGGTTTTATTTTTAGTTCCGGAATGCTAAAAATGTGCTGCACATCTGCGCTTGTTATCCTAAACACCACGTTGTCTCCTTTGTTCACTTCAACTTGATTCAGCCGCCCGCCGGCACCCCGCCAGTAGTTGGCGCCTGAAATGGTCCCCAGGGTCCACTGTCCGTTTCGCCCGTAAGCCATCAGGTTAATAATCTTGGTGCCAGGAGGATATTGGGCCGGTACGCTGACATTCTTGTAATACCAGATACCCAAAGGGACGGCCGCCATCAGCCCGATAACCAGAATTACGGCTATTTTTGAGATTATTTTATCAAGCTTATCCATCAAGTCATCCCCCTCTTTAATTGACATATTGGGTGAGGAAGGCAATCACTACACCAATTAAAAGAACGGTTATTGGTATTAGGCTGCGAATAACCTCACCTTTTGTCTTAAACAATTGTCTGCCGACATCATGTCCTTTTTTAATGGAGAACCAAAGTCCTACCATGAGTAAAACTGCCTGAATATATGGAACCCACCCGGGTAAAACGGGATGCCAGTGAATTTCCTTGGTTCCAAAGAGATCCCATCCCCATCCCATGGGGTCTGAAATAACAGATACAATATAGGCACCATTAATCATCACCAGGGGAACACTGAATGCAATCCAGGCCAATAGACCCATAGGCACCAAAACGAATGAATAGCGAATAAATACATTTTCAAAAGAAACCTCTTTGTTTCCGGAAAACACTTTGGCCAGCCAGGCAAAAACTGCGTAAACCGCCGGGAAACCGGCCAGCGCACTGCTTAAGACAACCAAGGCATAAGTTAAGAACCCTCTCCATTCACCTGTAAAGGTAGCATTGGCCCAGTCTTTGATCTCCGCATTAGGTCCCAGAAGCGTTACTGAGTAAACCATAGCCAGGGTAATCATTATAAAAGCCTTCCATGCCTCATCATAATTCTTGATTTTGTCATCACTGGCAAAAGGCCGTACATTCACTGCAATATTATCTAACGGACAAGTCTTGATACATTCGGTACACAACCCACAGTAGTTGTTACGGGTTTGGTTGCCGGGATACTGGAACCAGGGACAGCCATATCCATTTTCATTACCGCGGATGCAATCCTTTTCTTTGTGTTGACGGCAGACTTCCGGATCCTTAACCCTGAGTTCCAGAGTTGAACACATTGAGTAAAGTCCGAGAAATCCTCCCACGGGGCAGATATACATACAGAAACTTCTTTTTTCATAAATTAAATGCAGCACAATTGCCACCAGGATCATTCCACCAAGCACAAAGACACTAACAATTGGTCTCGTAACCAAAAGTGCACTGAATATAGCTAAACATAAAAAGCCAATGTTCTGGGGCCAGATATTTTTCAGAGCTGATGGCCATTTTTTATTCAGTCCGAAAGGTTTTCCTTTTCTAACCCCGGCGATGGCACCTCTTTGGAACCACTCACCGATAATTGGCAGCGGGCACATGGTACACCACAGTCTTGAGCCAAAAGGAACCAGGATGCCGATCAATACCACCCACCAGAGAATCCAGACGAAAACTATAATTATATTCTGACTGCCCATGGGGTTCCCAATAACTCCGGCAATCAGGAAAAGAAAGAAAAGCACCAGATTGGGTAAAATCAAAATAAATTGAAAACTGCGCATTTTAACGAGTTTTTTCAGCCAAGGGGCCTTATCTAAAAGATCAATCCTTTTCTTACTCCCCACTCATTTCACCCTCCTTACGCGCGAAGAAAAATAATGCTGCTGCACCTAAGCCAATTGTCGCCCCAATAGACCCGGGAAACAGGTAATTAGGCTCAACAACCAGCTTGCCAATCATGAAGGGATGAAATGCACCACAAGTCTGACTGCAGCGAAAATTAAATTTTCCTGTTTTATCGGCAATGAAGGTTGCCACACCCGGATCACCGGCAGGGCGGGTTATCAAATTGACATCATAGCCGTCGAGATACAAACCGTGGGTAACGTCTTCGCTTATTAACTCGATAGTAACTTTGTCTCCTTTGTTAACTTTAATCACAGCAGGGTCGTAGCCAAACTGCCTGGCTTGAACAAAAATATGCCGCTCACTCGGTACAACGTTTTGAGCCAATACTCCACCCGCAGCACCTAAAACAACAAGCACTATCATGACAATGATTGTTACGGTTTTTTTACCCATGCTTAATATTGCTACCTCCTTTTCATGCTAGTGAAAACTTTTACAACTTAAGACACCCCACCTCCCATCGTTAAATACCAGCATTCGTCGATTTTTTGCCGGTAAATTCGCACTCTTTGTCACATTATGCAAGATGTATGCCAAACACAAAATAGCGCAGCATCGGCCTGTAAATTTTCTCCTATGTGGCAGTCTCGCCACATTAAACTATGCAATTATGTGATATAAACCACGAGCCCTCATGTGCGTATGTGCTTATACCCACGTTCACCCATATGTGGCGTATACGCCACGGTGAGGTATTAACGTCTCATGTATCGAGAAGTTCATTTGTTAAAAACAAAAAAGACAGGTAAAACCTGTCTTTGAAGTCATTTTATTTTTTTGTATCGCCTTGCTATGAGTCGCAAGTCTTATGAAGTCTTATGATTCGTTAGTCTGTTTCGAGACCCAAAACATCCACGGGTGAATTTAGATTTGGCTGCTTGCTTTTAAGATATTCTAAATCATGAATTATCTCATCCTCTACCCGTTTCAGGGTGCCATTTCCAATCCAGCGAGCCAGGGCGAAAATCAGGACAATTAAGCCCATTACCACTACAGTATAAATAAGACTGAAGGGCGGCCAAATTGCCATCATCACCAGCAAACCGGTAACCGGGGCCATAATCAGGCCACCGCCAATGCTTAGTATCCACCGCGCCGGTTTAGAAAAGTGCATTTCGTAGTTTACGATGTATACTACAAACAGAAAACCAAACAACGCGCCTAATGCCCCAATTAACCCTATGAAACCCATCATATTGATTACCTCCTTACTAATGTCATTTTTTTATTGAGGCATTTTCACCCCAGATGTGACACAAACGACACATATTTTTTGTCTATTTATGCCGCAGTGTATCTGCAAATAGGGATACCAAACTTAATTTGGATATCGAAAACAGACGGCTTAAAAAAGCGGTCCGGCCCTTCAGCTTCTTGTGCTGCGGTTCCGGGCACTTAAAAGCCATCATGGTGTTACACATTTATTTCCCTCCTTTTCACAAATCATTAAAATTAGATTTATAGTAAAATATAGCAATTTCTGTGCCAAAAAATCTAAAACGTCCCCTGATACAGGTGATTTCCTGCGCAGGGGACTGCTCTATTCTTCACTTATTAGCCGATTCTTGTTTAAACCATGCTTGGCAATTAGCCGGTAGATGTTTCTTCGGTCAATTTCGGCTTCCCGGGCAGCCCTGGAAATATTCCACCCGTGCCGTTCAAGCAGATCGGTCAGGTATTTCTTTTCAAAAACAGCAATCCACTTTTTCTTTGCTTCCGAAAAGGGCAAGGCTGTTTCATATTCGGCAGATTCAACGGAAATCTCATCAGTCAGATAAGGTGATAAATCACTGACTTCAACCATTGGCCTTTCGGCAAAAGTAACTGCCCGTTCAACTACGTTTTTCAGTTCCCTGACATTACCCGGCCAGTTCCAGTGTTCTAAAACTTTCAGTGCTTCCGGAGATATTTGCAATTCCTTGCCCTGAGCGGCGCTGAATTCGTGACAAAAATGGCCTGCCAAGATGCAGATATCCCCTACCCGCTCCCGCAATGGCGGTAATTTTATACAGATAACATTCAACCGATAATATAAATCCTCCCGGAATTCCCCGTCTTTGACCATTTGCTCCAGGTTTCTGTTGGTTGCAGCAATCACGCGGATATCCACATCAATCAGGCGAGTGCCTCCTACCCGGCGAAACTGCCTTTCCTGCAGCACTCTCAAGAGCTTTGCCTGCAGATTGATCCCTAAATCCCCGATTTCATCCAAAAACAAGGTGCCCCTGTTAGCCAATTCAAAGAGCCCCTGCTTGGCCGCGATAGCCCCGGTAAAAGCCCCTTTCTCGTAACCAAAAAGTTCACTTTCCAATAAATTTTCAGGCAGAGACACACAGTCCACAGCTATAAAAGGGGATTTAGCCCGGCGGCTGTTGATATGCATACTCCGGGCAGCCAGCTCCTTGCCGGTCCCGCTTTCACCGAGGATGATCACATTCGCCTCGGATTTGGCTACCTTGGTTATGGTTTCAAAGACTTCGTGAATGGCCGGACTAGAACCTATGATGCTATTTAACTGGAATACTTCCTGTAATTGAGCTTTGAGATTCCTGTTTTCTTCCTGCAGATTTATTTGCTGGAGAGCCCTGTCCACCGTGATCTGAAACTGGTCCAGAGAAAAAGGCTTGGCAATATAATCAAATGCTCCGGCTTTCATTGCTTCCACCGCCGATTCAATGGACCCATAACCGGTAATCACAATGACAGGCAAATCCCGGTCAATTTCATGAACCTCCCTTAAGACTGCCAGGCCATCCTTTTTCGGCATCTTGAGATCAGTGAGAACCAGGTTGGGTTTTTCCTGTTCAATTAAGTTTATAGCCTTTTCGCTGTCACTGCTGGTGAGGCATCCATGCCCCATATGTTCGAGGATGCGCTGACAGTTTTCGAGCATTTCATCTTCATCATCAATAACCAGTATTTTTCGCGTCACATCCACATTTTTCACCTCGTTTCCAGACCGGGATTGGCCGCCGGCAAGTATATCCCAAAAGTAGTACCTTGACCCGGCGCACTTTTAACTTTAATCTCACCCCGATTTTCTTTGATGATTGAATAACTAATATATAATCCCAAACCGGTCCCTTTGCCGGGCTCCTTGGATGTATAAAAAGGTTCAAAAATTTTATCTTTTTCATCATCTGAGATGCCCATTCCAGTATCGGAAATTTCTAAAACCGCCCGTTTGTTCTCGGTATCTTTTCCTGTGCTGACAGTCAAAACTCCGCCGTCAGGCATGGCATCTCTGGCATTTACCAGAAGATTAACCACGACCTGCTGCAGTTGTTCAGGATTCCCCAGCACCAGATAAGTTTCACTAAGCTTAAAACTTATCCTGATCTTTTGCTTTTTGAACTGGTCCTCCAGCCAACCTACAGTCTCTCCCGCCAAACTTGATAAATCAATATGTTCTCTGGAATTGGTGGATTTTCTTGTCAGGGATAACAAGCCTCTTGTTATTTCGGCAACCCGTTTAGCCTGTCGCTGGATTACTCTGAGGTCTGTCCATAAACGACTGTCCGGATACTTATCCTCCTCCCAGAAAACGCAATCCAGACGGGACAATATAATCCCCACAGGGTTGTTGATTTCATGAGCAATATTAGCCGCCAGCCGCCCGGTGGCGGCAAGTTTTTCCGAATGGACAAGCTGGGCCTGGGTTTCCTGGAGGTGCTGCACGAGAGAACTCAACTCCCAGTTAAGAGCAGATATTTCGTCATTAGCCCTGGCCAATGTCTTTTTCTCTTCCTCCAGACTCCTTAGGAGCCTGCACCGCTGAATGGCCACTCCCAGTTGATTTACTACCGAAACCAAAACCTCCAGTTCATCCCTCAACAAAGGGCGGATAGTATCGGAAGTAACTGAGACAGTTCCCAATACTTCTTTTCCGGCTATGATCGGTATACATGAATAACTGACAGCTGATGACTCCCGAAAAGGGCATCCCCTATCCCGGCTGTTGTCTTCCACTATAACCGGCAGCCGGTCGGCGATAGCTTTGCACCCGCTATGGTGTTCTGCAGGTACAACCATGCCACCTTTGATTAGTGCCGCCAATTCCTCTTTTTCATTTTCCAGCATCTTAAGATGCACCTTTATTTCAAAAGGTGTCAGAAGACAGTTGAACTCAGCCAGTACAGCTGCAATAACCTGACCCAGATTGGAAGGCAGAAATCCAATGATGTTATTAATCTTGATTAATGACTTAAAAAGCCTGTCCACCGGTTTTACCCCTCCCGCCAAACCCGAACCATAGCCCGTAGGTTATCAGGATCACTATCAAGAGGTAATTCGCAGTCTGTCCCGATTATAGTGCGGCTGTCAGCATGTTCCTTTAATTTACGCACTGTTTTTTCAATTTCGCCCACACTTTGGATGGCAAATAACGATGCCGTCAGATTCCCCACCAGATATGGTTCGGGCAGGGCCAACCTGGCCTCAGTCCAGGGAATACTATCGTCAATAGTAATCATATCCGCACCCAATTCAGCCAATAATGGCAGAAAATTTCTGATCGGACCGATGATGTGACTCCATACCGGCAGGCCCAAAGCCGTCCATTCACTGATCATCTGTTTATACACCGGCAGCAGATATGTCCTGAAAATCTCTTTTGACACTACCGCAGGTGAAGCGGCAGGCTCATATAAGCAAAGCACATCTGCCCCCGCCCTGATCAGTGCTTTGGCATAGCCATCCACCATCAGCCAGGTGTCGTCAAGCAATTTACGAAACTGCAGGGGTTCATCAACAGCAAGAAAAAGCAGCTTTTCCAGGCCGTAAAGTTGACCCGCGACAGACGCCGGTCCCAAAACAGTAGCCACCACCAGTTTTTCCCCCGCTGCCTGGCGGTGTAAATATTCGCAGGCCTTGAGCAATTTTTCCCGCCGCCCAATCCGGGAAAAATCATCGGATTTTAATAAATCCAGATCTTTCGGAGCCGCCAGGATTGGCCGCATCACCCTGGGATAACCATCTTCAGGCCAGTCCAATTCCGCTCCCAAAGCCTCAGCTTCAACTGCATTATCAAAATAAACGAAAACCGCATCATAATTATACGCTTTGGCTGCCTCTAACTGACAATGCGCAAGGGTTTCGCCATCAGTTAAATACCGGTGCAGCGGAACCCCTGCCAGCTTAGCCGCCAAACCGTTAATGATAGGTAAGACAAAATTTCCGGGCTCTGTCACACCCTTTAGTACCGTCTGGAGTCTATTCAACTTATTCAATAATGACACCCCCTTCAACAATACCCCTGATGTATCGCAGTGCGCCCAGGTCGTTATTAGCAACATAGTCTACATTCAGGAACACCGAACTGGCCCGGTTGGCGGCGGCACCTCCGGCAATAACTTTAATGTCAGTTAAGCCCTCAGCTAAAGCCGCTTCCTTGATTTGTCTGATTCCCTGAAAAGTGACTGTCAGCAAACTGGAAACACAAATAAAGGATGCTTTTTCCTCCTTGGCAGCGCGAATAAATTCTCCGGGTGAAACATCCACCCCGAGGTCCACTACCTTAAGCCCGGCTGCAGTCATAATAGTTAATGTGATGCGCTTACCCAGATCATGAATGTCACCCTCGATAGTGCCGATAACGACAACACCCTTATGCACAGGGGATAAAGCTTCACCACTCATCATCCGGGGTTTAAGAACTATATCCAGAACATCTGTCATGGCCCGGCCTGCCAACAGAATTTCCACCAGGTTGAATTCGTCGGTGGTGCACTTGATATCTAAGTCCTCCAGGGCTTTGGTCAGGCCTTCATGAATAATCCGTGAGTCTCCAACACCCTCTTTGATCAGTTTTGCAGCCAGTTCAACAGCCTCCCTGTTGTCACCGGCTTTTACTGCCTCAACCAACTCCTCTATTGTTGGCACTGCCGTCACCCCTTAATAAATTAGTCGCGAGTCGCGATTCACGAGCCGCCAGTAGATTTTCTCCGGTTATGCCGTGAAGCGGCATGGGAGTCTACCCAAACATAATTCATAATGTCATCTTATCATAAGAGATTCCCAGGAACAACCATTTGACAGCCGGCCTTTTAATATTATCTGTTCCCTGCGCCAATAAAATGACAGGCAGATCTCCGAAATGTAAAAGCGTCTCCGCTTCCATCCTGGCGGAGACGCTTTGATTTATCCTATCGTAAGACTCCCACTTCTATAAGTGGGAATGGTTCCCCTTACTCCGCTTCGGTGGGGATTGATTCCCCCACCGAAGTCTCGATGTTCAACTTTAGTTGAACAAGTTCGCTAAAACCAGACACCCTACTTTAGTCCCTTTTCCTGCATAATTTTATCATAAAGCTCTTTAAAGCCGGGAGCCGGAACTTTCTCAACATCGGTTCTTAATTTAATTTTTGCCGCCCCGGTCGGGCATTTTAGAACGCAAACCCCACAGCCAATACACCAATCTTCATCTAATTCCGGATATTCTTCGTCAATGTTCAGTGCATTTACCGGACATACATCAACACAGATACCGCATCTGCCACAAATGGGGTTATAAGTCTCTCTCATGAAATATGTGGCCATTATTGCATCCCTGGGTATCTTTCTGCGTTTGATATTACCTACGTTCCAGCATGCACAGCCGCAGCAATTACAGGTGTGTTTGACGCCTTCAATGGTATTGTCGACAAAATGCACCAATCCCGCCTCTTCACTCATTTTTAATATGTTAAGGGCCTCTTCCCGGGAAATCTCTCTGCCGAGTCCATTATCAATTACATACTGAGCCATATCGTCATATTTCAAACACACTTCATCCGGGTGGTCACACTTGCCTCCTTTCATCTTAAAAGGTATTCGACAGGCACAGTTAGTCACAGCAATAGTCTTGGCCTTGTTAATCACGGACTCCATCATGTGATAGGGATATACGGCTTGATCCGGAGCAATGGCTCCCGCCGGCGGAATATACCGGTATGGCTTAGTCTCTGAACCTCCAAAGGCCTCGCGGGTTACCTCGCGGTTAAAATATTTACCCACCAAACCGGCCATTTTCTGGCCCCGCGGATTATCCGGGCCCTGCCAAAAAAATGTCTGCGGAAAGCCAAAGCCAACCTGATGTAAAGCATAGCCTATTTCACCGCTATCGGTTTTACCGGATAAAATTAATCCCCGATCAGATAAGGACGCGAGAATTTTCTCCAACTCTTCTTTGACATACAGACTATCCTGCATTAACCGGCTTAAACCCGTAAGTTCCAGCGGTGCAACTCTGGTTGGGAGCAATAAAGCGATTTCAGTTTCTTCCGGAGACAGGTTTTCCCGCAAAATAACCAGTAAATCATCCCTTGTAGGCATGCCCATTCCTAATACCGAAAGATGGAGTGCCAACCTTTGATACACATCCTGGCACATTTTTTGCCCCCCTTTTTGAAAAAGTTCTTCTCCACAAAATCATACAACAGAAATATAGAGCAATCAACCAAAAGATGTATATAGAGAAGCCCCTGGTTTACAGAAGACCTGAGCTAGAGGATGCTCAGGTCTTCTCCTTTTAACACTTTATTGACAGTCCTGACGGCACACATCTTACCGCACATAGAACAGGAATCCTCGTTTTCAGGTTTCGAACTTTCCCGGTATCTCCTGGGTTTTTCCGAATCAATGGCCAGGTTGAACATCCGAGCCCAGTCCAGGTCTCTCCTGGCCTCACTCATTTTATGGTCCCATTCCCTGGCACCCTTGATCCCCTTGGCAATATCAGCCGCATGGGCCGCTATCCTGGAGGCAATAATTCCTTCTTTGATATCATCCAGGTCAGGAAGTCTTAAATGTTCGGCTGGAGTCACATAACACAAGAAGTCTGCACCCTTGGCCGCAGCTATAGCACCGCCGATAGCGCTGGTGATGTGGTCATACCCCGGCGCCACATCAGTTACAAGCGGTCCGAGCACATAGAAAGGCGCACCATGACACAACCGTTTCTGCAGAACCACGTTAGCTTCAATTTCATTTAAAGCCATGTGACCCGGCCCTTCAATGATCACCTGGACATTTCTCTCCCAGGCCCGCTTGGTCAGCTCGCCCAGCACAATCAATTCCTCGACCTGGGAGGCATCTGTGGCATCATTAATACTGCCGGGCCGGCAGGCATCCCCAAGGCTGATGGTGACATCATATTCGGCAAATATATCAAGGACCTTGTCATAATACTCAAAGAAGGGGTTTTCATTGCCGGTCAGTTCCATCCAGGCAAAGATCAGAGAGCCGCCCCTGGAAACAATATTGGTCAGCCGGCCGTTTCTCTTAAAACGTTCCGCCGTAGCTCTGTTAATTCCGGCGTGAATTGTCATGAAATCCACTCCGTCTTTAGCATGCTGTTCAACTACCTGTAAAAACTCATCAGCTGTAATGGTTGACAAATCCTTGTCATAAAAGCCCACCGCATCATAGACAGGAACTGTGCCAATCATCGCAGCAGAAAGATCCAGCAGTTTTTTCCGGAACTCTCTGGTCTTCCCATAGCAGCTTAAGTCCATGATAGCTTCAGCTTTAAGTTCCAGGGCTGTTTTAACCTTGTCCATTTCCAGGTCAAGATTACTGCAGTCCTTGGAAACACCGAGATTTACATTAATTTTTGTTTTCAGGCCCAGACCGACCCCTTCGGGACTAATTGAGCTGTGATTTTTGTTGGCAGGAATAACTATTTTCCCCTCTGCCAGAAGCTCTTTGATCTCTTCAACAGATTTTTGTTCCTTTTCTGCCACTATCTGCATTTCTCTGGTGACAATACCTTTTTTTGCGGCTTCCATCTGAGTTTTATACATCATTTGAACACCCTTCCATTCGTCGCCTTAAATTTTCAATCTTTTCTTCTATCACTTCTGCGCCCACGATTTCTGTTACCAGGGCAATACATTTCGCCCCTCTGGATACGACCTCTGAGATGTTGTGCTCCTTAATCCCGCCTATGGCTACAAAAGGAATATCAATGTTCCCTGCCACATACTCAAGATATTCCAAGCCAGCCGGTTCACAAACATCTTTTTTGGTATATGTTTTAAACAGCGGCCCTACCCCAATATAGTCGGCCCCTCTTTTGACCGCATCCTCCGCCTGCTCCGGAGAATGGGTGGATAAGCCTATGATCATGTCCCCGCCGACAAGTTCCCTGACCTTTTCGATAGGAAGGTCATCCTGCCCGATATGGACCCCGTCTGCTTTAACCAGAATGGCAATATCAATATCATCATTGACAATAAAAGTAACTCCGGCCGCTTTGGTTAATTCGCGGATTTTAAGGCACTCCTCGTATTTCTGCCGGAGGGTTTTATCTTTTTCCCGGTACTGAATTATCTTAATCCCCGTATCAATCATGGCTTTCACGACCTGCAGATTATCCCTGCCCAGCGAGTGTTCCTCAGCCGTAATGCAGTACAGATCTGTCCTGAGCTTCTCTGACTTATGCATAACCGTTCCACCTCCTTTTATATGATCTGCCAGTCTTTAAATACAGGCTGAAAGCCTTTTTTATAGATCATTTCCCTGATCTCCTGGACGCTTCTCTCGTCAGAGATGTCGAACTGGCCTTCAGTTTTTTCCGCTGACCCGTAGCCCCCCACCTCGGTTGAGGAACCGGCCGACATCTTGGTTACGCCGAGGCCAATCAGATTATCCCGGAATTCCGCTCTTTCCCTGGTGGAGATGGCTATTCCTGCCCTGGGCATAAAGAGCCTCATGGCCAGCATAATCTGCACCAGGTTTCGGTCACTGACCGGGCACTTCGGCTGAAATGAGCCGGTATGAGGCCTGATCCTCGGCAGAGACAATCCAATTTCCGTATCCAAAAACCTGTCCTGCAGGTAACGGGCATGTAATCCGCTGTAAAAGGCCTCCAGCCTCCAGTTATCCAAACCCATGAGTGCTCCGACATTCACACTTCTCATAGCGGCACTGCAGGCCCTCTCCGGGGCATCCAGCCGGTATCTGTAATCCCGTTTTGGCCCCTTTAAATGCAGGGTCTGGTAAGTCTCCTCATTGTAAACCTCCTGATAAATAGTGAGACCGTCCACCCCGGCGGAGATAAGTTCTTTGTATTCATCAGTTTCCAAAGGATAAATTTCAATGGATATGGAAGAAAAATAATTTCTCAGGACCCTGACACAGTCTCTAATGTATGACACCGGGGTCCGCTGCCGGGATTCACCCGTCAAAATAAGGATGTGTTTAAGCCCCGTCTGAGCCAATTGCTCCGCTTCTTTTTCGACTTCCTGCAGGCTTAACTTTTTCCTGGTTATCTTATTTTGAGTATTGAACCCGCAGTATACACACTGGTTAATACAGTAGTTAGCCAGGTAAATGGGCGCATACAGGAATACTACTCTGCCGAAATGCTGAAATGTAAGCTGCTGCGAACGCCTGGCCATTAATTCCAGATGTTTTTCCGCCTTTTCCGAGAGCAAGGCTAAAAAATCACGCTCTGTCAGGTTTTCTTTGGAAATGGCCCTTAAGATATCATGCTCAGTGACAGTTTCAAAAAAAGCGTCCGGTTTAAAATCTTTGTATTCAAGATATTTATCATAAAAACTCATTAGGAAAACCTGCCTTTTAAAATACTCCTTGATCTAAAAATCCTGTCAGTGGTGATGAAGCGTCAGCCCATTCCTTGATTGGTCCGGAACCGGCCAAAAAGGCCTTCCGGCCCGCTGTTACGGCCAGCCGAAATGCTTCACCCATGCCTACCGGATCTCCGGCAGTGGCCAGGGCTGTGTTTACCAAAACGGCATCAGCTCCCATTTCCATGGCCTCAGCCGCATGGGAAGGCTTGCCCAAACCCGCGTCAACAATTACCGGCACATCAATTTCCTCTATCAGTATGCGAATCATCTCTTTGGTCTGTAAGCCTTTATTGGTGCCGATTGGTGCACCCAGCGGCATCACAGCCGCGGCTCCAACATCTCTTAATCTTTTGGCCGCCATCAGATCCGGACTCATATATGGCAGGACTACAAATCCTTCCTTAGCCAAAATCTCAGTCGCCTTCACAGTTTCAAAATTATCAGGCAGCAGGTATTTGTTGTCTGAAACCACCTCAATTTTTATCCAGTTACCACAGCCCGCAGCCCTGGCCAGTCTGGCAATCCTAACAGCTTCTTCGGCATTTCTGGCCCCGGAAGTATTAGGCATCAGAACACACTCTTTAGGCACATAATCCAAAATATTCTCATCTGCTGATGTCAGGTCGACCCTTCTCAGGGCTACAGTCACAACCTGGGACCCGGAGCTTCGAATCACCTCAGGAATGATCGAGTTTGCATGGAATTTGCCCGTCCCGACAAAAAGCCTGCTTGTCAATTCCTGACCGCCAATAACTAACTTATCTTCCATTGCCAACCTCCTTGTATTTCAGTGATCAGTGATCAGTGATTAGTGGATAATGGGTAGTGGGTAGTCATGAAATTACTTGCTGTTTACTGTTCACTGTTTTACCCCCCGCCCATGAATTTGACAATCTCGATGGTGTCACCCTCATTAATTTGGATGTCTGCCCATTTTTCCCGTGCGGGTATGGCCAAATTATGTTCCACTACCACTGCGGCCGGATTAATTTTCTTCCCTTCAAGCAGGGACAAGATTGTCAGACCGTTGTCAACCTCGATTTCCTGACCATTAACTTTAATTTTCATAAGTACTGCCCCCTGTAAACATATAAAAGCTCACCAAAAAAGGTAAGCTTTAATACAAATTTGGCTTCCCTACGATGGTTCTAACCACATCAGGTTCAAAGGGTTAAGATACATATCTTTCTCAGCCTCTCGGCACCCCCAGCAAGTATTAGGTTATTAAAATAATTATAGGCAAGTTTTCCTCCGTTGTAAAGGATAGAATTTAAAATTAGCCTACCTTATACTGTAAAATTATCGAGGTAACCCGGGTTAAATTTCCTGCTTGCCATTAATCCCCAGCAGGTATGACCGTTTGCGGAAGTTTCCCTTGGGCGGCATCGTCACGAATCTTGCTGTAAAGTGGAGAGCAGCAAGCCGGGGAGTCCCCGTATGTCCGCAGACGGCGAAGGCCGCCGGGAAGTTTCGCTGGCCGAAAAAGCGAAACGTGAGGCGGCCAACTTATAAGGAATGCCTACTGAGCCGTCAAGTTCGGGGACGCCGGCTTGCTGCCGCAGCTTTACAGCTAGATGAGTAGATGCCGCCTTGGGAAACTGGAGCAAACGGCCATACCTGCGGTGACAGACGGTAAGCTGAAAATAAAAGGTGGAGCTGCGGAATAATCTTGCAGTGCCACATATGTTATGGACAATTACATCCAATTATGATATACTATTTAAAAATTACATAATTTTCATTCGCTGAGTTCTCGCAAAGAGAAACGGGGGAACCAAAAAGTCACTGTAAGTTTACAGTGCTAAAAGGCAGGCAGCCTTTTACGGGGTGAATCCCTTCTTTGACCAAAGAAGGGTAGGGTTAGTCTTCGACCCGAATCCGCCAGCTAACTTCGTAAGCGTTGAGGGAATATTGATTCCGGGCAGGCTTTTTTACTAAGCATGCTTTTTTTCGGGACTTTATTAACTTTTACCATTAAACCCCCAACTATCAGTTGGGGGTTTTTCTGTCTTTATTAAAAAAAGGAGGCGATTGGATGTTAAATGTTTCTGAAATTTGCCAATCAAGCGAGGAAGAAAGGAAAATCATCTCATTACGGCGGGCAGCTGAACTCAAGAGTAGAATAGTTGATTACCAGGAAAAAAAACAAGACATCAAATCCGGCTTTGAAATGCAGCATATTGTCAAATCAAATAAGGAAAAACTGATGTCTCTTTTAAATGCTTCACCAGAAGACTGGGATGACTGGAAATGGCAGATATCCAACCGGATAAATGATGTCGGAACCCTGGCCCAAATCCTCCACATTGACCACCACCGGCAGGACCAGATTAAAGAAGTCGGGACCCGGTACCGGTGGTCGATTTCGCCTTATTTTACCACATTGATTGAACCAGGCAACCCTAATGACCCGGTCATGCTCCAGTCAGTCCCCTCAACATACGAATTGGATGAGTCTGGGTATGATGACCCGATGGCAGAAGAATATACCTCTCCTGCTCCATGCATCACCCGGCGCTACCCCGACCGGCTTATTATCAATGTGACAAATATGTGTGCGATGTACTGCCGGCACTGTCAGAGACGCCGGAATATAGGCGACATTGACAGGCATCAGCCTGAAAAGAACCTCTCTGCCGCCCTTGACTATGTGCGGAGACACAAGGAAATCAGGGATGTGTTAATTACCGGCGGTGATGCCCTGCTGTTAAGTGACAGCAAAATTGACTGGCTGCTGACTGAACTTGATAACATCAAACATGTGGAAATTAAACGTCTGGGTACCCGGGCCATCGTGACATTGCCCCAGCGGATCACCCCGCAACTGTGTGCGATCTTGAAAAAGCACCCGCCCGTATACATCAACACCCAGTTTAATCATCCCCGGACCGTTACACCTGAAAGCAAAAAGGCATGTGATATGCTGGTTGATGCCGGTGTTATATTAGGTAACCAGGCAGTGTTGCTGAAGGGAGTAAACAATAGCCCGGACGTCATGAAGAAACTAAACCAGGAGCTGTTAAAAATCAGAGTCCGGCCTTATTATATTTTTCATGCCAAACCCGTCAAGGGCACACGCCATTTCATCACTACAGTAGACGAAGGCTTGGAAATCATAAAAAAGCTGCGGGGTTATACCTCCGGTTTGGCAGTACCGACCTACATTATAAACGCCCCTGACGGCAATGGAAAGATCCCGCTGATGCCTGAATCTATCGTCCACAAAGATGGCAATCATCTGGTTCTCCGCAATTGGGAAGGCAAAGAACTGCGTGTTTGCATAAACCCATAACTACTTCCCTGCCGCCTTCATAAGTCCATCAATCAACGCCTGGGGCCGTGGTGGGCAGCCGGGAATATATACATCTACCGGCAGCACATTGCCAACCCCGCCGCTGCTCGCAAAGCTTTTGCCGCAAATACCTCCCGAACAGGCACAAGTGCCCACTGCAACTACCAGTTTTGGTGCCGGAGCAGCTGCATAAGTTTTTTGCACAGCAATTTCCAGGTTTCTCGTGACCGGTCCGGTGACCATCAAAACATCAGCATGGCGGGGTGAAGCCACAAAGTCAAAACCAAAACGCTGGATATCATAAACAGGTCCGGTGAGGGCGACCATTTCCCAGTCACAGCCGTTACAGGAACCGGCATCTAAGTGCCTGATGTGTATCGACCGGCCAAATGCCTTATTTGGCCCCTCCGGCGAGACCCTCTGCGCCAGTTCGAACTGCTGCCCTAAGGCCAGCGCACCGGTGCTGCAGGTATCCTCACAATACCCGCAAAAGATACAGCTGTTGGCATCTATGGTCCAGGATTCCTGCGGCCCTGCCTGGATGGCTTTAGTTGGGCAAACCTCCCCACACCTGCCGCATTTGCTGCACTTCTCCAGGTTTCTTTCCGGCAGGCCCCTGAACCCTTCCCCGGGAACACTCACCCGGGCCGGGTATTGATCTGTGACAATACCTGTTTTGAAGCTTTTTTTAAATATTCTCAGCATCTTCTCCCCTACCTGTCCAAACAAGAATAACAGAGTTCAAAACTTTTGTTGATTAATGGAAAATCCGGGACTATATTACCCGGCACAGTAGAGGGCACCACCGGCCAGTTACAGTAAGATGCAGACCTGACCATGTGCCGGAAGATAGTATTATCCGGGCCGCTGATGAGAAAATGAACATTTTCGCCGCGCGGTGATTCAGTTATCCCCACTGTGTAGGCATAAGGCGGCATCTGGGCCGGTTTTATCCTGAGCTCAGTCATGGGCAATAATGCCAGAGCCTGCAGGATAATATTAATAGATTCAAAGGTTTCGTCAATCCTCATTTTCAGTCTGGCCAAAACATCTCCGGATTTATAAACAGGTACGCTGAATGAAACCTTGTCATAGGCGGCATAAGGATTATCCCTGCGCACATCCCTGTCGACACCGCTGCCCCTGGCCGCCGGCCCAACTGCATGGAGTTCCTGAGCAGTCTTTAGCTGCAGCCTGCCGGTCCCCTCCACCCGGTCCATGAACGAATCAGTAGTTAACAAGATATCAGTCAGGTCTTTGAAATCTTTGCTAACATCGGCCAGGGTGTTGGTGATCAGTTTCCGGTGTGTTTCACTGATATCCCGGCGGACCCCTCCCGGGGTGTTAAGGCCCCGTAAAAAACGGCTGCCGAAAACCATCTCATTCAGCTGCATGATATTTTCCTTAAGCCTGGCCCCGTGCATTGTCCCGAAAGCCAGGCCAACCCCGGCACAAATATTGCCTGTATCACCAATATGGTTATAAAGCCTCTCCAATTCCAAGACAATAGTTCTGATAAATTTAGCCCTTTCCGGCACTTGGGTTCCGGCAAGCTTTTCCACAGCCATACAATACGCGGTGGCGTGGGAGAATGAACAAGCCCCGCAAATCCTCTCAGCCAACAACAACCCCTGTTCAGGCGATGATCCTTCGGCTAGTTTTTCCATTCCCCGATGGGTAAAGAAGAGACGGGCCTCCAGGTTAATCACATTCTCCCCCACCGCACTGAATCTAAAATGGCCCGGTTCGATGATGCCGGCGTGGATCGGGCCAACCGGGATCTGGATAACCCCCTCCCCCTGAACTTCCCGGAAGGGTATTTCGCCTGGGGTCCTGGGCACCTCCTGCTTCAGTTTAAAATCCCGGCGCATAGGAAATTTTAGTTCCGGCCAATCGGGGTGAAGGCAAAGGCGCCGGGTATCCGGGTGACCCTGAGGAATAAGCCCGAAGTAATCATGAATCTCCCTTTCATACCATAAGGCCGCATGAACCACAGGCGTGATGGAAGGGAAGGAACATTCTTTTTCATCAATAACAGTACTTATGACCACAACTAATTTGTTACCATTGCCGGTAAAGGTATAATAAATCTTAAAATTCCCGTTAACTTCACGTTCGTCACTGGCGGCCATCTGGATCAGAGGAAAACCGAGTTCACCGTTAATTTTCGCGGCAAGGCTGATGATATGGCTTATATCAATACTGATGTGAACCTCATCAGGATACGGAATACAGAACTTAGCGTTCATCCCCGGCCACAAAGAATTTTGGCCATATTCCACAAATTTTTCCGGTGAATTGAAGTGGCAGTCTGCAGTACCGGACATATCACGACACCCCCATTAGGCTGACCACCTGAATCAGCATTTTATCCACGAATGAAGGAACATAAATTCCCATCAAAAATATAACTATCAAAGGCAGAGTGATAATTAGCGCTGACCACCCGCCATTTTCTCCGGGCTTTATTTTTGTAGATGGATCCCCAAAAGCCATTTTGCTTACGACAAAAATTAACCCTGCAAATACTACAGTTATTAATCCCAGCATTATTCCGGTCACAAAATATTTGCCCTGCATAAAACCAGAACTGATAATAGCAAATTCACTTAAAAAGATATTAAAAGGCGGCACCCCGGCCAGGGCAAAGGTACATACCAGCAAAACCGGCCCGGAAACCGGCATTGACTTGACCGCCCCGGTGATTTTGGCTATTTTTTTGGTGTGATATTTCTGAGTGACATTGCCTGCTACAAAAAACATCGTAGATTTGGTAATGGCGTGATTTAACATATGCAAAAATGCGCCATACAAGCCCAGCTTGCCTCCTATGCCTATGGCTGTGGCAATAATACCCATATGCTCAATACTGGAATAAGCCAGCATCCTTTTGAAATCATGCTGGACCAAAATAAAAGGCAGGGAAACAGCAATAGAAATGAGTCCAAAAACCAGCAGCAGGTTCGCCGAGAAGTCGGTGCCCAAGGCTTTGGAAGTAATCAGGTGAAACCGTAAAATACCATAAAGAGCACAATTCAGCAGCACCCCTGACAGCATCGCACTGACCGGCGCCGGGGCCTGACTGTGAGCATCAGGCAGCCATGTATGCATCGGTGCCAGGCCCACCTTGGTTCCATAACCGACAAGAACAAAAATAAAGGCTAATTTGAGGAGCCGGGGGTCAAGCTGCTCTGCCGACTTGACCAGACTGGTCCAGTTTAAAGGGGAACTCCCCCCGGTTGCCGCAGAAACCGCCGCATAATATAAAAGAATGGTCCCAAAAAGAGCAAAAACAATTCCCACCGTACAAATTATAATATACTTCCAGGCCGCCTCCAGAGAACCCCGTTTATCATAAAACCCAACTAACAGAGCCGAAGCAAGGGTTGTGCCCTCAATAGCCACCCACATCATCCCGAGATTGTTGACCATTACCACTGCCAGCATAGTAAAAACAAATATATAAAACCAGAAATAATACCATTTCAGCCGATTCTCCCTGATTTCTCCCACTTTCAGGTCGTGAGAGGCATAAACCACAGAATAGCATGCTGAAACCAGTCCTACCACAGCAATAATGCTGATGATAAAGGCACCCAGGGAATCAACATAAATGAACTCGCCAAGTTCCAGCACAGGTCCGGTGGCAAAAACAGTCCGGGACAAAACCAGTGCTGCCGCTAAAATAGTCAATGAGGCGAGAATATTAATCCCGGATAATATTTTCCTTTTGCCCGGCACCAGGCACAACAAGGCTGCCGCCAAAGGCAGTGCCAGTAACAATAAAGCCATATGTCATCATCCCCGCAGATTTTTTAGATTGTGTGTATCAACATGATCAAAAGTCTGATTTATTTTAAAGGTAAGGATACCCATAATAAGCACACCCACCAAAATATCCAAAAATATGCCGAGCTCCACTACCAGCGGTAAACCGGCGGCAGTAGCAATCCCAGCCAGGTAGATCCCGTTCTCCATGACCAGGAGCCCCATAACCTGCATGATAGCCAGTTTCCTGGAAACCATAATAAAAAGCCCGATTAACATCATCGAGACCGCGGTCGGGAGTGCTGTGGCCGTATGAGTGGGCGCATTCCCAAGGGCATGTCCGGTAACGACATAAGCCAGCATCACCAAGGCCGAGCAGATAACCAGCGACATTTTAATATTGACAAAAGACTTAGTCTCCCGGTCTGTCCGCACCCTGCTCTGGACCCGATGCAAAACATAAGGAATAATAACTGCTTTGACCGCCAGGGTTAAGAGAGCGGCAAAATAAACTTCATGTCCACCGGTAATCAAACCAAGTGTTACAGTAGCTGCTGTTAGCAGCACACCCTGGGTAATGATGACCTTGATGGCGGTGTCCACCCTGCGGCCTCCAACTATCAAAAACGATGTTGCCAGAACTAATGTAATTAGAGCATCAGCCACCGGACCCCCGGTATTTTCCGGAATCATAACTTTTACCCCCTCAGCAATAGATTTGAAACCAGTCCCAAAAGTCCCAGAAAAAAGGACCCCATAATCAAATCCGGAACTTTAAATAATCTCATTTTGGCGAAAGATGTTTCGATTACCGCCATTGCCATCCCCAGGAAAAAAATTTTTGCCAAATAAAGACCAGTGGAGATAGCCAGAGAAACAAAACTAAACTCCGCCGCCATGCCCCATGGAAAAAATATGTTGGCCAACAGGCTTAACATTAACAGCTGTTTTATTGATGCCCCCAAGGATAACACAGCCAGAGGCTTGCCCGAATACTCCAGGAGCATACCTTCGTGGATCATCGTCAGCTCCAGGTGGGTATCCGGATTATCCACCGGGATTCGCCCGGTTTCGGCTACTGCCACAATGAAGAAACCTACAAAAGCCAGGAGATGGGCAGGAATTAGGGTGGCAGAGCTTGCCTGGCCCAGGCTGGCAAGCATTCCGGCAAGGTTGGAGGTCCCGGCCATCAGGGCGACAGTAAAAAGAGACAACATCATAGCCGGTTCTGCAATGGATGCCACAGACACCTCACGGCTGCTGGCCATCCCGCCAAAAGCGCTCCCGGCATCCAGGCCGGCCAAGGTCAGAAAAAAACGGCCCAGTCCAAACAGGTAAATAATTAAAATAATGTCCCCCGTAAAGTTCATCCCGGAGAGAAAAACTACCGGAATTAACATGGCCGCAGCCACTATCGAGCTAAGATATATGACCGGGGTAACCCGGAAAATCCAAGAAGTATGTTCAGATACCACAGACTCTTTTTGCATGTATTTATATAAATCAAAATACATTTGAAAGACACCCGGACCCCGGCGGGTTTGCAGAACCGCTTTGGTTTTTTTAATCAGGCCGCTGACCAGCGGGGCTAAAATAATAATAAATACAGCCTGCAGCAGCCCCGCTGCAATAGTAGAACCCATTGCAGAACCTCCCTTTACAGTAAATAGTCTCTCGGAAATTCGAGATGCCTTATATTCAAACTTTGAGCCTTGGATTTTTTGTGTTTCCTCCTTGGTTTTTTTGGTGTTTCCTCCATGCTTTGTTGAGTAAACAGCGCCCTCTGTGGTGTGTTTTTATTGTTTCTGTCATCGAACCATTTCCGAGAACCTACAGGTTACCTGGTAAAAACTAAAAGGATAACCAGGGTTATAAAGATATAACTTAAGTAAAGATGAATGCTCCCAGACTGCAGGAGCCTGATTTTATCAGCAATTTTGATGATAAGGCTGGTTACCGGCCTGTAGATAGCATCTTCAAAAACAGGCTTTATTGAGGAATGGTATTTGATCCTGTTGGGAAAATACGGGGCCAAATCATATTCCTTCTCAACTACCCCCTTGGGCTGAAACAGCAGGCGGAAAATAATACGGATAGGTTTAGAAAAAGATGTCGCCGTATATTCCATTTTAGGAGTTAACACCATCCCACAATTCCAAGTCTCATCAACGCGGACTGAACCGCCGGGACCGGCGGCGCGCACGGCCAGGTATATCAGGAAACCCGAGACTGCCAGGATCACAAGTAAAACCGCAGGTGAAACCGCTGTTTTCATGCCCGGTGAAAAGACGCTGAGCCAACCCAGTCCGCCCAGAAAGTGTACAGTTTCCGCCCCGGTTAATTTTAGAGTTACAGGACTAAGCAGTCTGATTACAAAAGCCGGCAAAACCCCTATCAGGAAACAAAGCAAGGCCAGCATTCCCATGCCAAGGCGCATTGTTACCGGAACTTCCCCGGCCTTTTCAGCACTTTTGCTCCTCGGCAGGGCCAGGAACTGAATCCCAAAGGCCTTGACGAAACAAGCAGCCGCCAGGGCTCCCGTTAATGCTAAAATTGCCCCGCATAAAGGACCCAGAATTCTCACCACAAGCTGATTCTCCCCTGCCCCCAGCAGGATTACTGATTGAAATGTCAGCCATTCACTGACAAACCCGTTAAAGGGCGGCAGCCCGGATATTGATATGGCCCCAATCAGAAAGAAAAATCCAGTCCAGGGCATTCTTTTTAATAGCCCCCCCAACTGCTCCAGATCACGGGTATGGGTCGAAAAATGGACCGCCCCTGCCCCAAGGAATAACAGTCCCTTGAAGATTGCATGATTCAGGATGTGCAAGAGGGCAGCCGTCAGGGCAACCGCAGCCAAGATATTACTGCCTGTACCGGTAAATACCAGGGCACAACCAAGCCCCATCAGAATAATGCCAATATTCTCAACACTGGAATATGCCAGTAAGCTTTTAATATCCTGTTCCATCAGGGCATACAAAACCCCGAGCAAGGCTGAGACAGTACCGATTATGAGAATTACAACTCCCCACCATACGGGGCCTCCTCCCATTCCTTCCAAAACAACTTTCAGAAAGCCGTAAATGGCTGTCTTCAGCATTACACCTGACATAACTGCCGAAACATTGCTTGGTGCGGCAGGGTGGGCTTTAGGCAGCCAAACATGTAAGGGGATAATCCCCGCTTTGGTGCCAAACCCTACAGTCACCAGGAGAAAAATAACAGTTTTTAGTTTTGCCGGGAAGTCAGGGCCAACAGCGGCGTAATCAGAAAAACTAAAACTGCCGGTCTCTTTAAACATTAGCATGAAGGCTGCCACTATAAATGCTGTACCGATATGGGTCATCACAACATAAATAAACCCGGCTCTCCGCACAGTGGGATTATTATGGTCATACATGACCAAAAAATAGGAAGCCAGGGACATCATTTCCCAAAAAAATATGAACATCAAAGTACTGTCACTAGCAACCAGCGCTGCCATGGAAAAGACGAACAGGTTGAACAACAGGCCCAGCACACCAATGTTATGTTTCGTAATGTATTCAGTTACATAGCTAATGGAGAATACAGACACTGCCAATACTGTTACCGCAATTACAATCAGGAAAAAAGCCGACAAAGAACTCACAGATAACATCAGGGGATTACCCAAAAGCCGCCATGGTAAGCTCACATCCAGGGTTTCTGCGGAAATCAGAACCCGCAGACCGGCAGTCAGGATACCTAAAACAGAGACGAAGGAACTGCCAAATCCTATCGCAATACTTAATCCTGGTCGTTTGTGCAGAACAAAAGATAATAGGCCCCCAAATAAAAGCAGGCCCATTGAAAATAAAAACGTTAGAGCTGTGAAATTGAACATTACCTTCGCCTCTTGTCATTACTGAATTTGGAAAAACATGTTTCCATTATATCAGCGTTACAGTAGGAGTAAACTACTCCCTGATTTTGAAACAAGGCAAACAGCATAATCAAACTCAATATTCTGCATATTTGCTGCCTCACTCTTAACTTTACTTGCAAAATCGACATTTTTCTTAACTATGTAATCTCGGGAACATTACAATGTTCAGCTGAAAAACTCCAAAATACCGAAACATCTAGATTCTGTAGTGTTTTTAGCAAATGTTCCTAGTCCGGCTATAAAAAACCTTTATGCTGCCATAAGCATATTTTATGGATAAAGAGAGTTAAAAATTTATCACCCCTGCAGATGATTTTTTACAGTAGAGGTCCTCCCGAATTTGGGCTATTCCAACCCGGCAAAGAATGATACAATGTTCTGGGGAGGGATTTATTTGGACCAACAGCATGTTATAACAGTCGCAGGTAAGGTGGCTGACGAATCCGTTTATTGTAAACCAGACCTTAAAGGTGAAATGCACCAGCATTTTTACGTAGACCTTGATGAAGTCCTGGAGGGCGACAGCGGTTTGGTTGACAATACTATGATTTTTGTGGCTGCCCGTTTCGGTGATTCCGACGGTTTCCTGGAGCCTGTGCCCTGCCTTGCCCCTGGTAAGCCCATCATTATTAGAGGCAAATTTATACCATCTTGGGCAGCTTATAAAACAGAAGACAATCCCGGTTACCCGGTATTGCATTTTACTCATCATCCTCTGGGTTATATCATATACGATGGGGTCAAGTATGAATAATCTCACGCCGGGATTCACTTCCGGCGATCTCAATTTTGGATGAGAAACACTAAGGGAGCCTCTCGCAAGTGTACACTTGTGAGACGCTCCCATTTCTTTTAATAGAACTATTAACTTTAGTAAATTACTGAGACGTTAGCTGCCTGAGGTCCGCGGTTGCCATCGACAACATCGAACTCAACCTTTTGACCTTCTTCTAGAGTTTTGAAACCATCGGACTGAATCGCCGAGAAATGCACAAACACATCTCCACCTTCATTATTTTCGATGAAACCGAAACCTTTTTCTGGATTGAACCATTTAACTTTTCCTTGCAAAATAAGGGCCTCCTTAAAATAAATTCGATTAAAAGGCTACGTGTATTCTTTTAATCTTAAATTAAAAATACCATATTTCAAGAGAAATTGCAAATTTCATGCCAATAACTCATTGAACTCTTAGGTTTTTACCTTAAAAAAATCTACAAATTTGCCATAACCTTCTCTCTCTAAATCCGCTTTGGGGATAAACCTGAGAGCTGCGGAATTGATACAATATCTTAAACCTTTAGGCGCAGGCCCATCGGTAAAAACATGCCCCAGGTGGGAATCAGCGTTTTTGCTTCTAACCTCGGTACGAACCATACCATGTGTTAAATCAGCCTTTTCCAACACATTTTCTTCTTTCAGAGGTTTAGTAAAACTCGGCCAGCCACAACCTGAATCAAACTTGTCCAGTGAACTAAAAAGCGGCTCCCCTGATACAATGTCTACATAAATGCCATCTTTTTTGTTATCCCAATATGCGTTGTGAAAAGGCGGCTCAGTCGCATTATTCTGAGTCACCTCATACTGCAGCCTGGTTAGTTTCGGTTTTTGCCGGTGAATTTGCAGCCCACCCCATTTTTGTTCGATAAACCTGTCACGACCTGAACCCTGCCTATAAGCCTCATAATGGTCAGGGTTTTTTTTATGGTAGTCCTGATGGTATTCCTCAGCGGGAAAAAATCTGGCAGCAGGCAAAATTCTGGTCGCCACCGGCCGCTCAAATACCCCAGCCTTTTCTACTGCCTGCCTGGAAACCTCAGCTTTTTTCTTCTGCTCGTCATTATGATAGAAAATTGCCGTACAATAGGATAATCCGCGGTCATAGAACTGCCCGCCCGGGTCTGTTGGATCAATTTGCCGCCAATATGTTTCGAGCATTTCTTCAAACGAAATTACGGCAGGATTGAAAGTTACCTGCACTGCCTCGTAGTGTCCGGTCCCGCCGGAGCATACTTCCTCATAGGTCGGGTGCTCAGTATTCC
>JAVSMW010000019.1:0-35406 GCA_032027005.1 Thermincola sp. | reverse complement strand
ACACACTCTATCAGATTAATCATCAATTAGAGTATCTGCTGAGGTTTAAGCACCCGTTTAATGGTTCTCAAAGATCAGTGTTTGATTACGGAGAATGACCTGTCTTATGCATTAGAGACTCTGATTAATGACAATCTGTGATAAGAGGGATATCGAGCAAGATTACCAGATGGAGGATGATTTACTGAGTCCAAACAGGAGGGGGTGCAGATGTGCTGAAGCTGTTAAAATAGCCGCCACGGCGAGGGATATATCGATGTAGCGGTACTGGTGCTGTGCGTGATGCTTGTCATCGCCTTGGCAGTGAGCGTGCTTCCGGTATTCGTTACAAAAAAACAAGCTGGACGCCTATGCTTCGGAGCTTTGCCGGGAGGCAGAATTGCCGGGCGCGTTGGCAGCGAAACCACCCTGAGAGCACAGGTCCTCACCGAAAAAAACCGGGCTAACGCCAAACATCTCATGGTCGAAAAACGGAAGGCTCCAGCTTAACGAGGAATTCACCGTGACCTTCACCTTACAGACCGACATCGGATATTCGGCGGCTTCGGAAGCTTTCCTGTCACCCCTGAAGGCGCAGGCCAGCGGCAAGAGCGAGGTGTATTGGAAATGAAATTTGGCAGAATTGTGATATACTTAGAAGCAAAAGGGGCTCGTCCTTTCCTGTTGTAGTAGCCAGTTACCCTTGCACTCGGATTGTCTTTTGCGGCTTTCTGAATACATTCGGCTGATGATTGTTGCTCAAGGAGTCGGGATGCTGTGCAGGTCTGCAGTTATCTCGACAATTAATGATAATTACGATGATGTGTATCACGGAGTGCGGGAAGGCTACAGCGGAGCTTATCGACCTTCCGCAGTCGACTTCGAGGAAAGTCTGGATTACGGAGATATATACAGCAGGCTGGATCAGCTGCTGGGACAGCGGCAGGAGAACGGCTATCATGTGAAATATGCCGGAGATGAGATGGAATTCAGACTGTCCGAACTCTCCGTCGACATTGACAATATGTCTCTGGCTCCAGCGAGTCCGGACAATACCAAAGGCCTGCTGGCCGATGCGGTCATAAGGCTGGAAGTTCCAGTATCCTTTGGAGGGGAAAAGCTTACCGCCCATGGTGATCAATCTCAGGTAAAGGCCAAATATATGCCGATATTTTTAACATTTTCGATTGACAATAGACTTCCGAAAGCTTTTGTAGTATGTGTGTCATTGAAAGGACACATCGATCTTTCACACAAGGAGGTATCTATAATGAAACTGACAGACAAAGTAAAAAAAGCGTTTTACCATCGCCGGACTAGGCGTGGTGTGCGTAATCCTTGTCATAGCAATAGCAATGCAGTTTAAGACGGAGAAACCCAAAGAAGCGTTGCTTCAGCCTCCTCCACGGTATCGGATGCAGCCAGCCCCAGCGAAGTAATTCCAGAACCATCTGCAGATCCGATCAAGACGCAGGGGGTAACCGTCCCGCCCATCAACCCGGCTGAGGCTTCTTCAAGCCTGCAGACACTGGAGATTCCACCGGTAACCGAGCAGAGCATACAGGAAGAGGTAGCTATAGCCTACCCAGCCGCCGCAGGAGGTAAAGGACCGACCCGTCCAAGACACCGGACGGTGAGAAAGTGGACGCAGTGAAGCCATTAGAGCATGGCAAGGTGACAAAGCCAGCGAGCAGTACATCACCTTCGGAGGCCGAAATCCGGAGATAAGAAAGACGGAAAAATCTATGTCCCCGGTTTTGGCTGGATTGAGATAACGGTGGCGGAGTAAAGCAAAACGATGTTGGCTCCGATGGTGATATTAATAAACAAGTCGGGAACATGGATTAAAGCATAATCAACATAAAGCAAAAGGCACCGAGGTTTCGGTGCTTTTTGCCGTCTCACGGAGGTATTGTATGAAACGATGTCTCAGCATTTTCCTTCTGCTGATTCTGCTGCTCTCCATGCTTTTGTCTGTTACAGCATACGCTGAAGGTGAAGGTAACATAGACAACGGAGGCGGGCGGCATGGGCAGCGGGACCAACGAAAATTATTGGAATGGCGGTGATGAGGGAGTCAGGATTACGGTGGTTCGAGCCAGCGATAGAATACCTGTTACTGCCCCCATAGACTTCTCAAATAGAACACCCTCAGTAACCGTACATTTTGGAAAAGTATCAAAAATAACATATACAGTTGGCAGAGCTTTATCACCTGTTACAACAACGTATGTTTGCGAAAGCCTGATATTGCTATGCCGAAAGTTATAAGTACCCAGCAGCGGACAGGCAAGCATCGAGCAGATAAAGAAATACTTCTGTTCCGAGTATATGGTCATGACCATTGCTCAGGTTACCGGCATGGACTACGACCGTTTTAACGAATGGTGAATATAAGCTCACTGCTGGAAACCCATCACCGATCTTACCCTTGGGGGAATTAAGTACGCCATGACCGCAACAGAAGCAGACTTTTCGACCAGCAGTTTAATGGTGGACTTCGGAGCAAGATGGTGTCCCTCAGTCACAAGAATCTGCCGTGGCGATGTTCCTTGAAACACCTGATCTCGGCTACCCTGCATGGGATGGATCTACCACTAAAGCTGCATCAAATGCGGATATTATCTCATCACTTGGCATTGGCATTGTACGCTTCAATGAAGCGGAGCCGGAGCCTCAGGAGGTTACGTCAGCCGATTATGATGTACAGGGTTAATACCGAAGTTATTCACATCGGTGACTGTTCGGGGCGGACAGGCAGATCCGGATCATCCAGTTACGGTGAGATTCACAATCGACGGACAAACCTACACGGTAAGCAACGTGTATTATCCGGAGGGCGACAGTCAGCTGGTGTGGGTTCGCTGGAGTACTCCGGCAACTCCGCAGACTATGACAATTCATGTGTCGGTGTCAGGCGGAGGCTCGGCAAGCCAAAGTACTATTACTGCAAGGATTGTGGATCTCTCCGGAAACGATTCCCCCAAATCCAGTGGCTGACGATCGGAACGATGCCTATCCATAGCCGCTGTAACCCAACAAAGCGCAAAAAAACTCAGCGTCGTGGGGAGTATGGCGTCCGTGGTGGCATGACTATTGGGTATGGCACGGAACGGATGAGGATGGTTATTGGTTGCGACCACGGATGGTGGGAGTTCGACTGGCTTTCATATTTACGCCAGCATTTCAGCATCCATGAGTACGGTTCCGACACAAAAGCACCGACCCGCATACGGCAAGAACATGAAAAAGCGGGTACGGAATCAATCAGACCGTCACCGCAAATGTCAGTACCAATCAATCCTCGGCCGTAACCGACGCAATGACGGCCGTGACATATTTCCCTGAATTCCGGTACGAAACCTATTGGCGATTGCTTGAACGAACCCAATTCGGCTACAGCTCAAAATTCGAGTTTGCATCCAATAAATACTCGACCTATAAGCGTCGGACGCAATTCACACCTATCTGGTTTCCTGACGGAAGCTACATGCCGTACACCTGGCTCATCGACTGCTGGACGCCGGTCGGTATGCTTTCCATGAACCTCAACGATTCGGTGAATATTAGGGGAAGCCTTTGGGATGACTGGCATATCGCACGGTAAAGCATTAACAACAGAAAAAAGAAACAGGACCGCAGGGCAAATAAATGCTTTGCGGTCATCTACTATGCAAAAAATTAAATCAGAAAGGTGGTTATCTTCATGAAACTCAAAAGAATCCTGCCTGTTCTCCTCGTGGTACTGCTGCTGGGGCTGCGTACTTTGTACGGACTGCGTATGCAGCACCGCCTACAGGCGACGTGGCTGGAGCAATTGAAAGCACTTGGAATGACGCTTCCGATCAGATCAAGACTGTAGTCAATAAGGTGGTATTCCCCGCCATTGACTTGATTCTTGCCGTGTTTTTCTTCGCAAAATTGGGTACGGCATACTTTGATTACCGCAAGCATGGGCAGTTTGAGTGGGCTGCGCCCGCAATCCTGTTCGCTTGCCCTGGTGTTCACCCTGACCGCGCCGTTATATATCTGGCAAATACTTGGTATGTAACAAATGTTCATTTAAAATAAAGTTTGACATTAAAAATAAAGGATGATTTAAATTAAATAAAGTTTGAAATGTCGGACTTGTTTTGGAGGGGCATTGCATGGCGAAACATTCACGTAACTGGAATCAAGGCGTATACGAAAAATATTTGCGTGAAGGCCGGGGTCAAGGCGAAGGCCCCGGCTACACACCTTGGATACGGGTACAAGACTTTGCTTCCAAAGGTATTGTTTCACGGAGTTAAAGGCAGGACGACCAGACGGGTTCACCATTGATGTCCAACAATGAGCTTGCCTACTTTTACCTTTTGGATTGGGCGGATAGTGTGCTGGATATTCGGGAGCAGTTTCCACTCTTGGATTTGGAGTGTGCGATGACGCAGCCGCTCAGGCCGGAATCAATTATCCTACAGACAGAACAAGCGGATACCCATACGGTTATGACTTGCGACTTTCTGATTACAACAACACACGGGTTAAAAGCACGAACTGTCAAACTTTCATCTGAGCTTTCCAATGCGCGGACGGTGGAAAAACATGAAATTGAGCGGCGTTATTGGGCTGCGAATGGGGTAGATAGGAAACTCGTTACTGAAAATTGAAATATCCTACCGCAAAGCCAAAAACATTGAGTGGATATATTCAGCGCAAGATCGCGAGGCATTACAATTACAAGCTGAATCAGATACGCTCAGCATCGTAAAAGATTTGATAAGGCAATTATTTTATTCTTATGAATTTTCCATTGTTGAAATCGCCCAAATCGTCGAAGACAAATTTCTTTTAGGAAAAGGAATCGGTCTGCTTCTGTTTAAGTCGCTTGTCTTGGACAAAAAGATTTATATTAATTTGAATGAGCGGCTTAATCTGAACGTGAAGAAAGTTGCGGTTACGATAACGGCATAAAAAGACCAAAAGCCTTCATTTCATAATGCTTGGAGATGCTTTGAGATGCATATTAAGCCCGGTAAATACGTCCACTTCAAAGGCAACGAATACGAAGTTATCGGCATGGCTACCCACAGTGAACGCTGGAGGAAGTGGTGGTTTACCAGGCATTGTATGGCGATGGCGGGCTTTGGGTACGTCCGGCGGCGATGTGGAATGAAATTGTCGAACACCAACGGATGCCATGTCAAACGGTTCACACACATTGACGAGGTTGTACAGGAACCGCCAACGGGTATTCATAATTACAGTGCGCCAGCCGAAAAAGTGGAACTGTTTATGTCGTTGTTCGTGGGGCGCGATGATGTTTACGCCAAACGATGGGAAAACGCTAAAAAAGGCTCTGCCGGATATGTTCCCGCCTGCCATAATGAATGGTCGCCGCTTTGTCCAAAATCTGGCGGCGGTAAGATGAAATGCGGGGAATGTCCTAATCAGAATTTTGTGAAGTACGATGCGGGCGCAGTTGAGAAACACCTTAAAGGGCAGCTGACCGCCGGAGTGTATCCGATGTTTCCTGATGAAACATGCAGAATTTTTGGCGTTCGACTTCGATGGCAAAGATTACAGTCCGGAGGATTTGCGGCGCGATGTTACCGCTATTCGCGAGGCTTGCACTGAAAAAGGCATATGCATGGCGGTGGAGCGTTCCCGTTCTGGCAAGGGGATTCACTTTTGGATGTTCTTTGCCGAAAACATTCCAACATGCACAGCACGGAAATTTTGGCAGCAGTCTGATTACCCATGCTATGAGCAAACATCATGAGTTTATCATTCAAAACGTATGACCGAATGATTCCCAATCAAGACACATTGCCAAAGGGCGGATTCGGCAACTTAATCGCACTTCCGCTCCAAAAGATACCTCGTGAACAAGGGAACAGCGCGTTTGTGTATGAAAACTTCAATGCCTATGCTGACCAGTGGAACTATTTGTACAACGTCAAAAAATATACGCTGGAAGAAACAGAGTCGTTTATTAAGCAACTGTCGCCGTCAGGCGAGCTTGGTGATTTGCGCCGGGATTCCGAGGAGGAAAAAACCGTGGGAAAGCAAGAAGCCGGAACAAAAGCTAACGAAGATTTGATTTCTCGGACACGGTAAAGATTGTCCGCGCAAATATGTTATACGTAGAGAAGTCAGGGATTTCAAGCCCCGCGCTTAACGCGTTGAAACGCTTGGCGGCATTTCGCAATCCTGAGTTTTACAGAGCGCAGGCTATGCGGCTTTCTACGTTCGATAAGCCAAGGATTATTTCCTGCTCCGACGAAACCGAGCAATATTTATGCTTGCCGCGCAGTTTGGAAGACGGAGGTCTGTGAGCTTTTGGAAGATAACGGCGTCAGGATACAATTCAATGACGAAACTAATAGAGGGCGCAAGATTGATGTTGAGTTTAAAGGTGAGCTGCGCGGCGAACAGCAACAGGCTGCAGACGCGCTTTTGATGCATAACAATGGCATTTTGTCCGCTACCACGGCGTTTGGGAAAACCGTTATCGGAGCGCGTTTAATAGCGGATTGCAAAGTGAATACGCTAATTTTGGTACACCGTACAAATTTATTGTCCCAGTGGGTAGAGCGACTGAATGAGTTTTTGATAATCAATGAAGAACCAATAATCGAACTCACACCCAAGGGACGCAAGCGCAAGGAAAACCGTAATCGGTCGAATCGGCGGATGGCAAGAATAATCCGAGCGGTATCATAGATGTGGCGGTTATGCAGTCTTTAGTGTCCGGGGATGAGGTCAAGGAACTTGTGAGAGATTACGGTATGGTCATCGTGGACGAATGTCATCATGTGTCGGCGTTCAGTTTTGAGCAGATACTGAAAGCCGCAAACGCCAAACATGTCTATGGTTTAACAGCAACACCAACGCGACAGGACGGTCATCATCCAATTATTATATGCACTGCGGAAAAATCCGTTATCGCGTGGACGCGAAGGAACAGGCTGCGGTGCGTCCGTTTGAACATTTTGTGATTCCGCGTTTCACGAGGTTTCAAAAACCGGCTCATCAGGACGAGAGCAAGTGGACGATTACCGATATTTACAATGATATTCAGAACAGTGAGCTTCGCAACAGCCTAATCCTACAGGATGTTACCGCCGCCGTGGAACAAGGGCGGAATCCGATTATCCTCACCGAACGCACCGAGCATGTGAAATATTTGGTGTCTCAGTTGAAGCCACGCATAAAAAACGTGATTGCTTTAACAGGCGGCGAAACCCAAAAGAAAAGCCGAGAAACCTTGCAAACCGTTGCCGATATTGCTGAAGACGAATCTTTCGTTCTTGTTGCCACTGGGAAATATGTAGGCGAAGGGTTTGATATGCCGCGTTTGGATACGCTTTTTTCTTGCTATGGCCTATATCGTGGAAAGGGACGCTCCAACAGTACGCCGGGCGGCTGCACCGCTTATATGAAGGCAAGAATGAGGTTCAAGTCTACGATTATGTAGATGTCCATGTGGCGATGCTGGAAAAGATGTATCAAAAGCGTCTGCGAGGTTACGCCGCCATCGGATACAAAGCAAAGGGAACGCCGCAGCCGTTGAAGAAGTTCACTCAATTTTTGACAATCACACGTTTTTCCCGGTTTATTCCGCTGATATTTTGGCGGCTCGAACTGAAATTTTGATTGTCAGCCCATTTGTGGCAAAGCGGCGGATATTGTCCACCTTGAATTATATGACTGCCGCCAACGCGAAGGTTACGGTGGTTACAAAACCGCCTGAAAACTATGCCGAAAAGGATAAGGCGAAAATTGTGGAATGTATGGAATTGCTTACGCAACGCGGTATTACTATAAGAACCAAAGAACGTATCCATCAAAAATTCGCGATTATGGATCAGCGGATCATATGGTATGGAAGTATCAACCTTCTCAGTTATGGGATGTCAGAAGAAAGCATTATGCGGATTGAGAATGTGGATATTGCGGGGGAATTATTGAGGAGCCTATGAGAGATTTACTGATAAACGATGTTCTAAAATCTTCGGAAAGCGGTCATTTTATCCGCATACTTTGGATTTCCGGCAACCCGAAAAGCATCTGCCTTTTCGATATCGATACGGTAGCCATGCCATATTGGGTTGGCTATACGGAATTGCAAAGCCAACTTAGCCAAGGGCTAATAACGTTTCAAGACTCTGAACCGTTTTTACCTGTTGTGTCCGAAGATTATCTGAGCGACAAAGAAAAGGATTTCCGTGATAGCCTCTGGGAATTGATGAAAGATATTGTACTTGCCGAGCCTGCGATCTTTCATAAAAAAGAGCGCGGCGCAATAATCGAAAAAGCGGTTCAGAACACAGGCAAAACGATGACCACGTTCCATCGCTATCTAAAACAGTTTTGGAAGAACGGCAAAACCAAAAACGCCTTTCTACCGAACTACCAAAATTGCGGCGGTGGCGGAAAAGAACGCAACTCTACCGATTCAAAGCGAGGGTCGCCCCCCGCAAAATACGGCGAAAGCTCCGGGCAGGAACGTGGATGAAGAAACCAAACGGATATTTGAGCAGGCTATCAAAAAATATTATCACAACCGAAACGGGTATACGCTGAAAGACGCATACGACCTGATGATTAAGGAGCATTACACGAAATTCGTAACGCAGCCGGACCGGCACGGTGAAAGCCGAGCTTCTGCCTGAAAATGAAATTCCCACAATCGGGCAGTTCCGTTATTGGTATGGGAAAAAGCACGATACGCAAGAGAAAATTTCTAAACGCAAAGGTGAAGCGAAATATGCCCTTGACCACAGGGCTATTTTTGGGGAAATCCGATTACGGCATCATGGGGCCGGGTGCAAAATACCAGATTGACGCGACCATAGGGCGATATTTATCTGGTTTTCGCGTTTCAACCCCGCGCCGACATCATCGGCCCGCCCGGTCATTTATTTGTCATCGACACATTCAGCCGCATGGTCGCGGGGATGTATGTGGGCCTGGAAGGCCCCTCGTGGCGGGAGCTATGATGGCGATTGCCACGCCGCTTCCGACAAGGTGAAATATTGCGCGGAATACGGCGCCCACATCACCGATAGCGAGTGGCCGTGCCGCCATGTCCCAAACGCGATAATTGGGCGACCGGGGCGAGATGGAGAGCAGATCTGTGGAAACCCTCATAAACGCCCTGAACGTGCGGGTGGAAAACGCACCGCCCTATCGCGCCGACATGAAAGGTATTGTCGAGCAGTATTTATCGAACCATCAACACCAAGGCGGTGGCGTTTCTGCCCGGCCATGTCAAGCCGGATATGTCGGAGCGCGGCGGCAGAGATTACCGCCTTGACGCGAAACTGGATATTCATCAGCTTACCAAAATCCTGATACAAGTGCGTACTCCAACACAACAATCATCATTTTTTAGAAGGCTATGAGCGCACGGCGGATATGATTGCGGACAATGTGGAACCGATTCCCATTAAACTTTGGAATTGGGGTATCGCCCATTGCTCCGGCGCGTTGCGCTCGTTCCCGGAGGAAACCGTCAAGCTGTGCCTGATGCCAACGGGAACGGCTTCCGTAACGGCAAAAGGTATTCGCTTCAAAGGTTTGTATTATCTGTGCGAACGCGCCGCCGAGGAGCATTGGTTTGAAACGGCGCGGGCAAAGGGCAGCTACAAGGTGGATGTCTCTTTTCGACCCCACGGAATATGAGCGCCATTTATGTACGGGAGCCGGACGGGTCTTTTGACAATTGCTTTTTGGCAAAGTGGCAGGACAAATATGTGGATATGTGTTTGGACGAAATCCGCTATTTGCAGGAATCCGAAAAGCTGCTGCGCCGCCAAAACGCCGCAAAGGAAATGGCGACCAAAGCGGACTTGTCCGCAGCGATAGACAGCGTTATCGCGGAAGCGGAGGAAATGGCGCGGCAGACGGCTGTCCCGAAATCCAAACTCGCCAGAACCAAAAACATCCGTGAAAACAGGCGCGCCGAAAAAGAGCGCAACCGCAGGGATGAAGCCTTTTCTCTTGGCGATGACGATGTGCCGCAGACCCGCCAAGCCTGAACCGCAAGAAAAACCTGCGGCCATTTCTCCCACGCTCGCCATGATTCAAAAGCAATTTGGAGGAACGGCTGAATGAAAAATGAACCGGGCAAAGCCTGTTACCTGCCGCAGATTATTGAGGAATACAAGGGAAATCCATTGATAGAGGCGCTGCCGCCCATTTATTCAAGTTATGAGGCGGCCAAGCTTCTGACGGTTGACCCCGGATACAACGAGGGCGAACGGGAATTTGACGCGCAGTAACCGCTTCCACTGTATCGGCAGACTGTTTCGGTACTTCCAGCCTCTTGATACCCACATTGACATAGAACAGGAGGGTTTCACGGGCGATACGTCAGGGCTATATCTCAAAAAATCCCGTTACGCCTGATTATGCGGCAAGGCTGGCGCAGGGCGCGGTTGCCATTCGGGAAAAATCCGGCCTGAACGCTGTTTACAGCCTGAACTCTACCGCTTCCGGCTTTACCGTTATCGGGATGTCCGGCGTAGGCAAAACAACGGCAGTGGAAAAGGTTTTATCGCTCTATCCTCAACAAATCCTGCACACGAAGTACAAAGGGAAACCGCTGTTTTTAACGCAGTTGGTATGGGCGAAAATCGACTGCCCGTTTGACGGCTCGTTAAAGGGGCTGTGCCTGAGCTTCTTCGCCTATGTTGACCGCATTTTGGGTACGGGCTATTCCAAAAAGTTCTCCTCTGACCGCATGACGGTGGACGCCGCGCTCCCCCGCATGGCGCAAATCGCCACAACGCATTGTCTTGGGCTGCTTGTGATTGATGAAATCCAGCATCTCAGCCCAGGCGAAAAGCGGCGGCTCGGACAAAATGCTGAATTTCTTCGTTACGTTGGTCAACACAATCGGCGTCCCCGTCGTGCTGATTGGAACCACAAAGGCCATGTCGGTTTTGCAGAGCGAGTTCCGGCAGGCGCGGCGCGGCAGCGGACAGGGGGATTTGCTGTGGGACAGGATGCAAAACGACCTCTCGTGGGAGATCATACTGCGGGCAATGTGGAAAAACCAGTGGACACGAAACAAAATCCCCCTGACAAGCTGAACTGAAAAATGTTCTCTATGATGAAAGCCAGGGCATTATCGACATTGCGGTAAAGCTCTATGCGATGGCGCAGATGAAAGCGATTGCCGACGGGACGGAAACGATAACCGCCCAAACCGTCAAAGAAGTCGCGGCGGAAAAGCTGCGGCTGGTAAAGCCCATGCTCGACGCGCTCCGTTCCGGCAATATGAAAAAACTGCTGATGTATGAGGACATCAARCMCANCWMTRTSNGAKKATTACCTTGCCGCTCAGTCCGGGAGGATAGCCGGCGGCGATATTCCTTTGGGGCAAAATGAAATACTGTCGCTCACAGAACAGGCGGTGCTGAAACTTCTCGAAATGGATATATCCTCAAAAGTTGCCCGTTCCGCTGTGAAAAAAGCCATCGGAAAATCCGTGTCAGGCCAGCCTCTTGCCGCCGTTGTCAAAAAGGCATTCAAATTTGCTCTGAATATGGAAACAGAAAAGAATCCGACCGATATTGATGAGCAGGATGATGANTTTAAGAAANGCCGNCGGGGAATCGCCGTATGAAAATCTGAAAAAGTCMNGCTTCATCGCGGAATCGGCGGATGAGTTTTGACGAATCCNCGCTGGGCTTTTTCCCAACACCGTATCCTGACGAGATATTTCACAGTGTTATGTGCCGATACCACATCCGAAGCGGCAATCCGGCCNTTTATCAGCACCGCCAAAACAATATGGGGCAAAAAGATCAGTGCGAATTTGTATCTGCCGCAATCTCTCAGCAAANNGTAGCCTTGCGGATTCCGCCAGAGNACGGGCTTNAACGGCGGAATATTTTGCAACCCMMAATACGATTTATCCGTTCTTGAAGCCATTTCTTCCAAAAGAGCGCGGGCTTCAAGTTTTGGAGCTACTGGAAAGTGAATTGCAAAGCGACATTATGGCTTACCAGCTTTGCGGTCTGCCNTCGCTCCNAAAAGCCCCAAGTGGCAGTATCTCCGCTATTGCGAGGATTGTTGGCAGAAAGATATTCGGCTTTATGGCGAACCATATNTGGCACAGACTTCACTTGCTTCCCGGCGTTCTGATGTGTCCTGTTCATGGNAAACCAATCAGGAATTCCGTTNATCTTTCAAAAAGATATTAGCTCGAAGTTTCATGCCGCATCTTTTGCGGTGGCTTCCAATGAGCCTGCACCTTCCTTTTGCGACGATGCTGCTGAAAAGCTGATCNATATCGCGGTNGGACGCAGCTTGGATTATGCAAAACGGTTATGCTCTGCCGTTTTCAGAATGGACAATGGAAATTTATGACCAATWGCTTCAGGTGAAAGGGTATCGCAGTTTAAGCGGGCGCAGGATGAAAAGCCAATTGCTCGACAAGGAGATTTGTGAGTTTTATGGGCAGGAGCTTTTAGAGCTTTTGGAGGTTCGTTCACAAAGTGTGGTTCCGTGGTCAGAGCGCGTTATGCATAAACGAAATTCTCTGCTCTATCCGGTCTATTATCTTTTGCTTATGCGANTTTTGGCCGGGTCTGCCGAAGATTTCTTTACCAAGCAACACGATGTAGCGCATCCCTATGGAACAGGCCCGTGGCCATGCAGAAATCCGNGTTTGCCCGTACTATTTGAAAGATGTGATTTCTGAACTGCCGCCTCTGGTGCAGTTTGCTTCCCGCCATCAGGCAACATTCACTTGCGCTCACTGNCGGGTTTGCATACAGACGAAGCCGTGAAAGACCTAAAAGCAAACAATATTCCGGNCCATATTGATACGGTGGACTACNGGTGGTTGTGGATGGATACGTTCAAGGAGATGATAAAATCCGGCGCTCCCNATTATGCACATCACAGAAAAACTACGCTGTGGTTTTCTAACAGTAAAGCGATTGGGTGTTGAACTGGGTTTCTTTCCGGCAGATCAATTGCCGAAGAAGAAGCCATATATCTACTATAAACGGAAAACTGTGCCGGAACCTGCTCCAAAGCCAAGATCGAAAGACTACTATCGGGCGCAATGGTTACAGGTCATGNAAAGACAACCCGGATTCATCCCGCAGTTTTCTGATTAAGCGTTACCCTGAAATTTACAAATGGCTGCGGAAAAACGATGTGGATTGGTATGAGGTCAATGCGCCAAAGTCCAAACGGTATACAGTGTTTGAATGGGCTGACAACGATAATGATAGTTTAGAAAAANGCCCGCGCTGCTGTTGCCTACTTGAATAGTTTNGCCGGGCCGCCCCGTTTGGANTTAATCGAAATTCTGTGGAAAAGTACGGCGGGCTGAACAATCTCTACAAAAANTCTGGCTAAAGGCTATCTCCCAAAGACACAGGCGTATTTGGATGAGGCATTGGAAACCGACGAGGAATGGCGCAAGAGAAAGATTCAGTGGGCGGTAAAAGAGCTTTATGATTCANGGAGGAATCTTCTCCTGCCGCAGATTCAAGTCAAGGCTTCAATTTCGCACAAGCTGNTTTATTCCATTAGAAGCCTTTACKCGTGACTGCATTGAGCAATTACAAAANTGAATATCTGCAAGCAAAGAGCAATCNGCTGATGTCGGTTGCTTTTTTGTATATTCCCAAAANGCGGTGATTTATATCAAACTTTATTTTTAWTATCAACGGATGGACAAAACAAATTTTATCGGAAAGGTAGTGNCTAAANNATTGAAATCAAAAAATATATCAAATTTTGTTTTWAAAAWTYCCTTAAAACAAGGCGATTTATATCAAACTTTATTCGGAGGTAACAGCGCCTCACATTTAAGGGGAATAGGCCGTTAAAAGCCTGTTCCCCTAATCTTTTTAAGGAGGTGGTCACATTATGGGAAGCGGCAACTGGGTGATTGACAATCTCAATAATGCCCTTCAAACATGGAANCGATAAGCNGTCGGAAATCTGGCAGATCGTCACCCAATCCCCTACGGAGTTTAAGGGCNGGCGGTATCTGGAGCGTCATTGTAGATATTCACGGCGCATTGCAGGCCATCGGCCTTGCCCTGCTGGTACTGTTTTTTGTCATCGGCGTGGTCAAGACCTGCGGCAGTTTTGCNGAAGTTAAAAAGCCGGAACACGCCCTGAAGCTGTTCATACGCTTTGCTTTGGCAAAGGGTGTTGTCACCTATNGACTGGAGTTAATGATGGCGCTGTTCGATATCGTGCAGGGGATTATCTCCACCATCATGAGCAGTGCGGGCTTTGGAACGACGACCGAAGCAGTTTTGCCGGACACCATCGTACAGGCTATTGAGGACTGCGGCTTTTGGGAGAGCATTCCCCTTTGGGCGGTGACACTCATCGGCGGCCTGTTCATTACGGTGCTGTCCTTCATCATGATTATGTCGGTCTACGGACGATTTTTTAAGCTATATCTTTNACACGGCAATCGCCCCCGTACCTCTGTCCTCCTTTGCGGGAGAACCGAGCCAGAGCATCGGCAAAGCCTTTCTGAAAGGCTATGCTGCCNGTATGCCNTGGANGGGAGCGATTATTGTTCTGGCCTGCATCATCTTTTCCGTCTTTGCGTCCTCCCCGCCTGCGGTGGATACCAGCGCCAGCGCCGTAACAATGGTGTGGGCCTACATCGGGGAGTTGATTTTCAACATGCTGGTGCTGGTGGGCGCTGTTAAAATGGCTGACCGCGTGGTGCGGGAAATGATGGGGCTGTAACGCTATCTGCCGTTTATGCACGTAAACTGGTTTTGTTCCCGTCTGTGCCGGAGCTTTTTGCGTATGCTCACGACCCMGCTTAATACAACAAAGCCGAGCATGGCAAACAAAATTCCCGTTGCCAGCATTTCATGCTCATGCAGAAAGTCCGGGAAGAAGATCGGCACGGCAAAGACGTAAAGCAGCGGTATCCCCAAACGGAAAACCGACGCAATTTTGNAACATGGTGTTCAGCAGGAGCATCAGCAGNAAAATGAAAATGGATGCATACAGCATAAATAAACCCTCCWTTCCTGATTCCATTATTACGCATGGAAAAAAGAAATGGAAGGCTACCGCAGTGATTAAGGCAAAAGGAGGTTTCAGCATGAAAAAGGTAWGTTACAATGAAAAGCTGGAAAAAGMGAAAGAAACGCTCAACAGACTTGTGGATGAAGCCTTAGAAAATGGTACTCCTATCATACAGGATGAGGCAGTTATTGCGCAGAACCGCAAGGTTGACGCATTNGTAGTGAAGATCCAAAAGGAGAAAGAAAAANCACAGAAAAAACCAGCAGGAACGATGAGGCAAGCAACCTAATAGCGCTTCGTTGTGAGNACGCTATTTTTTANTTGGAGGTGATTGAATTTNGGAAGTCAAGATCAACCGGGAAATCCGGGATTATACCGAAAGCATGTTTTTTGGACTGTCCCTGCGGCAGTTCATTTTTTCTGTTNCTGGCCGTTGGTATAGCCGTGGGCATCTACTTCGGTCTGCGGAGCTTCTTCGGCACGGAAACCGTAAGCTGGATGTGCATTTTGGGGGCCGCCCCCNTTTGCGGCGCTGGGCTTTATCAAGTACCACGGCANTGACGGCAGAGCAGNTTTTTATGGGCGTATATCAAATCAGAGTTTCTCATGCCCAAAAAGCTGACCTTTTATCCGACCAATGTCTACTATGAAGCACTCAAAAACGTTATTGCGAATCATGAAAAGGAGGAATTGAAACGCCATGATTAAGACCCTGCAAAAAATCATGAAGCAGGATAAAGAGCGGNTTGTCGTNCCCTAAAGGCGTCCAACAGGCTATCCCCGTCCGCACCATCTGGCCGGATGGGATTTTCCGGGTGGGCAACAAANTTTTCCAAATCCTTTCGCTTCGAGGATATAAACTACGCGGTGGCGTCCAAGGAAGACAAAGAAGCAATGTTTTTNATCCTANTCGGAGCTGCTCAATTCCTTTGACAGTGGAGCGACCACNAAAAATCACCATCAACAATCGCCGCTTAAACAAAGCGGACTTTGAAAGCTCCATCCTGATTCCGTTAAAATACGACAGNCCTGGATGAGTATCGCAGGGAGTATAACCAGATNGCTCATGAATATGGCCACCGGTGCAAACAGTATTGTGCAAGATAAGTATGTCACCGTGTCGGTGGTGAAAAAGAACATTGAAGAAGCCCGCAATTACTTTTCCCGCATCGGCACCGACCTGATTACCCACTTTTCCCACTTAGGTTCCAAATGCGTAGAGCTGGATGCCACCGACCGCCTTAGAATCNTTCATGACTTTTTCCGCGCCGGCGAGGAAACGGATTTCCATTTCGACCTGTCCGATACGATGAGAAAAGGGCATGACTTTAAGGACTATATCTGTCCAGATACCTTTGAATTTGAAAAAGACCACTTTCGTATGGGCGGTAAATTCGGACGCGTCATTTTCCTGCGGGAGTATGCCAGCTACATCAAGGACAGCATGGTATCCGAGCNTTTNGCGANCCTGAACCGGAATATGCTGCTGTCCCTTGACATCATCCCCATCCCCACTGATGAAGCCGTGCGTGAGGTGGAAAACCGGCTGTTGGGCGTAGAAACTAACATCACCAACTGGCAGCGGCGGCAAAANTCAAAGCAACAATTTTTCCGCCGTTGTGCCCTACGACATGGAGCAGCAAAGGAAAGAGAGCAAGGAATTCCTTGACGACCTGACCACCCGCGACCAGCGGATGATGTTCGCTGTCCTTACGATGGTGCATATTGCGGACAGCAAGGAGCAGCTTGACAGCGATACGGAAACCCNTGCTGACCACGGCGCGAAAGCACCTGTGCCNAATTCTCCACCCTGACCTATCAGCAAATGGACGGCCTGAACACGGTGCTKGCCCTACGGCCNTGCGTAAGATCGAAGCGATACGGACGTTGACCACCGAAAGCACAGCGGTGTTTATCCCGTTCCGAGCGCAGGAAATCGCTCATAGCGGCGGCATCTACTACGGGCAGAATGTCATATCCAAGAACATGATTATCGCCAACCGCAAGCATCTGTTAAATGGGAACAGTTTTATCCTCGGCGTTTCCGGCTNCTGGNCAAGAGCTTTACCGCCAAGCGGGNAAATCGWCAATCAGATGCTTTCCNAGCGACGACGATATTATCCTGATTGACCCGGAAAGGGAGTATTCCTCCCTTGTCAAAGCAATGGGCGGCGAGATCATCCATATCTCCGCGACCTCTCAAAATCATATAAACGCAATGGATATGAGCAAGGATTACGGCGATGGCGCAAACCCGGTCATCCTCAAATCCGAATTTNGTCCTGTCACTGTGCGAGCAGCTTATCGGCGGACAAAACCTGGGCGCNAAGCAGAAATCCCTGATAGACCGCTGCACGGCGAGCGTTTACCGGAAGTATCTGCAAAGCAATTACCGGGATAACCCTCCAACTCTGCAGGACTTTNCACGGGNAGCTTTNGAAGCAGGCGGAGCCGGATGCGCAGGAAATCGCTCTTGCCATCGAACTTTTTACCTCCGGCAGTCTGAACACCTTTGCAAAGCCCACCAACGTAGATGTGAACAACCGCCTGATTTGCTATGACATTTTGGATTTAGGCAAGCAGCTCCTTCCCAWCGGGATGCTGGTGGTGCTGGACAGCATCTTAAACCGCATCACACAGAACCGGGCCAAGGGCAAAAACACGTTTATCATTATTGATGAAATTTACTTGTTGTTCCAGCATGAGTACAGCGCCAATTTCCTGTTCACNNGCTATGGAAGCGNNTGTTAGGAAGTACGGCGCTTTTTGTACGGGCATCACGCAGAATGTGGATGATCTTTNTGCAGAGCCATACGGCCCGCACCATGCTGGCCAACAGTGAGTTTATCGTCATGCTCAATCAGGCCAGTACCGACCGGATTGAGCTTGCCAAGCTGTTGAACATTTCTGACCTCCAGCTTTCCTACATCACCAACGTNGACGCGGGGAACGGCCTCATCAAAGTGGGCAGTTCCCTCGTGCCCTTTACCGACCAATTCCCGCGCAACACGAAGCTCTATAACCTGATGACCACCAAGCCGGGCGAACAGGCACAAATCTGACATAACCTTATACGCGCAAACGGCTGGCCGTACCTCCGGTCAGCCGTTCATTTATCCTAATGAAATAGGCGGATTAGCAAAGTAACCCGCCCCTTCCCGAACCGTACGAGCGGCTTTCACCGCATACGGCTCTCCATATTCCAAATGNAGTTATCGTCGNTTTAGATAACGACGAAAACCTTCCAGTCTTTCCATGAGGTTTGATTGCTCCATTCGAAGCAACTCCTTTCGAGATTGGAACTTGGAATACTGCCCCCCTTCACCGTGTGCCTTCCATTACAGAAGGCCGTTGGGCTACTGTTAGGGCTCTCTGCCATATGCCGAGAATGGCACTTAGGCAGGTCACGTTTGACAGCTCCATATAGTTTATNCCATACGTAGGTATCCGGTTGGTCGTTACCCTGCTTATCGCAGGTGCGTCAATAGGCCTGCTTATACCCAATCCTTTTTATATTGGGTATACCCATTGATACCGGTGCTTACGTCCGGCAGCGTACCACAGCCACAGACCCNGGATTNCAGCCCACAGGCTTTACCATATATGGCCTGACTCGCCAGGCTACACGACAGCATTCGCTGTCTAATCCTGACTTTGCCGACATGCTATTGTCCCTCAGAGGCTTTCGCATGAGGTAAGTCGGTTGTCTTACATCGCATTGCAGGAGCGATGGTTTCTATGAAATATATATGAAGCGCACAACGTGCGCACTAAAGGAGGAAAACACAATGGAAACTATCCGGTTTGCAGACAAGGAACACAAGGCTTTTTATTATCAAATGCTTGCCAAAACCCGCAATGACGATGCTTATCATCGGGCGTTTTTCTATGCGATGGGAATTTGTGCGGAGACAAGACGCAATATCCGCACCCTCTTTGACTTCAAAAACGGTGGGATTAACCCGGAGGGCCTTTCGTCGGCATGGCAGACGGGCAGTACGCGCCGTCTGTGCCGTTTGGCCTTTAACCTTTGGAATGGCTGGACGGAGGAAGGAAAAGAACAGTATTCCGCTCCCTATGAGCTGTTTGACTGCGGCTTTGCGCCTTACTTTTTTGAAGCCATCCGGCTGCGTTATCCCGAATATTGCCGGAGCATGGAGCGCACCGCACCCCGTCTTCCCGAACATACGCGGTAGCAATCAGCGAAATTCTGAAAGGAGGTGCGCGCATTGAAAGAAATCAAAACCAAATCCACCATCAAGGACATTAAGGTGCTGGATAAAACCGCCGATGTGTCCCGCAGGGCAAAAAACGCCTTTATCCGAACCAAGGAGCAGGCCGAACAGACACAACGGCCAGATCATGACAGCTTTGTAGAATATGCGGAGGATAAAGTCAAAGAGTGTACAGAAACCGTTACCCGTGAAGCCGGTCATGCCGTTGAGCATCAAGGCAAAAAGGCCGTTCAAAAAATTAAGGAGCGCCGCAGTAGAGGTATGGACACCAATTACACGGACGCTGCCGATGGATATACGGCGGAGCAGACCTCCCGCCCTGAAACCGGCAATCCCCAAACGGGCAACCGGAGCGCGGCTTCCTCTAAAGGAAAGCAAACTGCCTCGTCCAAGGCTGGAAAAGCACCTGAACAGTACAATGCTCCCATGCAGTCAAAGCAATCGGTACAGCAAAAAGCCGCCCAATCCAAAGCAAAGGAAACGGTGAAGAGAAAATATACCCTTTCCAAGCCAAACGAATTAGCAAAACGTCGGTTTGTTCAGAGCAGGGCAAAAGCACGGTTTACCCAAAACACTGAAATTCAGGCGGCAGAAACCAAAACCGCACAGGCTATTCAAAGTCCCGTGTTCAGACCGGCCGAAAAAACAGCATGGCGTACCGCCCAACCCAACATCAGCGGCACAGGCCGCACTATCAAGCAATCTGCTCGATCTGGCAATAAAGCGGTAAAGGAAACTGCCAAGGGCACGATTAAAACGGCGCAGAAATCGGTCAAGACCGCCGGACAGACCGCCAAAACTGGTGTAAAAGCCTCTCAAACGGCTGCTAAAGCTGCCACCAAAACCGCGCAGGCAACCGCAAAGGCGGCACAGCGGACAGCGCAGGCGGCAAGAGCCGCCGCCAGATTTACCGTCCGTATGGTCAAGCTGACCGTCAAAGTCGCTGCTGCGCTGGTCAAGGGACTTGTCGCCCTTGTGGGCACAGGCGGGGCCGTCCTTGTCCTGTTTCTAATAATAATCGCCGTGGCTGCCCTGGTATCTTCTCCTTTCGGCATCTTCTTTTCCGACGAGAACAAAGACGCGGAGGTAACGCCCATTTCCAATGTGGTACAGGAGGTCAACGCCGAGTTTGCCGCCAGGATTGAGGACATCAAGGCCGGCAATGACGATGTAGACAGCGTGGAGATCCATTATTCCGGCAGCGCCGACAATATCCGGGTGGATAACTGGATGGACGTTGTAGCCGTGTTCGCTGTCAAGACCGCAATGGACGAGGAAAGCGGCATGGATGTTGCCACCATTGACACGACACGGATTGACCTCATCAAGTCCGTGTTTTGGGATATGAACCTGATTGATTATTATGTGGAAACCATCGAGCATACGGAAACTGAAACCGTGGATAACGGGGACGGTACGACCAGCGAGGAAACCACCACGACCTATGAGTATATCCTTCATATCACCATTAACAGCAAGACCGCTGAGCAGCAAGCCGGTGAATATGGCTTTACCGACGACCAAAAGAACATTTTGGAAGAAATGCTGTCCGGGGAATTTCGGCCAATGATGTATGCCCTGCTGGGCATGGACGCTGACACAGGGCTAACGACGGAACAGCTTCAAAATCTCTATAATGACCTGCCGATAGGTGAATTGGGGCGGCGAAGCTGTCAAGCTGGCTCTTTTCCGTTTAGGTGACCCGTACAGCCAACCAAAGGCCGGTCAGGACGATTACACCGATTGCAGCTATCTTGTACAGTGGTGTTATCGGAAATTGGGTGTTTCCCTGCCCCGTACGGCGGCGGCACAGGCGGAATACTGCGCAGACAATGGATTGACCATAAGCCCCGCTGACCTTATGCCGGGCGACCTCGTTTTTTTTAGTCACGACACCAACGGGCGGTTTATGAACATCACCCATGTTGCCATTTATGCCGGGAATGGCATGATTGTGGACGCTTCATCTTCTAAGGGACAGGTGGTTTACCGTAAGCTTTTCAGCGGGCAGGTACTTTACGGCAGACCCCATATTGTGTGAGTATTGAATGTGGGATAGCTTGTTTGCTTGATTGCAGACAGCCTATCCCGCAAAAGACTCATTCATTCTTTAAGGTTGAATATTTCAACTTCTCGAAATATAATATTCTTAAAATATAGTATGGTGGTGTTTGCATGGATTACTTAACTGTAAAAGAAGCTGGTGAAAAATGGAGCATAACAAGCAGGATGGTGAATTATTACTGTTCTTCTGGGCGTATAAAGGGAGCTGTCAAAAAAGGTAATTTGTGGCTTGTACCGAAAGATGCAAAAAAGCCCCTGGATGGCAGAAAAAATAAATAGTTGATAAAAAATTGAGAATTATAATGTATAATAAAAAACCGTGGAAAGGAGGGCTAAAATGAGCAACAAAATATTAATAGTAGACGACGAGCAAGATATTGTAACAATGCTCAAAGACTACTTTGAACTGGACGGATATACGGTAATTACCGCCATGAACGGTATACAGGCTCTTGAAAAGGCATCCCAAAATCCTGACATTATTCTGCTTGATATCAACATGCCGGATATTGATGGGCTTCAAGTTTGTACAAAAATCAGAGAGCATGTTTCCTGCCCTATTCTCTTTTTAACTGCAAAAATTGAAGAAGCGGATAAAATATCCGGGTTTAAGGTGGGCGGTGATGATTATATTGTCAAACCCTTTAGTATCACGGAACTTGGAGCAAGAGTACAGGCACATCTAAGACGCGAGCACAGAAACAGCAGCAAAACTTCTGCTGTATTTAGCGGCGACTTGGTTATTGATTATACTCAAAGATGTGTATTCTTTGAAAACGGTCTTATTCAATTTGCAAAAAAGGAATTTGACATTATTGAACTTTTATCCATTAACGCAGGACAGGTTTTTGACAAGGAAAGAATATATGAAAGAATATGGGGTTATGACAGTGATGGAGACAGCAACGTTGTAACCGAACATATCAGAAGGATACGATCAAAACTTGCCGCATGCACATTAGAAACATATATTGAAACCGTTTGGGGGGTTGGATACAAGTGGGTAAAATAAAGGATATGTCCATCAAAAAAGCTTTTGTTGCAGTGACTTTAATATTTCTTATTGTGGCAATCGTTCTAAGTGTTTCATCGTTTCTTGTAATTGAAGTTATAAAGAACGGAATTGTAGACAAATATAGTCAAAATATCAATGGCACCGGTTCAAATCCCAATATTATTATCATTGACCCCTCTGCTTTTAGCCAGGCTGATCAGACACTGCTTAACATAATCGAAAGTTTAAAAATGATCTTTCCCTTATTGTTCTTTGTAATTTCATTGATAACCGCCGCCTCAATTTTTTACAGGATAAAATTAAAAAAGCCGCTTGCACTATTAAAGGCTGGTGCGGATAAAATATCCGAAAGTGACTTGGATTTTACCATTGCATATGACGGCAAAGATGAAATGGGCAACCTGTGCAATGCCTTTGAAAAAATGCGAAAAGAACTTAAAAGCAACTATATTCGTATGTGGAGGATGACGGAAGAAAGAAANCGGTTGAATGCGGCATTTGCGCATGACCTGCGAACACCGATTACCGTCTTAAAGGGCTACACCGACCTTTNGACAAACTATATTCCCACAGGCAAGATTGGGCAGGAAAAACTTCTATCAACAACCGCTCTTATGTCTGAAAATGTGCTTCGGCTTGAACAATATGTGGATTCCGTAAACAACCTGCAAAAGCTGGAGGACATGGGTGTCTGTCCGGAGCAGGTAAAAGTGTCCGACTTTATGAATCATCTTGAAAATAACATAAAGATTCTTTCGGAAACGCAGGGTAAATACCTTGCATTCCAAAATCAAATAAGTGAATCCGTTTTGTGGCTGGATGGAAAAATTGTATTCAGAGTGATGGAAAACATGTCATCCAATGCACTTAGATATGCGAAAAANTCTGTTTCCGTTACCTACAATCGCACACAGGAATTTCTTGTCTTAAAAATAACTGATGATGGAGAAGGTTTTCATCCGGAGGATTTAAGACTTGCTACAGAGCCTTTTTACAAGGATNAAAAGAGTGACTGACAGCCGTCATTTAGGCTTGGGACTGTATATATGCAAAATCCTATGCCAAAAGCATGGAGGGGACATTACTCTGGAAAACACAAAAAGCAGCGGTGCAAAGGTAACTGCAACTTTTTCTTTAAAAGTTGATAAAAAGTAGATATTTATCCATTACACTCTCTTTAGACAATCAATCAATCTAAGGAGAGTGTTTTTTTATGTCATTAAAAGCAGAAGGTCTTACAAAAATATATGGAAAAGAACAAAATGAGGTCATCGCATTAAACAATGCCACGGTAACCATAGGCGAGGGAGAATTTGTATCAATTATCGGCCCGTCGGGAAGTGGAAAAAGTACGCTTCTCCACCTGTTAAGCGGAATAGACCAGCCGACAAAGGGCAAGGNNTTTTTATAGGTGAAAAGGACTTGTATACCTTAAATGAGAAAGAACTCTCGGCTTTCAGGCGCAGGAGCTTTGGATTTATCTTTCAACAGTTCAATCTGATTCCCATATTGACAGCCGAAGAAAACATTAGTATGCCGGTGCTTCTGGACAGGAAACAGCCGGATAAGGAGTATCTAAAAGAGCTGTCCGATTTGCTTGGCATATCGAACAGGCTCACTCATCTGCCCCATGAGCTTTCAGGGGGTCAGCAGCAGCGTGTNGGCCATTGCGAGAGCCTTAATAGCTAAACCCGATATTATATTTGCTGATGAACCAACAGGCAATCTTGACAGTAAAAGCGGCAAAGAAGTCATGGAGTTGTTGACAAATACCTCAAAACAGCNTGGGAAAACCTTAGTTGTCANTACCCACGACGATAGAATCGCCCGTCTCGCGGACAGGCAGTTTTCTATCATCGACGGCCTGATTTCGGAGGTAGAGTGATATGAAAAGCTATCTTTCTTTGGCGTTTAAGGAATTAAAAAGCCAAAAGCTAATGACTATTTTAATCATCATTGCAATTATTATGTCCACTGCAATGACAACGGTGATCGGACAGTCGATCACGACGATGNAAAAAGATGATGCCGGAACAGGCTCGCTTTTTAAATGGCGACAGGTACGTCACATTTCATCAGCTCGACGGACAGCAGGTTGAAAAATTGAAAAGCCAAGAGGGTCTTTTGCAGGTTGGTNAGGTTAAAACCGTAGGAAGCACTAAGATTAAAGTTACGGGAATATCGCTGTTTGTGAGAGAATACGACGAANCATCCCTCAAAAACTATCCGAATATCGCTAAGGTTCAATCTGGACGGTTGCCTCGGGCTGCGCATGAAATCGCCATGGATGAGAATACATTAAAGATTCTGGGCATTACGCCGGGCATCGGAGATAAAATCACCCTTGACTTGAATGCCAGCTTATTAAATGATTCAGAGCAGCCTTTCAGTTATAGTGCTGAATTTATATTGACAGGCATCTTGGAGAGCGATTATGCCGGTTATTCAAGCGGTATAATAACTGCGATTGCGGGTCAGGGAACGGCAGCCGCACTGTTGCCGGATAAGTATAATCTGACTTCTGTGGATTTCAAACTGAACGATTTGTCGAATTTCCAAAGTAAAATCGACCAGCTTACTGCGGAGCTGAATTTACAAGAAGATCAAATACAGTATAACTGGGTCTACTTGGACGCTTTAGGAGCAGATTATAGGGAAAAAAACTCCGAAACAGATGGTGCCGTAGGTATGGCAGTAGCGGCCATATATATTGGTGTTCTTATCCTTATGGCAGCAGGGCTGGTTATATACAATATATTAAAAATCTCTATTGTAAAGAAAATCAAAGAATATGGCTGTCTGCGGGCTATCGGAGCAGAACCCGGTCAATTATATAAAATCGTTATTACACAGATTTTACTGCTGTGCGCAGTTGCAATCCCAATAGGATCGGCAATAGGAATTTTATCCGCAAATACGATAACGGCGGCTGCCACCAGTTTGATCAATCCGGAAGTGNTTTTTAGCGGACAACTCAGAGCAGCTTACAAATTTAATCCATTCGGGTGCAAAGGCTTATCTAATACCATTGATGTTAAGTGTTGGAATCTCACTGTTATTTTCTTTTGTTGCTGCGCTTCCGTCTGCTGTTTACGCGGCAAAAGTGTCTCCAAAAGTTGCAATGGCCGGAGCATTCAATGCNGATAAAGAGAAAAGGCGGCAAAAGCCGGACAATTCACAACTTTGAAAGANCATTTAGCATGGTTGAATCTCAGGAGAAACATAGGGAGAACTATCATAACGATTTTATCCCTGTTTATGAGTATTACCGTATTTGTGGCACTCAGCGCGTTTTCCAGCACCCTTGATGTTTCACAATCTGTAAGCGACCTAAAAATGGGTGACTTCTCAATATCCAGCGAATCCGCAGGAATCAGCAAAACAGCAGTAGATAACCTATATGAAAACAACAATGTGAAGCGGGTATCTTTTGCGAAATACGCTATGTATACGCAAAAACAAATTGAGCAGGGAGAGCTTCAAACGGATATTGCATTTGAAAATCCCAGCGAAGCTCTCAAAATTATTGGTATCGATGAGCAATATCTAAAAGAGGTGTACCCTGAAATATCTTCAAGTCAACTGGCAGACTTTAAAAACGGCAAGCTTTGTATTGTTCGAAATCCTATTACCGTTTCATCTGAATATAAAGCTGCAAATCTGCAAGAAGGAGATACATTTCATATCGGCAATAAAGAACTGACGGTACAGGCGATTACAAATAAAACAATCTCCATACAGGGGACAGGCTGGACGAATGGTATAGATGTTATCGTATATGATACCGTTTATGACGAGCTAACCGGAAAAAATGCCATCAACCARATSWRMKWSWRTGYSWAGGACAAATCCGGATTAGAAGTAGTACAGGCTGCTGTGGAAGCGATTCACAGCGCAAATCCTGGTTCCCGCTTTCTTTCTTACGTTGAATATGATCGTCAGTTGGAAGAGAGCTTTGCCCAAACGAAAACACTGGCATGGGGATTTATACTGTTTATCGCACTTATCGGTGTACTAAACATTATCAATACCACTTATACCAACATCCATACGAGAGTGAATGAAATTGGTATGCAGCGTGCTATCGGAATGGATAACAGGAGTTTATATAAAATATTCTTATGGGAAGGTGCTTACTACGGAATTCTGGCGGCGGTATTCGGCTCTTTCGCCGGTTACATGATCTCTGTGCTTATGAATGCCGCTGCAACAGGAGAACTGGATCTTTCTAATTTCCCGCTGATTCCTGTTCTTTCGGCAAGCTGTTTATCCATTGCGGCATGCTTAATAGCAACAGTAATTCCGCTTGGCAAGATTAAGAGAATGAGCATTGTAGAGAGTATAGATACTGTTGAGTAATTGATGAGCTAACATTGTTACAATGATATATTTGTCTGTATAAAAAGGGAGTTAACGGCAACCTAAAGCTCGCTGGTGCTCCCCTTTTTATATATTCTTTGAGATTCTACTCTCTAAAAGGGCATTTAGTGTAGCTTTAACTATTTTGATTTCGTACTCATCGCAAAGACATAGGAGCTTGCTCAACTGCTTTAACTCACTGCCGCTACTCTCTTGCTCCGGATAGAAAATTGTATCCGCGGATATGCTCAACTCCCGGACAAGCCGGAACAGGACATCGTAGCTCGGTTTCTTGTTTTCATTCTCGATAGACATGAGATAACGAGGCGTTATACTTATGATTTCAGCTAACTGTTCTCGTGTAAGTCCTTTGGCTTTTCGAGAGGCCTTTAGGATGCTACCAAGTCTGTCAAAGTTGTTGTGTTCCATTAGTTCACCTCCAATAACAGTTTACAGTTCCTATTTGGATGGTGAAACGACACAATAGAACCATATAAACAGGAATTTACAGAGCGTATTGCTGCAAAAAAAGCCGTATTTAAACGGCTTACATAGAAGTCAAAACAGGATAAGGCGACACCCGCCCAACAAAAAAAAGCAAGTTTGGCGGGTCTGTTCTCATGCCTGAACTACAATGCCCCTCCGAACTTGCGAGTTTGGAGGGTATTTTTATGCTTATTCAGTATGCCACAAAAAATCAGCAGCCGCTATTGATTAGCGGCCTGGCGTGATGAAGCGGACACCATTTTATGTACTGCTATTAATATTGAATTGTTAAAAAAAGCCTATACTGGTCAGGGGGTAAGTGTGACCGTCAAGTAGAACTGTCAGAACACAAAAATAGGATATATCAATTCTCTAACGCTCATTGGGACTATTTCCAAGTGAGCGTTTTTTGTCATAAAAAAGCGAACTTCATCAAATGCCGCTCCCCACCCTCTGTTTTGGTTTTCCACAAAAAAAATCAAAACGGAGGTTTGAGAAATGAAAAAGATCAATTTGCGGGATTACCACCCGTTCTATCAGTCTGACTTTTTTGTTGAAGTAGCTGACGAAATTGCGTTATGCCTAAAACGCTTTGACCTGAACGAAAGTGCCTATCAATTGCGTACATACAGGCACAAAGCGTATTACTCCCTTGACCGGAACGACGGTATTGAGCATGAAATTGTGTTCATCTCATTATCTCCCCAAGAGATTTACGAGAGGAAAGTCACTAATCAGGAGCTGTATACCGCAATTAACAGCCTGCCGGAAAAACAAGCAAAGCGTATCTATGCCCATTTCTTTTTAGGCATGAGCAAGGCTGCTATTGCAAAGGCAGAGGGGGTCAGGGAAAGCGCAGTCAGGGAGTCTATTGATCGTGGACTAAGGAATATCGAAAAGTTTTTAAAAAACTTTCGGTAACACCCTGCGCATTTGTCGGAAAAATGAAATGGTTATTAGAGGGACAAATTCTACCCCCTCGATTGAACTTTGACAATTTTATAGGTGTTTTATCCGGTACGTTCCCCGTATGTCCTGGAAAGGAAAGCCAGATTGCAGGTACGCCAAGACCACCTGTCCGGCATCAGTCGGATCACAGCCGATGTATCCAACGCCGTTGCGGATTGGATGAAGGTAAGGTGCGAGCGGTCAATACCCGTGCAATAAATGTTGGTTACATTTAAGGCGGCGACACATATGGAGGGATAATGATACTTCCGTCCAGCCATAGTCCCGCGTAAGCGGGATCACGCAATGGGGGCGGCTTGCAGAGAACCTGGGAGAGGTGAAATTCCTATGAGGATGGCCAGCCGCCGTCCGCCGGATAAACCCATGAAGCGATAAAACCAAAACAGAAATGCAGGTTAGGGGTGCGCCTGTTCGTGCGAGCGTATATGCGTATCCATCAAAGGTGCATCCCTGATTCTGTAAATTTAAGAAACGTTGGTGATTGCTGAAGGAGGATTTCTATGAAAGATAGATTAATTCGATATAGTATGCAAATTGCTATGTTGGGGCAGCTATTGGCTTTAGCGTTAATTACAGAGAAAGAATTTTTTTTGATAAAAAATAGGCTGATGCAGGATTATGGTGTTATTTCAGACCTGACCTCCTAATTCGCACATTTGTCTTATGCCTAATAGATTATTATACTGATTCCGTAATAATAAGAAGCTGAAAGGAGGACTTTATTATGCATGAAGTTGAAGTAATCAAGGCAAACAGAAAAATATCTGACCGTACATCAGGAAAGATGACGGATATTTTGCGTGTTGCTCCTTATGCAAGAGTTAGTACGGATTCAGAGGAACAATTAAACAGTTATAAATCACAGGTTGCATATTATACGGACTTAGTGGAAAAGCGCAAGGATTGGGTATTGGTAGACATTTATGCAGATGAAGCGATAACAGGCACACAGGTAACGAAGCGCGAAAATTTCCAGCGCATGATTAACGACTGTATGGATGGGAAAATTGATATGATCATTACTAAATCCATATCAAGGTTTGCAAGAAATACGTTGGACACGTTGAAATATGTCCGTATGTTGAAAGAAAGAAATATCGCTGTGTTTTTTGAAGATGAGAACATCAATACAATGACAATGGACGGTGAACTGCTGCTTGTTATATTAAGCTCAGTTGCACAGCAGGAGGTTGAGAATATTTCCGCCAATGTAAAAAAAGGCTTAAAAATGAAAATGAAGCGCGGTGAACTGGTTGGCTTCCAAAGCTGTTTGGGATACGATTATGATCCCACCGACAAGAGTATTTCCATTAACGAAGCGGAAGCCAATATTGTGCGATACATATTTGAGCGGTACATTGATGGTGCTGGCGCTTATGTAATCGCAAAAGAGTTGACCAAGCTTAGCTATAAAACCAAATATGGCAATACTGAGTGGCATGATACGGCAGTCTTAGGTATTATCAAAAATGAAAAATATAAAGGTGACGTTTTGCAAGGCAAAACTTTTACTGTTGATCCTATTTCAAAGAGAAGATTGGATAATTATGGTGAAGAAGATCAATTCTATGTAAAAAACCACCACGAGCCTATTGTCAGTGAAGAAGTCTTTGAAAAGGCGCAGGCTATTTTAAGCAGAAGAGGCGCTAATCGCCGTGGTGTCGAAAAAGGAAAGCGTGAAAAATACAGCAGAAAGTTTGCCTTTAGCAGCAAACTGGAATGTGCTTTTTGTGGAAGCAATTTATCGCGTCGGAACTGGCATAGCGGAAGTATTCATGAAAAAGTCATCTGGCAGTGCGTAACTGCCACAAAGAAGGGCAAGAAATATTGTCCTCATAGTAAAGCGCTTGAAGAAAAGCTTATTGAGGACGCTTTTGTGGAATCGTACAAACTATTATGCCATAATAATTCCGATGTGCTGGACGAACTTGTAAAGAGAATGGAAGCCGTTATAAGCGGCAATGATTTTCTGAAACGGCTGACTAAAGTAGAAAATGAAATTCACGCCTTTGAGCAGAAACGCAACAGGCTGATTGATATGCGCTTAGAGGAAACGATAGACAAAGCCGCATACGAGAAAAAATACCAAGAATTTGAATTGATCTTAGGTGATCTGTCAATCGAGAAGGAACAGTTGGAACTATCCTCTAAAGAAGAAATTGACTTAGAGAAGCGGATTGAACACTTCCGTAAGGTGCTTGAAAAGAATGAAGTTCTGACAGCCTTTGACCGCTGTGTCTTTGAGAGCATTGTGGAAAAGGTTATTATCGGCGAGATTGATGAGGGCGAGAATTCAAATCCATACAAGCTCACTTTCGTTTATAAAACCGGCTTTTATAATGCTGTGCAGAGTAAAATGTACAAGCAAATTAAAAAAAACAGACGGCAAAATGATGCGGTAAATTTGCCTTCCTATTCCTTGGCCGACACACGTGGAGGCCGTAATCCTGTTGCAGAACATGAAACGCTGATGTATCAAGGGTTTGCGAGATTGGAGACGGAAATATGTTTTGACGTGGAGGCTATCTTTCACGTCTTTTCTTTTGTAAAATATAAATAGGCTTGTCCATATTATATAAATGATAAGGATCGAGATGAAAAATGTCAGGATTATTCCGGCTATACCTAAAGAAAATAAAAAGCTCAGGGTTGCCGCCTACTGCCGGGTCAGCACATCCGGACCGGAACAACTGCGCAGCCTCGAGATTCAGATAAAAACTTATACGAAGATGATAAGAAGCCATCGGTACAACACCCTTGGTCGGGGTTCAGAATGGATATAAAGCGTTAGCATTTGAAGTGAATCCTTTTATGGCGTTTATAAGTAGAACAAAGACAAAATCCTTTTCAGAAAATATTGCTTTACTTGAGGATGAATTGAAATCAATACTCGCATGCCGTCCAATGGAATTAGAAAGTATTCTTGAGGGCTTTTCAACTTTTTCTCCATTTGAAAAAAATGAGAAATGGTTATTTAACAGAAGTGTTTTACGGGGTTACGAAGCATTAAAACAAAGTATAGACAGCTGTAGTGTTGATACCCATCGCGATTTTTTTAATCTTGCTTTATACGCGGCAACTATGGATTGTTGTAACGCTAGAAGAGATGGAAAATGCCTACGATATAAAAAATCATGGAAAACACTGGGTTATTCTTCTCTTGAATTGAGAGAGTCGTTCATTCACTTCTCGAAAATGATCATTGAGGATATAGAACGTACACCCATCAGAGAAGGGAAAGCTCAAATAATCAATAACGACTCAAGGCTTGGTTTAAAAGAAATTGAAGATAAAGTTGTTAATGTAATTGCTTTTTCTCCCCCATATCTGAACTCATTTGATTATAGTGATGTGTATCGACCGGAATTATTCTTGGGGGGGTTCGTAAATACCAATGAACAGCTTCGTCATTTGCGTTCAAAAACATTAAGATCTCATGTACAATATGCTTGGAATGACAATACTCCTTGTTCATCAACATGGGTTACAGATATTGTCGGGAAAATTAAAGATAAAGAAGATTATTTGTGGAACAAAAATATTCCCTCGATGATACATAATTACTTTTCTGATATGCAAAAGATATTTCGCGAATGCCATCGTGTCGCATCAAGCGGTTCCGTAATGTGGTTTATCGTAAGTACATCTGCATATGCTGGTATTGAAATTCCGGTTGATTTAATACTTGCAGACATTGCGACTAAAACTGGCTGGGAATTGGAAAGTGTAAACGCATTGAGGAATCTTAGGACATCAAGTCAATGCATAGATTCCGATGTTCGCAAGGTAAGACTAAGAGAATCAATGGTTGCCTGCCGAAAACGATAGGCAGCCATTTTATTTAACTACATTCTTGAAGTTTATTTGGCACTGAAATATCCTTCCTGCCAAGGAGGCACCAGATGGATACGACATCTTTTTTGTATCCTCAAGGCATACAGAAACGGTTTGCTTGCTTGAGAGGGCCTGAAGCCTTGTAAATAAAAGGTTTAGGACTTATCTTATCAATCCGTGAGTGGTGAGACCCTTGAGGAGATAAAAAAGATGACAAGAATATCATTTCCAATTCATCTTGAAATTAGAACATATGTTTGATATAATGCGCATGAAACTTATTAAACTACCGAATTAGATAGGTTTATAGTTTTAACAGGAACTGACCGCCCTCGGAAATTTTGAGTGGCTCATAAAAAAGGGAGTCAATCATGAACAAAATAACTTGTATCTGTCTAGGCGTTCGTGTTATGAAGAAGTATATTCAGTTTTATAGAGACGGACTTGGCTTTCAGACAGACGAAACTGATGACAATCCTCGTGTAATCTTTTTTAATACGCCGGGGACAAAATTCGAGTTATATCCTCTATCCCTTTTGGCGGAAGATATTTCATCCGATAGTCCACCGCCGTTGGGCACGGGCTTCGCCGGAATAACCCTAGCCTATAATGTAAAAACAAAAGATGAGGTAAATGAAATAATCGAACTTGCAAGAAAGGCCGGCGCAACAATCGCAAAAGATCCTAAGGATGTTTTTTGGGGAGGGTATCATGCTTATTTTTCAGATCCCGACGGGTATTATTGGGAAGTGGCCTGGGGTCCAACATTTAACTATGACGAACGGGGTATGCTTGTTTTTTAGACTATCGATAGTGTAAATTATAGCCGACAAAAATTTATCGACTTCTTATTTTAACTCTGGTGAATTCGCCATAATTTGATTTGTCTGAAACAATCGGACAACTCAACCAGAAGGTGGTAATTATAATGAGTAAAAAGAAAAAGATTGAGGATAAAAAAACAATACGATCCTCCGCTGCTGAATATCTAACATATATTGCTGCAACAGGCGATAATCCGCATAGCGTTGAAATGCGTTACGAAGATGAGAATATCTGGCTTACTCAGAAGATGCTCGCTGTGCTTTATGACGTAGACGTGAGGACAGTAAACGAACATATACAAAAAATATATGGAGACAACGAATTAAAACCAGAAGCAACTATCCGGAATTTCCGGATAGTTCAAAACGAAGGTTCGCGTCAAGTTAATCGTGGTATTAAACATTACAATTTACAAATGATAATCGCCGTTGGGTTCAAAGTGAATTCTGAACGAGCCGTGCAATTCCGTAAATGGGTCAACATGATAGCTAAGGATTATACCATTCAAGGATGGGTAATAGACAAAGAGCGTTTGATAAATGGCGGAAGTATTCTCACTGAAGAATACTTCGAACACTTGCTTGAAGAAATCCGTGAAATTCGTCTCAGCGAACGGAAGTTTTATCAGAAGATAACCGATATTTATGCCACAGCATTAGACTATGACGGTGATTCCAAGATCACAAAAGACTTCTTTGCCACGGTACAAAATAAGCTGCATTGGGCAATCCATGGTCATACGGCGGCGGAAGTAATTGTAGATCGGGCGAATGCCGAAAAAGAGTACATGGGGCTCACATCTTGGAAAAATGCACCGAGTGGCAAAATAATTATCGAAGAAGGACGGAAAGAGGCAAAGTTGTCTGGCGCTGTGCGACAAGGATTGAAAAAGGCAAAGGGTCATGCCCCCACTCCCCTACTCTGGATGAAGGATGGGTACAGGATACTCTGGGCGAGGCTATTTGCCAGAACAGTGACTATGATGATGTTATAATCAGGAATGAAGTTGATAAAATCAAAGTTTTCGATGCATTTATTTTGATTTTCCGCACAGATGGGGCACAGGATAAAAGGCAATTCCAGAATGAGTGAAGCTGTGATATACTAATAATTGCCAATAGGAATGGAGGGTAAGATCTCCGGCAAGGTTGATTGGGACAAAACCCAACGCAGAAGAAATAATATTGATACAAGAACATATGTTTGGTATAATTGTGTATGATTAATTTAACCCTATCTAATTCGATAGGGTTAAATACGAGGGCGGTGGAGATTTGGAATGGATAAAGAAAACACAATCAAACTATTCGAAGATAAAAGAGTTCGAGTTTTATGGGATGAAAAACACGAGAAATGGTATTTTTCAATTGTAGACGTAATTGGTGTTTTAACTGATCAATCCACGAAGCGCGGTGCAACTTTTTATTGGAGCAAGCTTAAACAGCGGCTAAAAGAGGAAGGGTCTGAACTGTTGACAAATTGTCAACAGTTGAAAATGGTTTCTGAGGATGGGAAAAAACGCATGACCGATGTAGCCGATACAGAACAGCTTTTGCGCTTAATTCAGTCGATTCCATCACCAAAAGCTGAGCCATTTAAAATTTGGCTAGCAATGGTTGGTAGTGAAAGAATTGATGAAACAGCGGATCCCGAGCTTGCCATTGACCGCGCTTTGGAAACCTATCTCAAAAAAGGATATTCGCGCAATTGGATCAACCAGCGTCTGAAAACAATTGAAGTCCGCAAAGAATTGACCGATGAATGGGAAAAACGCGGCGTCACTGATAAACGTGATTTTGCTATTTTGACCGATGAGATAACGCAGGCATGGTCAGGCAAAACAACAAAGCAATACAAAGAATTTAAAGGACTTAAAAAAGAAAATCTTCGGGACAATATGACTAATGTTGAATTAGTGCTGAATATGCTTGCTGAGGTTACAACTACCGATATTTCCCGTCAGGACGAGCCGGAAACAATGGAACAGCATAAAAAAGTCGCACAGCGCGGCGGCTCAGTTGCAAAGGTAGCGCGTGGGCAGTATGAAAAACAGACAGGGAAAAAGGCAGTAACACCTTTGAATGCTAAAAGCTTTAAAAGTTTGGCCGATAGAAATCAGAATGATAGAGAAGAGGATTAATTTCTGAATTTCGGTATTTGATGTAAAGGCGTTCGGATTGTTTGGAACAAGAATGTCTGGAAGAGGAACAAGGTGAAATATTAGTGAATAAAGAGGAACTAAAACATAAAGTACACTCTATTGTAAGAAGTACACTACAGGAGAAAATTTATATTTCTCCTGTAGAGCTGCTGATGAAAATTGGAGTATTATCTGCTAAAGATTATGAAGATTGGCGGTTCGGCCATGTACCATACCTTGAACTTGAAATCGGAAAGTAACTAATCAAAATGAACCTAATGGTTCACTAAATACCATTTATCAGGAAATTTGATCGGTTTAGTACCATGGTTACCAGTTAAACGCTAAAAATAACTACCCTCCCTTGCTGGCATCATATTTTTGGGTATAGTTAATAAACCCGTGTTCCAGGAATCGGACGAGTTGATTTTAAACTGACAAGTAAACTGTTTCTCGTCGTCAGGCAATCTGATAGAGTGTGT
>JAVSMW010000018.1:36654-55758 GCA_032027005.1 Thermincola sp. | reverse complement strand
ATTAAAAATAAATAAATGGGATCTTAGCCAGGCGGAAAGTGATCTGCAAACTGCGGCGATTGAACAGGGAGCAGCAATATTGGCTCTGGAAATACTGAAAGAAAAAACCAAAAACGAAATTGAGGCCCGCTACCGGAGGGATTTATTAGACGACCTGCTAAATGGGTACCTACGGAAGAAATGAGAGCTTTCTACAACAAGCCGAAGTTTTGGGATATCATTTCAATCTTCCTACAATAGTGGCAGTTGCCAGCTTTAATAAGCATGGTAAAAATATCCTTTGTGCTGAGATTCAGCGCCAGTTTATAAAGCGGACTTTTGCAGATGTTTTTCCCGGCTGTTCCTTGACCGAGGAAAAAAACAACTTGGTATTTTTTGCTCCCAATGAGTACCAGTCTAAATAATCATGAATTAATGGCTAAATTTTAAAGGAGATAAGGGAGGCAAAGTATTCGTAAATATTCCAATATTAATATGACAATGGGCATCGGGAAAGTATGCCGGGAATTGTCTGATTACCAGGAATCATATCAACAGGCGCTTACAGCTTTACAAATCTCTAATTCGGATGGGGCACAAATCATTTTTTACGAAGAATTGGGGATCTTCAAGTTTCTGGTTGAAATAACAAATCAGAAAGGCCTTTCAGAATTTGTTTACTCAAAACTTGGGCCGTTATTAAATTATGACCCCCAAAAAAGCAAGATGTATATTGAAACTTTAGAAGTATATTTAAGATCCGGGAATAGTTTACAAGAAAACCGCTCAAACTTTGCATGTTCATCTTGGTACCGTAAAATATCGTCTTCGCCGCATCCGCGAAATTCTGGATGTAGATTTTAACGAAGCTGAAACTGTTTTTAATCTGCAAGTGGCATTGCGGGTCAAGCGATTAATTGGTAAGCTAGTTAAGTTTAGTGTTGATTATTTTCAGAAGACCCTTCGTTAATTCGGAGGTCTTTGCTTATGTTGATATAGTTCTTATAAGTATAAAAAAATCGGCCTCAGAGGTAATAGCGTAGATGCGTTTTTTTTAATTATAATTTCAGTATATTCCCGTATTTGACAGTTGACGAAATAAAAATCCTGTAAAACTTGCCACGCAAGGTTTACAGGATTTTTTGTTAATATGAAAAGTGAGTAATGTTTTTTATTTTTTCGTATCTCTAAAAATTTTTTTCATCATACTTGTAGTAAACAATTTGATAATCAGTACGGAAGCCAAAAGTGTCATGTAAGGCATCGGTAAAATCTGTTCTTGTATATATTGGTTCATAGCCTTCACCTTGAATTCTTTTGAAATTCATTTTCTCGTAATTCACTGATAATCTCATGACATGTGAAATTTTCCTTGAGCTTCTTTTCGAGCAACCTGTAAATAATCAATGATATAAAGCAAGTGGTGAAATGTGCTTCAATCCTGTCATCATTGCTTAAGTACACAGGTCTTGCTTTAATTCGCTTTTCATAATTCTAAAGCATTCTTCAATCTCCCATCTCCTATGATTTACCTTGATTATTTCAGAAGCATGATCGTCAAGATTTGTGCAAACCCCGTAAAAACCATCAAAGGCTTCTTCCTTCTGGATAAGAGCTGTATCAATGCTATATATTTCCTTTTCTGCAACTTCACCATCAGGTGTACAGCTTGTTTTATTAATAAATCTTTTGTAGTCGTTTTGATTGCACTTTTTGATTTTTGTTGGGTTGGGTGTCTATTGTTTTTTGAGCACGTTCTATTTGAGAATTGCGGATTTTTCGCTGATAATCCCTGTATTTGATGGAGTAAGTTACAATAAGCTTTTGTTCAAGGCCGTTTTTCTTTGATCCAACGTTCCTTGTAAAAGACTTTAGCTCTTATCTTGCTTTATCTCAGAGTTGGCTTTATCTATCATTTCATCAAGTTTAGAAATGTTATAGGTTTTTTCGCTGCCAGAAAGTTTCCAACCATCTGGAGCAAGAGCCCATTTTTTTAAATGTTCTTTTAATTTTTTTTGATAGACTGTGTTGTAATAAAAGCACGTTCATCCTTACTGTTAAACTTTCGATTATTTTCAGAAGCAAGCCCTGCATCGGTGCAGACGATAAATTTAGAAAGTTCAAAGTCAGAAATAATTTTCTTTTCTAAGGGTTTTAAAGTTAGTTGCTCATTCATATTTCCTCTGTTAATGCTAAACGCTAGAGGAATGCCGTCTCCGTCCATAAATAAACCCATTTGAATGATTGGATTAGGCTTATGATCTTTAGAAGGGCCATATTGCTTGTCACCATCCGCCTGTTCAATTTCGAAAAGTAATTGGTGCAATCATAGTAAAGCACACCGGTATTCCTCTTGGAAACCTTCAAGCTGTTCTCGTATAACGAGGATTGAATAAAATCAGTTTCTTTAGCAAGGATTTCAAGAGCCCCTGTATATTTGATGCAAATCAAAGTTCGGCTGTTCAATAAACTTTTTAGAAAGCTCATAAGTTGCAAGTTTAGAGGACGGGAAAATAACTCTTCCGTATATTAATCTGGAAAGTATTGAATTCAAGTCGAAATCAAACTTATATTTATCTGAAATTTCCCTGCAAATCTTGTGTAGTCCAAGCTCATGGTATATTTTTTGCAAGAAAAGATAACCTCCGTTAAAAGAACGCTGCTCCCCTTTTGTGATAAGTTTTGAGGGAGAGATTTAATGACCACCTCTCGTTTTTCTTCTTTTTCCTTTTTGTTAAGTTCTTCTATGTATTTTTTTGCCCATTCAATGGGATCCTGACCGTTCAGATGTTTTTCCAGTTCGGCATATGTTCCAAGCTTTTCAACTACCTTAGTGGAACGTTTTCCATTTTCGTAGATAGATTTTGTTACGTAAAGGGAAGAAGCGTTCTTTGATTTAGATATGCACAATCTCATTAGCACAAAACCTCCAATCCCTTATATTATAACACATTACGCCGCATTACGCAAGTTAAAACAGGTAAAAGTTGACACTTTTTCAACAAAAAAAGCCCTGTTTTCAAGGCTTTCAAAGATTTCAATATTTATCCAAGTGTCAAAGACCCGAATTGGGGATCTTCAAGTTTCTGGTTGAAATAACAAATCAGAAAGGCCTTTCAGAATTTGTTTACTCAAAAACTTGGGCCGTTATTAAATTATGACCCCCAAAAAAGCAAGATGTATATTGAAACTTTAGAAGTATATTTAAGATCCGGGAATAGTTTACAAGAAACCGCTCAAACTTGCAATGTTCATCTTGGTACCGTAAAATATCGTCTTCGCCGCATCCGCGAAATTCTGGATGTAGATTTTAACGAAGCTGAAACTGTTTTTAATCTGCAAGTGGGCATTGCGGGTCAAGCGATTAATTGTAAGCTATGTTAAGTTTAGTGTTGATTATTTTCAGAAGACCCTTCGTTAATTCGGAGGTCTTTGCTTATGTTGATATAGTTCTTATAAGTATAAAAAAAAATCGGCCTCAGAGGTAATAGTGTAGATGCGTTTTTTTAATTATAATTTCAGTATATTCAAGACGTTCACCTGCATGAACTGTTTATGGCATAATAAAAGTGTAGCACTCCGGAAGTAGAAAAATGTAGCGAAAAATGTAAAATCCATTGCCAACTAAATAGACTCTCGGCATTCTGGAGGTGAAAATGGTTAACTATGGAAAAAGCAACTGGAAATTAATGCCATAGATGCGAACGTACCGCATTTTTGTGGAGCGATGCCGCCCGGATTCCAGCTTGTAGTCGATTTTTTCACGTTTATTGGAGCGCTCGATGGAGGTTCGACGTTTGTAAATGATTTTCCACTTTTCCGAGTCGCGAGGAGTCTTGGTAAACAGCCGTAAGTTGTCCTTTACAAGTTGATTTACTGCGGGGATAAGCCGCAGTGACGATGGGTGTACCGTCGCCTGCCGCGCTTAAGGCGTTCATATCCCAAGTGAACCAAGCTTCGCCGAAATGGCAAGGATTTGACTCTGGAAGAAGTGTAATAAGCGGTCAGAGGGCAAGTTTGTTTTCGTAGCGACGTGACGAATCACCCACTCTACCGATTATGGGGGTGTTTTGAAAAAGTCAAGTGTTTTTTCAAGGTTTTGGACAAATTATCGAATTAAATTTTTACGTAACGAATTTCCAGTTTAGCGCAATGAAAAACAAATATCCTCCCACAAAAAGTAGGAGGAATGCTAAAAGGTTGGTTCAGGAAACCCTTGTCCCAACTGGCTCGGCGAATGCCGAGAGGCTATAAAATGTTACGAGGAGGAATCAGTATGAGTGAGATTAAACTGTTCAGTAATGTGCCCGAGAAGTTTTTACCACCAAAAGAAGACTGGCCGGATTATATATACGCACATCCCGACCTTAATTGGGTTCATTATAAGGAACATGTGAATGTTGCGTCCGAAATATTGGATGGCATTGCCAAAAATGGCTGGGGTAATAAAATATGTATTTATGATGTGAATAAAAATATAGACTGGACGTACAATCGATTGCTTGATGAGGTAAATCGCTTGGGAAATGCTCTAAAAAAGCTGGGTATAAAGCCCGGTGACCGGGTAATGTGGCGGTTCGGTGAGGTGCCTGAAGCGGCGGTTGTGACCTTGGCAATATGGAAAATAGGGGCCATTAATGTTGCCACTGCGCTTCAGGAGAGAGCGAGGGAAATCGAGTTCATAGCCAACGATACAGAAGCAGTTATGATTATTTGCCAGCAAGGTCAGGAGGATTCTGTTCAAACAGCATTACCAAACCTTAAGACAGTTAAACACATTATCTCCGTACCGGAAAGCCAGCATGATAATATGCTTGATTATCGCCAGCTCCTAAGGGAGGCTGAGACTGAACTGGAGGCTTATCCGAATCTTCCCGGTGATGTATCTAATATTTTTTACACCGGTGGGACTACCGGTCATCCTAAAGGCTGTATACACACCCACGCAACGCAGTTGGCTATGTGTGATATGAATTGTAAAGTAGTAAACAATTATACTCCCCAAGATGTAATTTTATGTGCAGCTCCTCTTGGTCACGGTTTTGGGAACCATCAGAAAATTAGTTACCCTTTCCGTTTTGGAGCGAGTGTTATTTATAAGGAAAGACCAACGCCAAAAGAGTTATGGGAGTTGGTAATAAACTATAAGGTTAGTGTTTTTGTAGGAGTACCAACCTTGTACCGGATGATGCTCGAGTGTTTTGACCCCAGCTTCCGGGATAAGCTGAACTTAAGGCTGTGTTCGAGCGCAGGTGAAATGCTTACTAAGGAAGTTATGGATAGTTGGAATGAACAAGTCGGGGTAGATTTGTGTAACAATGTTGGGATGGTACCTATAGGACACAGCTTTATTCAATCGGTTATCAACGGGCGCAAAGTGGCACCTGGGCTTAGTGTCGGAAAACCTATACCAGGATATGAGTATAAGTTGATTGACGATAATGGCAACACGGTAAAACTTGGCGAAATAGGGCGCATGGCAGTCAGGGGGTTTACAGGAATCACCTACTGGAACAATCTCCACCCGTATATGCCAGGCAAACAGAAAGAGGATGTCAGAAACGGATGGAGTTGGCTTGATGATGCCTATACTCAGGACGAGGATGGCTGGCTTACCTTTCATACTCGTCTCGATAATATGATTATTACAGGCGGTCGCCAGGTTGCAGCTCCTGAAGTCGAAGAAGTCCTCTCTGGTCATCCGGCAGTGAATCAGGTAGCCGTTGTTGGCGTACCTGACCCGATAAGAACTCAAAGTATTAAAGCTTTTATTGTGCTCAATTCCGGTTACGCGCCTTCGGATGAGTTAGTCAAGGAAATTCAGCAACATGCCAAGGATAATATGTCGGTATACAAATATCCACGGATTATTGAGTTTATTGATCAGTTGCCCCGTGATCATGTTGGGAAAAATTGTCAGACGCATACTGCGAGAAAAAAGTAGTTCTGATGTTGTTAAAATAGACTCTCGGCATTCTGGGGGTGAAAATGGTTAACTATGGAAAAAAGCAACTGGAAATTAATGACATAGATGCGAACGTACCACATTTTTTGTGGAGCGATGCCGCCCGGATTCCAGCTTATAGTCGATCTTTTCACGTTTATTGGAGCGCTCAATGGAGGTTCGACGTTTGTAAAGGATCCTCCACTTTTCCGAGTCGCGAGGAGTCTTGGTAAAACAGCCGTAAGTTGTCCTTTACAAGTTGATTTACTGCGGGGATAAGCCGCAGTGACGATGGGTATACCGTCGTCTGCCGCGCTTAAGGCGTTCATATCCCCAAGTAAACCAAGCTTCGCCGAAATGGCAAGGATTTAAGTCTGGAAGAAGTGGAATAAGCGGTCAGAGGGCAAGTCGGTTTTCATAGCGACGTGACGAATCACCCACTCTACCAGACGTTTGACCTTGCCCGGCGTGGTGGTAGGCGTTTTCTCACCCTTCTTTCCTTTCTTTGGTTTGCGTTTGCGCTTGCGCTTTTGTTTTTTAGGTTTGAGATTGTTTCCGCTGGCAGTCCAAAGGCGTTGAAAAAAGTCGTAGAAGGTACCGACACCGGGAATGTTCCCTGGTTCGAAGGCGCTGGATGGCAGAATCTTGGTACGAGATATGCGGAATTAATACAGGCTTCAAAATAAATCACCCCAAATCTTGTAGTAAAGGAAAATAATTCCTTCCATCGCGATTATGGGGGTGTTTTGAAAAAGTCAAGTGTTTTTTCAAGGTTTTGGACAAATTATTGAATTAATTTTTACGTAACGAATTTCCAGTTTAGCGCAATGAAAAATAAATATCCTCCCACAAAAAGTAGGTCCAACTGGCTCGGCGAATGCCGAGAGGCTATTTAAATAGTTAGGAGGTGGGGGGTAAGGGTGCAAACTGACGGTTAACCGTTAAAAGTCCGTATTTTTAAATGATGAAAGAGGTGGTGAACCGGGAATCGTCAAAATATGTGGTTACTTAAAAATATGTAGTTCTAAACTTAAGTTGTACAAAAGTTATAACTATTGAGGAGTTCAAAGAAACCCCATAAAATTGTGAATAAAATCCCACTAAATGACGAATCGTTTCAAAATTGAGGAGGAATTATTTAATGAGACAATTTCAACTTACCCCTATGGAGTTTGACGAGCAGCGTGACCTTATTAAGCATAAAGCTTGGTTTTATGACGGGACTCATTCCTACCCGGCTTGGGAACCAATGACAGCCTGTATATGGACTCAATACTCCTCGATGGGTACGCAGTGGGCGGCTTGAAAAACTAGGCATTCCCACTTGCAAGGTTGGGAGTGGGAAATTAAGGATGGCGGCGTATATATTGCGTTTATGATTGTCGAGGATGAAAATGAAATCAAACAGCGGGAAGAAAAATTCCGCCAGAGTATTCTTCCTTTTATTCAAGACTATGACGGGTTATGGAACAATGTTATCACAGAGATGCTTGATCGGTATGATAATCTGAAAAAGTGTGATGTTGATAAATGTAGCAATATTCAGCTAGCAGAAAATTTTGAAGAAACTCTTCTTGCCTATAACGGATGTGGGAACTACACTTTTATATGATGTATGCCGTAGACGGGGTTTATGCTTTGTTTGAGTCCCTTTGCAAGGAGTGGCTGAACATTGACGATACCAGCACTGATTTCCTTCGGCTGATGCGCGGTTTTGACAATAAATCCTTCCAAGTTGATAAATCTTTATGGAAATTATCTAAGAGAGCAGTCGAACTGGGCCTGGATAAAATAATTTTAGATTCTAATCCGGATGATTATATTTCCAATATTACCGCTAACCCGAACGGGTCCAAGTTTATGGCCGAATTGCAGGAGTTTTTGGAAGTCGATGGCTGGGCGGCAGATCTCTGTGACCTTAAAAAACCGGCTTGGATAGAAAACCCCCAAATTGCCATTAATGTCCATTAAACATTTTTTGATTACCGGCGGCGATTTTTACCTGGATACTGAGCGCGAGAAGTTGAGGGCTGAGCGGAAAGAGTTGGAGCAGAGAATATTAAATGAACTGCCCGAAGAAAGAAGAGAATATTTTGAAGCACTAATGAGACTGGCCCAGAAATCGAGTAACTTCAGTGAAGAACATAACTATTATTTTGATCTATTACAGTGCGGCAATGGTCCGCAGATCCTTAATGGCGATCGGGCGCCGGTTGGCCAGAGCCGGAGGAATTGATAACGCAGAAGATATCTTCTTTCTGATTCCGGATGAGGTTCGTAAGGTCTATTACAATCCCGAGTATCATGTTTTGCAGGAAGTTGTTGCTGAACGCCGGAAGCTTTGGGAGAATTGGTGTACCATAGAAAAGGCTCCGTTCTTGGGCAACGTGACCGTGGAGGAAGCTATGGGGGTTATGATGAAGGCCAAGGATCCCATGGCTCTTAAGGTGAATGTTGGCTCTGTCCCGGTACCGAAACTGGAATTAAAAGCTGATCTCTACGGAGTCTGTGGTTCACCGGGTGTAGCCGAAGGGATTGCCCGGGTGGTTTTGAGTGAAAATGATCTCCATAGCGTCCAACATGGGGATATACTGGTTGCCCCGTATACTTCACCTGCCTGGACTCCGGTTTTTGCCATGCTTAAAGGGGTTGGTGGTCGACCGCGGGGCCAGTCTTTCCCATGCAGCTATTGTTGGTCGTGAATATGGTATCCCGGTGGTCATGAATGTTTTCACCGGAAGTACGATGATTAAGAGCGGAATGCGCATTCGAGTAGACGGCGATATGGGTGTTGTCTATTTCCTGGATTAAACTTTGGGTTTAATAATAGTGAACTGAGTTACAGAACTGATGCCTCATTTCTTGAGGTGTCAGTTCTGTTTGAGGGGGACGAAGATGAAGCTGATTGTGGGTATTTCCGGAGCTACAGGGGCTATTTACGGTATTAGAATGCCTAAAAACCCTAAAGGATTGTCAGATAGAGTCTCACCTTGTACTAACCGATAGTGCCAAAAGGACAATTGATATGGAGACAACTTTAACGGTGAGGGAAGTTGAGAAACTAGCGGACTATGTCTACGATAACGGAGATATAGGAGCTTCAATTTCCAGTGGTTCATTTAAAACTGATGGTATGATCATAGCACCCTGTGCGATCAAGAGCCTTTCGGCCTTGGCTAATTCATATAACGACTCCCATTTTGGTCCGGGCAGCTGACGTAACCATAAAGGAAAAACGGAAACTGGTAGTTATTACCCGAGAGACTCCTCTCCATATCGGGCATCTTAAGCTCCTCTTGGCTGTGGCTGAAATGGGAGCGGTTATACTCCCGCCCATGCCAGCCTATTATCATATGCCAAAGACTATTGATGATATAATCAACCAAACAGTGGGCAAGGCTTTGGATCAATTTAACATAGAACACCGGCTCTTCAAACGCTGGGAAGGTGGAGAACCCGGCCGAGGAATCCGGCCAGATATCCACCAGTTATAAATAAAAAAAGTGGACTAGAACCTGGAAATTTCTATTGTCAAGATAAATGAAGAGAAGAACTGTGCATTTGGAGTTGGTTATTGCTAAAGGATGGTAGGAGGTGTAGAAGAGTTTGAAATATTATAAGGACAACAGAGAATATATTGCCGCTCTGGAGCAACAAAAAGATCTTGTCAGGATTAAGGACGAAATCGATTGGGACTTGGAAGCAGGGGCAATTGTACGTAAGGCGTGTGAGGATGGTGCACCGGCTCCGTTAATAGAGAATATCAAAGATTATCCCGGTTACCGCTATTTAGGTGCTCTGGTATCTTCATATCCTAGACTGGCCATCATTCTGGGTCTCGACCCCAAGTCAAGTATTCCCGAGATTGCTGCCGAATATGTTAGGCGGACAAGTGGCCAACCTATCAAGCCAAAGCTTGTTGATAAGTCTCAAGCACCTTGTAAAGAGAATATCCTACTGGGCGATGATGTGGATCTTTTTAAGTTGCCGGCCCCAATGCTTCATGAAGGGGATGGTGGCCGCTATCTGGGCACATGGCATATTATTGTGGCTAAGGACCCGGAAAACTCGGATATTAACTGGGGAATGTACCGGACCATGGTTTATGACTCCAAAACCATGGTTGGACTGGTAATGCCTATCTCTGATATGGGGAAAATGTTTTTACGGGAAATGTGTCCCCAAGGGCAAGAGTTTGCCTTATGCAATGGTCATAGGCCTGATCCTATTTCGGCTATTGCTGCCTGTGCTCCTTCCCCAATGCCTGAGGATGAATTTGCCGGCATGATGATGGGTGAGCCGATTGAACTAGTCAAGTGCGAGACCTGCGACTTGGAGGTTCCTGCCCATGCTGAGATTATCATTGAGGGTGAGTTAATTTCCGGGTGTTGATTTAGAAGAGGGGCCGTTCGGAGAATATACCGGTTATCGAACTTCGCCCAGGGATTACCGCAATGTCTACCGGGTAAAATGTATCACTTACCGGAATAACCCGATTACCACCATGGCCAATCCGGGTATGCCTACAGATGAAGGACATGTGTTGCGTACCTTCTCCCTGTCACTGGAGTTGGACAAATTAATTCGCAGCCAGGGAATTCCTATTACCGGAGTTTATATGCCTCCCCAGTCCACCCACCATTTAATGGTGGTAGGCGTGAAAACCATCTACTCCAATATTGCCGCTCAAATCGCGCAACTGGCTTTTGGCAGTAAATTAGGGCCTTGGGTTTCATATGGTAATCGTGGTCGATGAGACTGTTGATATCTATAATTTAAACGAGGTGGTGCATGCCTTTTGTACACGCTGTCATCCCAAAACGGGGATTCATGTATGGGATGGCTTAGGCACTCCGGTTAATCCCTATGCCAGTAAGCATGAAAGAGTCTGGTCCAAGGGTGCAAAGGTTCTCTTTGACTGCACTTTTCCGTTGGATTGGGATAAGAATGATAGACCAAGTTTRGTATCTTTTAAGACTATGTATCCTAAAGAAATTCAAGACAGAATTTTGGCTCGCTGGGCGGGNTTGGGGATTTAATCGGTAANGGAGACACAATTATGAACCAATAATATAGTTCTTTTTTTTGTATTTATTGAAGAATATTTATCCTCATAAGTTTAAAAAATTTGGCCTCGAGGGTAATACCTTATGTACTTTTTTTCATCTATAATGTCAATATATTATAAATANTTCTAGGGATAAGAACAAGGACAGGGACTTAACCAGGATCTGAGGTTTGAATCTAAAAGAAGAGGTGTTCTTTATGTATTTGCCTGATTTTGATTATTATGTGCCTCAAAGCGTGGATAAGGTTTGCNGGTTGCTTGCTGAGTTTGGCGAAAAAGCCAAGATCTTGGCCGGTGGGACGGATCTATTACACAAGATGAAAAATAAAAAGCTAACGCCGGAAGTACTTATTTCCCTCAAGGGGATTGACCAACTTAAGAGCATTAGCTATCAAAAAGGCCGTGGAATTGTCATTGGAGCAAGGGTTACCCATAACGAAATAGTCAATTCTTCCGTGCTGCAGGAGAGATACCTTTCGATTGGCGAGGCGGCCCATAAAATGGCTAATAATCAGATTCGTAACAGAGGGACTATTGGTGGGAATATCGTTAATGCAGTTCCATCAGCTGATTTGCCCCCCATCCTCATCGCCTTAGGGGCAACTATCACGATGGTTGGGCCTAACGGCGAAAGGACTGTTCCCCTAGAAGAATTCTTCACCGGACCAGGGCAGACAGTATTGGCCCAAAATGAAGTTGTTACCCAGTTTACGATCCCTGACCAGCTAACCACCGGNTTCCAATTATATGAAGTTCGGCCTCCGCAAATCAGGCGCGCTGGCTGTTGTAGGGGTTGCTTCGGCGGTTACTATGGAAGGCAACATAATTAAAGATGCTAAAATCGCCCTTGGTGCTGTAGCCCCTACCCNATATGCGGGCAAAAAATGCTGAAGCAGTACTGATAGACAAAGAATATACGGAAGACCTGCTGGAACAAGCCGGTGTGGCTGCTGCCGCGGAATGTTCCCCCATCTCCGACATCCGGGGTTCTGCGGAATACCGCCGTGATATGGTAAGGGTCTACACCAAGCGTTCACTAAAGGCATCTATAACCAAAGGCCATTGTTGAAATTGTTTTGATTAAAGGAGGGTAAAACGATGCAAGCAATTACCGATAAACAAGGCATTAGACGCTTACTGGTCAACTTGACAGTCAACGGGGATGCCTATACTGCCGTGGTAAAAGCAAATACTACGCTGGCAAATTTACTTAGAGAAGAATTTAACCTAACCGGGACTAAAAAAGGTTGTGAGATGGGGGACTGTGGTTCCTGCACCGTCCTCTTAGATGGCAAACCCGTTGACTCCTGTATTATCCTGGCCGTAGAGGTCGATGGTCGGGAAGTTACTACCATCGAGGGGGTTTCCCAAAACGGTAAATTAGATAAAATACAAGAGTCCTTTTTAACTAATGCCGCAGTCCAGTGCGGGTATTGCACACCGGGGATGATTCTCTCCGCAAAAGCGCTGCTGACTAAAAACCCCAACCCCACTGAACATGAAATCCGCGAGGCCATTGCCGGCAACCTTTGCCGTTGCACAGGATATGTAAATATAGTTAAAGCCATTCTTGAGGCATCTAACCATGAGTAGAAAAGAGGGTGAGCACATGAGCCAGCAATTCACAGTAATTGGCAAGAGTGTAGAAAAGATCGATGGGCGGGTTAAAGTTACAGGTGAAGCAAAGTACACCGGTGATCTCAAGTTTCCGCAGATGCTGGTTGGTAAGATTCTAACCAGTCCTTACGCTCATGCCAGAATTTTAAGTATAGATACCTCTGAGGCTGAAAAATTACCGGGAGTTAAAGCGGTAATAACGCACAAAGATGTACCGAGCCTTAAATATGGGATTAGTCCAGCTCGCTGGGATGAAAATATTTTCTGTATTGATAAAGTGCTCTTTGTTGGGGATAAGGTTGCCGCTGTAGCAGCGGAGAATGAAGAAACGGCATATCGAGCTTTGGAACTGATCAAAGTAGAATACGAAGTTCTCCCTGCCGTCCTTGACCCGCTACACGCCATGGATGAGGACGCTCCCCAGATCCATGCTGAATATCAGCGGAATATTAATACCGAGATTCACCAGAGCTTTGGGGATGTGGAAAAGGCGTTTGCTGAGGCCTACCTGGTACGTACCGACCGTTTTCAAGGCCAGCGGACTTACCATAGTCCAATTGAACCGCATTCAGCCATTTCGTTCTGGGAGAACGATAATTTGACAATATATTGCAGCACCCAATCGCCTCATTACTTTCAATATTATATTGCCCGCGAATTCAACATGCCGATGGGTAATGTGCGCATATTGAAAACCCATCTTGGTGGCGGTTTCGGCGGTAAAGTGGAGCCTACCGGTCTGGAATTTGCCGGAGCTGTGCTCTCCAAAATCACCGGCAAACCGGTCAAAATGTTTTATGACCGTCATGAAATGATGGCCCATAACCGGGGTAGGCATGCCCAATATATGGAGTTAACCACCGGGGTGGATAAAAATGGTAAGATTTTGGGTGTTCATGCCAATTTTCTAATGGACGGAGGAGCTTATACCAGTCTTGGGGTGGCTACCGCTTATTATGCGGGTGCCATCTTAACGGTCCCCTATGAATTTGAAAACTTTAAATACGACATGTATCGTGTTTGTACTAATTTGCCGTCTTGTGGAGCACAAAGAGGCCATGGTCATCCTCAACCTCGTTATATTTTTGAAAGNTCAGTTAGATATTATCGCTGGGGAATTGGGTATAGACCCTATTGAAATTCGTCTGCGCAATGCCCGTAAGCCAAATACGGAGACAAWTAATGGATTACAAGTTGGTTCTTGTGCTTTAAAGGAAGCCATAAATAAAGCCCGGGAGATTTCCGGTTGGGATGAAAAAATAGCTAAACTGCCCAAAGGCCGTGGCATCGGGGTTGGTGTGGGAAGTTTTGTTTCCGGGGCGTCATATCCAATCTATCGGACTAAAATCCCTCATGCAGTCGCGATAATCAGAGTTAATGAAGACGGTAGTAAAGCAACCCTGTATACAGGTGCAGTGGATATCGGGCAAGGTAGTGATACTATTCTTTGTCAAATGGCCGCTGAAGCTATGGGTTATGTTTATGAAAATATGAGGATTGTTTCAGCTGATACTGAACTAGCCCCACATGATTTTGGCGCTTACGCCAGCCGCCAGACTCTTATGTCTGGGTCTGCGGTAAAGCAGGCTGGCGAAGATATTAAAAAGCAGGTATTGGCAATGGCGGCTGAAATGATGGAAGTTACAGCTGAGGAATTGGATTGCCGCTCCGGGATTATTTTTGTAAAAGATAACCCGAAAATTACGCGAACTTTTGGAGAAATAGCAAAGGAAATTACGGTTAAAAAAGGATCATTGGTCGGTTGTGGATCATACCATCCTCCTAAGTCAGGGGGGAAATTCAAAGGAGCTGCAGTAGGTCCATCGCCGGCATATAGTTTTGCAACTCAAATTACGGAAGTTGATATTGACCAGGAAACCGGAGAGATAAAACTTCTTAATGCTTGGGATGTGCATGACTGCNGGAAAGGTAATTAATCCAGCTTTACTTCATGCCCAGGTTCACGGGGCGTTTTACATGGCGATGGGAGAAGCGATTTGGGAACAAGTCCTTTTTAATGACCAAGGGAAAATAATCAATGACAATTTATCAGAATACCGCGTGCCTACAGCCCTGGATATGCCGCAGATNCCATTCCGGCTTAGTAGACAGTTGTGATGCAAACGCCCCTTGGGGTGCTAAAGAAGTTGGTGAAGGTGCAACTACTCCCACGTTTGGGAGTATCGCCAACGCAATTTATGATGCTGTTGGGGTTAGAATGACCAGCCTGCCGATAACTTATGAGAAAATATGGCGGGCGGTTAAAAGTAAAAATAAAGAAGTACCTGCTGTTAAATTCTAAGTTATTGACTTGTTAGAAAGATGGTGATGCGAAGGAAACCAAATACCCGCAAGAAGGTAAGCAGGACAATTAACAAATTTTTGGAGGNTGGTTTGAAGTATGGATTTGCGAGATTATATCAGGTTGTGTGAAGAGCATGGCGAGCTTAAACGCATAACCGCCGAAGTGGACTGGAACCTGGAAATTTCCCATATTGTGAAGGTAAATGAAGAGAGGAACGGGCCGGCTCTGCTGTTCGAGAATATCAAAGGACATAATACTCCTCTTTTTGCCGGCGCTTTTGGGTCTCCCAAACGGATGGCCTCCATACTGGGTATGCCAAGTGACCTTTCAATGTGCGACATGGCACAGCGCTGGATGAAAACAACCTTGGATAACGTTATTCCCCCGGAAGAAGTCGCTACCGGCCCTGTAATGGAGAATGTCGATGAGGGCGATGCTGTTAATCTGGAAAAATTCCCGGTACTAAAGATTTACCCGCTGGATGGGGGCCGTTTTATCGGGACTACGGTATTCGTTATCCTGCGCGATCCGGAAACCGGCGAGGTCAATCTGGGCACTTACCGGATGCAGATGTTTGACGGGAAGCGCTGCGGTGGTTAATACAATGCCTGGTAAACGCGGCGAGCGGATTTTAAGGAAATATAAGAAACTAGGTCAAAAAAGCGCCGGCAGTAGCTGTAATTGGGTGTGACCCACTCTTAATGCTGGCTGGTTCCCTGATGTCATCAAAGGCAAGCGAATTGGAAATCGCCGGTTCGATCAGGGGTGAGCAGTCAAAATTATCAAGAGCCCCGTTAACGGCTTGCCTATCCCGGCTGATGCAGAATTGTCCTGGAAGGGGAGATTAGACCCCGATAACCTCCTCCCGGAGGGGCCATTTGGTGAATATACCGGGTACTATACCCACGAGCTAATGGAAGTGGTTAAGAAGCCCTGCCTGGAAGTTCATAAAGTCATGTACCGCAATGACCCAATCCTTTGGGCTTCCTCATTGGGCCGCCCGACGGCTGATGTACATTGGCTGCTGTCATTTGGCCGGATGGCNTTCTYYMTGNSACTGNSARTYKGAYARAKTRWTTCGCAGCCAGGGAATTCCTATTACCGGAGTTTATATGCCTCCCCAGTCCACCCACCATTTAATGGTGGTAGGCGTGAAAACCATCTACTCCAATATTGCCGCTCAAATCGCGCAACTGGCTTTTGGCAGTAAATTAGGGCCTTGGTTTCATATGGTAATCGTGGTGGATGAGACTGTTGATATCTATAATTTAAACGAGGTGGTGCATGCCTTTTGTACACGCTGTCATCCCAAAACGGGGATTCATGTATGGGACGGCTTAGGCACGCCGGTTAATCCCTATGCCAGTAAGCATGAAAGAGTCTGGTCCAAGGGTGCAAAGGTTCTCTTTGACTGCACTTTTCCGTTGGATTGGGATAAGAATGATAGACCAAGTTTAGTATCTTTTAAGACTATGTATCCTAAAGAAATTCAAGAAAAAATATTATCTCGTTGGGCAGATTGGGGATTTAACCGGTAAGGAGGGATGAATTTTGTGCAAATATGATGTATATGTGACTAATCTTAATCAATTACCTGAAGGCCAAGAATTACAGATTCAGGTGCGTGATCTCACTCCTGGTACTCATAAATACAGCCAAAAATGGGTAAAATGTCTAGTTTCCCCTGATGCCGCTGCCTACCCTGAAAAACTAATGATTAGATTTGGGCAGGGACAACCAAATGACCAGCCTTATTCTATAAAGGTAATTGAAGAAATAAATAAGATTCCCCTAAAATTCCTATAAGTTAATTAAAATCGTTTGTTGGGAATGAGCTGGGTAAACCATCTCCCATTAATTTATCAAGGAGGAATGAAGAGTGCCAGGAAAATGGTTATTCTTTTTCAACGAATTGCGGGGTAAGGATATTGAGGTTGTAGGAAAAAAATGTGCCAACCTCGGGGAAATGACTAATGCAGGAATGCCTGTTCCCCCTGGTTTTGCGCTCTCCTTGGATGTTTACCAGCGATTCATGAAAGAATCGGGTGCAAATGAGGAAATTCGGCAATACCTTCGGAAATTTGGCGAGGAAGGTCCTCTAAGTTACTCCCAGTATAATGAAGCCAGTAAGGTGATCCGGGAAATTGTCGAGTCCAAACCTATGCCACAAGATATAGCTGAAGTCATAAAAAACAACTATTGGAAACTATGTGAACAATGCGGGAATCAGGAGTTACCGGTAGCGACCCGCTCTAGTGGTACGGTAAGTATGCCCGGTGCTTATGAAACATACCTGAACATCCGGGGTGCTGAGGATGTGGTTAAGCACGTAATTAAAGTTTGGGGTAGTGTTTTCTCGGTTCAGGCTCTTGGGGGACGGATGGTCAAAAAACAGCCGGTGGAAATCCCCGGGATTGGGGTTGCCGTGCTTAAAATGGTTAATGCCAGAGCGGCCGGTGTGGCCTTCACCAAACATCCCAACACCGGAGACCCGAACAAGGTTGTTATCGAAGCGACATGGGGTTTAGGTGAGAGTGTTGTCAGCGGCAATATGAGCCCCGATCGTTATATTATTAATAAAAAAACCCGAGAAATTACGAAGAAAATCAATACCAAAACCAAACAGGTTGTTTACAAGGATAAAGGAACAGCTTACGTTGATGTTCCTACGGAGATTCAGAATGTTCAATGCTTAACTGACGATGAGATTAACCGGGTGGTAGAACTCAGTCTCAAAGTTGAAAAGTATTACGGAGGAGTTGCTCAGGATATGGAGTGGGTCATTGAAAACAGTCTTCCGGAATCTGACAACCTGTTCCTGGTCCAGACCAGAAATATAACTAAGACCGGCGAGTACAAATCCAGTTCAGAAATGCTCGCTGATATGATGGTAAAAAGACTTTTCAGTCTATAATCTGGAGGGCAGGTTATGGAAAAGAAGTATCATTCGATTCAGCAACTGGCAGCTCCTTATCTCAATACCCGGCAAAACGATATTCACGTGGCAGTAGTACTCCGTTATGCCCGGCTATTGCTTGGACTGGAAGGTGGACAAGAAGCGATTGTAATTCCAGCAGTACTGCTCCACGACGTGGGATGGAGCAGGGTTCCTGAGGATTTGCTGCTTAAAGCTTTTGGCCCCCGCCCGGGGTATGATCGCAATCTCAACCGGATTCACGAAGTGGAGGGAGCCAAAATTGCCCGGGAAATTCTGGACCAGGTTGAATATGATGCGGATTACATTGACCAAATAACGGAAATTATTGAAGGACATGATTCCCGATGGCAGGTTTTGTCCATTAATGACGCCGTTGTTAAAGACGCAGATAAACTTTTTCGTTACTCCAAAGAGGGCTTTTATATCGACTGTGAGCGGTTTGCATTGAACCCTGCCGAGCACCGGATATATCTTTATGACATAGTTGAAGAGTGGTTTTTTACGGATACCGGAAAGAAAATGGCCAGGGAAGAGCTGGCTGGCTTGCGGATTAGAGGGTGAGAGGGGTGAGGAATTACGGAAAAGCGATTTATTTAGCCTTGCGGGCAAAACAGCAATCGTTTACGGGAGGCTCGATTTGGGTAAACAAAGGGCCATGGCTTTGGCTGAATTCGGAGCCAATTTAGTTTTAACGGCACGCAAGGTAGAACGGTGTGAAGCTGCAGCTTGTAGCTTTAGACAAGTCGGAGCTCAAATTGGGCGATATGAAGTTACTGAAAATCAATGAGGATATCGCTATAGGGCATGCCAATACAGCCAGCGGAGCCCGTCTGGTCATGACTTTGGCATACGAACTTAGGCGGAGAGGAGGATATGGAGTAGCTGCAATCTGTGGCGGTTTAGGATAAGGGGATGCGATAATTATTCGAGTTGATTAGAGTAATTAAAAATTTTCGACGATAGAAGGGATGAGGAATGGACCATAAAGATGTAATGAAAAGGTGTACTGAGATATATGAAGACTTTGAGTTTTCCTATATTAAAGAGTGGAAGAAGCGGACTGGGGGTAAAGCGATTGGGCTATTTCCCATTTATGTCCCGAAAGAAATTATTCATGCCGCCGGAGTTCTCCCGGTTGAACTTTATGGGGGAGGGGAAAGTCTGAAATAATGAGTTAGAGGTACCAGCAAAGTAAAGTGGCAGAGCAAAGCAAGCCATCGGTTGATGACCAAAAAAATATGGATTTACAAGAA
>JAVSMW010000018.1:16476-36253 GCA_032027005.1 Thermincola sp. | reverse complement strand
TATCCCTAGGAGTTTAGAATAATAAAAAATTCGCTCAATGCCAACGTATTTCATTACGTTTTGTGCCTTGAGCGAAGCGAAAGGAATGACTATAATTATTGACATTGTAAAGGGGGATTCTTTCTATCAATCCTATATTTGCCATATTCCCCGCAGTGTAATTGACCTGGCTCTGACGGGAAAACTGGATGTTTTGGAGGGCATTATTTGTCCGTTTACCTGTGATGTAGTGCGAAATTTCACTGGAGTTTATAAGCTGCTATTTCCGGATAAATATTCCCGTTTCTTTGATCAGCCGCAAAACTTTGACCCTGAAATTGGAGGAGAATATTTTTACGACCAATGCAAACAGATTATTGAAGACTTAGAGAAAATGACGGGAATTGAAGTGACCGCTGACAGACTAAACAAAAGTATTGAGCTATACAATGAAAACCGTAGGCTGATTGGCAGACTGTACGACGAACGGGCTAAACAACCTTGGCTTATCCAGGCTCCAGAGGTCTATTTGTTAATGCGGGCCGGAAATATCCTGGAAGTATCTGAATTTAACCAATTACTTAAAGACTACCTGGAGTCCGTGGTAAAAGTGGATAGAAAAGCTGAGGACAAGGCTCGAGTACTAGTCGCCGGAGCATTTTGCGAGCAACCGTCATTAAGTATGATCCGGGCTATGGAATTGTCGGGTTGCTATATTGTGGATGATGATTTTATTCTGGGTAATCGCTACTTCAGTAGTGATGTATCAATCAGTAAGGATCCTTTGCGTTCTCTGGCTTTAAGCTACCTCATAAGTGAAGTACCTTCATCTTGCCGGTTCGAGGAGTATAACAGCAAAAATAAGAAGTTAGTGGAAAAAGTGAAAAAATGCCAAGCTGAAGGAGTAATACTGGCCTCCCCGAGTTTTTGTGACCCTTCTCTGGAGGATCGTCCATATTACCAGAAGGCGTTAGATCAAGCAAATATTCGTTACATATCTTTTCAGTACTCTGAGGATGCCAGCCAGTTTGGAGCAATCAAGGAACAAATAGGAACCTTTACTGATTCGATAAAGTTGTGGGAGGAGTAGCAATGGGTACTAAACAGAAACAAGTTCATTACATAAAAGATGAAGCGATGTTAAAAGAAAAAGAATTAATGACACGCTATCAGCAAAAAATTCTAACAGCAAAAGAAGATGGCAAGAAACTCTGTTACACTTTTCTTCCCGGAGGCCTGACCGAACTTTTGCATTGTTTTGATATTGTGCCTGTATTCCCGGAAGTGCTCGGTCTGCAGATGGGGTTAAGAAAAAAGTCGGGTGTCTACATTGAAGCGGGGGAGAACGATGGATACTCGGAAGATGTCTGCAGCTACGTAAAGGCCGGCGTTGGCTTGGCCCTTAATGGTAATCTGGGACCTGACGGTACGGTAATACCAAAACCTGATTTTTTGTTTTTAGTTGCTTCCCAGTGCTTTACCTTCATGAAATGGTGGGAGATACTGCGCAAGACTTATGACTGTCCAATTGTTACGGTGCATATACCTTGGCGCCACCATGGGAAAACGACTCCGGAAGAGTATAAGTTTGGAGTTAACCAGTTTAAACAGGTAGTCATTCCCCAACTGGAGGAAATTTCCGGTGTTAAGTTTGACATTGATAAGCTGCGGGAAATCCTGTCTTATTCGCGTGAGATGGAGCAGGATCTGGCTGATGTGATAAACATGGGTAAACTCATTCCGAGTCCCATTGAAGGTTTCTTTCAGGCCCTTTACTATAATGGACCAATAAACACTTATTACAGGGGTACAAAAGAGGGCGTGGAGTTTTATAAACTGGTCAAAAGAGTAGTTCAACAGAGGATTGATTCCGGGGAAAGCCCACAATCACCCCATGGTAAATTGGACGAGCAAAAATACCGGCTTGTTATGGATTGTGGTATAACCTGGGACAATTTTTCGGAGTACAGTAAGATCTTCTATGATGAGAAAGCGATAATTGTAGCGGCTACCTATGCCAAAGTTGCGGGGACTTTTGACCGGGGCAATTTTCATGATCCGGACAGACCGCTGGAATCCTTGATTGAGAACAATATGACCGATTATTGCAACTTAAGTCTTGAAGACAGGGTCAAGCTCATGGAAGATTATATCAGAGAATACAAAGCAGATGGTTTCCTTGTTGGTTCAATAAAAAGCTGTAAATCGTTTTCCGCGGGAATGCTGTCAATGTTGCGGGAAATCGAGAAGAGAACCGGTGTACCTGGGGGATTTTTCGAACTGGACATGATGGACGCTCGTTATTTTTCTGAAGCAAACGTCCGAAATCGAATTGAATCTTACTTACGAATGATTGATGAAAGGAGGAGGAATGCCTAAATGGGTTACTTTATCGGAATTGATTTAGGTTCAACAACCTCTAAGGCTATTGTTTTGGACGAGAAATTACAGATAGTAGGTCGGGGACTGACTAATACACGGAGTAATTATGCGATAGCTACAAAAGTAGCTGAACAGGAAGCCATAATAAATACGCGCTTCACCATCATGGAAGGAGAACTGACTAAAGTATCCGGCAGGCCCAAAGAAGAGGTGCAAAACCTCGTTCGGGAGTTTGAGAGGCTTTTTCGTGCAGAGAACTACCTTAACAATGTTAAAACATTAAAGGAAGGTATTATAGCAGAAATCTCCACTTATCAAGAGCCTTTGAAACGTGAATTGCTTGGGTTTGTAAGCGAAATATTCCGGCAAATTGAGGACCAGGCTTACGAGTTCTATAAAGAGAAAGGGGAAGACAGGTCAGCGTTCTTCAGGGATCTAATTGGAGCCCAATTCATGAGGCTGGCCGAAGAATATGGGGAAAGTTTTGAATATCTGATGTCTATTTTTGATAAAGCCATTCTGCTTGTGGAGAATAATGTACAAGAGATTGATTTGCTGGGAATGGGCAAAAAGGTTATTGCCCGAATGGTGAATATGGGTATTGGTGCAAACATGGAAGCACAGCTTGCCAAGTCTTTGGAGAAAACCAGCAACATGGCCTTTACTGTTCTTAATCGGGTTGGAACTGGTTATGGCCGGATGCATTTACCCTACCCTAAAGAACAAATCCAATCGGAGATTTTGTGCCATGGTTTGGGTGCTCACTATATGTTTAATAATACCAGAACTATTCTCGATATTGGTGGCCAGGACACGAAGGCTATTCAAGTTGATGAGAATGGTGTAGTGAGTAGTTTTTCTATGAATGACCGTTGTGCTGCCGGTTGTGGCAGATTTCTCGGGTACATTGCCGATGAGTTAAATATTGGGTTGCATGAGTTAGGACCAATTGTTTTACAAGCCCAAAAGAATGTTAAGATTTCCAGCACTTGTACGGTATTTTCCACGATTGAAATTCGGGACCGCCTTAGTTTAGGTGAAAAAAGGGAGAATATCGTGGCTGGATTGCACCAAGCCATTGTAAAAAGAGCCATGTCCCTGCTAGCCCGGTCTGGGGGGATTTTTAACGAATTTACATTTACCGGTGGGGTGGCCAAGAATGTGGGAGTATTGAAATATTTACATGAGATGGTTGCCGAGAATTACGGAGATATCAAGGTCAATATTTCACCAGACTCGATTTATACAGGTTCTCTGGGAGCAGCGTTATTTGCAGCTAGAAAAACGGAGGGTTTAGATAAACTCGTTGGTTGAAAATTCCAGTTAATCTGGCCCAAATGAGAGGAGAATGCTAATGTCCATTACGGCAGGAATTGATGTAGGTAGTAGTGCCATCAAGGTGGCAATTATGGAAAATGGGAGCCAAATCCTGACCAAAGAAGTGCAGCGAATCCGGAGAAGGGACACCAGAATTGCTGTGCGAAGCACTTTTGACCAGGCATTAAAGAGACTTGATATGCAGCAAAAAGATATAAATTATATTGCAGGTACTGGCGAAAGCGAAATTATTGATTTTAAAGATGGGCATTTCTATGGAATGACCAGCCATGCTCGCGGTGCTAAATACATGTTCCCTGATACTGTGACTGTTGCCGATGTTGGAGCCTTGCACCAGAGAACGATCGCAATTGATAAGTATGCTAAGGTTTTGAGATATCAAATGACAGGTCAATGCGCATCTTCTTCGGGACAGTTTATGGAAAATATCACCAGGTACTTGGGGGTTCGCATGGATGAAGTTAGTGAAATAGCCCTTCGAGCGACCAATCCCAAGAGGATAAGCACGGTGTGTGCCGTACTAGGTGAAACTGATGTAATCAATATGGTTTCGAATCAGATTCCTATTGAGGATATTCTAATGGGAATTATGGAATCTATGGCTTATAGATTGTGTAAATTGTTGCGGAGTCTTAAGGCGGAGTCACCGGTGACCATCACCGGAGGTATGGCCAATACCCCGGCGATGATGAAGGCAATATACAAGATATTGGAAGAAGAAGGTATTCAGCTTAAACTTCAGACCAATGAGGATGCGATTTATGCGGGGGCTATTGGGGCAGCTATTTGGGCAGATGTTCGCCTGCATAAACTGGCTAAACAAGCTGTAAGCTAAGGGAGTTTTTACTAAGTTGAGCATTTTGCAAAATTAACTTTTTTCTAAAGAAACACAACGGTTTTGTCTCTTATCCGAAGATAATTTTTTGAAAACGCTTTAATAGTAAGCAATCNTTAGTCACTTGAAAACTTCTCCGTTTTTGGGGTGAAGTCCTTTCTTTGTTCTTGGAAAACCTTGATTTTCTAAGGCTAATTAATTTGCAAAATGCTCAAGTTAAGAAAGAGTAGCAGTCGAAAGGGGAGAGGCGCTGAAATTCTGGGATACAGTCTATAGTTTAAGAGTGCCGTTATCTGTTGTATAAATGGCTACTGCCTGGGTGGGGGATTAATTCTTGCTTCTGTTTCTGACATTCGCATTGCAGCGCCCGGGGCAACTTTTGGCTTACCCGAGATTACTATTGGGAAGTTGGGAGGAAAATAATATGACATTTTCCAGAACAATCAAAGAAAATGGCATAGTAAAAACAGCATGCGGCCTTTGCCCGATGAGCTGCGGCATGGAAGTACACATTAGCAGCGGTAAAATCGTCAAAATACAGGGCATCCGTAGTCACCCCCTGAATAAAGGATTCTTATGCCCTAAGGGGCGGGCAGTGCCGGAATATGTCTATTCACCGCATCGTTTGACAACTCCGCTGCTCCGGCAGGGTTCCTCCTGGCAGGAGATTTCCTGGGAACAGGCGATGAATACGATAGTAGCTCACCTGGAGGAACTCAGGTCTAATGATGAAGCAAAGAGCCTGGCGTTTGCATTAGGAATGCCGGTTTTACTTAGCGGGACTTTTATGGCGGGTGTGGTCAGGCGGTTTGCCCATAATTTTGGTACACCTAACTGCATTTCTGTGGAAAGCATCTGTTATCGCTGCAGGATGTTAGGCTATATTTCTACTTTAGGTAAATTTTTTGAGGCTGACCCCGAAAACTCCGCGTGTATTATCGTCTGGGGCACCAACCCCGATCAGTCTTCGCCGCCTGTTGGTATACAGGTCAAGAATGGGCAGAGAAAAGGTGCCAGACTAATTGTGATTGACCCCTGCCGGACTAAACTGGCAGCCAAAGCGGAGCATTATCTCCAACCCCGTCCGGGGACTGACGGGGCACTTATCCTGGCAATGATGAATGTCATTATCGGTGAAGGATTATATGATAAGGAATTTGTAAGCAAGTACACAGTCGGATTTAATGAACTGGCTGAACACGTGAAGGCTTGTTCGCCCGAGCGGGTCCAGGAAATAACTTCAGTTGAGGCCGAAAAAATAAAAGAAGTGGCCAGGATTTTTGCTACTCACAGGCCGGGTTGTATTCTCCAAGGAACCAACAGCCTCGATCAAACGTCAAGTGGTTTCCAGAACAGCCGTGGGGTTGCTATTTTACAGGCAATTACAGGAAATATTGACATACCGGGTGCCTTTATCCAGGTACCGCGGCTGCGCGTAAATATTGTGGAAGAAACAAAAAAAGTACCGGAAATCCCCATCGGAATCAAAGAATACCCTGTTTTCTACGGTATTTACGGGCGGACATTCGGTGAAGGCCAGACAATGATTTTATTGGAGAGCATCCTTAGCGGTCAGCCGTATCCGGTTAATTCGATGATAGTAAGCGGCTCCAACCCTGTTTTGACCTGGCCTAATTCCAATAAAGTGGAAAAGGCACTAAGTAAACTGAAATTCCTGGTCGTCATGGATCAATTCATGACCAAAACTGCCCGGCTGGCGCATTTAGTGTTGCCTGCCGCAACCTTCCTGGAGCGGACTGAGCTTTGCGATTACTACAGTCTTTATGGCGAACCCTATGTAATGGTCCGTAAAAAAGTATTGGAATATGGGCAGTGCCGTTCTGATTTGCATTTTTGGTTAGAGTTGGCGCACCGTCTGGGTTATCAGAAAGAATTTCCCTGGTCAGATGCAGTTTCGCTGCTTGATTATATGCTAGAGCCTTCGGGATTTACATATGAAACTCTAACTGAGCAGTATCCGGACGGTTATTGTTATGGTCAGAAGAAATACAAAACTTATGAACATCAAAACTTTAAGACACCGTCCGGGAAAATAGAATTATATTCTCAAGGCCTGTCAGACTTAGGTTATTCCCCTCTGCCTGACTATCAGGAACCTCCGGAAAGCAAAATCAGCACACCGGAACTGGCCAAAAAATACCCTCTTAGTTTGACCACAGGTGCTAGGAAGGTATACCATACCCACTCTCAGCATCGGCAGATTCCTTCTTTGAGCAGCAAAGTTCCGGAACCTCTTGCGGAAATTAACCCGGTTACGGCAGGTCAGTATGGCTTAAAAGACATGGATATAGCCATTGTGGAAAGTCCCCGGGGCGAAATTGAAATGAAGGTAAACGTTACCGACGCAATTTTACCAGGGGTTATTAACATTCCACACGGTTGGGAAGAAGCCAATGTGAATGTCTTAACCAACAATACTCCGGCAGATCAAATTACTGGCTATCCGGCATTAAAAGGGCTTCTTTGCAGTGTGAGAAAAAAGGGTAGTCAAAATTGATTGCGAGGTGAGGTTAAAATGAGTACGGTCTTCCCAAAGATCTTCTAGGCAAAATCCAAAGGTGTCTGCTGCGGGAAAGAAGCGCTCAGTAACTCATTTTAATGCATGGGAGGTGGGGATTTTTAGCTGGTACTGTTCGCTTAGGACAGTGAAAGCTGGGAGTGGTACAGGAAAAGCAGCAAAAATATGTTTTATTGAGAGGTGATTACTTTATGATTGGGTATTTATTGATGGCCGGACTCGCCGTAGGAGTCATTTATGCCTTGCTGTCTTCCGGATTCGTTTTGGTCTTTAAGTGCACGGGGGTTTTTAACCTGGCGTACCCTAGTCTGGTATTGCTGGGTGCATACATTACCTACACTTTGATCGTTTCTTTAGGATTACCGCCCCTGCTGGCAATTTTAATAAGCGTAGTATTTGGCTTTCTTATTGGTTTCGTTATCGAGCGCCTGTGCCTGCGCCCCATGATTGGCGAACCCCTGATCTCCATTCTCATTCTGACCATTGGCCTTTCTGAGGTTCTTAAGGGTATCTCGGGGGTAATCTGGGGATCCAGTGAACGGGTTTTTCCCCAGATATTCCCTACAACAACTTTGACAATGGGGGGTTATTCCATTCCCCAGTTGTATGTCTGGGTGACCGTGACCTGTCTTATCATCTACCTGATATTAATGCTATTTTACGGGAAAAGTTCTTTGGGTCTGCAGATGCGGGCTGTGGCCAGCCAACAGGATTGGGCCAGTCTTCAGGGCATCAATCCTAAACGGGTTTTTGCTTTAAGCTGGGGGATTGCCGCGGCTGTAGGGTCGGTGGCAGGAGTGTATCTAGCCTTGATGGTTTCTCTGAACCAATTCATGGAACCCTTTGTCTTGAAGTCTTTCCCGGCAGCTGTACTGGGGGGGATGGACAGCATACCAGGAGCCTTGGTTGGAGGACTTATTGTTGGCCTGCTGGAAACCTTTGCCGGTGGTTATCTGGACCCCATTTTAGGTGGAGGGGCTAAAGACGTAGTAGCCTTTGTAATTCTTATTTTGGTACTTTTAATTAAGCCCTACGGGTTATTCGGTACAGAGGAGATTGAACGCTTATGAGATCAGGGTATTTTAAAGTAGACTACTATCATGACAGGGAGATACTGCCTTTTACCGTAGACCGCTTGACGATTGCCCTGGTATCCATTTTCCTGGTTTCACTACCAGTTTGGGCTTCTCCTTATTTGCTCCACCTGATGAATTTGGCAGGGATTGCAGTCATTGGAGCGGTTGGTCTGAATATCCTAATGGGTTACACCGGGCAGATTTCGCTGGGCCACGCCGCCTTCCTTGCCATCGGAGGCTACACTACGGCCATCCTCCTTACTAACTTTCCGACTATTCCCTGGCCGCTCATCGTAGTGGTATCGGGACTAGTATCGGCCTTGGTGGGTGTGGTCGCCGCCCTCCCTGCTTTTCGCCTCAAGGGTCTTTATCTGGCCCTTTCCACTCTGGCCTTCTACGAGATTGTAATGTTTATTATCTTAAAGGCCAAGCCTTGGACTAACGGAGCTGAGGGCTTGAACGTCCCGCGCCCTACGTTGTTTGGCGGGATGACAATTTATTCCACGGTAGCATTCTATGTGACTATAATGGGGTTAGCAATCTTGGGAGTTATCGTGTGCAAGAACCTTCTGCGCACTAAGACAGGCCGGGCTTTTATAGCCATCCGGGACTGGGATTTGGCGGCTTCGGCTGTAGGAGTTAACCTGCGGCAGTACAAAACTCTGGCCTTTATGATCAGTTCCTTTTATACAGGAGTAGCCGGCAGCCTTTATGCGTACTACTTGGGTTTCATCAGTCCCGATGATTTTACCATGTTGGTCTCCATTAACTACATCGGAATGGTACTGGTTGGAGGCATGGGTACCCTGGTAGGTGCGGTAACAGGTGCGGTCTTTATGACCTTTTTACCGGAATTTGCCAGCATGGCGGCCGGTTACCTGGGAACAATTGTGCCGGCCTTCGGCGATGCCGGGGTGGTTCCTTACTTCGAACGATTGATTTTTGGTGTGGTTATTGTGTTATTTCTGATCTTCGAACCGGATGGTATCTATGGCTGGTTGCGGAATCTGCGCAAGTATCTGGTAATGTGGCCATTCCGCTATTAAAATATACGATTTTGAAGGGCGGTGATAGAAGACTTAAACCATGCTTGAAAAAAACTTAAAAAAACGAAACTATTTTTGGCAAGTCAAGAAGGGAGTGTTGAGATCTCAATGTTAACCAAGCGTTATCGTGTACTTATTTCCCTTGGTTTACTTATGCTTAGCATTGCACTTGTAGGCTGCGGCAAATCCGGCTCTGATCAAAAGGGAGCCAGCCAGGGACAACAATCCAGCGCACCTGCAGCTAAAGAACCTATCAAAATTGGGGCGGTTCCCGACATGAGCGGGCCTACCATGACTACAGGAACCTCTTTTTATAGTGGATTTGCCACCTACATCAAGTGGGTTAACGACAATGGTGGGGTGAATGGGCGCAAGATCGAACTTCTAACTGAAGACGGAAAGTATGACATGCAGCGCGAAAACAGCATGTATAAAAAGCTGAGGCAGGAAGGCGTGCTGACTGTAGGCATCACCTGGAGTACCGGTGTGCAGAAGGCACTGGCTAAGGATTATGTAAAAGATAAGAACGTAGTATTCCCCGGTAGCCGGGTGGCATTTCTCTTTAAACCTGAGGTTAATCCTTACGTATTCTTAAGCTCACCTTCCTACGATGTCAACTACAACGCTATGGTTGACTATGTGGTCAAGCAGAAACCGGGGGCCAAGATAGTTGTAGTTCATCCTGACAACGCATTCGGACAGGATGGCCTGAAGTGGATCCAGGAGAGAGCCAAGGCTAAGGGTGTGCAAGTAAGTAACGTCATATTAGCCTTGACCGCTGTAGATGCTACTACTCAGGCCCTTCAAGTCAAGTCTATAAAACCGGACTTTGTGTTACTAGTTATGAGCAGCCAGCCTGCCAAGACCTGGCTGGAGGCTGCTCAAAAGGTAGGGCTCGACATTCCGACGGTGGTTAATTACAACGCCACTGAGCAATTCCTGATCAAAATGGCCGGTCATCTGCCGGGTATCAAAAACATCACTGGAATTACCTTCTACGCTACACCTTTAGAGGACGTACCTGGTCTCAAAAAGCTTCAAGAAGTTGCTAAGCAGTATGGAGTAAACGAGGATACCTATAATCAACAGTGGTTTGAAGAAGGCTGGACCGACGCTTCAGTATTGGTCGAGGGTCTCAAAAAGGCCGACGACAACCTTACAGGGGAATCGCTGAAACAAGCCATAGAAAGTATTAAAGACTTTGACACCGGAGGACTTACCGCTCCGCTAACTTACAGTGCTACACAGCATACAGGGGGAGCCGCGATCAAGTATGTCAAAGTTAATTTGGAGAAAGGTTCCTGGGAACCAATCAGCGATTGGACTAAACCCGAATAATTAGATGGAGATTGGCGAGATTGGGCTTACCGTGCCGACAGGCCGGTAAGCTCTATCTCAAGCCGCAAGAGTAGAGGAAGGTGAGATTTTATGCTGCAGGTTGAGAACCTGGAAGTAGTTTATGATGATGTTATCTATGCGGTAAAGGGAGTCTCCATAAATGTTGAAGAGGGAAAAGTTATGGCAGCTTTAGGGCCTAACGGCAGCGGTAAGACTACTATGCTGCGGGCCATCGCCGGAATCCTCAAATCTCAGGAAGGTGAGGTCACAGGGGGCAACATCAGATTTAACGATCATGATCTTACCAAGATACCCCCTGAAAAAATCTACAGCCTTGGCTTGAGCCTAATCCCCGAACACGGAGGACTGTTCAGCGACCTGACCACTGAGGAAAACCTGCGCCTAGGCGCTGCTTCGGTTGGTCGCCAAGGTGCCAGTTTGGATAAAGTATGGGAGTGGTTCCCCAGGCTCCATGAGCGGGCCAAGGTCCGGGCTGGATATTTGAGCGGGGGCGAGCAGCAGATGCTGGCCATGGGCAGGGCATTACTTTCTAAGCCCAAGCTGCTAATGTTGGATGAACCTTCTCTTGGCCTGGCTCCGACTGTTGTTAAGGAGCTCTTTAGCTTTATTCAGCGTCTGAACAAGGAAGAGGGGGTAACCATCCTCCTGGTGGAGCAAAATGCTTCCCTCACCTTAGGCATCGCTGACTACGGATATATCCTGGAGAACGGACGCATCGTTTTAGATGGTACAGCGAAGGACCTCCTGGCCGACAAAGAGGTTAGGCAGTACTATCTTGGACTGGGCCAGGAGAGCCAGAGGCGCAGTTACCGGGACGCCAAACACTATAAGACCAGGAAACGGTGGTTGTCATGAGAAAAAGCAGTTATGTGGTGCCGAATTATTGGCCGCGCCGCAATGAGGTTCTTCCTTCCTTTCCTAAACATCATGAACAGAAAGGTATGCCGTGCCTGAGGGCAGAGGGGCTAAATCTGAGCTTTGGCGGCATTAAGGCCATCAATGATGTTTCTATGGAGGTCAGGATGGGGGAAATCCACGCCCTGGTGGGACCCAACGGGGCGGGGAAGTCCAGCATCCTCAACTGTATCAACGGGCTTTACAGGCCGCAAAAAGGGAGTGTGTGGTTTAATGGCCAGAACATCTCCGGCTTAACTCCCCATAAAGTGGCAGCTTTGGGAATAGGACGTTCTTTTCAGCGCCTTGCCTTGTTTAAAGGCCTTACTGTTTTAGAGAATATCATGGTGGGAAGGCATCTGTTTATCAAGGCCGGGTGTTTAAGCGGGGCCTTGTACTGGGGCAAGGGGTCACGGGAAGATGTTCACAACCAGGCCGTGGCTGAGGAGATTGTTGAGTTTTTGGAGATCCAGCACTTGCGGGATAAACCGGTGCGTGAACTTGCCTACGGTATGCAAAAAAGGGTAGAGTTCGGTCGGGCACTGGCCGTCGAACCAAAGCTCCTCCTCCTAGACGAGCCGGTAGCGGGAATGAACCTGGAGGAAAAGGAAGACATTGCCCGCTTTATCCTGGATATTAAAGAAGAGCTGGGTACAGCCATTATCCTGATTGAACACGAACTGGACATGGTAATGGATATTTCCGACCAGGTTACTGTTTTAAACTTTGGCCAGGTAATCGCCAGCGGAGAACCCCAGGAGGTTGTCACTAACCCGGCAGTCGCCGAAGCGTATCTGGGCAAAATTGAACATTCTGAGAAGGAGGGAAATGAGGATGGCTTCAGCAGAGTTAAACACCGTGCCTAAGCTTTTTTTGGATGCGGTTAAGACGAGGGGACCGCGGGTGGCGTTGCGGGAAAAAGACTTCGGGATATGGCAGCAGCTCACCTGGGATGATTATTACGCTCATGTGCGGGATTTTGCCTTAGGTTTGGTGTCTTTAGGCCTGAAAAAAGGCGACAAGATTTGTATCCAGGGGGAAAACAATCTGGAGTGGTTGTTCGCAGATATAGCCATCCAGGCATCCGGCGGAGTTACTGTGGGTGTCTATCCTACCAACCCTTCCAAAGAAGTGGCGTATATTGTGAACGACTGTGAGGCTGAGATTTTTATTGGTGCGGATCAGGAAAACGTGGACAAAATTCTTGAGGTTAAGGACCAGGTGCCAAAGCTTCGCTATATTATCTCGATGAGTATGAAAGGGATTAAGCATTACAACGAAAAAATGATCCTGGGTTTTAAGGAAGTAGAGGAACGCGGCCGGGAAATGGGACGGCAAAAACCGGGACTCTTTGAAGAAATGGTGGCCCAGGGACAGCCCGATGATGTGGCTGTTTTGATATATACCTCGGGAACCACCGGTGAACCCAAAGGGGCGGTTATCTCTCAACGCAATCTCGTGGAAAGTAATAGATGCCTTGCTGATGTCTTAAAACTGGGAGAGAATGATTCCTATGTTTCCTATCTGCCTCTCTGCCATGCCCTTGAGAGAATCTTTTCCATAGTTATCCACATACTAGTAGGCTATGTAGTGAGTTTTGCGGAAAGCACAGATACAATACAAAAGGATATTCAAGAGGTGGCACCCACCTTTTTCATCAGTGTGCCACGCATCATGGAAAAAATTGAGGGCAGTATCAGGGTCAGGGTGGATAATACCAGCCTCCTAAATCGTTGGGTCTTTAACAAGGCCTTAAAAAAGGGTTACAAGTTAGCAGAAAAGGCGCTGGCAAAACAACCCTTATCCCTGGTCGACCGCTTATGGTCCGCGGTTCTAAAGATTTTTGTTTTTGGCCCGGTTCAACATTATATTGGACTGGCACGGGCCCGTTTCGTAATCTGCGGCGGTGCTCCCCTGTCGCCTGAAACGGCTACGTTTTTCCATGCTTTGGGTATTCCTCTGGCCGAGCTTTACGGTATGACCGAGCTGTCTTCCATTACCTGCCTCCACCGGAACAACAATATTTGTATTGGGACAATTGGCCAGGTTATTCCGGGCTGGGAGGTTAAAGTTGACGAGGACGGCGAGTTGATGTTCCGGGGACCTGGGGTCTTCCAGGGATATTACGGCAGGCCTGAAGCAACCATGCAGACATTACGCGATGGCTGGCTCTACACCGGGGATCTGGGGGCTATAGATGCTGACGGACAGGTGCGCATTATAGGCCGTAAAAAAGACATCATTATTACCAGCGGCGGTAAAAACATATCCCCACAGGTAATCGAGAACGCTATCAAGGGCAGTCCTTACATTCGTGAGGCTGTAGTGTTAGGCGAAGGCCAGAAGTTCATCGGAGCCCTTATCCAGATCGAAATGGATGTAGTAGGCAACTGGGCCCTGAACCAGGGTATACCCTATGCTACTATCCGTGATCTTTCCCATAATCCGCAGGTTATTGAATTAATTCGCCAAGAGGTGAACAAAGCCAACCAACAGCTAGCCAGGGTGGAGCAGGTCAAGAAGTTCGCCTTTATCGACCGTGAGCTCTATCATGAGGAAGGTGATATGACTGCCACCCAAAAGATGAAGCGGTCCGCAATCCAGAAAAAATTTGCCGCACTTGTTGATGCTATTTACGGTGATAGCCAGGGAGCTATTAATGTTTGATGCTACTGTCATTGAGGCCACCGGTTATGTAGGGAACTTCGTCACCAAGGTAAAGTCAGGAGGAAGGGTTGCAGAAATAAAACATGGTGCAACCGTCCTGGCCACAGGAGCTGAAGTTTCCCAACCAACCGAATATCTTTATGGTGAAGATGATAGGGTAATGACTCACCTGGAATTGGAGGAGAAAATTGCCCAGGGCGACGAAAAGGTGATTAACTCCGAGAGCCTAGTGATGATTCAATGCGTAGGGTGCCGAAATGAAGACAGAAATTACTGCAGCCGGATATGCTGCAGCTGATATCAGAAACGGTAAACCAGGCCTATGGAGATGCCGGCCGAGTTTTAATACTTCTCTCCCACGATAGGTATCAAAATAAAAGTAAGCGGAGAATACATATGCATGATTTTCGCAAGTTAAATCTCTAGTTATGGTGCACATCACTTCGTTTAATTCTTACGCAAAAAAATTTTTTGGGGGGGGTATAGAATGCCAAAACAAATAATCAATAGTGACTGCATGTTGTGTGTATGGGACTGCGGGATAAAGGCGCACGTTGAAGACGGACGCCTGGTTAAAGTGGAAGGTCAGCCCGAGCATCCTGTTTCCAAGGGGTATATCTGTCCAAGAGGAGCATCACTACCTGATTATATTTACTCACCCAGCCGTTTGGTAACACCATTATTGAAAGAAAAAGGATGCTTCCAAAAGGTTAGTTGGGACACGGCTTTAGACTTCTGCGTAGAAAAATTAACTGATATCAAAAAGAAGTATGGTGCCAAGGGACTTTGTATGTTTAGCGGCTCAATTGGTGTGGAGAATCTTGAGGTAGCCCAGTTTGCGCGGCGTTTTAAAGGACTTTATGGTACTCCTAATCTCTTTTCCGCGGAAAACTTATGCTACCGGGCAAGGATTCTGGCCCGCATGATTACCTTCGGCCGCTACCCACTGGATGATCCAGGGGATTCAAAGACGATCATTCTATGGGGTCATAATCCTGATGGTTCCAGGGGTATGCTGGGTCAACAAATCAGAGAAAAGTTAGAAAAAGAAAACCTCCAATTGATAGTTGTCAATCCGAAACGGATATCGTTGTCCGAAAAGGCATATCACCTGACGATTCGCCCGGGCACAGATGCAGCACTGGGATTGGCCATGCTGAATGTGATTATTAACGAAGACTTGTACGATAAAGACTTTGTCGAAAATCATACTGTCGGTTTTCCGGAGTTGGTTGAGCATGTTCAACAATATACACCCGAGTGGGCTCAGGAAGTTACATGGATACATGCGTCCGATATCAGAAATGTAGCCAGGATTTTTGCTGCCGCCAAACCCAGCTGTATCATTCAGGGAATCAATGTTCTAGACCAGCACGTGAATGGTTTCCAAACCAACCGTCTTTTTGCAATCATGCAGGCAGTAATTGGCGGCTTTGCAGTCCCGGGTGGATGGGTGGAAGGGCCCCGTATTCCACTAGCCAACTTGGCTGTGCCGAACCAGGAAGATCCTATTGGTTTCAATGATTATCCCGTATTTACTAACCTTTGGGGCCGGAAGGGACCTTACGGGATACCGAATATGTTTCCAGAGGCTGTCTTGGAAGGTAAACCTTATCCTATCAAGGGAGCAATCGTAACTGCGGCTAACCCTGTCGTAACTTTCCCCGCATCGCAAAAATATAAAGAAGCTTTTCAAAATCTTGAATTTATGGCAGTAATGGATCCATTCCTTACTGAGACTGCTGAACTGGCAGATGTAGTGCTGCCGGCCTGTACTTTTATGGAAAAGGGCGGCCTCTCCTACGTATATGGTATTGTCTTTGGTGAACCGTTCACTGCAATCCACCGTAAGGTAATCGATCCGGTGGGTGACAGCTGGCCTGACTGGAAAATCTGGAGCGAACTAGGCCGCCGTATGGGTATGGATTTCCCGTGGCAGTCCGATGATGAAGTGATAGATTCCCTTCTCCAACCAGGCGAGTTAAAAGACAAATTAATGGCCGAACCGGCGGGCGTTTATTACGGTGAAAAGCAGTACTATATCTACGAAAAGAAAAAACTGGGTACCCCCAGTGGAAAAGTCGAAATCTACTCGCAGACTTTAAAGGATCACGGGTACGATCCAATTCCCAAATATATTGAACCAGGCCAAAGCCCGGTAAGCACTCCGGAGCTATACAAGAAGTACCCGCTTATTTTAATCAACGGCGAGCGTGTCATTCAATTTACCCATACCTCCCACCGCAATGTGCCTGTGCTGCGTAACGCGGTTCCGGAACCGTTGGCAGAAATGAACCCGGCAACAGCAGCCCAATATGGTTTGGTGGATGGCATATTGGTAAAGATCAATACAAAAAATGGAAGTATGCAAATGCGGCTGCGTATTAACGATAAGTTAACCACCGATGTAGTAAGTGTACCGCATGGTTGGGCCAGTGCCAATGTGAACAATTTGGCTGATCTGGATGTCGTCGACCCGGTTACGGCTTACCCTGATTTTAACCAATTGCTTTGCAGCGTGGTACCGGCCTAGTTTGCTAAACAACATAAGTATGAATAAAGTCAAGATAATGTTTGTGGCACTGCGTAGGCTATTGATGCAGAGCTAACAAAACAAGATAAAAAGATAGATAGAGGGGCTGAACAATGAGGTACGCAGAGGCAGGGTATAATCTGGAAGTTGATTTATCCCGGGGAAATATAGAGAGAGTAGAAACTGACCCGAAATTAACAGAACTTCACCTGGGGGGGCAGGGTATTGATGCCAAAATAATATATGACAGAGTTGGTCCTGAAGTTGATCCCTTTTCTCCCGATAATCTACTAATATTCAGCACCGGCCTTTTACATGCAACACCAGTAGTTGGAGCCAACCGAACTGTTGTGAACACCATTTCTCCTCAGACCGGCTTATTTGCGCATGCAATAATGGGAGGCTGGTTCGGCCCGGAACTGAAATATGCCGGTTATGACAGAATAATCATCCGCGGCAAGGCCTCTGATTTGGTATATTTGTGGATAAACAATGACAAAGTGGAAATCCGGGATGCATCTCATCTGCGAGGTAAGGGCGTCACAGAAACCGCAGAGCTTATTAAGAAGGAGCTAAAGGAACCGAATGCTAAGGTGGTAGCTATCGGTATGGCGGGTGAAAACCGGGTTTATACTGCCAGTATTGAGCATAACTGGTCCAGTGCTTCGCGCGGAGCAGGGGCGGTCATGGGAGATAAGAGGTTAAAGGCCATCGCTGTTCGCGGAACAAAGGACGTCAATATCGCCCATCCGTCTGAACTTTGGGAGTTAACCATGCGAATGAGGAAGGAAATACATGACAGTGATGCTGTCGGTGACTGTATGGCGACTAATGAGGATGACAGCTTCCACCACAACAATTTCCGCTGGGGTAATGTCCGTACGAGGATACCAGATTATTGGAGCAAAGAGCTGGAAGACAGGTGGTACAACTTAAAATATGACCATATGGACCGGCAGATAGGCTGCTATAACTGTCCGAAGAACTGCATTAATGTAATCTCCTACCCGGGCCGGAAAAGATTCGGCTATAAATGCTATGGGAAAGCCACCTATCATATGGCGGCCTTTAAAGAACTGGACTTTAGCTATGAAATACTAGGTGTTGCCCAGGAGTATGGACTGGATTCTTACTCAACCCCGCAGGTAATCGCATTTGGGATAGAACTATACGATAACGGCATTTTAACTGATAAAGACATGCCGGATTTCCCGGCGGATCCCGGGGAAAGAACCTGGTATCTCCTTGAAAAGATTGTCAGGCGTGGAGGTATTGGCGATGTTTTAGCCAATGGCGTATATTGGGCAGCCCGTCAGATTGGTAACGGTGCGGAAGCGTACGACCATAATACAATCAAAAAATTTGAGCAGGCACCAATCAAGCTTTACAAACTAAACCCAGTGTACTTCCTCATGTTCTCGACTGGTGAAAAGATGAACATTTCCCAGATTGAAGGGTCTTTCCCTCAGGATCCCCTTCCTACGAGTGAAGAGAGGGAAGAGTTTGTTAAGAATTGGGATGCAGTGCCTGATGAGAGGTTTAAAAAATGGTTCGTGGAGTGGAAAAAGCGCAATGAAATATCTAATGAAGCGGCTTGTGCCATTGTTGATTGGAATGAGGCCATGCATTATATAGATGATTCTATCGGCATCTGTGCTTGGTTGTCATCTTTTAATGGCCAGTTTGGCGGCCAAATGCCATATCACATCAATAGTTTACCACATATTATCACCTTGGCGAGCGGCATAGAGCTTGACAAAGACAAACTGTGGAAAGTTTTTCAAAGGAACCGTAATCTGGTTAGAGCCATTAACGTAAGGCGCGGCCTGAGAAGAGCGGATGAGAGGCCGCCGGAAGACCATTGGGAGATAAGGGACGAAGAATTTGAACAGAAGCTACTCAGCGACTACTATGAATTTAAGGGCTGGACCATGGATGGAATCCCCACCAAAGAGACCTTGGACAACCTGGGATTAAACTACGTGAGCGAAGACTTAATACAGCGGGGAATCTTAACCGGCAGCGAAGGTACGGGGGGTGCTAGCAGTGAGTAATGAATCAGCAAACATAAAAGAAAAAAATATAAAAGTTAATCTTGACAAGTGTAATGGCTGCGGCGCATGTGAGATGGCCTGCTCAGCCTATCACGCCAATCCGAAATACAGCAGCATGAACCCGGCCCGGTCCCGTATTCGAGTGGTCAGGGATCCGGTGAATGATGAGTATGTGCCGAAATATACTAAAGTAGCTTGTACCGGTAGGCGCACTTATACAATTAAAGGCAAGGAATACAGTGAGTGCAGCTTTTGCGGAAATATCTGCCCGACCCGGGATTTGTTTAAAGAACCCGACTCCGGGCTTCCTCTCAAATGCGATATGTGTGAAGACGAAAAAGTGCCCTTATGTGTGCAGGCATGCACCCGTGGAGTCCTGACCTATGAATAACTGGAAGAAGACGTGGTTAAAGAAGAAAATCTCGGAGAAATGGAAGTAGGACTGCAGTCCCTGCTGGACAAATTCGGGCCAGATAAGCTGGCAGATGCCTTTGTTAGCATGGCAAAAAAGGGCATTAATAATTAAAGTGAAAAGGGCGGCATGCCGTCAAGTTCTGGTAAGAGGCAAAACAGTGAAAACAAATTTAAAAAAGAGACCTCATGGACTTTGATACGCTCCCCTTAAGGTAGACAGGTTAAATAATAAAAACCGGGGAGCATTTTCGTGCCAGAATGGACCTATGGAAGGATTCTGGGGAACACTTAAGTGTGAGAAGTATTACCTACATAAATGCCAAACCTATGAAGCTCTTAAGAAGGACATTGACGACTACATCTATTTTTACAACTACGAAAGATTACAGGCAAAATTAAACAGCCTCAGTCCGATGGAATTCCGAACCAAGGCTGCTTAATTTAATTTTTATTTTTGTGCTGTCTATTTGACAGGGGGCAGTTCAAATAGGCCACGCATTTTTTATGTTACAAAAGGAGGTCTAAAAATAAAAATTATGTCTAAAAAACCGCAATATTTAGTTTTAAGGTAGCTAAACAACCATTTAAGGGAAAGAAGTTGACTAGATAATTATATTGTACTATTACTAATATAAAGAAACTAATGGGTAAAGTTAGGTTC
>JAVSMW010000018.1:0-14697 GCA_032027005.1 Thermincola sp. | reverse complement strand
AACATGCGATTCCATAAGATGGTAAATAACTGTTTGAAAAAGCAGTCAACCGAGAAAATGACCATTGTTTTCTAAACTTTCTTCAGTAGAATCATAAATAGTTTGCAAAATTAAAATAATTATATTTTCTTGAACGGAGGGACAGTTATGACAAAAAGTAAAGACGATGTAGTGATAGTTGCGCAAGCCAGGACTCCGGTGGGTCTTTTCGGGGGCGCTTTAAGGGACTATTTGGGAATCGACATGGCTACCTGGGTTATAAAAGACCTGGTCAAAAAAGCAGGCTTGGAAGACAAAACATCCGAAATTGGTGATGTTATTTTAGGACAAATGTATCATCGCAATAAAGAGGAACCAAATGTGGGGCGTTTGGCTGCATGGCAGGCAGGGCTTGGTGATGAAGTTCCGGGAATGACTTTGCAAAGAGCATGTGCTGTTGGACTTCAGGCCATTATGACAGGAGCTCAGGAAATTATGGCCGGTCAATGTGATATTGTCATTGCCGGAGGCACAGACAGTATGAGCAACGCTCCTTATGAGGTGTATGGCCTGCGCTGGGGCGTAAAGACAATGAATCAGGAACTCTTTGACGGTATGTATGTGCCAATACTTGCTTGCCCTCCAACCGGTACAGGTATGGGCATGACCGCTGAAAACCTGGCAGATAAATTTGACATTTCCAGAGAGGAAATGGATGAATATGCGGTAATGTCGCATCAGCGGGCGGCGAAAGCCACGAAAGAAGGTAAGTTCAAAGGACATATTGTTCAGGTAACAATGCCAGGAAAGAAGGGTCAGCCGGACAAGATATTTGATACAGATGAAGCTATTCGTGCAGACCTGTCACTTGAAAAAATCAGCCAATTAAAGCCTGTTTTCAAGAAAGGCGGTAAAGTGACAGTTGCAAATGCTTGCCCCCTGAATGACGGAGCTGCTGCGGTAATCCTTATGCGTCGTTCCAAAGCAGAAGAATTAGGCCTTGAACCTCTGGCCACTTATAGGACCGGAACTGTTGTTGGGTGTGATCCCGATATTATGGGTTATGGGCCAACAAAAGCAGCCAAAAAATTAATGGAGAAGAACTCCTGGTCGGCGTCAGATATTGATTTATATCAGATTCACGAGCCTTTTGCTCCAATTCCTTTGACTTTTAAGAAAGAAATCGGGATTTCCTTTGATGTTATGAATCTAAATGGTGGTCCAATTGCAATTGGACACGCAATTGGTGCTACAGGGGCTACGCTTAGCATGATACTCATTGATGAAATGAAAAGGCAGAATGTCAAGCGAGGCTTGGTTGGCATTTGTCAGGGAACTGGTATGGGTACGGCAGTTGTATTTGAAAGAGACTAAACACTGGGGGGACTGAATTGAAAATTAAAACTGTTGTGGTATTAGGATCGGGGACCATGGGAAACGGTATTACCCAGGTAATAGCCCAGGCAGGCTACGAAGTTTATATGCGCGATGTGAGCCAAGAACTCCTGGACAGGGGAATGGCAGTAATTAAGAAGAGCCTAAGTAAGTTCGTAGAAAAAGGGAAAATAACCGCTGATGCAGAGAAAGAAATTTTAGGTCGAATTACACCCACCACAGAGTTTGATGAAGTTGTAAAAAAAGCTGATCTAATTATTGAAGCAGTTCCTGAAAATATCGAACTGAAAACCAAAATCTTTTCTGAGCTGGAAGAGAAATGCCCTCCGGAAACACTGTTTGCTTCCAACACTTCATCGTTACCCATTACTGCCCTGGCTGCAGTAACCAAGAGACCTGAAAGATTTCTAGGTACCCATTTTATGAGTCCGGTTCCCATGATGGGAGGAGTTGAACTCGTTAGGGGTCGGATGACAAGCGATGAAACATTGGAGGAAATTAAACAATTTATCATCAGTCTCGGCAAGACTCCAACCGTTGCTGTTGATTATGCCGGCTTTGTTACCAGCAGGTTATTAGATCTCTATCTCAATGAAGCAGCGTATGCAGTAATGGATGGCAATGACCCGAAAGAAGTAGATGCGGGTATGGTTCATTGTACAAATATGCCTATGGGTCCATGTGCTCTGACTGATATGGTAGGAGCGGATGTTTTGCTTTTTGTGCTGGAAATACTGGAAAAAGAATTTGGTGAGAAGTTCCGCCCAGCTCCTCTGTTGCGTCAAATGGTTCGGGCAGGGCATTTAGGCCGTAAAACAGGCAGGGGCTACTACATCTATAAGTGATTTAGAAGTATCTTTGAGCGACGGTTCTGTCATGGTACTGTCGCTCAAATGTACGGTAAACTATGGGGGGTGTAATATGGAAAAGGTTTATTTATTAACCGGTGTTAGAAGTCCCTATGGTAAATTCGGGGGTTCGCTGAAGGATTTAAGAATAGAAGATCTTTCAGCCAGGGTTTTAGAAGGGGTTGTTCAAAAGGCCGGTCTATCAAAAGATCAGATCCAGGAAATTTTCTGGGGAGTAGGAAATACAGCTGAATCAGAAGACTCTGTCACTCCGGTGGTTGCCAGACAGGCTTTACTGATAGCTGGATTCCCGCCAGAAACTCGTTCACTCAACATTGACCGGGCCTGCTGTTCTGCTACGGCCGCGATTCAAATGGCTTACCGCTCAATCAAGGCAGGAGAAATTGATATCGCGATTGCAGGTGGAGTAGAGACTTTCAGTCACACACCATTCATGCTTAGAAATACGCGCTGGGCTGGGAAAAAAATGGGAGATGTAAATGTAGAAGATCCCCTCTTTGAACTTGGGTATTCTCGGTTCAATCCTGTGGCAGTGGATGCTGGTGAAGTTGCCCTGGAATACGGCGTATCAAGGGAAGAACAGGATAAGTGGGCATACCAAAGCCAACAGCGGTATGCTGAGGCAAAGTCTAAGGATGTCTTTTCTGAGGAAATAATTCCCATTGAAATCTCAAATGGAAAAGAAAAACTTATATTTGGTGAAGATGAAGCTCCCAGACCCAATACTACCTTGGAGAAATTAGCTAAGCTGCCGACTATTTATGGAAGTCCCACTTGTACTGCTGGTAATGCGCCAGGCTTAAACGACGGTGCTGCAGCAGTAATATTGATTTCGGAAAGTAAACTGAAAAGTCTTAAGTTGGAACCTCTCGCCGAAATTGTTAATGTTGTTGCTGCTGCAACCGAGCCGCGGTTAATTCCTGTAGTTCCCGCTGTAGCCGTCAAGGAAGCTATTCGGAAAGCCAATATTAATGTCAGGGACCTGGAATTGATTGAAATTAATGAGGCCTTTGCAGCCATGCCTCTTGTCAGCACCAAGGTTTTAGCCGAAGGGGATGAGCAATTGTTAAAGGACTTAAGGGAAAAGACCAATGTAAATGGCGGTGCCATCGCAATTGGCCATCCCAATGCATCAAGCGGCGCGCGCATACTGATGACTCTTGCGTATGAATTACGCCGCAGGAAAGGAACTTACGGCATCAGTGCAATTTGCGGCGGTCTGTCACAGGGAGACGCGGTACTGATCAAGCGATAAAAAATATTTTTTGAAAGCGGGGGATAAATAAATGGAAATCAGGAAGATTTTTGTTGCCGGTGCAGGTCAAATGGGAAATGGAATAGCCCAAGTTGCGGCACAAGCCGGATATCAGACAGTAATGATGGACGTAAAACAAGAGTTCGTAGACAAAGGTATGGCTAACATAAAGAAGAACTTACAGCGCCAAGTTGATAAAAGTAAAATGACCCTACAGGAAATGGATCAGATAATTTCCAAACTTATTCCCACAACAGATATCAAAATGGCTTCAGAAGCAGATGTGGTAATTGAAGCAATACCGGAAAATGAGGCATTGAAAAAACAGTTTATGATTGACTTGGATCAGGTTACTCCGGAACATACGATTTTAGCTTCAAATACATCTGCAATTCCTATTACGGTACTGGGGTCTGTGACAAAAAGACCCGCTAAAGTTGTTGGGATGCATTTTATGAACCCTGTACCTGTAATGAGAATTGTCGAGATAGTTCAAGGAAATCAGACCTCGGAAGAGACGATAGCTGTAATCAAACAACTAGCTGCTGATTTTAAGAAAGAGTCAATTCTGGCAAAAGATTTCCCTGGATTTCTTTCTACCAGACTAAGCATGGCCTTAATGAATGAAGCACTCTATGCCCTATATGAAGGCAGGGGGACCATGGAAGATATAGATAAATGCGCTAAACTTGCATTAAACCATCCCATGGGACCCTTTGAGTGGTTAGATTTTGTCGGTTTGGATTCTGTGCTCTCTATTCTTACTAATTTGTGGGAGTCTTTTGCTGAAACCCGATACTTTCCCTGTCCTTTGTTAAAGCAGATGGTTCAGGCAGGCCGATTAGGCAGAAAATCTGGAAAAGGCTTTTATGACTATCAGTAACTTTAGCTAACTAACGAAAGGATGAGGAAATGGTAATGATCGATTATCAATATTTAATTGTAAACTTTGTAGATGGTGTCGGAACTATTTCCCTTAATCGACCTAAAAAGTTCAATGCCTTAAGTTCCAAAGTAATGCAAGAAATTGGGCAGGCGTTTGACGCCCTTTCCCTAGAGAAAAAGTTGCGCGTCGTAGTGCTGAAAGGTGAAGAAGGTAATTTTGCAGCCGGAGCAGATGTGGCCGAAGTATCAAGTATCCCTGATCCAAGTGCAGGGTACGTTTTCGCACAAGCGGCCGGGATCATTTACGACAAAATATATTCCTATCCGGTACCGGTTGTTTCCTCGATCGATGGCTATGCATTAGGTGGCGGATTTGAATTGGTCCTGGCTACTGATCTGCGGATAGCATCAGATGCTGCCAAATTAGGTTTGCCGGAGGTGACTCTTGGTTTATTGCCAGGTGGCGGGGGGACACAGAGATTGATAAGGCAGATCGGATTTATCAAAGCAAAAGAATTGCTTTATACAGGTAGAACAATAACTGCTAATGAGGCTTTGGAATTGGGATTGATTAATAAAGTTGTACCCAAGGAAAAGTTGGAGGACGAAACAAATAAACTAGTTTCCAGATTAGCTTCGTTACCGGTTGAAACCATTAAATTAATTAAGAGATGTGTTAATATAGGCGCTGAAACAGATTTGAACTCAGCTAGTGAGTTTGAGCGACAGGCGTTTGGCGCGCTGTTTTCTACCAGGGATGCCAGAGAAGGAATGCTGGCCTTCATTGAAAAAAGAAAACCGAACTTTAACAGTGAGTTGGAGATGAAATAATGGCTGCCAAGAATTTATTTGACTTAAGCGAAAAAACCGCCATCGTTACCGGAGGTTATACCGGGCTAGGGTTGCAGATATCTGAAGCATTCGTGGAACAAGGAGCAAATCTAGTTATTTGTGCACGTAATGAGGGAAAATGCAAAGAAGCAGCCGAAAAATTAGCAAAATTAAGGCCCGGAGCAAAGGTACTAGCCGTCCGCTGTGACATTTCGCAAGAAGAGGATGTGGACCGGTTAGTACAAACAACTTTGGAAAGTTTTGAGAAAATCGACATTTTAGTTAATAATGCCGGGATAACCTGGGGTAAAAAAGCTGAAGAGATGAAACTTGAGGAATGGGAGAAGGTGTTACGGGTAAATCTTAGCGGAACCTTCCTTTGTACTCAAAAGGTCGGCAACGAGATGATAAAGCAAGGACGTGGCAAAATAATCAATGTTTCATCTGTTACGGCCATTAAAGCATCTCCCTTTATGGATGCTATAGGTTATGTAACTTCAAAAGGTGGCATTATCTCATTTTCCAAGGACTTAGCTGTCAAGTGGGCACCTTTTGGGATTTTTATAAATACAAATCGCACCTGGTTTCTTTGGTTCATATATGACAGAGGTCTTTTTCCGGTTAGAGAACAAAAAAGAAAATGTTTTAGATCAAATACCAATGGGGAAAATCGGAGGAAATGATGACTTAAAGGGCACTGTTATTTATCTGGCTTCCGCCGCTTCGGATTATGTTACAGGTATTGTTTTGCCGGTTGATGGAGGTACAACAGCAAATTAATATGCGGTTTTGAGGAGGAATGACCTTGAGTGCAATATTAACGGAAACTGATAATAAGGTTTTGGTTCTAAGACTTAACCGAGAGAAAGCTTTGAATTCTTTAAATCAAACGCTTGTAGATGAGCTCAACAATATTATTACTGAAGTTGCAGATTCTGGGAGCTATAAGGCTTTAGTCATAACAGGGTCAGACAAGGTTTTTTGTGCCGGTGCTGATATTAACGATGCGACACAATCCAGCGACTATGTAAAAGGTTATAAGTTTAGTCGAAAATATCAACAATTATTTGCCCGTCTAGAGCAATTGCCCATTCCTGTAATTGCTGCAATCAGCGGATATGCACTGGGTGGTGGTTGTGAGTTTGCGTTAGCTTGTGATTTGAGAATAGCTTCAGAAACTGCAAAGTTCGGTTTGCCGGAAATTAATATTGGGGCTTTTCCGGCCGGTGGTGCAACTCAAAAACTACCCCGGTTAATTGGAACGACTCAAGCAAAAGAAATCTTGTTTACGGGCAGGCAAGTTGATGCCCATGAAGCGAAACAATTAGGACTCGTTAACTATGTTTATCCGGTAACAGATTATTTCTCTAAAGCTATGGAATTGGCAAATGTTTTGGCAAGTAAGCCGGGAAGAGCTCTCGAAGCAATCAAAACCCTGGTAAACCAGGGAGCCAATATGGATTTAGCATCTGGTTTGGAATTTGAATCTCGTACGTTCTCTGCTCTTACTTCTTCACATGATTTTTCGGAAGGAACAAAAGCTTTCCTGGAAAAGAGGAAACCGGATTTCAAAGATATTTAAAACCTGAAAAATTTTCGGAGAGGATGTATTTTTATGCATTCAGAAATATTTGCATTATCTGAAGAACAGCAAATGATTATTAACCTGGCCAAAAATTTCGCGGAAAAAGAAATAAAACCCCTGGCAGAGAAAATCGAAGAGGACGCGATTTTTCCCAGAGAGATTTTTAATAAGATGGCGGAGCTTGGCCTCACTGGAATAACGACTGATGAAAAATATGATGGTGCGGGACAATCATACTTAACATATGCGTGTGTCATGGAACAAATAGCACATAAATGCATGAACGTTAGCGGGCTGTACTCTGTTCACGTAACTGTGCAGAATATGGTGCAAAGTTACGGAAATGAAGACCAGAAGGAACGATATCTCAGAAAGCTGGCTTGTGGAGAAATAATTGGCGCCCTCTGTTTGACAGAAGCCAATGCAGGTTCTGATGCGGCCGCACTATCAACTACTGCAAAAAAACAAGGAAATGACTATGTTATTGATGGCACTAAAATATTTGTCACGTCTGGCGGTGAGGCAGAGTTATACCTTGTGTATGCGAAAACCAATCCGGCTGCAGGTGCCAAAGGAATTAGTGCCTTTATAGTTGAGAAAGGCAATCCAGGAATGATTTTTGGCAAAAAAGAGAAAAAGATGGGGTATAACGGTTCTCCGACACGGGAAATAGTATTTGATAACTGCCGGGTTCCACAAGAAAATTTATTAGGTGAAGAGGGAGCAGGATTTAAAATAATAATGAAAGGTCTTGAAGGCGGCCGCATAAGCATTGGTGCGATAGCTTTAGGAATAGCCCAGGCATCGTTAGATTATGCCGTGGACTATATGAAAGTCAGGAAACAGTTCGGACAGCCTTTGTCCGATTTTCAGGGTCTGCAATTTATGATTGCTGATATGGCTACAGCAATAGAAGCTTCCCGACTTCTTGTCTATGAAGCTGCTACTGCCAAGGATAAAGGATTACCGGTTACCCAGATAGCTTCCATGGCCAAGCTTCATGCCACTGATACGGCCATGAAAGTTAGCACTGACGCTGTGCAGCTCTTAGGGGGTTACGGCTATATGAAAGATTATCCTGTAGAGAGATATATGCGGCATGCAAAAGTAACACAGATCTTTGAAGGAACAAATCAGATACAACGCATGTTAATTGCCCGAAAAATATTTGAATAAAAATCCACAAGTCAATTCGATTCAAATAAATAAATTTAAGGGGTACTTTAAGATGAGACTAAAAGGCAAAGTAGCGATAATTACCGGAGCAGCAAGGGGTATCGGAAGAGTGACTGCTATAAGGTTTGCACAGGAAGGTGCGAAAGTTGTGGTGGCTGATTTTGACGAGGCAGGAGAAACTGTCAGCAAGGAAATTAACGATTTTGGAGGAGACTCTTTCTTTTGCAAGGTTGATGTAGTTAATTTTGAAAATGTGAGTGAATTAGTAAAAAAAACTACTGCAAATTTTGGATCTATAGATATTTCTGGTAAATAACGCTGGGATTACAGCCGATTCTCGTTTAGAAAAAATGACTGAAGATCAATGGGACAAAGTAATAGCTGTGAATTTAAAAGGAGTCTTTAACTGTACCCGGGCAGTAATTCCAACAATGAAGCAGCAGGGGTCAGGGGTCATCTTGAATGCAACTTCGGTAGTGGGATTACGTGGAAATATTGGCCAAACGAACTATGCTGCGACCAAAGCCGGCCTGATAGGCATGACTAAGACCTTGGCAAAAGAGTTCAGCAGAGCCGGTATTCGGGTGAACGCAGTGGCACCTGGATTTACGCAGACTGATATGACTACCACTATTCCTGAAAAAGTACTGGAAAATATTCGCAGCCAAATTCCCTTTCACAGACTTGCAAACCCGGAAGAAATAACCGCGGCGTATCTTTTCCTGGCTTCAGATGAAGCGTCATATATTACTGGGCAGGTGCTGGCAGTAGATGGCGGTTGGTCCATCTGAAATTTTAAAGCAATTCTAACTTAGATCGGACACCTTGTCAGAAGAAGGAGGACAGGTATGAGCATCGACAATGAGCAACGGGGCTTGGTACTGGTATACACCGGCAACGGTAAGGGTAAGACTACTGCCGCTTTAGGTTTAGCACTGTGGGCAGTTGGTCATGGGCAAAAAGTGTGTATTATTCAGTTTATGAAAGGCGGTAACTACGGGGAAATCCAGCTGCGGCCAAGTATCTGCCAAATTTGGTGTTTATCCAATCAGGTTTGGAAACCTTTGTTAGCCGTAATCCGGCCAAAATTGATGTGGATATGGCCCAAAAAGGCCTGCAAATAGTCCGGGAAGCAGTTGCTTCCGGTGATTATCAACTGATTATTTTGGACGAAATCAATGTGGCCCTGGACTATCACCTGGTAAACCTCGAGGAAGTTATCCAGTTAATCAAAGAAAAGCCACCCGAGTTGAACCTGGTATTGACCGGACGCGGGGCAGCTCCCGAGATTATCCAGCTGGCGGACCTCGTCAGTGTGGTTGAAGAAGTAAAGCACCATTATAGGAATGGAGTAAAGGCCAGGGCCGGCATCGAGTTTTAAGTAACTTATACCACCGACAGGTACAGTAAAACCCTGGCTCCCGCCCTGGCCCAGTAATGGAGGATCTTGACATGACACCGACCAGACAACTAGGCATGTACCAAGCTACGGTCATGTACGCCTGTTAAAGGACGCCTATCCCGGCATAATGCACTTCCTTATCTTCTGGGGCTTTGTCGTCTTGCCATAGGCACTGCCTCCATAGCCTTAGAAGAGCGGAGTTTCAGGTACAATAATGGTTAGCATTTGCCTAGGAAAGGATAGATTAGCAAATGAAAGCAGCTAATTATTTTACCAAAATACAACTGAAAAACCTAAATGGAAAAACGGACTTAATTTCAGAAGAAATAATTGACCTTAGAACTATTAGCTTTACCAAGAAAAAGCAGGCTGAGGAAGCTATTATGTGGTTATTATCTAAAGCACCCCATTCGGTAGAGGAGATAGCAGATCATTTTTGTTTATCACCTGATCTGGTAAAACATATCCTCGATCCGCTTGTAGCTAAGTTGGCAGTGGTAGAAGAAAGCCAGTTAAGATATTCGGTTAGTAATCAAAAAGGGACTGCTCACTAACCTTGACCCCACCGATCATCTTTTCAGGAGGCGATTGTTTGCTTATTGCATCAGTTATTTTTATCTTGATTTATGCTCTGATAATATCTGATAAAGTCCACCGTACTATTGCGGCCCTGTTTGGTGCGGTAGTCATGATCATTTCTGGTTTTATCTTGCAGGAGAAGGCTATTGAAGCCATTGACTTTAATACCTTGGGCCTATTAATTGGCATGATGGTAATTGTGGAAATTATCAAACACACCGGTCTTTTTGAATACATGGCCGTTAAGGCTGCCAAGGTGGCCAAAGGTGAGCCTATGAAGATTTTAATCGCCTTATCGGTAATTACGGCTATTGTCTCGGCGTTCCTGGATAATGTCACCACTGTCTTGTTAATCGTGCCGGTAACCTTTTCCATTACCCATACCCTGCGGGTTAAAGTATTCCCCTTTTTAATGGCAGAAAATTTTTGCTTCCAATATAGGGGGTACAGCAACCCTGATCGGTGACCCGCCCAATATTATGATTGGCAGTGCTACCGGCCTGACTTTTATGGATTTTATTATTAACTCAACTTTCGCACCTTGAAAATTAAATCAAGTCCTTGAAAATACTGAGTTTTTTGCATAAAAATTAGAGATATTGACAGAAAAACACCTTTCAATTTGGTAAAATGGAAAGTGACGAAACTCACCAAAATTCCAAACAGAAAGGTGCTTATCTATATGTTACAACACAACTCTCTGCCTGAAAAGTATGAACAACGAATTTCTCAAGTTTTTTCGGTTTTAAAGATTGGTCAATTATTGCGTAATGCAGGGATCAAAAAGGTCTTTGGCACCTCCAGTCTAGCGGTCTTTCAATTAATCTTCCAACTGGTATTTCAAGGACGGAATTTGTTTCGGTTGTTGGAAAGCGAACGCGGAACATCACATCCTGGTAAAGATGTTGTCTATCGCTTTTTAAATAACCCTCGCTATGCGTGGCGGCGATTCTTACTTGCACTCAGCCTGAGTATTGTTCAATATTTTGAAAAACTTACCTCAGCTAACCGGGTACGTGTCTTCATAATAGATGATTCTATACTTAGTCGTAATCGCAGCAAAAAGGCTGAATTATTGGCACGTATCCATGATCATACGATTGGACGCTTTGTCCGCGGTTATAGTATGCTAACACTTGGCTGGTCAGATGGTTATAGTTTTGCGCCCATCGATTTCTCTTTGCTCAGTTCTGCTAAAGAGGAAAACCGATTTTGCGAAATGCGTCAGGACCTAGATAAACGTCTCAATGGCTATAAACGTCGGGTGGAAGCTTTAGTTCGTAAACCTGATGCAGTTAGCCAATTGTTGGATCATGCTTTACTTGCTGGTTTTTCTGCTGATTATGTGCTTATGGACAGTTGGTTTACTCATGCACCGCTGCTTCGGGCCTTAAAAGACAAGGGGTTGCATTCTATTGGTATGGTTAAGGCACTGAAACAACGTTACACTTTTGATGGTAAACATTTGACCTTGCAAGAATTATATGCCAAAGTGCCAAAGAATCCCAAAGCTGATATCTTAGGCTCGGTCTTCGTTCACACAGCTTGTGGTTTGCCTGTTAAGTTGGTGTTTGTGCAGAATCGGAATAACCGCCGGGAGTGGTTGGCTATTCTTAGTACTGATATTAGCTTAGATAATAGCGAAATTGTCCGTATTTATGGCATGAGATGGAGCATTGAAAACTTCTTCAAGGTCTCAAAATCACATCTGAAGCTTGGTTCCGAATTTCAAGGTCGTTCGTTCGATATGCTTATTAGCCATACCACCATCGTTTTCGCCCGTTATTTATTACTTGAATGGGAGCGTAGGCACCATAATGATGACCGTTCCCTGGGCGGATTGTTTTATTTATTTTGCGATGAAGTCAGGGATATGGACTTTAAAGCCGCTTTACAGCAGTTAATGCTGTTTGTTTTAGATATATAGACGTTCAGCCAGAGTTAGAAACAAAACATGCTATTTGTCAACTCCAGGACTGGATCGAGGGTTTACCCAGTTATATCAAGGCTTTGTTTCCAAAATTGAGCTGCGAAAGTTGAGTTATTAATAATACGCCTGTAATAATAGTTGTTCAAATAGTAACCTCAATAATCTTCTATTTTGTGTACCGGAAGCAATTAGTAGTAAAACCGGAAAATCAGGAAATGGTTATGGCTATGGATGAAAGAAAGTTTATCAAGGAACCCCATCTTTTGCGCAAGTCCTTGACAGTTCTGGGCCTGACCATTCTGGGTTTTGTCTTCCATGGTTTCCTGCACCTGGAACCTGCCACCCTGGCTATAGCCGGGGCCACCTTACTGATGGCTATTTCCGGGGTCAAGCCAGAGAAAGTACTAAAAGAGGTGGAATGGCCGGTAATCTTCTTTTTTGTAGGTTTGTTCGTTCTGGTGGGAACCTTGGAGGAGCTTGGGGTTATCAAACTTATTGCTATTGAGGCAGTGAAGTTAACGCAAGGGAACCTAGTTCTGACCGGGTTGCTGATTCTGTGGATGTCAGCTATTGCTTCGGCCTTTATTGACAACATCCCTTTTGTAGCCACCATGATTCCCTTGATCCAGAATATGGGTCAAATCGGTGGATGGATATCGGCCCCCTTTGGTGGGCATTATCCCTTGGAGCCTGCCTGGGAGGTAACGGTACCCTGGTGGGAGCATCAGCCAATGTTGTAGTGGCTGGCTTAGCCGAGGAGCACGGACACCATATTTCCTTTAAAATGTTTTTTAAAGTTGGTTTTCCTATCATGCTGGTGTCAATTATTATCTCCACAGTTTATCTGTACATATTTTATCTTGCATAATCTCAGATACTGATACGGGGCCATATGGCACATATTTTGCCATATAGCTTTTTAAATGGTACTGTTAATCAACAGTTGAGACATACACGAGAAATATATATTATCGGGAGATCAGAAAGTACCCTGGACAAAAACCGTTTGACTAGAGGAATTAGCCGAGATACTTTACACCGGGGGAACAACCGGTTTTTCTAAAGGGGTTCCCATATCCAATGCAATGTTATTGCAAAGTTTTCTTGGACAACGGAAAGTCAGTCAGGGAGTTATTCCGATAGGAGAAGACATTGTGTACCTGGGGACACCCCTATATCACATTCTAGGTCAGGCGATTGGGTTTGGCTGCCTGCTTGTTGGTGAGACCTTGCTGATGCTGCCCACCAAGATAAGCCTTGACGGTATCCTTGATCATATTGAACGCTATAAGGCCAAGTCTATGGCTGGCACTCCAACAATGTATAACATAATGTTAGGACACGAGAGGATTGATCACTATTCTCTCAGCAGCCTAAAATACTGTTTATGTGGTGGTGATTCAGTGCCTCGGGAACTTGCCAACCGATGGCTGACAAAGTTTGGTACCCCCCTTTACCATGGGTACGGGGCTACGGAAAACTTTGGTGGGGTAGCTCTTTCCCCAACAGGCCAGACCATACCTGAGGGAACTGCAGGTAAAATTGTCCCGTGGCAGCAAGTCTTAGTCGTTGATAGCGAAACCATGGAACCAGTTCCACCAAACGAGTCAGGTGAATTGTTGGTATCCTCCCCACATATGGTATCCGGTTATTGGAATAAGCCCGAGGAAACTAGTTTGCATTTTGTGCAGTTTCAGGGTAAACGCTGGTACCGAACAGGGGACATCGTTAAATTAGATCAAGACAATTGGCTCTACTTTATAGATCGTTCTGGGGATATCATCAAGCATAAAGGCTATCGGGTAGCTGCTTCCAAGATAGACAATGTGCTGCAGGAGCATACGGCAGTAATGGCTTCTTGTACAATAGGTATTCCCGATCCTGCTGTAGGGGAAAGGATCAAGTCCTATGTTGTCGTCAAAGATGATATTAAGGGAGTTGACGCCCGGGAATTGCTTCAATGGTGTCGTGAGCGGCTTGCTCCCTATGAGGTTCCACAGTATATTGAATTTCGCGATATGCTACCAAAATCGAAAGTTGGGAAGATTCTTAAACGTGAATTGAGAGACGAGGAAAAAAGCAAGGTTGAAATATCTTCAACCACGAACAATTAAAACTACGCTAAAAATTTAAGCCCCCACTCTGATATTTCAGGTGGGGGCAATTTTCTTCGATTTAAGGCTTAACAGAATGATGTTCATATGCTAGATAATTTTCATCTGTTTTGCTGAGTGGCGCAGTTCATCCCGGAAATCCGGATGGGAAATGTTGATCAGAGCCAGAGCCCTTTCCCGTACGGACTTATTCCGAAGTTTGGCAATGCCGTACTCAGTTACCACATGATCAACATAGTTCCTACTGGTAGTCACGATGGCTCCGGGAGTCAAAGTGGGAACAATCGTGGTGAGAGTACCTTTTTTTGCCGTAGACTTCAGGACGACAAAGCCTTTACCACCCGGGCTAATACTGCAACCCCTGGAAAAATCCGACTGGCCTCCACTTCCACCCCAGTGCTTGGTTCCGATAGTTTCAGAGGCACATTGTCCAAATAAATCAACCTCGATAGTACCGTTGATACTGCACAGTTTGTTGTTTTGAGCGATAACGGCAGGATCATTGACATAATCCACCGGATGCAGCTCAATAGTGGGATTATTATTAAGAAAATCAAAGAATTTCCTGGTGCCCTCGACGAGAGTGGCCACAATCTTGCCCTTATGAATGGATTTCTTGCTCCCGTTCACAGCCCCACTCTCCACCATATCTAAAAGATAGTCACTGATAAGCTCGGTATAATCTGATAGAGTGTGT
>JAVSMW010000017.1:0-59935 GCA_032027005.1 Thermincola sp. | reverse complement strand
ATCTTTTTGCGCTCTGCTTCCGTTAGGGCTTGTTTGTTATACCCTTTTTTAAGCTCAGGGGTCTTCGACGCTTGCAGAGAATGTTTTCACGCTATCTCCTCCTATCCTTCTAATGCTTGTCTTAAATCAGATACCAGATCGTCACAATCTTCAATTCCCACCGACAATCTGAGCAGCCTGTTATTGATACCCATTCTTTCGCGGGCCGCCGGGTCCATATCCCCGTGAGTCTGAAAAGCCGGAAAGGTAATCAGGGACTCCACCCCGCCCAAGCTTTCCGCGAAGGAAATTAGTCTCACCCTATTAATGATCATTTCTGCGGCTGCCTGGCTGGCTGCCTCAAAGGAAATCATGGCTCCGAAACCCGCAGCCTGTTGTTTCATTAACTCATGTCCTGGATGGTCATCAAGACCGGGATAATATACCTGGTTGACAGCAGCCTGTTGTTTCAGCCAAGCCGCAATTTTGCCGGCATTTGTCATTTGGCGGTCCATCCTGATGCCCAAGGTTTTGATGCCCCGGATAGCCAGCCAGGAATCCTGCGGTCCCAGGACAGCACCAACAGAATTCTGCAGAAAATATATCTTCTCAGCCAGAGCTTCATCCTTAACTGCCACCAAACCCGCAATTACATCATTATGGCCGGAAATATACTTGCTGGCACTGTAAACCACGATATCTGCCCCCAGTTCCAGGGGCCGCTGCACATATGGGGTCATAAAGGTATTATCAACAATAGTCAGCAGCCCCAAGTCCGCAGCTATCCGGCTCACAGCCTGAATATCGACTACTTTGAGCAGGGGATTAGTGGGACTCTCCACCAAGACAGCCTTGGTATTTTGCCGAATAGCCCCGGTAATTTGGCTCAGGTCACTTGTATCTACATAGGAGGCCTGCAGGCCGAACTGGGCAAAAACCCTGTCCAAAAGCCTAAAGGTACCACCATAAAGGTCTTCAGTGACCACTATATGGTCTCCCGTTTTAAATAACATTAGCAGGTTGGTCAAAGCCGCCATACCCGAAGCATAGGCAAATCCCCTAATCCCGCTGTCCAGCGCGGCAATACCCTCCTCTAAAACCTGCCTGGTGGGATTCCCGCTCCTGGAATAATCATAGCCTGTGCTTTGTCCAAAGGCGGGATGCCTGAAGGTCGCGGTCTGGTATACGGGAACAGTAACAGATCCCCGGTGGTCTGCACCTACCCCAATTTGCACAGTTTTAGTAGATATTTTCACGTAATCATCCTCCTTTGGTTAACTGAAACAAAAAGAAAAAGAAGGCAATTATACCAGTAGAGTTCACAGAGGCACAGAGACAGACTGCTAATCGCTTTACAACTTCTTTCACTCGACTTCTGTCTATATTCAACCGCTAACATAAACACTACCACTGGATTTACATAGATTTTATTTAGAAATAATAATTCTGATTTAGCACTGTGTCTCTGTGTCTCTGTGCCCTCTGTGGTAATTTTTTGTTCCGTCATTAAACTATTTCCAAGAGCCTACAATTACTGCCGACTGCCGACTAATAAATTTACAACCCCTGGTAGTAGGCCATTAATACCTCCGCCACTTCCCGCCGGGTAAATTCCTCGGGCGGCGTCTGACCGGCAGCCAGCATTTCCCTTACCTTGGTGCCGCTGAGAAAAATATGGTGTTCTTTATCATGGGGGCAGGTTTTACTGCTCGCCATCCCGCCGCATGTTTTACAATAAAAGGTATGTTCAAAAAAGAGGGGGGTTATGCCTAATTCTTCAGGGGTAAAATTATCGAAAATCAATTGGGCGTCATAAGTTCCGTAGTAATTACCCACCCCGGCATGGTCCCGGCCGACAATGAAATGGGTGGCCCCGTAATTTTTGCGGACCAGAGCATGGAATATGGCCTCTCTGGGGCCGGCATATCTCATGGCAGCCGGGAATGCTGAGATGAAGGTCCGTTCGGCCGGATAATACTTATTCAACAAAACGTGGTAACACTCAACCCGGACAGCTGCCGGGATATCATCTTCTTTGGTTTCCCCCACCAAAGGATTCAGAAATAACCCATCACAGATCTCCAGAGCGCATTTTTGCAAATATTCATGGGCCCTGTGGATAGGATTGCGAGTCTGAAAAGCCACTACCCGCCGCCAGCCCTTCGACTCCAGAAGCCTCCTTGTATCTGCAGGGTCTAGATACATTTCGGCAAATTGCTCAGGTTTCCTTCTGTTTAGGACCTTGATTTCTCCGCCAACTAAAAATTGATCCCGCTGAAGTACCCGCCTGACTCCGGGATGATTCCCGTCGGTGGTCCGGTAAACTTTTCGGGCCTCTAATTCCCTGTTATATTCGTATATTTCTTCTACTTTGAGTATTCCGAGCAATAAACTGTCTTCATTATAAAGCCCTGTTTCTCCGCCCACTACCAATTGTTCTGCTTCCTGAGGGGTGACCCCCAGGACAATGGGAATGCTCCACACACGCCCATCAGCCAGGCGCATATTGTGGACCACATTTTCATAGTCCGCCTTTTTCATGAATCCTGTCAGAGGACTAAAGGCGCCATTAGCAATAAGCTCCAGGTCCGAGATCTCCCAGTTGTCCAAAACCAACCTGGGCATCATTTCTGCCCGAGCACTCATCTCTTCCTTTGCTTGACCGTTCAGAATCTGATTAATCAGCATTCCTCCATGTGGTTTAATGGCCATATAAATCTCTCCTTAAAATTACCTGTGGTTCAAAATCTCAAACTTTTCCTCTGTCCCGTCTTTTCGTGTCAATGTCCAGATAATCCTGTCCTTCAGCAGGTGGGCCCTGAGGGATGATCCTGATCCGCCAACCTGTACCGGCAGAGTCATCTCAATAGCCTGCCTGGGGCACTCCTTCAGACAGGCGGCGCAGTCCCAGCAGTCTCTGGGGTCCCGAATCGCACACCTGTTAAGCGCCTGGTCCCTGTACAGCAAATCTCCGGGGCAGACCCGGACACAAAGGGGTTCAGCGGCATTCCCGCAGCCATTGCATTTTGGGGCATCGATTCTTACTGTCACCTGACCCCACCTGTCCCTTCCGGCCCTGCCAGATGTACATAGGGCCGTTCTAACATTTTTATCTCGGCAGTCTCCCGGTCATACACTGAATTCACAAAAACGAGCCAGCGACTGTCGTCACGTTCAGGGTAATCTACCCGTTCCTGATAAGACCGCCACCTGGTTTCCCGCCGGTAAAGCAGGTGTTCCACCAAAGCTCTGGCCACCAGAACCCGGTCCATCACCTCATGGGCTTTGACCAGTTGGTACAAGTCTCCTGCCGAGATTTCAACAGCCACATCCCGGTGCAGCCTGACCAGCAGTTCCCGGGCTATGACCAACTTGGTTTCGCATAATTCATAATTGGCGGTGATGCCTCCGGCATATTCATCCATAATTTTCTGCAATCTTGCTGCAAACTCTTCCGGATTCCTGCCACCCTCTTTCGCCAAGGGCCCGAAGGCTTTCGCCAACTCCTGTCTGACTTGAGTTTCTTCCGGATAAACCTGCTCTGCTGTTTCAATATATTTAAGAGCAGCTAAAGCTGCTATCTCACCTTCGGCAAAACAGCCGGTCACATATTTCTTGGGCGCACCCCCGGCTGCATCACCGGCTGCATACAAGCCCGGCACTGTTGTCTGACGGTTCAGATCAACCCAATAACCGGCCTGACCATGTCCTCCGACCAGATACGGTTCTGAGCCGCAGATTTCCAGCGGCCTCTCTTTAGGTTCAACCCCTTCGTCGGCCCACTTCAGAACAATACTGGGAGACATGTTGAGATAGGCTTCCTTTAGCTTCCTGCTGTCATCATCGGATATGTGGGTTAAATCCAGATAGCATGGTCCCCTGCCGGCCTTGTTTTCGGCTAGGGCTGCATATAACCGCATGGGAGTTGAGCGTTCCCCATAGTGCTCCAGGTAAGTCCGGCCCAGAGCGTTGACCTGCCTGGCCTTCACGCCCTGAGCTGCAGTGCCGGTGGGAGAAAGCACGTCCTTAATTCTCAGGGCAATAAACCTCATCTCCAGGGTAGTCATCTCTGCCCCTGCTCGCAAGCCCATGGCAAATCCCGTCCCCACATTGAAGGGGCAATACCACATCTTATGCCGCGCCGAGCCATCATTATTTGGCCTATAAATCCCGGAGGCACCTCCTGTAGTGCAAATCACAGCCTTAGCGGAAATCACATAAAATTTCCCGGCCCTGACGGAGAAGGCAAAAACACCGGCCACTCTGCCCCCGGATAAAATATAATCCACGGCCACAGTCCGATTCAGTACTCTGGCTCCGGATTTCTCCAGAGCAGATGCGAGCACCGGTTTAATACTTTCCCCGTTGATCTCTACATTCCGCTTACCCCGAGGAACATAGCGGCCCGCTTCATCTTTCCTGAAGGGCAGGCCCCAGGCTTCAAGCTTTTCGGTAACCCGGTTCAGCCTCTCCCCGATTGAATAGACCAGGTCGTCTCGAACTAATCCGGCAGAATCCTTTTTGACGTAATCAAGGTATGTCTGCGGAGTTTCACCGGGATTAAGATATGCATTAATGGCATTGACCCCTGCCGCCAGGCAGCCGCTGCGTTTAACATGGGCCTTTTCTACAACTATGACATCGGCCTGGGGGTTGGTTTCCTTAATGGTCACGGCGGCGAAACAACCTGCCGTTCCGCCACCGATAATGACAATATCAGCTGCCATTCTGATAATTTCTATCTCATCGGATTTCATTTTGAAAGCCTCTCACTGCCGATAATGCCCCGGGCGTTCAGATAATTGATGACCAAATCCGCCCCTTCCTCCGGGGACAGCATGGTTGTATCCACAATTAATTCAGGCCGGAGAGGCTCCTCATATGGGGCTGAAATTCCCGTAAACTCCTTGATTTCACCTGCTCTGGCTTTCTTGTACAGACCTTTGACATCCCTGTTTTCACACTCGGCCACCGGACACCGGGCAAAAATCTCAATAAAATCGCCCTCTGCCATCAAGGCTCTGGCCATTTCCCGGTCTGCCCGGTAAGGTGAGATAAAGGCAGTCAGAGTAATGATCCCTGCATCAGCAAAAAGTTTGGCTACTTCGCCAATCCGCCTGATATTTTCAGTCCGGTCTGCCGGTGAAAAGCCAAGATTCCGGTTTAGCCCAAACCTGATATTATCTCCATCCAGAACATAACAATGATGTCCGCCTGCGAACAGCCTGTTTTCCACTTCCCGGGCCAGGGTGGATTTCCCCGACCCGGAGAGCCCGGTAAACCACAAAACCACGCCCCGTTGTCCCAGGGCCTTTTCTCTTTCTGTTTTGGTCACACTGCCGCCGTGCCAAACGATATTTGTAGCCTTTTGAAGTATCATAAGTACCTCCCAGTATCCCTTCCTATGCCCGATCGAGTCCCCATCTCTTTCTGACTTTGGTTTCCACCATACAAAATATAAACCTGTCAATGAGCTGACCCAAGGTGGCTATAATTATCATCACAGCTATCACCATACTCATATCATTCAAATCCCGCCCTATCATCAGAATTTGGCCCAGGCCTACCCCCGATGACAGCAGTTCACCTGCCATCAATGCGCGCCAGGCAAAAGCCCAGGCTAGCTTCATCCCCGTCATGATGGAGGGCAGGGCGGCGGGAAACAGAATATCAGTGTAAATTCTCCATCCTTTTGTGCCCATCGTTTTGGCAGCCCTGAGAAAAATAGGCGGCACATTCCGCACACCGGCTTCGGTGGCTGTAGCAATGGAAAAGGTAGCCCCGATTAGGATAATAAAAATTATCGCCCGCTCATTTAAGCCAATCCATAAGACCGCCAAAGGCAGCCAGCAAATACTGGGTAATGGCTGCAAGCCGGAAATCAGCGTGCCGATAGTATTCTTAAAAATATTCAACCGGGCAATTAGTACTCCGGCAGGCAGACCTAGGGCAATAGCAATCAGATAGCCCTTGGCAACCCGAGACATACTTATAGAAATCCCGATTAAAAAAGAACCGTCGGCAAAGCCCTGGCGGAAGGTTTCAAGTACGGACATAGGTGCGGGAAACAGGAAGTCGGGCCAAATAGCCAGCTTAAACACTATTTGCCATAAAGCCAGCAAAACCAGGTAGAATACGATTGTTTGAATTCGGTTAATCATTTTCGTCAACTCCTGCTTTTAAAAGGCTGGGTAACATCTTTTTAGTCGCTTTGGACAAGACCTTTATCCCGCAGTACTTTGTTGAACAGCTCTAAATTCACCAATCCCTGAATGTCAGGGGTTTTTCTAAGATAACCGTTTTCCACCGCCAGGGTTACAAATTCATCAATGGAAGCTGTTTCCGGGTCAACGGTTACATTCAGCCGGACAAAAGAGCTATCTAGAATTTCTTTGGCAAGGTCTCTTTTGGTTAGTTCCTTCAATTGCTCGTTAACGATGGTTTTGTAAGCTTCCTGGTCTTTGCCAAATCGCTCGGTAATTTCCACATGGGCCTTTAAGAACTTTTCAACCAGGTCAGGATGTTCTTTGATAAAACCGGTGCGGGCGATAACAACGGCACTGGTATACTCACCCTGCCGCCACACCTGGTTCCAATCCAGCAAAATTTTGGCACCTGCCTGGTTAACCAGGCGGGAACCCCATGATTCCGGGACCAGTGCCGCATCCAGATTGTTCATCACAAAACTGGTCAGAATATCCGGATTTTCCACCTGCAATATAGTAACTGTACCACCCAGGGTAACAGATTTTAATCCCGCATCACTTAGAATCTTACGGAGAGAAATATCCTGAGTATTGCCATACTGTGGGACAGCCACCTTTTTGCCGTCAAGGTCACTGACCTCGTGAATTCCCGCATCTTTTCCGACAACCAGCACTGCACCGGCATTGGTGGCTCCAGCTATGACCTGAAGGTCACCGTGAGATTTTACAAATCCGTTGACTGCCGGCACAGGTCCAATATATCCAATGTCTATTTCACCTGCCAGCAGAGCCTCTATCTCCGAAGGGCCTGCATTAAAAAGCTTTCTCTCGATGGTCACATTGCTTCCTAAAGCTTTTTCGAAAGTACCGTCAGCAAAGCCTGCCAGGGCCTGGGAATGGGTAATATTGGGGAAATGAGCAATTCGTACCTTTACCTTACCTGTAATATCTTCAGCAGCCTTTTGACTTCCACAACCGCCAACTGCCACCATTCCGATTATCAGACTACACACTACTAATATTCCGGCTATGCTTTTTCTCACTACCTAAACACCTCTCTCGCCCGATTCACCTAGGTTCCGATATTGCTTGTCGGCGTGGGTATTAAGGCCTTTTGCCGGGGGGACCAGTCACTGTCATACTCCGCCTTGGCCACTAATTCAATCTCCTCCTTGAGTTCCTGCATGATCATGCTGATAAATCCGGAAAATTCAACGGCTTCATGATTCCTCGGCCTGCCAAGCTCAATTTTGAATTCCCGCTTAATCCGCCCGGGATTAGCTGACATAACAACAACCCTGTCCGCAAGACACACCGCCTCTTCCACATTATGAGTGACAAAAATAATAGTTTTTCCGGCAGCCTGCCAAATTTGCTGCAGCTCAGTATGCAAAATACTACGGGTCTGTCCGTCTAAAGCCGCAAAAGGTTCATCCATCAGCAGGATATCCGAATCCATAGCCAAGGCCCTGGCCAGGGCGACTCTTTGCCTCATGCCGCCAGACAATTCATGGGGGTATAAATTATAGAAACGGGCCATATGTACCATTTTAAGATGATTAAAGGCCTTTTCCTTGCGTATCTTTTTGGGTACTCCTGCCACTTTCATCCCATACTCAACATTATCAATTACCTTCAGCCAGGGAAAAAGTGCCGCTTCCTGAAACATAACAACTCTGTCCGGGCCCGCGCTGGTTATTTCATGTCCATATTTTACTACCTGCCCCTGACTAGCCGGTTCCAAACCGGCAATTATGTTTAACAGGGTTGATTTGCCGCAGCCCGACGGTCCCACCAAAGTCACGAATTCCCCTTTGTTAACCTGCAACGTTATATTTTCAAGGGCATTTGTAACACCATTTACTGTCGTAAAGTATTTGGTAACACCTTGAACACTTAACATCCGTTTAAGTACTCCCCTTTCGAAACCGTTCTCTCACATATCTGCAACTTTATAATACTCCCCCTTCCCCTGTATCTGAAAAGCCCGTATCTACAATAACTCTTCCGTTAGCTATAGTATAAAAACAGTATTGTCCGGGTGAATGGGTTTTTTTACCTGGACAAGTCTGCTGATGAACGGGGAGTACAAGCCGGAATTTGGGCCCTGACTGCGACTAAGCGAGATTTCTTTAATGCACGGCTGTAAACGCGAATACATGGTCTAATACCAGTATGAATGCCACTTCTTTAACTACCCTGTTATCAATTCAGCTTCATAATTTTTTATGTCGCAAAGGGCTGACTGATAGGAGCATGACCAAACAATAAGGGCCGAGCCATCTCTGATGAGATGAACTTGGCCCAGACTGTGATTATTTTTCTACTGTTCTGCAAATAGCGCAGTGCTCAGGTATCTCTCGCCTGTATCAGGTAAGATCGCAACTATCCGTTTGCCCTTGTTCTCGGGTCTCTTGGCTATTTGCAGGGCGGCGAAGGCGGCGGCTCCTGATGAAATGCCTACCAGGGTGCCTTCTTCCCGGGCCAGCCGGCGTCCGGTTTCTAGGGCTTCCTCGTTTTTGACCTGAAAAATTTCATCAATGATACCCCTATTTAAAACATCCGGCACAAAGCCTGCGCCAATCCCCTGGATTTTATGCGGACCCGGCTGACCGCCTGACAATACCGCAGAATCTACCGGCTCAACGGCTACTATTTTGATATCGGGATTATGTTGTTTTAAGATTTCCCCAACACCGGTTACAGTTCCACCGGTGCCAACACCGGCAACAAAAATATCCAGCCTGCCGTCTGTGTCTTCCAGAATTTCTTTGGCCGTGGTGTTTCTGTGAATTTCAGGGTTAGCCGGGTTCACAAATTGTTGGGGCACAAAAGAATTAGGGATCTCTTTGGCCAATTCCTCAGCTTTATTGATAGCCCCCTTCATGCCTTCAGCACCCGGTGTCAGTACCAGCTCGGCTCCATATGCCTTTAATAAGTTACGGCGCTCTATACTAAAAGTGTCCGGCATAGTCAGGATTAACCTGTAACCTTTAGCTGCAGTCACAAAAGCAAGGGCAATTCCTGTGTTACCGCTGGTTGGCTCAATGATTACCGAATCTTTGTTCAGCAGACCCTTTTCTTCAGCATCCTTGATCATATTAAAACCAATTCTGTCCTTAACACTCCCCCCTGGATTAAAGCTTTCAAGTTTAACCAGAATTTCTGCATCAAGATCCTTTGTGACTTTATTCAGTCTTAAAAGTGGAGTTCTCCCAATTAACTCAGTCAGATTTTCAGCTATTTTTGCCATCATAATCCCTCCATTTTTTGATTGTTTATTTTTTGATTGTTTATTCTTTGAGTAATTAAAAACACAAAACATACCACGGAGACTCAGAGATAAATTTCATTCATAGTTAGCTTTTGTAGTTATTGAGGTTATCATTCTGTCCTGATCCTGATGCTGAGTTAATTCCGAGTAATTCTATTTGTTTTATTGGTTTTAATTTTAAATTAAGATGAAATTATTGTCAATACAATTTTTTAAAAAATAAAGACTGCCGACATAACTTTGTGTCGACAGTCTGAAAGAACCACATCCAATCGCCTATACATTCAAATAGTTATATAACAGAATAAAAGCGTCAGCTCTTGTCAGCTTAGCAACAGGGTTGAATTTCCCCTGATCACCATGAATGATGCCTAGTCCATAGGCGATGGCAATATATCCTACTAATCCCGGCTTAATTTGATTTCCATCTTTAAAAGGCAATTTATATATTTCTTTGTTGATTTCAGCAATCTTTTCGTAGTTTAAAGCCCTGATAATAAACTTTACAGCTTCCTGTCTGGTAATTAAAGATTGGGGTGCCCATTCTTCATTTTTCAGGATACCAATTTGGGTCAGCGAGTTCAGGAGATCTTCATCATCTTTGCTATCCCCGGTCAATTTAATTTCATAATAAGGGTTGGCAGCCTTTTGCAAGAGGTATAAGAAGTCCCGTTGGGTAATATTTTGACTGGGATAAAGAAGTTTACCGGGGAGTGTTACGCCATATTCATTTAAAACTTTAATTTGCTTTTCCGCATAACTGCCCTTAATGTCAGTATATAATGTAACATTGTCTTCTCTTACAGGGCTGCCGTTATAGTCCAGCAAACTTCCGGTTAAGGCATCAATGTTTGCGGCTTTTTCGGATTTGATACCGTAAACCAGCCGAATTACCGGTTTTTCACCACTGCCCTGGGGAGCAATATATCTGCTTTGAAGGTACTGATTCTCAGAAATATACTGCAGTTGTACGCCAACAGAGTCATATAAAATTTTATAGGCCTGATCCAAAGATATAATTTTCTCGGTCCCCGGCAGGGGTTTGTTAAACCAGTTAAAGTTATAACCGGTCACAATGCCTGTCACATTATCTACAGTAATATTAAAGCCGTTGTCGTTAAAATAAGCCCCATTTACTTTCCTGGTATAGATGAAATTTGACACCCGGGGCTCCCCACCCATGAGCATGGGCGTTATGCCCGGCTCTGTCCAGGGTGTGCGTTCAACTTCCCGAAATTTTTCCGGCTGCAGAGATTTTATAAAATCTTCGGCAATCTTAAGAGCCTGGTTTTCATTATACTTAACTTGGGCATTTGGATCATAAGGAATTGATTTATTAAAGCTGATGACCCCGCCGTCTTTAGCGTCAATAGCCACACCAATGTTGTTGTACAGATAATTGGTGCCGCTTTTTTCCTCATACCCGAATTCCAGGTTCCAGATATATGAGTCCTGATCGCGCCAGTCGGTATATAAGTTCACCCAGTTTAATTTATATACCGAGTCTATGTTAAAAATCCTTCTGGCGGTTTCTTCAGCCATGCTCTCATCGATGATACTGGCTGCGTTTTGAACCGCTTCCAGTTCTTTTGGCGAAAGAGTTCTGTTTTCAACCTGGGAATTGCCATCCCCGCCTTTGGCTCTCATGGACTTGCTTTCTTCTGCATAGTATCCCCAGTTATAATCATTTCTGATAACTTCACCGGTCTTGGCATCAATAAAGCTATTGCTGTAAACATTTTGATAGACCAGATAGGGTTTGGCGGCCTGGTCTGAAAAACTCAGCCGATATTGCAATTTTAGACCCAATTTATTTTCAAATTGCTGTTGAGCCTTTTCTAAAGCAATAACTCCTGAGGTATCTGGGAAAACCACATCGTCATACCAGTTAGCGTGGAAATTTTCAACCTGCCCGGTGCTGCCGTTAACGGTTACGTTAACATTATTTTCCGGGAACGAAAATCCTTTCTCAATTCTTACATACCTGAACGAGTAATGTGTGTCTCCAACATGTTGGACACTATTAACCGGCCAATATTCCAGCTTATCCCAAATAGCCGGGTTAATCTTCTGAACAAAATTGTCGGCAGTTTTTCGGGCATCACTTTTGCTGACAACCGGAAGTTTTTTCTGTTGGCGGTAGTCGGTTGGTCTGTAAGCATAGTAGCTGATTATACGCCCAGTCGTGTCAATGGAGACACTGACATTCCCCAGTAAATTTTTACGGTCATTCCAGTTTAGATCAAAGATTGTTTTGTCATTTTGATTTCTGATATTGTAACTAAAGTTATCAAAATCATCAGAAATGTTTAAAAGGGATTTGGCAGTGCCAATAGCCCTGGTCAGTTCCTGGTCATAGGCGGCCAGAGCCTGTAAAGGCAATAACAAAGTTACCGTCATGACCATCACCAGAATAAAAGCGATTCTTTTTTTCATAACTAACCTCCTCGTAAAAATAGATGTAGTCTCTCGGAAATACGAAATCCCTTACTTTCAAGGCTTTGAGCCTTGATTTTATTGTTTTTCTTCCATGCATAGTTTAAAAAATAACGCAGGGTAAAAAGAAAAAATAAAACATACCGCAGAGACGCAGAGAAACATGACTTATTTTTGATTTATTAGATGAATATCAAGTAAATGCTAATGTTAAAACAAAAGGAGTCAACATGAAATAGCACTCTTTCTCTGCGCCTCTGCGGTTGCCTTTTTGTTTCATTTTGAAGTTGAATCTTTCTTTCATTGGAGCATTTCCGAGAGCCAACTTAATCTATATTTATAGACGTATTCCAAGGAAATAAGTTCCATGTTTGGACAAATATTTTTAGATTAATTTCTTTACTCATTTTTTCTCAACGCCTCCGCGCACTCTGCGTCATCTTTAAAGCCTTGGAGCATTAAAAAAAACTGCCTCAATTGAGACAGTCCTTAAAACATACTTTGCTGTTTACTGCACTAATGATATAGTCATTACTGCTAAGGTTTTTCCGTCTTTTGCTTTAAGTGGCAGGTAAACTTTTTGGTAACTGGTAGTACCAATTGAGTCAGCACCGGTAACAGCTGCCTCTCCGCTTTCCATGACCTTGCCTACAGTATCAGGTGTCGGATAACCCTGTAAGACCCTTTGACCGCTTTGGTCTTTCACATTGCTGGAAATCCGGTCCTGGCCTACAAAAATGGAAACCATGCTGCCGTTAAAAAGGTTACTTACCTCATCAACGATTTTGAAGTTGTCATTTTCCGCATAGTCACCCTTTTTCAGAGTTGTTCCGGAAACAGTCCAGTCCCCCGCAAATTTGGCGTCAAGAGCCTTGGTTACCTTATCTGTAACCTCATTCACATTGACCGGTTTGGCAGGTTCTCCGCTATTGGCTGTGCTGGGATGTCCCGGCGGCAGCTGGCCCTGCAGTGACGGTTGTCCTGTCTGAGGCGGGTCATTCTTTTGCGCACACCCAAAACCAGTAACAGCTAATACCCCGATATTTACTGCGATTATAGCCTTCTTCAACATTCAATTTGCCTCCAATCCTATTTTTAATATAAAAATAATTTCTGCATAAGAACAATTTCTACATTTATACAAAAATTCCTGCCATTTCAAATCTATTTCGTTTGGGCCTACTATTGCCAGTAGTACTATTCATGTAGTAGAATATATTTAGGTGAAAAATTCAAATTATTCTGGAGTTAAACTTTAAAGGTCGGAGGGATGACAATGTTCCTGAAAAAGCTAATCTCAGATTTTAAGCCTCATAAGCTGGGGTTCAGAAAGGTCCTGGGAGACCTGGAGGCAGACATAATGAAAGTAGTTTGGCAGAAAAACCCTGTCACTGTGAGAGATGTCTATGAACAGCTGCGAATAGAAAAAAGCCTGGCTTATACAACTGTAATGACCATCATGTCCAGGTTGGCCGATAAAGGACTCCTCCTCAAGGCTGCTCAAGGAAATGCTTACATCTATACCCCGTCAGTCAGTGAGGCGGAATTTGCTAAGATGGTCGTATCAGAAGTGCTGGATGGATTGATGGAGGAATTTGCCGAACCGGCCCTTTCCCACATGGTTGATAAACTGGGGGCCGAAGACAAGGAAAAGCTTGATAAACTTGAAGAAATCATCAAAGAAAGACGAAACTTTACCAATAAATAGTATTGACCTTCAATGTAAAATGGTTTAATATGTATTTAGTAACTACTACGCATCGTAGTAAAGAAAAGTATGGAGAAGGAGTGTGTTGAAATGTCTAGAAATGACAAAAGAAGCAAATTTACAGAAACCCAGCAGTCATCAAGCAAGATTTTTGTTATCGCAGGAGTAGTAGTAGTTCTGGTCTTGGCCTTTGGCGGTTTTATGCTGTCCAAGAAACCGTCCACAGTTAACCCCAATGCCGTAAACGTCGGTGCCGTGAGCTACCAGAAAGCGGATTTTAAAGCAGTCACAGCCACTGAGACAGGCGGAGATATCGTTCTTGATATGAACCAGCTGCAAACCGATAAAACAGTAACCTTCAAAATCCAAGGCATTAACTTTAGTCTTGCCAATGGCACTCCTTTTAATTATCTGCCTCTGCTGGCCTATGTTTCCCCAAAAGGTAATATCGTTGTAGCGACCAGCCTTTGTGAGCCTTGCAGCGGTACAACCTTCCACGTTGAAGGAGACCACCTGGTTTGTAATTCCTGCGGAACCCGCTGGTCCCTGGAGAGTCTGCAGGGAATAAGCGGCGGCTGCACCACTTACCCGCCGGAAACAGTTAACTACACTGTTGAGGGTGATAAACTGATCATTAAGAAAGCGGACCTGGAAAACTGGCAGCCAAGACAAGTTTAGGTATCGGAGGAAGTTAAAATGAGTAAATTCAGCGATTACGAAAAAGAACACCTTGATTTTAATAATACCGCAGAGAGTCCCCGCCACCTCAATTTTTCCGATCTTGACCCAAATGGCGAACTCGGAAAACAGTTGGCCGCCCTGCGAAAAAAGGACCGGGTAAGAATGTTGATTCTGGGCTTAGCTGCGGGTTTAATGCTGTCCATCGGGGTCGGATTCTACGTAGCTGACGCCAAGGTAAACCCCGCTGATGCAGGAATTACTTATGGTGTTCCAGCAGGCTATAATGCCAGCAATGCAATTTTCGGCGGTGGCGGTGGCGGCGGCTGCGGGATGAGCGGCGGTGGAATTGCCGGCGGTGGCTGTAACATGAACGGCGGTGCCTTAAGCGGAGTTTCCCTGCCGGATCTCGAAAAACAGGCCCTGGATGAATATACTACAGAAACCGGAGCAACGGATGTCACAGCCAAAGCTGGAGACTTTGGCTGCCATATTCAGATTGATATTAGTGACAAAGCCGGCAAAATAATCAGAAGTTATGGATTCCAGGGCGGACCTTTGTACGTAATCAACTAAGGCGGTGCTGCGTATGAAACTGCACAACATAGCGATAAATAATCTCAGACGAAGGAAAGCCAAAATGGCTTTCCTTATCCTTGGGATGGTCATAGGTATAGCCACGATAGTGACTCTTTACACTATCACAGACGCGATGAAAACAGAGATAGCCGATAAATTTGACACCATCGGCGCTAATATGACTATAGTCCCCCAGTCCGACAGCCTGAGCATGTCCTATGAAGGCATCAGTGCTGCTGATGTAGGGGGCACCCCTAACCTGATTGGGATGGATGATGTGGCTAAGATTCGCACCATTAAGAACAAAGAAAACATCTCCATAGTGGCCCCAAAGCTTTTAGATACATTTAAAGTTGATAATAAGCAAAGAATTATCATGGGTGTACAGTTTAATGACGAATTGCGGATGAAACGCTGGTGGAAAATCGATGGGGCTAAACCGGCAGCAGCCGGTGATATCTTACTAGGTTCCCGGGTCGCCTTGGATATAAATAAGAAGCCAGGTGACACTCTGGAAATCAACAGCCGGCAATATAAAATAGCAGGTGTCATTCAGGAAACCGGGAACCAGGAGGATTCAGTTATCCTGATGGATCTCCGGGAACTGCAGGATATTTCCGGTCAGCCGGAAGCTGTAAGTTTTGTGGAAGTCAGTGCCCTGTGCAGCACCTGCCCCATAGACGATATCACCGCTCAGATTTCTGAAAAACTACCAGGTGTTAAAGTTAGTGCCATCAGGGAAGCAGTGCAAGCCAGGAAAGACTTTGTAGACCGTTTTTCGCAGTTGGCAATTTCCGTTTCAGTTATAGTTCTAGTCATCGGGGCACTGGTTGTGTTAATTACCATGATGTCCTCTGTCAATGAAAGGACCAGGGAAATCGGCATCTTCCGGGCCATAGGTTTCAGGAAAAGCCATGTCATGGGGATTATCTTTATGGAAGCCGGGATAGTCAGTCTATTGGGCGGTCTTAGCGGCTACCTGCTGGGTATGTTGGCAGCCAAGACAGCCGGCCCTTTGATAGCACAAATGGAAGTAAGCATTCCCTGGGATTATAATTTGGGCCTTTATTCCCTGCTGGCTGCAGTCGGGATTGGGATGGCCGCCAGTTTTCTGCCGGCCTATAAAGCATCACGGCAAGACCCAGTAGAGGCACTTAGGTTTATATAAGCTATGAATAAGGAGGCCTTTTCCATGAGTCTGATAAAAGTACAGGAAGTAAAAAAGATATATAATGGCGGCGAGGGTGAAGTAGTGGCTTTGGGAGGAGTAAGTCTGAATGTTGGCGAGGGTGAGTTTGTCGCCCTGATGGGTCCCTCCGGTTCGGGCAAAAGTACCCTGCTGACAATGTTGGGGGCAATGAACCCACCTACTTCAGGACGCGTGATCATTGACGAAATAGATGTCTACAGCCTGGGTTCAGAAAAACTGGCGGATTTTCGCAGTGAATATCTGGGCTTTGTGTTCCAGCAGTTTCAACTGATTCCCTACCTCACTGCCCTGGAAAATGTCATGCTGCCTCTGGCCATCACTGGGAAACCAAACCGTGAGCAGGCTCAAATGGCTTATGCCGTGCTGGAAAAAGTAGGCTTGGCAAAAAAGGAAAACCGTCTGCCCAACCAGCTTTCCGGTGGTGAACAGGAACGTGTAGCCATTGCCCGGGCAATTGTCAATGAGCCGCCCATCCTCTTTGCAGACGAGCCCACTGGCGCCCTTGACAGTAAGAACAGTGAAGAGATCATGAACCTCTTTAAAGACCTGAATGCCGAAGGTCAATCAATTATCATGGTTACCCATAACCCGGAATTTTTAGCCCACGTAAAAAGGGCTGTGTTTATCCGGGACGGACTCTTGGACGAAAACTACCACGGTAAAAAACAGGCTGTTTAGGGGGGGATCCTATGCAATTAACAGATATAGCCTTAAAAAACCTGCAGCGCCGTAAATCCAAATTATTTTTTCTGGTCTTTGGCGTGGTTTTCGGGATTGCTACCATTGTTACCCTGTTTACCCTCACAAATGCCATGGAGGCCAGTGTAAACCGGAAGGTTCAGGATACCGGAATCAAACTGACTGTTACTCCAAAATCTGATACTGCCTCCTTTTCCGTAGGCGGCATACCTGTCGTGTCCGGTGTGTCATTTAACACCAAAGAACTCGGGACTGACACGGTGGAAATAATTAAGTCAATCCCTGAGGCTGAGAAAATCAGAGTTATTGCCCCCAAACTGATGGGCACAACCATAGTTAACGAAAAAAAGGTTCTTTTGGTAGGCGTCGATTTTCCAAATGAACTGAAAATAAAGTCTTGGTGGGAACTGGACGGCAGTCAGCCAACAAAGGATGATCAGGCTCTGGTGGGTTCAAGGGCTGCTCAAAAACTAGGAATAAAGACAGGCGGGTCCATGACAGTCAATAGCAAAGACCTGACAGTTTCCGGAGTCTTACATGAAACCGGTGAAGATGAGGACGGCATCGTCTTTGTTAGTATGCAAACTGCTCAGGACCTTCTAGGCAAGACAGGCTCTTACAGTTTTGTAGAGTTAACTACCGCCAAAGACGATGTCTTGGCAGCAAATGTTTCTAAAGCAATTTCCCAACTTCTGCCAGACGCCAGGGTCACTGTCGTTAAGGAGGCCAATGAATCACGCCAGGAGCTGGTAGATAAATTCAGCAAATTTTCCCTGGTGGTCTCTCTGGTTATGATTTTAATTGCAGCTTTAATCATTACAACAACTATGATGGCCTCCGTCAATGAACGGACCAGGGAAATCGGGATATTCAGGGCTATTGGTTTCAGGAAGGCCCATATTACCAAAATAATTCTAATTGAAGCAGGTGTAGTCAGTGCCATCAGCGCCGTTACCGGTTATCTGCTGGGAATGGGAACGGCAGCTCTAATCGCTCCCCTGTTCGCCGACTTCCAACTGGTCATTTCCTGGAGCGCGCTCCTGGCCGCAGCAGTTTTAATTGGCACCATCATTCTCGGACTTCTGGCAAGCCTTTATCCTGCCTCCAAAGCCGCCAAGCTGGACCCGGCCGAATCACTGAGATTTATCTAAGTATAAATGAAGTGAGCATATCAATTTGATATACTCACTTCATTTTATAGTTTATCCTCGTAGCGCTCACTGGCTTAAAACCGTAAACCCCAGCCATCCCATCATTACTAAGTACGGGATTGTAAAAATCCATGCTAATCTGTTATTTCTGAGTTTTACAGCTAACGCTGAAGCCAGAAAGAAAAAAGGCAAAGCATACATATTATACCTAAACCTGGGAGTGGAGCCTAAATACCAGGTTATTGGAGCGGCAAAAATTGCTCCTAAGATTATCAGCCAAATCCTCTTTGTATAAATTCCCGCCCTAACCATTACGATGGCGGTAATAATACCTGGCCAACCCACAAACAAAGCGGCCAATCCGGAAAGTAAATCCAAAACCATCCCCCCTTATAAAATTATTATCATTATTATACACGGGATGGATTGATAAGTATATACACTCCTAGTTATAACCCGGCCCTAAAACTGTCCCGGAATTAATCAGCATCTTCCTGATTTCAAAATACATCTCTTCCTTTGACTCATCACCGCCAAGATGCAGGTCTACCGGGCCATCACAGTCTCTCAACTCTCCTGCCCAAACCAGTTTTACGGTTCTGCCGGTCAGAGCTTTGATTATTTTTAGATCCTGTTCTTGGCAGTGATCTATCGTTGTAATCACAAGAATCCCGGCATTAAGCAGAATGTTTGACTGCTCGGCCAGTTTTTTAAGAAATGCTTCCCTGTCCGCTCCCGGTTCAGATTTTCCTGCTGCCGGATTTATTTCAAGATTATATGCAATTCTTCCTTCGAGGAACAGCCCTCTCTCGAGGTAACCGGCAAGACCCTCCTTAGCAAACCCCATTTCACCGGAAATGATTATCAATGCAGGTTTATTTCCAAATCTAACTGCTCTTTCCTCTCTCTTGACAGCGTGCTCACTCCATGTTATCTCAGTTTGGCTTACACTTGCCCCAGACACGCTGTACTGCCCGTCGTCGAGGGTATTCATAACAACTCCCCCGCCCGAGATCTCGTAATTGTCAACGATGACAAAGCGTGAAGTTTCAGTTAAATTAGCAGCAGTATCCACTGCAACACTATTATCCAAAGCGAAAATTACTTCTGCAACTTCATTTCTTTGAACATGTTTTCTCGTATTGGTTGCAGCTAAGGTTGAAGCATCAAGGACTGTGATTATCTTTTCAATTTTGGCCGCGACCTTCTGCGTACCTATCTTAATATAATATTTTTTCAGTGTGTTCAAATCCGATTTACCCAGCCAGAACAGTTTTCCTTTTATCTTGGTAGTAATAACCGGAGCTGGTTCGCCGTTTAAACAGGCCAATTCGCCCCGGGTAATATAAACCTGTTCGTCCAGAGTGAATCCGGTGGCACTTCCGGCAGTATCCTCATATGTTACAGATGCATTAAACCTTTCAATTGATTTTACCATTGATTTCTTACCACTTGGATAAAAAACTACATTATCTCCGACCCTGACTTTCCCGGTTTCAATTGTGCCGGCAATAATCCGCCGGTCGTCCCCGTCGGCTGTAAATTTGTATACACCCTGTACAGGCATTCTGAAAGCCTGGTTTTTTACATTTTGCTTATTCTCCAACAGGTCCAGTTTTTCTAACAGGGACATTCCCTGATACCAGGGCATTTTCGGAGAAGCCGCGGCAATATTATCCCCCTGAAAACCGCTTACCGGGATAAAAGAATCAGCCGTCACTCCTATTTTCGCGAGGAATTCCTTGTATTCGCCTGCAATTTTTTCATATCGCACTTGGTCGTAATTAATGAGATCCATTTTGTTCATTAAAACAACAACCTGTTTGATGCCCAGCATGGCTAAAAGATAGCCGTGCCTTTTGGAGTTTTCTCTAACCCCCTCCTGAGCATCTATAACCAGCAGGGCTGCTTCCGCCCTGGCGGCACCGGTAACCATGTTTTTTAAAAACTCTATATGCCCTGGAGCATCAATGATGATATACTTTCTTTTCGGGGTTTTGAAAAAAACTCTAGCTGCATCAATGGTAATCCCCTGGGCCTGTTCATCTTTTAAGGCGTCCAGGAGGAAGGCAAATTCAAAGGGCTTGGAATTCCTCCGGCAGGTTTCCTTGACCTGTGCCAATTTTCCTTCAGGCAGTGAATTTGTATCAGCAAGGAGCCTGCCAATTATGGTGCTCTTCCCATGATCCACGTGACCTACGATGACTATGTTCATATTTTCAAATTTATTTTTCGCCATTAATACCCTTCCTTTGTTACTGTGTATTTTACATATATCCGGCTTTACGTAATTCCTCCAAACCGCCGCCGTCTTCTTTATCTTGGGCTCTGCCGCTTCTTTCTGCAATATTGGCAAACTTACCTGACCTTAGCTCTTCCACAATTTCTTCCACAGTAGCAGCCTCGGATTCAACGGGATTAGTGCATGGCCAGCACCCCAGAGACCGGTAACGTTTCCCCTCACCTTTGGCGAAATATAATGATACCATAGGAATATCTTCCCGTAGAATGTATTCCCAAAGGTCTAATTCCGTCCAATCCAGCAGGGGGTGAATTCTAACATGAGTACCTGGGGCAAAGTCAGTCTTGTACTGGTTCCAAAATTCAGGGGGCTGGTCTCCTACATGCCAATCGTTTTTCTGATCTCTGGGTGAAAAATACCTTTCCTTTGACCTCGACCCTTCCTCATCTGACCTAACACCAACAATAATCCCAGTAAAAGGGGTTGGGTTATTGTCCGGTTCATACCGCCCCGTCTCATGGTTCATCCGGAATCTCTGGCCTGTTCCATCTAAGGTCGCTGAAAGGGCGTCAGTCTTTAAGTGCCTGCAGCATTCCAACCTGCTGCAGCAGCCATCAGGAAAGGTTGATTTGGCTTCTATGGCTTCCCGGTTTTCTCCGTAAATCATGTCCAGCTTCCACTGCCTGGCGTAATTATCCCGGTAGGCGATCATTTCCGGAATCTTAAAGTTAGTGTCGATATGGATTAAAGGAAATGGCACATGTCCAAAAAAGGCTTTACGGGCCAGGTGAACTAGGACTGTGCTGTCTTTCCCGATGGACCAGAGCATGCCCAGATCCTTAAAATTGGCATAGGCCTCCCGCAAAATATGTATTGATTTATTTTCCAGTTTCGTCAGGTGGTCCACATTTTCTCCTCCTTAGTATTTATTTGATTCATTCTTGTTGATTTTAATACGGTGCCGCATACCACCTGGAATAACTATAAGCCAATCAAGATGGGCACCGTTATTCTCAGTTGTCATATAACCGCCTGCTCCGCCAATGTCAGCACCCAGGTAAAATTTAATAGCCCCTGCCCCGCATTCTTTCAGGCAGGCTGTGCAGCCCCAGCATTCCGCCGGATATCTAAGCAAAGCCTTCTTGTCCTCATCCATCTCAATCAGATTACCAGGACAAACCTGCGAACATCTGCCACACCCTGAGCATTTTTGCCTGTCAATTTTTATGCTCATAGACTACATCCCTCTCCACCAATTCTCTAATAACTATATGGACAGTACCGTCTCTGAACACTGAGTTGACAAACTTCATCCAGTTTTTGTCGTCTTTTTCCGGAAAATCACTGTTCTCCTGGTAACATCTCAGCCTCGTTTCCTGCCGGGCTGCCAAATGCCTAATCAATACTTTGCAGACATAGAGGCGGTCGATTATTTCAAATATGGATAACAATTGACGCTGATTATCTGCCTTCAATGCATCAGCTGTTTTCAGCAGTTCATCAATGCGTTTGGCTGCGATGTCAAGCCTTGTTCGGTTATAAGCATAAGATGTGGCTATCCCGCCGGCGTATTCGTCCATGACCTTCTGCATGGCTTCTTCAACCACGTCAATACTGTATAGAGGCTCACAATTATTTAAGAAATGTAAGATATATTTTATTTTTGTACTGAGTTCTGAGCTGTCCGGACTTAAGGTTTTCACATCTGCTATCGTATCAAGGATGGACATAGCCGCAATCCGGCCTTCCACCAGACACCCGGTGACATATTTCTTTGGGCTGCCACCGGCCGCATCACCAATGGCATACAGGTTTTTCAGAGTCGTCTCCCGGTTGTGGTCTACCCAATAGCCGCTAGACGAATGACCCCCTACAATATATGGTTCAGTCCCCTCTATCTCTACATTTTCTCCGGCTGGTCCGCTGTCCTGCTCCAGCCACTTGAGGGTTTGAGCCGGCGCCATATTAAGATAAGCCTTAAATATATCGCTTTGCTGCTCTTGGGAAATTCCTGCAGTCTTTAAAAAACAGGGTCCGTGGCCCTTGCGGTTTTCCATGACCGTTCCGTAAAGCCTGATATGGGTGGAAGGCCTGCCGTACAAGTGCACATATTCCTCTCCCCCGGCATTGATCTGGGTGGTTTTTAGTCCTTGGGCAATAGTGCCTGTGGGGGCTATGGTATCTTTACATCTTAATGCTATAAATCTCATTTCAAAAGACGTCATCTCCGCCCCCGCTCTGATTCCCATGGCGTATCCGGCCCCGGTATTAAAGGGACTGTACCACATTTTATGTTTCGAAAAAGTAGGATTGTTGGGTTTGTACAGCCCTGCTGCGCCTCCGGCTGCACAGACAGTCTTTTTGGCAAAGATTGCATAAAACAAATTTTCCTGCACAGAAAACCCAACAGCGCCGATCACAACGTCCCCTGCAACCAGATAGTCGATTATGTTTACATGATTAATAATGGTAATGCTGTCATGATCAGCAACTGCCTTAGCCAGAAGGGGTTTGATGTTCTCCCCGTTAATTTTGATGCTTCTCTTGCCTCTTTGCACATATTGGCCCTTTTTATCCTTAAGGATGGTCAGCCCTAGGTTCTCCAGCCTTTCAGTCACACTGTTAAGGCCTTTGGCAATGCTGTAGACTAAATCGTCTCTGATCACACCTTCGGAGTCTCTTTTAACATAGTCTGTAAATGATTCGGGTGTTTCATCTTTGCTTATATAAGCATTCAGGGCATTAACGCCTGCGGCTAAACAGCCGCTCCTTTTTATGTTGGCCTTTTCTGCCACAATAACTTTTAAAGCGGAGTTTTCGGCAATAGTCATGGCACAAAAACAACCTGCAGTTCCCCCGCCGATGATGAGTACGTCAGTTTTCAGAGTTCTTAATTGAAGCATCCTCGGGCCCCCTTGTTTCTATATGACGGCAAACTTTTTGGTTAAAAATTCCAACACTTGGGATGTACATTGCTCCACTGTAAAATTTGCAGTATGTAAATGGATTTCGGCATCTAAAGGTGGTTCATAGGGGGATGTGATTCCCGTAAAATCTTTAATTTGACCGGCCCGGGCTTTCTGATACAATTTTTTTGGGTCTCTGGTTTCACAAACCGCCAAATCGCAGTCCACATATATTTCGATAAAATCAGCACCTAATAAATCCCTCAGGTTTTTGCGTTCTTCCGCCAGAGGTGATATGAAACAGGCCAAAGTTATCATTCCGGCATCAACAAAGAGCTTGGCAACCTCACCAATGCGCCTGATATTTTCCTTTCTGTCAGCCAGCGAAAATCCGAGGTCTTTATTCAGGCCGTGACGGACATTATCACCATCCAGTAAATATGTTAACCTGCCCTGCAGGTGCAGTATTTTAGCCACAGAATTAGCTACCGTGGATTTACCTGACCCGGATAAACCGGTAAACCATAAAAGAACACCTTTTTGTCCCAGGATGCCCTCCCGCTGCTCCCTGGTCACCGCCCCGTCATGCCATGTGATATTCGCAGGTTTTTGGATGTTCATCTAATCTCTCCCTATCATATTTAGATTTCTCTTTTAACACCTGGGCAAGTTTTTCCATTCCTATCCTTTTAAGCATTAAACCAAAGCGTTCATTTGTTTTGCCATTGATGCAGTAAAATTCCAATACTAGGAGTACGATCTTCTCAACTTCATCGGCAGTAAGTATGATGGGCAATATTTTTTGACCCGTTAGTATCTGGTTGCCAAAAACACCCCCAAAATAGAGAATATATCCCGGGGTGCCCCCCATAGCCCCTCTGGCACATTTGGAGACACAGCGCCCGCAATTAATACAGCTATTATCTTTGATATTGAGTTCCCGGGCATGTTTGTCAAGTTTGATTGACTTGGCCGGACAGTTCTTTACGCAAGCACCGCAGAAAGTACAATTTTCACTTTGCCAGTTGGGCAGAACGCCTCCTTTAATCCCCAGATCGTTTTCTTCGGCTTTCAGGCAGTTATTGCAGCATCCGGTAATCCCAATTTTAAATTTATGGGGTAAGTCTATGCCCCTGGTGGCTTCGCCAAGCCGGTAAGCCAACTCGGTTGTCCTGATTTTACCGTGTTTGCACACCGCATTGCCATGACAGGCAGTGATAGTCCTCACCCGTGGTCCCAGTATGCCCGGTTCTAAACCATTTTCAAGGAGAAACTGCTTAACCAAGCCGATATTCTCTGACTTTATGTGTGGAATTTCCACAGACTGCCGGGCAGTAAAATGAACCGTCCCGTCTCCATATTTTTCGGCGGCTTTACTCACGGCCTGCAGCTTCTCCGCCGTAAGCTGCCCGCCCACCACCTTAATTCGTAAAGAAAACCGGTCTGGCTGAACCTGTTGTAAGAAACCATTGACTTTTAAGCTCTTAATATCTAATTCATCATAATTACCTCTTGCACTCATTATCATATCTCCTTTATCCTATCGTAAGACTCCCACTTCTATAAGTGGGAGTGGTGCCCCGTACTCCGCTGCGGTGGTGGTTGACTCCCCCACCGCAGTCTCGATGTTCAACTTTAGTTGAACGAGTTCACTTGCCTTAAGCCTGGTCTAACCCCCAGCGGTACCTGATAGAATATTCCAGCCTGCCGAAAACCAGCTTATCAATAACCATACCGATTATAACAATGATCATCATGACACCGAGAACCTGATTCATATCACTAAGATCCCTGCCAATAGTAAGGGCATAGCCCAGTCCGTTTTTAGGCGACAAAAGCTCACCTGCCATCAAGGCCCGCCACGCAAATGACCACCCCTGCTTCATACCGGAAATTATCGCCGGCAGGGCGGCAGGAATTATTACATTGGTATAAGCCTTTAGCCCTTTAGCGCCCATCGTATTGGCCACCCTCATATAAATTGGCGGTACATTTTTGATTCCTGCTACAACTGCCATGGCAATTGAAAAAAGGGAACCAATGGTAATAACAAAAATGATGGCATCTTCACCAATCCCAAACCAAAGAATAGCCAGGGGCAGCCAGCAAATGCTAGGGAGAGTCTGCAGGCCCAGCATAAGCGGAGTGACGGTCTGATCCAGGTAACTGATTCTGATCACCAACAACCCGATTCCTAAGCCGATAACCAGAGATATGAGGTACCCAATAAAAACTCTTTTTAAACTGTGACCAATAGCTATAATATACGAACTGTCCCCAAATCCCAAAAACAGATTATCCAACACCCCTACTGGAGATGGGAACATGTACTCAGGCCAGATTTGCAGCCTAAATACCGTTTCCCATATTGCGATCAGGATTAGGTAGAAAAGAACTTTTTGGGAGAGTCCAGTCAAAGTCAAATTCAGCCTTCGCAACCTTCTGCACCTCCTCTCTAAGCTCATGCATGATTTGGCTGACTACCATGGCCAAATCAATATTTTCAGCATCCCGCGGCCTGGCCAGTTCAATTTTAAAATCCTTTTTTATGCGGCCGGGATTGGCCGACATGACTAACACCCTGTTGGCCAGCAGAACCGCTTCCTCTACGTTGTGCGTAACAAATATAATGGTTTTTTTCGTTTCCCCCCATATTTGCTGGAGTTCCAGATGCAGAATACTCTTTGTTTGACTGTCTAGGGCAGCAAAGGGTTCATCCATTAATAAAATATCGGAGTCCATCGCCAAGGCCCGGGCCAAAGCGACCCTCTGCCGCATGCCGCCTGATAACTGGTGCGGATAATTGTGGGCAAACCTTGTCAGGTGAACCATTTTGAGATAGTGAATGGCCCTGTCACGGCGTTCCGGTTTTGGGATACCGGCTATCTTCAGCCCAAACTCAACATTATCGATCACCTTCAGCCAGGGCAAAAGAGCTGCCTCCTGAAACATCACGACTCTGTCAGGTCCGGCCGCAACGATTTCCTCACCGTTTTTTAAAACCCGCCCGCCGCTGGCTTTTTCCAACCCGGCGATAATGTTTAGCAGCGTGGATTTCCCGCACCCGGAAGGACCGACCAAAGATATAAACTCACCCTTGTGCACAGTCAGGTTCACATTATCCAAGGTGAAATTAACTCCCTGATTAGTAATAAACTCTTTACTGACGCTTTCAATTGCTAACATTTAAACACACCCTTATCCTCCTTATGCGTTTGCGGCCTAGTTTACTTTACTGTTGGCAGTCCGTTCTTTTCCAAAACCTTATTCAGGATTGTGAGGTCAAACAGGTTGGTAACCTCCGGAATTTGTTTAAGATACCCGTTATCAACCGAAAGCTTTACAAAATCCCGCACTGAATCGGATTCCGGATTATATGTCACACCAATCCGGTCAAATGAACTGCTGAGAATATCACCAGGCAGACTTTTCTTTGTAAGTTTTTCAATCTGTGCGTTAGCCAGTCGCTTGCTGTTTTCTTTGTCTGCATTCATTCGTTGAGTCAAGTCCACATGAGCCTCAAGCCATTTTTCTGCTAAATCCGGGGACTCCTTTAAAAATTTGCTGCTAGCTATCACAACAGCTGTTGTATATTGTCCGCCTCTCCATACCTGACTGGCATCAAGGACAATGCCGGCACCCGCTTGTTTCACAATTCTTGACCCCCATGGTTCCGGTACCAGTGCTGCATCAATATCTCCTTTGGCCATCAGGGTAAGAATATCAGGATTTTCTGCCGGGATAATTGTGACATCCCCCCCTTTGGCGGCATCCTTCAGATTTGCTCCCGCTAGAAGGTTTCTCAGGGAAATGTCCTGCGTATTTCCCAGTTGCGGCACTGCAACTTTTTTCCCCCTGAGATCACTGACATTCCGGATTCCGGAACCTTTGCCCGCCAGGAGAACCGCACCCGCGTCCGCAGCTCCCGCGATGATCCTCAGACCTCCCTTAGACTTCACAAAGCCGTTGACTGCAGGTACCGGCCCGATATAACCAAGGTCTATTTCACCGGCGAGCAGAGCTTCTATTTCCGCCGGTCCGGCATTGAAGATGCGTTCCTCAAGCTTAACCCCTGAACCAAGTGCTTTTTGAAATGTTCCGTCATTAAACCCAACCAAGGCCTGGGCATGCGTTAGGTTGGGGAAGTACCCAACTCTTATGATAGTACCGGTATCCGGCAAATTTGCCTTTTCTCCGGATTTAACGCCACAGCCGGCAGCTACCCCCAATACGCTGAAAACAATGATAACAGCTAAAAATTTTTGCCCAATGTTCCTTTTCATTCTAGGTCCTCCCCCCTAAGTTTTACTAATTTAAAACAAAAAAGGCTAATCTACCACCATAAGGTGAATAGATTAGCCTCCAGTTTTCTGGTCAGCCCATATGTAATTTCTTCCTAAATCAATCGCTTCTTCTCGTTTATATCTATTTGTACTACTTTGCCGTCCTGAATAATCAACGTCAGTGAACCATACTTAATAGTTTTCAGTGTCTCCAGCAATTGCTCAACTTCCTCCTGAGACAAAGGACACTTAGTGTTTGCCGGTGTTTGGTTATTTTTGGAGCTCATGTCTCTACCTCCTAAGAAAAGTGACAAAACAATCTCATAGATTAATCCCGAGTATTTCGATTGGATTAATTGTATTTTACACTGTTTAATTTATCCTGTCAATTATAAATTTCACAATTTGTTCACATTATGGTCAATCCTCTATCAAATCCGCTGGTTATAATAACGTTAAATCAAATACTAAGTGAAGGAGGTCAAAAAGAAGGTAGAAAGGAAGTAAAAAAAACAAAGAATACTTAATAAGGAGGCAGATATCTATGAAAAACAACATAATCATTGGAGCTTTGTGTGCTGTACTGTTAATGGCTTTAGCAATTCCGGCCTTTGCAGCAGCTACTGACGCTCAGAAAAAAGAAATTGCCGACATCTTTTCCCAGATGGCCGAGCTGCGGAAACAAATGCTGGACAAATACGTTGACGCCGGAGTAATTACCAAGGAACAGGCCGAACTTGGCAAAAAGAACATTGACCAGGCTGTCAAAAACCGGGCCGAAAACCCTGACCTCATTGGGCCCGGCTATGGCTGCGGCGGCGCTGGAATCGGCGGCGGTGCCGAAATCGGCGGTGGCTATGGCTGCGGTGGCGGCGGCTTTGGCGGCGGCAGAGGTTTCATGCGTGGCTTCAACAACGGTGGTGTAAGCTTCAACCCAGGAGGCACCATCTAAAACTGATAGTGAACTCGTTCAACTAAAGTTGAACGTCGAGACTTCGGTGGGGGAGTCAACCCCCACCGAAGCGGCGTACGGGGAACCACTCCCACTTATAGAAGTGGGAGTCTTACGAAGGATAAATGTGGGGGGCAATTAGACGCGGTTCAATAGGGCTAATTACTTAACCATATCCAAAACCGATACGGAAAAGACGGAAACCATAAAATTTATGGTTTCCGTTCTTTTTACGTCATATTGGAGAAAAGATTTATAAAAAGGGACTGTGTGAAAACTAATATTAATAAAGCCTTGACAGTAATATATACTAAAATATATACTATTAATGAGGTGATTAGAAATGGAAACTGCAAAGCTATTTGTCAATGGTCAGAGTCAGGCTGTCCGGTTGCCGAAAGAATACCGTTTTTCGGGTAACGAAGTATATATTCAAAAAGTGGGTAATGCTGTTATGTTGTTTCCAAAAGATCGTGCATGGGAAACCTTTCTTAACGGTCTTAACAGCTTTACCGATGATTTCTTTGCTGACGGACGTAATCAGGGTGTTCAAACGCCGAGGGAGACGTTATGAAATACATGCTGGATACAAATATTTGTGTGTATCTCATAAAGAAAAAACCAGAAAATGTGCTCATAAATCTCCATTCGAACATGGGCGACGGTATTGCAATTTCCGCAATTACTCTTGCAGAACTCATACATGGCGTAGAAGCAAGCGCCTACCCGGAAAGAAACTCACTTGCACTAAATCAATTTTTGTCCATTGTGGACATCTTGCCATTTGATGATGAAGCGGCCGCAGAATACGGGAAAATTTGCGCAACGTTACGGCGACAAGGAACTCCGATTGGAGCTATGGATATGCTGATTGCAGCACATGCGAAAGCTAAAGGACTTATTATCGTCACTAATAATGTCCGTGAATTCGAGCGAGTTGAGGGCCTTGGGTTCGAAAATTGGGCTAGTGCATGAAAGCTCAGCATAGCTTAGCTGATCAACAGTAAACTCAAACGAGGCACTTCATCGTGAAGTACCTCGTTTTTCATTCCCACTCACCTATTTCTTATAAACATTATCCACCCAGGAGGTGCTGTTAACAACTTTTTCAGGAGAGCCGGTTTTTAGCTGATGATACAGGCTGCCTCTGGATATTAAAGTTTCGTTGACAACATTGCTGTTAAAGACTTGCTTTAATTTCCCGATAACCTCGTCGTAGTTAAAGAAACGGCATGAAAACAGGTCCAGATAGGCCCGATTGGATTCTTCAAAATAGTGCAGGCTGATATGGCTTTCAGCTATCATGGTCAGGATGGAAGTTACCTTTTCACCGCCTGCATTATTTCTGACTACATAAGGACGCATGATCGGGGTCATTCCAATTTGAAAAGGCAGAGTATCAAAAATAGTGAATAATTCATCCATTGACCGGGGGCCGTTATAATCATTTAAGTCAAGAAATACGTGGGGGCCAAAATCTTTGGCCTCATCGATTGTAATCTGCTGGGGATAACTTTCTTTGCAATCCCTTTGCAGATGAAAGGAATTCACCTTTTCGGCGGGAAAAGTTTCTCTGATAATGCTTTCGAGTTTATCTGGGTCAAAGGCCTGGGGTGAAACCAAATCTACAAAATAAGCTTCCCGGAAAGAAAAGGTGTGAATTGTGAAGTGTCCGCCCGCCAGAAAAACAAAAGCACTGATGCCACAGTCTTCGGCCACAACACCATTATAATATGGCAGGATATACGGCGGCATCACCGTATTCAAACCTAATTTAAAAGGCAGTTCTTCCAAAAACTCGTGAACAAGGATAATATCGTCTAACCGGGAACGGTATCCGTTAAACGCATCCATTACAAAATGATTCATTATATCACCTACCTTATACGTATGCATTTCAACCAATCAATGTATACAACGATATAATTATAATATGCTGTTCGGGTATGTCAAGGGTTAAAAATTGGTTTCTTTTCTCCTGTAATAGCAGGAAGTGCCCCATACACTGATGGGGCACTTCCACTCGGTCTCTTAACGATATTTAACCCCTGAACAATCCCCTCTTGGCCAAGTCCTTTCTGACATAATCCAAGCCAAGGCCATCTAGGGTTTTGGGGGTAGGAATCCCTTCATTATTCCACCCCTTAAATTCATAATAAACATCCAGAGCCGATAGCAGCACACTGGGCTTGAGGTTCTTTTAAACTCTTTCCGCTGGGAAATTCTTGTCAATTCATCAATCGGAAATCCAATCCAACTCTATTCCTGCGCCAGTATAGCGGCCCCTAAAGCACCCACAATTTGCGGGTTTTCAGCGTTGTTGAAATTTATGCCGAGTTCTGAACTTATTAATTGACATATATTATTATTCTGAGCTAATCCTCCGCTAAATGTAACAGTCTCCCGGCAGGCAACGCGTCCTCTCAAGACATTGATTCTGCCGGCTATAGACTTTACCACTCCGGCTGCTACCGTTTCCTTTGAAACTCCCTGTGCTAAAAGCCCTATTACCTCAGATTCGGCAAATACGCTGCACATGCTGTTTATTTGAATTGGCTCCCCTTTAACAGCAGCCTGCCCCAGTTCGTCAAGGGTCATGTCCAGAATTCCGGCCATCATCTGCAGGAACCTTCCCGTACCTGCCGCACATTTGTCGTTCATCACAAAATCAGATACAATACCTTTCTCATCAATAGCTATAACCTTGCAGTCCTGGCCTCCGACATCAATTACAGTTCTGGTTGACGGGAAAAGAAAGACTGCTCCTTTGGCATGACATGTTATTTCGGTGACTTTTTTATCAATGAAGGGCAATGATATACGACCATATCCCGTTCCAATAACTTTAGTAACCTGGTGGCGGGCTATTCTTGACTGTTCCATGACTTTTTCAAAGGCATCAAGACCTGCTTGTCGGGGATTCCCGCCTGTAGGCATGACCACGGAACCAAGTATCTCTCTGCCAAACAGAACCGCTTTAGTAGCTGTGGAACCCACGTCTATTCCTGCCGTAAGCATCTAATGACCCCCCTAAAGAAAAACAGTCTTCTTGTAAAGACTCTCTGAAACCAAATACAAACCAGCTAAATATTCTAACATTGAACTCCCATAAAGAATCCTCCGTCCACGCCCAGCGCTACTCCTGTTACATAGCTGCTTCCCGGGGAGGCAAGAAACGCAACCACTTCAGCCAATTCTTCCGGTTGAGCCGATCTCCCCAAAGCAATTTGCGTCATCAAGCCCGGCCGAACTTTATCCGGAATTTTCGCGGTCATTGGTGTTTCGATGAAGCCTGGCATGATGGCATTTGCTGTCATATCTACACCCTCTTTTACCGAATAACGCCCAAATTCCTTTGCTATAGTACGGGTAAGCCCTATAATCCCCATCTTCGAAGCCGAATAATTGGTCTGACCTACATTCCCTGCATCCGCTCCCTTTGATGAAAAATTAATTACCCGGCCGTATTTATTTGCCCTCATCGCCGACGCAGCAGCCTGAGCACATAAGAAGGTTCCTTTGAGGTTTACATTTATTACCTCATCCCAATCTTCTTCGGTCATCTTCTCCAAAAGGGCATCCCTGGTAATGCCTGCATTATTAACCAGAATATCCAATTTACCAAATTTATCAAGGGTGTCCTGAACCATCTTTTCTACTTCCGATTTTACCGAAATGTTTACCTTCAGGGCTAAACCATCACCGCCCATTTTTGTTATTTCTTGGACTACATTTATCGCATTATCCAAATTTACATCAACTACCACAACTTTAGCCCCTTCACGGGCCATGACATGTACTATTCCACGGCCAATTCCCTGACCACCGCCCGTTACTATAGCAACACGATCTTTTAAAAGCATCAATAACCCTCCTCGAAAAATTCTAATTTTCTCTTATTTACTTTTCAATTGGCTTAAAAACCGGCAATACCCTGTCTTCATCTACTTTTTCAACGACCAGGTTTACCCGGGCGCCTATTTCGACATCCTCCACATCGGCATCTACCAGACGGGTANCTTGGGAATTTTGGCCTTGCCCCAAATAAGCCGATTGAATCCGCGGATCATGGAGCAGTTCTACCGCATTCCCTTCCAGCGCTATTTGCCCCTGCTCAAGAACATAGCACCGATCCGCCAGCTTCAGCGCTGCGCGGGCATTCTGCTCCACCAAGAGGATAGTTGTACCGTTTATTCTTAATTCACCAAGAATGCTCATGATTTCGCGTACCACTAACGGTGCCAATCCCACTGAGGGTTCATCTAAAATCAGCAATCGCGGTTTGGACATCAGCCCGCGCCCTATCGCTACCATTTGCTGTAATCCGCCGCTAAGCATCCCGGCCTGCAGTTTTTCCTTCCCTTTTAGAGGCGGGAACAACTCCAAAATTTTATCAATTTCCCGCATTAACTCCTTGATATGCTTTCTGCGCCGGTGGTAAGCTCCCAGAAGTAAATTGTCAATGACATTAAGGGAGTCAAAAATCTGACGCCGCTCAGGAATCAGGTTAATTCCGCGACTAACTACTTTTTCCGCCGGCATATTGGTAAGATTATGGCTGTCAAAAACAACCGTTCCGGCACTGGATGGATAAATCCCGGCCAGGGTGCCCATAAGTGTACTTTTACCGGCGCCGTTGGCCCCAATAATCGCCACAATTTCCCCTTCATCAATGCGCATCGTAATACCCCGAAGGACCTGAATTTGACCGTGGTAGGTGTGCAGATCTTTAATGATCAACATCAGTCATCTTCCTCCTCTCCCAGATAAGCGGTGATTACTTTCTCATTGGCTTGCACTTCTGCGGGCGTCCCTTCGGCAATTTTGGAGCCAAAATCCAGGACAATTACTTTATCCGCCAATCCCATGACCGTTTCCATATCATGCTCAACCAAAAATACGGTGATGCCAATATCCCGGATTTTCCGGACCAATGTCACCAGTTCTTTTTTCTCTGTGGAATTGAGTCCGGCCGCCGGTTCATCCAATAGGAGAAGCTCCGGTTCCAGTGCCATAGCGCGGGCGATCTCCAGCAGCCGCTGCCGGCCAAAAGGCAAATTCCCGGCAGGCTCATCTGCCCGCTCAGCCAGGCCAATCATCTCCAGCATCTCCAAAGCCTTAGCCTGGATTCCTTTTTCTTCCTTAAGCATGGATGGCAGGCGGACCATAGAACTGATAATTCCGCTCTTGGTCCGGGAATAACACCCCACCATTACATTTTCCAGAACAGTCATATTCTCAAACAGTTGCACACCCTGAAAAGTACGGGTTATTCCAAGGACAGCAATCCGGAAGGTTTTTTGCCCGCTAATCCTCTGGCCTTTAAATCTGATTTCCCCGGCAGATGGCGGAAATATCCCGGTAACCAGGTTAAAAACCGTAGTTTTGCCGGCCCCGTTTGGTCCGATTAGGGCTCCGATTTGACCCTGCTCCAAGGCAAAGCTTACATCGTTGACGGCCAAAATCCCGCCGAATGAGCGGCTGACGTTGAGTGCTTCCAGAATCGGCATCATTAAAACCCCTTTCTAGTTTTCCGAGTTCAGGCGGTTATTTTCGACCACTCTGGGGATGTTTCTTGCTTTCCGGGCTTTGCCAGGCCGGCGCTGCCAAACCCGTTCAACAAGGTTGACTATTCCGGCAACCAGCCCTTCCGGCATAAATATCATTACAACAATGAGGATGAATCCGAAAAAGATAATCTCAAATTCACCACTGGCTGAAGTAATAATCAAGGAAACAAATTCCCGCAAAACCGCACTAAGTATAATCACCAGCGTCACCCCGAAAAGCGGACCCCAAACATTGGCAATACCACCAACCACGGCCATCAGAACAAAGTGGGCCGATTGAAAAACTCCAAATGGGGGAGGGTTAACAAAGTTTACATAATGAACATAGAGGCTTCCGGCAATACTGCCATAAATAGCGCTAATGACGAATATTTGAACCTTCATCCGGGCCGTATTAATCCCCATGGATTCTGCGGCCACCTCACTGCCGTTGATGGCCCGCAGGGCCCGGCCAATCCTGGATTTTACCAGGTTTTGGGCCGCGACAATCCCTGCAAGTGCTATGATCCAAACCAGATAATAGAACCTGGTGTCGCTGTTAAACTTAAAACTACCGATTTTTAGCCCGGGAACGCCCGTAAGGCCGGACGGCCCGCCAGTCACAGGTCCCCCCTGGACGAAAATAAAGTAGATAATAACACCAAACCCCAGGGAAGCCAGCGCCAGGTAATGTCCCTTCAACCGCAATATCGGGGCACCGATCGCTAAAGCAATAACTGCTGTAATTGCTGCTGCTAAAATCATCGCCAGCCAGGGGTTAACATTATAGGTCGCCGTCAGAATCCCTGAGCCGTAGGCACCAAGTCCATAAAAGGCGGCATGGCCCAAGGATATCTGTCCCGCATAACCCATGAGCAGGCAGAGTCCGACCGTAACTAAAGTATAAATCCCGATGATAATCATCGTGCCCAAATAGTAATTACTTGTGGTTAAAAGCGGTATCACTGCTAAAAGACAGACCAGGGCCACAATGGCATATCTCCGCAGATGCCTGCTGCTATTTAACATTATTTAGCCTCCCACCTTACACCCGTTTAGTTTCAGAAGGGCCAAAAATACCTTCTGGTTTTAATACTAAGACCAACAGTAGAATTATAAAAGCAATGCCATCTTTGAACCCGGAGGAAATCAAACCGGCACCCAGGGATTCCATAACCCCCAAGACCAAACCTCCGGCGATGGCCCCGGGTACACTGGTTAAGCCGGCAAGTACGGCGGCGACAAAACCCTTTAGGCCAAGCATCGAGCCCATATCAAAGGTAGCCAGGGTAATAGGTGCCACCACTATTCCGGCTGCCGCACCGATGCCTGCGCTTAACCCAAAGCAAACCAAAGACATTTTCTGGGGGCTGATCCCCTCCAACCGGGCTCCGATTTTGTTAATCATACAGGCTCGTACAGCCTTGCCCAAAAAAGTCTTTTCAAAGAAATAGAACAGCAATGCCGAGACTAAGATCGTAACACCGATTACCCACAAACTTTGCAGGTTTAGCGTTGCCTCACCTATCGTTAAAGGAGAGCCTTGAGTAAAAGCCGGTAAAGTATACGGCGTAGTGCCCCAGATTAGCAGCGCCGCACCCTTCATGAGAATAGAAGCACCCATGGTGATAATAATCAGGGTTACAACAGATGAGCTTTTGACCGGCCGGATCGCCAGCCATTGAAGAAGCATTCCAATAATCATTGTGATTAAGATTGCCAAAATAATGGCTGGGATTATTGGAATATTGTTATTAACCAGCGAGATGGTAATCATCGCCCCCAGCATAACGAACTCGCCCTGGGCAAAATTCACAACACCCGAAACATTATAAATGACTACAAACCCGACAGCAATCAGGGCATATATTCCCCCTGCGGTAAGTCCACTGAGAAAATATTGCAGAATTTGATTTAACAGTCCCATAATTCTAACCTCGCTTTTGTTAGTCCCATCATTCTAATCTCGATATTATTTAATGAGGAGATGGCTGATAGTCAACACTATCAGCCGTCTCCTCAACGGGAACTGAATCTAATCAACCAGCTGCCACTTACCATTGACAATCTTGACAATTACCATATCTTTGGCCGTTAAACCAGTATGGTCAGTCGGAGACATATTATAAACCCCGGTCACACCCAGGAAATTTGTAGTTTTTTCTAACTCATCACGGATTTTAGCCCGGTCCGGATTATCTCCGGCACGCTTCAGCGCATCGAGAACTAAACAAAATGCATCATAGCCATTGCCGCCAAAGTTACTTACTGGCCCATAATTATTCTTTTTCTCGTAATCATCAATATATTTTAACAAAACCGGCTTCAGGATATCACTGTCGGGTAATTGGTCTGCAATAACCAATTTGGTAGTGATGACGTACAAGCCTTCAGCAGCTTCACCTGCCAATTTGATAAAGGCCTGAGTTCCATTGCCCTGGTTAAAAAATATCGGTACCTTCAAACCCAGATCATGATAGTTCTTGGCAACAACACCTGACCCCGGAGGTATACTCCAACTTAAAATTGCATCAGGATTGGCTGCCTTGATTTTTGTTAATTGAGTGGTCGCATCGGTATCAGTAGCTTCAAATTTTTGTATAGATACGATCTGAATGCCATTTTTCGCAGCTGACTTCTGAAGCTCCGCTAAACCGGTGTCACCCATCGCATTATTCTGACTCAACCAGGCAACCTTGATTAGATTATTTTTCTTCAGATACTCTGTAAGCCGCTCAGTTAATTGGGGATCTGCAACAGGTGATTTAAAAGCATACTTGTGGGTTTCGGGTGGTGAAACGATCTTTACGCTTTGCGCAACCGCAACCATCGGAACCTGTGACTCCTCAGCGATTTTGGCCATCGCTATACCGGTGCCGCTGACACTGGGGCCGACAAAAGCCAATACTTTGTCATCACTGATCATTTTCTTGGTCAACATTAATGATTTCGTTTCGTCACTTCCGTTATCATAAATTTTGAGGTCAATTTTGTGGCCGTTTATCCCGCCTTGATCATTTATTTCTTTAACCTTCATCAATATGCTGTCTCTTTCCGGGGTACCCAGACTAGCATTTGTTCCTGTAATATCCAAAACAGCACCAAGGACGTATGGTTCTTTCTCCGTAGATTGAGTCTTGTTATCTGCTTTTTGTTCAGTCTTATTACCGTTACTGCATCCTACAGATAATATTAACAGGACCGCCAATGTAACAACCAGGAGTCTTTTAACTATTCTCAACCTTAACACCCCTTCATCATTTTTAGTTCAGTTTTTTTGAGATGTATAAACCGGACACACCTTCCTATAGAAGTACACATGCTGTCTAAGATACTATGTCCTCCTTTCATCAGTCTCTTGAACTACCCCGCTACATTTGCTCAAAAAAATGATCGAGCTTATTTTTAATCAATTGTTCATTGAAGTAACGGTCATCACACATATCTGCCTCAAACACAACCACCGGAAGACCAAGCTTTTTGTTTAACGTTTTTTTCACATCGTAAAGACCGAAAGTGTCGGATTTGCAGCTATGATTGGCGAACAGTACCAGACCATCAATTTTGTATTTATCTACAATTTTGATAATCTGATCAATGCGATAATCCCAGCTCCTGTTAATAAATGTTTTGAGGTAGTTTTCTGCTAAGGTCGCTAATCCTTTCCGGGAATCAAATTCGTAACCCCAGGAGAGCATATATAAGGCGGTTACAGCCGCTGCCTTATGTTCGGTAAAATATTCGGCAAAATACCGCAGCCGGTGCCACAACGGGATGCCATGCCAGTAAATCCGGTATTTTTCCCCAGGTACGGCAGCAACACCTTCCTGCGCCAGTGCCAACAATTCTTCCTTTAGCAGGCTGTAAAATTTAACGGCATCTTCTGTTCCCCGGAGAGTAACAATTGGCGCCATGTAAATAGCCATATCAAAACATGTTAGGGTGGCGGGAATCAAGGCACCCAGGTCCAGAATCTCATTCCACAACCGGCAGGCTTGCGCAGAATAGGTCAATACCGTTTCCAGACGCTGGTAATCAAGTCTTTTACCGGTGTTTTGTTCAAGAAACTTAACCATTTCATGAAGCTCCAGGGTAAAATAATCACAAGCCTGAGGGGTAACCCCTTCCTCCAAAAAAGAGGTATCAAGCATAAAAAACGGGACCTTGTAATGAACTGCCATTAATTCAAACCATTTGGGCAGGCTAAAGCATTGAACATTCGCCGGTAACAGCAGCGCCGGTTTGGGTAATCGTTCAACCGGGTTATCTTCCCAATAAGCAGCTCCAAGACCAATCCGGGCATAAGAACACAAATGTTGGGAAAAGCCCTTCTTTTCGGTTACAGCCATCAGTTCATCTGCACGTCGCCGCGAAGCACACTTCACGGCAAAATTTTCAGGGTAATAAGGAAGGATATTCATAGCGTATAAAATTTCAACCGGAAATTCTGCTGTAATCCAGGCTAAGTTATTTTTACCGGACTCTTCCTCTGCCCGAATGTAATACCGGGCCATCATATCCTTTAGAATCGCATCTGCTTTTAGCTTAGGCCTTACTTTTGCCATTTGTGTTTCCACCCCATTTTTTTCAAAATTGCCCTAAGCCAACATTTCCAAAAAGGCTTCAATGCGGGTTTTGATCTGACCGGAGGCCTGGGTTTCCATGCCTGTTTCCAAACGTAAACATGGAATTCCGGCTTCTTCCAAAGCGTCTTTGAAAATTGGGTAATTGAAGTTCTGGGCTTCACAAAATTCTCTGTTAATCATGAGTACACCACGTGCGCCGCTGTTTTTGACCAAAGCAACCAGCTCATCAGTTCTCAATTTGTCTTGCAAGAAGAGACTGTCAAAAGGGAACCTGTTCAGCCAATACTCCGCAAGAGCCTCCAGAGGAGGAAGATCGGTACGCACATCATTAACGAAATTGGCAGCTCCACCATAGATCAAATCGTCAATAACCATCCCCCCAGCCTCTTCAATCAAATCCCATATTTCCATCGGACGGATGTTTTTTCCAATGCAAAACAACGGGATTTTTTTCACTTCACCTGGGCTCATATGTTTTTCCATGTAATCAACAACTTTTGCCAGTAAGCCGGTATACTCTTCAGCCGGCATAAACATGGCCTGTTCACATAATTCAAAGTAAGATTTTAATGGCAGCTGACCAGGCCGCTGCCTAAAAAGCAAACATAAGCGGCGTAACAAAGCCCGATTGGCATTTGAGAGGGCTATGGCCTCCTGAAGGGCCTGGTCAGTTATCTTATGACCCACGAAATCTTCCAGCGCCCCAAGGAAGCGCTGCAGTTCAGCGAGATACCCCGCTTTGCTGCTTTCTCTGCCTAACTGACAAGGGATTACCAAGCTTTCAAGAAAAGGAAGATCCGCGTTTTGCTTGAAAATGCTCAAGAACATCTTGGTTGTATCACAAATAACCGGAACGACCAGTCCGTCGAGAAAATAGAGGGTGCAGGAGAGAATCGCATCCAAGCTTTCCTGAGCTAAAGAGCAGCTCCAGTCCGGTAAGTGCCCTCTGCCTTGACCAGGGATTATGGGTTTACCCCAGGTGCTCACCGGCAGGACCCCTGCTGCAGAAATTATTTCCGGTGACATACCCGGTACAGGGTAATAGCCAAAAACCTTACCTCCATGTACCTTCTTCCACTTTCTGGCATTCCGGTAATGGTCATTGAAGAGTTCAGCTAGTTCTTTCCGTAACTCTAATTCCTGCATCGCAATCTCCTTATCCTTCCTGGCTTAAGCGCGCGTATTCCGCGTTCGCCCTTATTTGAAGTTCTTTTATCTGATCTTCCGCGATGTTGTTGAAGCGCCCCTGGTGTTTCATGTATTCACTCACCGTACTTGGGTTTGGTGTCTTTTTGGTCAGCTTATACCGGCCATTCTCGTACTCGTAAAGATTCCACATCCTGGTTTGTACGGCTTGGCGGGCTATTTCTATGCCCAATCCTTCCGGATAATTCCAACCAACTGCGCATGGACAATGGATGTGGATGAAAGCCAGTCCCTGGCGCTCCCGGACAACCTGCAGGGCCTTGGCCAGTTTCTGCTTATAATCAGCGAGGTAAGCCACCGAAGCTGTAGCTGCGTACGGCACCCCGTGGGCAGCCATGATTCCTACTAAATCCTTTTTCTGCTTAACTTGGTTTCCTTTTCCTGCTACACCCTTGCCTACAGGTGTTGTGGTTGTATTAACCCCGTATGGTGTGGTTCCGCTGCTTTGAATGCCTGTGTTCATATAGGCCTCGTTATCATAGCAAACATAGAGAATAGAATCGCTCCGATGTGCTGCACCAGAGAGACACTGCAAACCGATATCTGCTGTGCCGCCATCGCCGCCCATAGCTAACACCACTGTATCCTGCTTACCCTTCGCATCCAATCCCTTCCTTACCCCAACCGCCGTTGAAGCTGCACCAGGGAACACAGACAAATATGACGCCATTTTTAATGGGGAATAACCCGGCCAGCCAATCATGCAATTAACTGACATACAGCCTGGAGGCATGACCAAAACGGTGTCTTTACCAACCGTCGAGATGGTATGGCGCATAGCCAGCATCGAAAGGCAGCCGGCACAAGAACTTGTGCCCGGAAATAGTTGTAGTTCTTCAGCATTATGGGGAAGTATCATTGGTGCTTCCGGTGGTGTTTTGAGAACCCATTTTACTTCTTCAACTTTCTCCTTAGTTGCTGCTGCGGCCAGGGATTGTTCGGCAATATCCTTAAAGTCTTGCACCGAAATATTCCCGCCATTCATACCGAGGATAAAGTTGAGTACTTCGGGAGCTTTTTCTTTCAGGCCGTAGAAGGCCATCTTTACTTCTCCCCCCAAAATACCGGAATTGCTTGAGCCATGCGAAACGTTCCGGTCTATAACGGCAAAAACCCGCCCATCTGCGGCTAAATCCCGCAGTTCTTGTTCCGGAAAAGGTCGAAATACACGAATCTTCAATAACCCTACCGGTTTTCCGGCTTTCCGCAATTCATCTACTGCTTCACGGGCAGTACCTGTCATCGAACCCATCGTTACAATAATGGCCTTAGCGTCTTCGCATCGGTATTTTTCGACCATACCGTGATACTTCCGGCCAAACATCTCCCCGAAAGCATCGTCCGCCTCCAAAATGACATTGCGTGTTCCCGCCACTGCCGCTTCGGTCTGACATTCACTGTAAGCCGCCATTAATGGGTGATCACCCAGGGACATGGGATCCAGCGGATCCAGGATAACGTGATTGGGGCGATAAGGGGGAAGGTATTGATCCACCTTTTCTTGATTAGGCATAGAAACCAGTTCCGAAGAAAAGGAAAGATAAAATCCATCTAGATCCACCATTACCGGCAGCAGCACCCGCGGGTCTTCAGCCACCCTGTATGCTTGAATAATTGTGTCCAACGCTTCCTGGTTACTCTCTACAAAATACTGGATAAATCCAAAGTCCCTCACAGCCATGATATCAGAGTAATCTACGCTGCCGGAACCGTAAGGGGCCCCCAGTGTCCGGCTGGCTACAGCTATAACTACAGGCAGCCGGAAGCTGTGCAGAAAAGTAAGCGGCTCTACCATATAACCAAGGCCCTGGGAAGCAGTAGCGGTAAAGCTCCTGGCTCCGGCTAACTGGCCACCGGTAATTACACAGGCGGCGGAGTGTTCGGATTCAACATTAACAAATTTGGCCGCCAGTTCTCCATTATTGACAATTTTGGCAAGCTCTTCAACGATAGTGGTCTGCGGTGTTATAGGGTAGGTAGCAATTACTTCCGCCCTAGCTAAACGTACCCCATTGGCAATAGACTGGTTTCCGGTCATTACTTTTAAACTGTCCATTTCATCAATCCTTTCTAAGGCTCGTCAATCATCTGAATCGCTTGGGCTTTGCATTCTTCGGCACAAATTCCACATCCCTTACAAAACTGCAGATCAACAACACCTTGCTTGTTTTCTAAGTCAGTTATCACTCCATCAGGGCAAAAATCCCTGCACCGGCCACAGTTATTACACTTTGCCAGGTCGATTTCCGGGCGTATACTCCGCCAGCTGCCAGTCTCCTTAGTGCCAAATTTCCTAACCATCAAATTGTACTTCAAGAAGCACTCACCTCTCTTACCACAGTTTGTTCATAGGCCAATTCCGCCGCCCGGATATTAAGCTCGCTTCCTTTTGGACCGAACATATCCCGGATGGCTTTACTTAAGTTCTCCAGGGAAATCTCCGGGTAAGCCCGGCTGAATGCACCCAGCATGACCGTGTTGGTAATCGGGCGGCCCAGCACTTCCTGAGCCAGCCGGGTGGCATCCAGCACCGCAATCTTACTGTAATTGCCCTTCAATTCAGTCTGAATTTCCTCGATACTTTTACTGGTATTCAAAATTAACATCCCGTTCTGCTTTAGGCCATTAAGAATAGGTACGGTCTTCATAAGCTTTGGATCAATGACCATAACACAGTCAGGGTTATCGATCATGCTCCGTGATAAAATTGGTTTTTGATCAACGCGAAGGAAAGCAACGACCGGTGCCCCTCTTCGCTCCGCACCGTACATGGGGAAAGACCTTGCTGAAAGATTACTGTAATATGCCGCCTGGGCCAAAATATTGGCTGCAGTAACCGACCCTTGCCCTCCCCGTCCCTGAATCCGTAATTCTAACATTTAAGTTCCTCCCTTACTGGTTGTTAAGCTGCTCAGCGGCAGCTTCACGCAGTTTAAATTTTTGTACCTTCCCAAGGCTGGAGAGGGGAAATTCGTTAACAAAAAATATATAGCGGGGAATTTTATAATCGGCAATCATGCCCCGGCAGAAATTAAGAATTTCCTCCGACGTGATGGCCGCCTCCGGATTCTCCTGCTGAACAAAGGCTGCCGGCACCTCACCCCGACGGCTGTCGGGAATACCTACCACCTGAACTTCTTTCACACCGGGATACCCGGAAATAAACTTTTCGATTTCACCCGGATATACACTGATTCCGCCGCTCTTAATCATGTCTAACAGTCTACCCTTGATTGAGATGTAGCTATTTTCATTAATTACCGCAAAATCACCGGTATGAAACCAGCCGTCGGAGTCAATCTTTTTAGCCGTCTCCTCCGGCATTTTAAAATAGCCTTTTAAAACCAGGAAACCTCTGGTGCATAATTCTCCTTCTTCCCCCCGCGGAAGATCTTTCCCCGTTTGGGGGTCTATCACTTTCACTTCAACCCCCGGCAGCGGCCTGCCAACCGTATTAGCAATAGTTTCCGGGCTGTCACCGATTCTGGTCATTGAGGTGCAACCTGTGTTTTCAGTCATCCCGTAAGCTGCAGTGATTCCTGACATCCGGAGCTTATCCTGGACTCTTCTGACCAGACTTACCGGATCGGAGATATTGGGCAGAGCAATTAAACCCGTCCGTAAAGAACTGGTATCATAATTCCCCGCCTCCGGGTGTTCCAGGAGCATTAAGAAAACTGTGGCAAAACCGGATAAAACAGTGCAGCGCTCTTCCTGGATTAACCTGAGCGCTTCGCCCGGCTCGAATAATTCCGTCAGGATGATACTGGCTCCGTACTTAACAGCCAGCATCAGGTGAGTCATATTTCCCAAGTTAAAACACAACGGGTTGTTTCCCATAAACCGATCCTCACAGGTAATCTGCCAGTTATCACCCTGTCCTTGTAATTCTTCTAAATACTGGCCATGGGTTGTCATTACCCCTTTTGGATGACCGGTGGTTCCTGATGTAAACGGAATGTTTACTACCATTTCCGGGCTTACTCCCCCCTGACGTGCAGCCAGGTCCTGGTCACTTTTGGTATCCAGGCCTATTTGTAATGCTTCGGAAAAATCAATCGTCCCTGGATATTTTTCGCCCTTCGTACTCAGGCAGATAACTCGGCGCAGGAATGGCAATTTGGCCACCTGCAGCTCTTCACCGGGAGGGCAAGTTTTTATTTCGGGGCACATCCCGTACAACATGTCAACATAATTATGCTTGAGAAAACTATCCATCATAATCAAAACTTTGCAGTCTGATTGTTTGAGAATGAACTCTACGTCGGCCAAACCTAGCCGGGTATACATAGGTACAATTATTCCTCCAACTTTGGCGATGGCAAACTCACTGAAAACCCATTCAGGCCGGTTCGTTATCCATATGGCCACTTTATCTCCGGGTTGAACTCCCAAAGAGAGCAAGGTCTTAGCCAGTTGGTTTGTTTTTCCCTGCACTTCTGCGTAATTTAATCGCCTGCCCTGAAATATAACTGCATCCCTGGCAGCATGTTCAGCAGCAGTTTGATCCAGCAAATCACCTAAATTCCTAACGCTAACAGTGTTCATTTTTCATCACCTCACTAATGGCCAATAACATTAATCATCGGTCTTCCCTTCAGATAATTTTCCAGGTTCCTGCAGAATATCTCAGCTGTCCTGGGCACAAACATGTCGGTAACCGTGGCGCAATGTGGGCTAATGATTACATTAGGAATGTCCCATAACTCGTCATCCGGAGTCAGCCCTGCAGTGTTCGCGAAACCCCAGAATACATCCAGGGCTGCTCCGGCAATTATTTTTTCTTCTAAGGCTTTAATCAGGGCTTCACGGACAACAATTTCCCCCCTGGCCACATTAATCAGGTAGGCACCCGGCTTCATCGCCCGGAACTGGTCTTCACCAATTAAGCCGGCTGTTTCTTCGCTGAGGGGTAAAGAGATTACGACAAAATCGCTCATCTGCAAAACCGTGCGTAAATTTTTACCGGAGTAAATTTTTTCAACTCCTTCAGCTTCCGAAACATAATTGTCATAGCCCAAAACAACCATATCCATTGCCTTGGCCTTTTTCGCTACTGCCCTTCCAATGTTACCCATTCCCAATATCCCAATGGTTTTTCCATAAAGCTCACGACCGGGGAAATGCAGCACGAATTTATGCTGTCTCTGGTTTTCGTACATTTCTGGAAATCGTTTGACAATGTTGAACAAAAACCCCATCACAAATTCTGAAACAGGGATAGCCGCCGCACCAGCCACAGTAGTAAAAATCATTTCCTTCGTTAAAACCCCAGCATCAAGGATATGATTATAGCCTGCCGCCAGGCAATGAAACCATTTCAGGTTATTAATGCGAGGTATTGTTCTGGTTAGCGTTTCCCAGGTAACAACCACATCAACATCAGAAACATTAACCCCTTCAAGCTCATCTTCGTTACGCACTGAAATTAAATTAATATTAGGAAATCTTCTCTTAATTTCGGGCACGTACTGGTCAGCCCAAGGATTTACCAACAAAACTTTCATTTCTTCAAGTTTACGAGTGTTCATTTCCAAAACCTCCTTGAACTTACTTAGATAGTCCAGCCTGTTATTAATTAACGCCTCTCTCGCGCGTAGCCCAATATTTTTGCCGTAGTACCGCCTTTTGCAATTTACCCATTGCTGTCCGCGGGAAGCTATCGGTAAATTCAACTGACTTAGGTTTCTTATAACTGGCCAGCCGGTCTTTACAGAAAAGAATAATTTCTTCCGGTGTTGGTTTAGGTTCATAGTCCTGCTTTAAAATTACCAGGGCATGCACCGATTCACCCCACACATTGTCCGGAATACCGATAACTGCCGATTCAATTACTGCAGGATGGGCGTTAATAGTCCTTTCTACTTCCAAAGTGAAAATATTTTCTCCACCACTGATAATCATATCTTTGGAACGGTCCACATAATAGATATATCCGTCCTCATCCCTGTATGCCATATCCCCCATATGCAGCCAGCCATGCCGAAAGGCTTGATCATTTTCTTCAACCTTATTCCAATACTGTTCCATGGTATTAACCGAGCGAGAAGCAATTTCACCCACCACTCCGGGGGGGACTTCATTTCCTTCGGNTATCTACAATCCTCACCCATGCGTTTGGGGCTTCTCTTCCCGCTGAGGCCAGCCGCTTTAGTTCCTTTTCGGTTCCTTCTATAACATGCTCATCTGGCCAGAGATCTGCTACTGACATCCCTGCTTCGGTGCCCCCNGGCAATTTGGTGAAAGCTGCACTTAAAGTGACCCTTGGCCCAAAGTAAAGTCTCCCTGCTAATCGGCGCAGCACCATATTCAAGTAACCGCAGACTGCTAATGTCATAATCAGAATTATCAATACCGGGCAAAGCCCGGATTAAATTCAACATGGTACCCTGCAGCATTGTTACAGTTATCCGGTACTTTTCCACCATCTGCAAAAGATTGGAAGGATTAAATTCTTCGGCCACTACTGTGGTANCAGCCCAGATACCAGTAAACCAGGTAGGGGAACTGCACACCCAGGTGGAAAATAGGCGGCGTAACCATGTAGACATCGCTGGGGGTCACCCGTTCTATAATGGCACAGTTTAAAAGCCAGGTAAAGACGGNTCCGATGAATGTAAACCGCGCCTTTTGGCAAGCCGGTGGTGCCACCCGTATACATCAACATATAGATGTCATTTTCATCTACTTCCACATCAGGTTCACTGGTGGGAAATGAAGTGGCCAGTACATCGTAATCCTTTTCAATGCCGTGGTTTTCCCCGGTGGCATCAGCCATGCCGATAANATGCTCCACATTCGGAATCCGGTCTTTTATGCCCATGATGGTTTCGACAAACTTAGTACCTACAATCAATACTTTGGCACCACAATTGTTAATTTGGGTTACATACTCTTCAGGACTCAAGCGAAAGTTTAGAGGAACACAGATTAATCYKSYTTTACTGGTGGCAAAGGGGACTTCCAGGTACTGGCCTGTATTCATGGAAATCACACCCACCCGGTCTTCCTTCTTTAAGCCCAAATCCAACAGAGCATGAGCCAGACTGTTAACCCGCTCATTTGTTTCTTTCCATGTGTAGCTTTTATCCCTGAAAATAATTGAAGTTCTGTTTGGGTAACGTCGGGCATTGGCGTGTACTATATCCCCAATCCGGGTCATGTAATTCATTTGTGCACGCAGCGGGTGCCTGGGAATACTTCTCATTTTTNAAAACCCTCCTTTTAGTTCCTTGAAATCATTTTAGCGGTTAGATTAAAACATTACTGTAAATTTGGCTACAGTTGTTAAAAATTCTCAAAAAAATTTCTAGGCGAGTTCCTTTTAAAWTAGGTAATAAAAAAAAGACCTAACGGCCCTTTTTGTATTTTTTGCTTGGTAACACTCATGGATTGTCAACTATGATATCATTTAGTTTTTGCATGTTTATTAAAGTGAGGCAACGACCCTTCGTTTCAATGATGCCTTCATTTTTAAAAAAGTTAATCGACTTATTGATGGTCACTCTGCATAAACCAGCCATTTTTGCCAGTTCTTCCTGAGATACGTTAATGTATAGGCAGCCATTTTTTGTCTTCATTTCCGACTGGTTAAATAATGAATAGAGGACATAGGCAAGTCTTACTATAGCATCGGNAAAAGCTCATTTGAATTATCTCGTAATTCAAAAAACGAATTCGCTTTGACAATGAATTAACTGTAGCCAAAGCCATTATTGGATCTTTTCGCACCGCTTCTAACCAGCTGTCTTTATTGAACCGCCAAANTTTTTGAGTCAGTTAGTGCCTTTGCGGTATAAAAATGTGGTTTATCCCCAAATGAATTTTCGCCAAAAATATTGCCTGGGNCGAATAACAATTAGAGTTTTCTCCATTCCTTCAACGTTTAACAAAGATAGAGCTACCAATCCGTCAGTAAGGTAATAGGTAAAACCATCAAAGGTATGGCAATTATAAATGTATTCACCCTTACTAAAAGTTCTTAAATCAGAAATATCTTCGAAAATGTTAGAATTCATAAGTCCTTACCCTCTCATTCACTCCCTGTAGGGGGTCAGCNTTATTGGATAGTTTAATTTAATCTTACGTTGATTAAACAAAATCTACAATAATTAAAGGGGGAACATCCAAATAATAAACTTTATCGGTTATTTATGGACTTTTAATTGGGCTAAGAGATTATTCAATTGTCCGGTGTTCGATACCTCAAAGAATCTGAATCAAAAGTTAACTTCCCGGAGCGAACAAACTTTTTTATCAATGATTTAGCCAGTTNCAGGTGATAAAGCAAAATGTTCTGCTACTTCGTCAACAGTATGGGGGGCTTTTGACAACAACCAGAGAATAGCTTTTTTGGCTGATTGTTTTTGTGAATAACTTAGCTGGCGTGGATTAACGATGTTATTGGGTAAATAATCAACCCCATTTTTTTCTCCGGGTAAACAGGTCTTTCGATAGTGATTTTTTNCATAAATATAACGCATTACTGTTTCCCCCNACTTCAAATGATGCAGCCGGGTTTGGCAGTGGCATAAATCCTTTTTNCTACTGTAGGAATGCCCTGAATGTCCCAACCCTTGAATTCGTAATAAGCGTCAAGCGCCTTTKKTYCCAATTCGGGGTCTCTAATATTCCAATGGTCGGCTGGAGGTGCCTCATCAGCCCGTCTCATGCCTCTCCTTACATTAATAGCCCTAATCAGAGTCCGGTTCCTCCTGGCTATTTCCCATGGTTCCACGCACAACTATCGCCTTTAATTTTTTGTCACCCATGACAGAACCAACCCCTCGTGAAACACAGGAGTTGGCATGGGTAATGCTGGCCATATAGACTCTATTTTCACCGGCGAGGCCGATAGCAGCTACTTGAACCAGGGACTCTTTTAATTCGTTTTTAATAAGCTCAGCAGTTTCCATGGCGCCTTTCCCCTGTAAGTGTGAGGCATCACGAATTTCCACCACATCATTGTTTATATATAAATAAACAAGATGAGGTGACTTACCCCGAAAAATTATGTGGTCATAACCTGCGCATTTCAGTTCCGGCCCGAAATATCCTCCGAATGCCGAATGTGAATAAAGGTTTGTCTGGGGATTAATGGTAGTNAACTGATGTTCGATTCGCACCGGGAACGGGGGTACCGTTTAACAAACCGGTACTGAATATAAGTAAATTGTCAGGAGAAAAAGGCTCAACCTCAGGCGGAACCCTGTCCCACAGAATCTTGGCCGCAGTTCCCTGTCCCCCCAGGTGGAGTTCCATCAGTTTCGGGTTAGTTTCCACCCTCTTGATATCGCCTTGGGACAAATCGATTTACTTAGCTTTTCAAACCTGCCAAAACAGTCTTGGTATTTTAGTTTCGCTCTTTAATCCACCGTTGAGAAAACCTGTAATTGCCAAGCTCGCCGCTTTTTTCCGCTTTGGCCATGCAATCTCTTTTGTCAATCCTTGATTTTGGGGGTTCTGCCAAACGGGCATATTNATCTTTCAGGTGTTTCGGATAATCCTGACCTATAGGACAAGCCAGCCAGCAATCAGAACAACCACCATAAGCCATTGACCCGGNTGCGCAGGGCCTGCCAATAACCAGTTATCTTATCGGGGGACAGTAATGCTTGACGTTCTTCCAAAGTATTGGCCTGTAAAACTTGCTTCAAAAGCCGGGTAAATGATNGGNNAGTACCGAAGGCTTGAGCATTTTCTGCACACTTTTTCTTGTTCAAAGCCCAATACTCCACGGCATCACTTGGACAGGCAAGTAAACAGCGCCCACATGACGGCCCNTAAACANCNAAAGACTTAGACAGGGGTTTATCGTAAGTTAATTCCACGTCAGTCAGAACAGCAGTAACATAAACACGAGGGCCGAATTCAGGTGTCAGCAGCAGCATGTTTAGCCCTAAAGTCCCCAAACCGGCCTCTATTGCTACGTGCCGGAATGATAAAGCTCCATAGCTTCCATTTTTTAACTCTGTATCAGTGAGGTTTTGTGATGTCGGGCAGGCATTTCCGCCATGTTCTTCGATAAAATATGTAAGATTTAAGGTAATATCATCGAGTTTATTCATTACCAGAAGCGGTGGGAAGGTTTTAAAAGCCNTGTTGTCTGACCTTAACAACCCCCAGGGNAATTCTTTTCCCGATAGCAATTACACTTCGACAGTCGGGCCATATTCGGCCCGGAGTTTGCGCCCATACGGGATCCGGGGGATTATTGTTTAAAGTTTCTGCCGAACAGATTCCTACTAAATCTGCACCAAGTTCCCTGGCTTTGCTTTTTACCAGATCAGAAGTCAAATGTCCAGTCAACTTTATCCTCCTCCTAGATTATTCGCTCTTAGTAGAAGCAATTTCAACTTTGCGTTTTTCTTCGTCTCTTAATTCACGTTTNGAGGATCTTGCCGGCTTTAGATTTTGGCAGCATATCCCGAAACTCGATATACTGTGGCACCTCATAAGGTGCCAGCCGCTCACGACACCATTTCATCAGTTCCCGGGNCATCAACTCCCTTTATATCATCTTTGATAACAACGTAGGACTTGATCCTTTGCCCTACAANCCGGATCATTTACACCTATCGTAGAAGAAGCCATCACTGCCGTATGCTCCTGCAGCACATTATCTACCTTGGAAGCTGCCACCCGATAGCCCTTATGCTTGATGATATCTCCTGAACGATCTACAAAGAAGAGCCAGTTGCCTTCATCTATTCTAACGATGTCNCCCTGTACGGTACCAGAGTTTACCCTGTAATTGCACAAAACTCAATTTAGTTTCCTCGGGTTTATTCCAATAACCGGATACCATATGCGGGGAAGATACCAGCAATTCACCCGGTTCGTTTGGCGGAACCGGTTCCAAGGTGTCGTGGTTCACGACTAAAACGTCCTGCCATGAAACAATTTTACCTGCGGTTCCCTCAGGTATGTTAGTCTCGCTTGCCGGAGTGAGAGCTACCCCACCACAGGTCTCCGTAGCCCCGTATGCCTCATAAAAACGGACGCCAAACTTCTTTAGCCACCTGTTGGCAAGTTCCCGCGGCACTGTATCTCCACCACAGATACAATATTTCAGGCTGCTGAGAGANTACTGATCAATCCTATCANGTTCTAAAATCATCCTGTACATAGTTGGAGTGCCCATCATAGTCTTGATCTTATAGCGTTCAATATGGTCCAGGATACCGTCAAGGCTCATCTTGGGCAGCATGACCAGGGTTNCACCGGCCATGAGACAGCTAAACCCAAATGTCTGACCCAGAATGTGGTTAAGGGGTGCTCCCAGGTACATAATGTCTTCTCCCATCGGAACAACTCCCAGGCTGGCTTTCCTTTGCCCAAAAAAANCTATCAAGTAACATGGCATTGGATATGGGCACCCCCTTGGAAAAACCGGTTGTGCCCCCGGTATAAACAAATTCAGCTAATTCCTCTCCTGTAAACTCTGATTCAGGAATCTGGCTGCCATTTCTTTTAAGCAGGCTGTTGAACAAAAATATCTTGGCATCTAAATTAAACTTGCCGGTTGGTATTTTGTCCAGTATGGTTCCCACAACTTTTTTCCAGCCCGGCAGAAGATCGGCTGCACCGGTAACTATTACCCTTTTTACTTTGGTATCAGCCCACATTTTATCTACATAACCGTAATTGGTATCCATACAGAAAACAGTTTCTGCCCCGCTGTCATTGGCTATATACTTCAAATCGCGCAAACCATAAAAATGGGTTACCGGTACTGCCACTGCCCCAAGTTTCTGAATAGCTAACCAAGTTATAACCCATTGTGGACAATGGGCAGAGTATATTATTACCCTATCCCCTTTCCGTACTCCCATTGCATAGAAGGAATTTGCCACCTGATTGGAAAACTCATCCATTTTGGCGTAGCTGTATTTTTCTCCAAGATATACTAGAGCTGTTTTTTTCGGAAACTTACTGGCCGTGCTTCTGAAGGCTTCACCAATAGATTTAAACTGGGTTACCAAGCGAATTCCCCCTTTTCTAAATACCAAAGTAGGCTGCCTTGACTTCCGGGTTATCCAATAAATCCTTACTCGTGCCGGTAACAATCAGAGTACCGTTTTCAATGATGTACCCGCGGTCAATAATAGGCATAATCGGCCGGGCATACTGCTCAGATATCAATATTGTTACTCCGCGTTTGCTTATTTCCCTTACTCCCCGAACCACTTCTTTTTGCATAWGGGGGCTTAACCCAAGGAGAGGCTCATCCAGCATCAGCAATTTTGGCCGGGCAATCATTGCCATGCCAATGACTACCATTTCCTTCTCTCCGCCGCTTAACATACCNGGCTTTTCTGCCTTTGAGCTTTACCAAAGGAGGGAAAAGTTCATATACATCAGCCATGCTCTCTTTTACTTCCCGTTCCTTGCGCAGATACCCGCCAAGCTTTAAATTTTCTTCGACTGTATTATCACCGAAAACCGGGTGCCTTTCGCGGCAGAGGACTATTCCCTTATTTACCCTGCCGCTGGGTTTTATTTCCTGGACCCTATCTCCCTCAAATTGTATTTCCCCGGTTATGGTAATGCGCATGCCGCCTCTCCTCTGTTCGCGCTGCTTTAGGTGCAGAGTCAGCCCAGCAATTGTATTAAGCAGAGTTGTCTTGCCTGCACTGTTGGATCCAAAAACCCCTACAACCTCACCTGACCGAACTTCCATGCTCAGCCCGTTTACTGCTATAGCGTTTTCATAGAAGACCATTAAATCCTTAACCTCAAGCATCTTCAATTACCTCGCTCCCCAGGTACGCACTGGACACCTCTTCTACCTGCATAACTTCACCCGGCGTACCTTCAGCAATCTTGCAGCCAAAATTCAACACAATTACTTTGTCAATCACCTGGAATAACTCCTTTAACCTATGCTCAACCATAATCAGAGTCTTTCCTTCATCCTTAATCCGCCTTAGCAAGGGCAAAATCCCGGCAATTTCCGATAAACTCATCCCGGAGAAAAGTTCGTCTAAGATAATTATATCGGGGTTCAGGGCCAAGCACCGGGCAAGCTCCAGCCGCTTTAGGTAACCATGCGGCAGTTCCCCGGCCAACTTATAAGGGATCTGGGAATCTCTGTCAAAACCCACGTCTTCTAACAGTTGGATGGCAATCTCGTCCCGATCCCCATATTTGCCGTGCATATGTTTCCTGGCCCGGTACGAATTAACCGAGATTACAACATTTTTGTAAACAGACAAATTGTAGAACGGCCGTGCTAACTGGAAACTCCGCCCTATACCCAGGTTTACAGCCTTGTGAGGCGCGATGCCCGTTATGTTCTTGCCCTGAAATTCGACCTTGCCCGAGGTTGGTTTTACAAATCCCGAAATCAGGTTAATCAGGGTACTCTTCCCTGATCCGTTAGGGCCAATTATCCCTAAAGCCTGGCCGTGCTTCAGCTGAAAACAGATCCCGTCCACGGCTTTTACGGAACCAAATCTTTTAATAAGGTCTTCCACCCGTAAAATCGGCTCATTTTTCATGCTTATAACCATTCCTTTCGCTTCGCTCAAGGCACAAAACGTAATGAAATATGTTGGCTTCGAGCTACCTTTCTATTATTCTATAGCCATAGGGATAACGGTTAACTACAAATCACGCGGAGGTGAGTGGGCTGCTCCAACATTGGAGTGACCGAATGCTTATATGTGTAGATTGCCTTTCCAAGCACAAATAAGTGTGACTTCGAGCACGCAGACTTATCTTTGTATAAACATTACTCGTTTATTGCCAGGCATCAGTCAATGCTGTCTATCCCTATAATTCTTTGAAAGGAATTTTCCCTATGGCTCTGAAAATCGTTTACCCAATCTGTTGTGGCATTGATGTCCACAAAACCTTTGTTGTTGCCTGTATTGCCTCTACCAACAAAGGGGTTACCACCTACAAAAGCCATCGCTTTTCTACCTATACAAAGGGGCTGAAAGAGCTGTCACAGTGGCTTTGTGAAAATAACTGTGAGGATGTTTGCATGGAATCTACCGGGAAGTACTGGATTCCCGTGTTTAATGTTCTTGAAGATTCCTGCAACATCACTCTGGCACATCCTAAATACGTCAAAGCAATCCGTGGTAAGAAGACTGACAAAAAAGACGCTAAATGGATTGCCGATTTGTTTTAAGCATGACCTTATAGCTGGAAGCTTTATGCCTCCTCTCGCCATCAGGCAGCTTCGTGACCTTATGCGTTATCGTTTTAAACTGACTAACTTTATGTCAAGCGAGAAAAACCGTCTGCAAAACTCTTTAACCGTATCCAATATTCAGCTTGGAAATGTTGTTTCTGATACCTTTGGCAAAAGTTCCATGAACATCATTAACAGGCTTTTGGAAGATCCTTTGGATAACAGTTTTGACATAGAACCGCTTTATTCACGGTTCTATGAAAGATAAACTCCCCGAACTGGAGCTAGCCATCGACGGTTTTATCACGCCTGAACAAGCTGAAAAACTTAAAGTAATCAAACAGCACTACGAAGATCTTGAATCACGTAAGGCTGATCTTGAAAAAATTATCCTTTCTCTTTCCGAGCCCTACGCAGAAGAAATTAATCTGATCTTAACTGTTCCGTCCTTTAAAAACATCTTTTCAGCCATAGCTGTGTGGTCTCTGAAATAGGTGTTAAAATGGACGTGTTCCCGACAGCTAAGCATCTTTGCTCCTGGGCAGGGCTTACACCTACGAATAACGAAAGTGCCGGAAAGAAAAAGTCAGTAAGGATTTCAAGAGCTGGCTGCTATATTAAGCCGCTTCTGGTACAGTGTGCAACCGCTGTAGTTAAAAGCGATAAGCATCCTGAAATCCGTAACCGCTATTTGAGACTTAAGCAACGCCGCGGTCATAAACGGGCAATCATTGCTATTGCAAGAATGCTCCTCACAGCTATTTACAATATCCTTAAAAAGAAAGAACGGTATAATCCTGAATTATATAGGAAATCGGATGTTCTTCCAGTAAGCCGTGAAATCACGGTAGAACAAGCGATTATCCTGGCTAGAACCCAAGGTTACCGTATTCGCACAGCATCCTAATTTATTACAAATCCGTATTCTTTTAGGCATTAACCAATGGCTTGCTTTGCTGTGCCCATTTTACTTTGCTAGTACTTCTAACTAATTATTTCAGACTTACTTTCCTCCATTGGCACATATCGTTCAAACTGGTGGTACTTTCTTAGGAAGAAGCTAAAAAGTCCCTCAGGCAACCCGATGATAAAGAACAGGAGCATCAGAGAATAAATTACAACTCTTAATGAACCAAATCCCCGGAGTAGTTCAGACAAAGGCACTAGAATGAAACTGCCCAAAACAGCTCCAAAAAAAGTTCCGGCACCGCCTACAATAACTCCGGTCAGGGAGAGAATGGAATAATCAAGAGAAAATACAGACATACCTACAAATTCAAAGTGGTGGGCGAAATAAGCACCGGCAAAGGAAACCGGTAAAGCAGATATAAATACCGCCTGTGCCTTGTACCACTGGATGTTGTATCCGGAAGCTATTACAGCCCTGTCATTATCACGGATAGCGTTAAACACTAATCCGTAATCACTGGTTGTAAGCCGACGAAAGCCATAAACTGTTATTATGACAACAAATATGACCAGGTATAATTCAAAGGTTCGGTTGGAAATAGACGTAATGCCGCTTAAACCCTCGGTCCCGCCAAGAATTTTAGTGGTTTCTATTATCCGCTGTAAGAGCAGCGGCACCGCAAAAGTAATCAGGCCAAAATAGATTCCCTTCAAACGTAGTATGGGGTAGAGCAGAACCGTAGAGACCAAAGAGCCGCCTACGGTAGCTAAGGGAATAGTAATTAATGGCGATAAACCAAACTTGTAACTTAGGTACCCTGCAAAGTAACCGCCAATTCCGAAGAAAAAGGATTGTCCGAGAGAAATCAAGCCAACACCCGCTAATAGGTCCCAACTCAAAGCGAGCAAGGAAATCACCAAAATTGTTAGCATAACATTTTGCCAGTAGGAGCCAATGATGTCTTTCATTAAAGGAAATATTACAATACCAATGATAACCAAAGCCCGGGGTAAAACAACGTACAGTAAATCCCGTAAAGAGGCCAGTATCATAATGTCTTTGGATCTAACGTTAATCCCGCGGTCTATCCGTTCTTTTCTAAATTTTGGGTTCATATTAAACCCTCTCTTCCAGTTCATTAGATTTGCCAAATAGTCCGGATGGTTTTACACCCAATACTGCGACTATTGCACCGAGGTAAACGACCTCGCTCCACTGCGGACCCACAAACGTACTGGTCAGCACCATTGCGTACCCTACAATAAAACTCCCGACAACAAGTCCGGTTGTGCTTTCAAGACCACCCAGGACAGTAACTGCCAAAGCGACAAGCAAGGCATCATACCCCATGTTTTATGGAGATAATACCCAGTGGTAACAGCAGCATCCCGGCAACTGCCGCTAACCCGGCTCCCAAAGCCAGGCTAAGCATTGCTGCCCAATCTGATTCAATTCCTACAGAGAGGGCTGTATACTCATCTTGCGACATACCCCTCAGGGGCCAGGCCAATTTTAGTATGATGTGTAAAAATCCATAGGAGTATGGCCAGTAATAGTCCAACCCCCAATGATAAATAACCGTTGATAATCAATACTAACGTTTGCGATATCCACGGTTCCAACTATAAAAACTGGAAGGCTAAAATCATAAGTTGTGAATCCCAACCAACGGAATAACTCCAATATGGCCACACCAACCGCAAAGGTACTAATAACTTCAGACAAAACAATACCTCTTACCGGCATTAAAATGAACCGGTACAGCAAAGCTCCCAGTCCCCCGACAACAACCACTGTCAAGAGCATAGCCAACACGCTCGGGAGTCCCAGGTAGTTCATAAAAATCCAGGCCATAAACCCAGCTAAAATGTAGAGACCCCCATGGGCAAAGTTAGCAACGCCGCTTAAGCCGAAGGTAAGGCTAAAACCCAGTGCCGTGAGCATTAAAGTGACACTATTGACTAGACCATAGATTAGAACTTGGGCTATCATAATTATAGTCATTCCTTTCGCTTCGCTCAAGGCACAAAACGTAATGAAATACGTTGGCATTGAGCGAATTTTTTATTATTCTAAACTCCTAGGGATAACAGTTAACTACAAATCACGCGGAGGTGAGTGGGCTGCTCCAACTGGAGTGACCGCATAATTATATGTGTAGATTGCCTTTCCAAGCACAAATAAGTGTGTCCTCGAGCACGTAGACTTATCTTTGTTTAAACATTACTCGTTTATTGCCAGGCAATCAGTCAATGCTGTCTATCCCTTGCAATTCTCTGAAAGGAGTTTACCTATGGCTCTAAAATCGTTTACCCAGTCTGTTGTGGTATTGATGTCCACAAAACCTTCGTTGTTGCTTGTATTGCTTCTACCAACAAAGGGGTTACCACTTACAAAAGCCATCGCTTTTCTACTTACACAAAGGGTCTGAGAGAGCTGTCACAGTGGCTTTGTAAAAACGACTGCAAGGATGTTTGCATGGAATCCACCGGAAAGTACTGGATTCCTGTGTTTAATGTTCTTGAAGACTCCTGCAACATCGTCCTAGCGCATCCTAAATACGTCAAAGCTATACGCGGTAAGAAGACTGACAAAAAAGACGCTAAATGGGATTGCTGACCTATTCAAGCATGACCTTCTTGCCGGAAGCTTTATGCCTCCTCTTCCAATCAGGCAGCTTCGTGACCTTATGCGTTACCGCTTTAAACTGACTAACTTTATGTCAAGCGAGAAAAACCGTCTACAAAATTCTTTAACCGTATCCAATATTCAGCTTGGAAATGTTGTTTCTGATACCTTTGGCAAGAGTTCTATGAACATTATTAACAAGCTTTTGGAGAATCCTTTGGACAATAGTTTTGACATAGAGCCCCTCATTCACGCTTCTATGAAGGATAAACTCCCTGAACTGGAACTTGCCATCGACGGTTTTATCACGCCTGAACAAGCCGAAAAACTTAAGGTAATCAAGCAGCACTGCAAAGATCTTGAGTCACGAAAGGCTGATCTGGAAAAAAATTATCCTTTCTCTTTCCGAGCCCTACGCTGAAGAAATTAAGCTGATCTTAACTGTTCCGTCCTTTAAGAACATCTTTTCAGCCATCGCTGTGATCTCTGAAATAGGTGTTAATATGGACGTGTTCCCGACAGCTAAGCACCTTTGCTCCTGGGCAGGGCTTACACCTACGAATAACGAAAGTGCCGGAAAGAAAAAGTCAGTAAGAATTTCAAGAGCTGGCTGTTATATTAAGCCGCTTCTGGTACAGTGTGCAACCGCTGTAGTTAAAAGCGAAAAGCATCCTGAAATCCGCAACCGCTATTTGAGACTTAAGCAGCGTCGTGGTCATAAAAAAGCGATCATTGCTATTGCAAGAATGCTTCTTACAGCTATCTACAACATCCTGAAAAAGAAAGAATCGTATAATGCTGAGCTATATAGAAAGTCGGATGTTCTTCCAGTAAACCGCGAAATCACGGTAGAACAAGCGATTATCTTGGCTAGAACCCAAGGTTACCGCATTCGCGCAGCTTCTTAAGTTCTTGTAAATCCATATTTTTTTGGTCATCAACCGATGGCTTGCTTTGCTCTGCCACTTTACTTTGCTGGTACCTCTAACTCATTATTTCAGACTTGACGACCTCCTTGATTGAATGGAGGAGTACAATTGAAGTACTCCTCCAATATGTTGCGTGCTACTCTTAATAGCAGCTATTTAGCAGGCGGCAGCTCAATTTCAGACTCAGCAGCATTCTCAGGGAAGACAACCACGCGTTTGCCGTCTCTCCATTGGAAGGCTAAACTGGTTGCGCTCTCTGATGGGTTATCACTATAAACTGCTTGGTGATCTTTATTAAATTTAATTTTTCCGACAACCCCGTCATAATCGGTTTTTTCCAAAGCGGCTACGACTGCGTCAGAATCCAGGGAATTAGCACTTTTAATGGCTTCCGCTAACAAATAAACAGTGTCGTAAGCCGGACCGGGACCGTGTCCGCTAAGGTTTGCCGCTTCTTCTTCACCATACTTTTTAGCAAATGCTTTGATGAATTCTGCAGATTTCGGGATATTCTTCAGCGGAATCGCACCAGGCTCAAACACATAGTTTACTAAGCCGTCGATGTCTCCGTTAAAGGTCTTCCAGGCACTGCCAGGCACGGCTGGGCTGATAAATCCGGCTATCAATGCAGGAACCTTCATGGACCTGGCTTGTTTGACCAGAACCCCCGACTGGGGCATATCGAAAATAGGCACAATCACTTGGGCACCTGCGGCTTTAGCTTTGGCCAAGGATGAGGAAAAATCACCAGCCCCGCCAGGATAGGCATCCATGCCAACCACGGTCCAGCCGTTAGCCTGAGCGAACTTGTCGATACCTTTCGCACTGCCCGAGGCCCAGGCTACATCCTGGTACATGATGTATACCTTATTGTAATTGAATTTTTTGCCGATAAAGGCCAGCTGTTTGCCAAGATTCCCTACAAAGGAGATTGCATTGACCGTGGTTCGAAAGAAATATTTATACTTCTCCGGATCCTTGGCTACTTTTTTATCAAATTCAGGGGTAACAGCAATTGTGGTAATATATGGTATCTTGTACTTGGCAACCAGATCCATAGATGACAACAGAACCTCGGATCGATGTGCTCCAACCACTATGGCATTCGGTTTCTTTTCGTTCAACAATTTTTCTATGGCCGATAGAGCATCATTAATAGGTAATGACGGTTCAACCTCTCTTGTATCAATTGATTCAATCTCAAATTTAATTTTCTTCCCGCCTACCTCTATCCCGCCGGCAGCATTAATCTCATCAACAGCCAATTGGGCTGCTTTCAGCGAATCTTTAGGCTCAATAGCGCCTAATCCTGTAGGAACACCCCAAAATATACTTTTGTTCTTCCGCGGCAGGCGTTGTGCTCTGTCCAGTCTGACCAGTCTCATTCTTACCACTACAACCAGTAATACCGAGCATTAAACTTACCACGAGTACCAGTAATAAAGGGTACCATTTTCTCATATTGGGCCCTCCTAAATTATTATTTTAGCATTGAACTCCCATGAAAAATCCTCCGTCCACACCAAGCGCAACTCCGGTTACATAACTGGCTCCCGGTGAAGCCAGGAACGCTACCACTTCCGCTAGTTCCTCGGGTTGGGCTGACCTCCCCAAGGGAATCTGTGCAATAAATCCCGGCCGAATGTTATCCGGAATTTGTGCGAATCTGATAGAGTGTGTG
>JAVSMW010000016.1:0-105827 GCA_032027005.1 Thermincola sp. | reverse complement strand
TGATACGGATTTGCTGAAATTCAAATTTGGATTATCCTTATTTTCCCACCTTCGGTGGAATTGAAGGTGAAATTTTACTGCTTTCAGCAGTGAAATCATCAATTGTTTCTAAATAAAGGGTTGGTTTTAAGTAATTAAGCCAAAATCATAAAATATACAGTCATTGTATGAACTGAAAAATGGTTTTATACGGTTAATGCCATTTAAAACCCGGGAGAATGTCAGTTTTCAAATTTATTCTCGGACAGACTCCTAGAACCTGGAAATTTCTATTGTCAAGATAAATGAAGAGAAGAACTGTGCATTTGGGTCTGCTATTGCTAATGGATGGAGGAGGTGTTGCAGAGTTTGAAATATAGAGGTAGGCTCTCGGAAATGGGGCCGGGGAATCTGGTAAGGCATTGCACCGATTTTCCGCACCTGAGCCGGAGGAATCTAACCTTGCTCCACCGGTGAAAGCATGATTCTCAGGTCGTCGGTACAAGAGCAACTAAGTCGTTGCTACGCACCGACCAAGTTGCTCTTCGCTGGCTCAATCACGGACTTTTCGGTTCCAACCATCCGTGGCTCAGTGGCGGCTCCGCCATCCATGGCTCCGGTCCGTGACTTCGCTTAGCGGAGACTTCGGTAAGATTCCTCACGACGCCTACGCAAGGAAAACCTTGTGCAACACCTTGCCAGATTCCCGGACATCTCCGAGAGGCTTAGTAGCGGAAAAAGGGAATTTGGGCATGGGAAATAAGCCTGGGGAAAACAGGCTAGCAAAATTGGGGCCGGATTGATTGGAAACATTAGGCGGCGAGAGAGTTTGAGTTATTAGCCCATTGATTAATCATGTTGGTCATGTCAAGCTTTTGATGTTTAACCCAGGCATCAACATGTAGGCACATACTGGACAAAAAAACTCTGATATACCAAGCTCTGGAACTGCGGATTTTACCTCTGGTTTCCAGATGATAATCTTCTTTAAGGCGCTTGAAATAACGTTCAACAGTGGTACGCCGTTTGTAAGCAGCCTTCCATTGCTCAGAATTTGTGGGGATACGAGTAAAGAATCTAAGGTTATCTTGCTCATAAGTATAGAAGACCCTGCCGTATTTTTTGGCAGAACAAGGAGTATTACAGGTAACCTTCCACTTTTTACGGGTTTTAGGGCAACGCCATTTGTGACGTTGGCGGTCATAGCAATGACCATTATAAGCCATAATGTGACCTCCCGAACAAATCGGGATGCCATCCTTGGTGAAGGAGATATCACCTTTACAAGAGATATTACCGGCATTACGTTGGTTTAAGTCAATAACAGCGCCAATATCATAGTGATACAGAAGTTTATAGATCCCGTAAGCATCATGAGCAGAATCTAAAAGGCAATTACTTAATTTGAAATTCGGGTAAAGGCGAATAAGCTCAAACAAGGAAGGAATAAAAGCAACGCTGTCATGACGTTGCGCCTTGACAAGATTAAGGTAAATGGGTAAGTCATATGGACTGTCGGCAGCAGTAAAAGCATAAAGCCCACGTCCATAATAGTATTCTTCACGGTAGCTGTCCCAGCCCCAGGAGGCATCGGGGTCGCTATAGCGCCGGGCACACCGGCAATTAAAGATTTTCTGTTCTCGGCAGGAACAGAGCAGTTTTCCGTACCGGCTGGCACCGGTACGGACGGAAGAACCATCCCCGGCTATACGCAGATTATTAAGGTCACCTAACAAGCCTTGGTTAGCAGAAGGAAGCACAAAGCAATCTTTAAAAATCTGCTGCAGAAGTTCATGGGGCTGCGTTTTATAAGCAGGTGGATGTTTTAAAAAGCGGGAAACCAAACGCCCAACAATACCTGGTTTGCGTAAAGGAGCCTTTTCCCCTTTTTTCTTACCCTTCTTTGGTTTACGTCTAGGCTTGCGGACTTTGAACGACAAATGAGGGGAATCGGCCAGCCAAAGCCGGCTTTGGAAATCGTAAAAAGTACCAACGCCAGGAACATCATCAGGTGAAAAACCGCTATAAATAGCCCAAATAGGATGATCTCTCATAGTTTTGACCCAATCATCAACAGATTTAGCATGAGTAAGCTCCATAAGCAGTAGTGACCAGAATAAATCAACCGGGTCGCGTGCGGAAGAACCGCGCTTACTGTATCGCTGGGCCAAAATGTGATAAACAGGAGTAAGATCAGTAACCCAAACTTTAGCAAGCTCAAGGTGATACAAAAGCACAGTTCCCTGTAGTTCCTTTTCAAAATAATGAATTTGCAGTTGTTCAGCAACAAATTGGTGAAAATCCTGATGAGAGCGTGAAGGTCTTAACACGCGAAATCACCGCCATAATTGTTAGTAGGCTGTAAAACAATGCCTCTATCGGCGATTATGGGGCGATTTTCAAAAAGTCAAGAGAACATTTGTTTTAATTTTCGACAAAGTTTAGGTGGAGGAAAAAACAAGAAAGTCCAAGGCGTAAAGCCTTGAACATAAAGAATCTCGAATTTCCGAGAGAGTACTAGAGTAAAAAGGAGGAGATTTCGTGAGCGTATCAAACTTTCATACCCATTCTGAATTTTGTGACGGGGTGGGAGAGCTTGAACAATACGTCAATGAAGCACTAAACTACGGGTTTCAGGCTATCGGATTTTCAAGTCATGCGCCTTTGCCTTTTTATAAATCATGGGTGATGCCACAAGAAAGGCTTGAGGAATATTGTACTTCTATTCAGGAACTTAAGATTAAATATGCGGATAGGATACAGGTATATCTGGGGTTGGAAATCGACTATATACCGGGCATTATTGGCCCCAGATCCCAGCAGTTCAAAGACCTTAATTTGGATTACACCATTGGTTCCATACATTTGGTTAAGAATGGTAAACCGGATGGGTATACTTACACTGGCGAATACGGTAAGGAGTTTGACCAACTTTTGCACGATGTCTACGGTGGAGACAGTGCAGAGTTCGTCAAGCACTATTACTCTCTGATTCGGGAGATGGTCCGGGAACATCAACCGGAAATAATTGGACATTTAGATCTCATAAAAAAGGTTAACAAGGAATTCAAGTATTTTGATGAAACAGCGGCTTGGTATAAAGAGGAAGTGCTGAGAACCTTGGAAGTGGTTGCGGATTCAAAGGCAGTGCTCGAAGTTAATACAGGTGGGATTGCCAAAGGATATGTAAAAGATCCGCATCCCAGTCCGTGGATTGTTAAAGAGTGCAATAAACTGGGGATTCCCATTATGTTAAATTCTGATGCCCACAATCCAAACCATATGAATACTTATTTTAAAGAAGTCATACCCCAATTAAGGGAAGCAGGATATACAGAGCAGCGGGTACTGTTAAATGGGGCGTGGGTGAATGTCAGCCTGGAAGAATAAACACTAATGGTAGTATAAAAGCTGCCCATCTTTGGGATAGGACATTGGAAAAGATACTGCCGTATATCGAAGGAAAACTATTCCTGAAAGTAAAACAGTAATGGATGGGGCAATGACTATCGGGCCAGAAAGCTAAGGCAATACATAACCGGCTGGGTCAATTACTTCAAGCTGGCAGATATGAAGGGCTTGCTAAAGGAAACAGACGAATGGATGAGGAGACGTATCCGCACGGTCTACTGGAAACAGTGGAAGAAAATAAAAACCCGATTCAAAATGCTGAGACACTTTGGAATTGATGAAGATAAAGCATGGGAGTTTGCGAATACTAGAAAAGGCTACTGGAGAATATCCAGCAGCCCTATCCTTAACCGCTCATTAGACAACCAAACGATTTCTAGTCTCGGTTACACCTTTTTCTTTGATTATTATCAACGAGTATGCGTAAACTAGAGAACCGCCGTGTACCGAACGGTACGCACGGTGGTGTGAGAGGTCGGTAGGTGAAATAATCACCTACCTCCTACTCAATTCATGCTATGTTTTTTAACACTAAATACATCTGAGGCTTAAAATGCAGGTTAAACGGGCGAAATAGTCGTTAAATGGGTTTTTGTGGGAATAGTCAAACCATAAAATAACAGATGGCGGAGAAATAGTTAAGGGTTTTCCCGGATGGGGTTACAATTTGGCCTTTTGAATAGGAAATGTTGAAATTGACGGTAAAGTTCTGGCTAAGTGAATCCGCGTTTTTATATTATAGATATATATCATCGGAGTATAATGTCCTTTCGTAAAATTTACGGGGAGGGATAGTTTTTGGCGCTGCAAAAATTTGAATTCCAAAAGTTTTTGGATTTCCTGCCAGACAAGGGACTGATTAATTTTTCCGGTTCCCGTCGGATGTTGTTTCATGCCGAGTCTCTGGGGGAGCTGCGCAGGGAACTGGTGAATTCGCTGGGAGAAAATATTGCCCGGGGTGTTTTAACCCGTTTCGGCTACCAGTGGGGGAAAAACGATGCCGAAGCACTGGGCTGCGTGTTTCACAATAAGGCTGAATGGCTTAAGGGCGGCCCAATGATGCATTCTTTGCAGGGTGTTGTGCAAGCGGAGAATATTATCTTAGATTTTACGCCTTCCGGAAAACTGGAATTAATGAAAGGAATATGGCGCCATTCATACGAAGCGGAGCAACACTTAAGACTAAACGGTGTTGCCAGTGAGGGAGTATGTTGGAGCCTGACCGGTTATGCCAGCGGCTATGCAACGCAGGTCCTGGGTGCCGAAGTTTTATGTGTGGAAACCTCCTGTGTCGGCAGCGGTGATTCGGAGTGTAAGTCTGAAATAGTTAGCTATAATAACCTTTAAAGTAAAAAGGTATAGCAAACAAGCCATCAGTTGATGACTTAAAAAAGATATGGATTAGCAAGAAANGGCAAGGAAAAAGTTGAGGAGGAACCGGAGCGTACTAGTGTACGAGAGGATTCCGACGAAACTTTTGACGCCGCCAGGCGAAGCTTTTCAACAGTTTAACCTTTCCGGTGACAATGGCGAGAGGGACCCACCCGTTCCCATCCCGAACACGGCAGTTAAGCCTCTCAGCGCTGATGGTACTTGGACCGCAGGGTCTTGGGAGAGTAAGTCGTTGCCGGATTTTATATGAAAAGACTTTGGTGAAAACCAAAGTCTTTTCTACTTTGTTGGCGAGTAAGCCGACCAATCGCCGCAGTCCAAGTACCATCAGCCTACGGTGAGCCTGGCGACGGCACCGTAAGGTGCCTAGTGTATACTACGCAGCTCTTAGCGGCCAATACTTCCTATGAATCACAAAGCCGGGCCGCTTAAAGATGCGAGCTATACGGACCGTAGGGTCCTGGGAGAGTAAGTCGTTGCCGGATTTTATATGAAAAGACTTTGGTGAAAACCAAAGTCTTTTCTACTTTGTTGGCGAGTAAACTGACCAATCGCCGCGGTCCAAGTACCATCAGCCTGAGGTGAGCCTGGCGACGGCACCTAAAGGTGCCTAGTGTATACTACGCAGCTCTTAGCGGCCACTGCTTCTTATGAATCACAAAGCCGGGCCGCTTAGAGATGCACGTTATACGGACTGGAGAGTCCTGGGAGAGTAAGTCGTTGCCGGACTTTATATGAAGAGCCACCTGGTGAAAACCAAGTGGTTCTTCTCTTTGTAGGCTAGCAGGCTGACCAATCGCCGCGGTCCAAGTACCATCGCCTAAGGCGAGTCTGGCGACGGCACCTAAAGGTGCCTAGTGTATACTACGCAGCTCTTAGCGGCCACTGCTTCTTATGAATCACAAAGCCTGGCCGCTTAGAGATGCGGGCTATACGGACTGGAGAGTCCTGGGAGAGTACGTCGTTGCCGGATTTTATATGAAGAGTCACTTGGTGAAAACCAAGTGGTTCTTCTCTTTGTAGGCTAGCAGGCCGACCAATCGCCGCGGTCCAAGTACCATCAGCCTAAGGCGAGCCTGGCGACGGCACCGTAAGGTGCCTAGTGTATACTACGCAGCTCTTAGCGGCCACTGCTTCTTATGAATCACAAAGCCGGGCCACTTAGAGATGCGAGCTATACGGATTGGCTTTTAGGAGTGCATTCTTCAATATAGCTATAGAACCTTCTTTTGTATCAACATAAATATAGATTGATCTAATTTTTCTAAAGCATTGCCACATATTCCATAACAAATCAAAATTATCCGAGCATACTCACTCATGTGCTGGGCTGGGGTAAGAACTATTAGCCATTGAGGGAGACAGTGTGATAAATCTGAATCTAGTTTTTACGAATGAAACCGTATAATAATAGCAAAAAAGAGAGCCGTACAGCTTTTTCATGGGTAAGTTGTGCGATATCTCATTGCGCTGTGTAGTTGATGACTTTACAATTAGAATAAACAGCGAACTGAAAGGACTTTTTAAGTGATTTTTATGGAAAATGACAGAATTTTTGAGCTTTATTCTACGGGAAAGTGGCTAGAGTTATCTCTGTATTTAGAAGATATTATTTCCGTTCAGGCTGAAACTGGAGATGAAGTCCAGTTTGCTCGTGTCCTTAGTTATTATGGGATAACCCATCTTTTTTTGGCTGATCAGCATGTCCTCTCAACCATTCATAAACAAATTTATGATGAATATATCAGAAAGCCTGAAGACGTGAGAGTAAGGGCCTTATTTTCACGTTTTTTAGCGTTGTACTGCACCTTTGCAGGTAGAATAGAGGAAGCTTCAGTTTATTATGAGGAATGCTATAATAATTACATTGAACTTGATTGGTATATGGATGAAGCCATAATGCTTTTGGAATCCATTTACTGGTTTGGGTTGTTTATTCATGAAAGATCTATGCTCTATCGGGGCACAGAACGTTTGATACGATTGAATGGCAAGTTGTCAGGAGTATTTTCGACAGAAATTTTTTTACTTAAAAAGCTGATTATTGCGCCACTGATTCCAGGGCAAAATTCTGGAATACTGCCCGAGCCTGAAGAAATTGAATCCTTCCTGAACAGTATATTGGTGCTGCCCACGCTTAATTCCCGCTTATTTTATTTGCTGAATAGTTGTCTTGGCTTACTCAGCGACTTAATAAATGATGAGCGCAAACTGACTAAAAATAAAGCTGTGCTAATGGATTCTTTGGATTCCTTATCCAATCACTGCGTATTTGAACCGGTATCGGAATTGTTTAATGGGATTGTCTCCATGATCGGCCAAGCTGCTGGCCACAGGTGGGAAAGCTTGCAGCAGACAATTGAAATGTACATAGGCAAAATTGAGCTTCTTTGTCATCCCTGGTACAAAGCTCAGCTGCATTGGATATGCTCTTTATTGCAACATAAAATGGCCGATTTAAGCGGTTTTGTATTGCACAGGCGGAAGGCGGAACAGCTTTTTGAGCTTTTCGGTAAATCTACACCGGATGGTTTTAGCAGCGTAATTGGAAATGAGCAAAAAATTAAAGATGAGCCAAAGGGGTTTAAAGTTACGCTCTTTGGGAAATTTGCAATGCAATGGGCAGATAAATTCCTGGAGGGGGCCAATTGGAAGCACAAGCGGCCTAAAGAGCTGCTTATCTATCTTTTGCTAAACCCTAATGGACAGGTATCTAAAGAAGTGCTGATTGAGGAATTTTTTCCAGGGAATGATTTGAAAAAATCCTTGAACCGCCTTTACGTAGCCATTCATCGTATCAACCGCGTCCTCCAGGAGAGCTTTGGGATTAGTACGTCACTGGTTGAAACTCAACATGGCAATGTGCGGCTGAACCAGGACATGCTGGAAGAAGTTGATGTTTTGGCTTACCGCAAGCTGCTGTCTGTAACAGATCAACTCTGGGTGCCTGACCGCGAAGCCGCTGTGGAGTTGGCGGTTCGTGCTTGCCAAATCTACTCTCCTCAGGTGGTTCCGGAAGTTAATTATCTAGATTGGCTTGAACAGTATCGTAATCAATTGCAAGCTTTACAGGTTCGCGCTTTAAGGAAAATTGCCCGTTTTTACAGAGAAAAAGAGGATTATTCTTTGGCAGAAGAGACGTATTTGCAATTGTTAAGCCTCGAACCATTGCATGAGGGATTATATGAAGAGTATATCGGGTATTTGATTATGACGAATCGTAAGTCAGAGGCTCACCAGTGTTATCTCAGTTTCAAAAGGGAATTAGAACGGGAATTAGGCGTTTTGCCTTCTTTTGCGTTTGGCAGTTAACAGAGCCGAATGCGTTGGGCTGAGCTATCATGATGAAAAGCTCTTTAAGATGGCAGATTTGACAAGATACTTACGAATTTATTCCAGTGAATGGGCCGTTATGAAGGGGTTGCAGGTAAAAGGGTAAGGTAGGATGGTTCAATTTAGGGCAGCAGATCAATTAAAGCAAAAAAATGCCGCATCGGCTAAGGAGCAAGTTTCTTAAAATAAGAAACTTAGCTCTTTTTTTATTTTACGAAATAATGCTATCGTCCAATTCTATGGATACTTTTCTTGTTTTCCTTATAATTAGTAAGCAAGATAAAAAATTGCCAAACATTTGCAGGGAAAGCCATATGTAAGTGTTTTGTAAGAGCATGTTAAAAATCTTATAATATCCAATAATTATACTTGAAGTATTGCCAGAATTACTTGGTAATCCTGTCCCATTAACATTGTAAATTATTGGAGAGGGGCGATAGATGGAAGGTTAAGACGCTTCTGGTTAGATTCTTTTTAAAAGAGGGGAGAAGGAAACATGTTTAATATAGCAAAAAAAGCAAGAAAAGCTATTGTGTACGCGATCATTGTGGCAATGAGCATCATGATGCTGCCAACTGTGACACCGGCAGCGCCATCCTCGGATTTGACCGGTCACTGGGCCAGGACTCAAATTGAGGATTGGTTAAACAGGGGGCTGGTAAAGGGTTACCCAGATGGCACATTCAGGCCGGACAATAATATTTCCCGGGTTGAATTTATGGCTCTGGTAAATGGTGCTTTCAGATATGAGGAGATGAGTACCATTTCTTACGGCGATGTGGCAGCCGGTGCCTGGTATGTCGATGTAATAGCTAAAGCAAAGGCTGCAGGCTATATAACGGGATATAATGATGGCACAATAAAACCGCGGAATCCTATTACTCGTCAAGAGGCCGCTAATATAATCATGAAAGTGAGGAAATTGCAGGAAAATCCCAGCTCGGCGGAACAATTCACTGATGTTTCGGAGATTTCAGACTGGAGTAAGGGAGCTGTGGGAGCAGTAGCAGCTCAGAATATCATGGGCGGTTACCCTGATGGAACTTTTAAAGCTAAAAATCTTATTAAAAGAGCCGAAGCTGTTGCCGCTTTGGGCAAGGCTTTGGGCACGAACGTTGTGATACCGGCCCGTACTTATGATCAGGCAGGTGTCTATGGGCCTGCAGAAGGTACCGAGGTGATTGAGGGCGATATAGCCGTCAATGTAGAAAGTGTAACTTTACAAAACATGACTATCAACGGAAACCTGCTGCTGGCTGAAAACATTGGTCAAGGAGAAGTTACCCTGAAAAATGTTAATGTAAAAGGAAGGACATTAGTTCGGGGCGGCGGGGAAAACAGTATTATCGTCATTGATTCTGTTTTGGGGCAGGTTACAGTATCCAAAAAGGACGGTAAAATCAGAATTTTACTTACTGGTTCCAGTACTGTCAGCCAGGTAGTGGCAAATTCCGGTGTCAAGCTGGAAGCAAAGGATCTTAAAGCAGGCGGATTTAAAGAAGTCGTCATTGATGCCGCCAAAAATGATAAAATTATCCTGGCAGGCACTTTTGAAAATGTGACAGTAAAAGCAGAGGGAGTAAAGATCGAGCTGCCCAAAGAATCTGTTGTTAAAACTTTTACTTTGGAAGCTAAAGTGAGTGTCACAGGCCAAGGTACGGTACAAACTGCCGAGGTCAAAGCCAATGGTGTCACCTTTGAAACTGCACCCCAAAATACAAATACGTCACCAGGTGTAACAGCACCCAATGTCGTTCAGACCCCCGCAAATAGCGGTGGTGGCGGTGGCGGTGGTGACAGCCAAACCCCGGTGACCGGGAAGTCATCCATCAGCCTGGAATACCTGGGCCACGCAAGTTTTATTATGACCACAGCTAAGCAAAAGATTTTAATGGATCCCTTTATGCCCGATTCTTTTATCGGATTCCCGGCGGCCTATTCGATACCCAACAAAGGCAGCATAAACTTAATAACCGTATCCCACCAACACGGGGATCATAATTATGTAGCTGCCGCGCCTGGTGTTAACCAGATTGTTTACGGGGTCACTTTAAATGAGCAGGATGATATGTCCCGGAATTTTGTTCAGGTCACTGACGCGATTTACGGAGATGTTAGCCTGAGTACAGTTTTATTGCCCCATTTCGAGCAAGACTTTCCTTTTGGTGATGAGCCTAATGCAGGTTTCATTTTTGAAACGGGAGGAATGCGTCTAGTTCATCCAGGGGACAGCTTCAGGGGGCTCATTGATGGTTTGACCCCCGATGAGATTACTGCCTTAAAAGGAGAAACAGGTATCGATATTTTAATGCTGCCTGTTGGCAATGCTTTTGAAGGTGCCCATGACAGCGAGGATTTAATCAATTTTATAAATGATTTGGATCCGAAAGTGGTTATACCTATACACTCGTGGAACACTAAAGGGCGGTTTATTGAGGCAGCTTCCGGGCAAGGCTGGGATATTACAGCCAGACCGGCAACAGTTAGTTTCAGCAAAGACCAATTGCCTGAAACCGGTCCCGTTATTTGGGATATGGAGCAGACTATCGACTTTAGACCGCTGTTTCAAAGTGCGGCGATAAATGGCAGTCAATTAACCCTAACTTTTAATGAAGCCTTAGATGAAAATTCTATTCCAGCTGCCGATGATTTTGGGGTATGGGTTAATTCAGACCGTCAAGTAATGGTGAACGGGGTAGAAGTGGAGGGAACAAATGTCCTCTTGACTTTAGCGGAGGCAGTAACCAGTGATGACACTGTTGACCTGAGCTATATTGTTGGCGATACCGCGCTTCAGGATTTGACAGGTAATACTGCAAACACTTTATGGGGCAAAGAGGTGGAGAATAATACCGCTGTTGACCCTGCCCCGAGAGTAAGCAGCTATTCCCCGGCTGACGATTCCACAGATGTTGGGGTTAATGACAACCTGGTGCTAAGCTTTGACCAAAACGTTACCGCCAATAGTACAAAAGATATTTTCATTTATAAAGCTTCCGATGACAGTCTGTTTGAGTTGATTGATGCTGCTGATCCCAATAAGGTAACGGTTACGGATAAGGTTGTAACAATTGATCCAGACGGTACCTTTGGATACAATACGGAGTACTACATTCTGATTGTTACAGGGGCATTTACTAACGCGGCCACCGGAGACTTTAAAGGTATTGCAGATGGGACGGTCTGGTCCTTCGCTACAGAGGTTAACCAGGCGCCAATTGCCACAGGTGTAAGCATCAGCGGAACAGCAAAGGTTGGTGAAGTACTGACAGGAAACTATACTTATACTGATCATGAAGGGGATGAGGAAGGAGCAACCACATTCCAATGGTATCGAAAAAAGTTTTCGTTTAGTACACCGGAGGTGATTCCCGGTGCGACTGGGAAAACCTATACCTTAACAGATGCTGATGCGAATAAATATATTGTTTTCAAGGTAACACCAATCGCAGGCACCGGGACTACAGATGGAGCAACTGCAGCAAGTGAAGCAACCGGTAAGGTCGAGGACGTTTTGCGTATTCTCATCGCACGTACATTTGATCGAGACGGTAACGGTATTGTAGATTCATTCCTGATTTTTACTGCTCGTAATATTAATGATTCGAAAGTTAAATTAGATTCGGTTTTTATTGACGGAGTGGCTGCTACCGGATTTTCATCAAGCGCGTCGGATATAGATAACAATGACGATATGTTTTGGATTTATTTTGCCGAAAATGGTCACAGCACGAAAGCTGTTCCAGTATTGACTGCGTTAGCAGGGGCGTTTGAAGCACCCGATGGTGAAAGCAGCAGGGAATTAACCGCTGATGAAGACGTAGAAAGAGATGGTGCTTATCCTGTGGTTTCACCGCCATTTACAGAGAATACCACTGCCACCAGTACAGACGTAAAGCTGACAAGTAATGAAACAGGTACAGTATATTACGTGGTATTGCCGGCTGCAGATGCAGTTCCGGATTATGATCAAGTAAGGAACGGGACTGATGGTGCCGATACAAATGCAGCGTTAAAAGGGAATACCTCTGTCACCGAAAATGAAGAAGCCACCATTACAATCGCAGGTTTATCACAAGGGACTGCTTATAAAGTGCATTTAGTGGCGGAAGATGCAAGTAAAAATGTCACCTTTAATGTAATAACAATAAACATAACGACTCCATAAACAGTAAAAACCCACAGGAATAAGGGGGTTGCTCTCTTGTAGTGTAAAAATCAAGGTATTTACCCTTGCAAACCAAAAGAATTTATGATAAGATAAATTTTGTTGGATCCCATTCCTCGGTAGCTCAACGGTGGAGCACCCGGCTGTTAACCGGTAGGTTGTAGGTTCGAGTCCTACCCGGGGAGCCATATTAAAAATAAGGCAGGCAAATCGCGAGGGCACTGAAAAAGTTTTACTTTTTCTAGTGCTCTCCGTTTTTTTGCATAAAAAAAGAACCGTAGCATGAGTAATCCAGAAGATTATTCAAATCCNATCCCTATGGCTGTAGAATAGTATAAAAGTAGCTCAAAGCCAATATATTTCATTACGTTTTGTGCCTTGAGCGAAGCGAAAGGAATGGATATATTTATGCAGAAATAATAATAGGGCAAGGGAGATTTTTTTATAACTGCAAACTATACCAAAGATGTGTACATTGCCAAATGTGTGACTGGGTATTAGCCAAAGAGATATTAATACAAAATAATGCAAGGAGGAATTAAGATGTCAGAAACTGTTAAGGTTCGAATAGATGCATGGAGGCCAGCTTCCTTGGAACAAGTTAGAAAACTTTTTGGGCAGGGTTGGGAAGTAGATGAAGTACTTACAGAGAAACATCAAAGTTGCCATGAACCAACAGTAGCCAGCGATCAGACGGTATTTTACATCCTCAGAAAGAAAGCGAATCACAAAATCAATCCAGGGGTAATTGAATAATATATCATAAATAGATTTGTCCAGTAAATAGAAAAGAAGCCTGGATAAATAAATAAAAAAATGAGGCAAGAATGACTTGTCTCATTTTTGTAAATTGCACCTTATTTGAAGAAAAGTTTAAATCGATAAAAGAAAAGCCTTAGTTCAGTGAAAAACAGTCTCAGAAAAACCGATGACAGGGAGACAAAATTGCCAAAACGCTGGCTGATGGGCCACTTAAGTTCGTCTTTACCACAGATTGTATGCCGGTTAATTTCTTCGACCTTCAATTTAAGTTCCCTGAGTTCCCTTTGCTTCTCGGCTTCGTCATCGATGAGAATTATCCGGTCAATTTCATCCATAACCTGGACGGCACTATGAATCCTGAACTCTATTTGCTTATAAAGGTCAGTATCAATCAGATTGAACTCATGTTTTAAAGCGTTCAGTTTTAATGCGGCATCATAGGTTGATCTGACTATTTCGTCCCGCGTCATGCCGTCTGTTTCAAAGCTTAGAATATGTTTCCAGCTAGGCTTGGTCAGGGCATGGTAGTGGTCCATTAACGTATGGCAAAATTTCTTGTAACCGAATTTGTCCGGGTACTCGAAAGCCAGGCAGCCGGGGTCAAGGAATGGTGCTAAAGGGGCAATAAATAATGCTAACCGCCTGTCGCCATTAAACTTCTCCAGCAAATGCCGACAGTAGTCAATAGACTCTAAAGCTTGGTCGTAAGTTTGCTTAGGGATTCCCGTCATGAAGAAGATATCAATTTTACGACAGCCATATTTAAATGCTGAGGCAATGGTATTTTCAATCTGTTCATTGGTACACGCAAATTTTCCGTTCATGTTACGGATTGACTCAATATGTGTCTCCAGAGTCATTTCCAGGCTGAATTTAGGTACGGCATCGGCGATTTTGGCAAAATACGCGTCATCGGCTTCCCAGAAGAGTTCAATAATTAATTCGTTTTGAAGATTTTCCTGCTTTAGTAGCCGGAAGAACTCATTTACGTATTCTTCACCGCCTTGTCTGAGGTCATGGAGCACAAAAATTGGTGCCCGGCCGAGCTTTTGGATAAGCCGGATATCTTCAATGAGTGACTGAGGGGATCTATATGCAGGTTCATCCCTGTTACAGACTGTTTTGTAGGCAAATTTTGATCCACCGCAAATGGAGCAGTTTTGAGTGCAGCCCCGGGCGGTTAAGATAGCGGTAATTGGGTATTTCAGCCAGTCCAAGTATGGAACTGTATTTTGCAGGTTAGCATATTTAAACACTGACCGTACCACATAGCTGTAGCACGGCACTGAGACATAATCGATGTTTGAAGGTACATGAGTCAGCGGGTTGATGACAGGAGAACCATCAGACTTTTTCCATGTGAGGTTAGGGATCTGATCGAAAGGCTGCTTGTAGCGTAAAGCACGCATCAGCTGCAGCATCGGTTGTTCAGTGCTGTCACCCCGTACAACAAAGTCAACGAAGGGGAAATTGATAAGCTCTTCGTGATAATATGATGATGATAAGCCGCCAAATATAACAGGTGTATCAGGATGATATTTTTTACATATTTTGGCCAGCTCAATACTGCCGTGAACGTGAGGCAGCCAGTGTAAGTCAATACCGAAAGCGATGGGTTTTAAACTTGCGATAACTTTTTCAGCATCATAATTCTTGTTAGACAGCATTTGGTAGGCAACATTCACGATTTGGACGTTAAAACCACTTTGTTCCAGAGTTTCAGCAATGCTGGTGATTCCCAGTGGGTACATTTCGAAGGTAGGAGATGAAGGGACAACATCACTGATGGGACCGAACATGGTGGTGTCTTTACGGAAATCATACACACTTGGTGCATGAAGAAAGACCAAATCTTTGCGGAATAGTTGGAGCATATAATTTCCCCTTTTCCGTTAACACTATTGATAAGAGTTACCGGATTAATATTGTTATTTGCCAAAAATTTGTATTATTCAGACGTATTTACATTTTACCACAAAAAAGGATTTATTTGAAGATAATTTTTCTGCTTACTAAATGGTCAATAAAGGTCTAAAGGTCAGGGTAAAGCAAGTATACATTTTGACCAAACATATAAATGAGACCATAAAAATATACTAATTGGAATTATAATCGACGAAATAAATAGTAAGATAGTGAGTAAGTGCGATTTATGGATATAATACGGAATATTATCGGACAATCGAGATAAGAGGCGATAAATCATCCTTGAATATGAGAGCCAAAATATGTATATAATATATTAAAGGTCAGGAAAGGTCAAAAAGACTTTGGGGGGAGGTCGAGTATGCCAAACATTACAGACATAATTGAAGACTATATTAAGGCCAGGTTGAATCAAAGTACAGGTGGGATCGTGATTCTCAGACGCAATGAACTGGCCGAAAAATTTCGGTGTGTGCCGTCACAAATTAACTACGTGCTTAGTACCAGGTTTTCTTTCAATCGTGGTTATATTATTGAAACCCGGCGTGGAGGCGGCGGATTTATCAGGGTTATCAGGGTGCCGCTCGAAGATTCGGAAGACATACTTGATATCGTGTATGACAGGATAGGAGAACAGGTCAGCTTAAGGGAGGCGGTCAGCTTAATCAGTTATTTATATGAAGAAGATTTAATCAGCAAAAGAGAAGCACAAATGATGCAGAATGTTGTTGAAATAATCGAAGAAGGCGATCAAACACATGAAACAGGAAGTAAGCGGGCGGCTGTACTTAAAGCAATGCTAATTGCATTGTTAAGACATGGCAGGTAGTACAACAAAACTGGGAATAAAAAATTGACGTAAAGGAGGTTATAGTCATGGGTAAAACAGTAGGTATTGATTTGGGTACTACTAACTCGGTTGTGGCAGTTATGGAGGGCGGCAAACCTACCGTTGTGGTAAATACAGAGGGTGGACGGACCACCCCGTCGGTGGTGGCTTTTAAAAATGATGGCGAAAGGCTCGTTGGGCAGGTTGCCAGGCGCCAGTCGGTCCTTAATCCGGAGAACACGCTATATTCCGTGAAACGCTTCATCGGGCGCAGGTACTCTGAGGTGGCTGATGAGCGTAATCTGGTGCCTTATAAAGTAGTAACTGGGACCAATGATGCTGTAAAGTTTGATATTCGTGGCAAATTATACGCTCCTGAAGAAATTTCGGCTGCGGTGTTGAGGAAACTCGTAGATGATGCGTCGAAATTCTTAGGTGAAAAAATTACAGATGCGGTAATTACGGTACCGGCCTATTTTAATGATGCCCAAAGACAGGCTACCAAGGATGCTGGAAAAATTGCCGGACTTAATGTACTCCGAATTATCAATGAACCAACTGCCGCAGCTTTGGCTTACGGGTTAGATAAAAAGACCAACCAAACCATCATGGTATTTGATTTGGGTGGTGGGACCTTTGACGTATCCGTACTGGAGGTGGGAGATGGGGTGTTTGAAGTCAAGTCAACTAACGGTGACACCCACTTGGGCGGAGACAATTTTGATAAAGTGTTGGTTGACTGGATGGCTGAAGAGTTTAAAAAGGATTTTGGGATAGATTTGCGGCTTGATAAACAGGCCCTGCAGAGATTGACCGAGGCCGCGGAAAAGGCCAAGGTGGAGCTTTCTACAACAATGGAAACCCAAATCAATCTCCCCTTTGTAACAGCTGATGCGGCAGGGCCGAAGCACCTGGACATGAAAATAACCAGGGCTAAATTCGATGACCTGACCCGCCATCTTGTAGAGCGTTGCCGTGGTCCGGTGGAGGCAGCTTTGGCTGATGCTAAATTGACGGAAAAAGATATTGATGAAGTAATTCTGGTAGGTGGTTCTATCCGTATCCCGGCGGTGCAGGCATTAGTTCGGCAGTTGACGGGAAAAGAACCGCACCAGGGCGTCAATCCCGATGAAGTTGTGGCCTGCGGGGCTGCCATCCAGGCGGGCGTGCTGGCCGGGGAAGTCAAAGATGTACTGTTGCTTGATGTAACACCATTATCATTGGGTGTAGAGACTATGGGTGGTGTGATGACCAAGATTATCGCAAGGAATACAACAATTCCCGCACGCCGCAGCGAGATTTTCAGCACTGCGGAAGATGGTCAGTCAGCTGTTGATATTCATGTTCTCCAGGGTGAACGTGAAATGGCGGGAGATAACCGGACTTTAGGTCAGTTCAAGCTGGAAGGAATTCCGGCGGCGCCTCGCGGTATTCCCCAAATAGAAGTTACTTTTGATATTGATGCTAACGGTATTTTGAAGGTTAGTGCCAAGGACAAGGGTACAGGCAAAGAACAGACTATTACCATCAGCGGTTCAACCACTCTGGACAAAGGTGAAATTGACCGGATGGTAACAGAAGCAGAAGCAAACTCTGCCGAGGATAAAAAACGGAGAGAAGCAGCGGAGGTTAGGAACGAAACGGATACTTTGGTCTATCAGGCTGAAAGGCAGTTAAAGGATTTTGGTGATAAAGCACCGCTTCAGGAAAAAGCCCGGGTTGAAGAGCTGATCAATAATCTTAGAAATTCACTAAAAGAAAATGCACCTGTGGATAAGATTCGCTCCCTGCACGGGGATTTACAGCAAGCGATGCATGCCCTAACCCAGGCGGTGGGCCGCCAGTCAGGAGAAGAGGCTTATCGGCAAACAGGTTGTGCCGCCGACGGATGTGCCGGCAGTACAGGCGGTGATAATGACGTTATAGATGCTGAATTTGAAGTTAAGTAAACTGGAAGAAACATTAAACTATACGCTAAGAACTCAGTTGATCCGATGACTAATTATAGGGTCTTCAGGGAGCAGAAAGGCGGGTGAAGAGGACTTATGGGCGTTAAATATCAGGATTATTATGAAATCCTCGGTGTCAGCAGGGAGGCGTCAGATAAAGAAATCAAAACGGCGTACCGCAAATTGGCCCGGCAATGGCATCCTGACATGCATCAGGGGAAGGAAAAGGAAACCGCTGAAGAAAAATTCAAGCAAATCAATGAGGCTTATGAAGTGTTAAGTGATGCTGAGAAACGGGCCAAATACGACCGATTAGGCGGCGCCTGGCGTGACGGTCAGGATTTCCAGCCCCCTCCCGGCACTGAGGGTTTTCGGTTCTATACTGAAACAGGCAGTGCGGACAGTGGATTCAGTGAATTTTTTGAAATGCTTTTTGGCAGAGGCGGTCCTTTCACCCGCACTTCCGGCGCAGGACATTACGAGGTTCGCGGTCGGGATGTGGAAGCAGAGATTGAGATTACCCTGGAAGAAGCTTTTCACGGCTCAGAAAAGAGTTTTGAGATGTCAACGGGTGAGGTCCTGACGGTAAAAGTTCCATCTGGCGTGCGCCCGGGAAGCCGTATCCGCCTGAAAGGTCAGGGTGGTGAGGGGTTACGGGGCGGCAGTCGCGGTGATCTGTATTTGAAAATAAATATTGCCCCACATCCCATATTCAGGGTGTTGGAAGACGATTTGGAAACTGAAATCACGCTGATGCCGGACCAGGCTGTATTGGGAGATGAAGTGACTGTACCGACTTTAGACGGCTCCGTGAAGATGAAAGTACCGGCCGGGACTCGTTCCGGAAAACGCCTGAGGCTGCGGGGCAAGGGGCTGCCGACAAAAAACGGTCGCGGCGATGAATATGTCAGGCTGAGAATAGATATTCCGGCACAGATGACATCGGAAGAACAAGAATTATATTCCAGATTAGCTGCCATCAGGAATGGTGGAGTTAACACCAGATAGAAACAGCAACCCAAAAACGGAGGTGAAGTCCCGGGTGGTTATAGGAACATCCGGGGTACGGTATGGACATTAACCATTATACCCAAAAATCCAGGGAGGCACTGGCCGCCGCACAGCAGCTGGCTGCCGAACGGCATCATCAGGAAATTACGGGCAAGCATTTGTTACAGGCTCTGTTAAACCAGGAAGGCGGGATGACTGCCCGACTACTGGAACATGCCGGGGTGAATACCGGAATATTTGCAGGACAAATTGAAAATCTGCTGAGCAAGATACCGGCGGTAACCGGATATGAAAGCTCACTGCACTTAGGCACGGGGTTGGCCAGAGCATTGGCCCGGGCCGAAAAAGAAGCCCGGGACATGAAGGATGACTATGTCAGTATAGAACATTTGTTATTAGCCCTGATGCAGGAGGGGGAAGCGGAAACAATTGATGTCCTCCGTAAAGCCGGTTTGTCCCGGGAGGTATTATTAGCCTCATTGAGAGCAATAAGGGGCAACCAACGGGTGACTGGTGAAAATCCGGAAGAAACATATGAATCCCTGGAGAGATATGGCCGTGACTTGACTAAATTGGCCGCCGATGGTAAACTTGACCCGGTTATTGGACGGGACGAAGAAATCAGAAGAGTTATAGAGATTCTTTCCCGGCGTACGAAGAACAATCCGGTTCTGATTGGCGAACCCGGTGTTGGTAAAACAGCTATTGTAGAAGGGTTAGCCCGCCGTATTGTCGCCGGCGATGTACCTGAAGGGTTAAAAAACAAGCAGTTAATTGAATTGGACATGGGGGCTTTGGTTGCCGGTGCTAAATTCAGGGGAGAATTTGAAGAAAGGCTCAAAGCAGTGTTGAAGGAGATTCAGCTATCTGATGGCCGCATTATCCTCTTTATCGATGAGCTGCACACTGTGGTTGGTGCAGGTGCTGCTGAAGGAGCCATGGATGCCGGGAACCTGCTGAAGCCGATGTTAGCCAGGGGAGAACTGCGGACCATCGGGGCCACGACACTCGATGAATATCGCAAGCATGTGGAGAAAGACGCTGCCCTGGAGAGGCGTTTTCAGCCCATTGTAGTTAACCCCCCTTCTGTGGAAGATACGGTTTCGATTTTACGGGGTCTGAAGGAACGGTATGAAGTTCACCACGGGGTGCGCATCCAGGACAGAGCAATAGTAGCTGCAGCCATGTTATCTGACCGGTATATTTCGGATCGCTTCCTGCCGGACAAGGCCATTGATCTGATGGATGAAGCGGCAGCCAGGCTGCGTACAGAGATTGACAGTATGCCTGCTGAACTGGATGAGATTACCAGGCGCATCATGCAGTTGGAAATTGAAGAGGCTGCCCTGGGCAAAGAAAAAGATTCTGCTTCTGAAGAACGGCTGAGCAGGATTAAAGAACAGCTCTCTGAACTGAGAGGAGAAGCTGATTCTATGAAAGCCCAGTGGCAGGTGGAAAAACAGGTCATATCCCGGGTGCGGCAGCTTAAAAAAGAGATTGAAGAAACCCGTCAGGCCATGGAAAAAGCTGAAAGGGCCTATGACTTGAATCTCCTGGCAGAGTTAAAGTACAGCCGCCTGGACACTCTGGAGCGGCAGTTGGCAGAGCAGGAAGAAACCCTTAAAGGGAAGCAAGAACACGGGATGCTCCTGAAAGAAGAAGTTGATGAAGAAGATGTGGCCCGGGTTGTCAGCCGTTGGACCGGAGTTCCTGTGAGTAAATTGATGGAAGGTGAAAAAGAAAAGCTTATTCACCTGGATGATGTACTGCACAAGCGGGTTTTCGGTCAGAATGATGCGGTCAGGGCTGTCGCTGACGCCGTGTTGCGGGCCCGAGCCGGGATCAAGGATCCGAATAGGCCGATCGGCAGCTTTATTTTCCTGGGGCCAACCGGGGTAGGTAAAACAGAGCTGGCCAGGGCTTTGGCCCAGGCTTTGTTTGATGATGAACGGAACATAGTCAGGCTTGATATGTCCGAATATATGGAGAAATATTCTGTGTCCAGATTAATCGGGGCCCCGCCGGGTTATGTGGGATATGAAGAAGGCGGGCAACTTACTGAGGCTGTCAGGCGGAAGCCTTATTCGGTAATTCTGCTGGATGAAATCGAAAAGGCCCATCATGATGTCTTCAACATATTGCTGCAATTGTTGGAAGATGGCAGGCTGACTGACGGACAAGGGCGGACGGTAAATTTTCAAAATACTGTTGTGATAATGACTTCTAACCTGGGGAGCCACGAAATTCTAGCCCAACAGGAACGTGACGGGGATTATGAGCATATGAAATCCGAAGTGATGGGGGTCTTGCGGCAGCATTTCCGGCCGGAATTTCTGAACAGGGTTGATGAAATTGTGGTCTTCCACGCTCTCAGCCAGGTGCAGGTGCGAAATATTGCCGGATTGCTTTTGGCAGGGCTGAATGCCAGGCTTTACACCGGTACCGGGGTTAAACTAACTTGGGATGATAAGGCTGTGGAATACTTGGCGCAAAAAGGATATGAACCTGCTTATGGTGCCCGGCCGTTAAAACGGCTGATTCAACAGGAGGTGGAGACTCCGCTTAGCAGAATGATAGTAAAGGGTGAACTGGCCTCAAAAGATGTTGTGACACTGAGTCAGCATGAAATGGGGCTCAGTTTTAATAAAGAGGGTTAAAGTTAGAGTGGGTTACAAGAGTCTGTAACGAATGCCTGAATCTTTAAAGTATTATATAGGGAGACCGATTTTTAGGAGGGGGGGATTTGCCGGGGCCTTCATTCAAGTGGCAGGCCGGCAAAGAATATTATGAAGTGTGACAGATGTCAGCAGAGACCGGCAACTGTTCATATGACCCAAATAATTAATGGCGCAAAAACTGAAACCAATCTGTGTGAGGTTTGTGCCCAAGAGGATACTGGCATAAATTTTGGTCACGAACCAAAATGGCTGCTGCAAAATATTTTTGCTGATTTATTTAACCAGCAGCCTCTGGCTGGACATCAAGCCGTACCCAACACCCGCATAAAGCCGGCACAGTGTGAAAGCTGTGGATTTACCGATAGCCAGTTTTCGCGGGTGGGGAAACTGGGCTGCCCCCAGTGTTATCAAGTGTTTGAAAATAAGTTAGACCAAGTTTTGCGAAGGGTACACGGGAATCCAAGGCATAGCGGGAAAATTCCCAAACGAACAGGCGGCACTTTAGGGATCCGGAAAGAGATTGAAAAATTAAAGCTTGATCTTCAGGAAGCCGTAAGCCGGGAAGAATATGAAAAGGCGGCGGAAATCAGAGATAAAATCCGCAGCCTGGAAAATGAGATCAGCTAGGAGGTTTTCCAATGTCGCTCAAAGACGCGGTAAACAAAGCCGGCAGTAAATGGATGGCCGGTACCGGACCTGATAATGATATAGTAATAAGTTCCAGGGTAAGGTTAGCCAGAAACATCTGCGGGTATCCGTTCCCCCACTTTATTAAAGAAAAAGAGGCTGAGCAGGTGTTTCAAGCAGTGCAGTTAGCTGTATCTGATCAAGAACTAAAGTCCGTGGCAGGGGAGTTAGAATTTACAAATCTGGCCGAACTGACCGATAATGAGCGGATGATCCTGGTGGAGAAACACCTGGTCAGTCCTCAGCATATTGATAATCCGCAAAATCGGGCGGTCGTAATTTCGGAGGATGAATCTGTCAGTATTATGGTTAATGAAGAGGACCACCTGCGAATCCAGTGCTTGCAGCCAGGCCTGCAGCTGGAAGAGACATGGGCCCTGGCTGATAAAATAGATGATTTACTGGAAAAGAGTCTTGATTACAGTTTTTGCGAGAAGCGGGGTTATCTTACATCATGCCCCACCAATGTAGGTACCGGGCTAAGGGCTTCAGTGATGCTGCACCTGCCATGTCTGGTAATGGGGAAGCAGGTAGGGAAAATTGTACACGCTATCGCCCAGTTAGGTTTGGCTGTGCGGGGTTATTACGGTGAAGGAACTGAGGCTCATGGTAATCTATTCCAGGTTTCAAACCAGGTTACAATGGGGCAAACTGAGGAAGAGATAGTCAAAAACCTCCTGACTGTGACCCAAAAGGTAGTTGCCCAGGAAAGGGCCATCAGGGAAACAGTAATCAAGGATAACCTTAAGTTCTTTGAAGACAAAATCTACCGGGCTTTTGGAATTATGAGCAATGCCAGACTGATGACCTCCAAGGAGGCTCTAAAAAATATTTCCGACCTGCGTTTAGGTGTTCAGCTCGGAATGCTGCAGGGTCTGACATATGGTCTGATCAACGAATTAATTATGCTTTCGACACCGGCTTTTTTGAGCAAAGCTGCCGGACGCACCTTAAATACGGAAGAGCGTGATTGGTTTAGGGCTGAAACGGTTAGAAAACAATTAACAAATATACAAATTTAATAAATGGAGGCGAAAACTATGTTTGGCAGGTTTACAGAAAGGGCGCAGAAAGTTCTGATGCTTGCCCAGGAAGAAGCGAGGCGGCTCAACTACCCTTATGTGGGGACAGAGCATTTGCTGCTGGGTCTGATCTGTGAAGGTGAGGGGATAGCGGCCAGAGTTCTCCGGAGTATGGGGATTGAGTTGGAGCAAGTAAGAAGTGAAGTTGAAAAGATTATTGGGAAGGGAAATAACCCGGTCTCAGGTGAAATTAGTTTTACCCCCAGGTCTAAAAAAGTATTGGAACTTTCCTTTGACGAAGCGAGGAACCTGGGCCATAATTACATCGGCACTGAACATCTTCTGCTCGGTCTGATCAGAGAAAGAGAAGGTGTGGCAGCCAATGTTCTGCAAAGCCTGGGCGGCAGTCTTGATTCATTGCGCGAGAGTGTCATTGAAATGTTGAGCGGATTTGCGGGTAATGGAGGAAAAGATAAACCTGGTGCTGTGCATACAAAGACCCCCAATCTTGATGAATTTGGCAGGGATTTGACTACTCTGGCCAAAGAAGGTAAGCTGGATCCCGTTGTGGGCCGGGAAAAGGAGATTGAACGGGTCGTGCAGGTCTTAAGCCGCCGGACTAAAAATAATCCTGTGCTTATTGGTGAGCCTGGAGTGGGCAAAACTGCTATTGCAGAAGGCCTGGCCCAGAGAATTGAACAGGGTAAAGTGCCCGATACCCTGGACAACAAACGGGTGGTTACCCTTGACTTGGCTTCGGTGGTTGCCGGGACCAAATTCAGAGGTGAGTTTGAAGAACGGCTGAAAAAAGTCATGGATGAAATTCGCAATGCCGGCAATATCATTATCTTTATTGATGAACTTCATACTTTAATCGGGGCCGGCGCGGCCGAAGGAGCCATTGACGCTGCTAATATCTTGAAACCCGCTTTAGCCAGAGGGGAATTGCAGTGCATTGGAGCTACGACTTTGGATGAGTATAGAAAGCATATCGAAAAAGACCCGGCTCTGGAGCGGAGGTTTCAGCCAATCACTGTTGACGAACCGTCAGCCGAAGAAGCTCTGGATATCCTACGGGGCTTGAGAGACCGTTATGAAGCTCATCACAGGGTGAAAATTACTGATGAGGCGATTGAAGCTGCAGTTAAGCTTTCTGACCGCTATATTTCTGACCGCTTCCTGCCGGATAAGGCCATAGATCTTATAGATGAAGCAGCTTCCCGGGTCAGACTGCAGGCTCATGTGGCACCCCCGGGGATCAAAGATACTGAAGCTGAGCTGGAAAAAGTCCGGCAGGAAAAAGAGGCGGCCATCTCTGCCCAGGAATTTGAAAAGGCTGCCCAACTGCGTGATTCCGAACAAAAGCTGAAGGAACAGCTGGGGGCTACTAAAAAAGACTGGGAAAAGCAAAAAGGGCTGGAAAAGAGAAAAGTTACCGAAGAAGACATTGCTCATATAGTTTCAAGCTGGACCGGCGTGCCGGTTAAGAAACTGGCAGAGGGAGAAAGTGAGCGACTGCTCAATATGGAAGGTATTTTGCATCAGCGCGTCATTGGTCAGGACGAAGCTGTTCAAGCCGTATCCAAGGCTGTACGCAGAGCCCGGGCCGGTTTAAAAGACCCCAAGCGCCCGGTGGGTTCCTTTATCTTCCTTGGACCTACCGGAGTTGGCAAGACTGAGTTGGCCAGGGCATTGGCAGAAGCTTTATTTGGCGAAGAGGATGCTATGGTCAGAATAGATATGTCTGAATATATGGAGAAACATGCTGTCTCACGCTTAGTAGGGGCGCCGCCGGGATATGTGGGTTATGATGAAGGCGGTCAGCTGACCGAAGCTGTCAGAAGAAGGCCTTATTCGGTAATTCTTCTGGACGAAATTGAAAAAGCCCATCCGGAAGTCTTTAATGTGCTGCTGCAGGTGCTGGAGGATGGACGTCTGACCGACTCTAAGGGTAAAACTGTGGACTTCCGCAATACGGTCATTATTATGACTTCTAATGTTGGGGCCGAACTTCTGAGAAAAGAAAGCAGCCTCGGCTTTAGGCCTCAGGGACGGGATACGGGTTATGATGATATGAAAGGCAAGGTTACCGGCGAACTGCGCCGAGCCTTTAGGCCCGAATTTCTGAACCGGATTGATGATATAATTGTGTTCCATGCCCTCGATGCAGAGCATATTAAACAAATTGTCGAGCTGATGATTACTGAAGTTGCTAAACGGTTGTCAGAAAAAGATATCAAAATTGACGTCACAGAAGAGGCCAAAGTCTTACTGGCTAAAGAAGGCTTTGACCAGATGTATGGTGCCAGACCACTGCGCCGGGCTATTCAGCGAGAAGTGGAGGACAGATTGTCTGATGAACTGCTGAAAGGTGAGGTTCATACAGGCGACAAAGTTCGGATAGGGGCCAGGGATAACACAATTGTAGTAGAAAAAATAGCATTGCAAACAGTATAAATGAAACTTACTTCAGGTGGAGCTGTAAACTTCACCCGAAATTTAGTTGAACTTATCCAGGGGCTTAGCGCCAGTTGTCTCTAGCTTACAAAAGCGGGAATTTAGTGGCGCTTAGCCATCGGGTAAGTGAAAATCGGGAAGTCTGCTTAAAGCAGGCTTTCCGATTTTTTGCTATTCTTATGCTGATTGGTCGCTTGTTCGGGGTAATATTTCATGCTATAATTATTTGTTAAGAAATTCTAATATTTTTTTGAGGTATTTTGTGGGAAAGTTAAAAAATAAGTACAAATTTGTGTGCCAGGAATGTGGGCATGAAGAAGCCAAATGGTGTGGGCGGTGTCCTGCATGCGGCCGGTGGAATTCGATGGTGGAGGAATTGGTTCAGCCGAAAGCCGTTAATGAAATCCGCCTTTCGGGTGCCAAGCCGATTCCGCTTACTATGGTTTCTGATATGGCTGGGCAAAGGGTTAACACCGGGATTAATGAACTTGACAGGGTCTTGGGCGGTGGGGTCGTGCCCGGTTCCCTGATTCTGATAGGCGGAGATCCCGGGATAGGAAAATCTACTTTGGCTTTACAGGCAGCTTCAAATATTGCCCAGACACAGGGACTTTGTTTATACGTAACGGGCGAAGAATCTGCCCAGCAGACTAAGATGCGGGCGGCCAGACTCGGGGTGGTAACAGACAATCTGTATGTCGTCACAGAGACATCACTTGAGCAAATCAGAAAACATGTGGAACAAATCTTACCTAATTTTATTGTGATAGACTCAATTCAGACCGTCTTTACGGAAGGCCTTCCTTCGGCCCCGGGCAGTGTAGCCCAGGTCAGGGAATGTACAGGTTTTTTGATGCAAATGGCCAAAACTTTGGATACCCCTGTTGTCATTGTCGGTCATGTAACCAAGGATGGCTTTCTGGCGGGACCCAGGGTTTTGGAACATATGGTTGATGCGGTGTTATATTTTGAAGGACAGCGTCATCACACCTTCCGAATTTTGCGGGCAGTCAAAAACAGGTTTGGCTCGACTAACGAAATTGGTGTTTTTGAGATGGGAGAGCTAGGCCTGCAGGAGGTGAAGAACCCCTCGGAGATGTTTTTGGCCGAGCGCCCTACCGGAGTTGCCGGTTCGGTGGTGGTGGCCGGGATGGAAGGGACCAGGCCGGTGTTAGTTGAGGTTCAGGCGTTAGTAAGCCCCAGTAGTTTTGGGAATCCACGGAGGATGACCAGCGGCATAGATTTTAACAGGGTGAATTTAATTCTTGCTGTGTTGGAGAAAAGGGTTGGCTTACGCCTGAGCAATCATGATGCTTACGTAAATCTGGCCGGTGGAGTTAAGCTTGACGAGCCGGCGGTTGACCTTGGTGTAGCTGTTGCCATGGCCTCCAGCTTCCGGGATGTGGCTGTTGATCCGTATACGGTGGCACTCGGTGAAATCGGTTTGACAGGAGAGGTCAGGGGAGTTAGTCAGGTGGTTAAAAGGATACATGAGGGAACCAAACTGGGGTTTTCCACTTTTGTGGTCCCGGCAGCGAACCTCAATCAGTGCAAGGATATTGGCAGCGTTAAAGTTATAGGTGTTGACAAGGTCGAAGATGCCTTTGAGACAGCGTTGGGGGTGAGCAATTGAAAGATGAACAACTGCTTGACGGGGAATTTTTAAAATCAATCAAAGCATTGGCGCCGGGAACGGTTTTGCGGGAGGGCCTGGAAAATATCCTGAGTGCCCGCACCGGTGCCCTGATAGTAATTGGGGACAATCCACAGGTCATGGAACTTATTGTAGGCGGCTTTGAGATCAATGTAGATCTCACTCGCGCTAACATTTACGAGTTGGCTAAAATGGATGGGGCCATAATTTTGTCCAGTGATGCTAAAAAGATATTGTATGCCAATACTCAGTTAGTGCCGGATCCCGCAATTCCCTCCTCAGAGACAGGAATTCGGCACCGTACTGCGGAGAGAGTGGCCCGGCAAACAGGAAGTATGGTAATTTCTATTTCGCAAAGAAGAAATATAATTACCATTTATAAAGGCGCAGGTAAATATGTGCTTAGGGATATCGGGGTGATTCTGACTAAGGCTAACCAGGCTGTGCAGACTCTGGAAAAATATAAAGTTGTCCTGGACAAAGCCCTGGTGACTCTTACAACCCTTGAGTTCCAGGATCTGGTGACCTTGTACGATGTGGCCAAAGCCATCCAGAGAACAGAGATGGTAGTGCGGATAGTAAAAGAAATTGAAACCTACATTGGTGAGCTGGGAACGGAAGGGCGTCTGGTCAGCATGCAGCTGGATGAGTTAATTGCCAATGTGGAAGATGATGGACTCTTAATTATTGAGGATTATTATTTGCATGAAGATAAACACCCCGAAGAAGTACTGCATACCATTGGCCAATGGAATGCCGAAGATTTACTGGATCTGTCTCTAATTTGCAGAGCACTGGGATACACCGGCAGTGCCAGCATTTTGGATGAATCCGTGTCACCCCGCGGATACAGGATTTTATATAAAATTCCCCGGCTGCCATGGCCGGTTATCAAGAACCTGATCGGGGCTTTCAGTTCACTGCAGAGGATTCTGAATGCTTCAATTGAAGAGCTTGATGAAGTTGAAGGAATCGGTGAAGTAAGGGCAAAGGCAATTAAAGAGGGGTTGAAGAGGTATCGAGACCAGATCCTCCTTGACCGCCACCACTGGTAGGAGACCGCTGAGAGCGGAGCCGTTGCCGCTTCAGCGGCTTACGGATCCGGCCTGCCCCTTGCGGGTAAAAGTGGTGCCTAGCTGCGTCAAAATTTTTATCGCGGCCTCGGAGTACATACCCAGTACGCCTTCGGCCGCGATAAAAATTTTTCCTTGCTATGCTTGCTATTGAGCGGTCTCCCTTGAAGCTAGGGGTGGGGGGCTATGATATGCAAAATTAGGTTTCGAAAGGATGATGAAAAGTGTTTACTTTATCTTCACTTTTACTGTTTATCTCATCATCAATATTACTGATTCTGGCGCCTGGCCCGGATATCGTTTTTACAATTACTCAGGGCATAACAAATGGCAGAAAAGCGGGATTTTTCACAGCAATGGGATTGTGCTTTGGTAATTCAATACATACATTAGCTGCGGCCTTCGGCCTTTCTGTCATTTTCAAAACATCTGAGTTAGCCTTTATCCTTTTAAAGACATTTGGGGCAATTTATCTGTTTTTCCTGGCTTATAAAGCAATTAAGCACAGAAATGATCCTTTAGTTGGCTCAATCGGATATTTTGCGGGATCTTGAGGGGATTTTATCTTAAAGAAACCGGGATTTGCCAAAATCATGAATTTAGCATCGGCAGCTATTTTTTGCGGTCTTGGGTTTAAACTTATAACAAGCCATCGGTGATCAACGTTTATGATAAGGGGAAATTATTAACATGAAATTTACAGAAGCAAACTTAGGCAGAATTTTTATACTACGCCTGGAACATGGAGACAGGATCCCTGATGTGATAGAGGAATTCGCCAAAGCTCAAAAAGTAGAGTCTGCAACAGTGCTTTTTATTGGGGGAGCTGAACAAAACAGTAAAGTGGTAGTTGGCCCTGAAGATGGAACTGCAGCCCAGCCGGTGCCCACGGTGGTTAGTTTAGCCGGAGTAAGTGAAGCTGTTGGGGTCGGCACTATCTTTGTGAATGAGGATAACGTTCCAAAACTGCACCTGCACTCTGCCTTTGGCCGCAATGGCCAAACAGTCGCCGGGTGCACCAGGGAAGGTGTGTACATCTGGCATATTGGTGAGGTCATAATTTTGGAAATGACCGACGTTTCTGCTCAAAGAAAAATTAATCCAGGTAATGGTTTTGAACTGCTGGAAGTTTAGATAGACGTAATTTGCTATATTAACAGGAAAAACGGAGATATTGTTTAGGGGGTTAATATGGACGGAAAAATTGAAGTAATCCAAAGGGATATTACCACGCTTCATGTTGATGCGATCGTTAATGCCGCCAATAACAGTTTGTTAGGGGGAGGCGGTGTTGATGGGGCAATCCACAAAGCAGGCGGGCCGGCCATACTTGCAGAATGTATCAAGATAAGAGAAAGACAAGGGGGATGTAAAACGGGGGAGGCTGTTATTACAACTGCCGGGCAACTGCCGGCAAAGTTTGTCATACATACAGTTGGGCCTGTTTGGCAGGGGGGAAATAATAATGAGTCAGAATTACTCAAACTCTGTTACCGGAATTCCTTAAGGCTGGCAGTTGAAAAGGGTATCGCGAGCATTGCTTTTCCCAACATCAGTACGGGGATCTACCGTTTTCCCAAAGAGTTGGCTGCTAAAATAGCTGTAGATGAGGTCTTAAATTTTATGCCGGAAAGCGGTCAAAATATTAAGAAGATAATATTTGCCTGTTTTGATTCATTGAACTATAGACTGTATCAGGAATTACTCGAATAGACTTAATCTGATGCCGGTTGAGGAGAGTGAAAAAAAGGAAGGCGTGGATAGTGGCTTTCCTTTTTTCTAAGTAGGTAGTATTGAATTAATATGTCTGGCATATCTTATGTTAAGTTAAAGAATCTAAGGGTGGAGAGCTTTTTTTGTTCCTTGATGAATATGTCATAAAGATTTAAGTCAAGGTGGTTGCAGAGAGCGGCTACATAGAACAAAGAACGCCCGATCTCAGCCTCAACTATTTCCTGACAGTTAGGACATAACTCGCCGTTTAAGTGAGAGTCGACATACCCTTTTAATTCGGAAATGGAGATGTTTTCCGGAACTTTTCTTTTTTCGGCACTAACTTTTATACAACCGCAGCTGGTAACGGATTTTGTCACAGCGCGATTAACGCGAGCAGAGGCTTCCTGAAGTTTGCTCAGAACATCAAGAATACTTTGGTGGCGGATCAATAACTCGGAAACCGTGTTTTGAAACTCGTCACATAACAGATCTTTCAATTCCTTCCCTCCAGAGTAAATAAGTTTAGTAAAAACTTCCTGCCTTCATTATACTTAGGTTTATCTTGTCCTGTCAATGTTGGGATGCCTTTGCTTGGCTAATTATGGAAAATTAATTGTTTTCAAGGCTTGATTTTCATCAAAGAAACCAAGCCGGTGGAATCCAGGCAAATATTACCAAGAATATTAAAAATAATTATTGACATATTGGAAATAGTTGTGGTATAATACATTTTTATTTGACATTCTATGGTTTTTCGTGCTATACTAAGATGGAAACGCGCTTATAGGAGGTTTGTCATGTTCAATATAGGCGATAAAGTGGTATACCCCATGCATGGGGCTGGTGTTATCGAGTCAATAGAAGAAAAAGAGATCCTAGGAGAGATCAGGAAATATTACATTATGCGGATGCCTATCGGGGACATGAAGGTAATGATTCCGATTAATAATGTAAAAGAGATTGGTCTACGGCAGGTGATTGACGAAGACGGTGTCCAAAGGGTGCTGGGCATATTGCACGATAAAAGCAATACTATGTCTCAGAATTGGAACCACCGATACCGTAATAATCTCGAGAAGATTAAGAGCGGGGATATCTATGAAGTAGCGGAGGTTGTAAGAAATCTTATTTTAAGGGAACAGGAAAAGGGTTTGTCTACCGGTGAACGTAAAATGCTGGAGAATGCCCGGCAGATTTTAATCAGTGAACTGGTACTAGCCAGGGGAACTGAAGAAAAGAAGATAGAGTCAATGTTGGATGCCGTTTTTGCATAATTAGACGTCAGGAGGCCTGACGTTTTTTTTTTGTGGGATTTTTTCAAAAAAAATGGATTGTTTTAGATACTGGGTTTTTCGATGGCGTATTATGGTGTATAATGGCAATAATAGTATCATAAACTTTATCCGATGACTAATCGCCACTAAGACTCCCGCTTTTGCAAGCAGGAGATAAGTGGCGCTAAGTCCCTGGATAAGTTCAACTAAACTTCAGAAGGAGTTTAAAACTCCACCTGAAGTAAGTTTCACTTTATTCGTAAGAAAGGAGGTGGAAAAGTGTTTAACCGAATTCTTAGGGTACTTATCATCCTTCTATTTACCGGGGCAGGTGCCGGGTTGGGTTTTTATTATCTGCCGGATAATTTGGCAGGATTGACAGATTCGGAAATCAAACATTTCGGTGTTATTGGTATTATAACCGCGTTTAGCGGATTTTTGGGGGTTTTTCTGGGTCCTTGGTTTGTGGAAAAAATAAATCAATTGACTATGTGGTCAGAACAACGTCTCAACAGAATGTCTATTCAGGAAATTGTTGGTGGTGCCATTGGCTTAATAATCGGACTTATAATTGCTACTTTATTGGGTACTGCTGTAGCCTGGCTGCCATGGGTATGGGTTGGTGGAGTATTAAAAGTCGCGGTTACATTGCTTTTGGCTTATCTGGGAGTTAGTGTGGGAACCAAGCGGAAAGAGGAACTATTAGGCTTCCTGCCGCGATTTGGTAAGGAGAAAGCCTCCAAAGCGGAAACAAAGCAGAGTCATTCCTTTAAACTTCTGGACACGAGTGTAATTATAGATGGCCGGATTGCAGATATTTGTAAAAGCGGCTTTATTGAAGGGACTCTTGTGATACCCGGGTTTATTCTGGAGGAATTAAGGCACATAGCTGACTCGCCTGATTTGCTCAAAAGAAACCGTGGGCGCAGGGGTCTGGATATTTTAAACAAAATCAGAAAAGAACTCGATGTGATGGTACAAATAAACGAGACTGATTTTGAAGACATTGCCGAAGTTGACAGCAAACTGGTAAAGCTGGCGCAGGTCTTAAAAGGCACAGTGGTTACCAATGATTACAACCTGAATAAGGTGGCGCAGCTTCAGGGGGTTAAGGTATTAAATATTAACGAACTGGCTAATGCCGTTAAGCCGGTTGTGCTTCCAGGTGAAGAAATGGTAGTACAGGTTATTAAAGACGGTAAAGAGTCCGGCCAGGGAGTTGCCTACCTTGATGACGGAACAATGATTGTGGTTGACGGAGGGAAAAAATTTATTGGGCAGACAATCACTGTTATTGTGACAAGTGTGCTCCAGACAGCCGCAGGCAGAATGATTTTTGGCAAACCGGGGACAGGTGAAAGGAAACAGTTAGAACAGACCAATGCACCTTCTTTTGAAGAGGTGAATATCATTGGATAAAATCACAGCAGTTATACTGGCTGCCGGTCAGGGCAAGAGAATGCACAACCGGTTGAGCAAGCAGTTTTTACTTCTTCTGGGTATGCCGATTATTGTGCATACTTTGAGAGTTTTTCAGGCGGCAGCGGAAATTGATAGTTGCATTTTAGTCTGCGGCCGGGGGGAAGAGGATTTCTACGACTCGGAGAAGCTGCGGAACTTTGGCATAACCAAAGGAGTCCAGGTTGTGCCCGGCGGACGGGAACGCCAGGATTCCGTATACCGCGGTTTAGCCAATGTCTCGGAGGACTGTTCATATGTCATGATTCACGACGGTGCCAGGCCGCTAGTTACTGCTGAGATTATTTCCCGGGTGGCGGAGGCGGTCAGGGTAAACGGGGCTGCCGCGGTGGGAGTTCCGGTAAAAGACACCATCAAGAGGGCCGGGACGGGGGACTTGATAACCGAAACCTTAGTCAGAGAAGGCTTGTGGCACATGCAGACTCCCCAGGCATTTCGACGTGAGTTGATTGTCGAAGCTCACGAACAGGCGCAAAAAGCCGGGTATTATGGCACAGATGATGCTTCCCTGGTTGAGCGAATGGGAGGTGCGGTTAAGATCGTTCCAGGGTCCTATGAAAATTTGAAAATTACCACCCCTGAGGACATGATTATTGCTGAAGCGCTCTTGAAGGGGAGGGAAACTGTTTGAGGTTTGGGATTGGGTATGATGTCCATAGGTTGGTTGAAGGTCGTGAGATGATTCTCGGGGGAGTGGCTATTCCTTATGAAAAGGGACTTGAGGGTCATTCAGATGCTGACGTTCTGATCCATGCGATTATGGATGCCCTGCTTGGGGCGGCAGCACTTGGTGATATTGGCAGACATTTCCCGGATAGTGATCCTCGGTATAAAGGGATATCCAGTCTCCTTTTGTTGAAGCGGGTCCAGGAATCTGTGCGGGAAGCGGGTTTCAAAATTAATAACATTGACAGTATAATAGTCGCTCAAAAACCAAAGCTTGCGCCATTTATTAACCAAATGGGATCAAATATTGCCGAGGCTTTAATGGTACCGGAGGGGCTGGTCAATGTTAAAGCAACTACTACGGAGGGACTTGGGTTTACCGGCACCGGTGAGGGGATCGCGGCTCACGCAATTGCCAGTTTGGAGGAGGGTTAATAATTGAAAAGTTTTGAACCCAAGACCAACAAGATTATGTTTGAATCATTAGGGATAAACAGGGCTCCTGAAGGGCTGCAAGCCCTGATAGAAGGAAATAAGTCTGCCGAAAATGCCATGCTGGTGGAGGATCAGGGTAACTATTGGGTGTTTCTGGCCAGAGGACTTAAACCTACCGGGGGATATGCAGTCAAGGTTACTGAGATTAAATCAGAACCAATTGATGGCGGCAAACTCAGGTTAAAGGTTTTTTACAAGAAGTCTGACCCTGCTCCGGGCCAGTTTGTGACCCAGGTTATGACCTGCCCGACTGACTTGGTCTTAATTAAGGGCCTAAAGAAGAAGCCTGATGATGTCATATACATATTAGCGGAATAATAATTTAGCGGAATAATAATTTAGCGGAATAATAATGCAAAATATATATAATTAGGAAGTCTTTAGTGAAAAAGGGTATTTCCGGGCTGTCTTGCAAGACCAGGCAGACCCGGTTTTTCTTTTGCAAGCCAACATTTTACTGTATAAAAAAGTGTGATTTGAGAAACTATTTTACCAGAAATAAAATTTTTGCAAAGTAACGCTTTAATTTTGAGGGTGATAAATGGTGGAACGGAAAACCAGATTGGTAGCGGTTTTGCTGCCGGTTACTATATTAGTCGTCTTACTTGCCTGTAAATTGATTACAGCTGGAAACTCAAGAGTGAATATTCTGGGTACCGACCTGACTGAACCGCAGAAGTCTATGATTACTACTAAACAAGTATCTAACGAAGATCTGGTTAAAACCGGTGAGTTGGGAGAACAAATTGGCAATGATAAAGCTGCCGAACTGATTCTTCTGGTTAAGGAGCAGGTAGCGGCCGAGGGGACCCGCGACCCGGACCGGATTAAGCAGATTGTGAGCGAGGTGGCCGGGGACCTAAAAATAACTTTAAATTCCCGGCAAATTGATGATATTACCACACTCATGCAAAGCACCATTGGCAATGGTGACCAGCTTAAAAACTGGCTGCAGCGAATCCTGGAGGTCGTAAACAGGGTGATCGAGCAAGTAAGGTCATTGATACTTGGATAGAGCAGATTAAGGCCTTTATTTCACTTACTGACTGGAAATAAAGGCTTTTTGTTTCCGGTTGCTTCGAAATTAGGTAAATGGTATAATGTGTTAGAGTTTTATATATTTTCAAGGGGGATATTTGATGGATAGTTCTATTCGAGTGAGATTTGCTCCAAGCCCTACCGGGCCTTTACATATAGGCGGCGCCAGGTCCGCGCTGTTTAACTGGCTGCTGGCCCGCAAATTTGGCGGGACCATGATTGTCAGAATTGAGGATACTGACCTGGAAAGGTCCAGTCGTGAATCTGAAGATAACATCCTGGCTGCTCTAAATTGGCTGGGACTTGACTGGGATGAAGGTATTAAAAAAGGCGGCGAAAATGGACCATATCGCCAGACTGAGCGGCTGCAAACGTATAAAGACGCTGCTGAGAAACTGTTAAGCCAGGGACAGGCCTATTATTGCTATTGCACCGAAGATGAATTGGAGGCAGAGAGGCAGGCCTGTTTCGCCAAAGGGGAACTGCCGCGTTATCTGGGTAAATGCCGGGATCTGACGGCAGAAGACAGGGCTCGGTTAGAGGCCGAAGGGCGGCGAAAAGTCGTCCGGTTCAAGGTGCCTGATAACCAAAACGTAATTGTTGAAGACCTCGTCAGGGGCAATGTTGTTTTCGAGAGCAATGGGATTGGTGATTACGTCATTGTAAAATCAGACGGAATTCCAACTTATAACTTTGCTGTAGTGATGGATGATGCCTTGATGGGAATAACTCATGTTATTAGAGGTGAGGAGCATTTATCCAACACTCCCCGGCAGTTGTTGTTGTATAATGCTTTAAATCTGAAGACTCCCGTTTTTGCCCATGTTTCTTTGATACTGGGCAAGGACAGGACTAAAATGAGTAAAAGGCATGGGGCTACATCCATAGATGCCTATAAAAATCAGGGTTATCTGCCGGAGGCCTTAGTTAATTTTTTGGTATTGCTGGGTTGGTCCCCTGATGTGGAAGAAGAAATTTTCAGCCTCGAGGAGCTGATTCAGAAGTTTTCTCTGGAGCGGGTAGCTAAAAATCCGGCAGTGTTTGACAGTGATAAATTGAATTGGATAAATGGACAGTATATAAGAAAGACTCCGGTGGAACGAATTGCTGACATGGCTCTTCCTTTTTTACGCGAGGCCGGCTATTTACAGGAGGAGTTAACTCCAGAAACATATAATTGGCTGCTAATGATAGTTGTTTCAGTACAGGAGAAATTATCTTTTGTCGCTGAAATAACAGACCATGTGGGAATTTATTTTGATGACAAGATTGAGATGGAAAGTGCTGAGGCTGAGGAAGTTTTAAAGGATGAAGACCTTCTCAGGGTAATGGCAGCATTTAAAGAAAAAATTACTGAGTTAGAGGAAATAACTCCTGAAAACACCAAGGCATTACTGAAAACTCTAACCAAAGAGCTAAAGCTCGGTGGTAAAAAGGTGTACATGCCTTTACGGGTGGCCTTAACGGGACAAACCCATGGTCCCGAGTTATACTACATTATTCCTATATTGGGCAGAGACAGAATTTTAGTGCGTCTGGCCCAGACTGTGGGTATTTAAGGCGAAATTCTGTCAGTGGCGGCTAAGGAGGTGCTGACAATGTTCAGCAGAATAAGAAAAGACATTAAGGTAATATTTGAGCGTGACCCGGCGGCCAAAAGTTTACTGGAGGTTATACTATGCTACCCGGGGCTTCATGCATTATTGTTTCACCGGCTCAATCATAAACTTTATAAAAAAGGGTTCGTTCTCCTGCCGAGATTGTTTTCCCAAATCGTTAGGTTTTTAACGGGAATTGAGATTCATCCCGGCGCCCAAATAGGGGACGGGCTTTTTATTGACCATGGCACAGGTGTTGTTATCGGCGAGACTGCCGCAATAGGTAATAATGTAACTATTTATCAGGGAGTAACTCTTGGCGGTACGGGGAAACAAAAAGGTAAACGGCATCCGACTGTGGGAAATAACGTAGTTGTCAGCACCGGGGCTAAGATTCTGGGTAATATTACGATAGGTGATAATGCCAGAATCGGCGCGGGCTCGGTAGTACTCAGAGATGTTCCGCCAAATACCACTGTGGTTGGTATTCCGGGGAAAATAGTGATCAGGGAAGGGATTAATATTGCAGACAGGGATGTCGAGGAATTGATAGACCTGCATCATGAGAATCTGCCTGACCCGGTAGCTGAAATGATTTTGTGTATGCAGAGGAAGGTTGCGCGGCTAGAAACCAGGATTAATGATATGGAGGAGACCCGGAAATGACCATAAAAATCTTTAATACCTTGGATAATCGGAAAGAGGAGTTCATTCCGCGCACTTCCGGCAAAGTTGAAATGTATGTTTGCGGTCCTACCACATATAACCTGATTCACCTGGGAAATGCCCGGCCGCTCATTGTTTTTGACACTGTGCGGAGATTTTTTGAGTATATGGGATTTACAGTCACTTATATCCAAAATTTTACTGACATAGATGATAAAATTATCAACAGGGCTAAGGAAGAAAAAATGGATGCCCTGAAGCTGGCGGAAAAATATATCAAGGAATACTACAACGATGCCGGAGCCTTGGGTGTGCGTTCTGCTAACCTCCATCCCAAGGTTAGTGAACACATGCCGGAAATCATTGAGATGATTAAGTCTATCATTGATAATGGGTATGCTTATGAGGTGGATGGTGATGTTTATTTTGCTGTCAGCAAATTCGGGGGCTATGGCAGGCTTTCCGGTCGCAAGCTAGATGATATGCAGGCTGGGGCGAGGATTGATGTGGATGATAGAAAACAGCATCCCATGGATTTTGCCTTGTGGAAATCAGCCAAACCGGGAGAACCTTTTTGGGACAGCCCCTGGGGTCAGGGACGGCCGGGTTGGCATATTGAATGCTCGGCTATGGCTAAAAAGTATCTGGGCATGGGATTTGACATTCACGGCGGCGGCTTTGATCTGATTTTTCCCCACCACGAAAATGAAATAGCTCAGGCTGAGGCTTGTGTGGGTTCTGGACCATTTGCCAAATACTGGATGCATAATGGGTTTATAACTGTGAATGAAGAAAAGATGTCCAAATCCCTGGGCAATTTCTTTACTGTGCGGGAAATCCTTGAAAAATATGATCCTGAAGTGGTTAGGTTTTATATGCTTTCGACCCATTATCGCAGTCCACTGGATTTTGATGATTCCAAACTAGAGATGAACAAGAAGAGTTTAGCCAGATTACATAATGCCCTGGACAATCTGGAAACCATCCTTAAGAATAGTTCTTTAGGGGATTCCAGTGCTGATGTTGGAGATCTAAATAAAGAATGTACTAAATTGAAGGGTGCAGTGCTAAAGGCTGAGCAGGGATTCCGGGAGGCTATGGAAGATGATTTTAACACAGCCTTGGCTGTGGCCAGCCTTTTTGATCTGGCCAGAGACATAAATAGTTTTATCGGCAGTATTTCATCTCGTTTTGGGCAGGAGCTGCCCGATTCTGCGCGCCAGACTCTGGAGGAGGCCAAGGATAAATATTTACAGCTTGGCGGGGTTCTGGGACTGTTCGAAAAGCGTGGTTCGGCTGAAGACGGCAGTTCAGAAATGATTGAAAAGTTAATGGATTTAATCATAGATGTTCGCCAGGAGGCAAGAGCCAAAAAAGACTGGGCTATAGCCGACGCCATCCGGAACAAGCTCGGGGAACTGGGAATTGTCTTAGAAGACAGCCCCCAGGGCGTGCGGTGGAAACGGAAATAGACAGCAACTTCTACACCTATGCGTGGAGGGAGGACAAACCATATGGACGAATATCCCGGAAGGTCGGACCCGGCTGCAGCCCCCGCGTTGGTGCTGGCTTATTTGGGTGATGCTGTGTATGAACTCGAGGTTAGAAAATACCTGATTTCGTGTGGTTACACCAAAGTAGATAAACTGCATAAGCTGGCGGTCAGTTTTGTTAATGCCAGCACCCAGGCCAGGATTTTGCATGCAATTTCAGGGAGCCTCTGTGAAGCTGAAGAAGGGGTTATCCGGCGGGGGAGAAATGCTAAGTCAGGTTCTGTCCCAAAGAATATTTCCATGTCGGACTACCGGCATGGAACTGCTTTTGAGTCCCTGATCGGTTATTTATATTTATCCGGGCAACAAGACCGTATCGAGGAAATATTTGAGATTGCCAGGAAGCTTGTATTGTCCGCCAAGGAAGGGGATAATAATGAAGGTTAAACTTATTAATCATACCCCGGAGCCGGATAAAACTGTGGCCGCGGCAGCTCGGCTTTGTTATTCGCCGGTTGGTGCAGAACAAATAATGGAGGATTTTTCCGCTGAGGGTGTCAGGAATTTTCTGCAGAAGCTGATGGAGTTAGGGCATTGGTCGCCAACTGAGCATGTTTCTTTTACATTTGCCGTAGAGGGTGTAAGCAGGGCTCTGAGCCACCAGTTGGTCCGCCACAGGATTGCTTCATATTCACAGCAGTCCCAGCGGTATGTCAGGCTCGAAGATTTTACCTACATTACACCGCCGACTATCCAAAAAGATCCTCAGGCCCTAGAGGTGTTTCAGGCAGCCATTGCCGAAATCCGTCAGGCCTATCAGAAATTGGCCGGGTTAGTGCCGGCGGAGGATGCCCGGTATATACTGCCTAATGCATGTGAGACGAAAATTGTACTGACCTTCAACTGTCGCTCATTATACAACTTTTTTGAACACAGATGCTGCGAACGGGCTCAATGGGAGATTCGCCGCATGGCAAATTTAATGCTGGCTGAAGTTAAAAAGGCTGCTCCCCTGCTTTTTGCCAAGGCCGGCCCATCGTGTGTAGCCCGGGAGCTTTGCCCGGAAGGGACAATGTCCTGCGGCAGAATCAATAAACTAAAAAAGTGAGTGAAAAATATGTCGGATTTTCTGGTAGGGCGAAATCCTATAATGGAAGCTCTAAAAAATGGTAGTCCCATCCATAAGCTTTTTATTCAGCAAGGTGCAGGTAAAGGCTCGGTTATTGAGATTATTCGCAGAGCCAAAGAACTTAAAATCCCTATTAGAGAAGTAGAACGTAAATACCTGGATTCCCTGGTCCCGGACACTAATCACCAGGGAGTTGTGGCTGCTGTGCCGGCCAGGGAATATGTGGAGGTCGGAGATATTCTCGAGCTGGCCAGGCAGAAAAATGAAGATCCCTTTATATTAATGTTAGACGAATTGGAAGATCCGCATAATCTCGGTGCTGTGCTAAGAATTGCTGATGCCGTGGGCGTGCATGGAGTGATAATCCCTAAACGAAGGGCTGTGGGGCTGACCTCAACGGTTGTGAAAACCTCAGCCGGGGCAGTAGAATATGTACCTGTAGCCCGCGTGGCCAATCTTGTGCAGACAGCTGAAAGACTTAAAGAGGAGGGCTGCTGGGTGGTTGGAGCTGATATGGATGGCGAATTGCTATGGAACAGCGGCAACCTTTTTGGGGCCTTGGTTTGCGTTATCGGGAATGAAGGCAAGGGTGTCAGCAGGCTGCTGAAGGAAAAATGCGATTTTTTGGTGAAGATTCCAATGAAAGGCCGCATTTCGTCATTAAATGCTTCGACAGCAGCGGCAGTACTATGTTATGAAATATTAAGGTTAAAAGAAAAGGAAAAATAGAATGATTGATTTTCTTGTGGTGGACGGGTACAATATTATTCATGCCTGGGCTGATCTAAAAAAGCTGATGGAGGCTAATATTGAACATGCCAGGTTGAAATTAATTGATCTAATGGCTGATTATCAGGCTGTCAAGGGCAACAAGGTTATTATTGTATTCGATGCTCACAAGGTCAAGGGAAATAGCGGTTCCCGGGAAAACGCGAGTGGTATCGAAGTAGTATTTACATCAGAGGGTGAAACGGCCGATATGTTGATAGAAAAGATGGTTGGCCAGCTAATGAATGAGGGGCGCGTAACTGTTGCCACTTCTGACTGGGCAGAGCAAAGAATAGTTTTTGGTAAAGGTGCTGTACGATTGTCTGCCAGGGAATTGATTCAGGAAGTAATCCGGCTGAAAGATGATATGGCCACGCACATTGAGTCAAACAATGATGGCGGGAGAAAGCTGCATCGATATTTAGACAAAAACGTAAGGGATGTGCTGGAAAAAATTCGTCGACAAAAGTAGAAATCTCCCGAAATAGGCGAGTATAGGTTTTTCCCGGGTTTTTTGGATTAATCCTTGACGTACAATGGCACTTTGGGTATAATAGGTTATGTAAATTAGCAAGTTGTGCCGCTATCATACCAATAGTAGTTTTCTTGGACTGTGTTCTAGCCATTATAGTAGCTTGGACATTTTATTTTGTTTGGACCTTGCTGAAGAAAATTAAATATTTTAAGGCAAGAGAGTTTCTGATTAAGATATCAATTAGGTTCAGGTATCTCTATTAAGTAGTTAGAGCGGAGGCGATTGTTTAATGAGTCTTAGTGCACAGAGAGAAGTCTTTGACACCTCCTATGATGTAATGCTGGACGAGGATATCGTTGAATTTGCAAAAGACGGTGACGACGGCGCTCTCGAGTACCTTATCAATAAGTACAAGAACTTTGTGCGTGCTAAAGCTCGTTCATACTTCCTGATTGGTGCTGACAGAGAAGACATCATTCAGGAAGGCATGATTGGTTTATATAAAGCCATCCGCGACTTTAAATCGGACAAGCTGTCATCATTTAGAGCATTTGCAGAACTATGTATTACTCGTCAGATAATTACAGCTATCAAAACAGCTACAAGGCAGAAACACATTCCCCTTAACTCTTATGTTTCATTAAATAAACCCATTTATGATGAAGATTCAGACCGTACTTTACTTGATGTTATCTCCGGTTCTAAGATTACTGACCCGGAAGAACTCATCATCAGCAGAGAAGAGTTTGATGACATCGAGGAAAAAATGGGCGAAATCCTCAGTTCTCTTGAGTGGAAAGTGCTTATGTCTTACCTTGAAGGCAAGTCCTATCAAGAGATTGCTGTTGATTTAAAAAGGCATGTCAAATCTATTGACAATGCTTTACAGAGAGTTAAAAGGAAGCTTGAAAGGTATTTGGAAAAGCGGGAGAACTAAGCTAATGTGACTCCGAGTATTGGTAGAAAAAAACAGTTGACCGGGCCTCTGAAACGTTATATAATAGTCTTTGTCAGTCGCCGACGTAGCTCAATTGGCAGAGCAGCTGACTTGTAATCAGCAGGTTGCGGGTTCGAGTCCCATCGTCGGCTCCATTGTGGAGGGATTCCCGAGTGGCCAAAGGGAGCAGACTGTAAATCTGCCGGCTCCGCCTTCGAAGGTTCGAATCCTTCTCCCTCCACCATCTCAATAATCATGGGTACGCATAAAATCATTGCAGTTGGTAAATCCTAAAACTGGGTTTTCGTCGCGGGGTAGAGCAGCTGGTAGCTCGTCGGGCTCATAACCCGAAGGTCGCTGGTTCAAATCCAGCCCCCGCAACCAAATTAATTTACTGCAACTTTCGGTTAGCGGCTAATAATTACCGCTGGCTTTTTAATGAAACAATGTTTTATATATGCTGCTATAGCTCAGTAGGTAGAGCGTATCCTTGGTAAGGATAAGGTCACCGGTTCAATCCCGGTTAGCAGCTCCACGGCGGCGTAGCTCAGTTGGCTAGAGCATGCGGTTCATACCCGCAGTGTCCGGGGTTCGAATCCCTGCGCCGCCACCAATGCAAACAATAAACCATCGGCCTTTTGGCACGATGGTTTTTTAGTTTGCATTGGTGGCGGGTGCATGCGGGGGGAAATGCCCTCTGGCGTCGTTGACCGTGTCAGCGCAATCCTCGGAGTACATCCAGTACGCGTCCAGCTCAGCCGTAGCCGTGTCAACGGCGTACGGCTGAGGGTACCCATGAATCAGGGCATTTGGGTGCGGTTGCGCTGACATGGGCACCTGGCCAGAGAACATTTTCCCACCCCCAGATCGAAGGTCGGGCCAATGATGCTTGGGGTAAACAGGATCCCTGAGGTTCGGCATCGCCGTTGGCGGCGACGTGCCTTTAGGAAGCTCATTGGGGGCGGGTTTGTCAGAGAACATTTTCCCACCCCCGGGCCGGAGGTCGGGCCAATGATGATTAGGGTAAACAAGGTGCTTCTTAGGTTCTGGCGTCGCTGCTTGGCGGCAACGTAAACTAAGGTGTTATTTTTAAATTCGTGTTGAAGGATTTTTTTGTTGTATGTAGAATTACAAGATTCTGACAGCCAAAAATTACTATCTACAGTGCCGTTTTTAGATGTTTACATAATCGCTGAAAAATTTGGTAATAATGATTTTACTGTTATGCTGTTTTTGGAGCGGCGAGGTGCAGGTAACTCCGGTCGCTTGGCATAGTCATTTCTTTAAGGAGGAAGGATAAAAATGGGAAAAGCGAAATTTGAACGTAATAAACCTCACGTAAACGTAGGGACCATCGGTCACGTAGACCACGGTAAAACTANCTGATTACCCCCATTGCAATCGAAGAAGGACTGCGTTTTGCTATCCGCGAGGGTGGCAGGACAGTTGGCGCGGGCGTTGTCAGCGCCATCAAGAAGTAGCTTCCATAAACCCGCTGCCGATGGGCAGCGGGTTTATTTGGCCGGATTTTGGTTCCGTGCATGCGGGGGAAAATGGCATCTGGCGTCGTTGCACTGGCCGGCCCAATCCTCGGAGTACACCAGTACGCGTCCAGCTCAGCCGTAGCCGCGTAGCGGCGTACGGATGAGGGTACCCATGAATCGTGGGATCTGGGTGCGGTTGGGCCGGCCAGTGCGCCTAGCCAGCTGCCATTTTCCCACCTCTGGGTCGGAAATGGTGCCAATGATGATTAAGTAAATGAGTGAGGAAGTGCTAGCGTGAGAGTGGATTAGCCGCAGCCGCAAGTCGGCAGCGTGTGCTTGGGCGGCCTAAGGTAAAATGATTCAGGGGAGTTCGGTTGCTGAAGGCAATTCCGGATGAGATTGGCTCAGCCGCAGCCGCAATGCGGCAGCGTGGTATCGGGTAGTCTTTGGCTAAATGAGTCAGAGAATTAGCGTGCGATTGGGGAGGGACCGGGCCGACGTCTTGTTTGCCGACTTTTTTGTACTCCGATACCCTTGGTCAGAAATCGACCAATTATCTTTTTGCAGTAGAAAACGCCCCGGTACGCTCGAACATAGCCGCCTGGCGGCTACATAAATATTCAATTGCTAACTGACCACTGACCACTGACTACTGATTACTGATTACTGGTCACTCGCCACTCACCACTACCCACTAAATAATCTGCCATTTCCGATGTTATAAAACTTGAAAAAACAGGTAAACTATTAGGTGTAATTTCAAAATGCTGGAAAATCACGACAGATGAGTCAATCATAACCGCTTTCAGGGGAAACAGGCTTGGGATGAAACTATTGACAGTCAATGTGAATTGTGATAAGTTATTAAGGTAGCCCGCAAAATAGGTTTATTTTTCTTTGTCTAAATTGAAAAATTTATTGTGTTGCTATATATAAAGGATTTACCTTGGGAGGTGTTGTAAAATGAGAGTTGGAGTTACTTTGGCTTGTACTACGTGCAAGAACAGGAATTATCAATCTAACAAAAACAAGAAGAACAATCCTGAAAGAATTGAAATGAAGAAATACTGCAAATTCTGCCAGACTCATACAGTTCATAAGGAAACAAAATAATTTATATGCTATTTTTCGCTAATACCACATGGGAAAATAGATTAAGGAAGTGTGGGAGAATATGGTTGACACCAATCAAGATGCGGTTAGTTCGGAGGAAGATGTAAAGAAGAGGAAGTCAACGGCCAAAAAAGTGGCAGTTAAAGCGCAGGACAAGCCGGAAAAAAGAATACCGGTCAAGAAAGATGGTACACCTGCGAAAATCCAGTCGAAAGCGGCTGGTGTTTCAATCAAACAAACAGCAGACAATGCCAGGAGGTTCCTGAAGGGTGCCTGGTCTGAGCTGAAAAAGGTTCACTGGCCGGGGCGCCAGCAGATAATTGCTTATACAGGTGTAGTTGTAGTGGCTGTCACCTTGGTGGCTATATTGATTTTTGCAGTTGACTCTATTTTAAGCAGAGTGCTCCAGGTTATTATCCCGAATTAGATTCCGAGGGGGTGGGGGGCCTTTTACACAAGGTCCCTTGTATTATGGATAGTGGTAATGAAAACAATAAAAAATGGTATGTTATACATACTTATTCCGGTTATGAAAACAAAGTAAAAGCCAATTTGGAAAAGCGCATTGAGTCCATGAACATGGGAGATAAGATTTTCCGTGTTTTAGTGCCCATGGAAGATGAAGTTGAAATTAAGGACGGAAAAAAGAAGGTTTCCAAAAGGAAGGTTTTTCCGGGATACGTATTGGTAGAGATGATCATGACTGATGACTCGTGGTATCTGGTGCGCAATACCACAGGCGTAACCGGCTTTGTTGGATCGGGGAGCAAACCGATTCCCCTTCATGAATCAGAGGCCCGCCATATTCTTAAGCAAATGGGGGTCGAGGAAGCGAGGCCAAAGATGGCCTATGGTATTGGCCAAAATATTCGGGTTACATCCGGACCTTTCGAAAATTTTGTTGGCATAATTGAAGAGATTCATCCGGAAAAAGGGAAATTGAAAGTCTTGGTATCAATGTTTGGCCGGGAGACTCCTGTGGAGCTTGAATACGGTCAAGTTGAAAATGTATAAAGTGAAACTTGCTTCAGGTGTAGTTTTGAACTCCATCTGATGCTTAGTTAAACTTATCCAGGGGCTTAGCACCACTCATCCCTAGTTTATGGAAGTGGGGGGTTTAGTGGCGGTTAGCCATCGGATAATGCTTTAGAGTGGGAGGGCATTAGCCCGTCTTACCACATTTGGATATAAGGAGGTGTAAATTATGGCAAAAAAGGTAGTGGGTTTGATTAAATTACAGTGTACAGCAGGCAAAGCTACTCCGGCTCCTCCTGTCGGCCCGGCTCTAGGTCAGCATGGTGTCAATATCATGCAGTTCTGCAAGGAATATAATGAACGGACCGCTAGTCAGGCTGGCTTGATTATCCCTGTTGAAATTACAGTCTATGAAGACAGGTCTTTTACATTTGTAACCAAAACGCCTCCTGCTGCAGTACTGCTAAAGAAGGCTGCTGGTATTGAAACTGCTTCCGGAGAACCTAACAAAAAGAAAGTTGCAAAGTTATCCCGGGATAAAGTTCGCGAAATTGCAGAAATGAAAATGAAAGACTTAAATGCTGCCAGTGTCGAAGCTGCCATGCGAATGGTAGAAGGCACTGCCCGCAGCATGGGAATCGATATTGACGCTTAGGTCGTCTTAATCCTGACAATTATGATAATGCCTGAATTGGCGTTAGGCATAAGAGTGGGAGGAGAATTCCGTTAAAACCACAAAGGAGGTAAGCTAAATGCCGAAGCATGGCAAAAAATACGAAACTGCTGCTAAAGAAATTGATCCTGCGGCACTGCTTGACCCACATGAAGCAGTAAGCCTGGTAAAGAAAGTTGCGCCAGCTAAATTTGATGAAACAGTTGAAGTTGCAGTAAGGCTTGGCGTAGACCCCAGACATGCTGATCAACAGGTAAGGGGAGCGGTCGTTTTACCCCACGGTACCGGTAAAACATCCAAAGTACTGGTATTCGCAAAGGGTGAGAAACATAAAGAAGCTGAAAATGCAGGTGCTGATTTCGTCGGTGCCGAAGATATGATTGAAAAGATCCAGGGTGGCTGGCTTGATTTTGATGTAGCCATTGCTACTCCTGATATGATGGGAGCCGTCGGCAAACTGGGCCGGGTTTTAGGTCCCAGAGGTTTAATGCCGAACCCGAAAACTGGGACAGTTACCTTTGATGTTGAGAAAGCTGTCAATGATGTTAAAGCGGGTAAGATTGAGTACCGGACTGACAAAGCAGGCATCATTCATGCTCCGATCGGTAAAGTATCTTTTGATACCGAAAAACTTTCTGATAACCTGCGTACCCTAATTGATACTTTGGTTAGGGCTAAACCGGCAGCCGCCAAAGGAACCTATTTGAAGAGTATCACGGTTTCTTCAACTATGGGTCCTGGTGTTAAAATTAATCCACTAAAGGCTATCTAAGGTTAGGTAGACAAAAATAGTGTTTTGAAAGTTGACATTCGTTTTCAGCATTTGTATAATTAGTTTTGTCAAATTTTATAACCTACGTTGAGCTGTAGACAGTTGGTGCCGCAAGGCTTAATTTTACCAACCGAGGCTGGGGTTTGAAAATACACTTGCATTTTCGGCCGCGGTATATCTACCGCGGCTATTTTATTATTCTGCAGGTCTACTGGATAACCGGCTCAAAATGGTTAGCTGAAGGAGGTGGAAAAATTGCCGAATATTGATGCAAAAAAACAAGTCGTTGAAGATATTAAAGATAAACTGGAAAAGAGCCAAGGAGCTGTTTTAACCGATTATCGCGGTCTCAACGTAGCCGAAGTAACCGAACTTCGGACCAAGCTCAGGGAAGCAGGTATCGAGTTCAAGGTATTGAAAAACACCCTGACCAGAATTGCTGCTCACCAGGTTGGGCTGGAAGATCTTGATCCATATCTGGAGGGACCAACAGCTATTGCTTTTGGCGTGGACGATCCTGTCGCACCAGCTAAAATTTTGTCAGACTTTGCAAAGACCCATAAAGCCCTGGATATCAAGGCTGGGATTCTGGAAAACAAAGTTATTAACTTTGAAGGGGTTAAGGCACTGGCCGACCTGCCACCAAGGGAAGTGTTGCTGGCCAGAGTTCTGGGAGGAATGCAAGGACCAATGTATGGTTTTGCAGGTTCGCTGCAGGGTGTTCTGCGTAAATTCGTTTATGCACTTGATGCTGTCAGGGAGAAAAAGTCAGCTGAGGCATAGGAAGTAAACAGTAAACAGTAAACAGTAAACGTAAGTGATCACTGATTACTGATCACTAGCCACTAATTAAATTTTGAAAGTTTTAAGGAGGATAATAAAAATGTCAAAAGTTAACGAAATTTTGGAAGCTGTGAAAGGTTTAACCGTATTGGAATTGTCTGAGTTGGTAAAAGCTTTTGAAGAAGAGTTTGGTGTATCTGCCGCTGCACCTGTTGCCGCTGTGGCCATGCCGGCTGCCGGCGGTGCTGCTGCACCTGCTGCTGAAGAACAAACCGAATTTGATGTAATTCTCACCAGTGCCGGCGACAAGAAGATTAATGTTATCAAAGTTGTTCGTGAAATCACCGGCCTTGGCCTGAAAGAAGCAAAAGATCTTGTTGACGGTGCACCTAAGCCGGTTAAAGAGAAAATTGGCAAAGATGATGCTGAGGCTATCAAGGCTAAGCTCGTTGAAGCCGGAGCCAGCGTAGACGTAAAATAACTGAGCTGAAAACACGTAACATTTGATTTGTTTATAAACATAATTCTTTTTAGCATACGAAAAATTCGGGGGGGACACCCCCCGAAAATTTTATTACTGCATAAACTTTAATTTCTTGACATTGATTGGCAATTATGCTAGCATTATATAATCCCGTATTTGACAGTTGAACGAAATAAAAATCCTGTAAAACTTTGCCACGCAAGGTTTACAGGATTTTTTGTTAATATGAAAAGTGAGTAATGTTTTTTATTTTTTCGTATCTCTAAAAATTTTTTTCATCATACTTGTAGTAACAATTTGATAATCAGTACGGAAGCCAAAAGTGTCATGTAAGGCATCGGTAAAATCTGTTCTTGTATATATTGGTTCATAGCCTTCACCTTGAATTCTTTTGAAATTCATTTCTCGTAATTCACTGATAATCTCATGACATGTGAAATTTTCCTTGAGCTTCTTTTCGAGCAACCTGTAAATAATCAATGATATAAAGCAAGTGGTGAAATGTGCTTCAATCCTGTCATCATTGCTTAAGTACACAGGTCTTGCTTTAAATTCGCTTTTCATAATTCTAAAGCATTCTTCAATCTCCCATCTCCTATGATTTACCTTGATTATTTCAGAAGCATGATCGTCAAGATTTGTGCAAACCCCGTAAAAACCATCAAAGGCTTCTTCCTTCTGGATAAGAGCTGTATCAATGCTATATATTTCCTTTTCTGCAACTTCACCATCAGGTGTACAGCTTGTTTTATTAATAAATCTTTTGTAGTCGTTTTGATTGCACTTTTTGATTTTTGTTGGGTTGGTGTCTATTGTTTTTTGAGCACGTTCTATTTGAGAATTGCGGATTTTTCGCTGATAATCCCTGTATTTGATGGAGTAAGTTACAATAAGCTTTTGTTCAAGGCCGTTTTCTTTGATCCAACGTTCCTTGTAAAAGACTTTAGCTCTTATTCTTGCTTTATCTTCAGAGTTGGCTTTATCTATCATTTCATCAAGTTTAGAAATGTTATAGGTTTTTTCGCTGCCAGAAAGTTTCCAACCATCTGGAGCAAGAGCCCATTTTTTTAAATGTTCTTTTAATTTTTTGATAGACTGTGTTGTAATAAAAGCACGTTCATCCTTACTGTTAAACTTTCGATTATTTTCAGAAGCAAGCCCTGCATCGGTGCAGACGATAAATTTAGAAAGTTCAAAGTCAGAAATAATTTTCTTTTCTAAGGGTTTTAAAGTTAGTTGCTCATTCATATTTCCTCTGTTAATGCTAAACGCTAGAGGAATGCCGTCTCCGTCCATAAATAAACCCATTTGAATGATTGGATTAGGCTTATGATCTTTAGAAGGGCCATATTGCTTGTCACCATCCGCCTGTTCAATTTCGAAAAAGTAATTGGTGCAATCATAGTAAAGCACACCGGTATTCCTCTTGGAAACCTTCAAGCTGTTCTCGTATAACGAGGATTGAATAAAATCAGTTTCTTTAGCAAGGATTTCAAGAGCCCTGTATATTTGATGCAAATCAAAGTTCGGCTGTTCAATAAACTTTTTAGAAAGCTCATAAGTTGCAAGTTTAGAGGACGGGAAAATAACTCTTCCGTATATTAATCTGGAAAGTATTGAATTCAAGTCGAAATCAAACTTATATTTATCTGAAATTTCCCTGCAAATCTTGTGTAGTCCAAGCTCATGGTATATTTTTTGCAAGAAAAGATAACCTCCGTTAAAAGAACGCTGCTCCCCTTTTGTGATAAGTTTTGAGGGAGAGTATTTAATGACCACCTCTCGTTTTTCTTCTTTTTCCTTTTTGTTAAGTTCTTCTATGTATTTTTTTGCCCATTCAATGGGATCCTGACCGTTCAGATGTTTTTCCAGTTCGGCATATGTTCCAAGCTTTTCAACTACCTTAGTGGAACGTTTTCCATTTTCGTAGATAGATTTTGTTACGTAAAGGGAAGAAGCGTTCTTTGATTTAGATATGCACAATCTCATTAGCACAAAACCTCCAATCCCTTATATTATAACACATTACGCCGCATTACGCAAGTTAAAACAGGTAAAAGTTGACACTTTTTCAACAAAAAAAGCCCTGTTTTCAAGGCTTTCAAAGATTTCAATATTTATCCAAGTGTCAAAGACCCGNCAAGTTAAAACAGGTAAAAGTTGACACTTTTTCAACAAAAAAAGCCCTGTTTTCAAGGCTTTCAAAGATTTCAATATTTATCCAAGTGTCAAAGACCCGTTTTATTACTGCATAAACTTTAATTTCTTGACATTGATTGGCAATTATGCTAGCATTATATAATGCATTACATCGAAGTATCTTAATATGGGGAAGAAGGCAAATTTTTGGTATTTTTCACAATGAAAATGAATTTATTATGCATACTAATTCCGATTAAGGGAAATAATACATAGATGTTAGGTAGGTCGTTCCTGCTTAAATGAGCGTTTATATACAAAGGTATAAAGCGAGGTTTAGAAATAAGCCTTGCTTTTAAATGTTTACTGTAAAGAGCGGGTTGTAGTTTCTAAGTCTTTTTAAGGGGTGAAGTTCTTAATGGTTTATCCTATCAAGGTGGGGAAGCGGGAGAGGTGGAGTTACGCTAAAATCCAGGAAGTTCTGGAAATGCCGAACTTAATTGAGATTCAGCAGAACTCCTACGACTGGTTTCTCAAAGAAGGTTTACGTGAAATGTTTTATGACATTTCCCCCATCCAGGATTTCACGGGCAACTTAATACTTGAATTCGTCGATTACACTTTGGGCGAACCTAAGTATTCCGTCGATGACTGCAAAGAAAGGGATGTTACTTTCGCAGCACCTTTACGTGTGAAGGTGAGACTGATTAATAAGGAAACCGGTGAAGTCAAAGAACAGGAAGTTTTTATGGGGGACTTTCCTTTAATGACTGACAAAGGCACATTTATAATTAACGGTGCAGAACGTGTTATTGTCAGCCAGTTAGTCCGTTCACCCGGAGTATACTATGCGGAACAAATAGATACCAGCGGGAAGAAGTTGTACAGTGCCACCATTATCCCAAACCGGGGGGCCTGGCTGGAGTTTGAAACTGATGTTAATGACAACTTATTTGTTCGTATTGACCGTACCCGCAAGTTACCCACAACTGTCCTGATAAGGGCTTTGGGATATGGGTCCAATGCCAAAGTACTGGAACTTTTCGAAGATGATGAGCGTATCAGGGCAACCATGGAGCGAGATAACACAGACTCTGAAGAAGAGGCTCTGGTTGAAATTTATAAGAGGCTGCGACCTGGCGAACCACCAACGGTTGAGAGTGCCAGAGGTCTCCTGGAGACACTGTTCTTTGATCCGAAAAGATATGACCTGGCCAGTGTCGGACGTTATAAGCTGAATAAAAAGCTCAAACTTTCGATTGCACCTGAAATTAGAAACCTTACCAGAGATGACATTTTTGCAACTGCTAAATATTTGCTGCGATTAATGAGCGGTGAGGGTAGAGCTGATGATATTGACCATTTGGGGAACCGCCGTCTAAGATCAGTGGGAGAGCTTTTGCAGAACCAGTTCCGAATTGGCTTGTCACGGATGGAGAGGGTTGTCCGCGAAAGGATGACTATTCAGGACGTTGACGTTATTACTCCCCAGGTGCTGATAAATATCAGACCTGTTGTGGCAGCCATTAAAGAGTTCTTTGGTTCCAGCCAGTTGTCCCAGTTCATGGACCAAACCAATCCGCTGGCCGAGCTGACTCATAAGCGGCGTTTGAGTGCCCTTGGGCCAGGTGGACTCAGCCGGGAGAGGGCAGGTTTCGAAGTGCGTGACGTGCATCATTCCCACTATGGGCGGATGTGTCCTATCGAAACGCCGGAGGGTCCCAACATCGGTCTGATTGGTTCATTAAGTACATTCGCCCGAATTAATGAGTTTGGGTTTATTGAGACACCTTACCGGAAGGTGGATAAAGAAAAGGGCCAGGTTACTAACGATATAGTGTACTTAACTGCTGATGAAGAGGACAACTATGTTATAGCCCAGGCCAATGCTGTGCTTGATGAAAATAAGTGTTTTGCCACACCCCGGGTTAATGCCAGGCACGGGCATGATATCATGGTTGTGACCTCCGAAAAAGTAGATTACATGGATGTGTCACCGAAACAGGTTGTAAGTATTGCCACAGCCCTAATTCCATTTTTGGAGAACGACGATGCCAACCGGGCTTTGATGGGTTCCAACATGCAGCGGCAGGCTGTTCCGCTGCTGAGAACAGATGCCCCGTATGTAGGTACAGGGATTGAATACAAAGCCGCCCGCGATTCCGGTGTGGTGGTACTGGCCAAAAACCCGGGACTTATACATAGAGTAACTGCTGATGAAATCGTAATTAAAAATGATAAAGGTGAAACCGATACTTATAAATTAATGAAGTTTACCAGGTCAAACCAGGGCACCTGTATGAACCAAAAGCCTATTGTTAAGTCAGGTACGAGAGCGGAGGCCGGAGATGTTTTGGCTGACGGTCCTTCAACAGAGATGGGGGAACTTGCTCTCGGGCGCAACGTGCTGGTTGCTTTTATGCCCTGGGAAGGATATAACTACGAGGATGCTATCCTGGTCAGCCGGAAATTGGTCAGGGAAGACTATTTCACATCGATTCATATTGAAGAGTATGAATGTGATGCCAGGGATACCAAGCTGGGGCCTGAAGAGATTACCAGAGACATTCCGAACGTAGGTGAAGATGTCTTAAAGGATCTCGATGATCGCGGAATTATTAGAGTAGGTGCTGAAGTCAGACCTGGTGATATCCTTGTCGGCAAGGTTACCCCCAAAGGAGAAACCGAACTTACTGCTGAGGAACGGTTACTCCGGGCAATCTTCGGTGAAAAAGCCAGGGAGGTGCGGGATACTTCGCTCCGGGTGCCTCATGGGGAATCAGGCAAGATTGTTGATGTAAAAGTTTTTTCCCGGGAAAACGGTGACGAACTGGCACCTGGTGTTAACCAACTTGTCAGGGTTTACATAGCTCAGAAGAGGAAGATTTCCGAAGGGGACAAAATGGCCGGCCGCCATGGAAATAAAGGGGTTATTGCCAGGATCATGGCTGAGGAGGATATGCCCTTTATGCCTGATGGCACCCCCATTGAAATTGTATTGAACCCCCTGGGGGTACCTTCCCGGATGAATATCGGGCAGGTCCTCGAAACCCACTTGGGCTGGGCCGCTAAGGCTATGGATATTCATGTAGCCACTCCGGTTTTTGACGGGGCTACAGAGGACGATGTCTTGGACACCCTCAAGAAAGCCGGACTGCCGGAAAATGGCAAATCCAGACTCTTCGACGGTCGGACCGGTGAACCCTTTGACAACCAGATTACTGTCGGTTATGTATATATGCTAAAACTGGCTCACCTGGTTGATGATAAAATTCACGCCAGGTCCACAGGGCCGTATTCTCTGGTAACACAACAGCCTTTGGGTGGTAAAGCCCAGTTCGGCGGACAGCGGTTCGGTGAGATGGAGGTATGGGCCCTTGAGGCTTATGGTGCCGCCTATACATTGCAGGAAATCCTGACTGTTAAGTCTGACGATGTAGTAGGACGTGTAAAAACTTACGAGGCTATAGTAAAGGGAGAGAATGTTCCTGAACCGGGAGTTCCCGAGTCATTTAAAGTTCTTATCAAAGAATTGCAAAGCTTATGCTTAGACGTTAAGGTGCTTTCTGAAGATGATGAAGAAATCGAGATTAAAGAGGCAGAGGAAGACGTGAGTGAAGCGGCTAAAGAGTTAGGGTTGGATATCCAGGGTGAGCCGGCTGAGAGCGATACTTACGAGCCTGCCGAGGAGGATGAAGAAGCCGAAGATTTTGATGAGGCATTCCTTGAAGACGATTTTGATTTTGAAGAAAATTAATGGCTGGGAAAAAGGGTTACCAAATTAATTCGGTGAAGGGAGTGAGGCCCTTTGTTAGATGTAAATAATTTTGATCGGATGAGGATTGGTCTGGCGTCTCCGGAGCAAATCAGGGCGTGGAGCAGCGGGGAAGTGAAAAAACCAGAAACCATCAATTACCGGACACTAAAACCCGAACGAGATGGGTTGTTTTGTGAGCGTATTTTCGGACCAACCAGAGACTGGGAATGCCACTGCGGAAAATACAAAAGGGTAAGATATAAAGGAATCGTCTGTGACCGCTGCGGCGTGGAAGTTACCAGATCAAAAGTTCGCCGCGAGCGTCTGGGGCATATTGAACTGGCGGCTCCGGTCTCCCATATCTGGTATTTCAAAGGTATTCCGAGCCGGATGGGACTTTTGCTGGATATGTCACCCCGGTCTTTGGAAAAAGTATTGTATTTTGTTTCATATATAGTAATCGAACCAGGCGAAACACCATTGATGAAAAAGCAATTGCTGACAGAAACCGAGTACAGAGAATACCGTGAAAAATACGGTAATCTGTTTAAGGCTGGAATGGGTGCTGAGGCTATTAAAAAGCTTCTGGAAGAGATCGAACTGGAAGAGATGGCCAAAGAACTCCGCCAGGAGTTGAAGGAAGTCAGTGGACAGCGCCGGGTCAGAGCCATTCGCAGGCTGGAAGTCGTCGAAGCTTTTCGTAAATCCGGTAACCGGCCGGAATGGATGATTATGGATGTAGTACCGGTGATTCCGCCGGAATTACGGCCAATGGTTCAGTTGGACGGCGGTCGGTTTGCGACTTCTGATTTAAATGATTTATACCGCCGTGTGATAAACCGGAATAACAGGCTAAAAAGGCTCCTGGATCTGGGTGCCCCTGATATTATCGTCCGCAATGAGAAAAGGATGCTGCAGGAAGCTGTAGATGCTTTGATAGACAACGGCAGACGCGGTCGTCCTGTTACAGGGCCAGGTAACCGGCCATTAAAATCTCTCAGCGATATGCTGAAAGGGAAACAGGGACGGTTCCGTCAGAACCTGTTAGGAAAGCGGGTTGACTATTCCGGCCGTTCAGTTATTGTGGTTGGGCCGGAATTACTCCTGCACCAGTGCGGCCTGCCAAAGGAAATGGCTTTGGAATTATTTAAGCCCTTTGTAATGAAGAAACTCGTTAATGACGGGTTTGCCCACAACATTAAAAGTGCTAAGAGGATGGTTGAGCGGGTCCGCCCGGAAGTTTGGGATGTCCTGGAAGAAGTTATTAAAGAGCATCCGGTTCTTTTAAACCGTGCGCCAACCTTGCACCGGCTGGGTATTCAGGCCTTCGAGCCGGTTCTCGTGGAAGGCCGGGCGATTCAGATTCACCCAATGGTTTGTACAGCATATAACGCGGACTTTGATGGCGACCAAATGGCTGTGCACGTGCCGTTGTCAGCTGAAGCCCAGGCAGAAGCAAGGCTTTTAATGCTCTCAGCTCACAATATCCTTAACCCCAAGGACGGCCGCCCAGTGGCAGTTCCTACACAAGATATGGTTCTTGGATGTTACTACCTGACCCTGGAGAAACCGGGGGCTGTGGGTGAAGGTTCGGTCCTGCGGGATCCGGCTGAAGCGTTGATGGCTTACCGGACAGGTAATGCCGAACTGCATGCCAGGGTTAAAGTGAGAAGGCCGGGTGGGTCAATACTTGATACGACTGTAGGCAGAATAATCTTCAATGAGGTTATCCCGGAAGAACTGGGATACGTTAATGAAGTTGCCGGCAAAAAGGTTTTGGGCAATATTGTAGCCAAGGCATACAGAGAACTTGGTTATGCCGAAACAGCGGCTCTTCTTGATGGCCTTAAGAAACTGGGGTATTCTTACGCGACCCGGGCGGGAATTACCATCGGGATTACAGATATCACCATACCGGATGAGAAAAAAGGTATACTCAGCGGTGCCGAAAAAAGTGTTGAGACTGTGGAAACTCAGTACAGAAGGGGTCTCATTACTGAAGATGAGCGTTATCAAAAGGTCATTGAGACATGGAATGATGCTACTGAGCGGGTAACCGCGGCCTTGTTAAAAACCCTTGGTCAGTTCAATCCGGTTTATATGATGGCTACTTCAGGTGCCCGGGGTAACATCCAGCAGATCCGTCAGCTGGCCGGTATGCGGGGGCTAATGGCTGACCCATCGGGACGGATTATTGACCTCCCGATTAAGGCAAACTTTCGCGAGGGTTTGACAGTACTCGAGTACTTCATTTCCACTCACGGGGCCAGGAAGGGTCTTGCTGACACAGCCTTGCGGACAGCCGACTCCGGTTACTTAACCAGGAGGCTTGTCGATGTAGCCCAGGATGTTATTGTCCGGGAAGACGACTGTGGCACAACCAACGGGATCGAAGTCGAAGAAATCAAAGATGGCAACGAGTCCATTGAAAAGTTGGAAGATCGGATTACAGGCAGGGTTACTGTCGATGATATCCTTGACCCGCAAACCGGAGAATTGCTGGTTCCGGCAAATGAGGAGATCTTTGAGCCGATGGCTGAGAGAATTATCAAGGCCGGTATTGAGAAAGTCAGGATTAAATCGGTTCTGACCTGCAAGACCAGATATGGTGTTTGCAAAAAATGTTACGGTCGGAATCTGGCCACCGGACGTCAGGTCGATATCGGGGAAGCTGTGGGTATTATTGCTGCCCAGTCTATCGGTGAACCAGGTACTCAGTTGACTATGAGGACCTTCCATACCGGGGGGGTTGCGGGTGATGACATTACCCAGGGTCTCCCGCGGGTAGAGGAACTTTTTGAAGCTAGAAAACCCAAAGGCCAGGCGGTTATTGCCGAGATTGACGGCCAGGTCAAGATTCAGGAAGTAAAAGGCCGCCGCGAGATAGAGATTTCAAATGACAATGGTGATCGGGAAGTATACCCGGTTCCTTATGGAGCAAGGCTAAAAGTCAAAGATGGACACCAGATTTTAGCAGGTGACGAGTTAACCGAGGGTTCGGTAAATCCGCACGATATGCTGAAGATTAAGGGACTCAAGGGCGTTCAAATGTATCTGGTCCATGAGGTGCAGAGAGTTTACAGGCTGCAGGGCGTTGATATTAATGATAAGCATATCGAAGTCATGGTCCGCCAGATGCTTAGAAAGGTCAAAATTGAGGATCCCGGGGACACAGATTTGCTCCCGGGCGGTCTGATCGACATTTTTGACTTTGAAGAAGAAAATGCTGCAGCTATCGCGGAAGGCGGTCAACCGTCTACCGCCAGGCCGGTGCTTTTGGGAATTACAAAGGCATCGCTGGCAACTGACTCCTTCCTGTCAGCGGCTTCATTCCAGGAAACTACCAGGGTTCTTACAGAGGCTGCCATTAAGGGCAAACTCGATCCGCTGCTTGGACTCAAGGAAAACGTTATTATCGGTAAGCTGGTACCTGCCGGAACAGGCATGTCCCGTTATCGTAATATAAGAATTATACCTACTGTCGAGCAAGTAAGCCGTAATAATCTTGACAGTATAACCTAAAAATGATATTATTTAAAAGTGTCTGAAATCCAGAAAGGAGGGCTTATAGTGCCTGTTAGCGGTTTGGTTAGTGCCAGGAAGAAGTGTGTTGGCACCAAACAAACAATAAAAGCCTTAGAAAAGGGACTTGCTAAGAAGGTATTTATAGCTTCCGATGCGGAGCAGCATGTGATAAAGCCTTTGGTCCGGCATTGCCAGGAACAGGGTGTACCTGTTGTGACCGTGGATACGATGAAGGATCTGGGCAAAGCATGTGGTATTGAAGTTGGCTGTGCTTCTGCAGCCTTGATTGAAGAATAATATAATTTTTAGGGGTTTTAAGAAAATGGTTTGCTTTTGCCCCTTACCAAGGTAAGGGGCAAAAATATTCTTATTGTAGTTTTAGGAAGGAGGTGCAGTAGATGCCTACTATTAGCCAGCTAGTTCGCAAACGTAGGGAAATGTTGGAGAAAAAGTCAACAGCACCGGCGTTAAAAGAGTCTCCGCAAAAGCGGGGAGTATGTACCAGGGTTTACACAACTACGCCGAAGAAGCCTAACTCCGCGCTGCGTAAAGTTGCCAGGGTAAGACTGACCAATAGCATTGAGGTTACCTCATATATTCCGGGAATTGGTCATAATCTTCAGGAACACTCTGTTGTTCTGGTCAGAGGCGGCCGGGTTAAAGATCTTCCGGGTGTCAGATATCATATTGTTCGCGGTGCTCTGGATACCGCGGGTGTACAAAATCGTAAGCAGGGCCGTTCCAAATATGGTGCCAAGAGACCCAAAGCAAAATAGTTTGTGAGATACACCTTAAGTCGTAAAGGGGGGAAATTAAATGCCCAGGAGAGGTTATATTGCCAAAAGAGAAGTTTTGCCGGATCCTATTTTTAACAGCAGACTGCTTACTAAATTAGTTAACCAGGTTATGCTGGACGGTAAAAAGGGTACTGCGGAACAGATTTGCTATAATGCTTTTGAAATCGTAAAGGACAAAACGGGAAAAAACCCGCTTGAGGTTTTTGAAGCTGCAATGAAGAATATTATGCCGGTTTTGGAGGTTAAAGCCCGCCGTGTAGGTGGAGCCAACTACCAGGTGCCTATTGAGGTTCGTTCAGACCGGAGGCAGACCCTTGGCCTGCGTTGGCTGGTAACCTACAGCCGTAAACGTGGTGGCGAAAAAACCATGGAAGAGAAATTAGCTGCTGAAATTATGGATGCTGCTAACAGTACCGGTGGTTCTGTGAAAAAGAGAGAAGATACCCACAAAATGGCTGAGGCTAACAAGGCTTTTGCTCATTACAGGTGGTAATTAATTTACTTATGTTAACTTCCGGGTTTTCACCTCGAGGTAGAAAGGAGGATTATTGTGGCAAGACAATTTAGTTTAGAGAGAACACGCAATATTGGTATCATGGCTCATATTGATGCCGGGAAAACGACTACCACAGAGAGAATACTCTTTTATACCGGTAAAGTCCATAAGATCGGTGAAGTTCACGATGGAGCCGCTACGATGGACTGGATGGTTCAGGAGCAGGAGCGCGGTATTACTATTACATCAGCAGCGACTACCTGCAACTGGAGGGGGCATCGTATCAATATTATAGACACACCTGGGCACGTGGACTTTACCGTAGAGGTAGAAAGGTCACTCCGGGTTCTTGATGGGGCCGTTGCAGTTTTTTGTTCTGTCGGTGGAGTAGAACCCCAATCTGAAACCGTGTGGCGCCAAGCTGATAATTATGGAGTTCCCCGATTGGCCTTCATTAATAAAATGGACCGTGTGGGTGCTGATTTCTTCAGAGGACTTAACATGATTAGAGAGAGATTGGGTGCTAACCCTATCGCACTGCAAGTTCCCATCGGTTCCGAGGAAAAGTTCCAGGGTGTTGTTGATCTGGTAACCAATAAAGCCATTATTTATACAGATGATTTGGGAACTACCAGCAAAGTCAGCGAAATTCCGGATGAGCTCAAGGATTTGGCAGCTGAATACCGTGATATTCTTATTGAGGCTGTGGCCGAATCAGATGAAGAGCTGATGATGAAGTACCTGGAGGGCGAAGAGCTTACTGAAGAAGAAATCAGGATAGGGATTCGGAAGGCTACTATTTCCATCAAATTCATTCCTGTTCTTTGCGGGTCTTCATTCAAGAACAAGGGTGTCCAGCAACTGCTGGATGCTGTTGTGGACTACATGCCTGCCCCAATTGACATTCCGGCGATTAAAGGAGTTAATCCTGAAACCGGGGCAGAAGACAAAAGAGATCCCTCTGATGAACAGCCCTTTTCAGCTTTGGCCTTTAAGATTATGGCAGACCCCTATGTGGGTAAACTGGCATTTTTCAGGGTTTATTCAGGGAGTCTGAAGTCTGGTTCTTATGTTTATAATTCATCGAAAAATAAGAAAGAGAGAATTGGCCGGATTCTGCAGATGCATGCCAATCACCGGGAAGAAATTGCTGAGGTATTCACAGGTGATATTGCTGCTGCTGTAGGTCCTAAAGATGTATCAACCGGCGACACCCTCTGTGATGAAAAAGAACCAATTATTCTGGAGCAGATGGAGTTCCCCGAGCCTGTTATAGATGTAGCGATTGAGCCCAAAACAAAAGCTGACCAGGAGAAAATGGGGATTGCCCTGCAGAGGCTTTCGGAAGAAGATCCAACATTCCGGGTCAGAACTGATACCGAAACAGGTCAGGTCATCATCTCCGGGATGGGAGAGCTGCACCTGGAGATTATTGTTGACCGGATGCTGCGCGAGTTCAAGGTTGATGCTAATGTTGGCCGGCCGCAGGTTGCTTATAAAGAAACTATCAAGGGATCAGTTAAAGCCGAAGGAAAATTTGTCCGCCAGTCCGGTGGCCGAGGTCAGTATGGTCATGTGTGGATTGAATTGGAGCCTTTGGAGGCAGGCACCGGTTTTGAGTTCGTCAACAAAATCGTAGGCGGTGTTGTGCCCAGGGAATACGTTGGCCCGGTTGAAAACGGAATCAAGGAAGCCATGGCAAACGGTATTTTGGCTGGTTATCCGGCCATTGATATCAGGGCAACCCTGTATGACGGTTCATATCATGATGTTGACTCTTCGGAGATGGCCTTTAAAATTGCCGGCTCAATGGCCTTTAAGAATGCAGCTGTGAAGGCACAGCCCATTATTTTAGAACCTATTATGAAAGTTGAAGTGGTTGTTCCTGAGGAATATATGGGCGATGTTATGGGAGATATGAACTCCCGGCGCGGCAGGATTGAAGGCATGGACCCCAGAGGCAATTCTCAGGTCATCAGGGGATATGTTCCCCTGTCCGAGATGTTCGGATATGCCACAGACCTGCGGTCCAGAACCCAGGGACGCGGTGTTTATACTATGCAAATGTCTCATTACGAAGAAGTTCCCAGGAATATTGCCGAGGGTATCATTTCCAAGCGGCAAGGTTAGGAATGTTGGCCTGGGGCCAGCCCCGGCCATTTAACATATGAAAGTTTATTCAAGGATTTAAGGAGGAAGGATAAAAATGGGAAAAGCGAAATTTGAACGTAATAAACCTCACGTAAACGTAGGGACCATCGGTCACGTAGACCACGGTAAAACTANCTGATTACCCCCATTGCAATCGAAGAAGGACTGCGTTTTGCTATCCGCGAGGGTGGCAGGACAGTTGGCGCGGGCGTTGTCAGCGCCATCAAGAAGTAGAGATAACAAGAGCAGGCTGTTCAGAGTGCCAGTTCTTAGCGCTTCAGCGCTTAGAACGGCAGCCTCCCCCTTGCGGGGACAGCGCGGAGCCAGATTTGACAAGGTCACACCCGAATTTACTGATTCATGGGTACCCTCATCCGTACGCCGCTGCGCGGCTACGGCTGAGCTGGACGCGTACTTGTATACGTTGAGGACCTTGTCAAATCTGAGCGACAAAGCTAGGCGGGCATTTTCAACAGCCTGGAGAGTGTAAGTACTGCGGCTCTCCAAGCCGTAGTACTTATCTCTCATCTGTTTTTCATTAAATACACTAAATCAAATAGATTAGTTAAAACAAATCCCGAGTGCATGACGTTTTTGGGTGCATTGCGATGAAGTGGAAGGTTGCTAATCGTCGAATTAGGTAGTTTTCACTGAGAATGTCCGTGACAATCGGGCGAAAAGGAGGTACAAAAATGGCAAAACAAAAAATTAGGATCAGGCTTAAGGCATTTGATCACAAGATTCTCGATCAGTCTGCGGAAAAAATAGTTGATACCGCCAAAAGAACCGGTGCCGGAGTGGCTGGGCCAGTTCCCCTGCCGACAGAAAAGAGCATTTATACTATCCTGAGATCTCCCCATGTAAATAAGGACTCCCGGGAGCAGTTTGAAATGAGGACTCATAAGCGGTTGATTGATATTTTGGAACCTACACCGAAAACGGTGGATGCTTTGATGAGACTGGATCTGCCAGCCGGTGTTGACATAGAAATTAAGCTTTAGTAGGCGGCCGGTGGTCTTAAGACCTGTGGCCAGTTGCTGCTTTTACGTAAATATAATTCGTAGTAAATCTGAGAAAAAGTGTCGAACGTCAGCTCACCTCATTAACAGGACGCTGACCACTGGACACCAGAAGTTTAGGAGGTGGCGAAATGAAAAGCATACTTGGAACCAAAGTGGGCATGACCCAACTCTATAAAGAAGATGGCCGGATTGTTCCTGTTACTGTGGTTCAGGCCGGACCATGTTATGTGATTCAAAAGAAAACCGTTGAGACTGACGGTTATAACGCAATCCAAATAGGATTTGGCGAGCGTAAGGAAACCGGCATAAACAAACCAGCCAAAGGTCATTTTCAAAAGTCCAATGTCAAGCCCTTAAGATTTCTGAAAGAAATTAATGTTGAAAATGTTGACGAATTCCAAGTTGGGCAGGAAGTAAAAGTTGATGTATTTGAACAGGGCGACAATGTTGACGTGGTGGGAACTTCCAAAGGTAAAGGCTTTGCCGGCAGTATCAAAAGGCATAACTTCCAGAGAGGGCCTATGGGCCATGGCTCCAAAAGTCATCGCCGGGTAGGAAGCGGCGGGGCAAAAGGTCCGGCCAGGGTTTTCAAAGGCACAAAACGTCCCGGCCGTTTAGGCGGTGTCAGGGTAACTGTGCAAAACCTAGAGATAGTAAAAGTAGATACTGAGAGAAACCTGCTCATTGTAAAAGGTGCCGTTCCGGGACCTAAGGGCAGTTTACTGATGGTAAAATCCAGCGTTAAAGCGAAATAGATGATCGGGCAGGAAAGGAGGATATCACATGCCAAAAGTTGCTTTATATAATATCAAAGGTGAACAGGTAGGCGAGATTGAGCTGAAAGATGAAGTTTTTGGTGTAGCTGTGAACGAATCGGTTATGCATGATGCTGTCGTAAACCAACTCGCCAACAAACGTTTGGGCACCCAATCCGCCAAAACCCGCGCTGAGGTCAGCGGAGGAGGGCGTAAACCATTCAAGCAAAAAGGTACAGGCAGGGCCAGGGCAGGCTCCAGCCGCTCACCGCTTTGGAGATCAGGTGGAATCATTTTTGCGCCCAAACCGCGTTCCTATAGCTATTCAATACCTAAGAAAGTTAGGAGACTGGCTTTAAGATCAGCTTTGTCTTCCAAAGTACAGAAGGGCAACATTATTGTTCTTGACCAGCTAGCAATGGCTGAGCCGAAAACAAAAGAATTTGCAGATGTTCTGAACAGCCTGAAAGTCACCAAAAAGGCTCTTGTGGTAACCGCAGAAGCTGACACTGCTGTAGTAAGATCAGCCCGGAATATCCCGGGGGTAACCCCTACTCATGCTGACACACTGAATGTTTATGACGTGCTGGCCCATGAAAAACTGATCATTACCAGAGATGCCGTATCCAAGGTTGAGGAGGTGCTGGCATAATGCGTACCCCGCAGGACATTGTAAAAAGGCCAATCGTTTCTGAGCGCAGCATGGGGCTGACTGCAGAAAACAAATACAGCTTCTACGTTGACCCTAAGGCGAACAAAATTGAAATTAAACATGCAATTCAGGAACTGTTCAAAGTAACGGTTACCAATGTTAATACAATGAACGTAAAAGGTAAAACAAAGCGGATGGGCAAATATCTGGGCAGGACCGCTAACAGGAAAAAGGCTATTGTCACTCTCAAAGATGGCGATAGAATCGAAATTCTCGAAGGTATGTAATAAACTTCTGTAGTAAAGGAGGGAATTTAAATGGCTGTTAAAAAGTTTAAGCCAACGTCACCAGGTAAACGGTTTGTGACGGTATCAGATTTTAAGGAAATTACAACCGACACCCCGGAAAAGTCTCTGACTGAACCTTTAAAGAGTAAAGCCGGGCGCAACAATAAAGGCAGGATTACTGTCAGGCATCGTGGCGGCGGACATAAGCGGCTTTACAGAATAATTGACTTCAAACGTAATAAGGATGGTATTCCGGCAAAGGTGGCTACTATTGAGTATGACCCTAACAGGAGTGCCCGGATTGCATTACTTAATTATGCTGACGGTGAAAAAAGGTATATACTTGCTCCCAATGGAATTAAGGTGGGCGATACCATTGAATCAGGCCCTAAAGCCGATATCAAACCAGGTAACGCGCTGCCGTTAAGAAATATTCCGGTTGGTACTGTGATTCATGCTATAGAACTTAAACCATTAAAGGGTGCTCAGCTTTGTCGTTCTGCAGGTGCCTCGGCGCAGTTGATGGCAAAAGAAGGAGATTACGCAAATATCCGGATGCCGTCCAGTGAAGTTCGCTTAGTGCATATTAACTGCAAGGCTACTATTGGGCAAGTAGGTAATTTGGAGCATGAAAACATCACTATCGGTAAGGCGGGCCGCAGCCGCTGGCTGGGCAAACGCCCGACTGTGCGTGGTGTTGTTATGAACCCTGTAGACCACCCACACGGTGGTGGGGAAGGGCGCTCACCTGTCGGTAGAAATCCTGTTACACCTTGGGGTAAGCCGGCTTTGGGTGCTAGAACACGTAAGAATAAGACCACTGATAAGATGATTATCAAGAGAAGGACCAAGTAAGTTTCTGATAAAGCTTTAAGCGGAACTACCTGGAAAGGAGGCTTTTGAACGATGCCAAGATCTTTAAAGAAAGGCCCTTATGTAGAAGATAGGCTTTTGCAAAAGATTGAAGATATGAATGAAAAGAATGAGAAAAAGGTTATTAAGACCTGGTCCAGAAGGTCAACCATTTTCCCGCAGATGATCGGGCACACAATTGCCGTTCACGACGGACGCAAACATGTACCTGTATATGTTACCGAAGATATGGTTGGACACAAATTAGGTGAATTTGCACCAACAAGATTTTTTAGGGGACATGGTTCTCATACTGAGAGATCCTCTTCCCTGAAGTAACGAGAGGGGGTTTTTGAATTGTCAGAAGCGCGTGCGGTAGCCAAATATATCCGTATTTCCCCTCGTAAGGTCAGGCAGGTAGTGGATTTGATTAGGGGGAAAAGAGTCGGGGAGGCTTTGGCGATATTAAAATTTACACCGAAAAGGGCATCTGATGCAGTAGGAAAGGTCGTTAAGTCTGCTGCAGCTAATGCCGAACACAACCTTGAATTAAATAAAGACGATCTGTTTATAGCAGAAGCGTATGTTGACCAAGGACCCAGTTTGAAGAGATATAATCCCAGAGCGATGGGCAGGGCCGACCTGATAAAACGCAGAACCAGTCACATTACAGTGGTTGTTCGCGAAAAGGAAGCAGCTGCTACGGCGGAAAAACCGGCAGCTGAGAAAAAAAGCAACTCGTAAGAAGAAGGAGGGATAATGAGTGGGTCAGAAAGTACATCCGAAAGGTTTGCGGATTGGAATTATCAGGGATTGGGATGCCAAGTGGTATGCTGAAAAAGATTTTGCCACTTTGCTGATCGAAGATATAAAACTAAGGAAATACATTAAGAAGAAATTATTTGCAGCCGGTATTTCCCGTATTGAAATCGAGCGGGCTGCCAACAGGGTTAAAGTAACAATCCATACTGCCAAGCCTGGTATTGTTATCGGCCGCGGCGGGTCTGAAGTTGAAGCACTGCGTAAACAAGTTGAAAAGATGACGGGTAAAAACGTCAACATAAATATTATCGAAGTAAAGGTTGCGGAGCTTGATGCCCAACTGGTTGCTGAGAATGTTGCGGCCCAGTTGGTAAAAAGGGTATCATTCCGCCGGGCCATGAAGCAGTCTGTTTCCCGTACTATGAGAATGGGTGCTCAGGGTATCAAGATTTCCTGCAGCGGTCGTCTGGCTGGTGCCGAAATAGCCAGAACCGAATGGTACAATGAAGGAAAAGTACCTCTTCATACACTGAGAGCAGACATTGACTATGGATTTGCCGAAGCAGATACAACCTACGGAAAGATCGGTGTGAAGGTCTGGATTTATAAAGGAGAGATTCTTCCGGAGGCAAAGAAAGTGACAGTTGCTCAGGAAGGAGGAGAATAATCGATGCTAGTACCGAAGAGAGTGAAACATCGTAAACAGCATAGGGGTACAATGGCCGGAAAGTCCAAGGGTACTACGATTACATTTGGTGAGTATGGTTTACAGGCCTTAGAGCCCGCATGGATTACTAACAGGCAAATAGAGGCTGCCCGGATTGCCATGACCAGGTATATCAAGAGGGGCGGTAAAGTTTGGATTAAGATATTCCCTGACAAACCGATTACAGCAAAGCCGGCTGAAACTCGTATGGGTAGTGGTAAAGGTACACCTGAATACTGGGTAGCTGTTGTTAAACCCGGCAGGATTATGTTTGAATTGGCCGGGGTTACTGAGGAAATTGCCCGTGAGGCCATGAGGCTAGCAATGCACAAACTGCCCATCAGATGCAAGTTTGTAAAAAGAGAAGATGTAGGTGGTGAAGCTAGTGAAAGCTAAAGATGTTCATGAATTATCAAATGATGAGCTGACCAGGAAGGTCACGGACCTTAAGGATGAGCTCTTCAAGCTTCGCTTTCAGTTAGCTACCGGGCAGCTGGAAAACCCGATGACTATCAGAGATGTTAAAAAATCCATTGCCCGTGTAAAGACCGTTTTAAGGGAGAGAGAACTGAAAGCCCAACAGGGATAAGTGGTATAAACGATTTGTAATGGAAGGGGGCTAATGAAGTGGATGATAGGAATATGCGCAAATTGGAGATTGGCAAAGTGGTCAGTGATAAAATGGATAAGACCGTTGTTGTTGCAATTGAACGCCTGGTGCGCCATCCTTTATATGGGAAAATTATAAAAAAAACCAAGCAGTTTAAGGCTCACGACGAACAGAATCAATGTCGTGTAGGCGATAAGGTACGTGTAATGGAGACTCGGCCTTTAAGCAAAGATAAGCGTTGGCGAGTGGTCGAGATTCTTGAAAGAGAACAGCAAATCTAAGGAAATTTGTCATACCCGTGACTAACCGAAAGGGGGGTTATTAGATGATTCAAGCTGAAACCAGGCTTAAAGTTGCAGATAATACCGGTGCCAGAGAGCTTCTCTGCATCAGGGTAATGGGCGGATCATACCGCAGGTACGCCAGGGTTGGTGATATAATTATGGCCGCCGTGAAAGAGGCCACACCTGGGGGCGTGGTAAAGAAAGGCGACGTGGTTAAGGCTGTTGTCGTCAGAACTGCAAAGGAAATAAAAAGACCTGACGGCTCATATATCAAGTTCGACGAAAATGCTGCTGTTATCATTAACGACCAGAAAAACCCAAAGGGGACCCGGATTTTTGGACCGGTAGCCAGGGAATTAAGGGATAAGGAATTTATGAAAATAGTCTCCCTGGCCCCTGAAGTTCTGTAATATTGGTAATACCTCAACAATGCTGTAGAAGTTAGGAGGTGGACTACGTTGGCAAATGCTAAGGCTAAGTCTAATGCAGCTGCTAAGATACATGTCAAAAAAGGCGATACTGTGATAGTTGTTGCCGGAAAGAGTGCCGGCAAAAAAGGTAAAGTCCTCGAAGTGATTCCCAAAGACAATAGGGTAGTGGTCGAAGGGGTTAACGTCGTGAAGAGGCACTCACGCCCGACACAGAAAATGCCGCAAGGCGGCATTATTGAAAAAGAAGCTCCTATTGCCAGTTCAAATGTTATGATCTTCTGCTCTAAGTGCAGTGCGGCCAGAAGAATTAATAAAGAAATACTTTCGAGCGGTAAAAAGGTCAGAGTTTGTAACAAGTGCGGAGAAGCCTTTGATAAGTAGAAGTGGAAAGGAGGTTAATCATGGCACGTCTGAAGGAAAAGTACGTGAATGAAGTAATCGGCAAGCTGAAGGAAAAGTTCAGCTATAAAAATATTATGCAAGTACCTGAAATGGAAAAAATCGTAATAAATATGGGACTTGGTGAAGCTATCCAAAATGCTAAGGCCATTGATGCCGCTGTAGGTGATCTGGCTATCATTGCCGGGCAACGTCCGGTAGTCACCAGAGCCAGAAAATCCATTGCCGGATTTAAACTGCGTGAGGGAATGCCTATTGGCTGTAAGGTGACTCTAAGAGGCGAGCGGATGTATGAATTTGCTGATAAATTGTTTAACATTGCCTTGCCAAGGGTCCGTGACTTCCGTGGTGTTTCCGGAAAAGCTTTTGACGGTAGAGGAAACTATACCCTTGGGGTCAAAGAGCAATTGATGTTCCCTGAAATCGAGTATGACCGCATCGATAAAATCCGTGGTATGGATATAGTTTTTGTAACCAGCGCGAAGACCGATGAGGAAGCAAAAGAGCTGCTTGCGCAGTTAGGAATGCCATTTAGAGATTAGCCGTAAAAACCAAGAAGGGGGGATATTAGTGGCAAAGAAGTCAATGATGATTAAGATGAACCGTGACCCTAAGTTCTCAGTGCGCGGCTACAATAGATGTAAAATTTGCGGCAGGCCTCATGCCTATATGAGGAAGTTTGGATTGTGTCGGATTTGTTTCCGTGAACGTGCATATAAAGGAGAAATTCCTGGCGTAAAGAAAGCAAGTTGGTAATCACAGAAAGGGGGTATTTTCATTATGGTGATGACAGATCCCGTTGCGGACCTCTTAACCAGGGTTCGGAATGCGAACATGGTAAACCATGAAAAAGTAGAAATCCCGGCATCCAAAGTGAAAAAAGCAATTGCTGACATCTTCAAAACTGAAGGTTATATCAAAGATTGCGAATTCATTGATGACGGCAAGCAGGGGATTATTAGAATTTACTTGAAATATGGGAGCAATAAGGAAAAAGTTATCTCCGGGTTAAAGCGGATAAGTAAGCCCGGGCTGCGCGTATATGCTAAAAAAGATCAAGTTCCCCGTGTCCTTGGTGGCTTGGGCACTGCCGTAATCTCTACTTCCAAAGGGATTATGACAGACAAAGATGCCCGCAAACAGGGGCTTGGCGGAGAAGTAATCTGCTACATTTGGTAGGGTTTAAATATTGATTGACTACTGAAACGCTGCATATAGGAGGTGTAATCATGTCCAGGATAGGAAGAATGCCGATAGATGTACCCCAGGGTGTTGATGTTAAATTTAACGGCAATGAAGTTACTGTTAAAGGGCCCAATGGTGAACTCACCCGGGAATTGCACAAAGATATGATCATAGAATTAGAAAATAACCAAATCCTGGTCAAGAGGCCTAGTGAGGAGAAATTCCACAAATCTCTCCATGGTCTGACCAGAACGCTAGTCAGCAACATGGTCGAAGGTGTTACCAAAGGCTTTAAAAAATCACTAGACCTGGTCGGTGTAGGTTACAGGGCTGCCAAACAAGGCAATAAACTTGTCCTCACCGTAGGGTATTCACATCCGGTAGAGATTGAACCGAAACCGGGCATTGAAATTGAAGTTCCCGCTGCCACTAAGGTAATTGTCAAGGGAGCTGATAAAGAGGCAGTTGGTGCATTGGCTGCTAATATCAGAAAAGTAAGAGAACCTGAGCCATATAAGGGCAAAGGTATCAAGTATGAAACAGAGCGTATCCGCCGTAAGGTCGGTAAAGCTGGAGGCAAGAAGAAGTAATCGATTTTTAACCATAGCAGGTTTGCGGAAAGGAGTGAAACCCTTTGTTCAAGCAGATTAACAGAAAAGCTGATAACAAAAAGAGACATCTGCGCGTTCGCAGCAGAATCACCGGAACTCCGGAACGTCCAAGGTTGTCGGTATATAGAAGCTTAAACAATATTTATGCTCAGATCATCGATGATACCAAAGGTATTACCCTAGCGGCTGCATCTTCTTTAGGGTCAGAATCCGGGGGCAACATAGAAGCTGCCAAAACAGTTGGTAAAGCAATTGCTGAAGTTGCTGCTGGTAAAGGAATTAAACAGGTAGTGTTCGATAGAGGCGGGCGAATCTATCACGGGCGGGTTAAGGCTTTTGCCGATGCAGCCCGGGAAGCAGGTCTTGATTTTTAACTCTTGAAGTAAGGAGGGAAATAAATGGCGCGGATTGACGCAAACAAACTTGAAACAACTGAAAAAGTAGTCAGCATAAATCGGGTTGCCAAAGTTGTTAAGGGTGGCCGCAGGTTCAGCTTTAGTGCCCTGGTAGTTGTCGGTGACAACAATGGCCACGTTGGAGCTGGCTTGGGAAAAGCCAGCGAGGTTCCCGAATCTATCCGTAAGGGAATCGAAGATGCCAAGAAAAGTCTTCTTGAGGTACCGCTGGTAGGAACAACAATTCCCCATGAAGTAGTTGGCCATTTCGGTGCAGGAAAAGTTTTACTCAAACCTGCCGCACCCGGTACCGGTGTTATTGCCGGCGGCCCCGTAAGGGCCATTCTGGAACTGGCAGGAGTTAAAGACATTCTTACAAAATCACTCGGTTCAAACAATGCCCACAACATGGTTAATGCAACCATGGATGCCTTAAAGGGGCTCAAACGGGCTGATGAGGTAGCAAAACTTCGTGGCAAAACCGTAGAAGAGCTCTTAGGTTAGGGGGTTATTAAGGAATGGCGAAGCTTAAGGTTACATTGGTAAAAAGCGTTATAGGGGGTTCGGAGACCCAGCGGGCCACGGTCAAGACCCTTGGGTTAAGAAAGCTTAACAGTTCTTACGAACTGAATGATACTCCGCAAATTCGCGGAATGATTCGTAAAGTTGAACATCTTGTTAAAGTAGAAGAAGTGCAGTAGGAGGTGTACTGATGGAGCTACACAATTTAAAACCAGCTGCAGGGGCTAGGCCAAAACCTACACGTAAAGGTAGGGGTTTAGGGTCCGGGCTTGGCAAAACAGCCGGCCGCGGTCACAAGGGACAAAAGGCCCGTTCCGGCAGTGGTGGAAAAGTAGGCTTTGAAGGCGGTCAAACAACTTTAATCCGCAGAATTCCTAAAAGAGGATTCCATAATAAGTGGGCTAAGGAGATAGCAGAAGTAAACGTGGCAGCGCTCAACAAGTTCGAAACTGGTGCGACTGTTGACGCCCAGGCTCTGAAAGAGGCTGGAATCATTGGCAGCATCAAGGACGGTGTAAAGATACTGGGCAAAGGTAATCTTGAAAAATCACTTACCGTTCAAGTGAGAGCCTTTAGTAAATCTGCCGCTGAAAAGATTACTGCAGCCGGCGGAAAAGCCGAGGTGATCTAAGTGTTAGGTGCCTTTAGAAGCTCCTTTAAGGCTGGGGACTTGAGAAAAAGAATATTATTTACTTTGTTGATGTTTTTTGTTTTTCGGATAGGCGCTCACATTCCTGTACCAGGAATTAATGCAGATGCCATGGAGGCTTTGATCAAAGGTGGAGGCAATATCCTGGGTTTCTTTGACGTTATATCAGGTGGTGCTTTTAAAAGATTTTCCATTTTTGCAATGAGTATTACTCCTTATATTAATGCCTCGATTATCATGCAGTTATTGACTGTAGTTGTTCCCAAACTGGAACAGCTGTCTAAAGAAGGTGAAGAGGGCAGGAAGAAGATAACCCAGTATACCAGATATGGTACAGTTGTGCTGGGCTTTATCCAATCACTGGGAATGGCTTTCACCCTAAAGGCAACTGGAGCACTGGGCAACACAGGTGTAGGCGGATATCTGATGATTGCCATTACACTTACTGCAGGAACAGCATTCCTGATGTGGTTAGGGGAACAGATAACTGAGAAGGGTATCGGCAACGGTATTTCCCTAATCATCTTCGCAGGTATTGTTTCATCAATTCCAGGTGGGTTATACAATATTTATGATGCATTAAGAGCAGGGACTATCAACTTCTTAAGTGTAATTTTCCTCGTCATCATCGCTGCACTTGTTATAGCAGCGGTTGTTGCCGTTAATGAAGGACAAAGAAGAATACCTGTGCAGTACGCCAAGAGAGTTGTCGGAAGGCGGGTCTATGGAGGTCAGAGCACCCATATTCCTTTAAAAGTGAATCAGGCCGGTGTTATTCCAGTTATTTTTGCCTCATCGATTTTGCTGTTCCCTACAACAATAGCAAATTTCTTTCAGGGCAGCCCGGTAGCTGACTGGATTGTTAATACCTTTAGATGGGGCGGGCCGACGCAGACTATTTTATATGCATTGTTTATCATATTCTTTACTTATTTCTATACAGCTATTACCTTCAATCCAATGGATGTGGCTGACAATATGAAAAAGCATGGCGGCTTTATTCCCGGTCTCAGACCAGGAAAGCCGACAGCTGAGTTTCTCGACAAGATCCTGACCAGGGTAACTTTGTCCGGAGCAGTGTTCCTGGCATTGATTGCAGTTCTGCCAACTTTCGTTTTGGCTACCACTAATATTCAAAACGTTTACTTTGGTGGAACATCCCTGCTCATTGTAGTGGGTGTAGCTTTGGAAACTATGAAGCAAATTGAATCCCACCTGTTAATGAGGCATTATCAAGGGTTTATGAAATAATAGGAGCGGATTGCTGTGATCGTGTGCAAGTCAGACAGGGAAATTGCTTATATGAAGGATGCAGGCAGCATAGTTGGGCAAGCTCACAGGGAAGTTGAAAAAGCAATTGCCCCAGGTATGACTACCCAGGAATTGGATAAAATAGCTGAAGATTTCATTCTGGCTAAAAATGCCAGGCCTGCGTTTAAAGGTTATAATGGATTCCCGGCGACAATTTGTGCTTCGATCAATGAACAGGTAGTTCATGGCATTCCCGGTTTAAGGAAATTGGAAAATGGGGATATTATTAGTATTGACATTGGAGCGGAAATAAATGGATATTTTGGCGACAGTGCGGTAACTCTTCCAATTGGAGATGTCAGTTCAGAAGCGTTGGAACTTATCCGTGTTACAGAGGAAGCTCTTTATCATGGGATTGAACAAGCACTTGCCGGCAATAGGCTCTCTGATATTTCACACGGTATCCAGGCCTTTGTGGAAGGGCAAGGCTACTCGGTGGTGAGAGATTATGTGGGGCATGGAATTGGCACCCAGATGCACGAAGAACCCCAGGTTCCTAACTTTGGCCGACCGGGACGCGGGGTGAGACTCCGGCCCGGTATGACACTGGCTATTGAGCCCATGGTTAATCAAGGCACTTTCGAAGTTAAGACTTTGGGTGACAGTTGGACGGTGGTCACGAAGGATAGTAAATTGTCTGCTCATTTTGAACATTCCATTGCAATTACTGATAAAAGGCCCGAGATACTGACCAAAATCTAGGCTATGTTGCAAATTGGGATGGGAGGCACTGCATAAATGATAGACATAAAGGTTGGCCAGCTTGTCAGATCCGCGGCAGGTCGAGACGAAGGAAAATATTATTTGGTTTACGACGTGCTTGATAAAGCCTTTGTTCGGGTAATGGATGGCGAAAAAAAGAAACTAACTAATCCCAAGAAAAAGAACATGAAACACCTAGCTTTTTTTCCGGAAGTGGCTGAATCTATTGCGGATAAGCTAAATAGAGGTGAAAAAGTTACCGAAGAAGAGGTGGCGGAGGCCACAAAAACCTTGGGATTGAGCCATAGAGACTTGTAATCGAACAAAAGGGAGGGTATTGCCTAGTGTCAAAACAAGATGTTATTGAAGTGGAAGGGACTGTGGTGGAACCACTGCCAAACGCAATGTTCCGTGTAGAGTTGGAAAATGGTCACAAAGTCCTGGCACATGTTTCGGGGAAGATCAGGATGAATTTTATTCGGATTTTACCGGGCGATAAGGTTACAATCGAGTTATCACCCTACGACCTGACACGGGGCCGTATAGTTTATAGATATAAATAGGGTTTGCCGGAAAAGGGGGACAAAAAATGAAAGTTAGACCGTCGGTTAAAACCATATGTGAGAAATGCAAAATCATCAAAAGAAAAGGTAAAATAATGGTGATCTGTGAAAACCCCAAACATAAGCAAAAACAGGGTTAAGACCGATTACAAAAACTGAAACGTGATAAAATATTAATCTTCGAAGATGGAGGTGCACCTGAATGGCGAGAATTGCAGGGGTTGATTTACCCCGCGAGAAACGTGTCGAAATTTCCCTGACTTATATTTTCGGAATTGGTCGTGCCACTTCCCAGCGAATCCTTGCTGGTACGGGTATCAACCCGGACACAAGGGTCAGGGACTTAACTGAGGAAGAGGTTGCAAAGCTTAGGGAATACATCGACAAAAACCTTAAAGTTGAGGGTGATTTAAGAAGAGATATTTCCTTGGCCATCAAGCGTTTGATGGAAATTGGCTGTTACCGTGGTATCCGTCACCGCCGGGGCTTACCCTGCCGTGGCCAGCGGACCAAGACCAATGCCAGAACCCGAAAAGGTCCGAAGAGGACTGTTGGTGTACGACGTAAGAAATAGTAAGGGAGGATAAGGATGGCACGCAGAGTCAGAACAAAACGGAAAGAACGCAAAAATGTAGAGCATGGTGTTGCCCACATCAGATCAACTTTTAACAACACCATTGTGACCATAGCTGACAGAACCGGAAACTGCATATCCTGGTCCAGTGCAGGGACACTTGGTTTCAAGGGTTCCAGAAAGAGCACTCCGTTTGCTGCGCAGATGGCTGCTGAGGCAGCTGCCAAAGAGGCTATGGACCACGGAATGAAAGAAATTGAAGTATTTGTAAAGGGCCCAGGCGCAGGCCGTGAGGCTGCAATCAGAGCAATTCAGGCCGCCGGTTTAGAAGTAAACGTGATTAAAGACGTTACTCCTATTCCACACAATGGCTGTCGGCCGCCAAAGAGAAGAAGGGTATAGGAGGTGTTTATAAAGGATGGCAAGATATACAGGACCTGTTTGTAGATTATGCCGGAGAGAAGGTGCCAAATTATACCTTAAAGGTGACAGGTGCTATACCGGAAAATGTGCCATTGACCGCAGGGGTTATGCTCCGGGGCAGCATGGTCAGGGCCGCAAAAAGCAATCCGAGTATGGTATTCAGCTGCGCGAAAAGCAAAAAGCCCGCCGGATTTACGGTATTTTGGAAACCCAATTCCGCAACTATTTTGAAAAAGCTGAAAACCAAAAAGGGGTCACCGGTGAAAATCTCCTGCGCTTATTGGAAAGACGGCTTGACAATGTGGTTTACCGGCTTGGTTTTGGCGGATCACGGGTTGAGGCCAGACAACTGGTTCGTCACGGGCACTTTTCTGTTAATGGCAAGAAGGTAAACATCCCCTCATACCTGACCAAGGTTGGCGATGTTGTTGAAGTAGCCGAAAAGAGCCGTGATAATATTCGAATCAAAGAGTTAGCGGAACAGGCAGCCAGAAAGACCCCTGCTGCATGGCTGGAGTCAAATGCTGACCAATTCGCCGGAAAGGTGGTAGCAATTCCTTCACGAGAGGAAATTGATGTCCCGATTGCGGAGCATCTTATTGTTGAATTATACTCCAGGTAAGTAATTAGTCTGGTGTTAGAGTTCTCGCGAAGGAGGTTCTCTTATGTTGGAAATCGAAAAACCCAAAATTGAATGTGTTGAACTTAGTGAGGATAACACTTACGGAAAGTTCGTAGTTGAGCCTTTAGAAAGAGGTTATGGGATAACTCTTGGTAATTCTTTGCGTAGAATTTTGCTCTCATCTTTACCAGGTGCCGCAGTGACTTCTGTTAAAATTGACGGGGTGTTGCATGAATTCTCAACAATTCCCGGCGTAGTGGAAGATGTAACAGATATTATCCTTAATCTTAAAAGCCTGTGTATAAAAATGTATACCGATGAGGAACGGGTTCTGAGGATTGAGGCTGAAGGTGCTCAGGAGGTCAAAGCTGCCGATATTATTGCCGATGCAGATATAGAAATCCTGAATCCTGATCTGAAAATTGCTACCTTATCTGACGGACGCTTGTATATGGAGATAACAGTTGCCAAATGGCGGGGTTATTCCAATGCAGACAAGAATAAGAAAGACGACCATGTCATAGGCATTATACCTGTAGATTCTGCCTTCAGCCCGGTCCGCAGGGTTAATTACACAATAGAGGATACCAGGGTCGGACAGATCACAGACTATGATAAACTGACTTTAGAGGTGTGGACCAATGGCAGCATCAGGCCTGATGAAGCTACAAGTCTTTCGGCTAAGATACTCAGCGAGTATTTAAGACAGTTTATCGGTTTAACTGAAACCGTTAATGATGTTGAAATCATGGTTGAAAAAGAAGAGGAAGAAAAGGACAAGATTCTGGAAATGACTATTGAAGAACTTGACCTTTCCGTACGTTCTTACAACTGTCTTAAAAGGGCAGGGATCAACACCGTCGAGGAACTGACCCAGCGGACAGAAGAAGATATGATTAAGGTGCGTAACCTTGGCAAAAAGTCTCTTGAAGAAGTTATTCAAAAATTGCACGAACTTGGGCTTTCCCTGAAGGAATCAGAAGATTAGGATTAGAAGGGGGGAAACAAAATGGCATTTCCTAAACTAGGCTTTCGCACCGATCACAGAAATGCTCTCCTGCGCAACATGGTCACTTCCTTGCTGCGCGAGGAACGGGTTCAGACTACAGCAGCCAGAGCAAAATCAGTGAGTAGGTTGGCGGAAAAAATGATTTCGCTTGGTAAACGCGGAGACCTCCATGCCAGGAGACAGGCTGCGGCATTCATATATGATGAGGATGTTGTGAAAAAGCTGTTTGATGTGTTGGCAGCCAAATATGCTGACAGGCAGGGAGGATACACCCGCACAATAAAAGTAGGCAATCGCCGCGGCGATGCCGCAGAGATGGTTTTACTGGAACTGGTGTAAGCAGCTCGCAAGATACGAGGTCAGGATGGTTTACTGATGAAGCGGATGTAAACGACTCCTGGCTTCTATTTTTCTCTGCGCAAAATTTCATACTTCTTACATAGTTTTATAAAAGAATGAATTTGTTTCTCTACGCCTCTGAGTACTCTGCGTCATCTTTTAACGACCCTAAAGACGACACAGAGAGCTTTGAGACGCAGAGGACTGACTGGCGGAGTTGCGATGGAATATCTAATAGAAATTAAAGATCTGGATTTCTCCTATGATGGGGAACAGCAAAACAGACCTGTTCTGAAAAACATAAATTTGAATATTGCTAAAGGGGAATTTGTTGTCATAGTTGGACCCAATGGGTGTGGCAAATCCACTTTAATCAGGCACCTTAATGGGCTGCTATTACCAGGCGAGGGACGGGTTTTGGTTGATGGGCTGGACACTTCAGAAGAGCTGAACATCGCGGAAATTCGCCGTAGAGTGGGCATGGTCTTTCAAAATCCTGAGACGCAGTTGTTTGCCTCAGTAGTCGAGGAAGATGTAGCCTTTGGGGTGGAAAACCTCTGCCTGCCCAGGGCTGAGATCAGGAAGAGGGTTGACGATGCTTTAGAGGCTTTGGGTATATCCGCTTACAAAGAATACCCGCCTCACCGCTTATCCGGTGGGCAGAAACAGAAGGTGGCCATTGCCGGGGTGTTGGCCATGCAGCCCAGGTGTATAGTTCTCGATGAACCGACATCCATGCTTGATGCAAAAGGCCGGGATGAGGTTTTGGAAGCTGTCATGAAATTGAACCGGGAGATGAACATGACTGTTGTTTATGTAACCCATGATATGACTGAAGCTCTGTGGGGAACACGGTTAGTTGCTATAGCCGATGGGGAGGTCGTTTTTTCTGGTACACCTGCAAAATTTTTTGCTGAAGATAAGTATCTTGCAGCGGCAAGGCTTAAAGCTCCACCTATTGTTCAACTGGTTAACAAGTTAAAGACCGGGGGACTTGTTCTGCCCCATGGAATAAAATCGGCTGAAGAGCTGGTGAATGCATTATGCCAATCCAACTAAAAGATGTTAGTTTTACATATTCAAAAAGAACCCCCTTCAGCCACCCTGGCATCACGAATATTAATCTGAGCATTCAGGATGGTGAATGGATTGCGGTAATGGGGCCGACAGGGTCAGGGAAGTCCACGTTATTGCAGCACCTCAACGGACTGCTTAAACCTGATAATGGAGAGGTCATTGTCAGTGATGTTAATATTCACTCGTCCAAAACAGCCTTAAGGCAGGCCAGACAGGAGGTAGGTCTGGTATTCCAGTACCCGGAGCACCAACTCTTTGGCAGCAGTGTCTTTGAAGAAATTGCCTATGGACCGGAAAACTACGGCTTAACAGGAGCGGAAGTTGAAGTAAGAGTATTAGGTGCCATGGCAGCCGTGGGGCTCGATTACGACAGGTATAAAGACCGCTCACCCCTTGAACTGAGTGGGGGTGAAAAAAGGCGGGTAGCCCTGGCCGGGGTTCTGGCTGTACAGCCCAAAGTAATCGCTCTGGATGAACCCACCGCAGGTCTTGATTATGACGGCAAGGCAATGTTGTTAAAGACTATCACGAGACTAAACCGGGAATACGGCATTACTGTGGTTTGGGTTACACATGAGGCCGCGGAGATTGCCGACCTGGCGGGGCGATTGCTGGTTATAGACAAGGGCCGGGTAGCTTTGGACGGACCGGTCAGGGAGGTTCTCGGTGAACCGCTGCTTTTGGAATTGGGAGTAGAAGTCCCGCTGGCAGTAAGAGTTGCGCATGGTTTAAAAGCCAAGAGCTGGCCTTTCCCTGAAGTGCCGGTCTCAGTGCAGGAATTAGCAGATCAAATTTTAAGACTGAAGAGGTAAAATCATGGAAGGCATCGTACTTGGCCAATATGTGCCTGGCAAATCGCTGATTCATCGACTCGATCCACGCTCAAAAATGCTGATGATGACCGCGATGATCGGCCTGGTTTTTTTGCTGGAAAAACCTCTTGAATACCTGGTGTTTGGAATCATACTTTTCTTATTATTTTTATGGGCAGGAGTTATCCGTAACACTCTTGGTGTAATTAGACCAGGACTGTATCTGATAGCTTTTACGGTATTAATCCATATGTTTTTTACACCCGGCCAAGCATTGCTGGACCTGGGTTTTTTGACCGCGACCCGTGAGGGTTTACTGAAAGGATTTACTGTGGGAACACGGTTTCTTTATCTTATAGCATTATCCTCACTAATAACGTTAACAACCTCGCCGGTGCGCATGACTGATGGTTTAGAGAGGCTCATGAGCCCTTTAAGGAGACTCAGATTTCCTGTTGGAGAGCTTGCTATGATGATAAATATTGCCCTGCGATTTTTACCTACCTTTTGGGAAGAGACTGATAAGATAATGAAAGCCCAGGCTTCCCGGGGGGCTGACTTTGATTCCTGGCAGCCGATGCGCCGGGTTAAATTTATGACAGCTATCCTGGTGCCTTTGTTTATTAATGCCTTCCGTAAAGCTGAAGAACTTTCTGTAGCCATGGAATCCAGGGGCTATGTGGTCGGCATGCGCCGTACCAGTTTGCATGAATTGCGACTGTCCAGGAATGATTACATCGCTTTAGTTATTGTCTTTTCGGTCACAGTAGCTTTTATAGTTAAGCATTACTTCGGTTGAGCATGAAGAGCTTCCGAATTTGTTCGATGCTTAAATAATAAAAATATACCACAGCGTGCACAGAGACACAAAGGTCTTTTTGACCAAATATTAATGTTTATGTACAAGTTGATGTATTTATCAGAATGAGTTACCATTGATATGAGGCTATTTTGCCTCTGTGATCTCTGTGGTATGTTTTGTTTTTATTAAAGATTTCTAAGGAGGCTTATTTATGGCAGGCACAAAGTTAGTTGAATTACTGCAGGATGAATTTAAAGGTGATCATAGAGTTAGTTTTGTACCCTTTGATGTTTCTGATGTCGAGGTGGAAGAAAGGGTGCGCCTGAAATGTATGGTTCCGCCTTGTCCTTTTTATGGGCGCCGGAAATTTTGTCCGCCCAATCTGCCTGACCTGGATTTTATTCGAAAAGCAATCTCCCAGTATCAGGGCGGTGCGATGGTGATTCTGGCCGTCCCGGCAAATGAAGAAAATATGGCAGAAATCAAACAGTGGAAACCACAAAATGAGTTAATGGAAATAGTCGGCCGGTGCGAAAAAATTGCTTTTGAAAAACTGAGTCACCTGGCTTTTGCCCTGACAATCGGCGGATGTCATCTGTGTGAAGAGTGCACTCCCAATGATGAGCCCTGCAAGTATCCCCTGAAAGTACGTCCAGGGGCCGATGGGTATGGGATTGATGTAACCACTCTGGCCAGAAAACTGGGGGTTCAGGTGGAATGGCCGGTGCAAAATGAGTTTAAATTTTTGGGGATGGTATTTGTTTGATTTGAGGAATTTGCATGGAAAACTATGAAGAAAAGATATTACTCGAACTTATAATATGGCAGAAAAAAATGAATAAAATGCCTTCTTTGACAAATAAGCTCACCAAAAGACTGCAAAATAAGGTAAATGACGTGATTCCAGAGAAGGTCCATAGTGCAATAACGGCAGCTATAAAGAATATGGTGAAAGCGGTTTTAACCGGTTCCGAATATATTACCAGGCGGCCATTTCATTATCGGAATGATTCTTTGGAGGTTCGCGAAAAACTGGTTTTGGAGAAGACCGGTTTCTACAAGAAGACAGCCGCCATGAGCGGAGCCGGTACGGGTGCCGGGGGGTTATTGCTGGGATTAGCCGATTTTCCTATCTTGTTAAGTTTAAAGATTAAGTTCTTATTTGATACCGCAGCTATCTATGGTTTTGATGTGCGGGAGTTCAGGGAGCGGCTGTATATTTTAAAGCTTTTCGAACTGGCATTTTCCAGCCAGCAGAAGCGTCTTGTAATATATAAGGACATCTTAGACTGGGATCAAAAGTTGGCCCAAATTCCATCAAGCATGGAGTCTTTTGACTGGCGCAGCTTCCAACAGGAATACCGTGATTATATCGATTTAGCCAAGATGATGCAGCTGATGCCGGTGATAGGTGCGGTAGTGGGTGCTGTGGCAAATTATAAACTGATGGATAAACTGGCCGAAACGGCGATGAATGGCTACAGGATGCGTCTTTTAAAGGTAGGCAATTGGAAATGAGGTGGTGGCACAGTGCGCAATATCAAAGTGACAGTTGAATATGACGGTACAGCCTACCACGGTTTTCAGCGTCAGACCGACAATCTGCCCACTATTCAGCAGATATTAGAGGAGACCCTGGTCATGATTGTGAAGCACCCTGTAACTCTGATTGGGGCAGGGCGTACAGACGCCGGAGTCCATGCCAGAGGTCAGGTTATTAATTTCCGAACTGACTGCAAGATCCCGGCTGATCGTTTAACCTTGGCCATGAACAGCTTGCTGCCGCCGGATATTGCAGTAACCAGGGCAGATGACATAGATTCGTCGTTTCATGCCCAGTTTTCGGCGAAAAGCAAAGTGTACACATACCACATTTATAACTCGCGGACACCTTCTGCTTTCGAGCGGTTATACAGCTGGCATGTTCCGCAAAAACTTGATATTGATAAAATGCGGCAGGCAGCCGGATATATAGTGGGGGAGCATGATTTTACCGCTTTTAGGGCTGCCGGCTCTAAGGCTAAAACTTCTGTCAGGCATGTTCGCAGCTTGGAAATTGATTATAGAGACCCGCACATATTTATAACTGCCGAAGCCAATGGCTTTTTATATAACATGGTCAGAATTATCACCGGGACCCTGGTTTATGTGGGCAAAGGCAAACTGAGTCCTGAGATGGTGAAGGGGTTTGTAGAATCAGGATGCAGGACAGAAGCCGGGCCCACCGTGCCTCCCCAAGGCCTGTGTTTAATGCAGGTGAAGTATAGTGATGAGTGATGAGTGATGAGTGGGGAGTGATGAGTGATGAGTGGGGAGTGATGAGTGATGAGTGGGGAGTGATGAGTGATGAGTGGGGAGTGATGAGTGGGGAGTGATGAGTGATGAGTGGAAGAGATATTTATGCGATTATCAATAAAAGGGCACCTGGCCAACTAAGGACAGCTGGCTAGGGGTAACCGGTATCGGAAAAGACCACTGAAGTGACTCCGGTGGTCTTATTTTACTAAATGCCGGGTTTGTCCTGCAAGAACTCACCAAGCTTTTTGTCAGTTTTGAGAATATGATTGACCAGCCAATCCTTGAGGAAGCCCATAATGTCTAGGGAGAGAATCAGTTTTCCTTCATTATAGCCTTTTTGGAAGCTAGTCACCTGGTCTATAAATTTTCGGTGTTCGGATTTGTGCGGAACGTACCACTGATAACTATACCTGATCATAAACTTTTCTTCGGTAGAAAAGTGCGAAACAGTATAATCCAAAAGCTCTTGTAGAACTGTACCCATTATCTGTTTGCTTTTACCCAAAATCATGGCGTCATGCAGTCTGTTGATTAGATTGAACAGAGTCTTGTGCTGGTCATCGACGATTTTCTGACTAATGCTGTAGCTGTCATCCCATGTTAAATATGACATTGCTGAGCCTCCTTTCAAAAGTCCCCTAAACATTTTCTGCATTTTTTGGCAAATTCCTCTGAGATTATGCTTTAACCGGGCGGTTCTATTAGAGGGATTCATCTTCTCTCAATTAGTACAAATTCATATTTCATCGCTTTTAAAGTAATAGATATAACTGTGGAAGGTTTAGATGAATCAAAAGTGGTCATAATAGTACTGGAACTAACTGAATAATCCTAAATATCCCTCATAAGGACCAATATTGTTGATTTGCATAGTTTTCATCGGTAATACATTTAGTTCCTGGTCCGTAGTACAAATTTCTTGAATTATTAATAGGAAAGGTGTAGAATTATAACGTGATAATGAAAAAACACACGTGAAATTGGCTTCCATGACTGGAACTAGCGAAGTCAATTTTCTTGTGCTTAAAAAACTGTATCGTGAATGGTAAGTCGACCTGTAAAGGGGATTGACATGAATGAGAATAAATAAAATAACATTTGGAACTTTGACATGGGTGGATATCATAAGTCCGACTCACGAAGAAACAAAATATCTTAGTAATGAGTTTAATTTCCACCCGCTGGCGCTGGAAGACTGTCTTTCAGAAATTCAGCGCTCCAAGGTTGATGAATATGATGATTATATGTTTTTGGTGCTTCATTTTCCACGTTATCACAAAAATGACCAACGGTTGTCTTCTGAAGAAGTAGATATTTTTCTGGGGAAAGATTATCTAATCACTCTTCATGAAGGAGAGCTCAAACCGCTGGTGAGTTTTTTCAAAGCATGCAGTGAACAGGAAGAAGTACGCAAACGGTTCATGAACAACGGTTCAGGAATCCTGCTGTATGAAATTATCAGAAGGCTCTTTAATTACTGTTTCCCCATGCTCGACAAGATTGCCACGAACTTAGGACAGTTGGAACGAAATATATTCAAAAGTCGTTCGCGAATGATGCTGGAGGAAATTTCACGCCTCAAGCTGGAAATTATCGGATTCCGCAGGATCCTAAAACCTCTGCGGCCTGTTATGAAGACTCTGGAAATGGCTATCAACAGATTTCTGCCTGAGAAATTGGAGGTATATTTTGATGATATAACAGACCAGATTGAGAAAATTTGGGATTTGTTAGAGAACTTCAAAGAAGTTGTTGATGCGTTTTTGGGAACACTCGAGGCAAATACTTCATATAGAATTAACAACTTAATGCGGATTTTCACAGTAATTTCGGTTATTATTCTGCCGATGACTCTAATTCAGGGTTATTTTTCAATGAATGTGGAGGGTATTCCTCTAGCACAGCATCTCTTTGCATTTTGGTTTACCATAGTAGTTACCTTGATACCGGCTGCGATAATTGCGGGGGTAATGTTCTATAAGAGAAACGAGTGGCTATAATTAACTTGACATACACCGGTTAATTGTAATAAAATATATGCGTGACTCTATACACTAATAATCCACAGCCCCGGATTATTTGTTCGACTGTTAGTGGTAGCTGACAGCGATGCGAGGAACAAGTTACGAATGACGGAATTGTTGTATCAAGGAGGTATTGAAATGTCTACTTATATGGCCAAGCCCAGTGAAATTATTAAGAAATGGTATATAGTTGACGCTGAAGGCAAACCTCTTGGTCGTTTGGCTACAGAAGTGGCCAGGCTGTTAAGGGGAAAGCATAAGCCGATTTTTACACCCCATGTTGACACAGGGGATTTTGTAATAGTGATTAATGCAGAGAAAGTTGTACTTACCGGCAAGAAGCTTGAACAAAAACAGTACGCCCGCCATTCCGGTTACCCCGGCGGTCTGAAGACTATGACATATGACCGGTTGCTGAAAGAGAAGCCGGAATTAGCCATAGAGAAAGCTGTAAAAGGCATGCTGCCACATAATCGTCTGGGGCGTGCCCAATTGCATAAACTTAAGGTTTATAGTGGACCAGATCATCCCCATACTGCTCAACAGCCAGAAGTATGGAATTTCGTAGGTTAATGTAACGGGAAGGAGGAATAAGCATGGCACAGGTTCAATTTCAGGGAACAGGACGTAGGAAAAACGCAATCGCACGTGTAAGGGTAGTCCCCGGTGAAGGCAAAGTTGTTGTTAACAGCAGGCCCTTGAACGAATATTTTGGAAAAAGAACTCTGGAGATGATTGTTAAACAACCTCTTCAGTTGACAGCTACACTCAGCCAATATGATGTTCTGGCCAGAGTTGAAGGCGGCGGAACAACCGGTCAGGCAGGAGCAATGCGTCTCGGCATCGCCCGTGCGCTCATCAAGGCTGATCCTAACCTTCGCGGTGCATTAAAAAAAGCCGGGTTTTTAACACGGGACCCCAGAATGAAAGAAAGAAAGAAATATGGTCTCAAATCAGCCCGTCGCGCACCACAATATTCAAAACGTTAGTCCAGAGGGAAGGTCCAAAAAACCTTCCCTTTTGTTATGCAGGTACAGAAAAACGCCATCTGACGTCGTTGCCCGCGCCGCAATTCCATTACGCCTCTGGTTGCGGCGCAAAGTACGCCTAGTCAGATGGCGTTTTTCTAGTTTGAGGCTCGAAGATCGGGATCATCAGTACAAATTTTCCCAAATTTTAAAATAACAAACAATGGTGCTGCCAAAAAGAGGAATATAAGTATTTGAATAGAATATTTTAGATTAGAGCTTTTGAAAATTTACGAGAAAGGAGGCGAAAAATTGAAATGGAAAAAGCAAAAAAAATACATAACCGCTCTTGTTGGTCAGTAGTTGCTTTTGCTACAATTATCCTTATAATAGCACTGTTCGTTGCGGGGTGCGGTGATATGCCTGCGACAACTACTTCCGAGAATACTTCCACTGCCACAAATAGTCAGCCGGCTGTGACAGCAGAGCAGGCTTCGGCACCGGCCGGGGCAAAAGGTGGCAAAGCTATTGCTGACAATGATTGTTCATCTTGTCACGAAATGTGGCCGGAGATAGCTACATGGCAGACCTCAGTACACGCCCAGGTTCCGTGCTTAACTTGCCATAAAGGCTATAAGCCTGACCAAAACAAGGCAGCCCATGACAGCGGAGCTTTTGCAAAGCCGATTGCTGGGAAAAACTCTGTTGCCGATGACGTCTGCAGGAGCTGTCACGCCATGGAGAACAGGGATGCGACTCTTTTGCCTGATCTGATTGCTCCTCACGAAAAGCACGAAACAGCCAAGATACCCTGCTTAGCATGCCACAGGTTTGTCACCCATGGTAATATTGCTGAACGCAAGGTGACTACCAGGGCGCAGTACAGTGACTATAGCCAATGGACTCCGGAGACGGCTAAAAAAGCTGCCCCTGGAGTTTTCCGCAGGCCCAACATGTTTGTTTGCATCACCTGCCATGAACAGCGCAAAGTGACTACCGAGTGTGCTGCCTGCCATTACTATCCGGAGAGGAAGAGCCTGCCCTCTCATGAGGATCCGGCCTGGAGTTCTGTTCACGGTAAATTGGGCCGACAGGATGTCAACAATTGTGCAAAATGTCACTATGACAAAGAGAGCCAGAAGTTTGCCACTCCTTCAACTGGAGACATCATTTCTGATTTTGCGAGAGCAAATAGTTACTGTTACGGTTGTCACAGCAAGCGGCCACAGAATCACGACGGCCAATGGATGTCTACTCACCCGAAAATGGCTCTTGAAAAAGGCATGCCGAACTGCTTCGCCTGCCATGATAAGAATCAGCCTGGGCCTAATGTTACAGGCACTTATTGCAACACCTGCCACTGGTTTGCGGTTACACCACCAGCTCCGGCAGCTCCGGCAGATGCTGCCAAGGAAAAGAAATCGTAGATTAAATGAAGCGCATTAAAAATGGATGTCTATTAAGAGACATCCATTTTTGTTATACTACAGGATAAGTATATCTTTTCCACATTTGTACCCGCAAGGGGCATGCCGGATCTGTAAGCCGCTATCGCGGCAGCAGCTCCGCTATGGAAAAGGCCAAGGTGTGTAGTACCGAAAGGCGCGCGCTGTGGGAACTGAAAGAGGCGCGCCTTTCTAGTAGTTTTTATAGTATTTTGTGACTCCGGAATAAATTGCCAGGGCCAATTTCCTTTGATAGTCGGGATCAGAGAGGAGTTTGGCTTCATTGGGATTTGAGATAAATCCAATTTCTACGACGACGGCAGCCATCTTAGTGTTTCTGGTGGTGAAAAAGTCTTCAGCTTTGGCAACGCGGTTGGTATTGCCTAAAACTCTGATTAACTCTGATTGAATTGCTTCTGCCAGTCTTTTACTGTCATTTTGCCCTTTTTGATAGAATGTTTGCGCACCACTCCATCGGGCAGACGGAAAAGCATTTACATGGATACTCAGATATATGCTGGCCCTGTTTTTGTTAGCCAGTTCCACCCGCTTGGCGAGATCTTCTCTTTTGCGTTTCAAGAGACTTCCGGAGCCTGGAGTGCTATGTTCCATGTCGGAGTCTCGGGTCAACAGCACTCTTGCCCCGGCCTGGCTAAAGAGCTGATTTAATCGTTTTGACACTTGCAAAACCAGATCCTTTTCCTTCAGCCCATTATGTCCTACGGCACCTGGGTCAATGCCTCCATGTCCGGGGTCAATGACAATTATCTGGTTTGCTACCTCCCATGTAGTTGCGGGTTTACTTTCAAGAACCGCAGAAACAGAATTAAGTCCGGTGAGCGTGAGTAAAAAGCCGATTAAAATTATGAAAATATGCATTTTTTTGATGCGATACGAACTTATGTAAACAAAACGCAACATAATCCTCCTCACCCAAATGATTTTCTCCGATGGCTAACCGCCACTTATCTCCCGCTTCTGTAAGCGGGAGATAAGTGGCGCTAAGTCCCTGGATAAGTTCAACTAAACTTTAGATGGAGTATAAAACTCCACCTAAAGTAAGTTTCAATTTATATAAAAATATGCAGGCACTTTGAGGGTTATAACAGAAATATCACATAAATACATTTTGTGAGGCTAAAATAAAGTACGAGGAGGGATTTTCGTGGGTCAAGTTGTTTTTTGTGGTGTGGCGCCACATCCGCCCATTGTACTGCCAGAGGTAGGCCGGGCTGAAGCGGCGAAAGTAAGTATGACCTATAACGCGATGGAGAAACTGGCAGTTCGCGCTGCCAATAGTGGGGCAGAAGTTATTGTCATGATTTCCCCGCACGGCTCGGTTTTTCGGGACGGTATTGCCATAAACGGCAGTGAGCTGCTGGCTGGGGATCTTAGAATGTTTAACAGTGAGCTGGAATTTGAATATAATAATGACTTGGAACTGGCCAAGTTGATAGTTGATTACGCAGGAAGCTATGGAATTGTTACAGTGGAAATAGATGATGTATTGGCAGACCAGTTTGGGGTAACAACAAAACTGGACCATGGGGTCTTGGTGCCTATGCATTTTTTTGACAAGGCCGGGGTAGATTTGCCGATGGTTTCGATTTCGATGAGTCTCTTGCCCTTTGAAGAATTGTATACTTTTGGCTTTGCCCTCAAAAAAGCTGTGGAGGCATCTGACAAAAAGGTCGCAATTGTTGCCAGCAGTGACATGTCCCACCGGCTGATACCTGAGGCACCAGCCGGTTATTCACCTCAGGGTAAGCTCTTTGACCAAAAAATCGTAGAATTGATTAAAGTTAATGATTTTCGGGGGATCATTAACATTGACCGGAAGATGGCCGATGAGGCGGGAGAGTGCGGGCTGAGATCTATTATCATGATGCTGGGATCATTAGATGGGCACCATGTAGATACTGAGGTCCTGTCTTATGAAGGCCCCTTTGGGGTCGGGTATATGGTAGCCGCACTTGAGCCGGGTCAGGAAACCGGGGCAAGCCTGCTGGACAAACTCCTCCAGGAGCGCAGGGAAAAGATTGAAAACAGGAGAGCAGGTGAAGCGGTTTTGCCCGCCCTGGCCAGGCAAGCCCTTGAAACATATGTCAGGGAAGGACGGAAGATTTCGCCTGATGTGGATGCTGAGCCGGTTTTTAGGGAAAAAGCGGGGGTGTTCGTCTCCCTTAAAAAACACGGTCAATTACGGGGCTGTATAGGGACCATCCTGCCTACTACCCCTAATATAAGTGCCGAGATAGTAAACAATGCCATTAGTGCCGGGACAGCTGACCCGAGGTTTGAACCTGTCGAACCGGGTGAATTGGCAGAATTGGAATATTCGGTAGATGTATTGAAAGAGCCTGAACCTATAGAAAGCATTAATCAGCTAGATGTTAAGCGGTATGGGGTAATTGTGCGTTCCGGTCGCAGGTCAGGCCTGCTTTTGCCCAATTTGGAGGGTGTCGATACAGTTGAGGAACAGGTTGCCATCGCCCGGCAGAAGGCCGGGATAGCACCAGGTGAGCCTGTTCAGTTAGAACGCTTTGAAGTAGTGCGGTATCACTGATCAGGAGGGATAATGTGAATCAGGCAATGTTTTGGGAAAAAGCCAGGGAGGACAAAGTACAATGCCTGTTATGTCCCCAGGGATGTCTGATTGCCGACGGGAAAAAAGGTTTTTGCCGTGTCAGGCAAAACAGTGGGGGCACGTTATATGCCATCAATTACGGCAAATGCTCAGCCTACGGTGTTGATCCTATTGAAAAGAAACCTTTATATCACTTCTATCCCGGCTCGCAGATTTTTTCTGTGGGCACTTTTGGGTGTAATATGCGGTGCGGGTTTTGTCAAAACTGGACTATAGCCCAACAAGATCCGGAAACTGTTGATCTGCCACCCCAAAAGCTTGTAGAGGCGGCCTCATCCGAATACGGCGGGCGTCCCTCGGTAGGTATAGCCTACACCTATTCCGAACCCTTTATGTGGTATGAATACGTTCTTGCAACGGCCAAGAGTGCCAGACAGGCAGGGTTACAAAATGTGATGGTCACCAACGGTTTTGTTAACCCTGATCCGTTAACAGAACTACTGCCTTATATAGATGCGATGAACATAGATGTAAAAGGCTTTAGTGACCGTTACTACAATGAAACATGTGCAGGTGAACTGCACCCTGTGCTAAAAACTGTGGAAACGGCAAGCCGGCAGTGTCATGTGGAAATTACGACCTTGCTGGTCCCCGGATTAAACGATTCTGAGGAAGAAATTAGGGCATTGACAGACTGGTTAGCAGGTATTGACAGAGAAATTCCCCTGCATTTCTCCCGGTATTTTCCCAATTACAAGATGAATCAGCCCCCCACACCGTTGGTGACAATGGAACGAGCCAGAGAAATTGCCTTAAAAAAGCTCAGCTATGTGTATCTGGGCAATGTCGCCGGGTTTGATGCCAGCAATACCTACTGCCCTAGGTGCAGTGAGCTTCTCATCAGCCGGCGGAATTACCAGGCTGCAAATGTGGGTGTGATCGACAAAAAATGCCGCAAATGTGGGCAGAAGATTAATGTTCTAGGAGGTTAGAACGGTTTATGGACTGCCGAATCAGGTTATACTGTTAATAATCAGAGCTGCTAAGCAGCTTATCCAAATTAATGGGTCCTGTTAAATTTCGGCGGGAGGTGTAAAGAGATGGCTAAACAACAAAGCCTGAAAGAAATTAACAATCGGATGGAACTCTATAACCTGTTTATGCGGGCTGTCCGGAAGATGAGAGAGGAAAATAAGCGGATGCGTTAAGCATCCGTATTTTTTTGTATTTTTGCAAGGAATACTCGGAAATCCGACGAATAACTAGGTATTGATGAACAGCCTGAGTGGAGAGATTGTCGATATCAAGATTAAGTTTATGGAAAATTCGGGGAAGGGTGAATAACAGCTGAATACCAGGGAAAAATAGCTTTATCCGATGGCTAACCGACACTAAGACTCCTGCTTCTGTGAGCGGGAGATAAGTGGCGCTAAGCCCCTGGATAAGTTCAACTAAACTTCAGATAGAGTCAAAACTCCATCTGAAGTAAGTTTCACTTTATCCCAATGTGCGTAATAAAGGAGATGAAATCGTGAACTACGAGCGTGCAACGGAAATCTTTAATTCACCTAAAACCTTTGAAGTATTTTATAATGGCAGTCCGGTGTGGATTGACAGTCTGGAGCCCAGGCAGCAGAAGGCAACGATATCCTCAGGAGATTTGGAAAATGGCAGGATGACTGTACCTGTCCAACAGTTGACTGAGATGGGGTAAATTAATTTAGACCCGAAAGGTTGTTCCCTGTGAGCCGCTATTTGCAGCAATGACCGCGTTATGCCTTGCCGCAATACTAAACATATCACTAATCCCAACTCGGTACCCTTTTCTTTATTTAGTCGGAAAGAACGGGGTACCTAGTTTTTCCAATATTTTAGACTTACTTCCTCTCCCAGATCCTGAACTGCCAGGATGCCCTTATTTTCATTTTTAATGTTAAATCTAGCCAGATGGAATATTGCATTTTTATACATTTATGATGTATAATTATAAATTATCAGCTTGAAAGCCGAAAGAATGAGGGAGATGATTAAATGATAAAAGTAGGAGTTATCGGTGCTACCGGGTATACAGGAGTTGAATTGGTGCGCCTGCTGGCCAGACATCCCGGTGTTGAAATAGTCGGTCTTACTTCGCAAACGTATAATGAGCAAAGCTTCGGCAGCGTTTTTCCAAGTGCTGTAAATTTTTCGGAGCTGGTCCTGGAGCCGCAGGATGCCGAAGATTTAGCCCAGCGCTGTGATGTGATTTACACTGCTTTGCCTCATGGGGTCTCCATGGATGTGGTTGAAATTGTGGCCAATAAAGGGAAAAAGGTTATTGACCTGGGTGCAGACTACCGCTTTGATGAGGTGGCCGTTTATGAAGAGTGGTACCGGGTTCAGCATAAAACTCCCCAGTTAGCAGTGGAGGCTGTATACGGACTGCCGGAACTTTACCGTGACCGCATCAGCCGGACCAATGTTATCGGCAACCCCGGCTGCTACCCGACCAGTGTTATTTTAGGCCTCGCTCCTTTGTTAAAAAACGGCCTCATCGACCCGGCTACGATTATAGCCGATTCTAAATCAGGCGCTTCCGGTGCAGGCAGAGGACTGAATCTGGCCTTTCATTATTCGGAGTGCAACGAAAATTTTAAGGCCTATAATATCGGAGCCCATCGCCACACTCCGGAGATTGAACAGGAGTTGGGGAAGCTGGCCGGGCAAAAGCTGACCATTTCCTTCACCCCGCACCTGGTTCCCATGACCAGGGGCATCCTCAGCACAATCTACGTAAGCCTCAAAGAGCCCGGCACGACCGGGGATCTTTTGAACTTATACAATGAATTCTATCAAGATGATTATTTTGTGAGGATACATCCCCAAGGGCAGTATCCCCAGACAAAATGGGTTTATGGATCTAATTTCTGTGATATAGGACTCACTGTAGATGCCCGAACCGGCAGGGTTGTGGTGGTTTCTGCCATCGATAACCTGGTCAAAGGGGCCTCAGGCCAGGCCGTCCAGAACATGAACATTATGTTCGGGCTGCCGGAAAAAACAGGCATAGATTTTGCCCCGGTATTTCCGTAGAAGAAGAGGAGAGACTGAATCATGAATTACAAACACATTGACGGGGGCGTTACTGCTGCGCAGGGTTTTCAGGCCAGTGGGGTGAAGGCCCGGATTAAGTATGATAAAAGAGATGTTGCCGTTATTTATTCGGAGGCTCCGGCATCGGCCGCCGGGGTATTTACTACCAATAAAGTAAAGGCCGCGCCTGTTGTTTTATCAATGGAACACCTGGCTGACGGGGCTGCTCAGGCTGTTGTAGTAAACAGCGGTTATGCCAATGCGTGTACCGGTGCCGATGGGATGGCCATTGCCCGGGAAATGGCTGCTGTCACAGCGAAGGGCCTGAACATCAAACCTGAAGGGGTAATTGTGGCTTCGACGGGGGTTATTGGTCAGCAGATACCTATGGAGCGGCTTATTCCAGGTATAGCTCAGGCTATAGGTGAGTTGACAGCTGATGGAGGAGATCACGCGGCTGAGGCCATTATGACTACAGATACAGTACCTAAAAAGGCCGCAGTACAATTTCAGCTGGCTGGTAAATCCATCACCATTGGCGGGATAGCCAAAGGTTCAGGTATGATTAATCCCCATATGGCTACTATGCTTTCTTTCCTCACAAGTGATGTCAGCATCTCGCCGGCAATGTTGGCAAAAGCACTGAAGTACGCTGCTGACCGGTCATTCAATATGGTTACTGTTGACGGTGATACCAGCACCAATGATTCCCTGGTTATTTTGGCTAATGGTCTGGCCGGCAACGATCTGATTGCAGCTGAAGATGCCAATTTTAACATCTTTCGGAATGCTCTCCTGGAATTATGTGTTTCCCTGGCTAAAATGATTGCCCGGGACGGAGAGGGAGCTACCAAGTTAGTAGAGATTAAAGTACAGCGGGCCGATTCCTATGAAAGCGGCAAAAATGTGGCTATGGCTGTTGCTAATTCCAATCTGGTGAAAACTGCTATTTTTGGGGAGGATGCCAACTGGGGCCGGATTATTTGTGCTATCGGGTATGCTGGTGTAGACGTAGACCCAGGGAAAATAGACATATTTATAGGTGACGAAAAAATGGCAGAAGCCGGGAGCGGCCTTAATTTCAGTGAGGAGAGGGCCAAAGAGATTTTACAGGCAAAAGAAGTTACTATCACCATTGACCTCCATATGGGTGACATAGATGTGACTGCCTGGACCTGTGACTTCTCCTATGATTATGTCAAAATCAATGCGGATTATCGATCATAATAAAAGCTGGTGTTAGGATGAAGCTTTCGCGGGTATTATACCTGGCCCGGTATTATGCCGGGGCCAGATTCTTTAATGATAAGCGGCCAATTCTGGCCGGGATGAAGCTGACTCACAGGTGCACTCTGAAGTGCCGGCAGTGTCCTTATTGGCAAAGGCCGACACCAGACTTAACGTGGGAGCGGATTTGTCATATATTGCCGGAGATTTTTCGCCATGGTGTACGCATTCTTATTCTGGAGGGCGGCGAACCACTTTTATGGCAGGACGGCAGTCGTAATATCAGTGATGTTGTCCGGGAGGCCAGAAAATATTTTTATTGCACTGGAGTTACGACCAACGGAACCCTGCCCCTTGAACTTGACACTGATATTATCTGGGTTAGTATAGATGGGCTGCGGGAAACCCATGACAGGCTGAGGGGCAAGTCTTTCGACAGGATAATTGAAAATATTAAAAGGAGCAGCCATCCCAAGATTTTTGCCAATATTACAATCAACAGGCTCAACCGGCAGGAAATATCCGACCTTATTAAGTATCTGGCCTCAATTGTCAAAGGAATTACAATCCAGTTTTTTTATCCTTATCAGGAGAGTGAGGACCTGCTGCTGACCTGGGAGGAACGGGCCGCGGTCCTGGATCAGCTAATAGAGCTGAAGCTTAAGGGGTATCCTTTAACTGACTCTGTATTGGCCCTCAGAACCCTCAGGGACAACAGCTGGGTCTGTGAACCATGGATGATTGCCAATGTGGAACCTGACGGGACTTTTAACCAGGGCTGCTACCTGAAAAACCGTACTATTGATCACAATCCTTGTCGCTTTTGTGGTTTTGCCGCCCATACGGAAATTTCCCTGGCGTACCAGCTCCACTGGAGTGCCATCATGTCAGGCAAAGAAATTTTGGGGATATTTTAGAAGGAGTGGTTTATGGTGAAAGATGCAGTGGAAAAGGCTGGTATATTGATTGAGGCCCTGCCATATATCAAGAAATTCTACGGGAAAACGGTAGTCATCAAATACGGCGGGCATGCTATGATCAATGACGAGTTAAAACAGGCTGTTATAAACGATGTTATTTTAATGAAACTGATAGGGATCAACCCGGTGATTGTGCACGGCGGGGGACCGGAAATTACGGATATGCTGGCCAGACTTCAGATCCCTTCCCAGTTTGTGGGCGGCAGCCGGGTAACTGATGCTGCTACAATGGAAATTGTAGAGATGGTCTTGGTCGGTAAAATCAATAAAGAAATAGTTGCCCTGATTAACCGGCATGGGGGCAGGGCAGTGGGACTTTCCGGAAAAGACGCAAATTTGATTCAGGCTGTCAAAAAACTGGGTAAATCGATAGATGATTCTGGGCATGAAGTAACACAGGATATTGGCTTTGTAGGGGACGTCAGGAAGATTAATCCCGAGATTATTCAAACTGTTATCGGTGAAGGATACATACCTGTAGTGGCGCCTGTGGGCGTTGGTACGGACGGTGAAAGCTATAACATAAATGCGGATTATGTGGCAGGTGAAGTAGCAGCCGCCCTGGGAGCCGCTAAACTGATTCTCCTGACTGATGTGGAAGGCATTTTTGAGGATTACGGCAGCAAAGAAACCTTGATTTCCGAACTTAAGCTCCATCAGGTTAATGACCTGATTACCAGGGGCATAATCAGCGGAGGCATGATTCCCAAGGTTGAGTGCTGTGTGCAGGCTATCGAAGCAGGAGTGGCAACCACCCACATCTTAGACGGCAGAATCCCGCATAGCATTTTGTTGGAAGTATTTACTGATAAGGGTATCGGGACTATGGTAGTGAGATAGATATTTTAGTAATAAAGACGAGGTGGATAAAGATGAATACTCAAGAAATTATGGAAATGGGACAGAAATATGTGATGAATACATATGGCAGGCTGCCGATGGCCTTGGTCAGGGGGGAAGGTGCTTATGTCTGGGATGCTGAAGGGAAGCAGTACCTGGATTTTGTGTCAGGGCTGGCTGTTAACTCTTTGGGCCACTGCCATCCCAAGGTTGTAGAAGCCATTCGGGAGCAGGCCGGAAAATTAATGCATGTTTCCAATATGTACTGGATTGAGCCTCAGGTCCAATTAGCCCAAATGCTTGTTGAAAATTCAGCCCTGGATAAGGCTTTTTTCTGTAACAGCGGGGCTGAGGCCAATGAAGGGGCTATTAAGCTGGCCAGAAAATACGCCCGCAAATACTTAGGACCTGAAAAATACGAAATTATTACTTTTGACAAATCCTTTCACGGGCGGACCCTGGCCGCTATTACAGCAACGGCTCAGCCCAAATACCAAAAGGATTTGGATCCTCTCCCACAAGGGTTTAAGTATGTGCCCTTTAATGATTTTGCAGCTTTAGAAGCTGCGGTCTCTCCCCATACCTGTGCTATTTTGATGGAGCCGATTCAGGGTGAGGGTGGAGTGAATGTTGCCGATTATGAATTTATGCAAATGGTAAAACAATTGTGTAATGATAAAAATCTGCTTCTGATTTTTGACGAGGTGCAGTGCGGATTGGCCAGGACCGGGAAATTATTTGCCTATGAGCACTTTGCCGTGGAACCCGATATTATGACCCTGGCTAAAGCTGTTGCCGGAGGATTTCCGATGGGAGTACTGATGGCCAAGGAGAAAGTGGCCGAATGCTTTCAGCCCGGGGATCATGCCTCTACCTTTGGCGGAAACCCTTTGGCTGCTGCCGCGGGCTGTGCTGCCGTGAGTATTTTGGCAGATCAGGCCTTCTTAGCTGAAACCACAGAAAAGGGCCGGTATTTTGCTGAACAGTTGAATAAGCTGCAAAGCAAATATGAATTTATCACAGATATCAGGGGCAAAGGGCTGATTGTGGGCCTGGGTATCACTGTGGAAGGTAAACAGATTGTAGATGCCTGCCTGGCCAACGGCCTTCTGATAAATTGTGTGGGTTCCAATGTGCTCAGATTTCTGCCCCCGCTCATTGTTTCCAAAGACCATGTTGATACTGCTGTGGCCATTATTGATGAGGTCATGTCGCGCCTGTAAAGACAATTTTCTTGTATAGAATCCCCAATTCAGGTAAACTAGTATCGTACAGGAGGTATTTGTTAATGATTAATACACAGGGAAGTCTAAAAGGCAAGGATCTGTTGGCCTTATATTCCTTAAGCAAAGATGAAATAATGGAGATATTAAAGGCAGCTGCAGACTTAAAGGCTAAGCAGAAACAGGGGGTTGCGCATCCTATCCTGGCAGGGAAAACTCTGGCCATGATCTTTACCAAATCATCCACCAGGACCAGAGTTTCTTTTGAAGTAGCAATGCACCAGTTAGGTGGTTATCCTTTATTCCTCAGCGGCCAGGATCTTCAGCTGGGACGCGGCGAAACTATTGCCGATACAGCCCGGGTTTTATCCCGCTATGTAGATGGGATAATGATCAGGACTTTTGCCCATTCCGATGTTGAAGAATTGGCTAAATATGCTGAAATTCCCGTGATCAACGGGCTTACTGACCTTAATCATCCATGTCAGATACTTGCTGATTTTCAGACGATTATTGAACATAAAGGTAAACTGGAAGGGCTCAAGCTGGCTTATGTAGGTGATGGCAATAACGTGTGTCATTCCCTGTTAAATGGCTGCGCTAAGGTTGGCATGGATATTTCCGTGGCTACACCCAAAGGGTATGAGCCATCCCCTGAAATAGTTGCTTTGGCTGAGGCTGATGCCGCCACCAGCGGTGCTAAAGTTGAATTGACAGAAGACCCTGTATTAGCGGTTAAAGATGCTGATGTAATTTATACCGATGTTTGGGCCAGCATGGGTCAGGAAGCTGAACATACCGAGAGGCTGAAAATATTCCAGCCATATCAAGTCAGCGCCCAATTAGTCAGCGGGGCCAAACCGGATTATTTATTCCTGCATTGCCTGCCCGCCCACCGGGGTGAGGAAGTGGCTGCGGAAGTAATTGATGGACCGAATTCTGTAGTCTTTGATGAAGCCGAAAACCGCCTGCATGCGCAAAAGGCAGTGCTGGCACTGACGATGGGATAGACGAGTGAATGGGAAAACCTAGCCGTAGATTATGCGGGCGTGGCTGATTAGCGTGGATTTTGTAAAATTGAAGGGCTTTTGGTTAGATTGATTTATCAGGAAGGATTTAGGGAATAATTAATGAAATAGTATTGATATATTTTGTGTTTTGGAGGTTTTTTTTATGGCCCTGCAAAAAATTCGCCTGGAAAATTTTACGGTATTTAATCAGCTAAGTATTGAATTAAGCGATGGGATTAATATTTTTATTGGAGAGAACGGAACAGGTAAAACCCATATTATGAAAGTTCTGTACAGTGCCTGCCAGGCGGCTAGGCCGGAGATTTCTTTTTCTCATAAGTTAGTAAAGGTATTTAAGCCCGATGACTTAAGTATTGGGCGTCTAGCCAGAAGGGGAACTGGTAATGTTAAAACAAAAATAAAAATTTCATCGGATTCGGCATCAATTTCAGCTTCTTTTTCTCACCTGACAAGAAAATGGGAGGCCGATATTTCCGGTGAAGATAAATGGGAAAAGCAACTCAAAGAGTTAACCAGTACCTTCATTCCGGCCAAGGAGATATTATCAAATGCTTGGAACTTAGAGGCGGCAGTTGATAAAAATAATGTTGATTTTGATGACACTTATGTGGACATAGTAACTTCGGCCAAAATAGATATATCTTCGGGCCGGGATACCATCGACAGAAAAAAATATCTTAATATTTTACAGAAAATTACTGACGGAAAAGTAACAGTAGAAAATGAAAAATTTTATCTTAAGCCTGGGAATCAGGCGAAAATTGAGTTTCAGTTGGTTGCTGAAGGCATAAGAAAGGTTGCCCTTTTGTGGCAATTGATAAAAAACGGAACATTGGAAAAAGGCTCAGTATTGTTTTGGGACGAACCTGAGGCAAACATAAACCCTATCCATTTTCCGGTGATAGTTGAAATGCTTCTTGAACTGCAAAAGAATGGAGTTCAAATTGTTGTCTCAACACATGATTACATCTTTGCTAAATATTTTGAAGTAAAAAGAACCGAGAAGCATAACGTTGTTTTCTTTTCTCTGTTCAGTGATAATGGCGAGATAAAATGTGAGCAAAACAGCTATTTTAAAGAACTAAAAAACAATCCAATCGTTGCTGCTTTTGATAAACTTCTAGATGAAGTTTATGACAAGAATTTGGGGGATTAAAACATGGCTGGGTTTAAGTATCAAGATGAGAATAAACAGTATTATTTTGATTTTACAAAAGCCGTGTGGTCAACCGATCAACTTACTGGAAAATATACTTCCAAAATCCATGCTGTATTAAACAGTGTGGATTTTATTGCTGAAACTGATACGGAAATTGTTTTTGTGGAATACAAAAATACTGATGTAATCAATGTTGTAAATCCTGGTGCTTTTGTTGCTAAATTGGTTAGTGACGAGCATTACCAGAGCATAGCCAGGAAATTTTATGGAAGCCTTATTTACATATTGGGCTGCCAAAAAAGCAAAAAATATAAGTATGTTTATGTTTTGGAATGTAATTTGGCAGACAGTGTTACGCGAAAAAGCTTAAGAAACAAAATCAGCAGAAAACTTCCATTTGACCTGCAAAATGAACCGGAAATAAAAACCGAATTGATAAACGATTTCGAGATACTTTCAATTGCTGAATGGAACTCCAATCCCGCATATTCTTCGTTCCTGATATCTAGAGTGTAACCCATTAAAACACAGACTAATAATGAAGGGAGTAATCAACATGTCCAAAAAAATTGTTCTCGCTTATTCCGGGGGATTGGATACATCTATTATTATTCCCTGGCTGAAGGAAAACTATGGTTATGAAGTTATTGCCATGGCAGCTGATGTGGGCCAGGGGGAGGAACTGGCACCGTTAAATGAGAAGGCGATTAAAACTGGAGCCAGTAAGATATATATCGAAGATGTCAAAAAAGAGTTTGTGGAAGACTTTATCTGGCCGACCCTGAAAGCCCATGCTGTTTATGAGGGCAAATACCTGCTGGGCACATCTTTTGCCAGGCCTCTGATTGCCAAGCGGTTAGTAGAAATTGCCCGGGCCGAAGGCGCTGAGGCCATAGCCCATGGTGCTACCGGTAAAGGGAATGACCAGGTCAGGTTTGAGCTTACGGTGAAGGCTCTGGCCCCTGAATTAAAGATTGTCGCGCCTTGGCGGGAGTGGGATATCCGCTCCAGGGAAGATGCCATTGTCTATGCCGAAGCCAGAGGGATTCCCATCCCGGTTAAAAAGGGACATGCGTACAGTATGGACCGCAACCTGTGGCATTTAAGCCATGAAGGCGAGGACCTGGAAGATCCCTGGAATGAGCCCAAGGGCAGCATGCTGCTCCTGACCGTGCCCCCAGAGCAGGCCCCCGACCAGCCGACCTATGTGGAAATTGAATTTGCCCAGGGTATCCCGGTTAAGCTCAATGGTGAAACAATGGATGGGGTCACAATGATTCAGACCCTTAATAAAATAGCCGGAGCTAACGGCGTGGGTATCATTGATATGGTAGAAAACAGGCTGGTGGGCATGAAGTCAAGAGGAGTCTATGAGACACCGGGCGGCACTGTATTATATACTGCCCACCGGGAACTGGAACTCCTGTGCATTGACAGGGACACCCTGCATTATAAAGATTTGGCAGCTCAGCGGTATGCTGAACTTGTTTACTATGGGGTATGGTATCATCCTCTCAGGGAAGCACTGGATGCCTTTGTAAATGTTACTCAAAAAACTGTTACAGGTACTGTCAGGTTAAAGCTTTATAAGGGAAGCTGTACCCCTGCTGGTGCTAAGTCGCCCTATTCACTTTACAATGAAGAATTCTCGACTTTTGGCCGGGATGAGGTATATAACCAAAAAGACGCTGAAGGTTTTATTAACCTGTTCGGCTTGCCCCTCAAAGTTCGCGCAATTATGAAGGAGAAGTCGGGGCTGCAGGAGTAGGTAGTGGGTAGTGGGTAGTGGGTAGTAAGTAGTGAGTATTAACCGGTAAAGGAAGATTGGTGTGAATCTGCATCCTGTTGTGGCGATGACTTTAATAATATTAAGTATTTTTGGTCTGTTGCTGGGCGGCCTTTATTATATCCGGCCTGAGCGGATCGTTTACCGGAGAATAAAGGAGAGCCACTGGGATAACGCCAAAAAAGATCCGGAATTTAAAAAATGGCTGGATAATGAAATAACCAGCCAGATTAACAGAACTAAGCGAATGGGAATGATATTTATAATTCTTGAGGCTATCTGGCTGGTATTGGTGTTAAGTCTCTGGCAAAGCAGGTAGCCCTCAGGTATGTGATAAGGAGGAAGTTTTAATGAAGTTATGGGGGGGACGTTTTACCAAAGGGACTGATAAAGTAGTAGAAGACTTTCATTCCTCCATTTCTTTTGACCAAAGACTGTATCGTGAGGATATCAGGGGCAGTATTGCGCATGCCGGGATGCTGGGCAGGCAGGGGATTATTTCGGCTGCCGAGGCAGAGATAATCATCAATGGGCTGCAGGGAATTTTGGAGGATATTGAAGCCGGGCTGGTAGAGTTTGAGGTCGGAGCGGAAGATATTCATATGAATATTGAAAAACTGCTGACGGAGCGGGTTGGTGATGTGGGCCGCAAGCTGCATACGGCGCGCAGCAGGAACGATCAGGTGGCCTTGGATATACGCATGCATCTCAAGATAGAAATTCAGGAAACCGGAAAACTGCTGGGCCAGCTTTTGAAGACCCTGGTCGACCTTGCTGAACTGCATACAGAAACTGTCATGCCCGGATATACACATCTGCAGCGGGCTCAGCCCATTACGCTGGGGCACCACCTGATGGCTTATTTTCAAATGTTTCAACGGGATGCTGACCGGCTGCATGACTGCTACAGAAGAACAGATTTAATGCCGCTGGGATCGGGGGCTCTGGCCGGGACAACTTTTCCCCTCGACAGGTCCTTTGTAGCGGCTGAACTCGGGTTTGCCGGAATTACCCAAAACAGTTTGGACGGTGTCAGTGACCGGGACTTTGCAATTGAATTTTCGGCCGTGGCTGCGATTATTATGATGCACCTGAGTCGTTTCTGTGAAGAAATCATACTCTGGTCGTCAGCGGAATTTCAGTTCGCCGAGCTGGATGACGCATATTCTACCGGGAGCAGTATTATGCCCCAGAAAAAGAATCCCGATGTGGCTGAACTGATCAGGGGTAAAACGGGCAGGGTTTATGGAGATTTGATGGCCCTGCTGACAGTGATGAAATCGCTTCCTTTAGCCTATAATAAGGATATGCAGGAAGATAAGGAAGCCCTGTTTGATGCAATTGATACGGTAAAAGGGTGCTTAATGGTCTTTACGCCAATGGTCCGGACCATGAGGGTGCGCCCGGAAAAGATGGCCAGGGCTGCCAGAGGTGGTTTCACCAATGCGACCGAAGTGGCTGATTACCTGGCCAAGAAGGGAATTCCTTTTAGGAAGGCCCATGAAATTGTTGGCAGGCTTGTTCTGGATTGTATTCAGAAAGGTAAATCCCTTGAGGAACTGAATTTAGAAGAATACAAAGAAGCCTCAGAGGTGATTGAAAACGATATCTATGATGCCATAAATATTGAAAAGTGCGTGGCAGCCCGCAACGTAGCCGGTGGCCCGGCACCATTGGCAGTGGCTGAATCAGTGCGCCTGGCCAAACAGTGGCTCGATGAAATTGACTGGAGGAAATAGACTTGGCTAATCTGCCCAGTAAAGAAAACAAAGAACGCTTTGTCCGAGACTTATTCAATTCCATAGCCCGGCGATATGATCTGATGAATTCCCTGATGACTATTGGCCGTGATAAAGCCTGGAGAAAGCTGACGGTTGCCAGCTCCGGGATTAAAGAAGGGGGCTATGCCCTTGATGTATGCTGTGGGACAGGAATGCTGTCGATGGAGTTAGCCAAGGTCGCAGGTACCGCTGGGCAAGTTGTAGGGTTGGACTTTTCTGAGAATATGCTGGCTGTAGCCAGGGAAAATATCAGAGAATTCCCCCTGCAAGACAACGTTCAGTTTATTCAGGGTAATGCCATGGAATTACCTTTTGCAGATAATACCTTTGACTGTGCCACAGTCGGCTGGGGACTTCGTAACGTTCCCGACATCTTAACTGCGGTGACTGAGATGGCCAGGGTAGTCAAGCCCGGTGGTAAGGTCGTTTCTCTCGATATGGCCCAGCCTACCGTGCCGGTATTCAAGCAGGGCTATTGGCTGTTTTTTGAGAAAGTTATACCAGCCATGGGCAGGCTTTGGGCGGGAAATAAGGGGGCTTATGGTTATCTGCACGATTCAGCCAAGGCCTTTCCTCCACAGTGGGAATTAGCCGAACTTTTCAAACAGGCGGGTCTTACGCGGACCCGGTACATTAATTTGATGGGTGGCGCAGTAGCCATAGTTGAGGGAACAAAACCAGCAGACGGGTTGTCATAACCCGCCTGCTGGTTTTGTTCAGGCGCGCTTTCATGAGAACCAAATGGAGCGCGTCTTTTCTGTGCGCAAAAGAAAAACCAACCAATTGTACTTGTTCTATTATCGGAGAACTGTGAGCAGTCGTTCAGGGGATATTCTGCTAATTGGCTCCGAAAATAAAACATAATAAACAGTTATCACCGCATGGGGTGGAGACCCTCCAGGATTTGAATAATTATCTTCGGTGGAAGAGTGGGGAGTGGTGAGTAAACAGCAGTAAACAGTAAACAGTAAACAGTAAACAGTAAACAGTAAACAGTAAACAGTAAACAGTAAACAGTAAACAGTAAACTGTTGACAGTAACTGATCACTGATTACTGTTCACTTTTTTAAAAGTTTACAATTACGCTGCTATAGTCTATTTCGTACCCATCAGGTGTGACCATCTGAAATAGGTATTCCTGACTGTCGTTCTGGGCCTCCAGCTCTCCGGAAACACTCTGGACCAGATCCTGTTTTTGGATGGCCAGGACCTGAACTCCGGTTCTTGACGGTGTACCGATCAGAATGACCTGGTTATTCAAAACCACCACATCGAAAATTTCGTGTTGCAGAGCCACAACTGCAATGGTATCCCCGGGATGGTTTTTATCCAGGGGTAACTTTATCTGATCAGCCAGTTCGGCAATTCCGCTTTCGTGGATTGTCTCATTCCACAGGCTCTTCGTGCCCAGGGTGACGAAAAGACGATGATATGAGGAACGGATACGGCCAGGGAGGTTGCTCCATTGGCCGTTGTTGCTGTGCCAATATGGCTCATAATCAGGTCTTACCCAGGTGTTGTCATGGTAAACTGTAGTAAAAGGAATCATTGTTCCTTCAGCCATTACGGAAATAGCTGGTAGAGTAAAGGCCGTGGTAGATGGCTTATGGGCTGTAACTATTTTTACCGGGGTCACAGGTTCGAGCCGGGCCAATCTCTCCCGGAGCCCCTGATTTTCCCTAAGCAGTTTTTGGGTCTCATCAAGTTGGCTTTCCCTGACCGGTTTAATACTCACCTGGGGCTCGTGATAGGCCAGGGCAAAGACCAAGAAGGCAATTATAATAACTAAAATATAGATAATTAACTTGGTTCGTTCCAACAGATTTTTAATTAATATCATTAAAAACCACCTCTCTTAGAGGATAGGCAGTAATTGGGATAATTATACATAGTGGAGAGAGGGAGTGCGGTCGATGGTGGAGGTGGTGTTTGTGTTCAAAACTGGGTTTGAGGTTAGGATTGAAATTGCTTTGATCGGCTTTTTATTTTTTTAGGTTTATTATTTGAAATTTTGTTAATGATATAATTATCAAAATAAAGTCCTTGAATTGACATACTATCAATTGATAGCATATAATGTTATTGCAGGAGGTGAAGGAGTGAGCTTAAAGATAATTTCACCCGAAAATGATGTAATTGCATTTCTCAAGGAACTTAAAGAAGTATTAACTGACTCTAGCTTTGATGTGTCTAAAGATTTGGATATATTACCAAAGAAAAAAAGTGAGCTGCCAACTGATCCCTATACGACAGCCAATACTTTGTTGGCCCTTGATTTTGATAAGAATGATGTGGTAAATCAACTTTTGGCTTTAGATATTTCAGAGTATATGGAGACTTTTATTGATGATAAGAATAACAGTTTACCACCATTTTTTGCCTTCGGTAAAACTATTAATAATAGAGAGGTATACATAAAGGCGAAGATAAGAGACAGGAAAAATTGCAAAGTGTTTTGCGTTTCTTTTCACTTCGCAAGATACCCTTTGCCAAACCAACAACCTTACGCCTGATGCTGGTATGAAGGGAGTGTAACAATATGATTAAAGAATATTTAATTAGTACGATCGAGATGGATTGCCCAATTTGCAATAAAGTTCATTCATTAGAGCAAAGGCAAAGATTAACCCAATCTTTAGTTAAAGATGAGATAGTTGATTATGAAGAAGTGTATTATTTATGCCCTTTAAGCGATGAAGAAGAAAATGAATTTATCCCGGCGGGCTTTTTGGATGAGAACTTATTAAGGGCAAGAGATGCTTATCGCCAAAAGAAGGGTTTGCTGACATCTAAAGAAATTGCAAATATCAGAAGCTATTATGGTTTAACACAAAGTGACTTTTCGGCCATGTTTGGGTGGGGAGAGGTGACTGTTACAAGATATGAGACCAAAACAATCCAGGATGAAACCTACAATAATATAATGCGTATGGTATATGAAAATCCACTGTTTGCGTTGGAATGTATTGATAAGCATAAAGAAAGATTTATTCCCGATAAGTATACTAAGATCCGCAAGAACATTGCTAAAAAGGTCGAAGAAGTAGGGAAGCTTTATTTAAAGAAACAAGAGATAAACAGCCTTTATGTAAATTTTGAGGAAGAAAGTGACCTTAACGGTTATAAGAAGTTGGATATTGAAAAGGTAGCAAATGTTATAGGTTACTTTTCGCAATTTGTAGATAATCTCTATAAAGTCAAACTGATGAAACTACTATGGTATGCCGATGCTATTTTCTACGGAAGACATGGTAGATCAATGACGGGTTTGGTTTATAAACATATGCCTTTAGGGGCTTTGCCAATTGCTTATGATGAGATAATATATTTGCCGACTGTAAAAGTTTTAGAAGAAATGATCTATGACGATATCAGCTATCGAATTTGCCCAAATCAAGAAGTTAGTATTTCGGACTTCTCATTGGAAGAATTAAATGTTCTTGAGACTGTTGCCACCACTTTTAAAGACTACAGGTCAAAAGAGATTGTTGAATATATGCACAGAGAAAAAGCTTATACCGATACCTTTCCAAACCAAATAATCCCATATAGTTTAGCAAAGCAGCTAAAGGAATTGAAATAAAATTAGATAAAAAGCAGAAGTAATCAGAGCGCCAACATGTCTAAAGCCGGTAAGCGGTTTCGTTACGCACCAGCCAGATCGTGGCTGGTGCGATTTTTAGATTGTGCCGCGCATCCGGCATGGGGGTCTCTTCACTCACTACTTCTTCCCGACCCAGGGCCACGTCAAAGTCATGCCTAACCCAGACACAGCGCGATCTGTGAAATAATAGTGGCTTTTTTCTTTATGGACTGGTAAAATAGAGTCAAAAAA
>JAVSMW010000015.1:92418-110419 GCA_032027005.1 Thermincola sp. | reverse complement strand
CATTTCACCTAATGTTTTAACTTTTACCCCTGTCATACAGAGAAGGATTGGCACAAAGTAAGCTGTATCAGGATAAGCAACTTCTTTGGTTTTTCCATATTTTTGAATAGCCCGGCTTAACAGAATTTCAGCATAACTAACTGCTGTAATAGCACCCTTATATGCTCTTCTGAAAAGTTTGATCGGCTCTTTACCGGGCTCTATTGCGCCTTCAAATATTTGTTCAAAATTGAGTTCATCTGACATTCTTGGTCCTCCCTTCGTCTACTCTTATTTTAATAGTTCTGACAGAGACCTGTTTCAAACTTCTCTGCTGTTTTCTGATGGACACCGAGCTTCCATGTTCTGTACTCCAGCGCACTAAGCATCTTTTCAGCAGCAACTTTGTGGTCAACTTCGAAGATGAAGTATCCGCCATATACGTCACTGGCAATCTGAGTGGCAATACTATAGAAGAGGTCACTGCCTTCAACAGGCGGTAATACTCCAACATGGACCGGCATGCCGAGCGTTACACACCAGCAGCCGATAGCAACAGCCTTACCGGACATTGCTTCCGGAGCAGAAGCTACCCAGGGAACTTTTGGAGTATCAACACCTAATTCATTGGCCATATTCATTAATAAATCCGAGCAGCGGGTATTGTCCACACATGAACCCATATGTAATACTGCGGGAAGGTTTTCTTTGGACTTGCCGTCAAACTGAGCCAGGAAGGCTTTTAATCCATCACCGCAAAGGGCATCTCTCTTATCAGGGTCTAAAAGCCCCAATTTGGCAAAAGACTGGGCTGCACATCCGGTGGCGATAACAAAAACGTCGTTTTTCAGCAGCTCTTTGACTATGCCGATATGATTCTCATCCTGTACGCCTTTTAAATTGTTACACCCGGCCATCATAGCCACACCCTTGACCTGTCCGGCCAGAATAGCATCAGTGAGAACTTTCACAGGGTTATCAGGATTTACATTGGCAAATATCTCATACAGTGCCTCCAGACTAAATCCGGCGACCACCTTGTTCTTTAAGTCAGGTATGTATACTCTGGCAGCATCCCGTTCTTTGTAAGAACTGATGGCGACCCGCACAATTTCCTGGGCATCTTCCATGGCTGTGGTGACATTAAAGGGAACATGCATAGTGCCGGGGAATTTGGCAATGGGCTGGGTAGAAATGATTTTGGTGTGGAAACACTTGGCAGCTGTAGTTAACCCAGGCATAATGCACTGTACGTCTACAACCATGGCATCAATAGCGCCCGTGGTAATGGCTAATTCCTGGGAACTGAAGGAGGTAGCCACAGGGACACCCTGGCGCATCAAAACTTCGTTACCGGTACAACAGATACCGGCCAACTGGATGCCTTGAGCCCCGGCTTCTTTTGCTTCGCCCTCCAGTGCACGGGCAGCAGCGACGATCATTTCACTGAGCAGCGGGTTATGACCGTGTAAAATAATGTTTACTTTATCTTTATCAATTACACCCAGGTTGGCTTCAGAAACAATCGGTTCGGGAGTACCGAAAAGGATGTCGGAAAAATCCGTGCCAATGTGCATCCCTGTGTAATCAGCCATAGCGGCCCGGAGAGCACTAAAGGTAATATTAACAGGGTCATTGTCCTGTCCTACATGAGCCTGAGCCAGGAGATCCGCCAGGGCTGACTGAATCCCGTTGGGGGTAATATTGCAATCATCTAATTTAGTTTTCCGGCCTTCGGTCAAAGTTGTCGTACACCATAAACATTCGCCCATGCCGGTGAGAATTCTAAAATCATTTAAAGCCAATTCGGCTAGTTCTTTGGCAATTTCCAGATCAGATTTATTTTCAGTTTCCAGACCTACCCTATTGGCTACTTTATGCAGTTTCCGGGCATCCGTAATTTTATAATCCGGGGCCTTGCCTTCTGCCATCTCTAATACGGTGTGAGCCATATGGCGGGCGTGTTCACAGTGGGCCGCACTACCGGTCAGAAGCATTGTTCCGGTGCTCCGGGCAGCAATAGTCCAGGCATCGGCACCGCAAATACCTTTGCTTTTAGGTCCGACATCGGCGGTGACACGGCATGGTCCCATCATGCAGAACCGGCAGCAGGTTCCCTTGTAACCGAATTGGCACTGGGGCTGTTGGGCAACTGCCCTGTCAAAAGCAGTAATAATTCCAAGCTCTTTCGCTTTGTCAATCATTTCAAGAACGGCAGGATCCATGGAGCGGTTTACGCTTTTGGGTTCAAAAACCCTTGGTGCATCTGACGGCTTACATGTATGTTTGGGGTCTCTAAATCTTGGCATTAATCATACCTCCCTAAAAAATTGTTCAATCCAAGTTTCTTCTTCACCAGTGTTTCTCTAAATTTTTAACTTAACTAAATCCCCTACCCTCAACCTCCCCTGTTTTAGATTTGCAGATAATGACTGTGAATACAATAACAATGTCGTGCGAGACAAAGTTATGTGCACAAAACAAAAACGCCAGGGTGGAGATTTTTCCCCTAATCCTGTCGTTAACGAATGATAAAAATAAGAGTATCCTGAAATTTCAGAAAATAGTGGGAAGACTACAAGCTCATAAGGATTAGAAACCGAAGAAATATGAAGAGATATGTCCTTCTATATTTTAGCCTTTTCAGTAAGTTTTGTCAACTTTTACCAAGGTTATTGATGGCAAAACCCCCAAGAATAAACAAAAACCGGGACTGAAGGGTTACCCCCTTGCCCGGCTTAAATTAAGGCCCTTAAAGGGGGTTTCTCTACACATTAATAACCAGGAAGTCGTTGTTGTGATCGGTCCCTCCGGCTCCGGGAAAAGCACCCTGCTGCGGTGTATTAACAGACTTGAGGAAGCCAGTTCAGGGGAAATAACTATCAACAACATGCCAATTACCAGCCAGAAAGCCGATATTAACAAAATACGTCAGGAAGTAGGGATCGTCTTTCAGCACTTTAACCTTTTCCCCCACAAAACCGCCCTGGAGAACATAATGCTGGCACCCATGACAGTCCGTAAACTCCCTAAGTCAGAAGCCTATCAAATTGCGGTAGAACTACTCAGAAAGGTAGGTCTTGAAGATAAAGCCAACACCTATCCGGCCAAGCTCTCAGGCGGCCAGCAGCAAAGGGTTGCCATAGCCAGGGCCCTGGCTATGAAGCCAAAAGTTATGCTTTTTGACGAACCGACTTCAGCCCTTGACCCGGAGATGATTGGCGAGGTCCTGGCCGTGATGAAAAAACTGGCCAGTGAGGGCATGACTATGGTTGTTGTTTCCCATGAAATGGGGTTTGCCAAAGAAGTTGGTGACAGACTGATTTTCCTGGATGACGGAGTAATTGTTGAGGAAGGTAAGCCTGAAGAATTGTTCAATAACCCCCGGCATGAACGCACTAAATTATTTTTAAGTAAAATCCTGTAGATACTTGCATTTAAAAATAAATTCCCTTCCCCATCACAGCATTAAATAAGTAACCCATGATGATAATACCCACTGCAACTATAGATACAAATATGGCTAAAAGCCTGGGCTTTACTACTTTGCTCAGCATAATCACAGAAGGAAGCGACAGGGCGGTCACTGCCATCATAAAGGCTAATACAGTTCCAACTCCTATCCCTTTGGCGAACAGGGCTTCAGCTATTGGTAAAGTCCCAAAAATATCTCCATATATCGGAATGCCCGCTACCGTTGCAAGGATTACAGCGAACGGATTGTCAGCACCAATCATTTTTTCTACAACCGCCTGGGGAATCCAATTATGAATAACTGCACCGATGCCTACACCGATGAGAATATACAACCAGACTCTTTTGATAACTTCTTTAACCTGGCCCTTTGCATAAGCTATCCTTTCCTGGCGTGTCTTTTCGATAATAACTGAATCAACATTTTCTATTTCTTTTACATAACCTTCCACATATTGTTCCAGACCCAGCCTGTCAATAACTGATCCGCCAATAACCGCTATTACCAATCCTACAACTACATAGGCAACAGCAATTTTGGCACCAAAAAAAGACATTAACAACAGAATTGAAGCTAGATCCACCAGTGGAGAGGATATCAGGAAGGAAAAAGTTACCCCTATCGGCAGACCTGCCGATGTAAAACCGATAAATACCGGTATACTGGAACAGCTTCAAAAAGGAGTAATAGTTCCTAACAATGCTCCTAATACATTGCCCCTGATGCCCTTTATCCCGCCAAGAATCTTTTTGGTTCTTTCAGGTGGGAAGTAACTTTGAATGTAGGATATTAAAAAGATAAGTACTGTCAACAGAATGAAGATTTTTATGGTGTCATAAATGAAGAAATGGATAGTTCCTCCAAGTTTTTCCCCAATAGATAAACCAAATAACTTTTCCACAAAAAGTCGTACAGATTCTGAGAGCCAAGTCATTTTTAAGATTTGGTCATTTAGCCAGATAAAAACTGTGTTTATAACTATTCACCACTCTTCGACAAAATTCTCATTACTGATTGTCAGCCTATTTTGCTGCCGCTTTAATAATCTCGGTTAGTTTTGCCTTGGAAGGCACTGACCCGGTTAATTTTACCTGACCGTCAATAACCAGTGCCGGGGTAGACATTACACCATAAGACATTATTTCTTTGTAATCGGTAACATGAAAAACACTGGCATCAACATCTAACTCAGCTACTACATCAAACACCATTTGCTCAAGCTTATTGCAGTTAGCACAACCGGCCCCCAATACTTTGATATCCATTTACTTCACCCCCTTCCTTTCCGGCCTGCTGTGGATTAAATCCAAAGTCTCACTGACCTGGGCAACCAGGACTTCTTCTACCAAGTCAAGAATTGTAAATATTTGCGGAAAATTTACTTTATAGATAACTTTGGGCCCTTCTTTACGAAAACTTACAATGCCCTGCTTTCTCAAAATGGCTAAGTGCTGCGACATGTTGGACTGTTCGACCTCAAGATCTTCGGTAAACTCGCAAACACATCGCTCATAATCCCTCAAAAGCTTTAATATCTTTACTCTGGTAGGATGAGCCAGGGCTTTAAAAAACTCAGCTTCCAATCCACACAATCTTTCCTGCATAAGCTTACTCCATTTCTTATACACTCTAGCGAACCAATATAATATTATAATATTCTAATATACTATATATAGAATACCCCCATAGTGTATATTTGTCAATGGTCGTTTCATAATGTATCATTTTCCCAACCTGCCAAGCCGTCTCCTGGTAAAAAGACTGTTTGACTTCCTTAAAGGAAAAACACCTTCTCTTGCAATTAATTTGCCGCCCCTGGATACAAAGATTATCCGCATTGTGCCAAGAGATACATCGAATATTCTCGAAATGAAGATCAATAAGGGCAATATTACCCATGAGACTAAACCAGAATCTGTTAAAGACAGAATGTTCATGACTCCTCCGCTTTTCAGTCAATTTTTGCTATCCTGGGTTGCTTTTGGATATATTGGCAGTATATCCAGGTCATCGGTAAAAAATATTCTCTTCTAATAACTATAAATAATGGGGAGGATTTAAAAAAGTGTTAGCGTATATGTAATAAAAAAGCCTAAAAAGGTAACTTTATCCGATGGCGTTTAAAACTCCACCTGAAGTCCTTTTTCCCTGGCGACCGGATATATACACCAAGTGTGGAAGGTGTGGTGGAAGATATCAATTTCAAGAGTACGAAAATAAGAACCTTTGCTCAGGCTCTGGTTACAATGCCCAACGCAACCCTAGCTAATGATGCAATTACCAACCCGGGGAAATTAAGATCTGCTAAAATAAATATCCCCATTTTCATGCCCAGCTAATAAAATATTATAAAAAACTAATGGCAGGGATGCAAATGGAAACATTGGTTATTGGCTCAACAGGCCCAAATGTAAAGTTAATTCAAAGCCTTCTAAATAAATTAGGTTACAATGCAGGCCCGGTAGACGGGTATTTCGGCTCACAAACTCAAAGTGCGGTTATAACTTTTCAAAGAGACAACGGGTTGGTTTCCGACGGAATCGCGTGTCCAGCCACCTGGAGTGTTTTTGAGAGGCTGCTATTAGGGTATGACACCTATACCATCCGCCCCGGTGATACTTTATATAATATTGCCAGAAGATATTACACAACATTAAACGCCATACTGACGGCGAATCCGGGCATAAACCCTAATAACTTAGCTGTCAGGCAGCAGATTACAGTCCCTTACGGAATAGATATCGTGTTCACAGACATCGATTACACTTTTGATATTTTAGAGCGACAGATAATGGGGCTCAAAGCGCGATACCCGTTTATCGAAACCGGTACTTTTGGCCAAAGTGTGTTAGGCAAGAACCTGTATTTTATAAAACTCGGCAGTGGCTCCAGGCAGGTATTTTACAATGCCGCCCACCATGCCAATGAATGGATTACCACCCCTCTGCTAATGAAGTTTGTCGAAAACTTCGCCAAAGCATATTCAGTTGGGGGCAGCATTAGAGGTTACAGTATTCTGGACATTTGGAATCAGAGCACGATTTTTCTGGCGCCAATGGTAAATCCGGACGGCGTAGATTTAGTCAGTTATTGGCCGAACTTTCCAAACACGGCATCCATGGAAGCAGCACGGCTGAATAACACAGGAATCCCCCTGCCGCAAGTCTGGAAGGCCAATATTCAAGGAACTGATCTGAATGTAAATTATTCCGCCGATTGGCAAAGAGAACACGAACTTGAAATACAACTGGGGATAACTGGTCCGGCCCCCAGGGATTATGGCGGCCCCTACCCGCTCTCTGCCCCCGAATCCGCCGCAATGGTGAACTTTACCAATCAGCATAACTTCAGCCTGACTATTTCCTACCATACCCAGGGGGAGGTCATATATTATAGTTATCAAAACCTGGAACCCCCGGAAACACTAAGAATCGCTCAACTGTTCTCCCAGGTCAGCGGTTATGCCATTTCACAAAATCCCAGTGAAGCCGCTTTTGCCGGATATAAAGACTGGTTTATCCAGAATTTCCGGCGTCCCGGCTTTACGATTGAAGTTGGCAGAGGCACTAACCCCTTACCGGTGTCCCAGTTCCCGCTGATCTACCGGCAAAATGAAGAAATCCTGCTGCTGGGAGCACTGTTATGAGGAAGGATAAGAAAACAAGGTTATGGGAAATACCGGTTAATTTTGCCAGGGACTATGGTTTACAGAAAGGCGACCTGGTCGAATTACGCTGTGGCTCCTTGTCCGCTAAAGCGGTAATAACTGTCTCCAGCCGAAAAAATTTTGGCCTTTCAAGTGACCTACTAAACAAATTAAGCTTGCCGGAACATTTAAAATTAGGCCTCAAGACCGAAGGTGCAAAAAGGTTTCGGTTAGGCCCGGTTATAGGAATCCTGACATTTACTCATGTAATTGAAAAAAGAGATTTCAGCCGCTATATTCCTTATGCCATGAAAATGAAAAATACAGGTATATTGTATGTATTTGGCCCTAAATCCATAAATTCAGATTTAAAAATTATTAACGGGTATTTTTATGATGAGAGAAGAACACGGTGGCGGAAAAGAGATTTTCCCTTCCCCGATGTGGTTATGGACCGTATCTACCCGACCAATTTCACAAACCACTTAATTCTGGAGAAAGCAATGGGTCCAAATAGGATATTCAATAAAAATACCCTGATAAATAAAATGCAGTTCTTCGAAACATTAAGCAGGGATCACCTTTTATCAAACCACATTCCCGAAACAAAGCCTCTGGGCAGGGTAGAAGATATAGAATACATGTTGACCAAATATCAGGGAGTTATGCTGAAACCTGTTGACGGTATGAAAGGCAGAGGGATAATTGAAGTAATAAAAAGCAAGCAGGGTTTAACTTGCAGGCACATGGGCCGTGAGGGACAAGAAACCATTTCTATAAATGACGCCGCAGAGATATTAAAATTGTTGGATAACTTAGGTCAAAGAAAAAGACCTTACATCATTCAGGCTGTCATTCACAGGATGAAATATAATAAGCAACCCTTTGAATTCAGAGTAATGACAGTAAAAAACGGGAATGATGAATGGGCAGTGCCGGCTATTTTCACCAAAATTGCTGACCCAGAGCAGTTTCTGACCAATATCTCTGCCGGGGCAAATATGATATTCTTCCAAGACCTTTTAGATGGTCTTGGAGAAAAATTACCCTATTCTAAAAAAGAATTTGTCAACCTGTTGTCTTCATTATCAATTAAAACCGCATCGGTCCTGGAAAAAAGCTACGGTCCCCTTGGCAAGCTTGGCCTGGATATTATTGTGGGTGACTCGGGGAAGCCTTGGCTCATTGAAGCAAATGGCAACCCCGGACTGATGCTGAGAAAATCCTTACAGGAATACCCGGAATGGCGGTCCGAAATGTATGATTATCCGCTGTCTTACTGTTTGTTTCTGTCAGGCTTCAGCCATCTTAATAGCCCCTTAATGTCCTTAAAATCCGGTAATTCTTTACCGATTTGAGGGAATATTAAGTTTAAAGCGGCTCACATCTGTAAACATTATAATTGCGTAATCGTTTATCATTCACTATCATTTTCGGCCGTGGAGGAGCACTAATGACCCTTTGCCAACTAACAGACGATATGAAAGAAAATCTTAAAAACAAGTTAATAGAGATGGGTGACCATATTAACATGATAATCAAAGCAATGGAAGACCCCGGAGGCTGCCTGCTGTGCAAAATCACCGGCTTAAGGGAATTAGCCCATGAAGTTGAGGCTCTAGCTTCTTTTTTCCATTTTCAGTCTTCATTGTTCCCTATTGTGGAAGGGCTTGATGAAATTTCAAGAGTAATGTCGGTTCTGTCCAAAAAACATCACGGGGCCTTGATAGCTGTTGAACAAAAAGACAGCTTGGAACCATACATCATGAGCTGTAGTGCAACAGGCTCTGCCATCGATGCCAAAGTTTCTTCATCTCTGCTGCAAGCTATTTTTTACCCGGGCAACCCGTTGCACGATGGCGCAGTTATTATTCGGGATGGCCGGATAATTTCCGCAGGCTGTGTATTCCCTTTATCTAACCAGAAATATACCAGAGAAGGGAGTAAAATAGGCACACGGCACAGGGCTGCTTTAGGCTTAAGTGAACTGACAGACGCTATCGTAATTGTTGTCTCTGAAGAAACAGGGGAGGTATCTTTGGCCCTAGATGGCGTGATGCATCCTATCGAGCTTAATCTCTGTGAAAATTATAAAAAGTAAGTTTCACTTTATTTTCAATAAATATTTGCAAAAACCGGCTCCTCTCATAGATTAGTAATAAAGCAGGAACAGATGAGAGGTGAACCTTATGGGGAAGGATAAAACAAAAATATCACCTAAAGTAAAAATATATGATATCTTTGGCAAGGGTTTAATATTGAATCCCAGACCCTCTTTATCGGATTATGGATGGCTGGCTAAAAGTCCGGAAAAACTGGATTTCCTTACAGGCGCCCCACTCACTGTGGCCGGTGATTTACCTGTGATTTGCAGTCACACAGTTATGACACAAGGAGCATTATCTCTGCTGGAAAAGGCCAGTCTTGAAGTCGCTCCTTATTTGTATGTGTACCGCACAGAAAAGGAATATAAAGACCTCTTGAATTCGTTAAGTAGAAAAAAGAAGAAAATCGTCTTTAATCATGCTCATCCTGAGGATGAAATGGAACATGAACGTTACTGGATCTCTCCAAATCTTTTGGTGTACCTGAATAATAAAGCTAATTTAAATGAAATTGTTCCTTCCGACAATATACCGTTAAGAAAAATAACCCCCCTGTCTCAAATAAAAAAGGTTATAAACGAGTTTGCGAAGCTGCCCCTGGTAATTAAAGCTGCAACCAACCACCCTACCGGGGCGGGACGCGATGTCATCATCTGCCGTAATACAAAGGATATTGACCGGGCCTGCAATTATTTTAGTACCTCTCAAAATGTAGTAGTGGAAGACTTTATTGAAATAAATAAAAATTTTAATATCCAGTTTGCAGCAACACGCCTAGGCCATATCATTTACCTGGGTGCTTCAGAACAAATAAATACCCCTGCCGGCAATTATTCAGGCAATTGGCTTTTCAAGGACAAAGAACCACCAAAATCCGTTGTAGAATTGGGGCGAAAGATAATGAAGCATGCCTGCCGTCTGGGATTTTTCGGCGTAGGTGGATTTGATATCGCAATCTCAAAAGATAACCGGGTCTTAGCCATTGATTTAAATTTTCGCTTAAACGGTTCTACACCTGCTCTGCTGATGAAGGACAGTATTATGCGGTGTCACAATGCTTCGGTTTTGTTATTCCGTACTTGGAAGGCGGTTGTTAACTGGAATCGGTTTTTTTCGATCTGCAAAGAATTGATAGAAAGTAAATACCTTGTCCCGATAGCTATTTATAACCCTTTAGCAAACCCTTTTTCCGGGCCTGGTGCTATGTTATCGGGTATTTTAACCGGTACTTCAAAAAAAGATATCTTGAACAAGCAGTTGCAGCTTGAAAAAAGCGGCTTGACATAGGTTCCTGGAAACAAAGCAATTCAAGGAATTTATCCACTTAAATTTGATAATAGCATAATATCCTAACATCAAGAAAATTGACTTTATCAACTCAAACTAATGGAAGTCAATTTTCTTGTTCAAAGGGGGCCCGCCCCCTATGACGTCGCTGCGCTCCTGTTACCCCCGAACAATAGGGGGCACGCCCCCTATAACCCCTAATGTTAAGGAAATTATCCACAGAATGAGATAGGGCAGAATTTCCTTAATATTTAAAAAATAGTTGCGCTAGCAACTATTTTTTAGTACACTTGATACAAATGCCAATTAAATGGGAGGGTATATATGCTCAATCTTGAGAATTCACCTGGCCGATGGATTTCGACACTGCATAGATATGCCCAAAGTCATATTGGTAAATGCCTAAAACCTTATGATATCGGCAGCGGGCAGTATATCTTTTTAATGGTGCTTTACCGAAATGACGGCAGAAAACAGGAATACCTGGCCAAAGAATTAAATATTGACAAAGGAACGACAGCCAGGGCGATCTCAAATCTCGAAAAACACGGTTACGTAACAAAAGTTGTTGATGAAGCTGATAAACGGGCAAACAGGGTTTATCTTACAAGCAAAGCTTATGAGCTAAAACCAAAAATCCATCAAACCCTTTTGGCATGGACCAATATTATTACAGCAGGCATGTCTGAAGATGAAATTGCAACTGCCTTGGATTTATTTGAAAAAATGGCGGCTAATGCGGTAAAGGAGGATTACAGTGAACGAAATTTTAGAAGCACCAAAGCCACGAATCTGGAACAAGGCCTTTAGTTTAAACCTGGTTGTGTCATTCCTGTTGTTTTTGTCAATGTATATGTTATTGCCAACAGTTCCTCTTTATGCCCAAACCCTGGGAGGCAGCCAAACCGTTGCCGGATTAATAGTTGGCTTTTTTACGTTTTCCGCCGTGTTGGTCCGGCCGTGGTTTGGCATTCTGCTTGATCAGAAGGGCCGAAGATTTATTCTGATAATCGGTACTGTGATTATTCTCCTCTCCGTCCTGGCCCACAATGTCGCTCTTTCTATTTTAATTTTACTGGCATTAAAAGTGACCCATGGGATTGGCTGGGGTGCTGCAAGTAACGCCACCGGTACAATAGCCTCAGACGTCATCCCGCCGGCTAGACGGGCCGAAGGCATGGGTTACTACGGGGTATCCAGCACTATCGCCATGTCTTTGGGCCCAGCATCGGGATTATATCTAATCAAATACAGCACTTTTACTGTCTTGTTTATAGTTGCGTCAATTATTGCAGCCTTAGGATTAGCCGGGTCCTTTTTCATCAATTATGAGAAAAACCAGGAAATTGCAGTTAAAAGACCCGCCCCCACGGCGCCAAAGGGTGCCATTTTGGAAAAAGCTGCTATCCCGCCCTCCCTGGTCTTGTTATTTATCGCTTTTACCTATGGAGGTATCGTCACCTTCCTGCCTCCATATGCCGCTACCCGCGGAGTTCAGGATATTGGCCTGTTTTTTACCGTTTACGCTCTGGTATTATTAGTCAGCCGTCCAATCATCGGTAAATTGGCTGACCGGTATGGCGGCCGAGTGTTCCTGCCCCCGGGGATACTGATCATCGCAGGAGCCCTGGTGTTACTTACCAGAGCTGATTCACTGCCCTTATTCCTGCTCTGTGGCGTAGTTTACGGCATCGGTTTCGCCACAGTCCATCCCATTTTGAATGCCCTGGTGATAGCCTTGTCACCCCCTGAGCGGCGGGGCGCGGCCACTGCCACATTTTTTGTGGCCATGGACCTGGGCATAGGAATTGGCTCTATCATTTTAGGTTACATTATCCAAAAGGCAGGCTACATATTTATGTATACCAGTTCAGCTATTTGTGCTATTTTAGCTCTGGTTGTTTATTATGCCATCCTGCACAGGAAACTGACCCACTAGCGGCCAGATATTCTCTTCTACTTTAATACATAATCAAGGAGTTAATGATGTCTGAACAAACACGAAAAAGATGGACTGTTACAGGCCTTATGCTGGGTCTGCTATTATCAGCAATGGATCAGACCATTACGGCTACCGCAATGCCCACAATTATTAGCAGCCTCGGCGGTATGTCGCTTTACAGCTGGGTTTTTTCTGTCTATATGCTGACTACAACTTCTTCTATCCCTATATTCGGTAAGTTAGCAGATTTATATGGCCGCCGAAAAATATACCTCATTGGGATGGGGCTGTTTGTGCTTGGATCAGTGCTGTGCGGTTTGGCGTCTAGTATGATTCAGCTGATTGTTTACCGGGGCATTCAGGGCATCGGGGCAGGGGCATTGATGCCTTTGGCCATGACCATCATTGGTGATATATTCCCGCCCCACCAGCGGGGAAAAATGCAGGGCTTGATCGGAGCTGTCTTTGGGATATCAAGCATCGCCGGCCCCGCCCTGGGAGGATTTATTACTGAGCATCTAAACTGGCACTGGGTCTTTTTTGTCAACCTTCCCTTCGGCATATTGGCTGCCGGGATTTTGGCTTTTACCCTCAGAGAAACAAAAGGTGATAAAAAGCCTGTGATAGATTGGTTAGGTGCCTTTACCCTCACTGCCTCTATAATTTCACTGCTGATGATCACAGTGTTTGCCGGGAGCCACGAATCCTCCGGCTCCTACAGCTGGACCTCGCCACAGGTAATCGGTTTAATCATTTTGAGCATAATTTTAACAGGCCTGTTCATTTTCGTGGAAAAAAGAGCCAGTGAACCAATCATACCTTTGCATTTATTTAAGATCCGGGTAATTTCTGTCTCGAGTATTGTAGGCTTTTTCTCTGCAGTCGGGATGTTCGGCGCCGTCACCTTTATTCCCCTTTTTGCTCAGGGCGTAATTGGCGTATCTCCTTCTGTGGCGGGCTATATCCTGACCCCTATGATGCTGTCTATCGTTGCCTCAAGTACAATCGGTGGAATGCTCTTCACCCGCTTCAAATTGAGATCAATTATGGTGGTTTCTATGACCGGCGTAAGTGCGGGATTATTTCTACTATCCCAATTATCAGTTAACACCAATATCTGGGCCTTAACCCTCTGTATGATTGTCCTTGGAGTAGGTATGGGTCCCCTAATGCCCATGCTCACCGTTGCGGTTCAGGATGCTGTGGGATTTAACCAGCGTGGCACGGCAACATCTGCAGTGACCTTTTTCCGGACCATTGGAGGTGCACTGGGAGTCAGCATCCTGGGAGCAATCATGACGGCCCGGATGAATGAAGGGCTTAAATCATTGGGCACCACCTTAACCGGCATTTCACCTGAAAAGCTGTCCATGTTCAGTAACGCTCAGAGTCTGTTACGGCCTGAAATCAGGTCACAGATGCCGCCAGAAGTTTTAGAAGGGGTCACCCAGGTTCTGTCCGGGGCTGTCAACGGTGTTTTTGCCGCAGGTTTATTATTTGTTATCGTGGGCCTCTTCTTCAGCTTTTTCATGGAAAATAAGAAATTAGGGCATAAGGAAACGGCCGGCATGAAACCGGAACCCAGTGAATCTTGACCAGAAAAAAGGCGGTATTCGATTATTGCAATCGAATACCGCCTTTTTTTCATTGTAACTTAGGCTACTCTATGCCAAACTCGTTCAGCTTAAAGGTCCCGACATTTTGGTACTGCTGCGTTTCTTTTAATTTTTTGCGCAGTAATGACCTGGCCTTATGCAATCTCCATTTAACCAATTCAGGGGAACACTCTAATATTTCCGCAGTCTCTTTAGTGGAGCAGCCATTAACTTCACGCAAAACATACACTTCTTTGTGCAGCTCCGGCAGGCCGGCAATTGCTTTAAATAAAATGTCTTTTATCGCCTTTTTCTGGCAGGCACTATCCGGTTCTGAAGCGGGACCTGAGGTTTGTCCCTTATCCAGGGTTTCGGCCGGATTTTCTTTTTTTACACAGCTTTTCCGTTGATGGTCAATTACCACGTTTACCGCTATCCGATAGAGCCAGGTGGAAAACTTCGCCTGACCGTTAAAGCCCTCTTTTGCTTGAAAAGCCTTGATAAAAGCCTCTTGGGTTAAATCCTCGGATAGATGGTAATCACCGGTCATGCCGTAAATAACGTTAAATATTTTTTTTTCATTTTGCGAAATCAGCTCTTCGAACGAAGGCTTATCGTCTGCAGAAACATATAAGTTTTCTTTGATGCGCATTATACTCACCTTTTCAAATAGGACATTGACCTTAGTTTATCACATTTCGGGTGAAATTTCACCTGATGTCCGGGTCTGGTAAGAACCACCGTTCCGGTTAAAGATTAGTTTATCCAAAGAAAGCAAGCCTGCTCCATTAATTGTGAAATACAATGACATCAGCAACAATATGAATACAAATTCAATACCGTCAGCAGGTCCGGCCTGGTCAAGGAAAAATCCATTTGCCAGATGTACTTTTCCGACTGCCGCCAGCATGTTTACTGTCAGGGCAAGCGCAGCAGGACGGGTAAAGAGGCCCAAAATTATTGCTATTCCTCCAAAGAATTCAACCAGTATTGATAAAGAGGCCAAAGAAGCGGGTATCTGCAGGGACTGAGTAAAAAAGCCTATTGTCCCCTGCCATCCATAACCGCCAAACCAGCCCAGGAGTTTTTGGGCCCCATGGGCGAAGAAAACGATACCAAGGGCCATCCTAAGGATTAAATCAATTTGTTGGTTGGAAACTTTAAAAATCCACTCAGCCGGTCCAGAACTTCCAGACAGAACTCCTACCACAGGAAAATTATTAAATATTGTCTCATCATGGGGCCCCTTGGCCAGTTCATTGGTTAAATCAATTCCAGCCTTGATGCCGGCATGTTCCCCATTTACAAAGACTTTTGAAACATCATATACTTTACCCTTAAAGGCCACGTAAGCCGGCTTGCCGTTTAAACCGTTGAACCTTTTTAGTTCCGCTGCATTAATTTTTCTTGACATGTTTCGTCCTCCTATATTGAAAGTAAGAGTTTGGTGGCGCCAACCTTTACTCATTAATTAAGACGAAAATAATTAAGATAGGTTAGTACTTTCTATCATGTTTTCGAAAAAAAATCCCTTACCGATAAACAAAACCCCTAAGCAGTTATATTTCTCGCTGCTTAGAGGTTTTGTTTCATTAATAAGTTAAAGTGCTGCCCTTACATTTACATCTGACCTGTGAACAGAGATGGTCAAGGTACCCACCTTTGATAATAGGCCTGCCTGTTCTGCAGTTGGATCATGTAATTCAACTGCTGCTGAAGCTGCATTATTTGGTTTTGCATCACATACATTTGCGCTTCCAAGTTGAAACCCGGACTATTCATGCCTTGACCGTACCCGGCCAAATTTGCTGCAGCGGCACCATTGCCGGTTTGCTGACCCCCAGGTTGGTGATTATGGGAAGAAGCTGCCACAGCCGGACTGCCGCCCAAGCCACCCATTCCTGGGTCAAACCCCATTGAATTACCCAGCCCCATGATAAAGGAAGCTGCTAATAACCCTGTACACGATATCATAGCAAGCTTTAGCCACTTGTTGACCGACTTCCCCCCTTTTTTATCCAGCAGGCTTTCGGATCTACTCCATAGTTTCCTGGAAAAATTGAGGGACAAAACACCGATTCCACCGATTAGCAAAACGAACAGCAAAACTATATAAATATTTCCTATCTTCCCAAGAGCCTCCATGTTCCCCCTCCTCTAGATCCATAAAATAATCATTAAAACCGAAGTGCCAAGTATTAAAGGCAGCATAACAAGCAAAGCAGATGTACTCATTAAATCAAGAGATTTTAAGACTGGAGGCATTGGTTGGTGCCCCTGCATTGGTTGCGCCTGATGAGACCAGGCGTTATTAAACAAGTCGCTTAATGTGCTGCCGGCAGCGTGCTCCTTTGCCATCATCCGGCCCATCGTGCCATCCATGCCTTTGACAATCTCGGTCCCGAAATTTTCCCCATTGAAAATAACCAGCATAGTCATCAGGGAAAAAACTATAACAAGCAGCCAAAATCCGTTTTTTCCTTTAATCATAGTTTCCTCCACGTTTTCAGCGGAATGCCGACAGCAATTCCAAGTATTATCATGACCACAGAGGCCCCGGCTGACCAAGACAGCAGAGACATGAATATCCTCATATTATCCATGGAAGCACCCATCATTGAATTATGCATAGCAGACATCATGCCGGACATGAAGCGCATTACCTGAATTTCCGTAGGACCCGGTTTGAGAATAGAGACCGTCATTACCAAAGCGGCAAAGAAGAAGACCGAGGATAAAGACCAGTAAACAAACCTCATTATTTTATTCCATTTCACTTGCGACCACCTACTATCAATACGTGTGATTTTTCATATAAATGCCAGATCATTCCTATCACCATAACATAAGCCACCATTTCATGAATAATCGATGCTAAAGCCAAGAGGGCATGGTTGTCGTCCATACACAGCCAGAGCAAAACTCCGGTAATTATAAACAACAGGGCTGCTATGAAATTGATGAGAGCGAAAGTCGCCTTACCCACTACCAGCCAGGCTTTCTTTTGTGAGTTATCCAAGACAATACGCTTGATTTCCAGCACTATCTCCACCAGGGTCAAAAAGGTAAATGTCACTGCTAGCGTCCGGTGTAAGTAATCTGCCAAGCCAAGGTTGTAGTTGAGAATCCACCCATATATGGGGCCTAGTAATGCTACACCCGTCAGCAGCAGCAAGCCAAATACAATCGCCCAAATCCAGTGAAGAACAAATTCTAGTTTAAGTCTCTCCATGAATTCATCCTCCCCGGTTAATTGTTAACTCTGAACGCTATCCTGCGAAATTTTTCTGGGTTTGAGTAAACTGGTCCCCAAGGCATCCATCTCCTTTCTTTTGCTTACAATCAGATTGTACTATCGGAGTAAGGAACCAGCTACTTTCGACAATAAACTTCATAAAAACTTCATAAATCACAAATAAGTACCGATAATTTATATAGTTTTATAGATTCTGGCCGTCTTCAACTTATCATCTTTTAGGAAGAATTACCGTTATTTCAGTGCCTAAATTTTCCTGACTAACGATATCTATGGAGCCTCGATGGGCTTCGACAATTGATTTCGCAATAGTTAACCCGATCCCCGCACCACCTGTTGCTCTTGCCCTGGACGCATCGCTCCGGTAAAAGCGGTTAAATACGTTAGCGAGGTCTTTATTGGGGATGCCCACGCCACTGTCATTTATGACTAAATATGCGTGTTCCTCGTCACCTGTTACATCCAACAATATTCTACCATTAAAGGATGTATACTTTAGGCTGTTTGAAAGCAGATTAACTATAACTTGACTGATTTTATCCTTATCGGCCCGTATTTCAAGGTAATCCCCACTAAAATTAAAAGCAATGTTTTTATGACTAAACTCCCCTTCAAAGTTACGTAATTGTCAAATCCTAAGCACATGAGTAAAGAAAAAGCCCAAACTAAAGTTTGGACCTGGATTCTCACGTTTTTGATTTGTAGCAGTTAGCCGG
>JAVSMW010000015.1:0-89593 GCA_032027005.1 Thermincola sp. | reverse complement strand
GTGATTCCTTTTTTATGCTAAAAATTTTACACTAAAAAACCATCTTAAAGCCTTGATATTATTAAGTTTTTATAATTTACTTTCCGAATCTAAGATAAAACATAGCCTGAGTTTATTGTAAGTTGATGGAGAGCGAGGTGAAAAACATAGAAAATATCTCAGTCTTATTCGCTTTTACGGCCGGTGTCTTATCTTTTTTCTCACCTTGCATTTTTCCGTTATTGCCTGCATATGTTGCTAACCTTACTGGTACGACCATCAATGAAAACAAGATTGATGTTTCCAAAAAGGTTTTAATGCTACGCTCCATAAGTTTCATTCTAGGTTTCAGTATGATTTTTATGCTGTTGGGAGCTTCTGCAACTTTATTTGGCAGACTTTTTGCGGAAAACCGCAGTCTTCTCGTAAAAATCGGCGGCTTAGTTATCATCTTATTTGGTTTTCAGATGACAGGAATCTTAAATTTAAGATTTTTGATGCGAGAGAAGCGATGGCAGGTTAAACCAGGAGATAATAAAAATACTTTGAATTCCTTTTTACTTGGTCTGGCTTTTGGAACCGGGTGGACACCCTGTGTGGGGTTATCGCTATCATCCATCTTACTTTTAGCCGGGTCGTCTGATACTCTATACAGCGGTTTAGGCCTGCTTGTTATCTATTCACTGGGGTTGGGTATCCCCTTTATACTGTTATCTTTGCTGATCACTCATTCATTTAGTATCATGAATAAAATAAATAAGTTTTTGCCTTACCTTGCCCAGATCAATGGTTGGATCCTAATTGGGATGGGAACGTTATTATTTACAGGCCAGTTACAAAAAATCAGTGCCTGGTTAGCTGGTTTTGCCCCCTTATTTTAAACTAGAAAGGAATGGTGACAAATGGTAAAAAAGCTTTTAGCTGTTATTTTTTTAGCAGGATTAGTTGCATGGGGAATATATGATATGGGAAATGAAAAAAGCCCAAATCTATCTGAAACCAAAGAAGGAACGATCCTAACCGAGTCCGAGGACGGGAAACTTAAGACCGAGACTGGCATTCAACAAGGCAATATAGCACCTGATTTTCAGTTAAAAACTATAGAAGGGCAAAATGTGAAACTTTCTGATTTAAGAGGTCAAAAAGTCATCTTAAATTTCTGGGCTAGTTGGTGTCCCCCATGCCGGGCGGAGATGCCTGACATGCAAAATTTTTATCAAAAATATAAAGATCAGGGTGTTACTATTTTAGGGGTAAACTTAACAGCAACCGAAAAAAAAGCAGAGGATGTTGCTGCATTTGCTAAAGAGTATGGTCTGACTTTTCCTATAGTCCTTGATGACCAAAGTGTGGTAGGTGGAATGTATCAAACTACCTCCATACCGACAAGCTACATGATTGATACACAGGGTGTGATTCAGAATAAAATCGTAGGGCCAATGACTCTGGAAACGATGGAAGAGTTAGTCCTTAATATGGATTAGTTTTGATTAGGCTTTACAGGAGTTTAACCGGTGGTGATGAATAATGTATGAATTTATTAGCCGCATTAGTGCTTGGCTCAGTCAACCTTTAACCGGTCTGGCTTATTCATCAGATATTGCCATGCTGGCTGCTTTGTTCCTCGGAGTGCTTGGTTCGGTTGCCCCGTGCCAAATTTCCGCCAATATCGGCTCAATTACTTACTTCAGTAATCGTCATGTTCAACAGAGGCTATCCTGGCTTGAGCTGCCTTTTTATCTCTCGGGCAAAATGCTGGTGTATTCTCTTTTTGGTCTATTATTTTGGATGTTCGGACAAAAAATATCCAACGAGACGATTCCATTTTTTGTTTACGCAAGAAAACTAATCGGCCCGTTACTGCTTGTTATTGGCCTATTTCTTATGGGGTGGCTACGTCTGCCGGGAAATATCGGTTTTCGGTTATCTAATTGGCTGAACCAATGGCCGGAAAGAATCGGCGGAAAAAGTGGTGCTTTCTTGATGGGTGTGGCTTTTTCGCTAGGATTTTGTCCCACGATGTTTTGGCTGTTTTTCGGACTATTAATGCCATTGGTGCTGCAATCTTCCACCGGATTTCTGCTGCCGCCGGTTTTTGCTGTGGGAACCGCAATCCCGTTGCTTTTATTCATCGGACTGTCAATTGGTATCGGTTTAGACAGGATGGTGGTGAAAAAAGCGAAAAATTGGGGCAGACGTATGCAAATAGCTGCTGGAGTCTTGTTTACTTTACTCGGGATTAGTGACACAATTACTTATTGGACACTTTAAGGCGAGCTTGCTATGAAAAAGTTTTTAACCGCTTTATTCTAAACAAAAGAGGTTTTACATAAAATAACATTTTTTAATCAGAACATAATATTTCGGAAAATAATCCAGTCTGTGAGGAGGTTAAAATGTTGAAATTAAAATATCTTTTCTTTATCAGCTTTACACTATCTTTCTTATTGCTAGCATCATGCGCTAAGGTACAGGAACCACCAAGCCCCCCAAAAAATGCAAATGATCCGGTAGCTCAGCAAAATGCCTTTTATTTTACGGCAGACGAGGGAGGCAGCATCACAAAAATAGATGCCACCTCAAATGAAGTAGAAAGCGCAATAACTGTAAAAGGCTCTGTTCATAATGTTCAAGTTTCTCCTGATGGAAAAATATTGGGAGCTACAATGGTTCCAGAATCAGATGAACATGGCAGCAGCGGGTCTATGAATATGGATATGAATGGATTTGCCCTCTTTTATGATACGGTATCAAATAAACTTTTGAAAAAGGTTGAGGTGGGCAATCATCCTGCCCATATAGTATTCACCAATGATGGCAAATTCGCATTGGTCACCAACAACGAGGGGAAAAATGTTTCTGTAATTGATACAAGTTCATACAAAGAAATAAAATCCATACCAACTGGAAAGGGTCCCCATGGTTTTCGTATATCTAAAGATAATAAGTTTGCATATGTTGCCAACCTGGCTGAAGATACGGTGAGTGTTTTAGACCTTACAAATTTTAAAGAAGTCAGAAAAATCACCGTGGGAAAAAGCCCGGTTACAACCGGAATAACCAGCGATGGCAAGACTCTGCTGGTTACTGTAAACGCCGAAAATGCTCTGGCCATTGTTGATCTTGACACAGGTAAAACAGAAAAAATACCGGTTGGGAAAGGGCCTGCACAGATTTTTGTACAATATGATGATAAATATGCCTTTGTTGCAAACCAGGGAACAGAAGAAGAACCTTCTGATACTGTTTCCAAAATTGATTTGTCTACCAGAGAAGTAGTAGCTACCATTCAAACCGGCAAGGGCTCTCATGGCGTAGTAACAAGTAATGATAATAAATTGGTTTATGTAACTAATATGTTTGAGGATACTGTTAGTGTAATTGATAATTCTCAAAACACCGTAATGGCAACCGTTAAGGTTGGGAAAACGCCCAATGGTATCACCTATAAACCCTAGAATCCCCTCTTCCCCGTAATATTTGTCAATACAGGATTTGCTAGTAAATTAAAAGTTCAAGGGGCGCAACGAAACCTGAGCTTCGTTACGCCCCTGAACATCCTATCGGTAGAATTGCATTTCTATCTAAACACCTTCACTATTGCAAATTTCTTTACACCGAGGTTCTCAACCGAGGCAGATACTTATCAAGGACTGCCAGGTTAGTCCCTGTCGTCATCATCATCATTGTCGTCGTCATCGCCATCTGAAGCTTTATCTCCAGCTTTTTTACCTTTGTATTCGGCCTTCTCATTGAGCTTCTTCATTTTTTCCCCGTGCTTTCTTTCTTTTTCCTCATCCTTTTTTGCCTTTTCCTCTACTTTTTCCATCTTCTTATTTGCTTTTTCAATATGTTTGGTACCCAGCTCAATTCTTTTTTCCACCTGTTTAGTTAGTTGCTTTACTTCTTTCTGAGCCGGCTTAACAGCATTTTTCACAGCCTCAAGCTCATCCTTCAGAGGCTCAACAGCATCTTTCGCGGCCTCAAGCTCATCCTTTAGCGCCTCTGCTGCTCTGACCTTTTCCTCAGCGACCCTGATTGCTTCCGGGTCACCACTCTTTCTAGCGGCTTTAAGCTCCCTCTTAGCCTCCATAAACTGGTCCTTGGCAGCGAAGAAAGCAGCCTTGGCAGCAAAGAAGCTCTCGATTGTCACTCTGGTTTCTTCCGGTGTCTCGGCAAGGGAAGTCTTAAGGATCTCCTCACTTCTCTTGTACGCTTCATTAAGGGATGCCAGCGTCTTTTCGGCCTCATCGCTGACTTTAATTGCGGCATTTATATGTTTTGCGGCCGAGTCCAGCATCTTCATATATTCATCAGCTGCTGCACGGGCAAGTTCTTGTTCACCCTCATTAACCATCATAACTGCTTCTGAGGCTCTCTCAGTGGCATATTGGGCTTTGAGGGCAGAAAGCCTTTCTTCACTTTTCGTAATCAGCAGGCGTAGTTCCTCCAGTTCACGCTCCAGACTGTAAAAAAGTGAGTCAGGCAGTACTCCTGCGGAATTTCTAATCTCTTTAATAGATACTTGTTCTTGGGGTGCAGTTACCTGATTAATCTCCACTGCAGGAGTTGGCAATGCGGTTTCACCGGCAAAAGCAGTCCCGGGTACCCCGGCGACAAATGCTGCTAAAACCATTGCGGCAATCTTCTTTTTTAATTCTTTTTTCATCTTGTACTTCATTCCTTTAACCTCCCAATTTTTACATATTCTCTCGGAAATTCAACGCTTATTAAAACATACCGCAGAGGCGCAGAAAAACATAGTTTATCTTGGTAAAATCGCTCTGCATAAGCCTCTCCCTCTGCGTCTCTGCGGTTATCTTTTGATAATTTCCGGGAAGCTGCTTACTCATAATAAACTATACTTATGTTTTGTTTAATTTCAGTGGGTAGCTTTAACTAATAATATTTGCCGCTTTAGCCGCTTACAGATCCGGCCTGCCCCTTGCGGGTACAAATGTTGAAAAGATATAATTTCCTGTAGTACAAAAAAGCCGGGGTCACAATGACCTCGGCCTAATTTATCATCAGGTTGGAAATATATTATTTTTGATTAATAGCCGCCATCAGCACATCTGCTTTTTTGACCGTGTCTAGGCCGTCTTCGGCAAAGGCATCAAAGCCCATCTCCAGAGCCTCTGCTTCATTCTTATACCCTTTACCCCCGGTCAACATTTTGTATGGTAGGTTCTCCCGGCGGATAAGAGTTATCAATTCCTGGGCATTCTGCCAGGCTAAACGTACATATACTCCAACAGCAATGATATCTGCCGAAAAAGCTTTGGCCTCCAGAATAAAAGTCTCGGGGTCAACATTTACACCAATTTCTTTGACTTTGTACCCGGAACTTTTTAGCATCGCTGAAACAATGGGCATGCCGCTTTCCTGGACATTTCCTTTAATCGTTCCTAATACTACCCTGCCTTTAATTTCCTGCTCGCTAAAGGCATCTTCCAATGCTTCGATACCCCTGTTAAACACTTCGCCAGCCAGGATCAGTTCAGGTAAAAATACCTGCTCCCGGTTGTATTTTTCGGAAACGGCAGACAACCCTTGGCCAAGACCTTCCTGAATTATCATGGCAGGTGACTTGCCCATAGCCAGAGCACATTTTACCGAATCCTTGACCTTTGTGATCTCACCAGCCATCACATCATCACAGACCCAGGCTAAACAGTCTTCCCCGGCACAGGGTGCCGGTTCTAAAGGCTTTATGTTGGCAAGCTTTTCCCCTAAATTAGCGTAATACAGCTTTTTAAACTCATCTGCCTTCTGGTAGCAGGCCTCTTTCAGCGGATATTGCCCATACTTCTCCACTGCTGCGATCATCATTTTAACTTTTTCAGGGTGGACATCTGCACTTACCCCTCCACCGGTTGATACTATCAGCCCGCCTCCGGGGCCGGCTGTGGCAATAAGCTTGGCCACTGCCTGTTCAATATCTTCCTGACTCCCGTCTTTTAGGACATTTATCGAAGAAATATTCCCTTCCAGGCACATGTGCTGTCCGACAGTAGCCTTCAGGCGGCGCAAATTACAAAAATTAAAATTATAGATATTGATCCCGCACTGTTTTACAATATCCGGCAGCCAACTGTGGGATATGTCCACATCACCGTGCATTCTGATTATTTCAAAGCCCTGCAGCTGACCGGTAATTTTTTTCATATAAGGAAGAAAGAACTGTTCGGCAATCCATGGAGAAGTCAGGCCCAGGGTTTCTTCAATTATAAAAGCACAGGTAGGAGTGACCCCATTGCTCTCAAAAAGCTCTTTTTGAGCTTTTATCCAATTGGTAAGGCTCTCGCAGTTGATTTCGCATATTTCATGAACCAACTGAGGGTCCTGATAATATAATTCAAACAGCCTCCGGAACCCTACCATGTCAGCCAACAAATGAATTGGGGACGGCATTCTCAGACTCCACAGCAAATCTCCCCAGGTTTCTTTTAAATCATCAGGGGCATGCTTGAACATGTAATCCCATTCTTCCAATACCCTGGGCAGCAGACCATCCTGATGAGGATCAATTGCCTTAATATCCTCAACCCGCATACTGGATCGATCAATAGTGACCCCGGAACTCAGCCATTTATATTTATACCCATAGGCGGCGGCAAAAAACTCCGGCCCATACTCCGGCCTGATGCCATCAATCAGCAGAGCTGCCGGAAACATTCTCATAAATATATCCATTCCTTTCGCTTCGCTCAAGGCACAAAACGTAATGAAATATATTGGCTTTGAGCTACTTTTATACTATTCTACAGCCATAGGGANTCTTGCTAATCCATATCTTTTTTAAGTCATCAACTGATGGCTTGTTTGCTATACCTTTTTACTTTAAAGGTTATTATAGCTAACTATTTCAGACTTTTCACTTCAGACTCCAGCATTTTTTCAGGCCCTGAAAAGAAGTCCTCTGCACTCATTTTAGTAAACACCTGTGTTGTGGAAGCAGAAGATAAAATCCCAACGGGAACTCTGTCAGGCTCCTCCAACTGAACAGTCTTTTTTATTCTTTCCTGCAGTGACATTGTGCTCATCAACTGTAACCCCCTTAACGTTTTAAAGCCTTATTCAACATATCCATTAAAAACCCTTTTGCTTCCGGTAATAAACCAGGCGATACTGGTATAAAAGCCGGGCATGTAACAGATAATTATTGTATGTCATGTAGAAATTATAACTGCCTGAAACAGGCTGGTCAAGGAAGTCTGCACATGAAAAAGTACTGGTTTGTTTATGTAGCCACAGTATTCGTCTCGGTCGGGGCTTTTCTGTATCTGACGTTGTTTTCCATAAACCATATAGCTTCACTAAACGTTCCGGAAGATGCGCTCCTGGGTAAAGTAGTCTGGCAGCAGAACGGATGTATCGAGTGTCATACTATTTTCGGTGACGGCGGTTATAACGCTCCCGACATGACCCATGAGACTACCAGACGAAGTGGCGAATGGCTGAGGGCCTTTTTCCAGATCAGGCCGTTGATGAGGCCATCCCAATCCAAACGGCATCCGGGACTAAGCAGTGAAGACACTGAACATTTGATAAGATACCTGCAGTTTGTTGACCGGATAAAAATCAATAATTGGCCGCCAAAACCATTAAAATAGAGGAATTTATATGTTTCGATGGCTAAGAAAAAAAATAAGGTCGGTTTTTGCTAAAGCCCCCCGCCCGACCGTAAAAAAATCAGAAATACAACCGCCAACCGGCATTCAATCAGAAACCCAGCCGCTGGCCACAAAAAAAGCAGTCCTAAAATACTGTCTGGCTACTATCTTTTTCTTTGGCATGCATGGTATTTTAGCTCTGGCGGGAGCACTGGAACTAGTTTTCCCGAACCTGCCTACCCTGGTCCAATTCCGTAATGGTAGGGCTGTGCATCTTAACCAGGCTGTCCTCTGGCCGCTTTTGGGTACTATGGGGATTGCTTATTATTACCTCATCGAGGCAATTAAAACTGAACTTCACAGTACCAGAATAGCTGCTATCCAGTTTTGGCTGTTAATTTTCACTTTCCTGGGAAATTACACGGCTCTGGCTCTGGGATTTACCGAAGGCCGTGAATATCTGGAAGCACCACTGCCCTTTAAACTGGGAATTCTATTGGGGTTGACCCTTTTTGCCTACAACATAATCAGAACAGTCCTGAAAAAACCGAAGTCCATTTTCCAGCCGGCTTCGATAATCATAATTTCAGGAACCCTTTTGACAATCTTTTTACTGGCCCCAAACCTGTTCTTTATCACGCATCCGATTCCGGATAAGCTGTTAACTTTTTGGATCAGCCATTTATGGGAAGAAGCCACCCTTGAACTACTGCTGGTGGTTGCTCTAGTCGGGGCATTACTGAACTTTACGGAAGCAAAAAAAAGCTATATCAAAAAACTGCTTTTTATCCAGGCCACTTTGATAGTTCTGGCCGGCTTTCTGGCTGTCGGACACCACTACTATTGGACCGGAACCCCAAATTTCTGGCTCTACATTGGTGGAATTTTCAGTGCTGTGCAGGCTATCCCCGCTTTTTTAAGTGTTCTCATAATCTGGGAGGCTCTAAAAACAAAAAGGATAGAAAATCCGGCCTTTAATTTTTTGCTTGGCAGTGTATTTTGGAATGTTGTCGGAGTGGGAATGTTGGGGTTATTAATTGCCACACCGTTTGTTAACCGCTGGGTGCATGGCACATATCTAACCTCAACCCATGCCCACCTAGCCTTGTTCGGATTTTTCGGCCAAGGGGTAATCGGAATTTGTGCATATATTATTTCAAACTACGCCACCCTTGACAAAAAAGCAATTTTTAGAGCAAACCTCTCCTTTTGGCTGATAAATCTAGGCCTGGCTGGTATGGAAGGAGCCCTAGCCGTCGCCGGGCTGCTGCAAACTTATCTTTGGTATGGGGCAGGCTGGGAATTTATGAAGGTGCAGTTTTTGCTGAAACCCTACTTATTTGTCCGGCTGCTGGCAGGCCTGATGTTCACGGCAGGGGGAGTCATTTTTGCGTATACTTATATAAGTAAATATATCACTGCCAGAAAGCCTGCTCTTAAATGAAGATATCAAAACAATACATTTTTGCGAAATAATGTTGACCAATATTACTTGTCATTCCATGCCCTCATGCCACCCTCTAAGTTAAAAACTTGTTGATAGCCCTTAGAAATTAGAAATTGACCTGCTACTTCACCCATAGGGCCCGTATGACAAACAATGATGACTCTCTTATTCTTGTCAATTTGACTGTATTCTTTCTCGAAATCCGCAAAAGGTATAAGAATTGCTCCCGGAATATGCTCTTTTTCGTATAGATTAAGTTCCCTGACATCTACAATTACTGTATCTTCATCTAAAGTAGAATCCAGCTCTTTTTTTAGTTCCTCTGCCGTGATTATCTTAACTTCGGTCTCCCCACTCGAAGTATTACTATCTGTGCAACCCATCATAATTAACACCAAAAGACCCGCCAATACAGCAAAAAATATTTTTTTCTTCATCAAAACCACCCTTCTCTTTAAAATATCTCAATGTCATTCGTTTAGGTTATGCGTTTAGAAGTGAATTTCAATTTAAAAGTACCCAAGCGAATAAAGAAAGTAGACAAAACTAAAAAGAGTTAATGCCGTTGATATCCATAAAACAATTTTATGTTTACGCTTTACTGCTGACCGTTTACGCCAAGTCAGCCAATGAGCTAAACCCAAAAAAACGAAACTTGAACTAATAAACCACCACTGATATTTAGCAAAAAAGGCTAGTGTAGATAACATGGAACCGCCCAGACCGAGCGGAATAATTAAAACAGGAAGCAGTCAGGCAAGACAGGCAGAAGCGGCCGAAATCATAGTGAAGATTTGGCTAAATTTTTCCTTCCAAGTGGTCATATTTTCCTCCTAACCATTGTATCCTCTGCGTTTTTTGTGCCCTCTGTTCGCTCTGCGTCATATTTTAAGACTATTTACGAGAGCCCCTAAAGTGAAAATTACTTCAGATGGGGTTTTCACTCCATCTGAAGTTTAGTTGAACTTATCCAGGGACTTAGCGCCACTTATCTCTCGCTTCATAAGCAGGAGATAAGTGGCGGTTTGCCATAGGATAAATAGAAAACCTCCGGACTAGTCCCGAGGTTTCCCTTTTTAACTTAGTTAAATTTATAACCCCATGCCGCCACCATTGCCCATCATCCCCGAGCCGGTGCCCATCATCCCACCCGTGCCGGTGAGCATTTGGTTATGCATGTTTAGCATTTCCGGGTTGTTTGTATGCATTTCGTCATGGAACTCCTGAACTGCGGGGTCTTGCATTAAATTATTCATTTCTTCCATGGCTGCAGGATCCTGCATTAGTTCCTGCATGGCATCAAAATCCTGCTTCTCCATGGCTTTAAACATTTCCTTGCCAAACTTGCTTTCCTTCATTACTTCCCACATTCCTCTGTAGGTCTCATTACTTTTACCCGGTCCCCACAAATTGTCGCCAGTTAAGACCTCAGCATTTGCTGTTTCTTTCGCTTGCACGGTTTCGGCATTTTTCGCAAGTGCTCCCGTAAATAATGAGAAGGAAAGAACTCCGATGACTCCTGTAATGATAAGCTTTCTTTTCATTTAAAAGCGCCTCCTAATCTGTGTAGTACTAATCCTTAAATAAATATTAGCAGTTAAATTTGATAATTCTGTGACCGAAATATGATTTATTTGTTGAAAATTTAGTAGTCCCGATTATAAGCTGGGGATAAGCAAAATGTTTATATGCCTCGTCCCTGGTAAAGCCAGGCCTTGCAATCCATTCCGAACAACCTTTCACTTCATCATATGCTTTTTCCGTACTCATGATTTTTTCATTTCCGAACTCGGATCTGACATATTAGATACTGCGTCTTTCGCAAAATCACTGCTCCCTAAATAACATAATGGGCCAATTGTTACATTTTCCTTTATGATTGAATCTTTTAAAGAAAATAGACAAAGATAAACTGGCGGTATCCGATTTATTCAAATCGAATACCGCCAGTTTAGGGTCACCCCAGCCCCATGTGCGGGGCCGTCAATCATTTGTCAAATCACCATTGCCGCTTACCGGTATTTCTTCACCAAGATAAGTTGGCTCAGGTTTAACAATTACATTTAAAAAATCTTTTACCCGGGCCAGTATTTCTCTTAATTCCCTACTTTTCTGACCGGCATATACCCTGGGGTCAGAGGGCACACCGTATGCTTCAAGACCCAATTTTTTGGCAATATACAATGCCCGGTACAGGTGATACTTCTGGGTTACAATAATTATTTTGTCAGCTTTGAAAATATCTCTTGTCCGGTACAGGCTTTCATAAGTCGAAAAACCTGCGTGATCCATAAAAATATGCTCTGAGGTAATATTTTTGTCAATGGCGAATTGCTTCATAACATTTACCTCATCATATTCTTTCCTGCCATGGTCGCCACTGAGCAGTAATCTGTCGGAAGCACCCTTCTCATATAAATCGATACCTTGTATAAGCCTGTCCTCAAGCATGTGGCTTGGCCTCCCGCCACTCCACACCCCTGCGCCGAGGACAAGAATACAGTCAGCATCCAACTTAACTGCCTGCTCTATCGCAATAATCTGATCTTTAACCGAGGATTGCACATAGGCATTTATAATTAATAATGATGCCGCTCCCAATATTCCGGCTAAAATTGAGATAAATACGCCGGTTCTTAGTTCTTTAATTATGTTATTATTCATAGCAACTCCTACTATTTAGTGTCAAGATGCTCCAGTTTTCTTGGCAACTTGTACATCAGCAGTACACTTAGCAAAGCCAGAACCAATACCCCCCAATAGACAATATGCAGTGATTCAGTCAACCCCCGCCGGAGTATTAATAATACTTGATCAGAGAGATTACTGCTTCTCTGGGGGTCAAGTAACAGATTCGCCACATCCAGATCCAGGGGGATTTGGGCTGCCCCAGCCCGGCTTTGTAAAAAGCGGCTTAGATAGTTGTTTAACACCCCGCCCAGGACAGCCGCTCCCACGGTATTGCCTAAAATACGCATAAACATGTGGGAGGCAGTGGCCGCACCTCGCATTGTCCAATCCACACTGCTCTGGATGGCTACAATAAAAGTTGTAGCAGAAAGGCCCATCCCTGCCCCAATCAAAAATGCTCCGGCAGCCGCCCAGATTGGCCCTTTCCCCGGCTGTAAAGTTACGAAGAAAATTGCGCCTGCCACTAGGGCCGCTCCTCCCAATAAGGTAATACTCCGGTAGCCATATCTGATCATAATTCTGCCAGCGACAGTTGATGCCAGGGGCCAGCCTAATGACATCATCCCGAGACAAAGCCCGGCAACTGCAGGTGCCTGTCCCATCACGCCTTGGATGTAAGTAGGCAGAAAAGTGGCAACACCTATCATTACCGCCCCGGTAGTAAATGCACAAAGGTTAGCCACGGCGATCAGCGGGTTCTTCCAAATTGCCAGGGGCATTACAGGCTCCGCAACTTTTTTCTCCCTGATGATAAATAAAATGAAAGAAATCAGAGTCAAACCCAGCAGGAAAAATACAGGCCCGGACCGCCAGGGCCAGGTGCTGCCTCCCTGAATAGAAACAATCATCAAAGCGCTTACCCCCATTAGGAGAAGTACAGCCCCCCGGAAATCAATTTGATGTTTTTGGGTTTCAATATTTTCATGCAGAAAAAGCCATAACCCAGCAATGCTTAGTATACCTAAAGGGATGTTGACCCAAAACACCCAGGCCCAGTGCAGATACTGAACAAAGACCGCCCCAAGCGCCGGTCCAACTATTGAGGAAATACCCCAGACACTAGATATATAACCCTGAATTTTGGCCCGCTCCTCAATTGAATAAATGTCCCCAACAATAGTTATGGCAATAGGCAAAATGGCCCCAGCCCCTATCCCCTGGATAAAACGGAAAACAACCAGGGCATGCATTGTCCGGGCCAAACCGCATAAAATTGACCCAATTAGAAATACCACTACGCCAAAAATAAACACTGGCTTTCGCCCAAATAAGTCTGCCAGCTTCCCATAGAGGGGTACGGTCACGGCCTGAGTGAGCAAAAAAGCGGAAAAGACCCAGGTAAACAGGGAAAACCCGCCCAGATCGGCAACAATGCTGGGCATAGCTGTAGCCACAATATTTGCTTCAATAGCTCCGATAAACATGGCCATCATGATGGTAGCCAGCACAACCGGCCGGTTGGTCTTTTTGCCTTCTACAGCAGTTACATCAGATAGTGCTTCATTTTCTTCCAATTTTGACACTCCTAATCAGTTTTTGTTGGCATAATATCATCGTGAATCCATAATATACAGAATATTATTTCAAATTAGTTTTACATTCTGCGACACTTTATTAATATCCTCCTGACTACATTCATTTCTCTCACCATTTTGCCACCTTTGAAATATTACCCACAAAAAGGCAGGCGGTACTCGATTAACCATCGAATACCGCCTGCTTATTAAATTATTTGATATTCTTGATGGCATTCTCAGCAAATTCAGTAGTAACAATTTCAGAATAAGGTGCCGTTTTTTGGAGTACACCGGCATCCTGAAGGGCCTTTTGCAAGATGCCGAGATCCTTCTCGATAAGGATAGGATCCTTCTTCCAAGTGTTCTGGTCTTTATAGCGTTTAACAACAGTAGCTAAAATCTCATCATTGGCATCAGGGAATTGTGCTTTGATGGCCTGGGCGATTTCCTCAGGAGTGTGGCTATCCACCCAGCGCTGGCCTTTATAGATGGCGTTTGTAAACTTTTGGATGGTGTCCGGGTTCTGCTCAATATAACTCTTGCCGGCAAAATATGCTGTGTAGGGCACCTCGCCGCTGGATTCCCCCAAAGAGGCCAGAATATAGGCCTTACCCTCTTTTTCCATCTGTGATGCGGTTGGTTCAAAGAGGATGACATAATCCCCCTGTCCCCCAAGAAATGCTCCAGGCATAGCTGCAAATTGCATTGTCGTATCAATGAACACATCTGTACCGGGAGTCAGACCATTTTTGCGCAGCACATACTGGAGGATTACTTCAGGCATCCCGCCTTTACGCCCGCCGATGACAGTCTTGCCCTTAAGATCGCTCCATTTAAAATCCGGGTCTGGTTCCCTGCCCATTAAAAACGTGCCATCACCATTGGTCAGTTGGGCAAAGACAATGCTGTTATCTTCTTTTCCTTCATTAAAAACATATACACTGGCTTCAGGCCCGGCAAATCCAACTTCAACCTGGCCGGTAAGGACAGCGGTCATAACTTTGTCGGCACCCTGGCCGTTGGAGAGTTCAATCTCCAGCCCTTCTTCAGCAAAAAAGCCCTGGCTTAAGGCAACATACTGAGGCGCATAAAAAATTGAATGGGTGACTTCAGAAAGCCGAATTTTAGTTAACTGCTGCTGGCTGCTTTGTTGAGTGCACCCGCTCACTCCTATGATTATCCCAAAAATTATGACAAAAATTAAGAAAAAAAACGATTTCCTTTTCATATTTACCCCTCACTTTTCCGGTTAAGAAATTTCCAGTCTTTTGAGTTATTCCTCATGTCCCTGAGTTATGCCTCATGTCTCTGAGTTATTCCTCGTGTCTCTGAGTTAAGCCTCATGTCTTTTAACCAGCAGTTTTTCCAGGTAAACCACTCCCTGGTACATCAAGGCTGCAGCCAGACCAAGGATCAGGACACTGGTCATTACCAAATCCAGCTTAAAAACCTGCCCCCCATAGACGATCAGGTAGCCTAACCCGGCTTTGGAAACCAAAAATTCGCCGACAATTACACCAACCCAGGATAACCCGACATTAATTTTCAAGGCGTTAATGATAGTGGGCAGAGATGCGGGGAGAATTACTTTGGCCATTATTTGGAGCTTGGTTCCCCCAAAGGTCTGGACAAGCTTGATTTTTTCTTTATCTATTGCTAAAAAGCCATTTAATACTTCAAGGATAGTGACAATCAGAGAAATAGCCAGGGTCATGACGATAATGGCGGCAGGTCCTGCCCCGATCCAGACTATAAAGATGGGGCCAAGGGCTATCTTGGGTAGACTATTTAAGATGACAAGATATGGCTCGGAAACCTTGGAGATAAATTCCGACCACCATAAAACAATGGCTAAAATTGTCCCCAAAACCGTTCCGAGAACAAAACCAATCACAGTTTCCAGGCAGGTCACGGCAATGTGCTCGATCAGCACCCCTTCCTGATGAAGCATTAGCATGGTCCTGAAAACCCGGGAGGGCTGGCTGGTGATGAAGGGATCCACGATTTTTAGAGCCGCCGCAAGTTCCCAAAAACCCAAAGCCAGAATCAGGATAAAAATTTGGGTGAATCTGATCATGATTTTTTGACGCTGGACACCTTTTAAAAAATCCTGATGTTCCGGAGAAAACGATTGAGGCTGTGAATTATCAGTAGAAGTCTTGGGACGCTTAAACATGGACGTCCAGCTCCTTCCATATTTGCCGAAAATATGTCTGGAATTCCGGTACTTCCCTTGAGCTTAAAGGAGTTCTTATATCCATTCGCATCTCAATGTTGTGGCAGCTTTTGATGGTTCCCGGCCTGCGGGTAAGTACAATAACCCGGTCAGACATGCTGATGCTTTCTGCAATATCATGGGTGACCATGATGGCTGTTTTATTTTCTTTTTTCATAATGGCATAAATATCATCATTTACAGCCAGCCTCGTCTGGTAATCCAGGGCTGAAAAAGCTTCATCCAAAAGCAAGATGCGCGGATTTGTAACGAGAGTGCGGATAAGGGCCACGCGCTGCCTCATCCCCCCCGACAGCTGGCTGGGGTATTTATGGCGGAATTCTGCGAGACCGTATGTGACGAGAAGGCGTTCGGCATATTCCCTGGCCTCAGGGGTTATCGATTTTTGGATTTCCAGGCCCAGGAGGACATTTTGGGCAATGGTTCGCCAATCAAACAAATGGTCCTTTTGCAGCATATAGCCAATCTTCTTTGATGGGCCCGTGACCTTTTCACCCTCCACCAAAACACTGCCTGAAGTAGGGCGCAATAACCCCGCCACTATCGATAACAGGGTCGATTTCCCACAGCCGCTGGGACCGACAATGCTCACAAATTCCCCTTCATGAATCTCCAGATTAATGTTGGCCAGGGCAGGAATTTCTCCATTGAGGGACTGATATTTCATCCCGATGTTATGCAGCTCCACAACATTTTTCAATGATATCTCCCCCCTTTCAAGTCCCCATTACAGTATACTTAAGAGGACACCAATGGGTGAGTGAACTCGTTCAACTAAAGTTGAACATCGAGACTTCGGTGGGGAGTCAACCCCCACCGAAGCAGAGTATGGGGAACCACTCCCACTTATAGAAGTGGGAGTTTTACGATATGATAAAAGGAGTTCGCTGATGCGAACCCCTTTGAAAAAATTCTTATAAAATCACCACTACCGATAGCCGAGATTTCTAAATATCCCATTTTAATGTAGTAATTCCGGCTTTTTGTTCAAAGGCATACCCGATTCGATACAGATTGGCTTCAGCTAAGTGGTTACCTATAAGCTGCATGCCGATGGGCATGCCGTCGGTGGAAAATCCACAGGGCACTGACAAACTGGGCAGTCCGGTTAAATTGGCAGGTCCATTTAGACGCAGCAAAGCCGAATAAATATGTTCCCTTTCACCGTTAATTTCAACTTCTCGCTGCCCAATGGACTTGGGCGTTATTGCCAAGGTCGGTACCAGCAGGGCATCTGCATGTTCAAAGACCTGCTTAAACCTGCCAACAGCTTCACGACGAATCAGGCCGGCCTTTACATATTCGTAGCCCTTTGCTTCTTTACTGGCCACCAGGCGGTCTCTGACTTCAGGGTGATACAGGTCTGGCTGGGTCTCAATCCACTTCTCATGTACAGCATAGGCTTCGCTCCTAATCGTTGCTAATTGCGCCCATGGTACATCATCCAGGTCAAGATCCACTTCAATTACTGCCGCCCCAAGGTCCCGATATACCTGTTTGGCATGATCAAGGGCAGCAGATACCTGCTGTTCGACATTGTTGTAAAAGTATGACCGGGGAATCCCTATAACTGTTCCTTTCAGCCCTTGGCCCAGTAAACGCGTAAAGTCTTCCGCAGCCCGATTCAGAGAATAAGGATCCTGTTTGTCATAACCTGCCAAAATACCAAGCATAACTGCATTATCCCGAATGGTTCGGGTCATGGGCCCGACATGATCAAGGCTGTATCCTAAGGGAAAGACTCCATATTTGCTGACCCGGCCAAAGGTTGGTTTCATCCCCACAATCCCACAGGCAGAAGACGGAATCCGGATTGAACCTCCGGTATCAGTTCCTAAGGCCCCAAAGCACATGGCGGCAGATACTGCTGCACCAGCCCCGCTGCTCGAACCGCCTGTCATTTTTTGCCTGTCATAAGGGTTGCCAACAGGCCCGAAGTAAGAGACATCTCCTGTAGGTCCATAAGCAAACTCATGGGTATTCAATTTCCCCAAAATGACAGCACCATTTTGCTGCAATATGTTAACAACTGTCGCATTATCCTGAGGAATATAATCACAGTAAATCCTTGAGCCCATGGTTGTCCGGACACCGGCAGTTTCGATCAAATCCTTAAGCCCAACCGGTACTCCGTGCAGATACCCTTTCCATTCTCCCCTCACCAGTTCATGTTCAGCTTTTTTGGCACTTTCCACAGCCTGCTCAGACATGATAGTAATAAAGGCATTCAATTGGGGATTGAAATCTTCTATTCTTGATAATATTGCGGTTGTAACTTCGACAGGAGATACCAGCTTGCTTTTGTACTTTTCTGCCAAGGACACAATATCCAGTTTTAATAATTCGCCTGTTTCTTTTCCCATGTAAGTAACTCCTTCTGCATTATATAATTAACTATTATAGCAGAAATAATAATAATACATCTATAGATTACAGATCAGGGTTGCATTCGTTACCCCCCGGGGGTATAATCAGGATATAGCCCTCTTACTAAAGAGGACCCTGTTTATAACCGAAGGAGGTAATGCCATGAGTGCAGGACAAAAAATAATGAAAAATATTTTCTTCTGGCCCTCAAAGAACGTTGCTAAGGCCATTCCGGTTATTTTGTTGTTAGGGTTTAGTATGGGAATGGTTATCGACACCTCGCTCCTGAAAAACTTTATCCTGCCTGTAACGGTACTGATGATTTATCCCACTATGATTGGTTTCAAGCTCAAAGAAGTACTAAACCTGTCCCAGGGCAGATTAATGTCAACAATAATGTTTTTAAATTTCCTGGTTATACCGGTCGTCGCCTATTTCCTAGGCGTTGGGTTTCTGCTCAAGGAGCCGGAGCTTTTTGCCGGATTAGCCATTACCGCACTGCTGCCAACGGGCAATATGACAATTGCATTCACCATGTTACGGTATTAATTACTTTATGGCTACTTTTATCGGCAGGACTGCCTTTAACGAACAGGACGCGCTGGCCCTGGTGTTCTCTACCGCCCTCAGGAACCTATCGATTTCAATCGGACTGGCGGCCGCAGCTTTTGGTCCCAATGCCGCCCTGATGGTCTCTCTGGCCTTTCTCATACAACAGCAGGCGGCAGCCTGGTATATTAAGCTTAATGAAAAATATAGATTTTTAGATAGACGCAGAGAAGCTGCGGAGAATCCCAAATAACAAGAAAGCCCAAGGTCAGTGTGACCTTGGGCTTTTTACGGCCCTTTACAAAAGCTAAATCACATCTTTTTCAGGCTCCTAACACATTGTCTAAAAACATCATAATCACAAAACCCATTAGCAAAGCATGTGTTGCGGCTTTAGAAGCCACTTTTTTCTGGGTTTCAGGAATAATTTCGTGACTTATTACAAAAAGCATGGCACCTGCGGCAAAAGCCAAGCCAAAGGGTAAAACTGAGGCCGCAGAGTGTGCCAGGCTTACTCCTATTAGCCCTCCAATGGGCTCTACCAGGCCGGAAATCAAGGCCACCAAAAAAACCTTCCAAGTCTTTAAACCTTCCCTTAACAGGGGTAAACATACCGCCAAGCCCTCCGGAATGTTTTGCAGACCAATAGCAATGGCAAGATTAAAACCATTGTTAATGTCCCCACTGCCGAATCCTAATCCTACGGCTAAACCCTCAGGGAAATTGTGAACAGTAATGGCTAACACAAAGATCCAGGCCCTTCGCAAATTGTTATGATTTTGCGCGGGTCCTCCCAGGAGGTTGGTATCCGGGAAAAACTTATCTATTAAGTCTAAAAAGATTCCCCCTACCAAGATGCCAAAGAGTGTTATTGCCGCACCTTTTACACCACCACCGCCTGCTTCAATGGCTGGAATAATTAAACTGAAGGAAGTAGCGGCAAGCATTATACCAGCAGCAAACCCCAGCAGAATATCCAACACTTTTTTGTGAATATTGCTGGTGAAGAAAATTGGCAAAGCCCCAACAGCCGTGGCCAGACCGGCACATAAACTGGCCAAGAGACCTATAGCGATAATATGATCAGGATCTGTGAAGAAACCAAGCAATCTAGATACCTCCCTTTTAACCCGCAAGCATCAAAGCTCTAAATTATGTTATTCAGGAAGGTCATAAAGAGTGTTTGTCTAAAATGGGAGGGATATCGTTGTCAACGGGGGAAACGGCAACCAGCAATTATAATCAGAAGCTGACCGAACATCGATTCGTAGTACAGATTGATCATGATTCTTCTGTATTTGGTCGTAGTACAGTGTAGGTCTTCCGGTTCTTGACGATGTTCAGAAAAGTCTGGAGATGCTGGTCGGTGAGTTAAAGCAGCTTAAGAATCTGGCAGTAAATATTTTGCAGAGCCAAAGCCTCACTTTCGCTGGAATGATGGGTCTGGACATATTTTTTGCCCATCATCCCCATCTCCTCCCGTAGTCCCTTATCTCTTATCAGACTGTGGACATAATGAGCGAAATCTTGTTTTCCATGGTACAGAAACCCTGTTTTGCCATGCTGCACGATTTCCCGGTTGCCTGCAATATCCGAAACCAGAACAGGTATACCCATTGCCATCGCTTCCAAAATTGCCGAAGACTGCCCCTCTGCCAAAGAAGTATTCAGTACAACGTCGGCAGATTGATAAATTGGCCCCATTTCAGCGTGAGGTACTTCACCCCAGTAGCGAATCCAATGAGAGTTTTCGTCAATCTTTTTTTGCACATGGTCCCATTCCCCGTCCTCGATAATTGGTCCCACGATCCATAATCGTATTTTTGGATTTCCCTCGCACAGCGGAGCTAACATTGAAATTGCTGAAGGTATATTTTTAACCCGCCGAATACCTGCCGGGAGGACAAATATAAAACAATCTGGATCCTCCTTAACCCTGACCCGGATAGGCGAAAAATCATGAGTTCCCTGAGGGATCACGTGTATGTTATCTTTTAACCCCGGCACCTCTTGATATAGCAACTCTTTTGCGGCCCGGTTAAAAACATGAATGGCTTTGGCACCTTCTAAAGTCCTGATAATAGATGCCCTTGTTTTTTCATTAAAAAGTCCGTAGTTAATATCTGTTCCTGTTAAAGTGACTAAATAAGGTATCCTTGATGAACCTCTAGAATCCCAGAAATAATGAAATTCACTGGCATTAAAGCCATGCACCAAATCCGCCGCGGGAAGCTTAGGCAGCGGGTCGTTTTTGGTGATAGATAAAATTTCACTTGTAATTCCCAGACCATGAAGCCCGAGAGAAATACGCTCAACAGTCACCGAATTTCCCCGGGGCTGATGATAATAAGGGGTTACCAGTACGATCTTCATAGTGTCCATCCTTCACCGGTGTCCTGATTCGTAAGAACGTATTTAACATAAGTGGCTAAAAAATTGAGGCCAGAGCTGATTGAAGCGGTTTCGCTGATGATATCGGAATTTTTAAGCCCTGCCAGAGAAATCTGGGGCTGCACGTCAATATTCAACTGGATGATATCTCCGCCGATAAATTTTCTATTTGCATCATACAAAGCTGCCACGAGGAGCCTTTCGCCCTTATCTTCAATTCTGGGTAGAAAATCAATTGGCGCAAAAGGCGGCTTTGACGCCGCTATCACAAAGCCTTTGCCTGTATTTTTATCCAGCAGCAATAGCTTCATTTCTTTGGCCCGTCCTTTTAAATTTTCGGGTATTGTAACCTGAACGCCGGTTTTCCCTATTATGGTTTCTCCCGATTTCGGGGCTGTTATTTTAACATCAAAAAAGGGCGTGATGTTCGTGGTTTTTTGAGAATCGACGATGACAGTTCTGGTGTTTTGGTCCCAATCTACCCCTATCCCGAGGGCATTCCCGATAAGCCTTAAAGGAACATAAGTACGGTCGTTGATAATTTTCGGGGCAACATCACTTATATTATAGGCTGTTCCATCGTTGTATTGGACAAGACAGCTCCCGATTCTTAAAAACGTGTTCTTACTTCCCTTGGCAACAGTAACAGTCCGGTCCACGCCGTCCCATCCAACAATGGCCCCCATTTCTTCCGAAATAAAGCGGATGGGGATAAGAGTCCTGCCATTTTCAATGACCGGCAAAGCCGAGGTCGTCACGTCCTTTCCGTCCAACTTCAGGGAAATCTGATTTGCGGAGATTGCCGCAGGAGAGTTGCCAACACTAAACAGAGCCAGGATCGGTGAAACCAGGAAAAACCAATAGAATACGACTTTTTTTAACATCGGTTGTCTTCCTCCCGGAAATAAACTGCTATTTATGATTAGACTGAGGTTTCCCCTAAAAAGTTTCCTAAAAAACAAAATTCTTTATAAATTGACAAAATACCTCTAATTTTTCGCATTTAATCAACCAAAATAAAAAGAGTCCTTGCTGACAAGGACTCCATAGCAGCTATCTTCTTTGACCTAATATTGACTATACTGCTCAAAATTACCAAACATTACTTCTTTAAAGTCTATAATATCATTTGGGCCTGGAATAGTAATTTCAAAATGAGAATTATTGGGATTTGTTACTTCATATTTACTATTCAAAAACAGTTCGAAATGACCCGTCTCAGGAATATCTGCCTGTGCACTCAGAGCAGTTTTGCTGCTAACTATAATGTTATTTTTTACTTCAGCCTCCATATTAAACTCAAATAAAAGGCTATCTGCAAATTTCTGCATTTCAAACAAATCTTCCAATGTTAAGTCTGCTAAACTGCCTGAATCTTTTTGAATATCAATTAGAACATCAATTAAATCTTGTTTTTGAATATTCCATGAATAGACCTTCGTATCTTCTTTGTTAATAACTTTAAAATGATCATCATCGACTAAAGCTAACAGAGCATTAAATAGTGCTTGCGCTTCAGCAAAAGAGTCGACATCCAATTCCATGGGCGTATTTACGAGAGTGTCTAGAACTTGTTCATTAATCTGCTTACTCTGGCTTTTCTTTAAATCTTGCAGGGTTTTGACATCAGGAATTTCAAACTCTGCAATGTCGGCCTTTATCCACTTTATACCAATATCAATCATGTCTTGTGTCAATAGCGAAAACAAATTGCTCTTCACATAGAAACTGTTATTGTCAAAACGGATATTAAAAGAAATATCGCTGATGTTCTCTAAGCCGTCGCGAGCAAGGATTTCCTCCAGACCCGTTACTTTAATTGTGCCATCTACGGAACCATTTTCTTCATTGATTTTTCCATTGAAATTCGCATTTACAGCCGCATCAACATCTTCGTCCGGAGCATCAATGGAGTTATATTTAAAAGAAACATCGCCGGAACCATTAATCTCTCCAGTAGTTACTTGTTCATATTGATTACTGGTAAACTCGTAAAAGTTTGCAGCTTTCGTTTTGAGAGCATTTAGGAAATATTTGTAATCAATTAAGATTACACTCTTTTCCCATTGATCCCATCCAACTTGGATCCCCAAACTTTCAGAAATCATTCTTACAGGAACAAGGGTTCTCCCTTCAATAATGACTGGAACCGCATCCAACTCCACAATTTTCTCAATGCCGTTTTTTGTTATTGTCGCATTACGAGAATCTAAGGGTAATTTTATAACTGTTTCGTCTTTGGTTGCAGTAATGACCCTGGTTTGAGCATCCCACTCTACACTAGCTCCAAGCCTCTCAAAAATTGTCCTCATTGGAACCAGGACCCTGTTATTAACCATTTGGGGTGCTACATCAAACAAAAGGTTTTCACCATTCATCTATACCTGAATAGAATTATCTTCTGCACTAATAGGATTAACCATGCTGATTACCTGCAAAGATTCGGTATTTCCTTCTTTCTGAATACAAAAATCCTACTTTTCAGAATATCTTAAAGCCCTGGAGGAGTTCAAAATTGCCAGGAGAGTCACACCCACGTCAGCAAAGACCGCTTCCCACATGGTCGCTACACCCACTGCCCCTAAAGCAATAAAACCACCTTTCACTACTAAGGCAAAAACGATATTTTGGACGATAATTTTTCTGGTCTTCCTGGCAATTCCAATAGCAGTAGGCAATTTCGAAATCATATCTTCCATAATTACAACATCTGCAGCCTCGATGGCGGCATCGGAACCTAACCCCCCCATCGCTATGCCCACATCGGCTTTCGTTATAACAGGGGCATCGTTGATTCCATCCCCGACAAACCCCACTTTGTATTTACGCCGCTCACCTAGAGTTCTTTCTAATTCTTCTATTTTAGCGACTTTATCCTGGGGCAATAGTTCAGCATAAACATTATCAGCACCTACTTCTTCGGCAACCCGCCTTGCAACTGCCTCATGATCCCCTGTTAACATGACAACTTCTTTTACGCCCAAGGCTTTGAGCTGCTTAATTGCCTCCTTAGAGTCGGCTTTAATTTCATCAGCAATGATAATATAGCCTGCAAAGATACCGTCAACTGCGATAAAAACAACCGTACCCGCCGCCTCGCGAGCATTATGCCGAATATTTTCACAGTGCATTAACTTTTCGTTACCTGCAATAACAATTTTTCCACCAATTGCTGCTTTAATCCCGTAGCCGGAGATTTCTTCATAATTTGAAATTAGCTTTTCATTTATATCTTTATTGTAATACTCTAAGATGGATTTAGCGATAGGATGTGATGAATGGGCTTCTGCCATGGCTGCGTACTCAAGAAGCTGTTCTTGGTTAAAGCCATTTTGCGGGGAGATTTCTGTTACCTTAAAAATCCCTTTTGTGATGGTACCGGTCTTATCCAGGGCCACTATCCGCAAGTCAGTTAATGCTTCTAAGAAGTTAGCCCCCTTGATTAATATACCCCGCTTAGATGCACCACCAATACCCCCAAAATAGCCAAGGGGCACCGATACTACAAGGGCACATGGACATGAAATTACTAACAAAATTAAAGCTCTGTAAAACCATTCATGAAAAGTTGCACCAGGCAGTACCAGGGGAGGTACTACAGCCAAGGCCAGGGCCGAAAAAACCACCACCGGAGTGTAATATCTGGAAAATTTAGTAATAAATTGTTCGGTTGGAGCCTTCCTTGTACCGGCATTTTCAACCAAGTCAAGAATTTTGGCTACTGATGATTCGCCGAAGCTTTTCTCAACTTTCACCGTTAACAGGCCGGAGGAGTTCACCATACCAGCCAAAACAGCCTCTCCGGTTTCTACTTTTCTAGGAACTGATTCACCAGTCAAAGCGGAAGTATCTAAAAAGGAGCTTCCTTCAATTACCTTGCCATCTAAAGGGACTTTCTCCCCAGGCTTCACAATGATTGCATCACCGACACTGACCTCTTCAGGTGAGACAGTCCTAACCTCATTATTGACCTTTAAGTGAGCAAAATCAGGTCTAATATCCATTAAGGCCTGAATAGATTGCCTGGAGCGGTTAACAGCCAGATCCTGAAAGAACTCACCTACTGCAAAAAAGAGCATAACTCCAACAGCTTCCGGCAGTTGGTGCACAATGATAGCCCCAATCGTAGCCACAGACATCAAAAAGTATTCGTCAAAAAACTGACCACGGGAAAAATTACGAAAAGCCTGGAGCAGGATTTTCCCTCCGACTAACAAATAGCCGGCCAGGAAAATTATATATTCCACAAAACTATAACTCTTACCATGCAGCTGATTCTCAAATAATATGCCAATAACAAGCAGTACTGCGGATAGCCCTATCAGGACTAATTGATTTTTTTGATGATAGGTTTCGCTCTCTTCAGCACTCTGCTCCTTGACAGCAGGAACCAGCTTTACACCATGTTCAATAGTATCCACAATAGCTTGAGCCTTATCCATCATGTCTGGATTCAGCCACACTGTTTTAGTGGAAAAGTTAATGTCTGTAGCGTTCATTCGGGGATCTTTTTTGAAGGCATTTTCTATTTTAGCAGCACAACCGGCACAATTAAGACCTTCTAAAATAATTTTTGTTTGCTTTAATGGTTCAGCTATGGACATTAGTCTCCCTCCTACACTTAAACTATCTTTCCCCCCATGCCCAAATATATGAATAATTGCTCATATGTTTAAATTAATTATATTACCCCAAAATAAATCTTTCAAGCCCTAATTTTTTAATTTGTAGCTCATTATGAATATTTGTTAATATTCATGTCGAAAAGATTGACCTTCCACCCAAGATAATCTAAAATTAACACATGAGCAGTTACCCAAGTTTCTAGAGGGGGGTTAATCGTTGTCTGCACACGATACTAATGATACTTGCGAAGTGTTATGCATTCATGAAGATACCGTTCGGGAAATCAAAGCCAGATTTCTTGACAAGGATACAGTCCTGAAACTTGCCGAATCTTTTAAAGCCCTTGGCGACCCGACCAGGGTGCAAATAATTCATGCCCTTTCGATGCACGAACTCTGCGTCTGTGACCTCGCTGCTCTACTGGGTATGAGTCAGTCTGCAATATCCCATCAACTCAGGGTTTTACGAAACTTGCGTTTAGTAAAATTCAGAAAAGAAGGGAAAGTAGTCTTTTATGCAATAGATGATCATCACATAATCAATCTGTTCACCCAGGGTCTGGAGCATGTGAGACATGGCTAATCTGCCTTTAAACCATAAAAAATAGATTGCTTAATAATTAAGGGGCTGTCTCAAACATATGAGACAACCCCAAGTTATTTCACTGCCATAGAAATTTTACACAAAAGATAGTCCCCTCTGAGCTAGTTTTGAAGTCAATCCGCGCTTTGTGTCTCTTGGCTATACTGTAGCAAACTGCAAGCCCTAGGCCTGTACCGTTATCCTTTGTAGTAAAAAATGGTGTTCCGAGCTTATCGAGCACTTCGGGCCCAATACCATTACCTTCATCTTTGACCGCTAATACTACCTCGCTGTCCTCCATATAAGTGGCAATAGTTAAGTTTTTCCCTTCCGTCATTGCTTCCAGACCGTTACGGGTTAGGTTAAGGATAAGTTGGCGGATTTCTTTTTCGTCTAATAGTAAGTCGGGAATTTCTTGTAAGTGTTTGTTAATATTTCTTCCAATTTTAAGAGAGTCCGCCCTAATTAATGGAAATATTTTTTCTATTATATGATTAAGGTTATGCTTTTCCAAAGTGACATGCTTGTCCTTGCTCATAGTTAAATATTCGCTGATTATTGAATTTGCCCGATCAAGCTCTTCAATCATTAATCGAAAAACATCTTGATATCCCTTGTTTTCCTGTTTACTGGAGATAAGCTGAAGAAAGCCCCGAACTGTGGTCATCGGGTTTCTGATTTCATGGCCAATCCCGGCAGCCATTTCGCCTATTAATTCCAATCGTCCGAGTCGCGCCATTTCCTTTTCCATCATCTTAAGTTCTGTTATATCATGCAGAGTCACAATTGTCCCTTTGAACTTGTCAGTTACATCAAGCATCCGATTAAACATTACCTGAAAATGTTTTTTACCTTCTTTTGTATCTAAACTCGTTTCAAAACTAAATTGCTTTTGGCTATTATTAACAAAAACTGCTAATTCGCGGCTAAACCATGAAAAATATATGTTTCTAAATTCACCGCCATAGTAACCTGACCCCGGAATAATTGTATCCATGAACAGCTGGGCCGCTTTGAAGTTTAGATTATCAATATAACAGTCATTATCCAAGATTACAATTGGCACGGAACAACTCTCAAAGATAGTTAAATATTTATTCTTTTCGTTAGTCATTGTCCTATTCGATTCTTGTAAATCATCAATATAATCTTTTTCTTTTAGAGTAAGCCATTCACTTGAAAACCCTAACTCTATCCAATCGAAACATCTGTTTACAAAATTAAGGCAATAATTTTCATATTGTTTTTCAAAACCCTGTTCCAAAATGAGGTCATTATATGTTTGACGATAATATTTGAAGGCACCAAAAAACAAATTATAGTTTGTTCCTCTATTTCGGTGAAGTCGCGCTTCCCTGATTGCAAAGGAAAAAACTTCGTCTTTTGTATAGTCTGTATTTGGGCCTATTTCTGGTATTGATTCTGATTTTTTTGAAAGGGATAATATTATCTTTGAAATTCCGGTAATTGACATTCTCCATGCTTCCATCAGAGTTGAGGTATATTCAACATATCCCTTGTCTTTCAAGTAAGCAATAACTTTTTGGGTCAGCTTTGTTTCATTTCTGCTTATTAGATCGTGCAGTGATTGCATAGAACCACCTCGTACAAGAAAATTATTCCATTACTGTTGATTAATTCTACTTACTTTTACAAAATCCTCTATTAGTTTAGTAAATATCATTAACTACAGAAAAGGCGGTACTCGATTAAGCATAATCGAATACCGCCTTTTTCTTGGCCGAAGGCCGATCGCAAAAAGCTTTGCCAACGCTATTTATCATATAATCCATCTCTATGAGCACTTATGAATCCCAGACAATATTCATCTTTGCCCATTAAGGCCCGAGAAGCAATATAGAAACCCATAAGTGTCTGGTCCAGGGGATCTAAAATATATGCATCCATACCGGCGGTCATGGTTTGAATCATAAAGGTTTGGTTCAGCACTTTCCGATTAGGCAAGCCATATGAAACATTACTTAAACCACAAACGGCGTTGACTTCAGGAAACTCATTCTTTATTTGCCGGATGGTTTCATGAACCCGCACTGCCGCTTGATCCTCAGGCGGTGCTTGCACTGCTTCCTGAATAATTTCAACTAACCACCGCATTGTTTCCGGTTCATCCAAGCATGTTACCACAGTTGACATTGCCTTTATTATGGCAGAAGAAAGAGAAATATAATTCCCTGCAAGACGAGTTGAGCAAATTCCTCAATCAACGTTGGAAAGAAGAATAGCCAAATTTTGAAAGCCTCGGAGCATTTCATCAAGAACTCCAAATCTACGACTTGTTTGAGTTCCTGTGTAAACTTCATGAACACAATGAACTCCGGCCTTATCTACCAGCCTGGTGGGTCGACATGGTTACCTAATAACTTTCCATAACGGTCCCGGTGCATCAATTTGTTCTTTGTTTTGCATGGGAAAATCCATGGGTTTTTCTCCCATTTGAATCGTTAAAGTTGCAACTTCCGTGCCCGGCGCAATCGGGAATTTGTTTATGGCCTTCGGCTTAATGGAATAAGGCACTTTCATCCCAGGATAGCCAAAAACCTGGATAGGCCTGCTGAGTTGTAGATCACTTTGACTGCCCCAGGGAGTGGTAATTTTTCCATAACCGTTTGCCGGCGGAGTCAATGTATTCAATTTAAACTGCGGCCGGGCCTCGTCCAAAATCTGAACATTGGCATCGAGGGCGCTCTTCAGGTTTTGGTTGGCCTTTTCGCTACCCAATACGGCACCGATAATATAGTGCTTTTCAGTGCCATTTACTAACGGTGCGGCTGAAACAAAGCATCCCTTGGCTATTACGCCGGAACCGGTCTTAATGCCTACAATCCCGTGTTTACCAAGCATCGAGTTTACATTGAACACTTTGCCGGCAACCGGGAGAGTCGCCTGGGGCATAACCACAATTTCCCGAAACACAGGGTCCTGCATGGCTGCCTGGGCGATTTTGATTTGGTCGACGGCATTGCTCACAGTAGCCTCCTCCGCCCCACTGGCATCAGCATAGTGGGTATTGGTCATCCCGAGGGATTTGGCGGTTTCATTCATCTTAGCCACAAATGCCTCATCTGAACCAGCAATCCAGCGGCCTAATGTGTTGGCGATATTGTTCCCTGACGGCAGCATCAAACCTTGCAGAAGTTGTCTCTCAGTCAGACTCTCCCCAAGAGCAACTTTTAAAACAGAGTAGTTGTTTTTTACACCAAACTCGTAATCAGCCACATCCTGCTCAGTAATTTTAAGACTCGGCCCATCCTCACCGGGCTTGAGCGGATGGGCTTTTAAGACTATGTAAGCTGTCATTATTTTAGCTACACTGGCGATTGGAATCGGGGTCTGATCCGGCGAGGAGGCTATTACACCAAATTTGTCACTTCCAACGGCGGATTCACCCCTCTCAGGTTGGGTAAAGGAAAACTGGCCGGGTAAGACAATATTTTCTGCAGATTTTGTGGCTTCAATGGCCGGAATCGAGCTAAAAAAGCGGACAACACCCATGATCACCACCCCGATAATTAGCAGGCCAATAACCAGAGCGATAACACTTTTGGGATCAATAGAATAAGATAATCTTTTTGTATCAGACATGTCATACCTCCGTAGTTTACTTAAGCTGCTTGCCTTTGGCTTTGTAGATCTTTACTAATAAACCTTCCAGATAATTTTCCCCCGATAGTTTTATGTTTAGTCGCCTGCAGCAAAAATTGGGCCTAAACTAATGCATGAGCTCAATGGCTTGGCTAGCGATCTCCTGCCTCCGCGCTTTACCAACTAAAATAAATAATTCGATCTAGGTGTAGTTATGAAAAAAGCAAACTTGTTTTTATCAGCATTATTCTATTAATGCTCTTATACTAAATTATTGCTCTTATATTAAATTACGGTATTCTCTTCTTCCATCAACAATAGCATAAATAATAACTAACTTATCTGCCTCATTTATTTTATAAAAAACCAGATGCCTTTCAACAATTAAGACTCTATACCCTTGCTTTTTTAATATCGAATACCTGGGGACATTTCCCGACATTGGAAATTCCCGAAGCCGATTGATTGCAGTTTCAATCTTATCTAGATATCCGAGTGCAAGACCAATATCACCGGAATCATCTGCTATATAAAAAATGATTTCACGGAGTTGTTCCTCCGCTTTATCCGTTCGTAAGATTTTACACTTCATCCTTCTTCCTTTCCAGTAAAGATGCACGAAGATCATCAAATGAATCCTGCATTGGTGCTAACCGTCCATTTTTCACATCATCTTCCGCTTCTGCAAGTGTTCTTAGCAATTCCAGTTCAGATTTCATTTGATAGTAGTCCTGTAATCCAAGAACAGCAGTATCACCTCTTCCATTTACGGTAATAATAACTGCCTCTCTCGATTCTTTGCACTGCTTGGAAATCTCACTATAATGATTTCTCAAATCTGCTGATGGTCTGATTGCTGGTTTCATGGTATCACCTCTCTCTACACATCCTATAGTCATATCATATCATGTTATGACTATAGGAGCAATAAAACCTTGATGCGCCCTTTGCCGAACTCCGCTCGTACATCAAAGGGAAACTCGACATATGCGCCGTCTATGGCAGGAACTTTTTTGATTATTCAACGAGATTTCCACAAACGGTGTAAAGTACCATGATATGGATAAATACCCGAGCTTGTTTGCGGTAATGAAGACGCTTTAGGAAAAACAAAAAAGCCGCCTCGCAAAACCTGCGAAAACGGCTTAGATACTGGGGTTCTCCACTATATGATAGCCATCTGCCGAACAATTAAATTTTATCAATAGATGGTAGATTTTTTGGCTAATCTACTATAAAATGATACAATGCACACCCCCTAGTAGCAAGCCGTTAAAAGATAGGAGAAGGCGTTAAAAGATTGAAAATGTGCATTCTATCCTTTAGGTTTATGCACCCAAGCCGTTAAATTTTTGATTGGCTGAAGAACAACAAATTGATAAAATGCACACCCTCCCCAGCACCGCTACTCTTTATGTTTTGTTATTACGGTTCAAAGAGCCGCTATTCCGGTGCTTATTGAGTCACCACCCTGCCGGTTGAGAGCCAGATTAATTCGGTGAATTCAATTTGATGATTAAGATATTCTACCTGACATTACTACGTATTAAAGCTTAACCATATTTACCGAAACAATTTTACAACTATTTAATCCCGTTAATTTCCTATTAAAAGCTGGATAGCACGGGTTTAAGCTTTTCGTTATACTTTCCCCGTTCTCAAAGTCAAACACAAATGCGTTCTTGTTACCTTCGTCATTTATAGCTTGCAATATTTCTGAAGTTATCTCACGATGTTCCCAAGCATTAACCTTTTTGGGCAAATCACCCCACCCTAAAACAATATAATCAGCTTCCTTGATGTTTTTCTTAATTATCTCCATATTCTTCTTCATTAATTTTAGATATTTATCATCCTTTAAATTTTGTTTGAGTTCAGCAATCACTTCATGAAGATGGTCTGGCTTGGTTTCATAAAAGGGAAATAAATTCACGATAACAACAGTTTTTACCCTTTTTATGAACCCATTTTCAAGCAAATTGTTTTTGGTGAATTCTAAGATATCTTTTACTGCGTCATCACATTGAATTGAATCTGCTCTACTAGGATTCATCAAAATATAAAGTAGGTTTGTACCTTTGTCATCAATATCTACTATTAATTGGTAGAGAAGGAATATATTGATATTCTTTGCTGCACGTATTTTGTTCGCCTCTTGCACTTTAGCGTACAGGGGATAGTCTACCACCTAATCACCTCTCATTAGAAGAACGCCTTTTTCAAGGGGAATCCACATAATTACGTAGCTTTTCCTCCAATAGCTCGTATAAGGCTTTTTCGTTTTTGGGAATTAATATTTCTTCAATATCAGTTATCTTTAAAGCCCTATGGAGACGAGCTTCAAAATATATACCTATAATGCGGGGTAATCTACCATTTTCAGGCTGTCCATTTTCGGAGATTCTTTTTAATGAATTATAAAGATCAGGTTCTCCCAGAGTGTGAATTTCAACCCACTCACTTGGATTATCTACTTGGGATAATTTATATGCAATGTTTTGTACATCTCCATTAAATATTATTGTGTCGCTCAGTATTGCATCCTTATTTACCTTTAGAACTATTGGACCATAGCAGTTACACGAGTCAGCGGTATTAAAATCTGTTCTTACAGATAGACAAGCAAATTTACGAGGTACATCTCTACCAATGATACTATACAAATTTGGAATATTCTCTTTGACATTATCATCTGCTAATGCTTGCACATCTTTGGCAAAGAATTCCCTTCCGTATTTTTCTTCTATTAAATAATCTATATCTTTAACTTTCATATTAACTGTTAGCAATACCTCACCAGAATTCATTCTTGGTAAATAATCATATAAAGAAATCTTCATACTTATAACCATTCCTTTCGCTTCGCTCAAGGCACAAAACGTAATGAAATATGTTGGCTTCGAGCTACCTTTCTATTATTCTATAGCCATAGGGNTATTACAAATCCGTATTCTTTTAGGCATTAACCAATGGCTTGCTTTGCTGTGCCCATTTTACTTTGCTAGTACTTCTAACTAATTATTTCAGACTTACTCCTCTCTATCTCAAAGCTCCTGCAAGTGTATCAACTTCACTGTTTGCTCACTCTTCCGTATCTCTAATATATTTAACAGAGTAAAGCTATCTCCATTCGTTATAAAATATCAGCATACAATCCGTCTTTTGTCTTAGTAAACACAACTTTAGACGGAAATAAGTTCACCCCCATATTGGCGAAACCAACTAAAGTCATTGCCCATTCTGATAACTCGATTGGAAGTCGGTAGCATTTTACATTACCTGCTTCCGCTATTGTAATCAATGGAATCATCTCTTGACTACAACCGACTGCTAAAGCATCGCAGACAATTCGGTCTTTTGTTATTTCGAGCAAAGGTTGCTTATTGATGTCAAAATAAACTTTTGCTCCTCGTTGATTCAAAAAGTAATCCTTTGAGGTTTTACATACCGGGTCAATCGGCAGTTTATTATGCATCCGTTTATAATAGTCAGATAAACTCTCACAAGCATATGCGTTAAAATATTCACCTTGCATAGAAATATCGCTTTTTATGGCTTCTACCGATTCAAAATGACTCATAAAATTCAGGAAAGCAATAAGCACTATCAAGTCATCTGAATATATCCCGGAAAAAGCCTTGTACCAAGATTTATTTAAATCGACCGCCACATTGTGTAACTTTTTGTAAAGGGAGAGTTGTTGTTCGCTAATGACAAACCAACTACTATTGAGGATTTTTTTACTTACTTGTTCTTCCTCTGACATATACCTCAATGCATTATGTAGGGCTTTCAGTAATTTTGAAATCAAACCTGCAAGCATATCAGCCATACGGATTCCACAGGAAGTCAATGAGTCTGCTTCTGCAACCGTAGTTAAACACTCGCGTTCAGCTGCTTTTGCCGTATTACCGTTTTCGCCTTCCTTGTCTATGGTCAATGAATAGTCATCTATTGATCTTTCAGTAAGGTATTTTTTGAAACCATCGAACGAAATATCATAATTCCAGTCAATAGTCTTAATTGTCGAGACATCATCCAGAAGTATAAGTATTTGGTTGTATTGTTCAATTTCCTTTTCCTTCAATGCTTCATTTGCTTTATCCTTTTCGATTTGAACAGTAAAGAATTTTTTCAAGAGTGAAACAAGTTCGCCGGTATTTTCGTAGAAACCATTGATTATGTCTGCTGGCTGATATAAAACCACGGCTTTTGTAATTGAGTATTTCATGGCATCCATATCAACCAAAAAGCTGTTTTTATAATCTTCAAATAATTGTCTGATGATATATTCGATTTTGCTTATGACTGCATAGTAGATGAGAGTTTTCTCATTAAACATAGCCAAGAAATCTTCCAACAGACTAACATTATCATTGTTTAACGAGGCAAATCCATGCTCCAGTTGACTTTGACGGATAGTGGTGCTTTTCAGTTCACCTTTTGATTGACGATATTTGTATTTTTCTTCGAAAGCAGTATATATGCTAAACAAGTCAGTTTCGTATTCAGTGCGCCAGCCAACGACCACAGCAATAAAGTTTTCGTAGTAGTTATCCGCCGTTATTGTCTTGTGGTTTATCTTCCTGCTATGCTCAGATTCATCATAGTAGAAATTATATTCACTCATCGATTGGTCTCCTTTAGCGTTCGGCTAATACATTTAATGTATAGTGAAATCTATGTACTCCAACTTCCCATAATTGCTATAACAGTTGGCATCTTGACCTGCCGATTATTAGCCTAATGGCGTACGCTCAGTGTATGCAGTGGTCAGCAAAAGCCGCCGAATCGTTAAAATGATAATTTACCGTACTGCTTAAACAGGCTTTCAAGCATCGTATTGATTCTGTTGGTGGCGTAAGGCGTTATAGCGATATACGCCTTTTGATGATGCCGTGTCCGCAAGCTTGGAATTGGTGTCGTCGGATCGTTCTCGGTGCTTGGGTACAACTTAAAACCGACCTCAGCAATCAGATTGTTCAACGAAATACAGTTAATAATTTCCGTGTTGACCGTTTCAATGTCGTACAATTCGACGTAGTATGGATAATCTACTGCCCAGGGGTGTTCATTAATCAGGGCACTGTCGGTGACGTTACTTGGATCGTAGCCTCTCGTCTTTGCTCTACCGACGATTATCGGTGTACCCGCGCCTGATTTGTCCCAACTGACCACGGAAATAAAAACAGTAGTGTCCGCTGTCAGGCTTCGTGGAGACTTGGATGAGGCCGTGAAGTAGACTCCTCTGCGACTATAATGGTTCGGCTCATATTTGCCATTCGGATCGATGCGCCGGTGCGCCGCCCCCTCAAATTTCAGGACAGCTGTAATGCCCGCGTCGGGAATTCCGAGTATGTTTTCCACCTCATCAACAGGAAGGGCATCGGGACCCCGCGTGGCTACCTCCGCTCCGAAGCGCACGGGATTAGGCTTGCTCGTATGGTCACGACCTTTAATGGCCTTTTGTACGATCAGGCTTTCCTCTTCGATTTTAACGTCAGTAATTCTGAAATCACCCGAAGCCCGGATGCTCGATACCAGTTGATCAAAGTACCCAGAAAGCCGTCCGATCAAGTCGTACTCATCCTCTATGTACAGCGACAGCTCGATATTGTTTCCAAAGCCGCCGCCGGTGAAATTGGCAGAGCCAATAATAGCTACATTGTCATCAAACAGATATAACTTCGCGTGAAGGTCTTTAATCGCGTAGATGTCGACCCCTGCGTTTTGAAGGCTTTTCAGCGCCGTCAGACTGCTCACAGATCTGATGAAATCCTCACGATAAAAGCGCGTTATCAGTTGAGATGTGATACCCTTGCCCATAGAATCCACAAGGTATCTCGTCATGGTTTCCTGGATGAAGGGACTGATTATCCTGACCCGCTGCTTCGCTTTCTCAAAAGCGTCAATAATCGCATCTCGGTGATTTAGGTCTAACAATTCAATAGACATCACACGCCTCCCTCAGTCTTCCGTGTTTCTAATATTAGGGATGTATTGTATATTCCCTCCTACTCTCGCATTGCCCGATTCAAATAATTATGTATTCCTTATAAATTCACTGCCTCATTTGACTTGAGTCTCACAAGTAATTCTCGGTTTTCCATCCTATCTTCTACAATTATAACAAATCCCCAGATTAATATGATTAATGCCTCCGTAGGAACCAAACTTGTCCTCGGTTTCAACAGCTCCACAGATTTCGCATTTGATCCATCGCCTTCCCAGGGAATCGCGTACTGTAGTACGCCTGTGTGACAACGCTTGATGAGGTTTGCCTTATTGGAGCATCTGCAATGTGCCGCGGTGGTGTGGTAGGCGACTGGTTTAATTTACTCCTTCGGATTCGCTCTTGCTGCTCCTCCCAAAACAATCGATTTTTCTCTTGTGCCTGCCGTTGAATTTCCTCCATGCGTTTCCGTTCTTCTTCAAGCAGTCTTACTTTTTCATTGAAAGCAGCCTGCTTCTTAACAAGCCATTTTTGATATCTTTCGTGAAATCCGGCGAATGACAGCTCATTTTCTTCAAAGGTTAAATCGCTTAATGTTGCATATTCCATGTATGTATCTGGATATTCAACTGATGAGAAATTTCGCCCATTGTATTCATATTTATTGGGATCGGCTTTATACTGTGCCACCTCAGAGCCGTCATGGTTTACAACTAATAAATCCTTATTTGTTGATTCATTTAGAAGGTACCGTTTTATAAAGAAAGTCTGCTTTTCTCTTACTGGAGTGTTCGGATTTCCAAGTACAATCCATTTCACGGCTATATTTTTTTTACGATACGCATCTGTCAGTGAATCAATTCGGTTTGCAGTCAGCCTTTGGGTACCGATTTCCACGGCAACCCGACTGCCGTCAGCCATATCAAAAAGAAGATGGGTATATTGATGATCAAGTAGTTTAACTTCAAGTCGGACTTGATAACCCTTGTTTTTAAAATGCTCATAAATTACCCGTCTAATGGTACGCATTACTTGTGTATTATCTTTGTCGAAGTTAGCGTAATCGCAATGTTCATTATTAAGATGTGCGAAGAAGGCATCCTTAATCTCACCATGGCAATACCGAAGAACAGGATGTTGGCATAATGGATCGGGGCAACGCAATTCTTTACGCCCACTTGCTTTGCGAATTTCTTTCTCTAATGTGTAATCATCTGCTAACTCTGAAGCAATCAACAAATGTCCGTTCCACAATGCATTTTCCATAGCCAACCTCCTAAATCAAATTGTATCTAACGTTCTAATGCAAATTACACTAGTTAGTTTATTGTTTCAAATCCATGTTTCTTGAACACGGCCAGCAGCTTTTTCCAGTGTGGTGGATAATCATTGCTGCCATACTTTCGTAGCTTCTTGCCCTTATTTAATTCAATAGTTAGTTCCCATTGAGTACCGTCAAGGACATTTTTATCAACATAGCGCTGCTTCCAGTCAATGATGTAACAACGAAAGAGGTCATGCATAAAACCTATCCACTCGTCGAAGGAAAACTTCTTTTCGTATTCTACTAAGTCCGGATTGCCATAAGGCGGAAGGTATCGTGCAATAATCTCAAGTTCTGTTTTCACGATTGTCAATTCGCGATAACCCCCATGGAAGCCGCCAAGCGAAAAATGAATTTGCTTTACCTGCATTTCCATTTCATACGTTGGTCTACCAAAGTCTTTATTGCATTCGTTGCAGTGGTGTGTAGGGTCGCAATCAGTAATGCAGCACCCACCAAGCACAACTTCGCCTTTATCCATTTTCTCTTGCAACTCAGGACTCCATGCGGGCATACCCCTTAATATAGTAGCTGTGTTCCGGGACCCGCATCGTGGGCAAATTCTTCTCACCATATGCTGTACCTCCATAGAAGTCCCTGCAGATTATTTTATAGATGAGCCTATATATTGCTTAATGTTAACCATTGTTGACAGGGCATTGAATACTCTAATGCAATCAATTCTTTCGCCAGATCTGCCTGTTCTACCATGTTGAATCCAATGGCGATTGATAGTATCTGGCTCGGGTTGGCTAAAATCACTCTTTTGATAAAGCTGTTTAGTAAACTCATACATTGAAAGCCAGCAAAGGCTTTTAATATTATTTTTCTTCTTCATTTCTTCTCCGGCATGGAAACTACATATGCGCATTATGCGCACATCCTGAGGATTATCGCCAAATGTTGAAATAAAACCTTCCAAAACAGAAATAAGTGTAGTAAGACAAACTGAGTATAATTCTGATTCAAAGGCTTTTACACATTCGGTAAATATAGTCTTTTGTGCAGGGTTTGCAATAGCCTTTGTGATTTTTCGGCATATAAACTTAAATTCGCGGCCATCATAAAATTCAGAGAAATATTTGTCGAGCGTACGTTCATCTCCACTGATTTTCATTAATTCATTGAATCGCCTAATATCTATATTTATCGGAATTGTCCAACCTGTTTGTGCTATAGATTCAATTACTGCTCTATATTCATCACTTAGTAAATCAAGAGCAGAAGGGATTTCTTCACTTGGCGGCCCTTCAATTTTGAAGAAAGGAAGATCCCGATTATTTTTCATAATATCACTTGCTTTTTTCAGCAAGATTTTTTTCCTTACAGCTATAGGTAGTCTTTTTATTTTCTCCATCTCAATATCTGCAGCCTGTTTACTGTATTCATTAAATATACGGTCAACTTCTTCTTCAGTAATTGCAAAATTTGTTGCAGCTTTTGAAAATACATACTTATCATGACGGGAAGGGTAATAACCACCGTCCTTCTCATCTAATTCACGGTACAATCTTTCGCAATATTCAAATACTGACCCCTCTTCAATTGTTGGCACTTCAATCACCTCTTAAAATTTAAATATTGCTGAAGATTTACCACCATCTGCCTCCGGCATGCTCCAGTTTCTTTTGAGCCGCGTCCTCTTCATGCTTGCGTTTTCCGAAGAACTCGTCTTCTCCAGCTACCGTTGGGTCGTACCAATCGGCCTTGGCCTTTGCCCACTCAATCCAAGCTAAGGTTTTTTCATCCATATTTCCTGAGGCTTCAACTGCCGAAACATACCGCCGTATCTTACTGGCGGTATCATAGTCTTCAGCCAGATTTGTTAGAGCAAGGGTGCGGTCTACCTCTAAGTTATAGCGCTGGCGGTGTTCCTCACGCAGCCTTTCCTCTTCCTTGCGTTTACGTTCCGCTTCTTCTTTAGCTTCACGTTCTAGGCGTAAGGCGTTGGACGCTTCATACATTTGAATAAGAATATCGCCAAGCCTGTCTTCAACAACATAGGATTTGCAGTCCCTAAAGTTCTTCAAATTCTGAACAGTAATGCCTATCCTTCCGTTATAAATATGATCATATTTACGTATATTCGGCTTTGAAGCCCACGAATAGCGCTTTTTCTCATCTTCATACTTCAACAGCAGCATGTTTTCTTCCTTTGTAATGATATGATCTACCTGGTCTTTCGCCTCAGTGATTTGGAGGGACACGGTTTCACCCATAACAATAAACTTGATATCGTCTGTAAGTGAACAACCAAGGGGTTCCATCGCATGTATCAAGGAGTCAATTATATGAAAAATACGTGGAAGAGTCTCTTCTGATACGGCCTCTGCTAAGAAGGGGGAATTGTTATTATAACGATTGCTTCGGTATGCTCCGGAATCTCTCTTTCTATTTTTGTACCATTCCGAAATTTTGCGCCTATGTGCAATAATCTTCGGATGCATTCGTGCGCCTTCATCGCGCAACTGTATTTGATTTGCTATAGCAAGTATTATCGTTTGTTCTTCATCGTTAAGAAACTTAAGTGGTTCGCCCTCGATTCTCGACACATTCTCTCTGCCAGGGCGTATCCCGTGTTTTACCGCGGGTTTATCCGTTTTAGGCAGCGGCGTTTTGGTGACTGGCTTTCCAGCATATACTTTAGCCCAATATCCATTTGGCGGAGTTGGAACATCAAGCGACTTGCAAACCTTATGTATGGCAACATCAGAAACACCATATTTTTTCGCTACCTCGGTGACCGGCTTTTCCCAAACTTCTTTATATAAGGTCTCTCGTTTATAAACGTTATAAGTTTGTCCGTAATGGGTATACGTTTCTACGCTCGCTGTCTCGTGCTCCTCTTTATGTACATCTTGCTCAGGTTTTGAAGATTCAGATGGTTCATCAGCTCTTTCTTTTGGTTGTCCCTTCTTAACAGATTTCTTCTTTGAATGTTTTAGGGTCTCTATATTAGGAAGCACAACAAATTCGGTAGCCGACTCAGGAAGTGATATTTTTTCCGCTGACTTACCGAATGAGATTTTCGTCCAGTAACCGGATGGGGGGATAGGAATTTCTGCTTCTTTACAAAGTTTCAGCAATAGCCCATATGACGAATTATATTTTTTTGCCACACCGGTAACAGAGATTTCCCAGATTTCATTGTACAATTGTTCGCGAGTGATTTTAACTTCCGAATTGTCGGGCATTGCGTTTTCCTCCTTTCCATCCTCATTCATCTCAGCTAGTTCATTGTCACTTACTATTTGCGGTTCTTTGATGCTATCTTTATTATTCTGAAGCAACATATCGGCCTTTGGCTTGGCGATAATTGCATCAAAATATTTTATCCCTCCTATTCCTCGTTTTCGCTTAATAGAAAAACCAAGTCACGTTTCATCTCTTCGAACTGTTTGATAATGGTATTAAGATTCTTTTCGATATTTTCGACTTGCACTTCGTTTATCTTCCCATGATTATAAGCAATCAATCGCTCGGGTACGATGGTATAAGTCCAGCTATCTCTGTATTGATCTTCATTATGAACGGCAAAACCTATTGGCAGCAGATTGTTTCGCATACCAAGAGCTACGGCCAAAGGAGCGATGCCGAGATATTGTCCGGCAATCTGTAAAGTAATCTTTTTCATCCCCCGGATGTCGTCATCAGAATATTTAGCCACACGTTTCACCTCCTTCATTTTAGAACTGGTGACATACACTTGGTTTCCGTATTTATTCATTAATGGGCTATTTGACTTGTCATTTGTTTTTTTATTATCACGATAAAAAACCTCCATCATCTAGGGTTATCTTACCTTATAATGGAGGTTTTGACAATTTCCTGTCATATTTAATGTTCAACTTTCGGGCATCATTTTTACTAATTATTCTCTGCCGCTACCCTTCGATATCTGTTCCATCCTTAAAACTAAAAATCAGCTTCCCTTCCGGCATCACCATGACCTTGCCCACGGCCACTGTCCACAGCTTTTCGTCAAACTCATCTATGACAAGCGGGCGGGATTCGATGTGCCGAATAAATGTATCAAGAATCAGTGACTTATTCTGCCGTTCCCGCCGCAATTCTTCCAATTCGCTAACCCTTTCAGTGGCCTTTCTATGCCGCTCCACATATCCACTGTGCCGTTCATGAAAATCGTCCTGGCTAACTGCTACACAGGCATTTTCAGAAATTGCTTTTCTCGTGAGTTCAGAAACAACCTCGATTTCGCGATGTAGCCCGGCAATCTCCGCTTCAATATCCGAGCAGTCGCATAAGACCTCTTGGGCAAGATGGCAATTGGCCAGAAGTTCATCACGTCCATCCATCAATGTATTTAAAGCCACTAAGAATCGCTGTTTGACATCGTCTTCCGTAACATGGGGTGTCTGGCAAGGCTCATCTTTTTTGTACTTTTCATTGCATCGCCAGATGACACGGCAGTATTTGGTATTTGACCCCCAGACCTTAGAACCGTAAAATCCTCCACATTCACCGCAGATAATTTTCGCTGAAAATGGGCTGCTGCAATTGCATGGCCTGCCCATTTTTTTGCGTCTCTCCATTTCAGCCTGTACCGCATCGAACTCTGCAGGTTCGATAATAGCTGGGTGGCTGTTTTGAACATAGTATTGTGGAACTTCACCCTCATTAATTTTGGTAGTCTTGGTGAGAAAATCAACCGTGAAGCGTTTCTGCAAAAGAGCGTGGCCCTTATATTTTTCGTTGGTTAGAATGCTTCTCACCGTGGCAACCTGCCACGTCTTTTTCCCCGCTGGAGAAGGGATGCCCTGACTGACGAGGTGTCTCGCGATTGCCGACGGTGTTTTCCCTTCCATGAAAAGCCGGAATATCATTCGCACGATTTGGGCTTCGGACTCTACAATTTTGGGAAGCCCATCCTCGCCCTTTTCGTATCCTAAGAATTGAGCGTAGGGAAGGCTGACCTTGCCATCTGCCATGCGCTTGCGCTGTCCCCATGTGACGTTCTCGGAGATGGACCGGCTTTCTTCCTGCGCAAGACTTGACATAATCGTAATGAGCAGTTCACCCTTGCTGTCCAACGTGTAGATGTTTTCCTTTTCAAAATAGACCTCTACACCCTTTTCTTTTAGCTGACGAACTGTAACCAGTGAGTCAACGGTGTTTCTTGCAAAGCGACTTACCGACTTTGTAATAATTAAATCTATCTTTCCGGCAAGAGCATCGGCAACCATTTGCTTGAAACCATCGCGCCTTTTTGTATTTGTGGCGCTGATTCCTTCGTCGGTATATACCCGGACAAATTCCCAATCCTTATGCTCCTTGATGTATTTAGTGTAGTAATCCACCTGCGCCTCGTAGCTGGTAAGCTGTTCTTCGCTGTCTGTCGAAACCCGAGCATAAGCTGCCGTTCTTCGCTTAGCCGCCAGCGGTGAACTATGGGCGGAATGCTGGCGGATTGTCGCAGGAATCATTCTAACATTTGCCATCCTGACAGCCCCCTTTCACTCTCATGCGAGCCTCCTGGCGCATCTCTTCCGTCCAGCTTTCACGGCGCGATTTGTCCTGCCAGACCTTTTCAACAGTTCGTCCATCACTGAACACGAAAACCAGCCGGTTGAACTCAGGCACCAGGATTTGAGTAATCTCCTCCTTGAAGATCCCAGTGTCAAATTCATAAATACCGAGAACTTCCGCGCTTTTAGTATAAAGCGTGGGTTCCGGAATTTGTTTGGCGTGACAACTGGCCTTGCCTTTTTCCAAATACGTTGAGCACTGCCAGACCGATTTTTCATCTCTGACTTTCCGCTTATAACTCTTGCCACAGTTTACACACCGGAGGATGCTGCTAAAAGGATACCGGTTTTTGCTGGTATCCTTCGTCTTGAAGCGCAAGCGCCGCTTTTCCATGATCTCCTTCGCTTTTTCAAAGGTAGCTGTATCTATAATGGCGGGATGTGTCCCCTCTGCATAATACTGCGGAAGCTGGCCCTTGTTCCTGACCTCTTTTTTGCTTAGATGGTCTTCCACAAACTTTTTTTGCAAGAGTGCATTACCGGCGTACTTCTCATTTTTAATGATTACGGCAACACGCTCACCGTCCCATTTCCCTCCAAAAATAGTCGGAACCTTCATCCCTCTTAACTTTCGTGCAATTAGAGAGCCACCCATACCGCTGATATAGTCCTCAAAAATCATTCGGACAATCTCAGCCTGCTCAGGATCGATTTCTATCACACCTTTTCTGATGCGGTACCCGAACATAAAATTCAGCCCAGCCAATTCGCCATTCTCAAAACGCTTACGGATACGCCATTTGCAGTTTTCGCTGGCCGATAGGCTTTCTTCCTGCGCATATGATGCCAGAATGGTCAGCATAAGTTCGCCATCGCTGCTGATGGAGTGGATATTCTGCTCCTCAAAATAAACATCTACGCCGAGCAATTTTAATTCTCGTACAGTTTCAAGAAGAGTAACTGTATTGCGAGCAAAGCGTGAAATTGATTTTGTGATGATTCGGTCAATCTTACCATTCTTGCTGTCAGAAAGCATACGCTGGAACTCCGGACGATTTTCTTTCGTTCCTGTAAGGGCTTCATCTGCATACACTCCGGCGTACTCCCAATCCGGTCGCTGCTGAATCAAACTGCTGTAATAGCTGACCTGGGCCGCAAGGGATTGGAGCATGGAATCTTTTCCGCCTGATACTCTTGCATAAGCAGCAACCTTCAACTTGGCGGGAAGTGATGGAACCGACGGCGTTAGTTTCGTTATAATTCTTGCCATAAGTGACCTCCTTTCTATATGACATATTCGCTCTAAACGCCCATAACATCAAGCATTTCAGCGATATATACTGCACGAAGAGAGGCCGTATTTATTGGCGATTATCGTATCAATTTTCATCAGTTCATACTCGCAGATAATGCCCTCTGCAAGCCATCTTTTGAGGACTGCCATCGTGGCTTTATAGTGAATGATTGCCAATTCCTTATTCATGGCGCACCTTCTTTGACTTGCCGTAGCATGCGCGGGAACAGTATTTTCGTTTTTTATTTCCGTAGCTTTCAAAAGCTTCTCCGCAGTGTTCACAGACCAATTTATACACTGCTTTACGCGCGACAGCTTCGGGGTGGGCTTTCCACCATGCCATCCGGCATTTATCTGAACAGAAGCGTTTAGTTTTAGACTGTGGTGAAGCCGTAAGCACCTTGCCGCACTGGCGGCAGAAACGTCCTTCTCGTTTATCAGCATGGGTGCCCGCAACACCGCCCAGACGGTTCCTGCGGCAGAATGATTTAACGGTATTTTCTGAGATGCCAAGCGTAGCAGCTATCATGGAATAACTGTGACCTTCGCCCCGCATTCGGATGATTTCTTCTTTCGGTGTTCGCACCATAATCATTACCTCCCACCGATATGCAAAAAATCGATGAGAATCGAACCCCATAAAAAAAATCGCCCACGGAGCATTTTGTGATATGCTCCGCAGGCGGGTTTTTTCGTCTTACTTTAATTTTCATTTCTGCCCTGGTTGAATGGTACCTCCTGTCAGCACCTTCTTTATATCAGTTCGGAAGGTGTCCATGCTCTTACCGTGTTTCGGAAACCAGTGCATCACATCACTATGATTGCTGGCGATGCCCAGCTTGTATCCCTCTGAATGGCAAATAATGCTTTTCTCGGTTAGTCCATAGAGTTTGCAGAGATACACGCAAAGCCCCACGGCTTCGTCATATACTTTTTTGAAATAGTCAGCACTCGCCAAATTATCCTCGCAGATTTCGAAGCCAATGTTGGTGTCATTCGCATTGCCGCCCGCATGCCAGCCGCGATGGTTCCAAGGCAGGGTCTGGTAGGTAGCAACAGTTCCGTTGGCCAGCTTGCCGATAAAAGCGTGGGGGCAGACCTGCCGACCGTCCGGTTTATCCTGATTCCAGTGATTGTTACCCAGGTTTTTCCCGAGCAGGCCATCGTCTGGGCCGATATAGCGTTTCAGATATGGATTGTTGGCTCCGGTTGAGTGTACCATAATCCCTTTGGGAACAATGGTTCTTCCCGCTTTGTAACAGGCATTGTTCGTGAGAATTAATTTATGCAGGTTCATTTAATGTCCTCCTCCTTTAGCTGCTCTAAAATATTTTTCAGTTTCCCGGGTATGGGCAGTCCAATTTTACCGGCATTCTCTAAAATGCTGATTCCCTCATTGGATAGGTAGAAAAAAATAACGGCGGTGCGAATGGCACTACCGTTCTTGAGCAAATAAACATCTACCATATTTCCAATCCCAACAAGGCTAAAAATGAGTACTTTTTTGAATATCCCCCGGAAGCCCACCTCACTTGATAGCTTCCTTTCAAGTACCGCCACCATCAGGCCAGTCAAATAGTCAATGATAACAAAGGCGACCAAGGCATAAATAAAGCCGTCATAGCCGCCTAAGAACCAGCCGATATATCCGCCGAGTGCGGTAATAAATAGCTGTATACCATTAATAAAGTTTCTCAATGATTTGCACCTCCGCTTTAGTTTTAATAATATTTATGATTGGAAATGGGCTACCCTCTGGATTTTGAAAGCATATTGAATTTTCATCGTGTTACGGGTGTCACTACACCCTTCATCACTTTTTATAAAACTTGTCTTTTTTCCCCTGAGCGTCAGCCTTGACCTTGTCATACTTGGCAGCAAGATCAATGACGACCTTCTTATCTGCCCCTGTCAGTGACTTGGCCATCAGCCCCGCAAGTGTGGACATATCCGCAGCCTGATCTATTACCCGGTCAAGCTCTGATTCAGACTCTACAATATGCCAAAGATCGTTTTCTTTGTCGTAGATCATATTCATACGCTCACCTCCTACGCTACAGCGCAGCCATATCTGACTAACTCAGGGGTAACTCCTGCGTCAGTAGTGGCAAGCGCAAATTTGAGCTTCAGGTTAGTGCTTGGATAAGCAAAGGAGGCCAAAGTGTACTCATATTCAGTCAGGGTTCCGTCTTTGGGGTCTGTTCGGGTGCTTGTCTGTGTCGGGCTTTCCCAATGCGTCCCGCCGTCTGCTGAAATATACGGGGTTATGCTGCCGTAGGTGTTTGACTTCATTGAATACCATAACTTAGCATTGGTCGGGGTGAATGTCATGACTTTGGTAGCGGTCAAGAAGTTGCTTGAAGTGTTGAAGGCTACTGCGTCAATAATCATACAGTCGTCATAGTTGCCGCCTATGCTACGGTCTGCGCCGTTGGCATAAAGGTTGCCACTGTTCAACCACGTTGTAATAGTGCCGCTGCTTGAGTTTCTGCTTGGCTGACATACTACGCCGTAGTATTGGCCCGGCACAAGAATAATACCAAGGGAAGAAATATCAAAGGTTTGCGTCACCATCGTGCCTGCAGTAAAACTTACCGCTCCAGTATTTAAAGAGCCTAACAGTGTCGCCCCCGGCCAGCCAGATGTACTTTGGTTGCCCGCAGGAATACTATACACAGAAATAGTCATATTAGAAAAACCTGCTACGCTATCATTCCACCAAAGAGTAACGCTTTTCAGCCTGCCGCCGTTGCCTGCGTTTACTAAAAAAGATTGACTTTGATCGCCGCCGCCCGTGCTTGTTTCGTTATTCGCATAGTTTTGTTGGCTTTGGTTTAAGGTGTACTGGTTTCTAACTGTGGCAGAGTTTCCAAGCGTCACCTTTTTGTTGGCAGTATCAAGGAATGTCGTACTATTGCCAGTGTCTACCCTTGCGTTATCTGTGAAACCGTCAAAGGTCAGGGCCTTCATGCCTGATATATCCGGGCCTGAGAAGTGGCCACTGTAGTATAGGGGCAAATACATTTCGTAAATATCGTACTCAATAGCGTTGGACCGGTCATCAGTATATGTCTGCATTTGGTTGAGCTTGGCGGCTGTGATCGTGTCACCTGTGAGCCAGTTTACTTTAGGCATTACTCTACCCCTTCCTTAGTTAATCGTGATCTGCCATGACACAGTTTTTGTCTGCGTGCTTGTCTTGACTTGGCTGAGCAGCGCACGGGCCATAAGGTCGCCACTGTTAGCCCCTGCTCCTGCGGTAGAGTTGCCAAACATGCCAACCTCTTGCCAAGTTATATTTGCCTCTGACGCAGCAATAAAAGTGTCACAGTAGATAGTAGTAGAGTCGTAGCTGAAACTCGTTATTAACTTCCTAAAGCTCTCTGACGTGAGCTGACTTTGACCAATGGCCGGAGCGGTTGTGCCTGTGCCTATGGCCAAATACTTCAAGCCTACTGTCGTATTGCCCGCCAAAAGCTGAAAAATGAGCTGCCTGCCTTTGGTCATTACTAAGTTGTGTACTTCTTCGCCTATGGCTGGGATGATCTCAGCTATTTGCTCAGCGGTTTTCCCTTGCTCAAAAAGCTGTATAATTTTTTGTTCAAGGTGCGCCGGGTATGTCCTAACCTTTACCCGGCCAACAATGCCAATTTTTTCATTAATCAAGCTCGCCCACTCCTTCCTAAGCACTGCAGAAGTCTGCCTTAGCCGTGTCTGCTAAATATGCCCCGTTGTTTGCCCCTGTTACTACTACATTGTCAGTAGCCGTCACGCTATCGTTAAGCAGGTTATTGTCCCGTATGACTACAAGATCAGTGATGGTGACGGTTTCGAGTATACCAAGAATTTGCTCCACAGGTGCGTCTTCATCAAATTGATACCAATTCAACCAGTGTTATTAAAACACTCCGCCCAAAAATTCTTCAGCAAACGAAAAAAGCCGCCTCGCAAAACCTGCGAAAGCGGCTTAAATACTGGGTTTATTGACTATTTAAAAACCACCAACAATAAACTGAATTTTATCAATAGATGGTAGATTATTTGGTGGAGGTGGCGGGTGTCGAACCCGCGTCCGAAAGAGAACCCACACAACCTTCTACGAGCGTAGTCGAGTATTTTAAATTTCGCTCACCAATCGCCTACCGACAGGCTACCGGCTCACTATCTCGATAAATCTCGCGTCACCCCTCCGAGAATTGGGGGTCAGCCAGCTCTGTTAAATGACCTCATCTGCCTCACACAGAGCACAGAAGCAGAGAGGTGAGCAGCAATTAAGCTGCGTAAGCTAAATCGTTTTTAGCGTTTAATTTAAGTTCCACTGTTTAACGGGCCTGTGGGATCCCGGCTCGCTTATTGTGTTTATTCTTCCCCCGTCGAAACCATTACACCCCCATGTTTACGGCTGTTGAAAAGCGTCGCCTAGCGTTGTCGCCATTTGTGCCGTAATCCTCGACGTACATACCCAGTACGCCTCCGGTTCCGACACAAATGGCTCCTAGCTATGCTCGCTTTTGAACAGCCTAGCAAAAACTTTTAAAGTAAGAATGAAAGTCATTCATCATTCTCAGAGCTACATTTTCTGCCTCTCCCGAAATGCCTTCTCCATTTCTCGTTTCGCATCCCGGGCAGCCATGTCGTCTCGCTTGTCATAGAGCTTTTTCCCTTTGGCCAGGGCTAACTGGACTTTGGCTTTGCCGTTTTTGAAATACATCTTTAGCGGCACCAAAGTAAGGCCTTTCTCCTGAACTTTGCCAATGAGCTTGCGTATTTCAAAGGCATGCATTAACAGCTTGCGGGTCCTTAGAGGATCGTGGTTAAACCTGTTCCCCTGCTCATAAGGACTGATATGGGCATTGTAAAGAAATATCTCCCCATGATCAACCCTGGCAAAACTGTCTTTTAAATTGGCTTTGCCGGCCCGCAGAGATTTCACTTCCGTACCGGCCAGAACAATCCCGGCTTCAAAAGTTTCTTCAATATGAAAATCGTGCCGGGCTTTTCTGTTTTCAGTTATTACCTTAATACTGTCAGCCATTTTCGGCCACCTCGATAACTAATCCTTGAGACGTACATTACATTATAGCATATAGCTTTCTGATGTCAAGGGGTAGAAATGCCGCTCCCGACCAATATTTTACTTGGTCTGTCGACATTTTCTACCAGTTCAAAATCCAGCTTGCGTTCATCAAGATTAACCTGCTCTAGTCTTACCCTGACACTATCCCCAATCCGGAAGGACCTGCCTGTATGCCGCCCGGTCAAAGACAGTTTATTTTCATCATATTCGTAAAAATCATCCATCATGGTGGTGACGTGAACCAAACCTTCGACCATGTTATCTAGCTCCACAAAGATACCAAAGGAAGTAACTCCCGAAATAATCGCCTGATATTCCTCACCGATTTTATTTTGCATAAATTCTACTTTTTTAAGGTCCACACTATCCCGTTCTGCCTCAGTAGCCAGCTTTTCCCGTTCCGAAGACTGTATCGACGCATCAGTAACAAAGATGGCCAGCTTATCTTTTCTCTGACCGGGCAGCTGCCCTTTGACCAGGACTTCTTTGATGATCCGGTGAATAACAAGGTCCGGGTACCTTCTGATGGGGGACGTAAAATGGCAGTAATGTTCGGCAGCCAACCCAAAATGACCGCTATTTTCTTCACTGTACCTGGCCAGTTTCATAGTTCTCAGCATGACAGTGCTGATTACTCGTTCTTCTGGGCGCCCCGCAACCTTTTTCAAGACTTCCTGAAAAGCACCCGGATGAATTTTATTGAACCCTTTTATACTAAGACCAAAGGTAAACAGGAATCTGTTAAGATTAGATACTTTTTCAGAGTCAGGCTTCTCATGAATCCGATATACAAAAGGTACGCCCTGTTCAAAGAAATGCTGGGCCACCGTTTCATTGGTAACAAGCATGAACTCCTCGATTATCCTGTCAGCAACAGAACGGTCATATTTAAGTATATCAATGGGTTGCCCTTTTTCGTCAAGTTTTACCTTGACTTCCGGAAATTCAAAGTCCACAGTGCCCCGTGCCAGCCTGCGCCCATTTAAAATTAGGCACAATCTTTCCATCAAATTAAAAGTTTCCACAAGGTAATCATATTTGCTAATCAGTTCCTGGTCCTTATCAACCAAAATCTTTTTAACATTACTGTAAGTCATTCGTTCATTGATATTGATAACTGATTCGCAAATGTCATGCCTCAGCACCCGGCCTTTGTTGTCAATCTCCATGAAGACAGACAATGCCAGCCGATCCACCTTCGGATTCAGGCTGCAGATCCCATTGGATAATTCATGCGGCAGCATAGGAATCACCCTGTCCACCAGGTAAATACTGGTCCCTCTTTTATAGGCCTCTTTGTCCAGGGCGCTGCCAGGTGTTACATAGCTGCCAACATCGGCAATGTGGACTCCCAGATGAAAGTTGCCATTAGGCAGAACCTCTAAGGATACAGCATCATCAAGATCCTTAGCATCTTCACCGTCAATGGTTACCATCATAAGATCCCTGAGATTACGGCGTCCAGCCTCCTGCGCGGCAATGACCTCCATGGGAATTTTGGCGACCTCTGCCAAGACAGGCTTCGGAAACTCTTTAGGCAGGCCAAACTTCCAGATAATAGATTCTATATCTGTTCCAGGCTCATTTTTATGACCAATTATTGTAATAATACGCCCTTCCGGGTTGCAGCGGCGCTCCGGCCAGTCGGTAATTTCTACAACTACCTTGTCACCGGTCCGGGCATTCATTTCCTGCCCCTTGGGGATAAAAATATCGGTACTGATCCGGTTTTCGTCTGGTGTGACAAAACCGTACCTGTTTCCCCTGTCAAAGGTCCCCACAATAGTCTTATTGGCCCTTGACAAGATTCTGATGATTTCTCCCTCTTGTTTGGGACCATCCCAGCTTCGCCCCAATAACCTGGCAATTACCCTGTCGTTATGCATGGCACTGTTCATGTTGTCAGCACTGATAAACACATCAGGCACTCCAGGTGTGTCCTGAATTAAGAAACCGAAACCATTGGCATGCCCCTGAAGTTTTCCCACTACCAGATTCATTTTCTCCGGCAGACCGTACTTCATTTTCCTGGTGCAAATAACCTTACCCTCATTTTCCAGTTCCTCTAGGATTTTTAAAAATCCGTCATGATCAGAAAAGCCAAGGGCGTTATATAATTCCGCTGCCGATAATGGACGGTAGGCTTCCCTTTTCATGAATTCCATTACTTTTTCTTTCATTTCGTCACCTTCTTTGTCCTTAGTCTGCCCACCTTGTTAAATTGGCAAACGCAGTCGTTAATCGAATTATTACAGCCCCAAAACATCGTGAATATCCTTCATGGCCATTTACTAAATATTATACCATTCAGCCTTGACAGCTGTCCCGAAATTTTTCACCAGGTAAACTCTTTTCCATGTGTAAATAAAAATAGTGCCGATAAACGGCACTACTAATCATCCCCAAACAACTATCTTAATGCTGGTACGCTAAGTAATAAAGAAGTCAGCAGGAAACCAACTGCGAAACCGGCGGATAATTTGCCGAGAAACTCATCCATACCCTTTTTTTTGCCAAAAAAGGTTTCTGCACCACCGGCTATAGATCCGGATAAACCGGCACTTTTACCAGACTGTAGCAAGACGGTAACAACTACACCAAGTGCAAAAATTATATGAAACATCGAAACAATAATGCGTAAAGCGTTCAAAATATCACCTCCCGGTGATTTACAAAATCAACATTTAAATTTTAGCATATTTTGTCCGCATTGGCAACAGAAAATACATTTTAGTGGTTAGTTGTTAGGGCGAGTGGTTAGTGAAGATCGCCTCTCACTTGTCAAATCGCCACTAACAACAGGTCACTTCTTATCCAATAGCTATACTGATTACCGAAAACAAGATGGCAATGAATAGCGACGTATAAGCCATCAAATATGCTGATGTCCGGTTGTTTCTGACAACTGTGCTCATGAGGATTATCATGAAAGCCACTATGCCAACCCCAATCCCATAAATTACCCATAATTCACTGGGAGAGCCATAGCGGTTGACCTGACCGTAAAAATCATAGTGCATTGGGATTTTTGCCGGCAGGGCTGGAATAGTTTTCAAGAGGTATATTCCTGTACCAATTATGGTCGCTGCCGTTAAGCCCATCACGGCCAGGAAGTGTTTTGCCTGCCAGGGCGAAAAAGGTGCGGGATTATGATCTAAACCGGCCAGGCCGTCAGAGTTAAGGCCTGGTACTTTGGCAGACAATTCTTCCAGGTACTCTTCGGGGTTTTCCGGGGTAATTCCGATTAATTCCCATTTGGTCCGGATAAGCAGGATTTCTCCCCATAGCCTGGTGGCAAAAAGATTTATTGAGCCTTTTCCCGTTGGACTGGTGAAGGACCCGATATGCAAACCCGGCAGACTGGCCCCTACTACTTTGGTGGCACTATTGCCAACCACCCGGTTAATGCCTTTGATACTGGTCAGTGGTATAGTCTTCCTGTTAAAAGCCCATTTAATTGTCATGTTTTCCTTATTAATCTCATACGTGAGATTTTTTGCCGTCCAGGCCAGATATCCAAAAATCCCCAGGACCAATACCAGGACCCCACCCATGATAAGCTGGAACTCCAGCCGCGGCGTGCCGCTGACTGTACTGATTATCAGAGGCGCAGCCACAGCACCGGTCACAAATATCATAAAAATAACGCTCCAAAAAAATCCTTTACCTGGTGTCGGTTTATAGATTGTCATAATGCCCCTCCTTTTCATTAACGGTAAACAAACCTGACTCTTCCATTCCAGCCATGGTTTTAAAAGTCCCTGCTCACAAATCTCGTTCTGCCAAGATAGTAAAGTGGTGCCGATATTGCTGCCAAAACCACCAGGGTTATATACGGGAAGCCATGTCCGGAATAAATCCCCGGCCCTGACATATGATAAAAAATTGAGAATTTTTTTGAGAACGGCAGCCAAGATGATATTTGCAGCAAAAACACGGTAAAGATGGAAGCTAACGCACTTTTCATTTTTTCTCAAACAACATTACCGATAGTAGTAGTTTTGCCTGCCCCATTCCGGCCCAGGAAACCGTATATACTTCCCTTGTTAACCTGCAGATTCAGACCATTAATAGCCTGAATGACGGCATAGCTTTTGGTTAACTCGCTGGTTTTTATAGCAATTTCCATCATCACTTTTTCCTCTCCTTCCATTCCCTGATGCGATCATCTATAAACTGTCTGACCTCATTTTCGTTAAATCCCAGGTAATGGGCTTCGACAAGTACTTTGTCAATGGCATTATAAATAACCTTGACCCGTTCCTCATGGACAATTTTAACTTCTGTTTCAGCCACGAAGGTGCCTACACCGCGTACTGTCTTAATCACCCCGTCGCGTTCCAGTTCCCGATAAGCTTTGGCAATGGTATTGGGGTTTACGGTGAGTTCAGTAGCCAGTTCCCGCACCGAAGGCATCTGGTCTCCGGGTTTGAGCATGCCTGAAGCAGCCGCTCGTTTCACCTGGTTAAGTATCTGTAAATATATCGGCACTCCACTTGAGGGATCAACATGAAACCACAACTGCTCCGCCTCCTCATGCTGTACTAGTACACTAATACACTTATATTATAACCCGGCAGTTTGTTGAAAGCAAGTGTTGGGCTTAAGATTATTCTTAGCTTCCCTCAATTTTCTGCTCACCATAATCCACCGCAGGTATTACCGTTTGCTCCAGTTTCCTAGGGCGGCATCTATTCATCTAGCTGTAAAGCTCCGGCAGCAAGCCGGCGTCCCCGAACTTGACGGCTCAGAATGCATTCCTTATGAGAGGGCCGCCTCCCATTTCGCGATTATAGCCAGCGAAACTTCCCGGCGGCCTTCGCCGTCTGCGGACATACGGGGACTCCCCGGCTTGCTGCTCTCCGCTTTACAGCAAGATTCATAACGATGCCGCCCAAGGGAAACTTCCGCAAACGGTAATAACTGCTCGGATTCACTGGTAAGCAAAAATTTAGCTGAGTTACCAAAGAATCTTGCATAAATATTATTGGCCAAATTTCCGACCCAGAGGTGTGAAAATGCCCTCTGGCAAGGCGCACTGGCCGACCCAACCGGAGGCGTACTAGTTGTACGTTGAGGATTGGGTCGGCCAGCGCAACGAAGCCAGAGGGCATTTTCACCTGCATGCACATAGCATGCATCGCAAATAATTGAGGGTGCAGATTCCTCTGCACCCTCAATCTATTTGCAAATTAGATCAGATCTTTGAACAAGTACACCTTCGCCACAATCGGAGCCAAGATCAGGGAGATAGTCCCCATAACCTTGATCAGCGGGTTCATGGCAGGACCGGCTGTATCCTTGAAGGGGTCACCTACGGTGTCACCGGTAACTGCCGCTTTGTGAACTTCGCTGCCTTTGCCGCCTAATTTGCCGGTCTCAATATATTTCTTAGCGTTATCCCAGGCACCACCGGCGTTAGCCATGAAGAGGGCCAGTAACACACCGGAAGCGGTACCACCGGCCAGCACAGCACCGAGAGCCAGAGGTCCCAGGAGGAAGCCAACAACTACAGGGGTACCAATTGCCACGAGACCGGGAGCAACCATTTGCTTGATAGCAGCCCGGGTACTGATGTCAACACAGCGGGCATAGTCGGGCTTGGCTTTACCTTCCATCAGGCCGGGAATCTCACGGAACTGACGGCGTACTTCGTCAATCATTTCAAAAGCAGCTTTACCAACAGCCTCCATAGCAAATGATGCTACAAGGAAGGGTACAGTTGCACCGATAAACAGACCGATAATAACAATGGGCTCCAGAATGTTGATGCCTGCTTCAGCTAAACCTGCAGACTCAGCATAGGCGGTAAACAGAGCCAGAGCTGTTAAAGCTGCAGAACCGATAGCGAAACCTTTGGCCACTGCAGCAGTTGTGTTACCAACAGCATCCAGGCGGTCGGTGTTCTTCCGAACTTCCGGTCCCAGTTCTGCCATTTCAGCAATACCACCGGCGTTGTCAGCTACCGGACCGAAGGAGTCGATGGCTACAACCATACCTGCAGTTGAGAGCATCCCCATGGCAGCCATGGCGATACCATAGATTCCTAGGTGTTCTCCGGCATTTTCAGCAAAGAAATAAGACACCCAGATAGCTATAACGATAACCAGCACCGGATAAACTGTAGACTTCAGACCAACAGCCAGACCCTTGATGATGTTAGTGGCCGGACCGGTCTGGGACGCCTCAGCAATTTCCTGAGCCGGACGATAATTATAAGAAGTATATAACTCAGTAATATAGCCAATAGCGATATTGGTTACAAGACCCATAACAATACCGATGAAAATACCCATGGCTACATCACCAAACAGAGCTTTCGCCAGGAAGTAACCTGCTATGGCTGTGAGAATGTTGGTTCCATACAGACCCATATTCAATGCAGTCTGTGGGTTGGAGTCTTCGCTGCTCATACGTACAAAAGCAGTACTGATGATAGAAGCGATAATACCTATAGCACCGATCAACAGTGGGAAAAGTACACCCTCAATGCCAAGAACCTTGTTACCAATAACCATGGCAGCAATAGCAGTTGCAGCATAGGACTCAAACAAGTCAGCACCCATACCGGCGGTGTCACCAACGTTATCACCTACGTTGTCAGCGATAACAGCGGGGTTCCGCGGGTCATCTTCGGGGATTCCGGCTTCAACTTTACCAACGAGGTCAGCACCTACGTCAGCAGCTTTGGTATAAATACCACCGCCAATCCGCGCAAACAGAGCTACGGCGCTGGCTCCAAAGGCGAAACTGTTGATAACTGCCGGATTTCCAAACAATAAATAAAGTCCTGATACACCGGCCAAACCGAGACCTGCAACTGACAGACCCATAACAGCACCACCGCGGAAGGCAATGGTCAGGGCTCTTTGCAGACCTTTACGGGCAGCGTGGGTTGTACGGGCATTTGATTTAGTTGTACTAACCATCCCACAGTATCCGGCAATTGCTGATGCAACTGCACCTACCAGGAATGAGATAGGCAGGGCCAGTTTAGTTGACATACTTGTCAAATCAATACTCTCATCTTTTACTTCCATTAACAAGGCAGGGTTTGTCATGCCAACAGCCAAAAGAATAATGAAAATGATAGCTACAATCGGAGCCATAGATTTGTACTGGCGGTTTAGAAATGCCATTGCCCCTTCAAAGATAGCGTCGGATAATTCCTTCATTCTCGGAGTACCCGGGTCTTGCTTTAGTACATTGGCAAGGAATAAGAACGCTACGATAAGAGAAATGATACCTGCGCCAAATGATAACCAAGCCAAAGCACTAGTCGGATCACTTAAATTCATTGGAAACTCTCACTCTCCTCATACTTTGTATTTTAGGATAACCCTGGGGTGCTTTGTCTCTAACCCCTATTTTCACATGGGCTGACGGTCAAACAAGTAAACCTGATATGTAGTCTACAACCCCCAAACCAGCTCAACCCATGATGGTCAATTATACCATAGAAAACATAAAAAAACAACATAATTCAGGCAATATCAAGAAGATTCAAAACCTTTTGACTACAGCAAAAATAGGAATAACAAGTCTGCACCCCTAATACTTCTATGACTGCAGACTTGTTATTATTACTATTTTATTATGAAAGTGTTATTTAAGGTTATAAAATGTCTTTCTTCCTTTGTACTGGGCAACATCACCAAGTTCTTCCTCTATTCTAAGCAGCTGGTTATACTTGGCCACCCGGTCTGTTCTCGACGGTGCGCCTGTTTTAATCTGTCCGGCGTTAGTAGCTACGGCGATATCCGTGATAGTTACATCCTCGGTCTCTCCGGAACGGTGTGAGACTACAGCGGTGAAACCGGCTCGTTTGGCCATTTCAATGGCATCAAAGGTTTCCGTCAGGGTACCGATTTGATTAACCTTAATCAGAATGGCGTTGGCGGTGTCAGTCTCAATCCCCCTGGTTAATCGCTCGGTATTGGTTACAAAGAGGTCATCCCCGACCAATTGCAGCTTCTTACCCAGGCGGGCAGTCATCTGCTGCCAGCCTTCCCAGTCATCCTCCGAAAGGCCGTCTTCAATGGAGATGATCGGATACTTGTTGGCCATTTCCTCATAAAAATCAATCATTTCTGCAGATGATTTGGTTTTACCTTCCCCTTCAAGGACATAATTCCCATCTTTGTACATTTCTGTAGCAGCTACGTCAAGGGCCAGCATAATCTCTTCGCCCGGCTTGTAGCCTGCTTTGTTGATTGCTTCCATAATAACCGCCAGGGCCTCTTCATTTGATTTCAGGTTCGGGGCAAAACCACCTTCATCACCTACTGCGGTATTTAATCCTTTAGATTTCAAAACCGACTTCAGGTTATGAAAGACTTCGGTGCACATTCTTAAGCCTTCAGCAAAGTTAGGTGCTCCTACGGGCATAACCATAAATTCCTGAATATCCACATTGTTGTCTGCATGCTTGCCTCCATTAAGAATGTTCATCATGGGTACAGGCAGTTCTTTGGCATTTATGCCGCCCAGATACTTATATAACGGCAGATCCAGGGCATTAGCCGCCGCCTTGGCTACAGCCATGGATACTCCAAGGATAGCATTGGCACCTAAGCGGCCTTTGTTGGGGGTACCGTCTAAGTCAATGAGAATCCGGTCCACCCCGACCTGATCCAGGGCATCAAACCCAATAATTTCCGGAGCGATGATGGTATTGACATTTTCAACAGCCTGCAGCACCCCTTTACCCAAATAACGGCCCTTGTCGCCATCACGGAGTTCCACTGCTTCATGAGCACCTGTGGAAGCCCCGGAGGGAACTGCCGCTCTGCCCATAACCCCGCCTTCTAAAATAACTTCCACCTCAACTGTGGGATTTCCGCGTGAATCAAGAATTTCCCGGGCATAAACATCACTAATAATAGTCATTTTTGCATAACCTCCATTTTTATAGCATCCCGCTAAATGCCAGCGCTTTTTCCCGTAACATTACCTGCCTATCAGGGGCTTACCCGTCATCTCTGCAGGTATCTCAAGTCCCAGCAGCCTGAGCATGGTAGGAGCTATGTCTTCCAGCCGGCCTTCCTTGAGCCTGGCATTTTTATGCCGGTCATCAATATAAATAAAGGGGACCGGGTTCGTTGTATGGGCGGTAAAAGGCTGCCCATCCCCGGCATCAACCATTTGCTCAGCATTCCCATGGTCTGCCGTAATTAATACGATGCCATTCCGGGCTTTCACCTTTTCCACTATCCTGGACAAACAATCATCAATGACCTCCACTGCTTTAACTGCAGCTTCCATCACACCTGTATGCCCCACCATATCAGGATTGGCAAAGTTTTGAATTATAACGTCAAACGTATCTGCATCAATCTCCTTAAGTACCGCCTCGGTTACCTCATAAGCACTCATTTCAGGCTTAATGTCATAGGTGGCCACTTTGGGAGAAGGGATCAGAATCCGTTCCTCGCCCTCATTGGGGGGCTCTACCCCCCCGTTGAAAAAGAAGGTCACATGAGCATATTTCTCAGTTTCGGCAATCCTGAGCTGCCTAAGTCCCTGCCTGCCGAGGTATTCCCCCAGGGTATTGGCCAGGGTCTGCGGTCTGAAGGCAACAGGGGCATTAATAGTCTTGTCATATTGTGTCATGCACACATAATGAACTTTGGGAAAACCCGGCCGGCGTGGAAAACCGGTAAAATCTTCATCTACGAAGGCTCTGGTAATTTCCCTGGCCCTGTCAGGGCGGAAATTAAAGAAAATAACCGAATCCCCGTCACTTATTACGCCCACCGGCTGCCCTGGCGGCTTACTGATAACTGTGGGCAGCACAAATTCATCTGTATTGCCTTCTTCATATGAACGGGCAACGGCCCCTGAGGCCAGGGTTGCTTTTAAGCCCTCCCCTAAAGTCATGGCATGATATGCTTTTTCAACCCTGTCCCATCTCTTGTCACGGTCCATGGCATAATAACGCCCCATCACAGTGGCGATAGCCCCGATGCCCAGCTCTTTAAATTTGTTTTCCAAAGCATCAATGTATTCCCTGGCATTGGCCGGGGGTACATCACGCCCATCCAGCAGGGCATGGACAAAGACTCTTGACAGCCCGCACTGCTTGGCCATTTCCAGCAAAGCATAAAGGTGGGTAATATGACTGTGCACACCACCGTCGGAAAGCAGACCGATCAAATGCAGGGCAGTCCCCTTTTCCCGTGCATTTTTTAAAGCTGCCAGGAGAACCTCGTTGCTGAAAAATTCACCTTCCCGGATGGATTTCGAAATCCGGGTAAAGTCCTGATAGACTATCCGGCCTGCTCCAATATTAAGGTGACCCACCTCTGAATTTCCCATTTGGCCTTCCGGCAGCCCGGCATCTTCACCTCCGGCCTGCAGGAAGGTATTAGGATATGTAGAGATCAAGCTGTCAAAATAGGGGGTATTGGCCTGAGCGACTGCATTTCCCTCTTTTTCCCGGCTAATTCCCCAGCCATCCAGGATTAATAACATTAACGGTTTTCGGTCAGCCGCCACTAATAACGCCACCTCCCTGATTCATTGTAGTGGGGAGTGGTGAGTGATGAGTGGTGAGCGGTCAGTGGTTAGTGTTCCCTAACTCGCCTTTTTTCTACCCACTACTCACTCCCCACTCTCCACTCTCCACTACGTTTAACAATCCCGGCAAAATTCCGGACATCTAAGCTGGCACCGCCTACCAGGGCGCCATCTATGTCTTTTTGCTGCATCAATCCGGAAATGTTATCAGGCTTGACACTGCCGCCATACTGAATACGAACCTGTCCAGCCGGTTCCTGACCGTACATCTCTGTGATAACGCCCCTGATAAAACCAATGACCTGTTGGGCGTCATCGTCAGAAGCTGTTTTACCCGTGCCGATGGCCCAAACTGGCTCATAGGCCACCACAAGCTGGGCCACCTGATCTTTTTCGAGGCCGGCAAGGCCGCCTTGGACCTGAGCTTTAACAATCTGCTCAGTGATCCCCTGTTCTCTGTGGTCTAACTTTTCTCCGACACAAACAATAGGCAGCAGGCCGTGTTTGAAGGCGGCTTTGGTTTTTTTGTTAACATTTTCGTCAGTTTCGGCAAAATATTCCCGGCGTTCAGAATGGCCGATAATTACATATTTACAGCCCATTTCCCTGAGCATGACCGGTGAAACCTCGCCGGTATAGGCCCCCTGGTCTTCCCAGTGCATATTTTGCGCCCCTACGGCGACATTTGTCCCCTGGGCGGTGGCAAGCACAGCATTCAGGGCCGTAAAGGGCGGGCAAACGACTATTTCAACATCACCGACATCTTTTAGCTCGGCGCTGAGTTCAGTGACTAGTGCTTTGGCTTCTTGTACAGTTTTATGCATTTTCCAGTTCCCCGCGATGATGGGTTTGCGCATTATATCAACTCCTTCTCTCCAGAGCCTTGATTCCCGGCAGTTCTTTACCTTCAAGGAATTCCAGGGAAGCACCGCCGCCTGTGGAAATATGGCTTATCTCTGCACTTACTCCCATTTTTTTAACAGCCGCTACCGAGTCACCGCCCCCGACGATGGATGTGCCGCCCGATGCCGCCACAGCCTTGGCCACAGCCTCAGTGCCTTTGGCAAAGGGCTCCATTTCAAAAACCCCCATGGGACCGTTCCAGACAATAGTATTTGCTTCCCTGACAGCATCCGCAAAAATGCGCGCACTTTCGGGGCCGATATCAACTGCCGCCCACTCGGCAGGAATCTGATCCTTGGCTACAGTTTTATGATCTGCATCAGGAGAAACCTTTTCCGCAATAATTAAATCGGTCGGCAGCAATAATTGAACACCTTTGGCAGCAGCCTTTGCCAAAGTTTCTTTGGCCAAACCGGTCTTATCTTCCTCAACCAGGGATTTACCCAGATTATACCCCTGGGCTTTCAGAAAAGTATTGGCCATACCCCCGCCGATAATCAGGGTATCAACCTTATCCAACAGGTTCTCGATAACTCCGATTTTGTCAGTAACTTTAGCTCCGCCAATAATAGCAGCAAAGGGCTTCACCGGGTCAGCCAGAGCCTTGCTGAGATATTCCACTTCCTTTTCCATCAGGAGCCCTGCCGCTGACGGCAGATGTCCGGCAATCCCTGCAGTTGAGGCATGGGCCCGGTGGGCAGCGCCGAAAGCATCATTGACATAGGCATCTGCTAGACTAGCCAGCTCTTGGACAAAACCAGGCTCGTTTTTTTCTTCCTCAGCATGAAACCTGAGGTTTTCCAAAAGGGCCACCTCGCCGTCCTTGAGGCCGTCAACAACTTTGCGGGCTTCCTCCCCAATACAGTCTTTAGCGAAGGCAATGGATTGCCCCATAATTTCACTCAGTTTAGCTGCTACCGGCGCCAGGGAATATTTTTCATTGACCTGCCCTTTAGGGCGTCCAAGATGAGAAGCCAGAATCACCCGGGCACCCTTACCCGTCAGATAGTCTATGGTAGGAACAGCCGCCCTGATTCTTGTATCGTCAGTAACAGCCCTGTCGTCGTTTAAGGGTACATTAAAATCTACCCTGACAAACACCCGTTTACCTTTGACATCCAAATCTTTAACCGTATTGATATTCATTAGTACACTCCCTCCGGCTTATTACAGGCCTTTCCCGGCAATATAAGCAATCAGGTCCACAACCCTGTTGGAATAGCCCCACTCGTTATCATACCAGGAGACAATTTTGGCCATATTGCCTTCAATAACCATCGTTGAAGGAGCATCGACTATAGAGGAATGGCTGTTGCCATTAAAGTCTTTGGAGACCAGGGGATCTTCACAGTACTGCAGAATACCTTTCAGTTCATTCTCTGCAGCAGCCTTCAGGGCGGCATTAATTTCTTCAGCGGTGGTTGAGGTCTTCAGCTCAGCTACCAGGTCAACAACAGAAACGTTAGGTGTTGGCACTCTCATGGCAAAGCCGTTGAGTTTGCCTTTCAGTTCAGGCAGTACCAAAGCTACAGCTTTTGCCGCCCCGGTGGTGGTCGGAATAATGGACATACCCGCAGCCCTGGCCCTGCGCAGGTCTTTATGAGGCAGATCCAGGATATTCTGGTCATTGGTATAGGCATGAACAGTGGTCATCAGACCTTTGACTATACCGAACTTTTCATGGACAACCTTGGCAAAAGGAGCCAGACAGTTGGTTGTGCAGGAGGCGTTGGAAATCACGTGATGGCTGGCCGGATCATATTTATCCTCGTTTACTCCAAGTACAATAGTAATGTCTTCCTCTTTGGCAGGAGCGGAAATAATAACCTTTTTAGCCCCGGCTTCCAGGTGTTTGGCTGCATCAGCTCGGTTTGTAAACCTGCCGGTGGACTCAACGGCGATTTGCACCCCCAGCTGTTTCCAGGGCAGGTTGGCCGGATCTCTCTCCGCAATAACCTTGACTTCCTTGCCATTAACCAATATAGCCCCGTCAATTGCTTTTACTTCTGCATCAAAAATACCGTGAACCGAATCATACTTTAAGAGGTGAGCCAGGGTTTTGGCATCAGTGAGGTCGTTAATTGCTGTAATCTCAATCCTGGGATTATTGAAGGCTGCCCTGAAAACCAGCCTTCCAATGCGTCCAAACCCGTTAATTCCTACTTTTACTGTCATAACATATTCCTCCCTAAAATTAAATTTGTAATTTTCAGGAAATTAACTTTCCTATATTCTTAAGGCTTTAAGCCTTATAGTTATTACTTTGCTATAGCCAGAATAGCTTTTCCGGCCGCTTCATCTGTGATCAGAACAGTTTCAAACCCATTTGACATCACTGCCATAATAGCTGCAGCTTTCTTTTGGCCACCGGCAACCCCTATTACATGGCCAATATTCTTCAGATCATTCAGGCGTACCCCCAGGCTGTGGATAGTTCTCACAATAGTCCCGTCTTTGGCAAAATAGTGGCCAAAAGCTTCCCCGACAGCCCCGGCTGCCATTAACTCACGGGTTGTCTCCGGAGCATCGCCACGGTTGACAGATAATTCCCCGGCATTACCGATGCCGTGAATTAAAATATCGGCTGACTTGATGGTTGTTATAACTTCTTGAATATGCAGATCTTTACTGAGTGATTTGACTGCGTCTTCACCGATATTGTCAGGGACATGCAGCAGGCGATAAGTTGCTGCCAGCTTTTTGGCAATTTTGGCTGCAATTGAATTTGCCTGGATTTCTACATCTTCCCCCAAACCTCCGCGAGCGGGGACAAACAGGATATGATGGGGTGCGTTTGATGCCGGAACGGCTTCAGCTACTTCCCATACCGTGGTGCCTCCGGTAACTGCTACGGTACTCGCTCCCTGCATATTATCCAAAAGGCATCTGGCAGCTACTCTGCCCAGTTCCTTTTTGACCAGCTCATCCTCATCCGAATTCCCCGGTACTACGACCACTTGACTAAGCCCCAACTGTTCTTTCAGACGGGCTTCGAGATCGGCCAAACCCCTCATACATTTAATAAAATCAGCCAGTTCGTGGACCAAGAGCGTACCTTCATCAGTGAGCCTGACACCACTTACATCCCCTCCAAGGAGCCCCTGGTTTTTAAGAAATTCAAGTTCAGAGCGGACAATCCTTTCACCCATCTTCAATCCGTTGGCAAGTAAACGCCTGCCTACCGGCTGGGAGTGAGAAACATATCGCAATATAGTATATCTTCTTTCCATTAGTTCTATTAATTCAGGCACAATCTTTTGCTGCAGACTGATAATATCTCTCATTTTCCCGCTCCCTTTGAAGGCGGCTGGTCATTTCGTGTCCCAGGGTACAATTTCACGTCCCGGTAAACTCAAAATTAAGCGAAAAATTTCTCTCAAAGCAGAATAATAATTCTCCGGTTCCATGGTAAAATCCTCTTTTTTAACCATGAGTTTCTTGTAAATATATGTCGTAAAAAAACAAACTAGTACCGACGCCTCCGGGCTGAAGAAAGAATCCCTGTTTCATCACGATATTTTGCCACAGTCCGTCTTGAAATATCCATACCCTTATCCTGCAGGATATCTGCAATTTTTTGGTCACTGAGAGGCTTCTGCGAATCTTCTGCATCTATCAATTCCCTGATAATTTTCTTCACCGCTTCAGAAGATACCGCAGAACCCTGGATATGTGAAATTCCGCTGGAAAAGAAAAATTTCAGTTCAAACAGACCTTTGGGGGTTTGCATATATTTATTGGATGTGGCCCTGCTCACAGTGGATTCATGCAGACCGGTGGCATCTGCCACATGTTTAAGAATCATCGGTTTTAAATATTTTATCCCTTTTTCGAAAAAATCCACCTGAGCGTCAACAATATATCTGGCCACTTTGTAAAGGGTGCCCCGGCGCTGCTCAATACTCCTCATCAGCCAGACGGCAGAATTGAGTTTGGACTCCAAAAACTTGCGGCTCTCGGGATCAGAAGAGCCGGTGCGGACAAGTTCTTTATAGAATGGGTTCAAAGTCAACCTGGGAGCAGAAACATCATTAACCATAATAATATATTCCCCATCCACTCTTTCTACCACTAAATCAGGAACAATATATCTGACATTATCACTAACGGAGAATTTTCGCCCCGGCTTGGGTTCCAGGAGCTTTAACTCATCAACCGCTTTTTGAATATCCGGCAGTGAGACTCCTAACTTTTTGGCAACTTTCATCATTTTGCCCTCAGCAAGTTCTCCCAAATAATTTTCGATTAATTTTTTTAACAGCTCATTTTTAATTTCCAACTGTTCATACTGAATTAGCAAACACTCTCTGATGTCGCGGGCAGCAATGCCTGGCGGGTCAAATCCCTGAATCACCTTTAAGATTTTTTCGGCCGTTTCAACAGTAACACCACAACGAACAGCCGCTTCATTAATACTGCACTGCAGATACCCGTTATCATCCAGGCTCAAAATCAGAAATTCGCCAACATCCCACTCGTTTTTGGGCAAATTGGCCATAGAAAGCTGAAAGAGAAGGTGATCGTGTAAGTTCGGCACAGCTGTAACAAAATTATCAAAAGGTCGGTTTTCCCGATCCCGGTTAACTGTTTTTTCCGCTTTCGGCTCACCGGCATCTTCAAAATATTGTTCCCAATCTATATCAACTTGATTTTCCTTCTCCGACGCTTTTTCTACAGGTTCTTCAGCTTCATGTTCAACTGGTCCTTCCACAACTTCCAGGACGGGATTCTCAATCAGCTGTTGGTCAATATATTGAACTAATTCAACAGTAGATAGCTGCAAAATTTTGATAGCTACCCGAAGTTCCGGGGTCATTATTAGTTTTTGTGTCTGTTCCTGAGTGATTCTAAACCCCATTCGCATAAAAGACACTCCTTGATTTTTTACTTCTATCACTTAATATCAGTTTATTCAAGTAAAATATGTCCTTATTCTAATCAATATATATTTAGGCTAATGTTTCTCTTTTATTTTATCCGCCATTTTCTGCAGGCGGCGAATCCGGTGATTGACACCGGATTTCCCTATGGGCGGGTCCAGCTTTTCTCCCAGTTCCTTCAAACTGATATCCGGATACTTCAGACGGATTTCTGCGACTGAACGTAGAGGAAGCGGCAGCTTGGCCAAACCAACAGCCTCGTCAAGCAGTTTAATGTCTTCAATCTGCTGCACAGCAGCATTAACCGTTTTATTCAAATTTGCAGTTTCACAGTTAACCAGGCGATTAACCTGATTTCTCACATCTTTATATATTCTGATATTTTCAAAGCTGAGAAGGGCCTGGTGTGCCCCCATCAGGTTAAGGAGTTTAATAATATCTTCCCCGCCCTTAAGGTAGACCACATCCCAATTCTTCCGTTCATTAATCCTGGCTGTTAAACTATACCTCTTTAGCAGCCGGCATAGAAATCTGCTGAAATTTTCATCATTAACCAGGATTTCCAGGTGATAATCACCTTCAGGATCACTTACCGAACCACCGCCCAAAAACACCCCCCGCAGATAGGCGCGGCGGCAGCAGTCTTTTTTCAGTAATTCAGGCTTGATCAGTCCAGGCAGTCCACCCTGTTCATCAATCATCCCGATTGAGCCCAAGACATTGATAACTTCGGCCTGGGGGGACATTCTGACCAGATAAACATTATTTTTCTTCAGCCTGTTTTTCTTGGTCATCATTATATCTGTAGGCACACCAAAAAGATTTTTCAAATAAGTGAAAACCTTGCGGGCTACGGCAGCATTTTCAGTCATTATATTTAATGAAATTTCATGCTTACCGCTAAGCTGCATTATCCCATCCATTTTGACAATAGCGGCAAGCTCGGCAAGCTGACAGCAAGTTTTGGCTGCCACTATCCTGGCTAATTCATTTTTGGTATCAATTGAATAGGACATTTTCGGCCTCCCACCAGGGAACGTTTCAATTTATTATACCACGTTTTGGGTTTTCAGGCGAGTGGCCAGTGGTTTCCCACTACCCACTACCCACTGCCTGTCCCACCAATATTCCAATGTAGCCCGCCGTCAGACCGCCTGCCAGGCTCGTCGCAAAATATGCAGCAGCGACAGCCGCCTGTCTGTCTTCCAGTAATTTTACAATCTCCAGACTAAAGGTCGAAAAAGTAGTATAGGCCCCCAGAAAACCGGTGGCGGCAAAAGGTTTTAACATTTCGCCGATAATCCCTCCAGTGCCTGAAAGGATTATGTACAACAGACCAAGAGCAAAGGACCCGGTTATATTTATACAAAATGTAGCCAGCGGAAACCTTTTATCCCACCTTCTGCCGGCCCATTTCCCAATGCCATATCTGGCTATAGCACCCAGTACCCCGCCGGCCCCGACTAGCAGGTATTCCATCTTAGCCCTCCGTCTCTGCGTCATCTTTTCGGGCTATCAGGCCGCCGGCTCTTGAGCCGAGCCATCCGAACAGGACACAGCCAAAGGCGGTAATAACGATATACGCAAAAGCACCGACATACCTGCCATCTCTAAGTAGGTTGATATTTTCCAACGAAAAAGTGGAAAATGTGGTGTAAGCCCCGCAAAAACCGGTTCCCACCGCCAAACGCAAATTTGAATTGACCTGAAGCCTGTCAACTGTGATAAGCATAAAAAAACACAGGACAAATGATCCAGTTAGATTTATGATTAGTGTGCCAAACGGAAAATTGCCCGAATTCTCTAGTATTAAATGATTTGCCAACCAGGCCCTGGCTGCAGCCCCCAGAAACCCGCCCAGCCCTACAGCTAAAAAGTCCACAACCTAAACACCGCCCGATTCAACATCCTCGCTAAAAACATCCATCTGCACGCCAAACTATCCTTTCCCACTCTCCACTACCCACTCTCAGTTTACATTTCCCTAATCCTTTGCTTCCCCAGGAATAAGCTCTGCAGATTAAACTTCTCACTACCGTATTTAAGCTGGTCCGCAAGTTCCATGATGGCTTCGGAGAGTTTTTCAGGGTCATGCCGGACAACATCTGTTTCAAAAACAAGGTTTCTTTTTATAGGTTTTATATTCATTTTTTCGATTTCCTTAACATCAGGGCTAACCGGCACAGCTCCGTCCTGTCTATATTTTTGCTGCAGAGTTTTGGGAATATCCTCACCGTTTACAATAGCGAAATTTATCAGCCCGGAACCGGCATGTTCGCGAATTGCTCTGATATGTTCGGAAGCTTTGTACCCGTCAGTTTCCCCGGGCTGGGTCATAATATTGCAGACATAAACAGTTGCGGCAGATGATTTGGTTATAGCTTCAGCCATACCTTTGACCAAAAGGTTAGGAATAATACTGGTATAAAGGCTGCCCGGGCCTAGAACAATCAAATCAGCATCAGCAATGGCTGCCAAGGCCTCCGGTAGTGGTTCACAATGTCCAGGCTTCAGGAATACCCGGTTAATCCGCTTTTTTATCCGCTTGCCTACCTCGGTTATCTCTGACTCACCTTCAACCACCAAGCCACCCTCAAATTCAGCGCAAAGGCGGCACTGGTCAAGGGTAGCAGGCAAAACGTGTCCCCTGATAGCCAGGACTTTACTCATTTCACGAATTGCTGTTTCAAAATCACCGGCGATTTGGGTCATGGCAGCAATCAGCAGGTTACCCATACTATGGCCGTTCAAACCTTCGCCAATAGAAAAACGGTGTTGAAACAGGTCTTCCATCAAGGTTTCTTTATCCGCCAGGGCCACCAGGCAGTTCCTGATATCACCGGGGGGCAGCATGCCAAATTCATTCCGCAGTTTGCCTGAACTGCCGCCGTCATCTGCTACTGTGACAATGGCAGTAATATTGCTGGTAAATTTTTTCAGCCCCCTGAGGAGAACCGAAAGCCCCGTTCCCCCTCCCACAACTACAACTTTTGGGCCACGGCTCAGGTAGTGTTTTTGATAAATAAACTCGGCCACTTCGCCCTGTTTTTCCGGAGCTAAAGCCTTTATGATTGAAGAAATTGTGTTCCGAATACCAATGATAATCATCACCAAACCTACTGCCAGGACCACAATTCCGGGACCAACCGGCGAGCCGGCACCGTCCGGGTCAAAGCTTTGGTAATAAAGGTAGCTAAGGATTCTAAAGGCCCCGACATTTGTGATCAGGATAAAACCTGCTCCAAAGAACATTGCGCCCAGAACCGACAGAACCATCCACCTTTTAACCCTCATACCAGGGTATAACCACTTCAATTTATTCATTTATGACACTCCTGCAGATAATTTCTCTATATCCCGGTGCCGTTTATTGACATTGTAATTCTTAGTATCCAGGATTTCAGCCAGTTTATTGGCCAGTGTCACCGACCTGTGCTGGCCGCCGGTGCAGCCAATGGCTATGGTTAAATTTGTTTTGCCCTCTTTGATGTAATGAGGTATTAAAAAATTTATCAAACCCGAAAATTTACGCATAAAGGTTTTGCAGACAGGTGAGTCCATAACATATCTTTGAACCTCTAAATCATTACCTGTCAGGGGTCTTAACTCGTCAATATAGTAAGGGTTGGGAAGAAACCTAACATCAAATACCAGGTCTGAATCCAGGGGGATCCCATATTTATATCCAAAAGACATCAGGGTGATATTAAGCCTCTGCTCCCCACTGGCGGCCCCGTATATGGAAGTGATCTGTTCTTTTAATTGCTTATTGGTAAGGTTAGATGTATCAATAATCTTGTGAGCCTTACCTTTCAGTTCCTCGAGTCTGGCCCTCTCTTTAAGAATACCTTCGAGAGTACTCCCCTTGTCACTGAGGGGATGTCTCCGTCTTGATTCCTTAAACCTCCTGACTAAGGTTTCGTCAGATGCTTCCAGGAACAGGATTTCATATTTTATACCCAAACTTTTAAGGCTTTCCAGGGATTCGTAAACAGAATCGAAAAAACCGCCGCCCCTGATGTCTACCACCAATGCTATCTTATTAACCCTGCCTTCAGATTGTGCACAGAGCTCGGCAAATTTGGGGATCAAGGTTGGCGGAAGATTGTCCACGCAAAAAAATCCCAGATCCTCCAAACCGCGGATTGCCTGAGTTTTCCCGGCCCCTGAAAGTCCTGTCACAATAACAAACCTAATATCTTTCATGTCTCCACCCCATATGAACTGTTACTACCTAGTTCGCCAAAAAATATGTTTTCCCTTCAATTTTTAGGGTCCCTCGCATTCAGAACACGTTGGACAGGGATATTAAGTTTTTCCAGGAGTCTCCCCCCCTCCTCCAAATGGCCAACGGTTTCCGGAAAATGCGCGTCGCTGTTGACTACAAAACCCACCCCTGTTTTAGCGGCTATACTCACCAAAGCGGTTTTATCGTAGAGATGCCCGGTGTTTATTTCAATAGCGGTCCCCTGAGCGGCACAAGCTTTGGATAGCTCGCCTATATCCACAGGCATCTGTAAATCCGGATGACTGACAAAATCCACATCATACCTGTTAACCGCCTCCTTTAATGCCTTAGTGTTGGTGGTCCTGACTTTTTCCCTGGATCCGCGGCTGACCTGAGCTGTCCGGTTTCTGACTACCAAAGACCAGGCAGCGTCCAGGGTTGCCGGCCAAACGTACGGGTGCAGTCCCACAATCAGAACATCCAGGCTGTCTGCACATTTAACAGGCAGGTCAATAGTACCCTCCAAGTCCGTAATATCTGCTTCAGCCCCGGTCTTGACCCGGATCTGGGGATACTTTTCATTAATTCTTTTAACTTCTTCTCTGACCAAATTATAGCTGTGGATTCCTTCAACTCCGGCAGAAATATTAGCCGGCCCGTGGTCAGTAATGGCAATCTCATCCAACCCCCTGTTTAAAGCGGCGACCACGTTTTGCTCTATGCTCCCACGCCCGTCACTATATTTGGAGTGGGTATGCCAATCAGCAAAAAACTCCATAAAAAAACACCTCACTTTATTATTAAAGGCTATTTTTTTGTAACTGTACAATTTCAACATGAAAGTCCGTATTAATATAGATTGTGTGCAGCCGTTACAAATTATACCATGGGGGCGGAAGCGCAAAAAACACTTCTGGATGAACAGAAATGTTAGTTCTGGTCTCTTATTTTTTTATATTTAATGCTACTACAGCATCTTATTCCCTGAAAGCAAAAAAGAGACAATTTGTGTTATTGAACACAAATCAGCCTCTTGAACTCATTCTTTGAACGTAAAAGCAATCCTATTTGTACATTGAGTTTAAAAATTTTAGTATGACGGACATTTCCCGGCTTTTGTTTATTACCTTTTCAAACTTGTCGTTCGGGGAATGCCTGGTCAGCTCACCTGGCTTAACAGGCCCCCTTTTTTTGTATCTCTCTCTAGCCTTTTCAAGGTCTGACTTATAAAACTTTGTCCCAGCCACAATCTCAACCCCTCAACTTAAACATATTAAATATTAGCTAGAGTATTGCCGGTTTCTGGGTTGCTTAAACAATAAAAAGGGAGCATTTTTACATGCCCCCTCGCTCTTTTACGCCCGTTTAAGTTCTAATTCTTGCAACATTTTCTCGGTTTTTTCCGTTACAATTGAAATACGATCCGGGTAATTAGAAGGCCACTTGACGTAAATCGAACGTAGACCTTCTTTTGCGATTCTTTCTTTTGCTTTTTCCAAATCCTCTTTAGTAAATCGAGTAGCCAAACTAACACCTCCTCCTGCTTTTATTATAATACTGCCTGTCCCATTTTGACAATGCCTAATCTCATAAAATCTGGACTTCAAACGCCTGTAGCAGCATAAGCACCATAACGTGTTCTACGTTGTAAAGGTCGTTTTTGGTGGACATTATTACATAGAATTGGTCCTCTACGAGGGAGCTGTTATATGGGACGATAAGATAGTTAATGTCTTTTGGAACATTATAATAATAAACCATACTGTCTCGTTAAAGCCTAATTTATTTGCTCCAAGCTGCTTGAGTATAGTCTTGTCCATGAAGTCCGCAACAAAGGCCATCCCCAGTATCCATATCGAATAATAATACCGTCTGACCACGGCTATTTCGGCTTTTTCAATATTCCTTTTCTTCATTACCAAGGGCATGACAATTGCATATAACAGTATAAGCCCGCCTACCCCGTACAGCAAATATGCCACAAACATTCCCCCTTCCATTTCATGATTTGAAATAAAAAAGAGGCAAAGTGTTCTACACAATGACCTCTTAAACCCTATTATAACCAGCTATCCCGCTTAGTTATATTTAATGACCAGGTTCCGCAGTTCCTGACACACACCAGATAACTTTTCGCTTGAGGAAGCCATTTCTTGCACAGAATTACTTAACTCCACAGTGGAAGCAGCCACTTCCTGGGCAGCGGCCGCATTTTGTTGTGAAGTGGCGGCAATATTCCCAACAGCTGAATCAACTTGTTCAGCGGAAGCTGTCATCTGTTGGGAGACTGCCGCATTTTGCACTGCTACAGTTGCTACACTCGTAACCGCCCGTTCTATTTCTTTGCTGTCCTGCAGCATTTCTTCTATCATTTCAGCAGTCCTGCCTGCATTTCGGCTTGAATTCTGCGCACCTTGCACAATTTGATTTAAAGCCAGCTGGGCTTCCTGGGCCTGTGCTTCACCCACTTTGACCTGCTCTGAGGCAGTTTGCGTGGACTTTACAGCTATATCAGTCTCATGTTGAATCCTGGTAATTAAATCTGCAGTCTCTTTAGTCGCTTTACTGCACCTTTCGGCGAGTTTGCGCACCTCATCTGCCACAACTGCAAAACCTTTGCCATGTTCTCCTGCCCGCGCAGCCTCTATAGCAGCATTTAGAGCAAGGAGGTTTGTTTGTTCCGCAATATCGTCTATGACCTGAATAATCTGACCTATTTTCTCTGATTGCTCCCCAAGACCGCGAATCTTGTCTGCTGTCTGCAGAACTGAAGTTTTTATCTGGGTCATGACTTCTTCTGTTCTCTTTACAGCATCCACACCATTTTGAGCATTTTGATTGTTAACAACAGTAGTCTCCTTAGCCTTAACCAGAATTTGAGAAGTTTCATCCATTTTGCCGGCTATCGATTTGATAAGTTCTAAAATATCCTGAATTTCCCGGCCCTGGTCTCCGGCACCTGTGGCAACCTGCTCTACCGCCTGCCTAACCTGCTTCATAATTTCTGCTATTTCTGATAAATGCCTGGCCTGTTCCACAGAGCCTCTGGTAACCTGTTCCACAGCGTTGGCAACCTGCTCTGTGGCCTGTGAGGAGGCCTGGAAATTAGTGTTGATGTCCCGGCTTGTCTCGTCTAAAACCCAGGCGTGTTCAGAGATTACGGATAAATACTTCTCCCGTTCATCAAAAAACCTGTTTAACTTAGAAGCCAGTATACCAATTTCATCATTCCGCTTAATTCTTAAGTTTATTCTTTGGCTCTGGTCTCTCACGGCTAAATCTATCCCATTAAGGATCGAACGAAGGGCATTGGCCATACCGGCACTGATAATCCACCAGCATACTGCCCCGAAAACCACGAAAACCAGTGCCAAAAGCCAGTCACGAACACTGATTCCGGAAACCACACCGAAAATAATCGTTGTCAGATAAGCCCAAACAGGCTGTAAAATTGCCGAGAAGCTTTTCAATGCTGAAACTTTACTGCCCAGTATAACATTAACTATCAGTCCAATGAGTGAAACAGTCAGAACTATAGTACTCATGCTGTTCCATTTTCCCTGATACAGTACGGAAGGTACTAAAAAGGAAAATAAACTTACATAAATCGCAGGAAAAACATATTTGATATTAAAACTTAACTTCAAAAATATGTGTCCCTCCAGGCCTAACCTCTCGATCAGGTTAAGTGGATACTTTCCCTTCAGCATTTGATCACCTCGTATAAAAAATACTTTAAATTACGTTATTCGGTATTTTTCAATCTTTTCCTCTATTTCCTGTAAATTCAATTTTAAAAAATGTATAAAAAGTAACAAAAACCCCTTTAACGGCCGAAGCCCACGACCATAGGGGTTTGCCGCCTCTTATATAATGTACCCGCAGTTAATCTATGACTTGTCATCTTTTGCTACTTTCACTAAAAATGATGGCACTACTTTTTTAGGGAGGTTTCCTGCCGGACAAGGGCCGCCGCCCCAATACATCCGGCATCATTGCCCAATTCTGCCGGAACAATTTTGACTGCCTGTCCTGCTGACTCCAGGGAATGGAGAGCGGTATTTGCTCTTAAGGGAGCAAAGAGAATTTCCCCGGCCCGGGAAACACCCCCGCCAACCACAATTGTATCGGGGTTCAGGAGATTTATCACATTGCCCAGCCCCAGCCCCAGGTAATAAGCGGCATTATTGATAATCCGGTCCGCAACTTTGTCCCCGGCCTGGGCAGCCCTAATTATATCCCTGGCCTCCAGGTTTTCCGCCTTGCTTAACACTGAAACCTCACCCGAATCTATGGCCTCTCTGGCCATTCTGATCATCGCTGTGGCTGAAGTCATGGTTTCCAGGCAGCCCCTCCGCCCACAACTGCACAACGGTCCATTGGGGTCTATGACAGTATGGCCGATTTCCCCGGCTGTGCCGCTGCCCCCACTGTACAGGCGGCCATTAATAATCAGCCCCCCGCCAATGCCTGTACCGATTGTGATCATAACCATGTTCAGCGCGCCCCGGCCGGCACCAAGCCACTGTTCTCCCAAGGCCGCCATATTAGCGTCATTTTCCAGAAATATGGGCAGGCCGGTCGCACCATGCAGGTATTTAACCAGAGGTACGTTCCGCCAGCGCAGGTTAGGAGCAAATACAACTGTGCCCAGGCGCGAATTAGGCTGCCCCGGCACTCCTATGCCGATACCCAATACCTGGGCTCCCTTCGAGGCCGCTATCCCTTCGAGAGAAGAGATCATCTCAGACATTCTCCTGGCTACAGCTTCAGGCCCAGCATTAGCCTGGGTGGATTTCTGGTCTTTGATAATGATACTGCCCTGTTTATCTAACAGTGCTCCCTTGATATTGGTCCCACCCAGGTCAACTCCGATAATTAGTTCATGCAATTTCATCATCTCCGCTTCGGGTTAAACTTAATGTTTATCTTAAGTCTGCCTGACGCAAATTCCTTCTTTCTGCTAAATATTTTAAAACTTTTTCCACCGAGGTATTTAAGACCTGCTCAGGGCGCACACCTGCATTTTGCACCGTTTCCAAGGCCTGGTCGAATTTTCCTACATCACCTGCAAAATGAGCGTCACTGTCAATGACAGTCAGGGCTCCGTAATGGGCAATTAACTCAGCTACCACAGGGCAGTGATGTTCACTTCCCCGGCGGCTGCCACAAAATGAGCTGTTATTTAGCTCCAAAGGAACCCCCTGTTCGGCGGCCGCTTTTACAACTTGCTCAAAATCAACAGGAAACTCAGGATTTCCGGGATGTACAACGATGTCTACATAAGGGTTTTTGATGGCATTCAGCATAGCCCGTGTACAAATTTCGCGGTCGTTAGAAGGGAAACAAGGTGCGTGGAATCCGGCTAGAACAATATCCAGCCGCTCAAGATAAGATACCGGCATGTCCAGTTCTCCCTGTTCATTAATGATATTGGCTTCCACACCTTTCAAAATCCTGAGGCCGCCTATTTCAGCGGGCAGGACCCGCAGATTCCCAAAATGATAAAGGTGCGGGCCACCAGGTATTGCCGGTCCATGGTCGGTGATGGCAATCATCTGCAGCCCTTTAAGCCTGGCTGCATCGAAAATCTCCCCAACCGTGCTATAAGCGTGGCCGCTGCTGATAGTATGAATATGTAAATCTGCTACGGGCTTGATCATTTTTTCCTCCTACAAAATCACTTAAGTCTCTCGGAAGTTAAGTTACCTTTATGCTCAAGGCTTGGCGCATTGGACTTTTTCTATTTTCCTCCACTTTATCCGGTCCAAAAAGAAAACGCGGAGGAAGTGGAGGTCGCAAAGGACGCAGAGAAAGATATTAAAAGCAATTACAAAGAAGTAATTGTACCACAGTTGTTAAAAAATAATTTCTGGTTTAGCACTAAGTCTCTGCGCACTCTGTGGTATATTTTCTTGTTGTCCGGCTTTAACCATTTCCGAGGGCCTACTATGATAGCATCTCGTAAACTATAAAAATCGTTTCGGTAAGGATTTTGAAAGAGACTCAGAGGAGCAGAAAGAAGTAACGGAGCTGATGTACATATTGTTTCCTCTGCGCCCTCTGTGTGCTCTGTAATCTCTGCGTCTTCTTTTTAGTCCCCATATCACGACTATGCTTCTTTTAATTATCCTTGAGCGAGTTTGTTTTTCAGGAAATCTATGTTCTTCACAGGAGTAGGGTCGATGCCGTATAAGGTGGCGAGGTAGACACTGGTGAAGTCTCCGATATAGGTGAGGGTAAACAGCCTGGCCAACCGGGATTCGCCCTCTGACCACACTTCAGTCACCCCACTGACTACATCTTGAATTATTTCGCGGCTGACTTCCATCCGCTTCTGAACCCGCGGGTGGTCATTCTGATCACGCAGCATTACGATTTCCAGGTTCTTGAGCAATTCTGCAGGCTCCTCAAAGCCAACTATTTCGTTATGATTAAGTTCTGGGAAAATATTCCAGTAGGCCGGTGCTTTGGCATTTTCGTTAATTTGCCCCTTCCACCTGGTAGCCACCACCTCAGTATTGCCGCTGGCTGCCCAGATCACAGGCAGCTTGCCGTAAAACCTTCCAGCCAACTGCTTGGCCGGGTTCCGGTCAGCCGGTGTCTCAGGCTGCAATTTATCTCTTAGTGTCTTTAAAGCTGTAGTCAGGTCCGAAATTTGATTATCCAGATCATTAATCAAACTTATGCTTTCAAGTACGGCCAAAGTTGGGATCAGCAGGTAGCCCGTGGCTGCCCGGGGTGAGATCCCGGCCGGTACCACAATTACCGGCATCCCGTCCGCTTCAGCCAACTGCCGCAGCTGTCCGCCATTTGTCAAGGCTACTATCTTGGCCCCTTTTTCTCTGGCTTCCGCATATGCACTCAGGGTTTCTTCTGTATTCCCTGAGTAACTGACTGTAAAAATCAGAGTTTTGGCATCAATAAATTTCGGCAGGGTATAATCCCGGTTAATAATCACCGGCACCCCTATGCGGTCACCGACAAATAAGCGCAGAAAATCTCCGCCGATGGCCGAACCGCCCAAACCGGTGACAACAATATTTGATATTTCGGCATAACCAGCCGGTATATTTACTTTGCGCCCAATTTCCAGGGCTTCCTGGCATTGTTCCGGTAAATTCCGGAGTGCTTCCAGCATCCTGCCGGGGTCATTAGCCAGAATGGCATCAAGATTATTCAAATCCACTGAATTTTTCATAGAAATTCCCCCTCACAGCATAATTTATTTTTTTTCCGGAGATATCCCCAAAATATCTTCCACATAGGTCCGTAAAACCTCAGCCACACTCCAGGCCTGGGCATAGCAGCCTTTGGGGGCATGAGGCGGATCACCGTCAAAAATTTCCGAAATCGAGCCCACCCCATGGTGCCGTAAATGGGCTTTTAAGGGGTCGATAAATCTTTCGGCAATGGTCTTGCTCTCCGCAGAAAAACCGTGTACCCGCCGGAAAGCAGTTATAAATGGCCCAATCAGCCAAGCCCAGCCTGTTCCCTGGTGATATGCTCCGTCGCGCTGCACTACGCCCCCCATATATCTGCCGCGGTACTCCGGTGATGATGGAGACAAACTGCGCAGTCCATAGGAAAAATATAAGTCCCGCCAAACCTTGTTCACCACATCGACCTGCCTGCTGTGATCCAATGGTGAATATGTTAAGGCCACGGCCAGGATTTGGTTTGGTCGGACAGCCGGATCAGGTCCGTTTTCGGAAATCAAATCAAAGAGGCATTTTGCCTCATGGTTCCAAAATTTCTGATTAAAACTAACCTGGACTGTTTTAGCCAGTTCCAAGTAGTCCTCCGGTTTGTCTCCATAAGTTTTGGCCAGCTTGCTGATCACGTGCAGGGCATTATACCACAGGGCATTTATCTCCACAGGCTTGCCATGCCTTGGTGTAACTACCCAATCGTTAACCTTGGCATCCATCCAGGTCAGCTGTTGACCATGTTCTCCGGCTGAAATCAGCCCGTCTTTATCCATTTTAATATTAAAAAGAGTCCCCAGGCGGTAGCTGTTAACAATTTCTTTCAGCACAGGGTAAATTGATTCTTTGATGAAGGCATTATCCCCCGTGTAGGCTATATACCTGGAAACCGCGTGAAAAAACCAAAGAGAAGCATCTACAGTGTTATACAACGGCTTTTCCCCCTGATCGGGAAACATATTGGGGATGAGGCCGTGATCACAATACTTGGCAAAAGTAAGCAAAATTTCCCTGGCTTCAGCAAATCTCCTGGTTACCAGGGTGAGCCCGGGCAGGGCAATCATAGTGTCCCGGCCCCAATCGGTAAACCATGGATAACCGGCGATAATCGTTTTGGCTCCCGTCGACTCCCGGTTCACAATAAAGGAATCTGCCGCCAAGATGAGCCTGTTGGTAAATTCCTCTTGAAAACCGGCCTGCTCAACCAGTGTAACCAGTCTCCGTTCAGCACCAACCTGTTCCAGCAAGGGGTTGCTGACGGGTTTTTCTCCATCGGTAGAGGCGGTGATGGCAAAGGTTTCACCATTAACCAGCTCAATTTCAAAATGACCGGGCATAAAGTGATCTTCCCAGGGATCGAGTCCCCGGCGGTCCTCCTGGCTGTAAAAAAGGCCTTCAAACCAGTAGCCCCGGCCGGGTACATAAAGGGCTTTATCAGAATACAGGTTGAGTTTAGGTGCCCCAGGGTAGGCTTCAATCAGAACATCTTTTTCCCCCGCCGTTGAGTTAAAGGGCCAGTCATTTTTCCTGGTGGTATGGTGGTAATGCCGGCAGTTCACAAAGGGGGTAACTTTTAATTTCACAGAAGTCCCCCTGCCGGCGTAAATCGTGTAACGAACAACAGTAGTATTGGTTTCCCTGATCATAAAGATAACCTTTTCCACTAATGTATCCATAATAGCATAGGTGTAGGTCGGATAAGGCCGCAGTTCAAAACTCTGCAGGTGCAGATAACCGGACGGGAATACCCCTGTGCCGGTATGATTGCTGCCCAAAGCATAGGCAGATCCGTTAATCTCAATCTCGTCATCAAGTTTGGCCAGTAATAAAGTTCTTTCACCTGGCGGCCTAAGGGCGGCAAACAACAAGCCGTGATATTTACTGGTATTGGTGCCTGTGATGGTAGATGAGGCATAACCACCTAAACCGTTGGAGACAACCCACTGCTTATCGATGCTGCTTTCAAAATTACCCAGTTCCTCGCGACTGAAAATCATTGTTTCCCCTCCTATCCGGCAGTCAAACCAGGACGGCCTAAAGTTTGCCCGATGGCTAACCGCCATTAAACTCCCGCTTCTGTGAGCGGGGGATAAGTGGCGCTAAGCCCCTGGATAAGTTCAACTAAACTTCAGATGGAGAAAAAAGCTCCATCTGAAGTAAGTTTCACTTTATTCGCCTGTGATAAAAAATTGACTAATAAAATATACATCGCGTGAGACCAAGCCAAAGGAACTACCCAGGCAGCATGCCCATGATGCCGGTCAACCTGTTCGGGCAGAAATCCAAGGGCAGTCCTGTGCAGAACGGCCCAGTCCAGGCGCCCTGCAGCAGCATCCCATTTACCCAGGATAGCTTCAAAAAGGCCCAGCCAGAGTGTAGTTAAAACCCAGGGGTTACCACCAATATAATTGTCCCCGACATAACGATGAATACCGCCAACATCTGGGTTGGTCAGGCATTTCACGAGATGCTCAAAAGTTTTTTGCATACCCTCGTCTGCCGGACTAAGTACTTCAAAAGGCACAGCCAAACCAAGCAGGGATATATCCGCCCTGTCGTCACCAAAAACCAGGTGGGTAATCTGACCTTTAGGGCCTGCCAGTTCCCGGACTCTCTCCCCACCGCTCTGCCGCCTGGCAAATTCATCATAATGGACACTCAACCATCCGGTGCGCAGATATCTTGCCACATCCGCATCCCAGAAATACTCTTTTATTTTCTCATTGAGCCTGGCAGCTATTGCAAGCCACTTATCAGCCAATTCGGTCCTGCCGGTTGCCCCGGCTATCTGCCCTGCTCCCCGCAGACCGGCACAAACTGCTGCACAGGAGTATGCATGGACTCCGAAGCGTTCTTCCCAGAGATCCCATGATAGGCCCGGAAGTCCGGAGCCATCCTCCATAAAATCCAATATAAAGCCAACAGCCTTATCAACCGTGGGCCACATGTCTGCCAAAAAATTTTTATTCTTAGTTTCCTGATAATATTCCCAGATTCCCCAGAGGACACTGCCTGTCTCATCAATCTGATCGCCCCAGCCCGGTGCTAACGCCCCATCAGAATAATATCTCTGAGACCAGCTGCCATCCAGGTTCTGACAATTGGCAGCCCAATGGTAAAAAGCGCGGGTGTATTCATGGTAACCCGCCTTTAACATAGCCTGGGCAATAAAGGCCCCGTCCCTGGGCCAGCAATAACCGTAACCGCCGCTGGACCGGTATGTTTCATCAAACTCCGGAGCTGCAATAATTCCGCCGGACTCACGGTTCATCAGCAATTTTAATACCATTACGGAACGCAGATAAATCCTCTTGATTTCCCCCGGCAACGGAAGATCATTAGCCTGCCGGAGGTATGTCACCCAATGCTCCGAAGTTTCTTTTAACAAACCGTCCCAACCTTGCTGCCGGGCATAAAAAATATTTTCTTCTGCTTCCGCCCGGTTGTGCCCTGCTGCCAGGTAAATGGCCACAGATCTGCTTTGGGCGGGCTCGAGGAGCCCCAAATCCCACGCCTGGCAGCCGTCCGGGGCCATAGAAAGGCGGCTTCCGTTGAGCATACCACTGTATGAATTATCCTCACACCAACCACATTGGTATGCGGCAGGACCGCTGCCTCCGGCTACCGCCAGCCAGGTATCCCGCTTGTAATGAAACAAAATATCGCTGTTATCATCAAAACTTGTTCCATTATTGAGATTCCCTTCATTGATGTGCCAGGAACCGTAATATAAAACAGTAAGCGGTACAGACTCCTCGGACCTGTTGCTGAATTCAAAAACCCTGACCATGATATCCCGGTCAGGAACTACAAAATCAAGGGTAGTCGCTCTAAAATTGCCGCGTCTGGACTTGGCTTCGGTAATCAGGATATTGGTATCATTGAGGTAATCCTGGGCAATTTCCCAGAGATTTTCGTCATCCAGGCGGACTGCCCGGTCCCCAAAAATTGGGCTTAACACAGTAGGCCAGGTATGATGCACCTGCTGGTAGGTGTCAATACTGGGCCAAAACAATCGATAGAGTTCCCCGGAGCCGTTAATTTCTGTAAGTATCCGTCCATTCCCGACAATTGCTGTCCCGACCATCGGTTTCATGTATTTTCGCTCCCTGCTGTAACTTGATCTTCCGGTGCCCCCAAGGGTTGGTCAAAAGGAAAAAGTATGTTTCAAATAATTAATATTCCGATATGAGGAGAAAGAAAACCGGTTTCAGCTAAAATATTCTTAATCATGCGTAAAAAAACACGCTACTCTGAAAGTATTTTAAAAACAAAAAATCTGCCGCGGATAAACGCGGATTAACTCACCACTCACCACTCACCACTCTCCACTCACTCGCCCAGTACAAACTTCCGCACTGCTGCTGCTACTCCGTCTTCGTTGTTGTCAGCTGTTACGTAATCAGCCTTTTCTTTTATTTCTTCMKRTRCRTNKYSMYRTKGCCACACCCAGCCCTGCATATTCAAGCATATCTATATCATTGTAACTGTCTCCGAAGGCAATAATCTCTTCCCGCTGGATACCGTACCTTTGGGCCAGAGCTTGCAGGCCGTGTTTTTTGGTAGCTTCGGGATGCATGAATTCCAGGTAGTTAGGCTTGGACTTGGTTATATAAAGAGCCGGGCCGAACTTATCCTGCAACTCTCTGTATAACTTATCTAAGAGACCAGGTTCTGCGACAAATAAGATTTTAATGGGGTCCTCCCGGAGAAATTCCGACAGATTTCCNACCGGATTTAAATCTACGCCTGCCAGTTTAGCATACCCTGTTCCTTCCGGGGTTATCCTGTCGACAAAGAGGCTGTCCTCCACATATACATTAATATGTAAATCTGCCCGGCGGCCTTCTTCCAGCACACGCCTGGCAAGCTGCAGGGGTACAGGCCGTTCCCACAAAGTTTCCTTGGTCACAGGATCCTTGATTAATGCCCCCTGGTAAGTAATGATGGGAGTGCGAATACCCAATTCCCCGGCTACGGGCAGGGCTGACCTGAACATCCGGCCTGTGGCTATAGTAACCAGAACACCCAGGTCCATGGCTTTTTGCAGGGCGGCCCGATTGGCTGCGGAAATTTCAATCCTGTCATTAAGTAAAGTATCATCTAGGTCTGTTGCAAGCAACCTGAATTTTGGCACAGATTTTATCCCCCTACCTGCGTCTGCCGGAATGGTCCAGAATCATGGCACTGAGCAGCCCACTGACAATAGTCAGGACAATGGAGCCAAAAAAAGCCGCCCAGAAACCGGAAACCACAAATCCAGCGACAACAGATTTTGCAAGCAGAAGCATAAATGCATTAATCACCAGGGTGAACAACCCCAGAGTCAAAATATTCAGCGGCAAGGTGAAAAACATAATCACCGGCCTGATAATAGCATTTACCACACCTAAAACCAGTGCTGCAATGAGAGCAGCTGCAAACCCTTTGATTTCCATCCCGGGCATTACCCACGCTGTCACCAATAATGCCGCCGCATTAAGCAGCCAACGTATAGCCAGACCTTTCATAAGGCAATCCTCCTCCCATATATTGTTTATATGTATATAATACCACAAAAATCGACTTTTGAGGGTAAAGTGAAACTTACTTTAGATGGAGTTTTTAACTTTATCTAAAGTTTAGTTGGACTTATCCAGGGGCTTACCGCCGCTTATTCCCACTATAAAAGCCGATTCTTAGCGGCGGTTAGCCATCGGGTAAAGTTAAAAAAAGACGCCCCCAGCTGCGTTTGACGAACCCGGAGACGGCTTGCGAAAATCACTCCAACCATATATGCAATTGTTTGGCTCCATCCTGGGAAATAAGGGTGGCAACTTGCCCCGGTTCATCTTTGCTCAAGCGGACGAGAATTTCCTTTAAATTAAAATTGAAATACTTTAGATCCGGGTATTTTTTAGCTGCATCACGCAGCTTATTCCCACCCATCTTGAGTCCTAGCTTAATCAATCCAATAGGCACACTCTCATCCCATAAAACCTTGCCGGTTTTACTTTCTTCCATCTTTATACGCAGAGTCTTTACTTTGTCGGCGGAACTTAAAAAATCGGCAATTTCCAATTTGGCCAATAATACCTCAGCCTGTTCTGCGGTCAGTTTGCCCTCTTGGACAAGCTTTAATACCGTTTTGCGGTCTGACATAATATAAAACCACCTCCATTGTATTTTATGCGGAGGTGGTTCCGAATTCTTCATTTTTCTTCCTGCTGAAAAAACTCGTAAACTGCTTCTGCAACTCCCCTGGAAATCTCAGGCACGGCAGCCAATTCATCAACTGTGGCGGCCCNGCAGCCTGGCCATTGAACGAAAATGCTCAACCAGGGCCTTGCGGCGCTTGGGACCCACCCCAGGAATATCATCAAGAATTGATTTTAATGACTTTTTGCCCCTCAGGTTCCGGTGATAAGTTATAGCAAACCGGTGCGCCTCATCCCTGATGCGCTGAATCAGGTAAAGGCTTTCGGAATTGCGGGGGAGGATAATCGGGTCAGGTCTGCCCTCATGAAACAGGTATTCATGTTCTTTGGCTAACCCAAAAGTCGATATTGGGTCAAAACCCAGCTCCCGCATGACTTCCCGGGCCGCATTCAACTGGCCTTTGCCCCCGTCTATGATGACCAAAGAGGGCAGCTCGGCAAACTTAGCCTTGGCTTTTTCCAGCTTACCGGCTTCGATACTTTCTATTTCTTTTAAAGCCCTGCCAAAACGCCGCCCAATGACCTCCTGCATACTGGCAAAATCATTGGGGCCTTCCACTGTTTTAATTTTAAACCGGCGATACAGGTCATTACGGGGCTTTCCATCTACAAAAACTACCATGGAACCCACAGATTCTGTGCCCTGGATATTGGAAATGTCATAGCATTCTATCCGCCGGGGAAGGGCCGATAATTCCAGATATTCCTGCAGGCCCAGTAATGCACCCGCAAGCCTAGCCCTGGCCTGGTCTTCCCTGGCCCGGTGCAGAGCCAGCTCTTCGGCAGCATTTTTGACGGCCATCTGCATCAACTGAGCCTTGTCGCCCCTCTTGGGCACCTTCACCTGCACCCTGCCGCCCCGTTTCCGCTCCAGCCATTTAATAATAACATCGTTTTCATCGATGGCCACAGGCAGCAGGATATCACGGGGCACATACTGAGCCTGGACATAAAACTGCTCCACAAAGGAGGTCAGAATTTCCTGGTCTTCCATGCCGCCTGTGTCTTCCAATATAAAGTGCTCCCGGCCCATGAGCTTGCCTGCTCTGACGAAAAACACAACCATACAGGTGATCTCAGCCTCCCGGGCCATGGCCAAAACATCCTGGTCCACCAGATCAGATGAGACTATTTTTTGTTTTTCGATTACTTTTTCCAAAGCCCTGGCCCGGTCCCGCAGGGCTGCAGCTTTTTCAAACTCCAGGTTTTCGGCAGCCTCAGCCATTTCGGCAGTCAGGGATTTTATCAGGTCTTCCTGTCTGCCTTCGAGAAATAGGCAAACACTTTTCACCATTTCATTGTACGTCCCGGTCTCAACTTTGCCATTGCAAGGAGCCAGACAGCGGTGAATATGAAAATTCAGGCAGGGCCTGGGCTGTTTATCTACAGACTTCTGCTTACAGGTCCGCATGGGAAATACCCTTTTCAACAGCTCCAGGGTTTCCCTTACTGCACCGACATCTGTATAGGGTCCATAGTAACGCCCGCCGTCCCGGATAACTTTTCTGGTCATGAAAAGGCGCGGGTACTTCTCATCCAGAGTGACTTTTAGATAAGGATAAGTCTTGTCATCCATCAGTCTGATGTTATACCTGGGGCGATATTTCTTAATCAGGTTACACTCCAGAATCAGTGCTTCAATTTCGGAGTCGGTAAGGATAAAATCAAAATCTGCAATCTGGCTGACCAGGCTGATGACCTTGGGGCTGTGGTTACGTGAGGATTGAAAATAGGACCTCACCCTGTTTTTCAGGGAAAGGGCCTTCCCCACATAAATTACCTCCCCGGCCTGGTTTTTCATAATATATACACCCGGACTATCCGGTAACAGCTTTAGTTTTTCGGCTGGCTCCATCAGATTCACGCTCCAGTATCGGCTTCAGAAACTGTCCGGTAAAGGAAGCAGGTTCACCGGCCACTTCTTCAGGAGTCCCTTCGGCCACAACAGTACCGCCCCGGTCTCCGCCTTCCGGGCCCAAATCTATGACATAATCGGCTGTTTTAATCACATCCAGGTTATGCTCAATGACTACAACAGTATCTCCGGCTTCCACCAGGCGCTCCAGGACACCGAGAAGTTTATGAATATCTGCAATATGCAGGCCTGTAGTCGGCTCATCCAAGATATACATGGTTTTTCCGTTGCTTCGCCGGCTGAGTTCGGTGGCCAGTTTCACCCGCTGGGCCTCCCCCCCGGAGAGTGTCGTCGCCGGCTGGCCAAGGCGGATGTAGCCAAGTCCAACATCCTGAATCGTCTTCAGTTTGCGGTGGATCTTGGGAATATTTTTAAAAAACTCCACGGCCTCATCTACAATCATATCCAATACTTCGGCTATGGTTTTGCCCTTATACCTGACTTCCAGGGTTTCGCGGTTGTACCGTTTACCTTTGCATACTTCACAGGGCACATAAACATCAGGCAAAAAGTGCATTTCAATTTTGATAATGCCGTCTCCGCGGCAGGCTTCACACCGTCCTCCCCTGACGTTAAAACTGAAGCGCCCCGGCTTGTACCCGCGGACCTTGGCCTCCGGAGTCTGGGCATAAATATCCCGGATGGCATCAAAAACCCCGGTATAAGTAGCAGGGTTAGAACGCGGTGTGCGCCCGATGGGGGACTGGTCAATATTTATCACCTTATCCAGGTGGTCCAGGCCTCTGATAGCAGCGTGTTCACCAGGCTTGGCCTTGGCCCCGTGGAGGTCCCCGGCCAGCCTTTTATAAAGGATTTCGTTAACCAGTGTACTTTTCCCGCTGCCTGAAACACCTGTGACACAGACAAAGACCCCCAGGGGAATTCTGACATCAATTTCCTTAAGGTTATTCTCCACTGCCCCTTCAATCCACAGCCAATTGCCGTTAGGCTTCCGTCTGACGGCCGGGAGAGGGATTTTCTTTTTACCGCTCAGATACTGCCCGGTTATGGATTTCTTCTCGGCAATTATCTCCTTAACCGTGCCCTGGGCCACGACGTAACCGCCATGTTCACCTGCTCCAGGTCCGATATCAATGATATGGTCTGAAGCCAGCATGGTCTCTTCATCATGTTCCACCACCACCAGAGTATTCCCCAGGTCACGCAGGTGCTCCAGGGTGTGGATGAGGCGCTGGTTATCCCGTTGGTGTAATCCGATGCTGGGTTCATCCAAAATATAAAGGACACCGACCAGGCTGGAGCCGATCTGGGTGGCCAGTCTGATCCGCTGGGCTTCCCCGCCGGACAAAGTCCCGGCTGCCCGGTCCAGTGTTATATAGTCTAAGCCTACATTGGCCAAGAAGCCCAGGCGTTCCCTGATTTCTTTCATGACCTGCCGGCTGATCATATTTTCTCTTTCGGTGAATGTCAGAGAGTCAAAGAATTTTACGGCTTCTTTGACCGGCAGCCGGGTGACCTCATAAATTGATTTGTCCCCCACCATGACAGCCAGGCTCTCTGGCTTCAGCCTTGCCCCCTGGCACTTGGGACAAGGGTTGGTACTCATATAGTTTTCGATGTCTTCCCGCATATCCTCAGAATTAGTCTCCCGGTGTCTGCGCATCAGGTTGTTGATGACACCCTCAAAGGGGGCCTGAAAGACATGACTGCGCCCCTCTTTGGCGAACCGGTACGTGATTTTACGTTCTCCGGTCCCAAAAAGAATTATCTGCATTTGATCTGCTGTCAGCTTATTGATAGGAGTGTGGACATCGAACCCATAGGCCTGCCCCACGTTGACCAGGGCCTGAAAATACCAGCCGCCGTTTGACGGCCAGGCCGCAATAGCCCCTTCAGCTATTGTCCTGGACTTATCAGGGATAATCAGGTCATGGTCCATTTCCAGTTTGGTTCCCAACCCGCTGCATTCCGGGCACGCTCCGTAAGGATTGTTAAAGGAAAACATCCGGGGAGAGATTTCTTCCATGCTGATTCCGCACTCGGTACAGGCGAAGTTCTGGCTGAAGACCATTTCCTCCCCATCTGTCACATCAATTAAAACACTGCCACCCGCCAGTTTAAAAGCCAGCTCCAGAGAATCAGCCAGGCGGGAAACTGATTCAGGCCTGATGATAATCCGGTCGACCACTACCTCAATAGTATGCTTTTTGTTCTTGGCGAGTTTAATTTCGTTGGTGACTTCCATCATTTCACCATTGACCCGGACCCTGACATAACCGTTTTTCCTGATATCTGCAAAGATCTTAACATGCTCACCCTTGCGTCCTTTGACCAGAGGGGCCAGAATCTGAATCCGGCTGCCTTCAGGCAGAGACATCAGATTATCCACTATCTGCTCAACGGTCTGCTGGGTAATGGGCCGCCCGCACTGGGGACAGTGGGGGTGTCCGACACGGGCAAATAATAACCGCAGGTAGTCATATATCTCGGTAACAGTACCAACAGTGGATCGCGGGTTGCGGCTGGTCGTTTTCTGATCTATAGAAATAGCCGGAGACAGTCCTTCAATGTAATCAACATCAGGTTTGTCCATCTGCCCCAAAAACTGCCGGGCATAGGCTGACAGGGATTCGACATACCTCCTCTGGCCCTCGGCGTAAATTGTGTCAAAAGCCAGGGATGATTTGCCTGACCCACTTAGTCCGGTAATGACCACCAGCTTGTCCCGGGGAATCACCACATCAATATTCTTTAAATTGTGCACCCTGGCACCTTTAACAATCAGCTTATCTCTTGCCATAAAAACCTCCGTAAACACCGGCGTAAGCCGGAAATACTTATAGTGAAAATAATTGTCAGTAATCATTATATTATAACACATCTTTTCTTCATATAAAATGACACAATCCCGGCTATACTGTCAAGATTATTTGGATAACTTTACCTGCAATTTTTAGCTCACAATAGCCGCCGCAGGTATGACCGTTTGCTCCGGTTTTCCTGGGAGGCATCTAGTCCTCTAAGCTTTAAAACTCCGGCAGCAAACCGGCGTCCCCGAACTTGACGGCTCAGTAGACAAAGTAAAGTATCCTTGACATCTTCTCTGCGCAATGGTATTATTTCACTAAAGAATGTAAAGTTACCTTTACAGAGGTGGTGTCTTTGAAAAATAATTTGCGTGAGTTAAGACAACTGAATTCCATGACCCAGGAAGACCTGGCAAACCTGCTTAATGTCAGCCGCCAAACAATAATCTCCATCGAATCCGGGCGCTATAACCCCTCTTTAGAGCTGGCATTCAGGATTTCTGCAATTTTCCGGCTGCCAATTGAAAAAATCTTTAATAGCCTCTCGGAATAAAAAGGGGGNTAAATACCAAAATTAGATAAAAATAACTGGAAATTTTGGTGTTAGAAGTTAAAAGGCTGCCTTTTTTCTAATCACTATTAAAAAAGGGCATGCCAAAGAAGCCTGATAGCTCAGTTTATAAAAAGTATAAAGGGTTAAGTTAAGCAGCCATTGGGAAGATAAGTTGTTTTAGATTCCTTAAATCTTTTTTCCTGTGTGCATACCAAGCGTCTATGTGCTGGCACATCATAATGCCGTAAATGCGTATATACCACATTGCGGTAGAACGGTGCCGACCGGATTCCAGCTTGTAATCAATTTTCTCACGTTTATTGGTTCGCTCGGCGGTGGTACGCCGTTTGTAAATGAGCTTCCATTTTTCCGAATTCCTTGGTGTTTTCGGAAATAGACGAGGATTATCCTCGCTGCAAGTGTGGAAGGTTCTTCCGTATTTAGCGGTGGAGCAAGGTTTTTTGCAGGTATTGGACGTCCGGTTTTTCATCATGGGGCATCTCCACTTGTGGCGTTTCTGGGAATGGTCAAAACCATAATGCTTCATCTCCTTTCCGCAGGGACAGATCGGGATGCCATTAGGGGGAATCTGAATATCACTATCGGTTTCCAGGTTCTTTGTGCCACGCACATTGAGATCAATAAAAGGTTCAATATTTTGGTGGAGTAAGAGATCGTAGATGGGACCGGCATCATTGGGCTGCATCCAAGAGCATTTTGTCGACTGTGCCCAAGGTAAACCGCTGCGAAAATTCAACCGAACTGGTAACAAAGCTAACTGCATCATGTCGGGAAGCAGGGTGCAGACGTGGATACAACGGTAAGTCATACGGACTGTTTGTGGCAGTCAGCATGTACAGGTGGTATCCGTTAAAATAGCGTTCCCGTGCACTGTCCCAGCCTGAATTGCAGTCGGGTTGGGAATAGATGCGGGGATGGTTGCACTTCGCAAGGCCTTGGGCATGACAATTACAAGTTGGCTTGCTGCGGGGATAGGCTGCGGTGACAACAGGAGTACCGTCACCGGCAATTCCAAGTGTGCTTGTATCCCCGAACAAACCAAGCCTTGCTGATACCGCAAGAAATTGAGACTGGAAGAAGTGGAATAAACGATCCATAGGCAAATCCTTTGGCTTGTCCAAATGGCTGATCATCCAATTGACCAGGCGTTTAATTCGGCCAGGTGTTGTGGTTGGAGCTTTTTCACCCTTCTTTCCCTTCTTGGGTTTACGTTTACGTCTCTGCTTACGAGGCTTAAAGCTTTTTTCAGACGCAGTCCAAAAGCGAGCAAAGAAATCATAGAACGTTCCAACGCCAGGAACATCACCGGGCTTAAAACCGCTGAGAATGGCATAAAGAGGAACACGGTGCAGTTCATCCACCCATGCGGTGATACCGATTTCCGGCTTGATCAGCAAAAAGAGCAAAAACGAACGAAGCATGGAGGAAGGATCACGTGGAGCAGGACCTCTGAGCCTGTAACTATCTTGAAGTAACGTCGTTATTTCAGTAAGATCCGTGATCCAAAGTTTGGAGATAAGGAGCCAATCCTTATTGACAAGAACGAGCAGTCCGCCGGAATAGTGTTGTTGCAGTTGTTCGATGACAAATTGTTGATAAGCTTTATGCGGAGTAACAACAGGTTTCACTATAAACACCCCAAATGTTAACATCACTATGTATAG
>JAVSMW010000014.1:76657-140247 GCA_032027005.1 Thermincola sp. | reverse complement strand
CCTAGGAGTTTAGAATAATAAAAAATTCGCTCAATGCCAACGTATTTCATTACGTTTTGTGCCTTGAGCGAAGCGAAAGGAATGACTATAATTATGAAGTTAATGCTGCAATACGCATTAACGATATTCAAGACGAACACTGAGGTACCTATGCAAACTTATGAAGTGGCAGCAGAGCAATTTATTGGAATTTATGAATTTCTAGGTGTTAATGGTTATCATAGAAATTTTTTAAGGTTAAAAAGCCAATATTCTATGGTAATTTTAGTGTAAGTTAAGTAACAAAAGCTGGAGGGAAAACCATGAATTACCGTCTTCGTTTACTTTTTCTTAGCGGGCTGGATGCTCTAACAGTTGCAACAGCAGTTACCCTTGCCTACCTCCTGAGGTTTGATTTTCGAATAGACCATAAATATCTGGCTGTCCTGCCATATGCAATTTTGATGCAAGTTCTTCTCCTTCACGCATCCTTCATCTGGACCAAAATGTACCGCCGGGTCTGGCAATACGCCAGCATCGGCGAACTTGTTTCACTCCTCAAAGCAGCTACAACTGCTGAAATACTCTTCTACATCATCCATAAATTTATATACGCCAGTTTCCCCAATCTCCTTTTCCCCCGTTCCATATTCATTATCTCCTGGGTTCTGATTATCCTGGGTGTTGGCGCATCACGCTTTGCCTGGAGAATCTTCCGTGACTCATACCTAAAAATCCAGCCCCATCACCGCCGAACCTTAATCATTGGAGCAGGAAAGGCAGGAGTCTTAATCGCCAAAGAACTAAAACATTCACCGGATTCGGACCTATATCCTGTTGCCTTTATTGATGACGACCAAACCAAATGGAACTTAGAAGTCCTGGGTCTTCCTGTTTTGGGTGGCCGTGACCGGATACCCGAGGTCATCTTCAAACATTCCATTCAAAAAATTGTAATTGCCATACCATCAGCATCCAGAGCGGAAATTTCTAAAATCATTGAAATCTGCAAATCTACCAAAGCCAAAATAAAAATATTGCCCCGCGTATCAGACCTTATTACATCCAAAGTATCTATAAATATGATCAGAGAAGTCAGCGTAGATGACCTGCTGGGCAGGGACCCGGTTCAGGTGGATTTAAATGAAATTGCCGGTTATGTAACCTGGCAGGTAGTGCTTGTCACTGGGGCCGGAGGGTCCATCGGTTCTGAATTGTGCAGGCAGATAGCCCCATTCAAACCTCGCAAATTATTGCTGTTAGGTCATGGCGAGAACAGCATTTATGATATTGCTCTTGAACTTAAGAAATCCTTCCCCAATTTAGTGCATGAAACTATAATAGCTGATATCCAGGATGCCGGGCGAATCCGGCAGATTTTCAGTACATATCGCCCCACCGTTGTGTTTCATGCTGCGGCTCACAAGCATGTGCCGTTAATGGAGGCAAATCCTGCCGAGGCAGTTAAGAACAATATTTTTGGCACAAAAAACCTGGCCGAGTGTGCTCACCAATTTGGTGTTGATCGTTTTGTCATGATTTCTACAGACAAAGCTGTCAATCCCACCAGTGTGATGGGCACAACCAAACGCGTGGCCGAGATGATTATTCAGAGTATCGGCAGGACAAGCAGCACCAAGTTTGCTTTTGTTCGTTTTGGTAATGTTCTGGGGAGCAGGGGAAGTGTCATACCTCTGTTCAAGCGCCAGATCATGGAGGGGGGGCCCGTTACCGTGACTCACCCGGAGATGGTTCGCTACTTTATGACAATTCCCGAGGCTGTCCAGCTGGTTATCCAGGCCGGGGCTTTGGCTCAGGGTGGCGACATATTTATATTGGATATGGGCAAGCCTGTTAAAATAGTGGATTTGGCCAGGGATCTCATCCAGTTATCCGGCTTGGAACCATATGAAGATATAAAGATAGTTTATACAGGTCTGCGGCCGGGGGAAAAGCTATTTGAGGAAATCCTGACTGACGAAGAGGGACTCAGGGCAACAAAACACAATCGTATTTTTATTGGTAAACAGGTTGAGTTTTCCTGGGAAGAACTCAGTTTTATGATTAAGAAATTACATCAAATCATCTACTCGAATAACCCTATTCAATCTGAGAATATAAAAGAGCTGTTAAAACAGATAGTCCCAACCTACCAACTTGGAAACCCAGGTACCCGGGCTGTTGACTCCCACTCGATATTGCGAAACACATCTCCGACCAAAGAAACAGCCCTTCAGGAACTGCAGCTCGCAGCAGAGGAAGTGGCCGTAAATGAAGAAACATAATTTTTCTATGTTTAAATCATTAAAAAAGCTGATTTTCTGGATTTTTTCTTTCACCTTAATAGTTTTAGCAGCCTTTATCTCATTAGTTTACTATGCCCATGAAATAGAACCCCAAAAGCTTACTGTAACCAATGTAGATATAACAATCCCAGGCCTGCCTCGGCAATTTGCAGGCTTGAGAATAGTACAGATCTCCGACCTGCACGGTAAAGTTTTTTCTGATAACAAATTGACAGATCAAATCAACAAATTAAACCCCGATATTTTAGTGATTACCGGTGATGTCTTAGACTCCCGTTTTACCGACATTACATACATTGAGCGGGTCCTTGGCCCACTACAGGCAAAGTATGGCAAGTTTTTCGTTTATGGCAATAACGAATACACAAGTAAATTATCAAGAAAAGAAATGGATGCGGCCTATAAAAAAGCCGGCGTTACTGTGCTGTCTAATAGTAACTTTCGGGTTGGCAAAAAGGGTGGACATTTGTGGCTGGTCGGTGTGGAGGATCCCAATACCGGCCGCGAACGGCTGGACAAGGCATTAACTGGAACTGATATTGCGCCCAGGATACTGCTGGCACATTCACCGGAAATCATCAACAAAGCCAGGGATAAAAAAATAGACCTGGTACTGGTCGGACATACTCACGGCGGTCAAATTAATATCCCAGGTTTAGCAGAGCGTCCCGCACTAAAAGATAAGGTTAATCTGGTGCTGATAAAAGCAAACCTCCTGTTAAACCGGGTTCTCAAATTTATTTTGAACCACCAGGATTCTTTAGCAAACCTGGATTTGTGGAATGATCAACTGGCCCTGTACAGCAGCCGGTCTGCTAAACTACTTTCTTCTGAATTAATGTTTTCTAATAATGTGCAGCCTGGATTTGAGCAATATAATGCCGGATTGTTTAAAGTCGGTGACACCGCAATGTATGTTAACCGGGGCTTAGGTGAAACCAGGCTGCCGATGCGGCTCTTTGCGCCGCCCGAAATTTCAGTATTCACACTGATTTCACGCTAACAACCTGGCATTTGGCAAATAATACCTTGTTCCGCCGGGGAAATAATGCTAAAATATTATTAATTATATGTATCCTATGATACATATAATCACTATCCACAAGAAAGGAGGTGAAACAAAAATGTGGAACTTTACAAGATCGCGGCAAGCCGCAGGGAATATCTGTCTGATACTGTTTACTGCATTCCTACTCACCATCTTGGTGGCCCCATTCAGTATGGTAGGGAGTGCCGAAGCCTCTATTACTCCTGTACAACAATCAGGAGTAGGTTATGTTGAATCTGACACCGTAACCGTTGACGGAACTGATGCCGGATATAACCTTTTGGTTAAATTAGCAGCCGAAAACCCTTTGACTGCGATGACTCATGGTCTTAGTATAGAATTTGTCAAAGATGGATCGGTAATTTCCGTTGTTTATGGTGATGAGGCAGAGTACGTGGGAGATTCAGTCTATGGTGCGGTATACTCCATGGTATACATGGCACCGGCTAATTTCACTCAAACCACTACTGAGGTATATGGGTATGTTTATTGGAACGACACACTTCTCCACACTGTTATACTAACCTTGAACCCACCACCACCTGATGATGACCCGGTAGATGACCCAGTAGACGATGACAGCCCGAGTTCCGGTGGCGGCGGTACTCCAACACCAACAACACAACCCGAAGCCAAAACCGAAACTCAAACCGGTACAGTTACCGTAGAAAAAGCGGACGATGGCAAAACTACTGCTACTGTCGCAGTTGACACAACCAAGGTTGAAGCCCTCATCAACAGTAACCAGGAAGTTGTTATCGAAGCAGTCCCGACCGGTACTACTGCGGACACAGTTAAGGTAGAACTGGCTGCTGCCATCATGGATAGACTTGCTGAAAAGAGCAAAGACCTTTCCATAAAGACAGATGATGTGCAGTTTGTAATCCCGCCTGCGGCGTTGGATGTTGCTGCTCTGAAAGACCTTGTTAAAGCTGATCCTACTACTAAGATTACGTTGACTGTAACCGAGGTTAAGCAGACCCCTGCTGTTACTGCTGTTGCAAATCTCCAGCCGGTAGGCAAGGTGTTCAATTTCGAGCTTCTGGCCAAGTCTTCTTCCGGTAGTGAATCTAAGATCAGCACCTTTGCCAAGGCCCTGAAGGTAGCTATTCCCTATACCGTTAGTGACTTAAACGGAGTCAACGAAAATAGGTTAGGAGCTTACCGGGTAACTGTAAACGGCTTAGTATTCCTGGGCGGTGAAGTTGATACTGCTAAAAAGATTGTCTGGTTTGAAACCGGATCCTTTAGTGAGTATACCCTGATGGCCAAGATAGCTGCTTTTGCCGATATTGTTAAGCATTGGGCTAAAGCAGACATCGAGGTATTAGTGGATAAAGGCATCGTCAAAGGCGTTTCCGCCAGCAACTTTGCACCTGATTCCAGCATCACCAGGGCTCAATTTGCTACCCTGCTGGTGAAGGCTCTTGGTTTGGCTGATGTTAAACCGGCTAAAGCCACCTTCAAGGACGTTAAAGCAGGTGCCTGGTACTACGGTACTGTGGAAGCTGCTGCCGCCAAAGGTTTGGTAGCAGGCTTTAATGGCAGCTTTAACCCTGAAGGTAAGATCACCCGTCAGGAAATGGCAGTAATGGTTGCCAAGGCTCTTGAAGTCGGAGGCAAGAAAATTTCTGCCGACACCAGCCTGCTGAGCAAGTTCAGCGATAAGGGCGACATTGCCGTTTGGGCACAAAGCAGTTTAGCCGTAGCTGTCAAGGAAGGTATTATTACCGGACGTACAGCCACAACTGTAGTATCCAAAGCTAATGCCACCAGAGCTGAAGGAACCGTTATGATTAAAAAGGTTCTGTCAAGCTTAGGCAAGCTGTAATCAAAATTGAAAAGAGAGCCTCTTTATGAGGCTCTCTTTCACTAATCTTTACCAATGCCGAAAGCCTGGTAAATTATTGTAAAATTGGTTTTAGTCTTGACTTACCCGGCAATGCCGGATAAAATATTACAAATTAAAAAAAGATTTTGCGTTGGTGTAAACCCGGTGAAAACCGGGGACGCTAAAGCCTAAGGGTCTACGGCAAGAAGCTATGACAGCCGGGCTGCAAGGACGAAATTGCTAGGGGGGAGTAGTTCTATTTGAACTGCTCTCTTTATTATTTAAAAGGGGGAAAACTAATGCCGAGACGAATTATCAAACCATTTGAAGATTTTTTTCGACACGAATCCAGCAGTGGTATGCTCCTGATTATTTGCTCCATTTTCGCCATCCTTCTGGCAAATTCCCGTTTTTCACAGGGTTACGAGCATTTTATTCACTATAAACTCACCATTGGCTACGGCAGTCTGTCGTTAACAAATTCCCTGGACCATTGGATTAACGATGGATTGATGGCGGTTTTCTTCTTTTTGGTAGGGATGGAGATTAAGCGCGAACTGGCCATAGGTGAATTAAACTCTGTGAAAAAAGCGGCTTTACCCATTGGAGCAGCAGTCGGCGGCATGGTTGTACCTGCCCTGATATACACTTTTGTTAACTTTGGCACAGTCAATATTTCGGGATGGGGGATTCCCATGGCCACAGATATCGCTTTTGCCCTGGCGGCATTATCTGTCTTGGGCAGAAAAAAAGCCCCGGAAGGGCTGGCGATTTTTCTGACGGCTTTAGCCATTGTGGACGATTTGGGGGCAATTCTGGTGATTGCTGTTTTTTATACCGAAAAAATTTCCTTTTTGGCTTTATTGGCGGCCGCCCTGATTCTAGCGGCCTTAATGATAGCGAACAAGCTTCGCATAAAACTAATTTCTGTTTATATATTTCTGGGCATCATACTATGGCTGGCCATGTTAAAATCCGGGATTCATGCCACCATAGCGGGGGTGCTCCTGGGTATGGTTATCCCGGTCAAAGGTGATCAGGGTGCTGTAGATAAAACCATGTTTTTCAGGTTAGAACATACCTTACAGCCTTGGGTTGCTTTTGGCATCCTGCCGTTGTTTGCTTTTGCCAACGCCGGTGTCTCCCTCGAATTTGGCGGATTGGGAGAATTGTTAACCAGCCCTGTCAGTATTGGTATCATCGCCGGACTTTTTCTGGGTAAACAGGTGGGTATTTTCGGGGCCGCCCAGCTCATGATCAAATTAAAAATGGCAGCTTTACCCGACAAAGTAAACTTAAGGCAGTTATACGGCGCCAGTATCCTGGGAGGTATAGGCTTTACCATGTCTATCTTTATCGCGACCCTGGCTTTTCAGGATTCCAATAACCTGGCCACGGCCAAAATCAGCATCATTCTGGCCTCCGTACTGTCGGCGGCAGTCGGTTTCACCATGTTAAGTATGCATTCCAAAGGGAAGAAACAAATTAACGCTCCGGAGTAAATTGCGATTACCAAAAGTTTGCCAGAGCTTTTAAATCAAATTGACGAAATTTGTATATTTTATTTGTTTAAAATGCAGGGACTGTCCCGTTTAATGGGCATCCCTGCATTTTTTATGACAAGTTTAGGCAGAATAATATAATCTGGCGAAACAGGAAGGAGCCCTATATGTTCAGTTTTTTTCGCAGAATAGACAAAACCAAGACCGGTAATGTCCAACCGGATTCTACTCCTGAGCAGAACCCGTGTTTTGCCAAGGAGACCCAATTTCCCTTAACAGAAGTTGCTCCCCAAGACACCCAACGCACCTTACGCGGGACAAAAACGGAGTTTTCGGATAATCTTGAGTATAATTTATCGTTGTTTGCCCACAGGATTCCCAGCGAAGACCTGGTATGTCAACGCTTTACCGTCGGCTCAGTGGCAAAAAAAGAAATTATTATCATCTATCTGAAGAACATCGCCAATCCAAATATTGTAGCCGAAGTGAGGGACCGTATCCTGGCCATTAAGGCCCCGACGATTTTGGAAAGCAGCTATGTGGAGCGCAATATAGAGGACTCCAATATAAGCCCTTTCCCTCAGCTGGAAAACACCAAAAAGCCAGATGTGGCCGAATCTGCCCTGTTTCAGGGGCGGGTTGCCATTATGGTCAGCGGCAGTCCGGATATTCTTTTGGCGCCCACAACATTTTTTGACTTGATGGATACAACTGATGATGCCTACCTGCGTTGGCCAATAGCGGCTACATTTTTCAGGATGGCCAGATTTGTATCGCTGATAGTGGCTGCCTCATTACCTGGTTTTTATATTGCCTTAACGTCTTATAACCCTGAGTTTATTCCGACAAGCCTATTGTTTGAAATTCTGGCCACTGCTGAAGAAACCCCATTTCCTATTTACTTTGAAGCTTTCGTAATGATGGGGATAATAGAAGTAATCCGGATGATGATGATCAGAATCCCTTCCCAGGCAGGTTCCACAATTGCCGTGGTTGCAGGGATAACTTTAGTAATTGCAGGTCTGTATGCCAACATTATTCGGGCGACTGTGGTAATAATTGCCACCCTGACTATGATAGCATCCTTTAATATTCCCGATTACCAACTGCGGTCTTCGATCCGGCTGATTCAATTTTTTACTATGATAATGTCTTCATTTCTAGGGATATTCGGTTATGGGGTGGCCTTTTTTTATATCGCTATTCACCTTTCCACCCTGAAGTCTTTCGGGATACCTTTTATGGCTCCCTTTGCACCTATGGAGGGAAGTGGCTGGGGACATACAATATTGCGGGAGAATATAGAAACAATGCCCCAGGATGAGACTTACAAACCACAGAGAGCTAAAACAAAGAAATAAGGTGATCTGATGAAAAACAACTTAAGAAATGCTAATATTGATAAAATCGATCAAAAAGCAGTGACTATCGTGCTTTTTGCAAGTATTATTGAGTTTGAGTTATTTGTCTTTGCAAAGGAAATTGTGAAATTTGCCAGGCAGGATGCATGGATTTCTGTTTTGTTAGGTGGGTTTATTGCCGCTTTAACCACATATTTAATGATAAAATTAGCCTCCCGCTTCCCGAAAAACACATATTTTGAGTATAACAAAAAAATTTGGGGCAATACAATTGCTTTTATAATTTTAGCACTTTACTTAATTTACTGGGCGATTTATCTTTCGTTACTTTTACAAGAAACTGTTTATACCAATAAATTCTTTTTTCTTCAAAAAACTCCTTCATTTGTGACCCTGCTTCTTTTGGCTTTGGCTGCCGCTTGGTTAATACCTTACGGGATTACCGCTATAGTGCGTTTTTTTCAAATCATGTTCCCCTTTATGGTATTACCGATGATATTGATTTTTGCTATTGGCATTAGAAATATAGATTTCTCTCAATTCCAGCCTATTTTACATGGTGGGGTTGTCCCGGTCCTCAAAGGTGCAGTATATTTTGCAGGTACCCTGCAGGGCTTGGAAGTCATTTTGTTTTTAAGTCCGTTTTTGGATGATCTCAAAAAATCGGTAAAACCCGCGATGTTTGGCGTGGGTTTAACAGTCTCTCTTGCGTTTCTCCTACTTGTTCTGGGGATTGGGGTGTTGGGTGTAGGTAACCTGGAATACTCAATTTTCCCGGGCATTGATACTATTTCTTTATTAGAGCTGCCTGGTTTTGCGGTGGAGAGATTTGAGCTGTTTCTTACTTTTCCCTGGATTATAGGCGTATTTACCACTATCTGCATTTTTCTTTATCTCTTGTCATATGGGACGAGTCAGTTATTAAATATAAAAAATCCGAAAATAGCAGTATACATATTAACTATAGCTGTAGTTTGTTCCGTTTATTTATTCCCGAATTTTATGGTAGAGGAAAAAATCAGAGGATTTTATAACTATTTTACTTTATTCTTTGTGTATTTGCTGCCGTCATTTACCTTGTTGTTAGCAATTATCAGATCAAAGAGGGGTAAATATGAATAAATTAAAAGTTTTAACAGCGATTTTTGTATTAATGTTTACCGGCATTGGATGCTGGGATGTAAGGGACGTGACAAACAGGGCCTTTGTCACCGCTATTGGACTTGATGCGGCTGAAGAGGGTTTTAAAGTCACTCTGTTAATACCCAGGCCCGCCAACATAAAAAACATCTCCAGCCAGATTTATTCAGTACATGAAACGGAAGAAGCCGAAAGTATTTCAAAGGCAGTAAGCCTTTTGCAGTCTAAATTATCGCGGGACATTTCCTTCGGCCATTTAAGAGCTGTTGTAATAGGGGAAAAACTGGCCAGACAGAGTAACTTTAACGATCTCCTGAGCTATATTGGCAAGAACCCGGAAGTCGCCTTTAGGCACAGGCTCTTTTTTGTTGAGGGGAGGGAAGCCAGGGATGTCCTGGCAACAATACCATTTCTTAATCGGGCCCTAACTTCAGAACTGGTAGGTTTAGCAGGGTCTGGTGAGCATTTGGGAGTTGTCCGCACCAAGCGGTTTTTTGATTTTTTGGGCGATTTGCGCCAAACTAATGGCAATGCCCTGGGAGCAAGGATGGTGATGAAAAATAATAATGGAAGGGCGGAACTATCCCGTATAGGGGGAGCAATCTTTACTAATTGGCGGTTGGCTGGATGGCTTAATCCTGATGAGATGCGGGATGCTAACTGGCTTCTGAAGGAGAACCCTAATATTGTAGTTGTGACCAAGTTAGGGAAGGGGCAATATTCCTGCCTGATAAATAAGAAAAGTGTTAAAATTAAGCCTCTAGTAGATGATAACGGCCAATTAAAATTTGCTGTAAATATAAAGGCAGTTGGTAATATATCAGAACAACTGGGTACTTCTCTTGATCTGACAGAACCGCAAAATATGCAAAAAGTTGAAGCAGCTATTAAAAAAACTGTATACCAACAGGCATCAAAGGCAGTGCAAAAATCTCAGCAAGAAGTGGGTAGTGATTACCTGGGTTTTGACAGAGCATTAATAAATAATGAACCGGAATTATATGCGAATCGCAATTGGCCGGAGGTTTACCCGACTATTCCTGTAGAAATCAAAGTTGAGCTTCGTATTCCTACAGTGGGAATCGAACGCCGGTAGGGACGCAAAAACTTAAGTATGCTTTTTCCCTAAACTGCGATATACTATGTATAGATAATCTATACAAGGGCGGTGTTAAGAAAATGGAAATGAGAAAGGTTTTTAAATCTGGCAACAGTCTTGCTATATCGTTGCCAAGGGAGATGGTCGATGCTTTTGCTATTAAGGAAGGTCAACATCTTTTATTTGAAATTAAGGGTAACGGATTTGAGGTTAAGCCTCAACGTAAGGCAAGGAATTTGGAAACCCTGAGGCAACTTTATGGCTGCTTAAAAGGTCAGGACGAAATAACAGATAGAATGTTGAGCCTTCGGGACGAGGATGATAGAGAGGTGGAGTCACTTGAATAGGTACTTGGTAGACTCCAACATTATCATTTATGTTACTAAGGGACATGAAAATGCGTTTGCGTTTATGGAACAACTGTATGCAGATCAATCAAAAGATATTTTGTGTTCGGTGGTCACGGAAGCCGAGCTTTTTTCAATCAAGTTATCTGACCAAACACAAGAAATTATTGAAGGGGTTCTATCTGAAGCGGAAATCATACATATAACCTCTGAGATAGCTAGAAAAGCAGGCGAAATTAGAGCTAAAGGACACGAGTTAGGATATAAAATTAAACTACCGGATGCTCTGATAGCAGCTACGGCTATAGTCGAAAAAGCTATTGTCGTAACTCATAATGTTGCTGATTTTCGTAGAATTGGCCAGTTGGAAGAAATAATTATTCTTGATCCAATGGAATAAAAAAAAATAAAAGCAGTGTGGTCCACACTGCTTTTGTGTCTTTGACATTTAGTATCTCATTTGTTTTAACCGGTTAACCCGTTCGGCAATCGGGGGATGGGTGCTGAACAAACTCATCAGGCTCCGGCCCCTTAAGGGATTTACAATAAACATATGACTGGCTGCAGGATTTACTTGCATCGGAACACGCTGTGAAGCCTGCTCAAGCTTTAATAAGGCCATAGCCAAACCCTCACTGCTGCCGGAAATGTCGGCCCCGGTAGAATCGGCCAGGTATTCACGGGAGCGGGAGATAGCCATCTGCACCAGGAGGGCCGCAATAGGGCCCAGGATTATCAGGGGCAGGGCAGCCAGGCCGGAACCGCCTTCCTCATCATCACTGCCACTCAGCCCGCCAAACAACAGGGCCCACTGGGCCATATTGGCTAAGGTTGTAATGACCCCGGCCATTACTGCGGCCACGGTTCCAACTAGAATGTCACGGTTTTTGATATGGGCGAGTTCATGGGCAATTACGCCTTTCAATTCCTCGGTGGTCAGTAACTGCATCAGACCTTGTGTCACAGCAACAACCCCGTGTTCCGGGTTACGGCCGGTAGCAAAGGCATTGGGCTGGTGAGAGGGAGTAATATAAATTTTGGGCGTAGGGATGCCGGCCTTATATGCCAAGCCTTCCACAAGATCATAAAGATTGGGGTTTTGCTCTCTGCTCAATGGCTGGGAGCCTGTCATTTTGATTACGATTTTATCACTATACCAGTAGCTGACCCCGTTCATTACCAGGGCCAGCCCCAGGGCTATAATCAAGCCCGATCTTCCGCCCAGGGCACCGCCGATCATGACTACTATTACAGTCAAGAGACCCAAAAAGAAAACTGTTTTCATTTGATTTCCAAAGCCGCTCATCTGCAATCCTCCTTTAAAAATTTAATTGGCCATTTCCATGGTGGTTTTTTTAACGATTTTTACCTTTAATATTCTTGACCCCGCTACCTCTGCCGCCTGGAATGTATAGCCGTCAAATTCGACTTCGTCTCCTTTCCTGGGTTTTCGGCCTAACCGGGTGAAAATATAACCTCCTATGGTTGTTATGCCTTCCTCATCGATTTCAACATTGAGAATTTCGGAGATATTCTCCAGGAGAACCCGGCCATTCACTTCATAATCAGTTTCATTAATTTTTTTCACATGAGGCTGTTCGCGGTCAAACTCGTCATATATTTCTCCCACCAGTTCCTCTAACAGGTCTTCTATTGTGACCAGACCGGCAGTACCGCCAAATTCGTCAGCTACTATGGCTATATGAGTCCGCTGGCTGCGCATTTTTTGCACCAGGTGGGAGATGGGGACTCCCTCAGGTACCACTAAAATATCCCGTTTTAACTGGGCAATATCTTTAACAGAGGGGTTATCTTTGATTCCAATCAGATCACGGACATGAATCATACCTAAAATATTGTCTTTATCATCATCACACAGCGGATATCTGGTATGGCCATATTCTTTGACCACCTTTAAGGCTTCGTCAATGGAATCCTGAATATAAAGGCAGACCATATCTTGTCTGGGAATCATAACTTCACCGGCAACCCGGTCCGAAAATTCAAAGACATTATCCAAAAGTGTACCCTCTAACGTGTCGAGATAACCATGCCTCTGACTGGCATCTACCAGCATGCGCAATTCTTCTTCAGTATGGGCCAGGTCTGCCTCATTGGCCGGGGCAATTCCCCAGAGCCTGAGGATAGAGTTGGCCAGGCCATTTAGAGTATAAATAGCAGGATAAAATATCCGGTAAAATAATTTCAGCAAACCGGCGGTTCCGAGAGCAGTTCTTTCTGCTCGCTGAATTGCCAGAGATTTAGGTACTAGTTCACCAAGGACTATGTGCAGAAATGTAATAATCGTAAAGGCTATAATTAATGCAATGGTATGGGTGTAGACCGGCGACCAGCCAACTATATTAGCAAATAAGGGCTCCAGCAGTGAAGCAATAGCCGGTTCGCCCAGCCAGCCGAGACCAAGAGAAGCAAGAGTTATGCCCAACTGGCAGGCCGATAAATAGGCGTCTAGTTTAGAGGTCACTTCAAGGGCCATAGCAGCGCTTTTCGAACCATTCTCTGCGAGTTCTGCCAGACGGGTCTTCCTTACTTTAACCAGAGAAAACTCCGCTGCCACGAAAAATCCATTTAATATTACTAAAAAGAAAGCTAGAGATAGTTTGAATAAACTCCAGACAACATTTTCGATTGGAATCAATCTCCTTTTTGCAAATCTTTGACTAAAGCATAGGTTCGCCTAACATAATTATTAACCCCTGGAGAACTTGTATACTCTTATTAATTAACTCTGTGGAAACAACCCTGACCTGATCATTTGGTCCTGATAAACGGACAGCAGGACAAAGTTCGACTACTTCTTTTTGTAAGCTTTCCAAACAGCGCCTGATATTAGCTATTTTTTCAATTATTTCATCATTTTTATTCTGATTGAATAGTTGGCAGATTTCGTGCAAAGAGTAGTGCTGCTTTTGCAGTTCTTTGATAATCCTGATAGTTTGCAGTGATTCTTCAGAGTATAACCGGTGTTTGCCTGGAGAACGCGTAGATTCATTAATAATGCCAATTTGTGTGTAATAGTCAATAGTCCGGGAACTTACACCTGCCAACCGGGCTAGTTCGCCAATCCGAATATATCTTACATCGTTCCCAAGGTGACCATCTCCTTTTTTAGCTATAAGTAATATTTCTTATTTATGAATATACAGTAGTACGTTATGTTAGTCAATACATTATGTGTTTAAAGATTGTATCTTAATCACGACCACCTGTGGCAAATTCAGAATTAATGATATAGATTATGGGACCATTCCTGGGACCGAAATACCTAGATATATTGATCTAGGGCAGTCCCCGGAATTCTTATCACCGGGCGTGGTTGGCGTCCTGCAAAGTACTTTTGGCTTAAACCTTATCAGTGGCGACGCCAAAGCAGACTTAGAAAGAATGCCGGCAGGGAAATAACTATTTTTTGACGAAGTCTATTTGACTCGGGATACTTCAAAATAAAGTCCTCCTATGGTAGTATAAATTTACTGCTACAGGAGGATTTTTTGAAGTTCGGCATAGTCCTTTGCTTTACCTGCGGTGAAGCTCGGGTTAAGTAAAAATGAAAGGAGAGAACCATGCTTACAGCAATCATTTTATTTATCTTGGCAGGTTTAGCCGAAATAGGCGGGGGCTATTTAGTCTGGCTTTGGCTGCGCGAGGCTAAACCACTCTGGTACGGAGGTATCGGCAGCCTCATCCTGGTCCTTTATGGGGTAATCCCGACCTTTCAGAAATTTCCTAACTTTGGTCGTGTATATGCTGCTTATGGCGGTGTGTTCATAATTTTATCAGTCCTGTGGGGTTGGGGAATTGACCGCAAGCCCCCGGATTTATATGACTGGATCGGGGCGGCAATTTGTCTGCTTGGTGTTTCAGTTATGCTTTGGATTCCACGGCAGTAGTCTTCATTTTCTTGGCAAAAGAAGGATTTACGCCGCGGACCGGGAATATTTTAATCTGATGGATCAATGAACTGGATAGAGCCAACTCGATAATTGTCGAATATCTTTCTTTGGCAAAAAATAAAAAAATTGATTTGCAGCTGCAAAATCTCAATAACATAGTATACAAAATCGTGCCTTTGCTGCAGGCCGGTGCATCCATAACTGACAAACATATTTTCCTCGAACTTCACCCTATACCGGATTTTTGGGTAGACGAAAAAGAAGTCAGCCAGTTAATCATTAATCTGGTTTGCAACGCTCTAGAAGTCACTCCAACCGGTGGCAATGTAACAATTAAAACTTCTCAGGAAAACGATGTGGTCATGCTAAGCGTCATTGACCAGGGGAGCGGGATACCCCCGGAAATCATCGAAAAATTAGGCACCCCATTTCTTACTACCAAGGAACACGGTACAGGCCTGGGGCTGGCGATTTGTTACAGTATTGCGGCCAGGCATGATGCAGTGATTAATGTGAGTTCGGATGCGTCAGGGACGATTTTTTCAGTTACTTTTACTAAAATATAGTTGACGTGAAGTATATACATTGTTTATACTGTGGTTGAGGAGGGAGATTTTGATGCTGACAACTATTCAAAAATGGGGTAACAGCCAGGGTATCAGGATTCCTAAAAATATATTGGAAACAGCTTCCCTTAGGGAAAATGACAAGGTGGAAATCCTGGCGGAACCAGATTGTATTATAATCAGGCGCTCGCCCAAAAAACACTTGACTATTGAAGAAAGATTTAAAGGTTATATAGGTGAATATAGATGCCACGAAGCCGACACCGGTAAGTCTACCGGAAATGAGGTGTGGTGATGCCATACGTACCGGAGCAGGGAGATATAATCACCCTGGATTTTGACCCTCAGGCAGGACATGAACAAAAAGGTCACAGACCTGCATTAGTGGTTAGCAATACTACTTTTAACAGAAAGACCAGGATAGCAATAGTCTGTCCCATTACAAACACGGAGCGTGGCTTTCCTCTCCATATCCCTTTGGATGAAAGGACTTTGGCTACAGGTGTTGTTATGTGCGAACAGGTAAAGTCTCTTGATATCACTGCGCGAAATGCAGTTTTCAGAGAAAAGGCCCCGGAAGACATTGTCGAAGAGGTTTTAGATGTGATTACAGGTTTTTTTGAATAGATTCGCGGCTGATGTGCTGAATCGGTCTGTGAGAAGTGTAAAGCCGAAGCTGATTACTTCGGCTTTACCTTTCTCGATGATTGTTAAAGGTTAGCTCGGCCCAGAATAGTTTCTGCAACCTGTTCGGCGCTTTTGAAGGGGAAGTCGGCAGGAGTTAAAAGTTTGCCTGCTTCACCTGCGGTCATCTCGATTCCTTCTGCTCTGCATGTGGTATTTGCTCCATCGGGAAATGCACCGATCAGTTCCTCTGGGGTAGCAATGGGAAAGTTAGCTCCCTGCAATGCACCGATAATTTGGTTTTTAATTGTTTCGCGGATGGACATAAAAATCTCCTCCTTAAATTTTTTCAGAAACTAAACCAGACCATTGTACCGTATATGATACCTAGTAGAAGATAATGCCTGGTTTTTACCTTCTGGGCAAGCAGCACAAATATAAACCCTAAGAATCCGGAAAAAATCAGTTCTAAAAAAAGGGCGGAGAAATGCATCAAGATTTCATGCGGCGGTTTGTGAAAAGCCAATATGGACGCAAAATGCCAGAATACACGTTCTTTTGCCTCAATACTAAATAAAAAATAATCGATTAAGTCTTTTAGGGCACCAGCTGCCAATCCGCAGATGAAGCCGCGGAATAAAGTATCCTCGGAGAGTTTTTTTAAGTTAACAATAAACGACATGTCACACCTCATTATTAAGTAAAGCTAAAGCAAAGTATCATCTCGGTTTGAGATAGTTTATGCAATATTTTAAGTATTACACATCAATACCATTCATTTCTGCCACCTATTATGTGGATTGAACCAACGAAGTGGCATGTTTTTGGTTATCTTTAAACCATAACAGGTGAAACTCTTCATCAATCATGTTATGCCATAACCTCTTACAAATGTCAGGATATTCCCATGCTTCCATAATAAATGCCCGGTACATTTCTATTGCTTTAGTTTCCACTGCTGCACCTAATTTGTAGCGGTTTTCGGCAATGGTTAAGTCCAGCATAGGCCCGCCGAGAAACTTACCGGCTAAAGCAGTCAGGTTACCGGAGAAAAACGGTACTTCTTCGCCGTGTTGCTGTATGGTTTCTTTATAATAATCCACATGATGCCGCTCCAATTCGATAATTCGTTGATAGGCATGCTTAATATATTCATTTTGAAGTGAAGCCATCTGAGATTCATATATTGTCAATTGAAACATTTCAAGCAGGTAAAACTCTTTTAATCTTAGAATTTTATTCAATGTTGTCAATTACCTCCTTCACATTTTTCTGAATTTTGCGTGATGATTTTTTGATCAATCAAAATAAACCATGCTGTTATAGCACCCCATACAATATGGCTCACCAAATCGATAATTGATTCATTATATGTTCTAAATAAATAAGGCCTGGGAGCAACTAGATTAGGTATCACTATCACGTGCACAATCCACATCACTGCTCCAAAGCCGGCCCCCTTGATTACAGCGAATTCAAACCCGGATATCTTGAGTATGATAATGATTGCGATACCTAAGGTTCCACCTGCCAAAATATGTGTAAATTCCCCCATTAAAAGTCTGGGCAAGGTGACTTTTTGAAATGGAAAAATCAATTGAGAAATATAATGTCCGGTTGTTGATTGTGTTATTTTAAGCAAAACTGCTGACCAGTGAACTATTTCATCGCCCAGTGTTCCCAGTACGCCTCCTATGACACTGGCTATAACCGGATCGCTAATGGCCCTTTTTTTAGTATATTTCATGATTCTTGTTGGTCCTTCACTAATTGCGTTATCACTATCAAGGTTTTTTATTATTTTTACCGGTTGCTAGCAAAAAATTCTATATGTTGTTCAATAAATCCGAAGTCGATTACCGCTTCTAAGCGGTTTTTGATTCTACGAGTTTATTTTTGCTAAATTTTCCTCCACTGTGTTATAATAAAAAAAGATTTTTAACGGAGGAACTACAAATGAATAAAAGGTATTCTAAAATATACAATCAAGACACTGTAAACCCAGAGAGGAAGCGGCCCCAGTACCAAATCCAGACCTTTGGCTGCCAGATGAATGAAAGGGATTCCGAGATTCTCTCCGGCATGCTTGGTGAGATGGGCTATGAGCCCACAGAGAATGTGCATGAGGCAGATATTGTTCTCCTGAACACCTGCTGTGTCCGGGAAACTGCAGAAAATAAAGTCTGGGGGCGCATAGGAGAGTTAAAACATCTAAAAAGTGAAAGACCCGACGTAATTCTGGGGATTTGCGGCTGTATGACCCAGCAGCCCGAAGTCGGAGAAAAAATCAGGCGCCGGGCACCCCATGTGGATATTATTTTCGGCACCCACAATGTTCACCAGCTGCCCCAGCTGGTGGGCAGGGTTAAGGAAGAGCGGCAAACCATCATTGATATCTGGGAAACCGAGGGTGATATTATTGAGAACCTTCCTTCCAAGCGGGTCGAGGGTGTCAAGTCATATGTCACCATTATGTATGGGTGCAACAACTTCTGTACATACTGTATCGTGCCATATGTACGCGGCCGGGAGCGGAGCCGGCAAGTGGCCGACATTGCCCGGGAAATAGCCGGTCTCGCCAAAGACGGATACAAAGAAGTAATGCTTTTGGGGCAGAATGTTAATTCTTACGGTAAAGACCTTACTCCAAAGATAGAATTTGCTGATCTCCTGCTGGAACTGGAAAAAATCGAAGGCTTATATCGCATAAGGTATATGACTTCTCATCCCAGGGACTTTAATGACAGATTGATCAGAGTCATAGCTGAATCCCAAAAGGTATGTGAACATTTCCATCTGCCGGTCCAGGCCGGCGGTAATAATGTTTTGCAAAGGATGAACAGGGGTTATACTAAGGAAGGGTATCTGGAACTTGTCCAAAAGATCAGGGCTCATGTACCCCATGCCAGTATTACCACTGATTTAATTGTCGGCTTTCCGGGTGAAACCGACGATGACTTTGCCGAAACATTAGACCTTCTGGAAAAGGTGAGGTTTGACGCTGCCTTCACCTTTGTTTACAATAAACGCTCCGGTACACCGGCGGCGGAAATGCCGGACCAGGTCATCGATGATGTCAAGAAAGCAAGGATTCAAAAGCTGATTTCCCTGCAAAACACCATCAGCATGGAGAAAAACCTCCTGGAGGCAGGTAAAATTCATGAAATATTGGTTGAAGGGCGAAGCAAAAGCAACCCTGGCGTAATGGAAGGCCGCACCAGGAGCAATAAGCTGGTTTTGTTTAAAGGAGAAGACAACCTCACGGGTCAGTTGGTCAGGGTAAATATTATTGACACCGGCACCTGGCATTTGGATGGTGAGCTTGTTTAAAGGAAAATACTGCCCCCGGAAGAAAGAAATACATTTTTTACACGTTAAAAAAGGTATTATTTCATAGTTTGGAGAAGAATAATTAAAACTGGAGGTGAAAAAATGTCAGCTGCAATAATTACCAAGGCCAATGAACTGGCCGAAGCGCTTACCGAGTCCGAGGAACTGGCCGCCATGCGCCAGGCTGAACTTGTGATGAACAGTGATCCTGAGGCTGAAAAAATTGTCACTGAATTTCAGGAAAAACAAAAGCAGATTTACGAAATACAGATGCGCGGTGAAGAATTAGGCGATCAGGACAAAAAAGAAATTGAAGCCATAGAAGGCAAGATGTCCGGAAATCCGTCCATCAAAGCATATATGGAGGCCTCGGATAGGTTTGAAAGCCTTCTGAGAAGTGTTAATATGATTATTACCCGGGCTCTGTCCGGAGAAGAAGAACAGGGATGTGGCTGTGGTTCAGAATGCGGACCATCATGTGGATGTAATTAAAGGGAGTGTCGCAAAACTACTTTTTTAGTAGTTAGCGACGCTCTCTTTTTGAGTTGTTTTCCGTTAATACTTTGGCTAATAACACCTTGCGCTTTGTACATAATTATGTCATAATTATGTTATGATAAAAGTGAGGTGATTAGGATGCCGCAAATAAGACCAATAACGGATTTGCGAAACACAAATGAGATTTCCGAACTATGCCATAAAAGTAAAGAACCTGTTTTCATTACGAAAAATGGCTACGGCGATCTAGTGGTGATGAGTATGGAAACCTACGAACGGCAGATGGCTCTTGTAGAGGTTTATAAAAAATTAGCTGAAGCGGAATCAGAGATTGCAAATGGTACACCTCTTTTAGAAGGAGAAGAGGTTTTTAGAAAACTGAGGGCAAAGTATGGAAATCAAAGAATATAGCCTGAAATTTACTTCCAAGGCCGAAGCGGATTTAGACGAAATATATGCTTATATCGCCAATAGTCTTTTTGCGCCTGAAGCTGCTGAGAATCTGATGGGTAAAATAGAAAGTGGTATTATGCGGCTTAAAGCTTTCCCGTATTCATGTAGTTTTGTGCTGGATGAACCACTAAAGAAACGTGGCTACCGAAAATTGATTGTCGATAATTATTTGGTTTTCTATCTGGTTAACGAGCAGGGACGTCAGGTGATTATTGCCCGTATTCTCTATGGTGCCAGTGATTTTCAGGACATTTTATAGAAAATATTGCTTTTTTCATGTCCTTTTTCAGGAGGAATGAAAATGCAAATATTACAAAAATAACAACTGCGAACTTATTCACAGTTGTTATTTTTGTATGCTAAAAGATCTTGATTACTTTATCTTAAAAGGTTTCCTGAGGCGGACCTTCTTTATCTCGTGTTCTTTTTTATAAGAGGGCATGGGCAGAATGTGATACTTCCGGAGTTTTGGGTTTGGCTCTGTTTTGGTTTCAGCCCTTTTTACCAGCCAGCCAAATACTAAGGCCATGACAATGCCGTAGTTGGCAGTGCTGACATTTTGCATTAAAGCATCATTGAGATTTGGGGTGCATCGTGTGAGATTATTTAAGTTTTCAGCGGCTGATTTATTATTTTCACTCCCCACTCTCCACTCCTCACTCTCATTGAGAATCCGGCCAGATTATGGTATTATTAAAGATAAGGTTTCTTGAAAATACCAGAGGCCCACAGGGGCCGGGTGGGGAGGACCGGTTTTTGACAGCATTGACTCCGATGATGAAACAATACATGGCCATCAAAGAAGAAAATCCAGGCTCAATTTTGTTTTTCCGCCTGGGCGATTTTTATGAAATGTTTCTCGATGATGCAGAAACAGCATCAAGAGTTCTGGAAATAACTTTGACTGCCAGGGATGGCGGCAACGGCACCAAAATACCGATGTGCGGGGTGCCCCATCATGCGGCAGACAGCTATATAGCCAAGCTTATTGAAAAGGGTTACCGGGTAGCCATTTGTGAACAGGTGGAAGACCCCCGGACAGCTAAGGGGATAGTCAAAAGAGAGGTCACCAGGGTCATCACTCCGGGTACTGTGACTGATGGCAGTATGCTGGATGAGGGCAACTATAATTTTTTGCTCAGTATTGTCAAAGACGAGCTAGGGTACGGTATCGGTGTAGCTGAGATCACTACCGGCTATTTTGCTGTGACCGAAATTACCGGTGCCCGGGCCCTGGCTAAACTGACAGATGAAATAGCCCGGCTAAAGCCTGTGGAATGTATCATGCCCGATGAACTCAGCGACAACAAGGAATTATGCGCGCGGTTGTCAGGGCAAAATATTGCGGTCAGTTATTTTCCGACCCAGGCTTTTACTTCTAAAAACGCCTATGGTGCTTTAACTCAGCATTTCGGGACAAGTTCCCTGGAGGGGTTTGGGTGTGAAAACTTAAAACTGGGCCAGAGAGCTGCCGGCGGTGTACTGGCCTTTCTGAAAGACACCCAGAAAAATGCCCTGACTCATTTTAACAGGCTTTTGCCATATACAACTGAAAATTTCATGTTATTAGATAATGCCACCAGGAGAAACCTTGAGCTGACTCAAACCTTGCGGGACCATCAGAAAAAAGGCTCACTCCTCTGGGTTCTTGATTCAACTGTTACAGCCATGGGGGCCAGGCAGTTGAAAGTCTGGGTGGAACAGCCCCTGCTGGATATTGCTGAAATCAACAGCAGGCTGGATTCGGTGGAAGAACTGGTGAACAACGTTTTTCTCCGGAATGATTTGCAGAGCCTGCTCAATAAAGTATATGACCTGGAGCGGCTGGCCGGCAGGATAGCCTATGGGAATGCTAATGCCCGGGATATGGTTGCTCTCAAAAATTCTCTGGAAATCATGCCAGGCCTGCAGCTTTTGCTAGAGGACGCCCATTCTCCGGGCTTGCGCGCAATTACGGAAGCATTGGACTCCATGGAAGACATAGTCACTCTCATCGATTTGGCCGTATCTGAAGAACCTCCCTTGTCTGTAAGGGACGGCGGCATCATCAAAAAAGGCTATAATGATGAAGTGGATAGGCTGAGAACAGCATCCAAAGAGGGCAAAGGCTGGATCGCCGCCCTGGAAGCCAAAGAGAAAGAACGGACAGGGATAAAATCTCTGAAGGTCGGGTTTAACAAGGTCTTCGGCTATTATATTGAGATTACCAATGCCAATCTGGGGATTGCCCCTGATGATTACACTAGAAAACAAACCCTGGCTAATGCGGAACGGTTTGTCACTCCGGCCCTGAAGGAATATGAAAACATGATCTTAGGGGCCGAAGACAGGGTCATCCAACTGGAATATGAGCTGTTTTGTGATCTCCGAAACCGTGTCAACCTGGAAGTGCCAAGAATCCAAAGGTGTGCCGCCATGCTGGCCCGGCTGGATGTCCTGCAGTCTCTGGCCGAGGCTGCTATCAAAAATAATTACACAAAACCGGTGGTTAATGAGCGGGACATCCTGGAGATCAAAGAAGGCCGGCATCCGGTAGTGGAAAAAGTGCTGGCGGGCGAGACTTTTGTGCCCAATGACACCTACTTAGACGGTGCCGAAAATCGCCTGGACATGATCACAGGTCCTAATATGGCCGGGAAAAGTACATATATGCGCCAGGTGGCCCTGATCTGCCTGCTGGCTCAAATTGGTTCGTTTGTACCGGCTGAACAGGCAGTGACCGGGGTTGTTGACAGGATATTTACCCGCGTGGGGGCTTCAGACGACCTGGCCACCGGGCAGTCAACCTTTATGGTGGAAATGAACGAAGTGGCCAACATTTTAAATAATGCTACAGCCAAAAGTCTGGTAGTGCTGGATGAAATCGGCCGGGGAACCAGCACCTTTGACGGCCTCAGCATTGCCTGGGCAGTGGCTGAATATATTTTGGACAACAGGAAAATAGGGGCCAAGACTTTATTTGCCACCCATTATCATGAGCTGACCGAGTTGGCGGACATCTTTCCGGGAGTGCAAAACCACTCTGTGGCAGTACGGGAAAAGGGTGAAGACATTATTTTTCTGCGGAAAATTGTCCCCGGCGGAGCCGACCGCAGCTACGGGATTCAGGTGGCCCGCCTGGCCGGGCTGCCCAATGAAGTGTTAATCCGGGCCGGGGAGATTCTTGTGACCCTGGAGGCCACTGAGGATTTGGCCAAAGGAAGGCGGGAAACCGCAGCTGCCAAAAGGCAACATATACCTCAGGAACAGGCCCAGCTCAGCTTTTTTGCAGGTCCGGAAAAATTACATCCGGTCGAGGAAGAGCTTGCGGCCCTTGATCTTTTGAATCTCACTCCCATAGATGCCTTAAATGTTCTTTATCGTCTGCAGAAAAAACTTAAAGAATTAAAGTGAAGCTTACTTCTGGTGGAATAATAAATCGAAGGTGATTCGACTGTGTTTATCGGGATAGACGTGGGGGGGACATATACAGATGCTGTCCTCACTGATGGTAAAAAAATAATTGGCAAAAAGAAGTTCCTGACCAGGCATGATGATCTCCTGTCAAGCCTGCTGGGTGCCTTGGACGCAGTTTTGGCAGGACAGGACACGGCCCGGATTTGCCGGGTTGTGCTCAGCACCACCCTGGTCACTAACATAATTGCCGAGAAGAAATACCCGCCTGTGGCCCTGATTCTGGCCCCCGGTCCGGGGCTGAATCCTGCCGAATACCGGTATGACACCCTGACCAAAGTAGTGGCCGGGGCTGTTGACTACCGGGGGCGCGAGATTGTGCCTGTAAATCCGGCAGAGATTAAGGGGGCCGGGCAGGAAATTAAGAACCAAAATTATGACCGGGCAGCCGTTGTCGGTAAATTTTCCTCCCGCAACAACAAGCAGGAGATATTCATTAAAGATACCCTGGCGCAGGCCTTCCCGGACCTCCAGGTGGAGATGGGACATCAGGTTGCCGGTCAGTTGAATTATCCGAGGCGCATTGCTACCACTATGCTGAATGCAGCCACAAAAGATGTTTTTGCCGGGTTTGTGCGGAGCGTCCAGGATTCCCTGCAAGCCAGAAATATAACAGCACCTGTCTTTATTCTGAAGGCAGACGGCGGGACCATCCCTCTGAATTCTGCCCGTCAGGCTCCTGTCGAGACAATTTTTTCGGGGCCTGCTGCCAGTACAATGGGGGCTCTGTGCTTATCTCCCAGGGATCAGAGTTCGGTAGTTGTGGACATCGGCGGGACTACCACCGATCTGGCCCTGATTCTTTGTGGAGAACCACTTCTGGCTTCCAAGGGAGCCCGGGTCCAGGAATACCTGACCCATGTCAGGTCTTTTGCCGTGAAGTCTGTACCCTTGGGCGGGGACAGCAGGGTCATCGTTTGTGAAGGAAAGGTGGAGATTCTCCCTGAACGCAGCGGCCGGCCCTATTGTTGGGGGGGAGCGGGGGCTACCCCTACCGATGCCTTAAGATATCTGGGGCAAGTCGATGTGGGAGATCAAAAGAGGGCTGCAGAAATTATGGCTCAAGTGGCCCGGGAAACAGGTATGACTCCGGGCGAGGCCGCTGAAATGATAGTGGAGAAGGCCTCTCTTATTATCGTGCGGGCCATAGAAGATGTTTTTAGAGAATGGGAAGAAGAACCTGCCTACCGGGTCTGGCAGATAACCCGAAACGTGAAATTCAGGCCTGACAATATTGTGGGAGTCGGCGGGGCGGCCAACGGGCTGATTCCTGAAGTAGCGAGGCTGTTGGGGTGCCGGGCTATTATTCCTGAACATGCCGAAGTGGCCAATGCCCTGGGGGCTGCGGTGGCCAGGCCTACAGTCACTGTCAATCTCAGGATTGATACTGAACAGGGATATTATGCCACCGCTGAAGACGGCAGCACCGGCGCGGTGCCCACAGGGGGTTCCTTCACGGAAGCACAGGCTGTCAGGCTGGCCGAGGAAAAACTCTATGACCTTGCCGAAAAGATGCGGGTTAGAGAATTTGTCGAAAGAATAGAGGTAGTCCGCTCTGAAGTGTTTAATCTGGTCAGGGGTTGGACTGCAGCAGGTAAGATTTTTGATATTAACCTGCAGACTCCGCGTGATATTTTATGTTATCTGGGAAAGGGGGAGTCTGCTGATGAAGAAAAGTGACAAAACAGGACTTATTTTCTTTCCGGCTTTTGATTGGGCTATTTCACCTACTCATCCGGAAAGGGAAGAGAGGCTATTATATACCAGGGACCAGATCTTCGAAGAAGGTCTGATGGACCTGCCCCGGATCAGGGAATTTAAACCCAGGCTGGCGGCCCCGAAGGATATTGCCAGAACCCATTTTTGTGTACCCGGAATAAAGGCTCAGGTCACTGAGGCCCATATGGTTGCGGCAGGTGCCGCGTTGGTGTTAGCTGATGCCTTGATGACCGGCGAGATCAGGAACGGCTTCGCCCTGGTCCGTCCACCGGGACACCATGCCATGAAAGTAGTCCATGGCAACAGGGGTTTTTGCAATATCAACAACGAGGCCATAATGGTTGATTACCTGCGAAATAAATATGGTTTACGCAAAATAGCCATAGTAGATACTGATGTTCATCACGGAGATGGGACCCAGGATATTTTTTACCATGACCGGGATATCTTGTTCATCTCCTTCCACCAGGATGGCCGCACCCTTTACCCAGGCAGCGGCTTTACCAATGAAGCCGGAGGTCCGGCAGCCTATGGGCGGACTCTGAATATCCCGCTCCCGCCAGGGACTACTGATGAAGGGCTGCTTTATGTCCTGGACGAGTTAATTATACCGGTCCTGGAGGAATTTCAGCCTGACCTGATTGTAAATTCTGCGGGCCAGGACAATCATTTCACTGACCCTCTGGCCAATATGAGAATTACAGCTCAGGGTTATGCCAGGTTGAACGAAAAACTTAAACCCGATATTGCGGTGCTCGAGGGTGGTTATGCCATTGAAACAGCACTGCCATATGTAAATACCGGTATTATTCTGGCCATGGCCGGACTGGATTACAGCCATGTGCTGGAACCGGACTATACACCAGGGCTGTTTCAGCTCAGTGCCGATAAAAAATTGCTGATCAAACAAGTTGTGAAAGAGCTTAAGGATATTTGGAAAAACCGCGATCATAACAACCTTGAGGTAATCAGGACCAAACAGGATTTTTGGCAGAGGCAAAAATCCATTTATTATGACACAGAAGGCATCCACGAGCAGCAAACCGAACGGCTCAGGCTGTGTCCGGACTGCGGTGGATATTTATCCACGGCATCCCAGGCAGTGCACCCAAATGGGATCTTACATCATATTTTGGGAATCAGTACGCCTTTTCACGGGTGCCGCCGGTGCCGGGAAGAGGCTTATGCCGAATACGAAAAAGCTGTTCAGGGGAAGAGTCATGACTACGTTTATTTACAGGACCGGACAGCAGATATATATAAGGTTTTCAGCAGGGAAAAAGCTGCAGAGTGGATCGATGAGTAAATTTCCCTGATAATTTGATGAGGGTGAAGCTAAAGTGGGTAAAATTGTTGTACTGGACGAACTTACTGCCAATAAAATAGCGGCCGGAGAGGTGGTCGAACGACCGGCCTCGATTGTTAAAGAGCTGGTGGAAAATGCCATCGATGCCGGCAGTACCAGGATCGAAGTGGCTATTACCGACGGTGGGATGGCAGAACTCACTGTGACCGATAATGGCAGCGGCATGGACAGGGATGATGCCAGGCTCGCTTTTGAACGCCATGCTACCAGCAAAATCAGGGAGGCCGCCGATCTGGACAGCATCTTATCATTGGGTTTCCGGGGTGAAGCCCTGCCCAGCATTGCGGCAGTGTCCAGGCTTAATCTAAAGACCAGGGTCAAGGACAGCGTTTCCGGGGTGATTGTTACTGTTGAAGGCGGCAGGATGCAGCCCATCACTGAAACCGGCTGCCAGGCCGGAACTGCCATCCGGGTCAGTGACCTGTTTTTTAACACCCCGGCCCGGCAGAAACACCTGAAAGGCCCTACTACGGAAGCCGGGCAGGTCAGTGATGTGCTGAATAAGTTTGCCATGGGGTATCCCGAAATATCTTTTCAATTAACGGTAAATGGCAGGCTGACTCTGAAATCTCCCGGGAAAGGGGATCTGCTGGACACCATCGCCTGTGTTTATGGGACCAATTACGCCAGGGAGCTGCTGCCTGTGGCGGCCAATACAGCTGATGGAGCGCTGTCAGGGTATCTTGGCCGGCCGTCATTATCCAGAGCCGGCAGGAGCCGCCAAATTATTTTTATCAACGGCAGGTTTGTCCGCAGCAGTATGATTAGTGAGGCTGTGGAGAAGGCCTATCACAGTATGATGATGATTGGCCGGCATCCTGTTTTTGTCATAAATTTAACGATTAACCCCGGGGATGTGGATGTGAATGTTCATCCGGCCAAAACCGAAGTGCGTCTCAGCCAGGCTCAGCACTGGGGGGATATGATCACTGCTGCGGCAGCGGAAACTTTAAGCCGTAACAGGTTGATCCCGAGGGTAAGCCTGGGTGGGGAAACTAAACCCGTGCCCGAGCCCAGGAGCGAGCCCGGGTCCGGACCCGGACCCGGTTCTGAGGCTGAGCCGGATCTCAGGCTTAGACCCGCATCCGAGCCAAAGCTTGCATCAGGTCCTGACTCCGAGCTTCAGCCTTTCCATGAACACGAACTTCAGCCTGCGGTTAAACCTTTGCCGGAATCTGATACTGAGCCTGCACCAGCATCTGCACCAGCACCAGCACATGCACCAGCATCTGCATCCAATCCTGTGCAAATGCCTGAAGCTAAACCCGAACAGCAGGCCTGGGCCATGTCAGCACTGCCTTACACTGCAGCAGGCCAGGCTTGGCAGGAACCGGCGGAATCCGTTTATACAGTTAGCCATGCCATGCTGCGGGATAATGAAAAATCTTCCTCTGGTCAATTCCCCGAACTTAGGCCCATTGGGCAGATAGACTGCACTTATATTGTGGCCCAGGGGCTGGATGGGATGTATCTGATAGACCAGCATGCGGCCCATGAAAGGATTTTATATGAGAAGTTTATGGACCGGCCTGATGAAGCAGTGACCGGTACGCAGCTTTTGTTTCCCAGTTCGCTGCAGCTCACTTACCAGGAATCTCAGATCTTAAATGACCATATCATTAATTTCACGGACCTGGGTTTTATCATCGAACATTTTGGCGGAGAGACCTTTCTGCTGCGGGCTGTGCCTTCCGGGGCGGCAAAAAATGGGGGAGAAGAAATATTTTTAGATTTATTGGATTATTTTTCCCGCAACCGGCACACAATATCTGGTAAGGCTCTGCGTGAAAGAGTAATCATTACCATGGCCTGTAAAAGTGCTATTAAGGCCAATCATAAACTGGGGCTGCCGGAAATGGAGTCACTGCTCTGTCAACTGGCCGCAGCCAGGCAGCCGTATACTTGTCCTCATGGGAGGCCTACTTTGATTCACTTTTCAGGTTATGAGCTGGAAAAGAAGTTTAAGCGGGTTGTGTAATTATGGGCAGAACGATAGTTACCACATCTCACAAGCCTGACCAGGAATCTTTGGTGTTGGCCGCCGAAGCTGCCTGTGCTTTGGACACTGTTTTGGTGCCGCGGGAACGCAAGCCCCTGGACCGGCTGCGGGCCGAAAACGAGGCCGACAACGTCCTGGTTGCCAACAGAAACAAATTAATATTATATACTTCATTGGGTGAGTACTTTTTTCACCCCAGTATGAGCATCCCCAGGATCAAAGCCCTGAAACAGGGCAAACCTGATCACATGGTAGCTGCCATGTCCCTGCGCCCGGGTATGCGGGTCCTGGACTGCACCATGGGGTTGGGCGCAGATGCCATTGTGGCCGCTTACGCTGTCGGACCCGCAGGAGCAGTCACCGGTATTGAGGCCGCCCCCGAGCTGGCCTTTATCGTGGACAAAGGATTGATTGATTACCGGAGGGGGTCTGAGGCCGGAGTTGAGGCTATGCAGAGGATCAGGGTTATCTGTGGAAATTACCTGGACATATTGGGCCAACAGCCGGACAATTCTTTTGACATAGTATATTTTGACCCCATGTTCAGGGTGCCCCGGCATCGGTCAAGCTCCATGCAGCCTGTCAGGGGAATTGTTTTAAGGGACCCCCTGACTGCCGAGGCAGTGGCTGAAGCCCATAGAGTTGCCCGCTTCCGGGTAGTTTTAAAGGAAAATGAATTTAGCGGGGAATTTGCCCGTCTTGGCTTTAAAACGGTAATTGGCGGCAAATACAGTCCCATAGCTTTTGGAATCATTGAGAAACAGGGGGCAGGAAGATGAAGCAAAAACTGCCTTTGGTTGTTATCGTGGGTCCCACTGCAGTGGGGAAGACTACAGTGGGAATTGAACTTGCCGATAAAATCGGCGGAGAGATTATTTCCGGGGATTCCATGCAGGTTTATAAATATATGGATATTGGGACTGCCAAACCTGCCAAAGAAGAAATGGCCGGGGTTCCTCACCATTTGATTGATATTGTCCCACCCGGTGAAGAGTTTAATGTAGCCAGGTTTCAGGAAATGGTCGAGCAGTGTATCGAAGAAATTGTCAACAGAGGCAAAATCCCGATTTTGGTTGGAGGGACCGGCCTGTATGTACGTTCAATTATTGATAAATACGACTTTACCCCACCTGGTGGGGATAACTCCTACCGGTCTATGCTGGAGCGGGCTGCTGCCAGGAGGGGGAATGAATTTTTGGTGGGCATGCTGGCAAAGGTTGACCCGGCTGCGGCCAAGAGGATTCATCGTAACGATACCCGGCGGCTGATCAGGGCTATTGAGGTTTACCAGGCCGTAGGGCGGCCCATTTCAGATTTCCAGAACGTTTCCGGGGCGGCTGAACCTAAATATAACCTGGCATATTTTGGCCTCACGCTAAATAGGCTGAAGCTATATGAAAAAATAGAAAAAAGAGTGGAGATTATGCTTGAAAAGGGGTTGGTCAATGAAGTATCTAAGCTGGTCAAAATGGGGTATGGGCCAGCGCACACATCAATGCAGGCCTTGGGCTACAAAGAAATACTCTATTATTTTGGCGGATTGTGCAGCCTCGAGGAGGCAGTAGTGTTAATTAAACGCAACTCCAGAAGGTTTGCAAAAAGGCAGTTGACGTGGTTCCGGCGAGACGAAAGAATTTTGTGGTTTGATATCGAAAAATATGATTCTTTTGCAGAAATTGCGGATGAAATTGCCAAAAAAGTAGAAGGACAATTTGGGAACACGTAGAATAGAAACAAAAAACGTGATTTGGAGGGACTAGGATGACAAAGCCACAGCTTAATTTACAGGATTCATTTTTAAATCAGATTCGAAAGGAGAATATTCTAGTTACTATATATCTGGTTAACGGCTTTCAATTAAAAGGTCTGGTCAGAGGTTTCGATAACTTTACCGTCATTTTGGAGTATGAAGGCAAACAGCAGATGGTCTATAAGCATGCCATTTCCACGATAACACCATTTAAAGCTATTTCTACCAGTTTCGGTGAACAGCAGAAATAACCAACGAATCTCCCCCGCCCGGGGGATTTCTACTTAAAGTGAAGCGATTAGCCTTCGGATCAAATATATTGAAGCAGGTGATATTGAATTGGTAGAATCAGTTCTCCCGAATATTTACAGAATTGAAGTTCCACTTCCTGATAACCCCCTTAAAGCAATTAATTCTTATGTTATCAAAGGTCAAAAACGAAATCTGATTATTGATACCGGGATGAACCGGGCAGAATGCCGTACTGCTTTAACCGCCGGTTTAGCCCAAATTAATATCGATTTGGAAAACACAGATTTTTTTATCACCCATTATCATATAGATCATTCCGGACTGGTGTCGTCATTTATTAAGCCAGGTGCCAAGGTATATGCCAGTGAAGATGACGGAATCGTCATTAACAGGGCCAGCGGGGGTGACACCAGGGAGTACTGGATGGAATTACAGGAGTATGCCGCAAAACATGGCTTTCCGCCGAAATTAGCAGAACAGGCCATTTTAAATCATCCGGGGAATGCATATAAACCCGAACATCCCCTTAATTTTACCTATATTTTGGATGGGGATTTTATCAAAGCAGCGGATTATAACTTCCAGTGTATTATCACACCGGGACACACCGGCGGCCATGTTTGTCTTTATGAAAAAGAACGGAAAATTTTTATTTCCGGTGATCACGTTTTAGAAAATATCACTCCAAACATATCTCAGTATTCGGAGGATGAGCATGCCCTGGACAATTATTTACAGAGTTTGGACAAGGTTGCCGGCCTGTCAGTGGATTTTGTGCTCCCTGCCCATCATGGGACATTCCGCAATTTTGCGGCAAGAGTCCGGCAATTAAAAGAACACCATCTCAGCCGTATTGAAGAAGTCTGGCAGATAGTACGGGAGTATAAGTCTGTCAGCGCCTACGAAATTGCTTCCAGGATGACCTGGGATATGCGGGGAAATTGGGAAGATTACATGGTTCAGCAAAAATGGTTTGCTTTTGGAGAAGCCGTTTCCCACATTGAATTCCTGCATGGAGTTGGCAGACTTACGCCTATTCAGGGGCATAATGGGCTGATCAATTGGACGATAAAATAAAGTGAAACTTACTTCAGGTGGAGTTTTAAACTCCATCGGATCAGCATTGCTTAAGCAAAAAACTCCTGAAACCCAATGGTTTCAGGAGTTTTTTCGATTATATATGTATTATTTAGCTACCTGCTCTCTGAGGGTTTTGCCCGCCTTGAATACAGGAACAGCTGTTGCAGGAATATTTATAACTGTACCTGATTGGGGATTACGGCCTTTTCTGGCCTTCCGCTGTTTTACTTCAAAGGTCCCAAAACCAATAAACTGGGCTTTTTCACCTTGGGATAAGGCTTCTTGAATGCTGGTAAAAATGGCGTTTACAGCTTTTTCTACATCCTTTTTCTTGAGCGTCTTGACCGAGTCCGTCACCTTGGCGATTAAGTCAGATTTAGTCAACAAAAAAACCTCCTTTAAAATGAATGCTTAAGGGATGTGTTTTCCGTATCTGGAAACTCCCGAACCCTCCCTTCGGAATGGAATAAAGATAAGGTATAAATATTCATTGTTGAAGGTTGACTCTGTAGACTTTATACCTTTAAAAAAACCTACCTGGTTAATGCCGTGGTAGGTTTATAAAAATATCCTCGTTAATGCCGTGGCGTTTATAAAATATCCCGGTTATTACTACCATTTCTACATATTTAACTTAAATCCTGCAAAAAACACCAAATTATAGCAAAAATTTTTACATTTATTTATTAAACATTCACAGTCAGGTGCGTATAATATTAGAGTAAAATACTGTGCCATGAGGGGGAATGATATTGGAGATTAAAATCATCCGCCCTAAAGCCAAGACTTGTAAGCCAGGGCTCGACAATGTCGACAAAGGTGATACGACTCCAGCTAAGGGTCAGTTGTTTTTTTCCGGTTTAGATAAGAAAAAAGAAAAAGGGCTCCCCAAAGAAGAAGCGGCTAATGAAAAAGTTTTGGAAATCCTTAATGAGTTGGATGATTTGATAGGCCTGGCCTCTGTTAAAGATTTGGTATATGAGATCAAAGCATTTATCGAAATTCAGCGTAAACGGTTAAATGAAAACCTTGTTTCCGAACCATCAGTCTTACATATGATTTTTAAAGGAAATCCCGGTACAGGCAAGACCACGGTAGCGCGGATTTTAGGCAAATTATTCAAAGAAATCAACGTATTGTCAAAAGGGCATTTAATTGAAGCTGAAAGGGCAGACCTGGTCGGTGAATATATTGGCCACACTGCTCAAAAGACCCGGGAGCAGCTAAAAAAAGCTTATGGGGGCATACTCTTTATTGATGAGGCTTATTCCCTGGCCAGGGGCGGAGAGAAGGACTTTGGCAAAGAGGCTATAGACACCCTGGTTAAGGCTATGGAAGACCAGAAAGATAACCTGATCCTCATATTGGCAGGATACAAGAAGGAAATGGATGAATTTATTAAAACTAATCCCGGTTTAAAATCAAGATTTCCTATTTATATAGTCTTTCCTGATTATACTATTAGAGAACTGTTGCAAATTGCTGACCTGATGCTTGGCCAAAGACAATATGAATTAACCGACGGTGCCAGGAGGGCCCTCAGGAGAATTATTGAACTTAAGTCCGGCAAAGGCCATGAACACTCCGGCAACGCCAGGCTGGTCAGGAATATTATTGAAAAGTCCATGCGGCGCCAGGCTGTTCGTCTGGTAAATAAAAGTGAGATAACCAGGGAAGATTTAATCTTGATTGAGGAAGCCGATATTGAAGGAGTACGCGAAATTTCTGTGGTGGAAAATTTAAAGAAGGATTTTGTTTAGGGCTAACGAATAAAGATTGATTGTATTTAAGAACAGGCAAATTGATTAGGAGAATCTAATGCTGAATCAAATTAACGGTAATACTGAGGGGTTAAAAAAGTCACACCTTGAGCGTCTCAAAGGCTTGTTTTCCATGAAGACAGCCAGGGACCAATTTGTGTCGGCAGATATTGTTGAGGAATTGACTTCTGTTACCCTCGAAATTAATAGGGAAGTAGCTGTATATATTAACAGAAGCGGTAAAGTGGTTGATGTATCGGTAGGTGACAACGCCACCGTGACCCTCGGTGAGGTGGTTGGCCGGCGCAGTTCCGACAGGCTCAGCGGGATCAGGTGCATTCATACACACCCGCAGGGCTCACCGGCTTTGAGTGATGTGGATATTACCGCTATGGAACAGCTTAACCTCGATGCCATGGCGGCCTTGGGAGTCCAGCCGGGTCAAGCCCCCGGCATATGTGTTGCCATCAATAATATGGGTAATCACGGACTCCCGGATAATTATACAGTAGTTGGGCCCCTGTCCGCCGATAAGGTGGTTGGCAGCAATGAACTGATGCAAAATATATTAATAGCAGATAAACGGTCCAGGCCTTCTGCTCATGAAATAAAAGATAATTTGGAGGAAAAGGCTATCCTTTGTGCTGTCCAAAGGCCGGGAGAGAATCTCGATGCCGTGCATGACTCTCTGGATGAACTGGCCCAGCTGGCCAAGACAGCAGGGGTGGTGGTCCTGCATCGGGTCATCCAACCCCGCAGCCGCCCAGACACAGCCACTTACATCGGCAGGGGCAAGGCTGACGAAGTACGTCTGCAGGCCCAGGTCTTGGGAGCCAATGTCATAATTTTTGACAGTGAGCTGTCTCCGGCCCAGTTAAGAAACCTGGAGGAAACCACTGGAATCAAAATTGTTGACCGGACGGCCCTTATTCTCGATATTTTTGCTCAGCGGGCCCGGACTATGGAAGGCAAGCTGCAGGTGGAACTGGCCCAGCTCAACTACCTGCTGCCACGACTCACCGGAATGGGCACCGCCCTGTCCCGGCTGGGGGGAGGTATCGGGACCAGAGGACCTGGGGAAACTAAACTGGAAGTAGACAGGAGACGGATCAGAAAAAGGATCTCTGACCTCAACCGCAGCCTTGAGCAAGTCAAAAAGAACAGGAACCTGCACCGGATAAACAGGAAAAATACACCAATTCCGGTGGTTTCCCTCTGTGGCTATACAAATTCAGGGAAATCCACATTACTTAACAGGCTCACGAACTCAGACGTTTTGGCTGAGGACAAGCTTTTTGCAACCCTGGACCCAACTACCAGAAGACTGAACCTGCCTGATAATAAAGAGGTTTTGTTGTCTGATACCGTTGGTTTTATAAATAAAATTCCGCATCATTTAATCGCGGCTTTTCGGGCCACTTTGGAAGAGGTTCAGGAAGCAGACGTACTGATTCATGTTGTGGACATCAGCCACCCGGCCATGGAAAAACAGGCGGATGCTGTCTTAAAGCTTTTGGCAGAGCTGAATATTGCAGATAAACCAATGATCACGGTATTTAACAAAATTGATAAACTGGCGGATCCTTTGAAGATTGAGATGTTGAAAAAGCGGGTGGCCAGAAGTGTTTTTGTTTCGGCCTTGACCGGGGCAGGCTTAGAGGATTTCTTCGCAGTTTTGCTGGAATGCCTGCCTGGGACAAGAGTTCGCGGCACTTACGCCATTCCCTACAGTGAGTCAGCCTTGATTGCTCTCTGTCATACCAAAGGAACGGTTCTCAATAAAGAATATCTGCCGGAACATGTGCAGCTTACAGTTGATTTGGATGAAGCTGTGCTGGTCAGGGTTAAAGAGTACCGGAATTAGACCAAAGTGACGGAGGTAAATATGACTGAAATAGAGTTTAACCGGTTAGTCGGTGAAATAGAGGAAATGACCCAGCCGGTATACAGGCGGCTGGAAGAAGTATCTTTAACTAACCATAAAAAAGTTCTCGAGGCATTCCACCAGACCAGAGTTAGTGAATATCATCTGAAGGGTTCAACTGGTTACGGCTATGGTGATGCCGGCCGGCAGGCCGTTGAAGATGTCTATGCCGCAGTATACAAGGCCGAGGCGGCACTGGTCAGAGGGCAGATAGCATCAGGCACCCATGCCATTGCCCTGTGCCTGTTCGGCATTTTAAGGCCTGGTGATGAACTGTTGTTTATATCGGGCAAACCCTATGATACCCTGGAAGAAGTCATCGGGGTGAGGGGCAGTGCTCCCGGCAGCTTAAGGGAGATGGGGGTATCCTATCAACAGGTGGAAATGTACCCTGATGGAAGCTTCAATCATGAAGAAATAAAGTTCAGGGTCAATGATAAAACCAAAATTGTTATGATCCAGCGTTCATGTGGGTATGACTGGCGGTCATCCTCGAATATCGCTCAAATAGCGGAGGTAATCAGGACAATCAGGAGCACCGGCCATAATGTGGTTATTTTCGTAGATAACTGCTATGGTGAATTTGTGGAAGAGTCTGAACCTATTGAAGCAGGGGCGGATTTGGTAGCAGGTTCGCTGATCAAAAATATGGGAGGCGGGGTTGTCCCCAGCGGTGGTTATGTTGCCGGACGTGCAGAGCTGGTAGAGATGGCGGCCGGTAGGTTAACAGCTCCCGGTATTGGCGGTAAGATAGGGGCAACTCTGGAGTACAACAGGTGGTTTTTGCAGGGGCTCTTTTTAGCACCACATGTGGTATGTGAAGCCCTGAAGGGTGCAGTATTTGCGGCTGCCTTATTTGAGAAAATAGGTTATGAAGTATCTCCAACATATCAAGAGTTTAGGTCTGACATAATTCAGGGCATCAGGTTTGGCAGTTCTGACGAGATGGTGGCCTTTTGCCGCGGGCTGCAGAAAGGCTCACCTTTAGACGGCCATGTGATCCCTGAACCTGCAGAGATGCCGGGCTATGACGACCCTGTCATAATGGCCGGCGGGACCTTTGTTTCCGGTTCCACCATTGAGTTAAGTGCTGATGGACCGCTACGGGAGCCTTATGCGATTTATATGCAGGGCGGTCTTTCAAAAGAGTATGTTAAGCTTGGTATAATATCTGCCGCACAAGGATGTTTGGCCGCTAAAACGAATAAATAACAATTCTATGGCAGGATATAGTACGCAAGAGTCGAATATATATAATAATGCCTGAGCCTAAGGGGGAGTACGGTGGAGGACCAAACTTTAAATAAAGTATTAATAATAGATGATGACAAATTTATGGTTAGGGTTATCACCGACTTCCTTGAAAAAGAAGGATATAAGGTATTCTCAGCCAATGAATTCATTTCAGCGATGGAGCTGATTTACCAGGTCACCCCGGACATAATACTGCTGGATGTGATTTTACCCAAGCTGAACGGCTATGAAATCTGCCGTCTGCTTAGAAATGATACCAGAACGAGTCACCTCCCGATAATTATGCTAACATCACGTGACCAGGTTGAAGATAAAGTTGCCGGACTCGATGCCGGAGCAGATGATTACATCACCAAACCCTTTGACAATCTGGAATTGGCAGCTAGAATCAAGACTCATTTGCGCAGGGCGAAACAGGAGAAATCTTTTAATCCTTTGACCGGGCTGCCTGGAAATATTTTGATAGAATATGAAATAAAACGCAGGATAAATGATAATACCAGAAAATTTGGTGTTTTATATATTGACCTGGATAATTTTAAAGCCTTTAATGATGTGTATGGTTTTTTAAAAGGTGATGAAGTTATAAAATTTGTAGCCCATGTCATAGAGAAAAATGTCAAGGAACTGGGTAATCCTGACGATTTTATCGGACACATAGGCGGTGATGATTATATAGCCATTACCACACCGGATAAAATTGAGAAAATCTGTGAAGCTATAATCAGCCAGTTTGACAGCAGCATTCCGCTTTTCTATTCTGCAGAAGACCGCCATCGGGGTTTTATCATAACCGCGGACCGCACAAATAAGGTAACTCAATACCCGATTATGAGCTTATCTATTGCTGTAGTCTCTAATGAACATAGAGACATTGAAAATCATTGGCAGGTTGCGGAAATAGCGGCTGAGATGAAAAAGTTTGCCAAATCAAAACCGGGAAGTACATTTGTTATTGATAGAAGGGTCAGGTAAATATCTATGTCGACCTTGATTTTTTGGGTTATTTTATTAGTTATGCTATTAGGTGCAGCCGGGACCATTTTGCCAGTAATACCGGGAGCCCCGTTAATATTTCTGGCTGCTCTGGGTTATGGGTTTTATGAGGATTTTCAACACATAAACATAACAATTCTGGGTATTTTGTTTTTTCTGACGGTAATTTCCCTTGTGATTGACTATTTTTCCGGAGTAGTCGGGGCCAAGAAATACGGTGCCACAAAATATGGGTCTTGGGGCTGCTTCCTTGGCGGAATTCTCGGCGTGATCATCTTCAACATCCTGGGACTTTTGATAGGGCCATTTATAGGTGCTGTCATTGGAGAAATAATTGGCGGGAAAAAGCCGGATGAAGCATTTAAAGTCGGCCTGGGCACAGTAGTGGGTTTGGCCGGGGGAGCATTTTTGAAATTTGTTTTAGCTGCGGCGATGATAATTATTTACTTGAGTGTATTACTATAGAGGGGTTTTTAGCCCAAAGAACATGACCGTTGAAGTCTTAATTTAGGTAATTAACGGAAAATTGAATGATTATTTACGGCAGCTCGGAGTATAATGATGGTAGAGTGAAAATTCCCGATTAATCATGATGGGAAAGGGGAGTCCCAGATGTCAGAGTATAGCCCGCAGATCCTTTTAATGATTTGTGATAAATGTACTGGTATGACTGCAAAGTTAATGCCGGAAACTACTGTCAGGTTTTCCGAACTAAGGGTACTTCCGGTCAGTTGTCCCGCCCAAGTCGACTCCTTTGCTATCATCAAACTCCTGAAAAAATCCGTTGACGGGGTAATAGTTGCCTGCCCCAGAGATGCCTGCTGCTGCCCTGATAATAAGAAGCTTTTGAAAAGAAGGGAAATTGTCAAAGACATCCTGCCGGTATTTGACTTACACCGCGAGCAGTTCCAAATCGCCAGCATCTCACCCCTTGCTGCCCGGGAGCTGAATGTTTTGATTGAACAAATGAAAGAGTTCTTAAAAACTCTCCGCCATGAAACAGAAGAGTTTAGTTTTATAGAAGATAGCGAAGTCGCAGGGAATAAACTAAAAATAAATAAGTTAAAATGGGTAAATTAAGAGCACCGGAGGGTGCTCTTTGGTTTTGTGAAGGAATTGTATAGATAACTTAATTAGGGTAATACCAGCGCGGCAGACACCAGCCTCATAGTAACTGGAATTAAATTATCATAGGAATTAAGGTCATTTCATTAAAGTTTATCATTACTTTTGCCTGCTCCAGGATGTCCATGCCGACAATAGCATCTATATCAAACCCATATTGCATAGCTCCCACATCGACCTTAAAATTTTTCATGATTGCAGTGTCCAGAACAAAATGTCGACTCTTTTTTCATAAACGGATTCAACGCCACCAACACCACGCACTAGGGAAAGTTCATCGTCAGGCTGTGGGCCTAATCCAATATCAATAGCTGTCTCTGTTGAAATGATGGTTGTTGCAGAACCGGTATCAATCAGTGCTTTAGAAAGTGTTATCTTTTTGTCCCTGTTAATGAGCTTTAATTCTGCAAAAGGCAGCCCATATTCAAAATAAAGTTTCATCTGATGCCCCTCACTCCTGTCCAGTTTCTTTCTTTGACATTCAATTCAGGGCGTGAGGTATGGACAACATAGTATTCTTTTTCTGGATGAGCCTTGTGAAGCCGAACATATCGCCGTAACGCTCCATTGTTATCCTCACCGAACAACTCAACTAACTGGATATTTTCAATTATTCGCTTATTGTCTTCTGTATGTGCTTCAATAGCTTCGATAATTACCCATTGCTGCGGGTATGATTTTCCTACATCTTCCCAACGCATTTAACTACCTCCAATCTCAGTAACGAAACCCCTTACATTTCGTTACATCCACTTTTTTAATGCAATCGCCGGAATACGCCGATCACCTTCCCCAACACCTTCACATCAGTAGAATAGATTGGGTCCAGAGCCGGATTTTCCGGTTGTAATCTGATATAATCCTTTTCCTTATAAAAAGTTTTTACAGTTGCTTCTTCTTCCAGCAGGGCCACAACGATGTCACCGTTTTTGGCGTGAGACTGCTGTCTAACCACAACATAATCGCCGTCCAAAATGCCGGCATTGATCATGCTGTCTCCCCGGACCGATAAGATATATACGTTATCGTTATTAACGAAATCAACCGGCAGAGGGAAGGTATCTTCAATGTTCTCAACGGCAAGGATCGGCTGGCCTGCGGCTACCCGCCCAACTACTGGCACATTTATAACTTCCTTGCGCACAACACTGCTATTGCCCTCGATTATTTCGATTGCCCTAGGCTTGGTTGGATCTCTCCTGATATAGCCTTTATCTTCCAGTTGAGCCAGGTGGCCGTGTACTGTAGAGCTTGAACTTAATCCCACCGCCTCACCGATTTCTCTTACTGATGGCGGATACCCTTTCTTAAGCAGTTCCTTTTTAATAAAATTCAAAATCGCAATCTGACGTTCACTAAGGTCAGAATACATTTAATCACCTCCTGACAATCTTACAACTATTATAGCATTTTTAGGAAATTAGTGCAAACATTTGTTCGGAAAAATGTTGACAAAGAACGAATGTTCGTGGTATATTAAAACCAAACAGATGTTCGGAGGTTGGTTGGTATGAGAAAAGTAAGAAAAAAGACTCTAAATTATCGCAGGTTTTTGAGAGTTATAAGCATCACCCTTATATTAATGGTAGTCATGATTTTTACAGTTAAATCAAATGCCAGTGGTTTAACAAAAGATTCTTTTAATGAGATCATCGTTTGTAAAGGAGATACCCTTTGGACTATTTCCAAATATTACGGTAAGGGAGAAAATGTTCAAAAGGTTATTTACGAGATCATGAAATTTAATGATCTTGGGAAGTCTGACATTTATCCAGGGCAAAAATTAAAAATACCTTCAGATTTTTAGTTAAATCATCAAATTAATAGGTTATTCAAAAAACTAGTATTTTTTTCCTCTGCACGAAGGAGAAATATAATATTTGTCATATATTATATCTACTAAGATTTTTCCCGAAGTGGCTGGAGGACTGAGATGAAAAAGATAAAAATGGCTATAATTGGTGCTGGAAGTGAAGGGAAGGCCCTGTATTATTGTTTTCGCAAGAAAACTAATGTAGAAATTGCTGGTATTGCCGATGTAACAGGACAGGGTTGGAGCACTGATGATGCAGCTCTAGACGGAACCGCGGTCTCCCAGTCATTAGAGAATATTATGTCACTGGACAATTTAGATGTTGTAGTTGAAACTACCAAGGACCCGCAAATTGCCCTGCAAATCCACCAGTTAAAAAGCCCCCAAATTCAGGTTATTGAAGCCTCAAGCCTCGATTTGCTTATGGCCTTGGGAAATAAAAAAGAAAAAGCTGAGGCTGAGCTTAGTTCAATCATGGGTTATTTAGACGATGCCGTGCAGATAATTGATAAGGATGGAATTATTACCTTTGTTAATAAGGCCTTTGAAAGGGTTTCCGGGTTTACTGCCTTAGAGTTGATGAGTAGGAACGTACTGGATTTCTTTGTTGAAAGTCCTTTAGCCAGATTTTTGACCACCGGCAAGAAGATTAATGGTGAAAAATATTGTTTGGGCAGCAGCAACCGCGAATTTAGCTGCTATGTTACCCCAATTATGGTTCGGAACGAAGTATTAGGTGTGATCGGGGTATTCAAATTACAAGCGGATATAGTTAAATTAATGGAAGAACTTCAAAGGTCTAACTAACTCAATTATTGAGAGTCTCTACGACAAACTTGGACAAATAGACGGTTCATCGGAATGCAGCATGTTAGAGGTCATGCCGATAAATAAGATGGAACAAATACTTTTAAAACAGGCCTTATCAAGGTATGGTTCTTCAGTAGAAGGAAAAAAGAAAGCCGCTAAAGCCCTCAACATTTCTTTGGCGACACTTTACAATAAACTAAAAAAATACCAAATTAATTAAGGCGATATATATTTTAAAAGTGGAGAGAAAGATTTTTTTCAATAAGCCTGTTCAAAATCATGGATAAAGCGGAACTCCGATGGGGCAAGGCCGTACGTACTCAATGTACGTTAAGGACCTTGCCCCTAAGAGTGACGACGCTAGACGTGGTTTTTCAATTTAGGCAGAAACATGTTATAATATTAAAGGTTAGAAATCTTATGTAAAATTGGCTCTTCTATTAAGGGCAGGGGAGTGATAACTATTCGCGAAATTGATGTTGCCATTATCAAAAAAGCGGTAAGTGAACTTTGTATTCAGGCTAATTGTTACCTTGGAGATGATGTTACCAATAAATTACACGAAGCTGTGTTGAACGAAAAGACGCCGGTAGCACGGGAAATTTTAGAACAGCTTTTGCAAAACGCAGAGATTGCCAAAAATGAAGAAATCCCGATGTGTCAGGATACGGGATTTGCGATAGTGTTCATGGAAATAGGCCAGGGAGTACAATTTATCGGCGGAGAATTAGATCAGGCTGTTAATGAAGGTGTTTGTGAAGGGTATACCAAGGGTTTTCTCAGGAAATCAATGGTTGGAGACCCTTTAGATCGTGTCAATACCGGGGACAATACCCCTGCTATTATACATTATGATATTGTGCCGGGAGATAAGGTTAAGATTATAGTTGCTCCTAAAGGCGGGGGCAGTGAAAATATGAGTGCCCTCAAAATGCTAAAACCTGCTGAGGGTGAAGAAGGGGTCAAAAGCTTTATCATTGAAACAGTCAAAAATGCCGGGCCTAATCCGTGCCCTCCGATCGTGGTGGGGGTGGGCATAGGAGGGACTATGGAAAAGGCGGCCCTAATGGCAAAGCATGCTTTAACCAGAAACCTTGGTGAGAAAAGTGCTGACCCGGCTGCGGCCCGGTTGGAGCAGGAATTACTGGACTCAATTAATAAACTGGGCATAGGACCACAGGGGTTTGGCGGATACAATACTGCACTGGCCGTACATGTTGAGAAATATCCGACACATATTGCGAGTCTGCCAGTTGCCGTGAATATAGGATGTCACGCTTATAGGCATAAAGTTGTTGTAATATAACCGGAGGTGCTGAAATGACAGAATATACGCTAAATACGCCTCTTGATGATAAAGCTGTAGTGGAACTGAAAAGTGGTGATAGAGCAAAAGTCACAGGAAAGATTTTTACGGCCAGGGATGCCGCCCATAAAAAACTGGTTGAACTCTTATCCAGCGGACAGCCTTTACCTATTGACATAAAAGGACAACTTATTTATTATGCCGGCCCTGCTCCTGCCAAGCCTGGTTATGTCATCGGTCCGGCCGGTCCAACCACAAGCGGCAGAATGGACAGTTACACCATACCGCTGCTGGCAGAGGGCTTAAAGGGCGTTATAGGGAAGGGTGTCCGCTCAGGGGCTGTACAGGAAGGACTGGTCAAATACAAAGCAGTTTATTTTGCAGCAGTGGGAGGTGCTGCGGCTCTCTTATCCCAAAAGATAAAAAAAGCCAGGGTTGTGGCCTTCCCGGAATTAGGACCGGAAGCGATTTTTGAACTGGAAGTGGAGGAGTTTCCTGTTGTTGTGGTAAATGATACATATGGCAATGATTTATATAAAATGGGTGTGCAGAATTACTTGCAGAGTGGAAGTTCAAAATAGCCCGGCAGTGGACGCTGAAGCAGCTAGAACAGCGCTCAATGAGGGATTCACCGGTTACCCGGAAAAACCACCATGTTGTTGAAAAGCTCGTAAACCGTTTAACCTTGCTGAGAACCAATTGCAGACCAGATATTCCAATTCAAGAGATTATTAATGCGTAGGGATTAATAGTAGGTTAAAAGTCTGAAATAATGAGTTAGAGGTACCAGCAAAGTAAAGTGGCAGAGCAAAGCAAGCCATCGGTTGATGACCAAAAAAATATGGATTTACAAGAACNCCCTAGGAGTTTAGAATAATAAAAAATTCGCTCAATGCCAACGTATTTCATTACGTTTTGTGCCTTGAGCGAAGCGAAAGGAATGACTATAATTATGACATAAAATTAAATATTACACAAAAGTGGATTGAGGCAAATTCCCTTGAGAATTAGTCCAAAGCAGACATAATATTATTGAAGTGCTTACCACTTAGGACCGAGGGACATATTTAGGCCTATGCCAACTTAACGTTTTTAGTAGCCCTGCTTTTCACTGTTATCTTGAAAGCTAACTAGAATGTATGTCCCCCCCATAAACTTATAAATCGATAGAGGGATGTGCGGCCGGATGACAAAAAAGATGTGCATGTTAGAAGATAATAAAATATGTGATAATTGTTGCGAGTGTTATTTCTGTGATATTAGCCCTGGTAAGTCATGTGATAACTGTGCTAAGTGTATTGATGATGAAGCAGCTTACAAGGTAATTGAAATTGATGATATTATTGTGACTGAAGAATTAAAGAGAAAATTTAATTTAAAATTTAAGTTAAATGATGAGAAAATTAGAGACTACAAAAAAACTAGAGGTTAACATCTCTATTTTTTTTTAGCTAAAAGGCTAAATAGATATAACTTCCTATAATAATAATTATGTAAACTAGCAGAGGGAAAGATTATGGTTTAAATATCTGTTGAACCCTCACTGAGTATTTTTTGCACTCGGCCAACCTGGCCGGTGGTCAGCCTTACTTTGATGCCCCTGGGATGAATCTGGGCCAACCTGGCCGGTGGTCAGCCTTACTTTGATGCCCCTGGGATGAATCTGGCTGTTCGTCAATATATCCTTAACTTGTCCGTTCGTAATTAACCCGGATCGCTGGTTTTGTTTTTCAACAATGGCTACCAATGATCCGGGTTTGATGTTTTTCCGTATTGTGTGATCTGTTGACAATGCTATCACCACCTATATGTGAATTTTGACCATTGAGGGCCTTTTTATATCCATTCATATTATGTGCCTCATATTATGTACCAAAATTGGCATAAATAACAGGCCTTTATTTTGACTTGTAAGGTGTCTCTAAATTTTGGCTAAGGTGTTTGTTACCTGCAGAGTGCCCCCATTGCTACCGTGAAATATAGGCGCAGAGATTTGCAAAAGTTTCAATGGAGGTGGACGGATGAGCCTAATAAGGAAATATGCAGTGTATTTTTTGATTCCTCTATTTGCAATTATGGGAGTACTTATTTTTGTTAACCTTTTCGCCAAGGTAGATTTTAACCTACAGGCTCTGCAGGCCAATTTATCTGTCCGCTCATCATACACCGGCTTTACTACACTTAGGGTGACGCCTGTGGGTGAAGTTCGTGCCCAGACCCATAAAACACCGTTAAGTGTGACTATTTCACTGGAAAATATTGATCCTGACCGCGTGGAAAACATATTGTCTGGCGTAGCTGAACAGGACACAATGGTTAATGAGGCCAAGGCCGCCATACTTGGGGCAGTTAGAAGGCTGGTTGTTCTTACCATGGGCCTCGGTTTTGGAGGGGGGCTATTTGGCATGATTATTCTCCAGAGACGCAGTTGGAAAGAAGTGCTTCTGGGAGGGTTAATTGGTCTTGTCACGGCTTCCGTTTTGCTCTTTGGTACCTACAAAACATTTGAAATTCAGAAATTCCAGAACCCGGAGTACGATGGGATAATTAAGGCTGCGCCATGGATGATAAAATTGGCCCAGGACAGTTATTATACTGTGAATACTCTGGGAGTCCAGATGCGGAGTATCGCCGACAACCTTAATGGCCTTTTCCATCGGGTTAGCAGCCTGCAGGCTATGGATCCGGGAGATGGGGAGATAAAAATACTTCATGTTTCGGATATCCATAACAATCCGGTTGCTTTTGAATTCATTGACCAGGTTGTAAAAACCTTCGGAATAAACCTGGTGATAGATTCCGGGGACATTTCCGATTTTGGCACACCCTTGGAATCAGCCTTAGTTGGTAAGATAAAAAGCCTGCAAGTACCTTATATAATTACTCCAGGCAATCATGAAACTCCTTCTATGATTAAGGGCTTGCAAGAGATTCCTAATGTCACAGTTCTCGAGGCGGGCATAAAAAAAATTGATGGCGTGAATATCGCCGGTATCGGTGATCCCGCGTCACTTCGGAATGAGACAAAGGCCCCGGTGCAGAGTGAAATTAATGCATTTACCGGCAGGCTAAAAGAAATAATCGAAGCTGCTGATGTCAGGCCTGATATTGTGGTAGCCCACAACCCCAAGATAGCCGGCAAGTTTTGGGGACAGATTCCTGTTGTTTTAACTGGGCATATGCATAAATATGAGATTAAGACCAAGCCGAATTCTGTCTTCATTAATGCCGGTACATCCGGCGCAGCGGGAATCGGCGGCTTAGAGACAGCAAATGAGGTTCCTTATACATTTGTCCTCTTGCATTTTAACCGGTCGGCAGATGGACTCAGGCTCAAATATACGGATACTATCCGTATTTCCAATCAGCAGAGCGGATACAGCTTAGAGCGTAAGTTATTCCTTGAACCTTTGAAGCCTGTTGCGGTTCCATCAAAACCAGACAGCCCGGTTTAAATTACAAAAATGATCACCCATTTAAGTTGACATAATATAATTATGGTAAATTAGTGTTGTGCAAAGCGGCCCAGATTGGGCCGCCTTCCTAGATTTCATCTTTGATTTAATTCCCCAGTTTGATTTAATTCCTCAGAAGGAAGATAACATCTTCCCCACTACAGGATTTCCACATACCCTTCTGTTCCATGCACGCGAATTCGCTGCCCATTCTTTATTAGTTTGGTAGCATTTTCCACTCCGACAACTGCCGGTATGCCATATTCTCGTGCAATAACTGCTCCATGGGTCATCAGTCCACCAACCTCCGTGACCAGGCCTTTTATTGATACAAACAATGGTGTCCAACTCGGGTCAGTAAAAGTGGTGACTAATATATCTCCTTCATCCAAATCAGCATCTTCCATGTTTAAGATGACCCGTGCCCGTCCCTCTATTACTCCGATCGATACTGGCAGTCCAACAATAGCATTGGCTGGGAGATTTTCCCGTTTGTACTCACCTGTTATAATTTCACCATCAGATGTGATAACACGCGGGGGAGTCAATTTTTCATATAATTTGTAATCATCTTTTCGCAGGCTGATAATTTGGTAATCCAGTTTATTTGTGCGTACGACTTCGCGAAGCTCTTCAAAAGTGAGATAGTATATATCTTCTTTTTCCTGAATAACGCCCACCTGCACGAGTCGTTTGGCTTCTTTCAGCAAAGCCAGCTTATAAACAAAGTAGCGATTAATCATGCCATATTTTGGATATTCGCGATACCCGATGAAATTCCGGATTAGGCTGATCATTTGTTTTGTCTGTTCGGCTTTTTGTTCAGCATCCGGCAATTGCTGCAATCGATCTAATAACTCTTGTTCTTTTTGCAAAGCGGCCTCGCGCCCTTGCTCAAATTTCCGCTTGCCGGCCTTAGGCTCAAAGTTTTTGATATTACTGAGAATCATGGGGACAAGTATAGTTGGTTTTTCGCTCCAACGAGTTTTAGTAATATCGATTTCCCCGGCACAGCGCATTCCGTATTTGTTAAGATATGCATAGATAGCGTCTCGTGTTTCCTGTCCACCATCAAACTTAACCAATTCATCAAAAAAGTTATCATCTTCATCCAAAAAGTTATCATCTTTTACATGTTGTAAATAATCAATTATTTCCGGATAAGGGCGAATCACATCTGCGACATCCAATAGCGCCAGACCCATTTCCGAAGTAATATTGTTTGGTACTGATTGAGAAAGCGTGTCTGCTGCGTTTTTTTCACCTAACCACTTGTTCATGTTTTCGTTAATCCATAATGACGCATTTATAGCAGCCATATACACCTGCGAACTTTGTGGGTCAAATAAAATCTTTTTTAACTCCTGGAGATCTTCTATGATAAAATCAAATAAATCTGAACCTGATTTTGTTTGGATGCTTTGTTTTAATTCTTCTATCGAAGTTTGATTTTTCATAATCAAATCAGAAACGATTGTCGGGTCATTTTCGATTTGGGTCTGTGCCCCTGCTGATGACATGACTTTATTGCTTTTCATGGGAATCAGTTCTTTTTTATCATTTGGTAACAATTTTATAAAATCCCGCTCAATTATGGTCATGAGTGCGTCTTTTATGAGCGGATCGGATTGCCCGGAGTTAGCTAATAAAGTTTCTCTGCCGTCAGGCGAAGCCAGCATATGAGCAACATCAACAAACAACCTTCCACCGGCTTTACGCATGGGTGCAGGTGTTACTAACAAGAAAAAAGACAATCCCAATGGTTTCATAGCGTCAGTCATCATTTGGTTATGACCGACAGATAAATATACATGATTTTCCTGATCCTTCGCTTCAGGGATGGGGTATAAAGTTGTGATTGGCCTGCTCTGGACAATATAAAATGTATCATCAGCCAAACACCATTCGATGTCCTGGGGGCAGCCGAAACGTTTCTCAATCTTTCTGCCTATGGATTCAAGTTGTAGAATCTGTTCATCCGTCAGCGCTTGCCTATCCTGACGCTCAGGTGCAATCTCCTGTTCTTGCGTACCGCCGTCTTTTAAGGCATAAGTAGCCAGCTTCTTGGTGGATATCTTCTTATCGATAACCTTGCCGTCACGCACTTTATAGATATCAGCATTAACCAGGCCGGAGACTAAGGCCTCACCAAGTCCGAAGCCGGCATCAATGGATAACACCTTCCTATTGCTCGTTACGGGATCGGCTGTAAACAAAATTCCTGCCGCCTGCGGGAAGACCATCTTCTGAACAACCACAGCCAGGTGGACTTTACGGTGATCGAAGCCGTTTTGCAGGCGGTAGGTTACTGCCCGCTCGGTAAATAGCGATGCCCAGCACTTGCTGATATGCTTTAGGATTGCCTCCTTTCCGATAATATTCAAATACGTGTCCTGCTGCCCGGCAAAGGAGGCCGTCGGCAAATCCTCTGCAGTTGCGCTGGACCGTACTGCATAGGCAGTCTTTTCATTAAGCCCGGAGAGGAAGCGGATGATTTCTTTATTGATGTCTTCAGTAATGACTATCCCTTCGATGACTCTACGAAGCTCACCGCTAAGTTCACTGATTTTATCCCGGTCTTCCACCTTAAGAAGGGATAACTGATCAAGTAATTCGTTAATCGGCGACGTCTCCCCCCCAACCATTCTTTTAAAGGCTTCGGTAGAGATACAAAAGCCATCCGGTACGTGTATTCCTTCAATCCTGGCAAGTTCCCCCAGGTTCGCGCCTTTGCCCCCAGCAGCCATGGTTTTTGTTTTGTCAATGTCCGGAAAACCAAGCACATAGGAATTCATATGTTAGCCTCCTCTGTAATGATAGTCTCTCGAAAATTAAGTCTTCCTTGATGCCCAAGGCTTGGCGTATCGGATTAAACGTGTTATTGCATTATAGCATTAGCACAAGGGAACAAACAGTCTGTATTTACAATTTTTTATATGTTATAATTAAAGTAGGAGAGTTAATTAGAGTAGGAAGAGTTAATTAAACAGGAAGGAAAAAGTTTAGAGTTCTAACTGAAATAGATGTATATGAAAACCCAAAGGCCTAATGTCCTCCGGGTTTTTTTGTTAAAAACTTTTTATAGCAGAACATTACGCCAACAGCATCCTATCATTTACCATATGGGTCCCGCTGGCCTTGCCAAACATTTCCAGGAGATGGCTGATGGTCATACCCGCTCTTTCTTCTCCTTTAATATCAAGAATAATTCGACCCTCGTGCATCATAATAGTTCGGTTGCCCACGTTCAGTGCGTGCTCCAGGTTATGAGTGATCATTAGGGTCGTTAAATGCGAGCCGTCAGCCACCTTACAGGTCAGCTCCAGGACCTTTTCAGCCGTCTTGGGATCAAGAGCCGCTGTATGTTCATCCAAAAGGAGCAGCTTAGGCTTCTGCAAAGTAGCCATGAGCAGGGTCAGGGCTTGACGCTGCCCGCCTGAGAGCAGGCTGACCCGGTTTGTGAGACGGTTCTCCAGTCCCAGACCGAGTTTACGCAATTCTTCCCTGAAATAGTCTTTTTCTTTATTAGTAATGGCCTTTCGTAAACGTCTGGAAAAGCCCCGGCGTTCGGCCATCACCATATTTTCTTCAATAGTCATGGAAGCGGCCGTACCGGACATGGGGTCCTGAAACACCCGGCTAATAACGGCCGCTCTTTTATGCTGCGGCAGGTTGGTTATATTACGATTTTCGATAAATATATCTCCATTGTCTATGGTAAAGTTGCCGGCAACCGCATTCAACAGGGTTGATTTACCGGCCCCGTTGCTTCCGATCACAGTAACAAAATCACCCGGTTCAAGCTCTAAAACTACTCTATCTAGAGCAATTTTCTCATTAATGGTACCTTTATTAAAGACCTTTGTAACATTACGGGCACTAAGCACTGTAATCCCCCTTTCCGCGCACCCCGGAAGTCGAGGATAAGAATTTACCTTTGACTCCCGGGGAAACCAAAGCAATTATTACTATAAGGGCAGTAATAAGTTTCAGGTCTGTAGGTGCCATTCCCAACTGCAGTACTATAGCAATAATAATCCTGTAAATTACACCACCGCAAATAACGGCAAGCACGGTTCGGCCAATAGAAGCAGACCCTATGAGGACTTCACCGATGATTACAGATGCCAGCCCGGCAATAATCATCCCGATACCCATACTGGCATCGGCAAACTGTTGATTCTGAGCCACATAGCTTCCCGCAAAAGCAACAAGCCCATTAGACAACGACAGGCCAAGGATTTTCATTACATCGGTATTCACTCCCTGACTCTTGATCATTAATTCGTTATCCCCGGTTGCCCTAAGTGCCAAGCCTACTTCAGTCTGCAGGAAACGGTAAACTATATAGCCCACAATTACAGCCGTGATAAAAGCCAGCACTAAAACAGCATGGTTATGAACAAAGGGCAATTCGGAAAAATCGGTCATGATGGTTCTGACTCTCAGCAGGGAGATATTGGGCTGGCCCATAATACGCAGGTTAACTGAATACAAGGCAGTCATAGTCAGGATACCGGAGAGAAGTGGAGTAATCTTAAATTTTGTATGTAGAACCCCGGTGAAAATTCCGGCTAAACAACCGCCAAGAAAAGCCACTAGGGTGGCCAGCCAGGGATTGTACCCGCGAATTATTAAAGTGGCCGCAATGGCAGCCCCCGTAGTGAAACTGCCATCCACGGACAAATCAGCGTAATTAAGAATGCGATAGGTCAGGTAAACACCAAGGACCATTATCGCATACATTAATCCCTGTTCCAGGGTACCTGACAAGACTTGCCAAGACATAATCGCACCTCTTAATTTCTATTTAATCAGATTGACTGCTTTGCTTAAGACATCTTCCGGAATTGTAATTCCGATGGCATCAGCATTCTTTTTGTTTAGTGTAAGGGCAAATTCTTTTTGACTCTCAATTGGCATATCCTGCGGCTTGTCGCCTTGAATGACTTTCAGGGCCATTTCACCGGTTTGTTCGCCAAGCTTGCCGTAATCGATACCGATAGTAGCAAGGCCACCTTGTTCAACTACACTGCTCTCACCGGCGATTACAGGAATCTTGGCCTTATCTGTGACTTGAATTACAGAAGCAGCGGCAGAAACCACGGTATTGTCTGTAGGGACATAAATTGCCTGGACCTTGCCAACCAGGGACTGGGTAGCTTGCATTACATCCGCACTGCTGGCAACTGTGGCTTCGGCAACTTCCAGGCCAAGACCTGCAGCCAGTTCCTTCACCAGTTTAACCTGGGTCTGGGAGTTTTGCTCACCGGCATTATAGATGACCCCGATTTTTTTGGCGTCAGGCACAAGTTCTTTCAGTAACTCCAACTGCTCTTCGATAGGGTTCATATCATTAGTACCTGTGACATTGGTTTCGGGCTTTTCAGCACTTTTCACTAATTTTGCACCTACCGGGTCTGTTACTGCGGTAATTAGAATGGGAATATCTTGTGTTGCACTGGCCATAGCTACAGCTGATGGAGTGGCTATGGCTAGAATTAAATCGGGCTTGTCTGAAGCCAGTTTTTGCGCAATCGGCTGAAGGTTATTGGGATCCCCCTGAGCGTTTTGATAATTAACTGCCAGGTTTTTTCCTTCCTCATAGCCAGCCTTCTTCAGGGTTTCCAAGAAACCTATTCTGGCAGCATCCAGAGCTGGATGTTCAACGATTTGCACAATTCCTATCTTGAGGTTTTTAGTCTCTGTACCGGAGGTTTCTTGGCTTGTATTGCTTGTATTGCTTGTATTGCTTGTATTGCTTGTATTGCTTGTATTGCTTGAGTCAGGCGTTTCCTTGCTGCCACAGCCCGTAAGCCCAATAACAAGCAGGAAAGCAATTGTTAGAGCAATAAACTTTTTCATGTCAAAGCTCCCTTCATAAAATAATTATTTTGTAAAACCGACCCCTAACGAGTTGGCAACCCTCCCTTCCTGCCCTGCTGCTAGTTCGCATATCTGGTAAGCTTTTATGAATTGACTCTATCTTTGTAGGATTTCCTGCATCGTTTCGATGATATAAGGTATATCCTCGCTTTTGAGCCAAAAGTTAGTGACAAAACGCATGATGCCGTTTTCCGGGGGATGAATTTTAATCCCCTTGGCCCCAAAATGGTCAACCACCTTTTTAGCATCAATACCGGTCTCGCGCATATCGAAAAAAACCATATTTATCTGGATATCTTCCGAAAATACTCGAATGCCCGGCAGCTTAGCCAACTCCTGTCCCAGCAGCCTTGCATTATCATGGTCTTCGGCCAGTCTGTCCCGCATCTCCCGGAGGGCCACCAGCCCGGCGGCAGCCAGGAAACCCGCCTGTCTCATCCCCCCGCCCATCAGTTTACGGCGTTTCCGGGCCTTCTCGATAAAGCTGTTGCTTCCCGCTACCAGCGAACCAACCGGCGCACACAGCCCCTTTGAGAGGCAAACCATAACCGAGTCGCAGTATCGGGTGATCTCTTTTACATCCACCTTAAGATGTACAGCTGCATTAAATATCCTGGCCCCATCCAGGTGGACCGGGATCCCATGTTCACGGGCAATACCGTAAATAGCTGCCATGTTTTCGCGGGGAATGACTAATCCGTTGGAATGGGCATTTTCCAGACAAATCAGACCTGTCGCTGGATAGTGTATGTTCTCGGTCCTGATTTTAGCACTGATTTCCGCGGGGGCGAGTCGTCCTTTGCACCCGGCCAAAGTCCTCAGTTGAACACCGGCGATAACTGACGCAGCACCCACTTCATGGGCTACAATGTGACAGTCATCTCCCAGGATAACTTCATCACCACGTTGGCAGTGGGTAAACAAAGACAACTGATTTCCAAAGGTCCCGCTGGGGACAAACAGTGCATTTTCTTTGCCCAGAAGTTCCGCCGTATATTGCTCCAGTTCCTTCATCGTAGGGTCATCGCCGTAAACATCGTCACCCACTGCGGCACGGTACATAGCCTCTCTCATTGCTGCGGTCGGCTGAGTAACTGTATCACTTCTCAAGTCTAAAAACTTCATATCCTACTGCCCCCTAAGATAAAGTGAAACTTTTTTTCAGACATTTTCAAAAGGCCCTATTAATATTCACCATTTATGGAGGAAATTCCTGTCAAGGTGTTATAAAAAATTGCAAATTATGTATAACTTTGCCACAAGGGAAGGAAACTATTTATCTTCATAAGACCAACCTCATTTAAAGTATTAGAACAAAAAACACCTATACCGTTTTAAAAAGGTATAGGTGTCCTAAAGTGTGAAAAACATCCCTTTTGGCGGCCTAGGCCGTAATATCCAATTTAAAAAGCCATTGTAACAATAATAGGATAATCAATTTCGAAATACTCATTTTTGATTGTTTCATTGATTACCAATGCATCACTAGTATCCTCCTGCTGCAAAACGTAAATAAAATCAACCTCATCCAGTGAATCATTTGAAAAGAACAGGACCGTTCCTAGACTAGGATTTTCACTGTCAACAAAAGACTCAGATTCAAATGTATAGCCATTTTTAACCAATAGCTCCTTAAAATACCCAATTGTTTGTTGTACAGTTTTTTGTGTCATAGAAGCTTGCCAGAAGTATGACCCATTTGGGCTGGTAACTTGCAGCAATCCATTAGGAGTTTCGGTAACTTTCCAGTCTGAAGGATATCCGAACAACATTTCATTAGTTTTAGGATCTTTATATTCCTTCCAATTCGAAGTATCAACATATGTTACAGTGACCTGCTTTGTATCATTTTCATACTCAACTTCGGCCCCCAAAGCCTCACTTACAAAACGCAGGGGGATGAATGTCCGGCCACCTTTAATCTGTGCAGGAACATCCAAAGTATAAATTCTGCCGTTTACATATGCAGTCTTAGATCCAATTGTGACTTTAACTTCAGTATTCACCAATTTTAAAGAAGCCTGATTCTTTGTTGAATCCCATGCAATATCAGCCCCTAAGGATTCTCCCAGAAATCTGAAAGGAACAAGAGTACGACCATTATTGATAAAAGCCGCCTGATCCATTTCCAAACCCGAAAAATTAACTTCAGCCTCCTTCTCTCCTATAACTAACTTTACAATTCGTAAATAGTCGTATACTTTTTCTGAGGCTAAAACCGGTGTTGTAAAAATTGTTATGCTTAAAATTAAGGCGGCCAAAATAGCTATTTTTCTTAACATTTTATTTCCTCCTTTGATCCATTCAAAATTGTGTTTAAACCATAAGCTGCTGCCTGTAAATGATTTACTATTTTAGTTAAACACTCATTTAACCACATCCTTATTAGTTTTTAGGCACAAAAAACACCTATCCCTTAAAAGTAGATAGGTGTTCCATCCTAATTGGTTGAACAACTTCCTTCGGCGGCCCGGCTATCATAACAGGTTAACACTGTCGTAGACCCGTGGCTTTGCGTCCCCGTCTTTCGACGGGTTTGCCTTTATCGGGATTAATCGATAAATTATTCAATTATATGATATATTACCATAAAAATATGAAATTCCCTTCTTTTTCCTCAAAAAAATAATCCCGAAACTGTTATGCTGCTTTGAAACAGCACCTGGCAACCCTTAAGGTATTATAACAAGACTAGAGGGTACAAGCCTTTCTTTGCCGTCAGAAGGTTTATTCAGGACTTGCCATCTCAATAAAATCCGCCGCCTGCGTTTACGGCCAAGGCAGCATTTGACCTCTTAGCAGCTTTACTGGCGGTTTCTCCTTTCCCAACTAACTTAGTTTCACATTACTTGTTTTTTCGACATTATTTCTAATAGTTCCTGCAACCAAAAAAATCCTAAAAGGTAACGGGTGGTAAACGTTATCTGCTCGCCCCTCTAAATTTTGGCTAAGGTGTTTAAAACAACCAACAAGTATGGTAGACTTAAAAGAAATGTTGGAAGGAGTCCTTTTATTGGAAATCACGCTGGTAAAATTTTTTCCTTTAATCACCGCTTTTTTATGGGGAACGACTTATGTGGCCACTAAGTTCGCTCTTTCTGATTTTTCTCCCATGGGGATAGCCGCCGGGCGAGCGGTATTTGCATATCTGGGCTTAGTGGTATTTTACCTTATACTGGGTAAAAGGGCATATTTGATTCCTAAAAAACAGGATTTTGGAGTAATCGCCACGGTTAGTTTGTTCGGTGTGGTCTTGTTTTGGTGGTTGCTGAATGTAGGCCTTCATTTTACTACTGCTACGAATTCGGCCCTATTGGTGAGCATTCATCCTCTTTTTGTAATCATGCTTTCACCCTTAATCTTAAAAGAGGCTGTAACCCGTCAGGAGTGGGCCGGAGTTTTAGTTGGATTAATCGGTTCCTTTCTTGTTATCACAAAAGGACAAATTGCCGGGCTTATCCAATCTCAGACTTTGCTTGGTGATGCGATTTCACTGTTAGCGGGCATATTTTTTGCTATTTATGTGCTTTTAGGCAGAAAGTATGCAGGCAAACTTCATCCGGGCTATCTGACGGTGAATGCCTTTGGATTTGGAAGTCTCATCCTTATTCCTTTAAGCATTTTCAGTGGAAGTTCTTTGGCCATCTGGCATGGAACCGGATTAGCAATATCGGCTGTTGTTTGGTTGGGGCTGGCATGTTCAGCAGCAGCTTTTTTATTGTTACTGACGGCACTGGAAAAGACCAGAGCTGCCAAAGCTTCTGTGTATATATTATTTGCCCCTGTAGTGGCGGCAATCACTGCATATTTTTTGTTGAAAGAAACCATCGGGTTAGGGGCTGTGGTAGGCGGGTTGTTTATTATCTGTGGCATCCTGCTGACTGCTTTGGCCAAACCGGCCGGATTATCTGAAAAAAGTGTGGCAGAACATACCCAAAAAGCCTGAGGCGTTGTGTCTCAGGCTTAATTCTTATGGGGGCTTAATATCTTTACATAAATAAAAATAAATAATTTTTTTGATTATGAAATTTCAGAGAAAATCGGTATAATAAATAATGAATTATGTTCACCATAATATAAGTCGTGCTGCACTTTTAGATTTAGTCAAATTTGATTTTCAAATAAAATTTTAGACTAACAAATTGACTTTTAGATTTTTAGTTAAATTAAAGCAAAGGGGTGTCAATGTGATAGTAATTAGTAGCGAATCATTATTAAGCAAAAAAGATATCCTGGTGGTTGATGTTGGCTCAGGGACTCAGGATGTGCTGGTCTATCAGGCCGGCAAAAATATAGAAAATTGCCCCAAATTGGTTATGCCCAGCCAGACGCAGCTTGTCGCCGGGAAGATTCGGCGGGCCACGCAGCAGGGGCATAGCATTTATCTTTATGGTCATGTGATGGGCGGTGGAGCCTGTTATTCAGCCTTGAAACAGCACCTGGCAGCAGGCCTTAATGTCTACGCGACAAAGCAGGCCGCCTATACCTTTAATGATAATCTAAACGAGGTCTCGGAGATGGGGATTGAACTGGTCGAAGCTGTACCTGATAACGCGGATAAAATATGGCTGGGGGATATTGATCTGCCGGCATTTCAACAAGCTTTGGCCGCTTTTGCCCAGCCCCTCCCTGCCCTGCTGGCCGCAGCGGTTCAAGACCATGGCTTTAGTGCTGAGGAGAGCAACCGTAAGGTCAGGTTCCGCTTATTGGAACAATTCATTGCCAAAGGCGGCTTTCTGAGGGATTTAGTGTATACTGAGCAGATACCGGAAGTATATACCCGGATGAACGCTGTTAGGGAGATCGTGCCTGGCGCGGTGCTCACTGATACCGGGGCTGCGGCTCTGCTGGGCATTACAGCGGATTCGGCGGTGCAGCCACAGCTGGAAAAAGGAATAATCGCTGTCAATATCGGCAACTCGCATACACTGGCGGCTGCTATCCGGGGCCAGCGTGTTTATGGGATTTTTGAGCATCACACCAAAGACTTGAACACCGAATTGCTGGCTTCATTGGTTAAAGGGATGCAAAACGCCGAATTATCCAATGACGAGATTTATAATGCCGGTGGGCATGGCGCGGCCTTGCACCCAGATATGGGTCCGGGCTGGGACTATATAGCGGTTACAGGGCCGCGGCGGGCCATGGCCGAACCATTGGGCTGGCATGAGGCAGCACCCTATGGCGATATGATGCTGACAGGATGCTTTGGCCTCTTAATTGGGCTGGGCATAATCTAGGCTTTGGTTAGTCAGTGACAGAAAAGAAACATAGTTATTTTATACTCTTATACAAGGCCCATGACCTGGTGCAACTACTTTTACCGCCAGGTTTATTAAGTCTTGCTGTACTGCTTTAAGAGCCGTTGGTGATGGTATTCTTTCTAAAGACAGCTTATTTACTGCTTCCTGCCAGTTTGCGTTCACAATTGCTTCTGTGACTTGCCCTCGACTCGTAAACAGGTCGCTGCTGAAAAGTAAACCTCGTTTTTCTTCAAAAGCCATTAATCCTTCTTTTAAATGTATTTCCGAAGGATAGTTTACAAACTTTAGTTCAAAGTCACCTGTTGACAAGAATTCACCAGGATTTACAGCCATTGCATTGCTTACTAGTCCAAACCCAGTAAACTGACGAGCTGTAAGCATGGAGCATACTGTTTTAGCCTCTGGGTATTGTTCTAAAAGGCAGCTTAAACCACCACATTCATCAGCTTCAAAATGTGAAACAAAGATGTATGATAATGAACGATTGCCAAGTATGTTTTTAAGCTCAGGTAACAGTTCGAGTGCGACATCTTTTGTGCCGGTGTGGATCAGCAATGGAGCTTCGCCGATTAATAAATACTGGTTAAAAGTGAGGTCAATAAATTTGTTATAACTTCTAAACAAATATAAATCATCCAAAACTTTAAATTTCTCCATAACTTTGTGCCTCCTTTATAAAACCTAAATGATGCCGTTTTTTGTTAAATTTTTTGATAATTAGTGGGAACTACAGAATTTTGCTTTATTTTTCAACCTTTCATTAAATTCTTCCGCAGTTATGCCGTTTTCTTCACATAAATGAGCATACCTTTTTTTCCGCTTAGCTATAAACTCTTCCAGAGACTTAGCCGTTGGTGTTTCGGGAGATTGGCTGATAGCTTCTTCCAATATGGGAAGCACTGCATAAAAACTACAGCAGTTAGGTTTTCCTTCTTGCAGGTGATGGCTGGTGCATTTTGGGCATTTACCGTTACGTGGACATGTTATTTTTGGACAGGGACATTGATGAGTTATTTTTGTTGATTCCAAATTATTTCCCTCCTTTAACCATCTTTTTAAAAACTATAGTACTATATTTGTGCAGAAATGATTGTAACAAATTTGACAATTTTTTAAGTAATTTGTCATAATCACCCATAGACATGTTAATGTAAAATGGCCTGAACCCCCCATTTTTTGGGAGGTTCAGGCCGTTTTAATTCTATTTAAAACAGATTTCAATACCTTTTCATCAAGATATTAGGCGTCTTCCATTACTGTTTCAACTAATTCGCGAAAATAACGGCAGTTCTCCACTAAATCGGGTCCATTTTTAAAAAGCCCACCGCCAATTAAAAAAATAACATCGTTTCCATAAACCTTTATGGACTCCGGTACACTTTCCAGGCTCATGCCGCCGGCCGGGCACGGGTATATTGGCTTTAGGCCGCCCATGGGAACAAGAGTACCGCCGGCAATGCTTTCACATTCTTCCCTGGTAAAGGAAAAACGGCCTCCGAAGTTTGGATATATAGTCCCATCCGCACCGGCCAGCCTGGGCAACTGACCGAACATTACGTGATGTGATACGCCGCTGCCTGATAACACATAGCTTCCCTGAAAAGCAGGATGAGCGAAAACGGGGAGTGCTATATTATTATCTTCAGCGATTTCCCGCATGGTATCGAGGCCTGTTAAACCCGCAGAAATCAAGAGCCCCCCTGCTCCCAGTTCCCTGGCCAGGACCGCCCTGGCCTTGCTGACATTATGTGAAGCAGTCACATTCGGCATATAAATACAGCTCTGCCCTGTTTCATCATTGGCCTTTTTTACAGCTTCAGCGCAAAGCCTGACCCGTTCTTCAAAGGGCGAAAATGGCTGGTTGGAGAGGCCGTGATCGTCTTTGATGATATCAATACCGCCGAGAGCAAATTTATAAGCCAGTTCCGCCAACTCCCCTGCTGATAACCCCATCGGCTTCAGGGCGGTAAAGAGAAGCGGCCGCTTTTCCACCTTTAACAGTTCCCTTAAACCCGCTCTTCCATAGCGGGGGCCTTTAAATATCTTTAGCAGATTTTCCGGCAGGATTAGTCTCTCCACCCAAATACCAGGCTTGATGCTGATGTTGCCGAAAATAACGTTGATCAGCTGGGTTAACTCTTCTGCAGCCGTTTCCACGGCAAAACTGATGACAGCTTCAAAACAGTCACTCCCACAATGTGTAAAATTTTCAATCCTCCCCACAATACAATCCTTAATAGCCTGGGGCACAAATTCTTCAGGAAACTCTACCGTCTGTTCAAAACAAATATCTTTAGCCCTGGCCAGGGCTTCCTTTTCAGCACCGGCAAGCCTGTATACAACGGCAAAGCGTTCACCGGATAATTTCAGTTTTGTTTCATCAAATGAAAACACCTTTTCTCCTCCAATGCCAATACTAACGTTAAAGTACCGCCGCTTCAGCTAAATCCAAAGGCTTAAAGGGCCTCCGCCTTAGCTTTGCTGTGAACTGCAGCCACAAAGGCTTCCGCCAGCTCACTTTCCTCTATATTGAACTTGGCAGAAACAATTTCTTCAACTTTAGAAATCAGAGCCATCGCATCCAGACCGTACTCCTTCATTAAGTACGGCTTACTCGCCCCATGCACAAAGGTATCCTGCAGACCGATTCTGGTTAGCTTTTTACCAATTCCTGCTTCAGCCATTTTCTCGGCAATAATTGTCCCTAACCCGCCAACAACAGAATGGTTTTCCATGGTTATAACACCATACCTGGATTCGGTGATAGCCTGAAGTATATTGTCATCATTAAAGGGCTTCAGGGTAGAGATATGAAAATGCGTGACAGCTACCCCTTTGCATTCCAGGGCTCGGGCAGCCCGAATTGCTTCTTCGGTACAAACCCCGCTTGAGAGCAGCACCAGGTCCCGGCCTTTACTGATGAGCCGGGGTTTCCCAAGCTGCATTGGCTCTGAGGCATCAAACAATCTCGGGATTTCGCCCCGCAATATTCTTACATAAACAGGCCCATTCACGCTATCTGCCACATCCAGCACAGATTCTACATCAGTGGCATCTCCGCATTCCAGGATAGTCATGTTTGGCAGCGAGCGCATCACTGAAATATCCTCAATGGCCTGGTGAGTTGCTCCGCCGGGGGTCAGGACACCCGGCAAGAATCCAAACATCTTGATGGGCAGGTTTGGATAGGCTACCGACATGGCAATCTGATCATAAGCCCGCCGGTAAATAAAAACAGCAAAAGTATGGATTAAAGGGACAAACCCTTCCCGGGCCAGCCCGCCTGCAAAACTAAGCATATTTTGTTCGGCAATCCCCATGGAGAAAAACCTCTCCGGATAAGCTGCCTTAAATAAATCAATCTCTGTTGAACTTGTCAGATCTGCAGACATGACAACTACCTTTGGTCTATCCTTGGCCCAGGCAACAAGATTCCGGGCGTGAACTCTGGTCAGAATCTCCATTGATCAGATGTCCTCCTTTGCTATACAATTCAGCGATTTAAAGGCTTCTTCATACCTTGCTTTTTCCTTATCATCGGAAAACCTGACATAATGCATTTTAGGTATTCTCTCCTGCAGAATATCAATTCCTCTGCAGGCATCGGTGTCACACAAAATAAAGGTAGGCCTCCCGTCCGGTTTTAGACGGCCAAGGGCTGCAAGTGCTTCAGCATCATGGCCGTCAATTCGGTAGACCCGGGCTCCAAAGGCCTCCAGCCTTTTGTCCAGGGGTTCAAGATTCATGACGGTTTCCACTCTCCCGTCACATTGATATCCATTGATATCAACATAAAGAAGCATGTTGTCCAGTTTATGGTGGCACATCGCCTGGACTGCTTCCCAGAACTGTCCGGACTGGCATTCGCCGTCAGACATGAATAAGACAACTCTTCCGGTTTCCCCTTTAAGTCTGCGTCCCATAGCAATCCCAGCAGCCTGGCTGATGCCTTGTCCCAGAGAACCGGTCATTAATTCCATCCCCGGTGAGTGCTCGGCTCCAATCATCTCAACTACCCCGCCGTCCTTGTTGAACTGGTCAAGGCCCTTAGCATCCATGCGTCCCACTTCGATCAGGGCGGCGTAAAGGACCAGTGAATACTGGGAGGGTGACAGCACGAACCGGTCATATTCCCTGGATTTGAGGCCGTTATAGGCAGCACCCGTAAAATAGCCGGTATTTCCCGGCCCCGGGACCCCGGGGAATTCGGCCGGTATCAAAGGCTTTTCAGGCTTGCCTATATTGAGTACCCGCAGATATAAGGCAGCAAATATTTCAGCCGAAGAACATGCCTGGCTTAGATAGCCGCCATTATTTTTAATTGTATGCTCCATTACCCGCCGCCTGATTCCCTGTGCGGCGGAATAAACCTCTTCAGGCCATAAGCCGGTTGTTTCATCAGATTTAAGTATGTTCATAAATTTCCCCTCTATATTTGGTGTGTTTTTATTATTATACCTTATCCCTAAGTTAATTTCATACCTTTATTATGTGACCTTCTGAATCTTCGCAGATCTCCAGAGTCTGGGGGCACTTTTTGACAATGTTACTGTCCAGGAAGATGAATTCACACCTATTAAAAGTAAAGCGAAGTAAAAGACCTCGCATTTCTCAGCTTATAGCTGAGAAATGCGAGGTCTTTTACTTTGTCTAACAGGATATGCAGGAAAGATGACGAATATATGAACAGGTTTTCGAAGCGGAAAAATATGTTTCGAAGGAGTTAAAAATCATGAAAATAGGCGACGGAAAAAATCATTTAGACGGAGGGGAACCGGAAAAGGAATTGTGGTTGGACAGCCTGCTCCGGATCTTCCCAATAGAAAGTGATTCCCGGGTCAAATGGTTGGCCAGCATTTTAAACTCACTCCATGAAGGCGTGGTTGTGATAGATTTGAATTCAACAATCATTTTCGCGAATTCCGCATATACTCGCAGCCTGGGGGTGCCGGTAGGCAAAGTGTTGGGGAAAAAGCTTACTGATATCGAACCGGACTCGCGGATTCTTGATGTTTTAAGATCAGGTAAACCAATTGTCGATGACCCTTCTCAAATTAAATCCCTGGGTGGGTTGGACATTGTTGCTAATATCAATCCTATTTACGAAAACAATTACCTGATTGGCGTAGTTGCTGTTTTCCGGGATCGCAGCGAAGTCCTGCATTTGGAGGAAAAGCTTCGCAAAACCATGGATGAAGTACAAAGAAGCCTGGCTTTGAACGACCGCTATTTTTCTGAACTGAAGGAATTGCGTTCCCGTGTGCTGGAGACCGATGATCTTGTTCTGGAAAGCCCGCAGATGCGCAAAATAACGGAACTGGTTTTGCGCCTGGGCCATGTTGATTCGACCGTACTGATTACCGGTGAGTCGGGAACCGGTAAGGAAATTATCGCCAAATTAATCCACCGGACGGGCAAACGCCAAAATAAGGCCTTTGTGACGATTAATTGCGGGGCTATACCCGAAAACCTGCTGGAATCGGAACTTTTCGGATATGAAAAAGGGGCTTTCACCGGTGCCAACAAAGAAGGAAAAGTCGGGTTGCTGGAAATTGCCAACCACGGTACGCTTTTTCTGGATGAAATCAGTGAACTGCCATACAGTCTCCAGGTTAAACTGCTGCGGGTTATTCAGGAACAGAAGTTTATGCGTATTGGGGGTCTAAAAGAAATCGAAGTTGATATCCGGTTCCTGGCCGCTGCCAACAACGACCTCAAAACCATGGTGAATGAGAAAACTTTTCGGGAAGACTTGTACTACCGGTTAAATGTTATCCCGGTTGCTTTGCCTCCTTTACGCCAGCGAAAGCAGGATATCTCCCCCATGGCCCGTCACTTCCTGCAAAAATTTAATAATAAGTACGGACAGCAAAAGAAGCTGCTGCCGGAAGTCTATCGGCATTTAGAAGCATATTTCTGGCCGGGTAATGTCCGGGAACTGGAAAATCTGATGGAAAGGCTGGTAGTATCTGCCCCGCAGGATAGCATTGATCTGCAAGATGAAACTTTGGTAAATTATTTCTTTAGTGGGACTAATGCTCAGCCTGTGGCCGCCTATGACATTATGTCACTAAATGAAGCCAGGGAAATGGTGGAAAAGGATCTTATCAAAAAATCCCTGACTCTTTATGGCAGCGCTCGCCGCGCTGCCAAAGTACTGGGGGTCGATCCTTCGACCCTGATCCGCAAAGTCCGGAAATACGGACTAAAACTTGAGTACGAGCCAGAGTAATCTTAATCTATTCTACCGCTGCAGGGAAGGCCAGGGCCTGAGTCAAAACGAAGGCCGCCTGCAGAGCCTCAGTGGGGCATAGGGGAAAACATTCTTTGCAGTTTACACATTCTTTGGACGCTATTTCCGGAATAAAGCTGATCTCCCG
>JAVSMW010000014.1:21780-73382 GCA_032027005.1 Thermincola sp. | reverse complement strand
ACAGAATTTGACGGCATCGGCACCGTTCTGTTTGATTTCTTCTATGACCTCTTTGAAGGGTGTTACAGTCTCCACGATTATCTCTCCCCTTCTTTCATAATTTATTGATACGCAGCTTAGCCCTTTTGCGTCATACGGGCAAGAATTTCTTCTACCTTCTTTGATCCAAACCTGTCTATCAGTGACTGTATGCCTATTTCAGCTTCACCGGGTTTTATTTCTTCTGTGTCTTCTTCTGCGAGCTCTTCCGTTTCTACACAGGTCAGGCAATCGCGCGGACAGGCCTGTACACATAATGGTTCCGGTTCATCTTCACACATATCACATTTCATCGGCAGGCCCGAATCAGGCTCTTTAAAAAGGTCCCTGGTTGGGCAGACTGTGCCGCAGAAGCTGCATTCGCTGTATTCCTTGCCCTTAATCGTATAAGTCCGCCGGCCATCACAGCCAGCTTTGCTGTAATCAGTGGCACGAATCGCTACCCACTCGTCATTCCTCTCGTCAATAACCACCCGGATCCGGGACCGGGCCGGATTAAAACTGCTGTACTTAGGAATGGCGTGAAATGCTGCGCAGGCTATCTCACAGGCACGGCAGCCATTGCATTTGTCCAAATCAACCTTTATTGTTCTTACTGATTTTTTTATCAACTGGGTCATCTGATTTTCACTCCCCTCACTATTGCACTTTTTTCTTGCTTAACGCTTCAGTCAAGGTATAACCTTCAGCCTTCCGTACAGATAAAAACTGGTCCTTTTTATTCACTTCCGAGTAGCACGATATCTCGGTGTAACAATTATCCTCGCTGCCGGTCAAAATTCCCCTTTTGATGAATTCTTCAGCAACGAAACCCAGGCCCAGTTTATCCAGAGTGGCCTTGGATGGAATTCCGTCATTGGTCCACCCTTTAAATTTGTAGTACTCGTCAAGAAGCTCTTTCTCTTTATCCGGCTCCCTTACCTTCCAATGGTCTTCCGGCGGCTTTTCGTCAGCCCTTCTCATGCCTCTGCTGATGTTAATGGCCCTGACCAGGTTTTTGTTCCTTCTGGCTACCTGCCAGAGGTCGTCGGCATCCATTTCCATTCCGGCAGCCACGTTGATGAAATGTGGGATGTTATATATGTGATAAGCTGCGCCGCCGCCAAACTGGCCTCTGAATGACGAGCAGAAGGCACACAGGCCGGTGGCGTCATCAATGTAATGCATTGTCTCATTCCAGTCACAAATGTTGACTGACGCTTCCACAGATGGATTTGTGCGCGGCTCCCACTCCATATAGAATCTTCTGAACCTTTCGGGGGCTGATATCCATTCATCCACAAACTTTTTTCTCTCCTCCGGGTCACGGAGAGCGTCCTGCGGGAATGAGCCCTCGGTCTGATTGATGGCCATCTTATCACTGGTGCAGTACATCAGAAAATAAGGGTAATTTACCTTCCCCAGCTTAAGCGGTAACTGTTCAAATTTTTTCATTGTGTTATGATCATATACCTCTGCTCCGTTACCAATCTGGCGGGCCGCATGATAGACACCGTTGGCTAAGACATCACCGATCCCTTCCCGCCGGACAAGCTTTTCAAGGAGGTAATAAAATCTGTCCCCGCTGTCGGCCGGAAAATCAGGTAAATCTTTGTCGGTCAGAATGCCGGCCTCGTAAAGCTCTATGGCAAAAGCTATAGTCTGCGGAGCTGCATAGCTGTCCACACCGTATTCCTGACTTAGAGCCAGTATGTCAAAAGTAAAATCTACCTCTTTAAAGGCCGCCATGTGCCAGGTACCTTTGCCATAGCATTTCAGCATGTATCTCTGCCGCCCCGGTGGTTTGACAACCAGGTGGCAGTTCTTCGGACAGTTATAGCAGCCCTGTAAACGGTCACGAATTTTCAGGGTGTAATCCTTCCACCTGTCTTCCAGTTCCTGGCTCCAGTAACCCCTTCTCCGTGTGCGGGCATTGCCCCAGGCGAAGTTGTCGTGGTGAAATTCGTCATTCCATTCGATGGCCATCAAGTCCCCGTTAAAGGGGCTGGCGTGAATTTCCTGACTGTGTGTTAAACACAGCTTGTAGAGTTCTTCCGGGCTGGCGACATTAAAGTCTTTTGTGCCGCGTACGGCGATGGCCTTCAACCGCTTATCCCCCATAACCGCTCCAACCCCGCGCGAGGCGCTGGCGTTTGAGTGTTCGATGCTAGCCATAAAAAGCCTGTTTTCGCCGGCCAGACCTATGGCGGCCACCTGAATATTGGAGTCATTCAACTCCTTTTTAATGATTTCTGCGGTTTCTTGGGCACCTTTCCCCTTTAGATGGGAGGCGTCACGTAATTCCATCCTGTCATTGTGTATCCACAAATAAACCAGGTCGGGGGCTTTGCCGCGAATCACTATTTTGTCGTAACCGGCATGTTTCAGCTCCGGGCCAAAATAACCTCCAAATATTGAATGGGAAAAAAGGTTTGTCTGGGGGGATATTGTGTCGACCATTGTACGGTTACAGGCGGGTACAGGTGTGCCGACCAACAGTCCTGTGCTGAATATGAGCAGATTGTCCGGAGAAAAGGCATCCACCTCAGGGGGCACCCTGTCCCATATCAGCCTGGCGGCTGTACCATTGCCGCCCAGATGAAGTTTGGTCAATTCCTGGTCTGTTTCCATCCGCTCAATGTTCCCCCGCGATAAATCAACTTCCAAATCATACCCTGTTTCTGCGTACCTCATTATTTCAGTACCTCCCAATTGTTTTTGCCGTGAATGATCCTTCCCCAAATACTTACATCAGGGCCGACATCACCAAACATAATATTAAATAGCAAAAATCATGCCAACCTTCTATAGCCCCAATATAGGGTTTATGGAATTCCGGATGGTGCCAAAATGCGATGCAATGCATGTCAATATTTTGGGTTCCTCAGTAAAACGCCTAATTTCATTATAATTGTAATACTGTTGCAATAACGCTACGGGTGATGTGAAAATGCAACATAAATGAAATCCAGGAACAGTTTTGTTCCTGGATTCGGTTTATTCAAAGATTTCCCCATTATGCTGCCCCAGGGCCGGCGGCTGCCCATCCATAATACCAGTCAACAGTCCTTTATCCTTTAGCAAAGCAGAGTTAAGCATCTCATTGGTTTCGAGTACCGGGGCCATACAACAGTCTACCTCCAGGGAAAACCGGGTCCACTCAGCGAAACTTTTACTTTTAAACAGGGCAGCCATTTCGGCATAAACTTTGTTGTCTGGCTTGGCCTCTGTCAAATTTTCATCAATCCAATCACTCTTACCCACTGCATGGCAGAAATTTTGCCAGAACTTGTTTTCCACCGCCCCTAGGCTGATAAACCGCCCATCGGCTGTTTCGTATATGTTGTACGCAGCGATGTGGCCATTTAGTTCTTCAACTCCCCTGCCGGTACCCGCAGCTCTTTGAATTAAAGTATGTATCGACATCATCTGAATAAGGGTGTCGGTCATGGAGATTGTAGTCCTTGTATCCGCTGGCAAAAAGGCAGTCTTCCATCTCCAGATTGCCCAGCCTGTTGCCCCACCTTACATTTCTGACCACAAGGGGAGCCCGGCTCATAGTCTGTACTCCTCCGGCAATTACAACATCAGCTTCGCCCAATCTAATAGCATCAAATCCTTTTTTTATGGCCTCCGTGCCGGAACAGCATGCTTTGTCAACTGTTGACGAGAGCACCTGGACCGGCAGGCCGGCTTTCAGGAGGGCTTGACGGGCAATGACCGGCGCGATGACATCCTTGGATTCGGCCGTATTGGCACAGCCAAGATGAACTGCATTAATCTCTTCCGGCGCAATTTTACTGCGGCTGACCAGTTCTTTGATCACCAGAGCGGCCAGAGTCTCAACTTCAATATCTTTCAAAGAGCCGCCAAAGCTCCCAAAGGGAGTGCGTAAACCATTTGTGATATAAACCCTCTCACTCATTTTTATCCCCTGCTTTCTTGTGAGCCTTAATACACACACTTCTCCACTCCGAAAACTCCTCATTCCGGTCCCAGCCGTGATCTTGTTGTTGTTTTTCGCGTTCCTTTAACTGGGTTTTCTGGATTCTTTCAGTTGCCGTTTTCGGAAACTCGTCAATAATCTCAAAATACCGAGGCACCTTAAAATAAGCGAGTTTCCGGGCACAGTGGCCGACAAGTTCGCGGAAATCTACCTGATCTGCTGCATTTTCGGCAAGCTTCAGGAGCACTTTGATTTCTTCTCCTTTAAAAGGATCAGGTACCGGAATTGCAGCAGATTGAGCTATCACAGGATGGCTGTTGATTACATCTTCTACCTCAAAGGCAGAGACATTTTCTCCACCTACCCTGATCATAAATTTATTCCGGTCCACGAAGTAGTAATAGCCTTCTTTATCTACCCTTAACACATCTCCGGTGTGAAACCAGCCGTCCTGGTCAAAGGCTTCCTGGTTAGCCTGGGGAGCATTCCAGTAACCTCGGGTTATAAAATCCCTGCCCTTTTGCACTACTTCCCCGAGGCCCTCAAGGCTCGCCTCGTTCTGGTCGTTGACCAACTTAACCTGCCGACCTAAGTCCCCAAAAAGCGGTTTGCCGACCGAACCGGTCTTCCTTTTTGTCTTATCGGGATGACAATTGACAAAAGCAACAGGGGCCTCGGTCATTCCGTAACCTTCATATACTTCAACCTTAAACTTCTTTTCGAAACGCTCCCAGAGAGCCGCCGGCGTACCGGCCACCCAAACCATACGCGCAGGATGTTCTGGTACTTCGTCTTCGGCAAAGACCGAATCCAAAATCTGTATCATTCCCCCAAGTGAGCTGAAACAGTCGGCCTGATACTTAGTTATTTCATGCCAAAGCTTGCGCGGGCTGAATCGTTCGTCAAGTACCATAGAGGCCCCGAGAAGCCTCATGCCAAGCGCTGTAAAAATTTGCGCGTTTGTGTGAAAAAAAGGCAGGCAGGTATACATTCTTGATGCCTGGGTAACTGCCATTGCCCCAATAGACATGGCACCCAGCACGGCAGTTTTGTTCTTGGTAATGGCACCTTTGGGTAAACCTGTGGTTCCGGAAGTAAAAATAATACTAAAATCGTCCTCGCCATCGACAGAAACTTCCGGATTCGAATCGTCCCCTGTTTTTATTAATTCAGAAAGGGAATAAAAATTAAGCGAAGTCTGTGGAACACTGCCTATCTCACCCACAACAATTATGTTTTTTAATCCTGGCGATTGCTTTGCCACATTGCATAGAATTTCAATGAACTTCTGATTAGCTTCAACTATAATGGTCGAGATATCTGCGTTATTGACCATGTAAGATATTTCCGGCGCCCGAAAATTGGTATTGAAGGGTACTTCGATGAGACCCAGTTTGGCGGAGGCATAAAAAATAAAGACATAGTCAGGCGTATTAGTCATAAAGATGCCTACCCGGTCTCCTTTACGCAGTCCTATGCTGTTAAGTGAATGAGCAATCCGGTTTGCTGCCAGATTTGATTCCCTGTAAGTATAGCTTTCCCCGGTAGGTGCATAGATTAAGTATGTTGTATCTTCGAGCAAGGCTGTTTTTTCAACAATGTCTTTCACTGTCCAAACATTTTTTATCTCAGGTAAAAATTTTTGACTTATATATTTGTAACTCCAATACATCTTCACACCCTCTCTCTGTTCAAGGCATAAAGTTCAACAATACTCTTTGGTTAGTTTAAAGCAACCTGACTCCTGTATCAGGAGAAGGTTGCTATTTAAACAGAGTTCTAAGCGTCAGGTGGAGTTTTTTTACTCCATCTGACGCTTAGAAATCGTTATCCAGGAGCATAGCGCCGCTTATCTCCCACTTAGAAAAGTGGGAGTCTTAGCGGCGGTTAGCTATCGGATAAACTAACTCAGGAAAACTTGGCTGCTTTATGCAAAGAAAATTTAGACTGCTTTTTTGACGAAGTCATTCAAGCCGACGATATGGGTCACCGACAAATCTTCAGTCATCATCCAGGGCACCGATAACATTAAACGCCTTCCAGGTATCTCTCCGGTGAGTTTCTCCAGATATTCCTGCACCCCGGTTGGCATTTGGGTCAGCATTTCTTCCGGGACTGTGAAGCCAAATACTTTGTTACCAACACTTTGATAAGTGTTGGGCAAATCTTTGGCTGAACCATCGAAAAGTATTCCTTTAAAAGCCAAGTCGGCAAAATCATTAGGCAGTTGGTCTAAATCATTCTGTCCTTGCAAATAGATAACCAAAGGTATTCCATAATAGTCAGCAAGATTACCAACAGTTGTTAAAAACTGGCGATAAAATCCTTTTACCCCTGTTCCGGCAAACTGTTTTTGATTTTCCACCACCACAAAACCATCAACACGGTTTTCCATAAATTCCTTTGCTAAATCAATCAATAATTTACTTATGGACTCCATTACTTCTTGATTAGATAAGAATTCTTCAGCTTCCCCAGCATCAGCAATCGACCGAACTAACTCAGCAGGCCCGGGTATCGCTGCGAAAACGGCCGCTTCCTTCCCTAACGTTGCAGTTAACCTTTGGGTAGTTTCCAATGTTACAGAAATATTCCCAGCCAATCTTGCCGATTCAGGTATAGATGTTCCTGCTTTCAGGCAGTCGCCAAAGGCCAGGCTCACTGTTACCGGATCGTAAAGAACCAGGCCTTGGGGCGCCAGCAGTTGCTTGATTTGCAGTGCGCACTGAACCGCGAGAGCCGGATCTGAAGTAATAGCAGATGTTGAAACCTGCATTATTTTCGCGCCAAGAGGTATTATTGGGAACAACATTGGCACGGCATCTACCGGTCTGCCGGAAAAAAGATTGCGCATGACCTTTTTACCACTCATTAGTTTTGAACCCTTCTTTCCCTGAGCATTATTTTGGATCTGTTATTAGTTTTGGGCAGCCTTAGCAAAATCGGGCATAGATTTGGCGTTTACAACCTTGGGAGCGGTTTCCTGGAAGAAGAATGAAATCACCATGGCAATCATGGGTGTTACAGCTGCCAAAATCATTGGTGCCTGTAACCCGAAGCTGTCAGCCAAGCCGCCGCCGATTACCGGCATCAAAACTGCCCCAAAAGTTTCCCCAACTGCTGTTGGGATCCCAACGGCAGATCCGGCCAGTCGGGTCGGCACCGATTCTGTTGGAATTGTGGAGAGCCAGATGGGGTAGCTGCCCAATCCAAAGCCTGCCCCAACGAAAAGGATAAATCCAAGCAACATAGGATTGTTTCCCGCAAAGGCAAACGCCAGGGTTAACAGCCCGGCCAGGATGGTGGAAATAATCAGTAATGGTTTCCGGCCAAAATGGTCTGACAAAGCTGGGATCAAAACCATCCCCAGGAATCCACCAAAACCCATCATGGAGATAACTCCTCCGGCGGTAGGAAGGGAGAGACCTCTGATTTGGGTCAGGAATAATGCGGAAAAGGTAGTAAAATTATATAGCCAATTCATAAATAAACATGAAACAATGGTAGAAACAATTATATTTTTGTATTTAAAGGCGGCAAAAAGACTGGGACGTAATTCATCGGATCCGCTTTGGTCAGATCGGTTGGCAATTGACGGCGGTTCCTTCATAAACGACCAAAGGATGACGGCTAAGATAATGCCTGGAATCCCTACGATAAACATGACAGGCCGCCAACCGAAAGCTGCTGCCAGTTGAGTAGCAATCATAGCCCCAAAGCCGATGCCGATCAGCGCAAAACTGCCCTGGAACAGACCAATATTCAAACCTCTTTTGGTGGGAGTAGATTCCTCAGCAATGGTGGCCACCGCGGCAGAAAACACTGCACCCTCACCAAGCCCCAAAAGGCCTCTTACGCCCAAAAGGCCGGCAAAGCTTTTGGTTAGACCGGTAAACCAAGACATCAGGGAGAAGAAGATTGCCGAAGGCAGGAGTATTTTTCTCCGCCCCACGCGGTCTGAAGCATAGCCCATTCCCCACGACGAGAGCGCCCAGGTAATAGCTAAGATTGATGTGATAGCGCCGGCCTGCGCATTGGAAAGCTTAAATTCAGGTATAATTACGGGAAAAAGGTATACCACCGCCAAGCGGTCAAGAGCCACCATGCCCCAGATCAAGGATAGGACAATAACGATTTTCCATTCGTACCCTTTAGGTCTTTGTTCTGACATGATTTCATACCTCCTCGTAATTTTCACTTGTTTTTTCTTGTTTTAATAAGGCTGACTGCCTGGGTCAGGCCAATTGCCATAGGAACCCAAGATTTCTTCCGGGGGTTTTTTGACAGACCAGTTGTTCATGAAATCACTGTAAGACATACCCCTGTTCATCCTTGCTGCCCGCTCATCTGCTCTCGCCTTTGCTGTCATTTCCTCATCAACTCTCAGGGTTTCCGGATCATAGACAACTTTGTAAATATTTTGGGCTACCCAATGAGAAGTGATGCCGTCACGCACATCCTTGATGACCATAGAGGGTTCCCGTTCCAGCACGTCACCATAGCTCCCGCCGGCAACGGTCGGCTGCAGGAAAATATCTCCCTCGTTAATCCAGCGGAAGGAGCGCAGCATGCTCTCTACTTGATACTCGCCTGCAATGGGTTTGTTGGTGACCAGATCAATCACATCGAAGGGAATGTTCGGATCCGACTTAGCCATCATTTCTTTTAAATTGGTACCCGTGACTTGAATTCCTGGAGGAGTGAGAGTAGCATATCCGCCAAAGAGGCCGGTGTTGGGCGGGATCCGGCATCCTCCCTGGGAACATGCAAAGACCATCCCCGGTGTGTTATGGGGCATCATGGCAAACATCAGGCCGGAACCCCCGCGGTATTTCCCGAAACCATGATTGTCCTGCATGAGTTTGTTACGGAAAAGATAGACCCACGGCAGCTGGATTTCATTAAACTCGGCGTCAGGAAAAACTCCGATGGGGCAATAATTAAATCCCGCCGCGTGGAGTCCGTCCCCATTTCTTCTGGCCCCGGTTCCGGTTCCGTTCAACTGATCCGCTAAAAGGCCCGCCACCTGCTGCCCGAATTGGTTTACCCCTCCGAAAAGGCATGGTGGAGCAGGCATCCACATTCCGGCACAGGCCAAATCCCGGTAATCGGAATTAAAGAGCAGCTTGGAAAAACAAATGTGCATCCCATAAAAGGTTGTATGCCCCAGGGTAATTACAGATACGGCTACTGCGGCATCCGGGCTGGCATCTAACAGAGAGCCCGGCGGGACATTAAAGGTAAAGGGCACCAAACACCCGTTAGACGGCGGCAAATCATGAAATAAGTATTGAAATAGGTATACGGCGCTGGCAGCAGCTACCATGTGGGCAAAAGCGTTCCATGGACCCAGGCTGGTTTCCGGCGAAGTACCCTCCAGGTCTATAATGATTCGATCCCCCTGTTTGATAAGTTTCACGGCAATACGGAGCAAGCCTTCCTGCAGGCCTGCGCCGTCAAGGAACAATACAGAACGGTAGGTACCGTCACTGAGCTTGGTGATCCGTTTTTTGGCGGCTTCGATAGATGTTTCAATATTAAGCCGCATTAAACCAATGACAAAATCCACCCCCTTTTTATCCACGATTTCTTCCAGCAAACGCTTGCGAACCCTCATACAGGCCGCGGCCCTGGCTTTTAGGTCAATAGTCTGCTGTCTGGGGTCCCGGACCATATTTTCCATCATATCGAGCAGGTCTTGTTTCAACTTGAAGTTTTCGCCCACTTTTACAGGTGTCAGGTGCATTCCTTCGTCATATCTGGTTTGTGATCGGGCCGACATGCCCCCTGGATCAATTGCCCCGGTATCACCTTCATGTACTGCGGCTAAAGCCCAGGCGATCAACTCACCATCTGTAAAGATTGGCATAAACATGATCATGTCCGGATTGTGGATGCCCCCGTAAAGAGCCTCGTTACAGAAAAACATATCCCCTTCATTGATCCCAACAGTGGGGTCCAGGCTATATTTTTCCAGCACATATTTAATTGGTATTTGACCAGTAATCAAGTGCAGGTAAACTCCGATTACACAAGATGCCAAGTCACCTTCAGCCGTATAAATACCTACTGCCAAATCCCCTGATTGCAGCATCTGGGCAGAGCCCATCTTAGCAAAAATCTCCCGTGCTTCCGCACAAATGAGTTCCAGCTTCCGGCTGTAGATTTCAAAATCGGCGGCTTCTACTTTTTGCATGCATTCTATTTGCCGGGCGGTCGCCTTTTCAGGCTTCCACTTTTCACCAATATCAATTTTTCGCGCCATGAGCCTTCCCTCCCTATTTTATTCTTTCCATGACACCGTTAAGGTACTGATCAACCTTGTACAAATAATCCTCAGGCACAACAATAGTGCAATCCTGACCCTCCACAACAGCAGGACCATTTACCTCGTTTCCGCAGCGCAGTGCTTCCCGGTCATAAATGGCCGTTTTCTGAAATCCTGCGTTATCATCCCAATAAATAAGCCGATAGCCTTTAAGGGCCAAACTCGGGTCTGTTCCTTCATAGGAAAACGTCGGCAGAACTGATGGGCTTTTGGGCACAACAGCCTTCAGAATGAAAGTTTCAATTTCCATGCCACCTTGGGGGAAGGCGCCGATAGGATCGTACAGTTCTCCATAAGCTGTGTTGAAGCCGGAGATTATTGCTTTAACGTCGTCCTCGCTGCTTATTTGGAGCTTAGGTGAAGTAAAACGGGTGGTATGCAATTGGGTGCCATATTTCATTTCCAACTCCAATGAGTACACAATATCCTTCTGCCCAAAACCTTCGGCCAATAAGTCCCTGGCGCTCATATTCTTAAGCCTTTCAACGACCTCGTTAAAGGAGTGGTAATCGGATAAATAAGCCCCTCCGTTGGGTTCCTGCAGCACCAGGTGTTTATAGGCTTCATAAACATGAACAATATCCATGGCCGATGAACCAAAGGCACAGAATACCGATCCCGTAGTGGGGATATATATCTTTTGCGCATCTAAGTACCTGCCAAAGCCCGCGCAATGGGTTGCACCGGCCCCGCCCAGGGCAAAAATCACAAACTCTCTCGGGTCATAGCCTTTTAGAGCAGTTTCTTTAAAAGTTTCATTACCCATATGCCCATCAACTATCCGGCAGAGACGCAGGGCCGCTTCCTCAACTGTAATGCCCAATGGATCAGCCAGTTTGCTTTTGATGGCCTGGACGGCCTTTTCCCTGTTTAACCGCATCCGGCCCCCTAAATAATAGTCCGGGTTGAGGTAACCGAGGACCAAATCGGCATCAGTTACAGTAGGTTCAGTCCCGCCTCGGTCATAACAAGCCGGTCCCGGCATTGATCCGGCGCTGCGCGGCCCGACTTCCATGGTGCCGAAATCAGGTCTGATCCAGGCAATAGAGCCCCCTCCGGCCCCAATGGATTTTGTTTCGATACTAGAAGTGTTGACCTGCCAGCGGTCAATAGTTGGGTTGAATTGATAAAAGGGAATCCCGCCTTTAACTACCAGGCCAATATCAAAACTTGTTCCCCCCATGTCCGTAACAGCCACATTTTCCAGACCGTAGAGCTTCGCTAAGTGGATGCCGCCAAACAGGCCGGCCACCGGTCCGGCATTACAGGTATTAACCGCCATCGTGCGGGAGATTTTAGCCATCCCACCCGTGCTATGGACCAATAGTATAGGCTTTTTGTAGCCGTTGTCCCTCAGCTCCTGACCAAGTACTGTAAGATGGTCCCGCATGCTGCCCTGCAGGTAGGTTGAAAGGATAGCGGTCATTGTCCGGGGATACTCACCCAGTTTCGGACTTACTTCGCTGGATAGGATTACCGGCATGCGGCCCAGGTAATGATCAGGATATTCCTCTTCAATTACCTGCCTGACCATTTGCTCATGTTCAGGATTGCTAAAGGACCACAAAAGGGATACCACAAAACCCTGACAGCCATTGTCAACCAGATATTGAATTTTCTCCAAAATGTCTTCTTTGGTTAATGGAATAACGACATTTCCAAAGCAATCTATCCGTTCCCGTAAGCCTACGGTCATTTCTCTGGGAATCAGCGGCTCCGGTTTGGCGATGGCAGCAATGTTTTTCTGATCCGCCAGGGGTATCCCGTGGGCCCATTGACTTCCTTTACCAATTAGGATGGTATCTTCAAATCCGGCAGTAGTAATAAGCCCCAGTTTAGGACCCTTACGCTCAATCAAGGCATTCAAAGCAGTTGTGGTGGAATACCGGATTGCCTCGGCTTCTTCCAGAAGTTCTTCGTAATCAATATCAAGTTTATCGGCAACACCTTTAATGGCCTGAATGAATCCAACAGACAGGTTATAGTGGGTTGTCGGGGCTTTGTTGGTGATAAATTGATCTCCATATACTACGTAACAATCTGTAAAGGTACCTCCGATATCAATATCAATACTTACTGGCATTAAACATTCCTCCTTTCCTTCTCGCCCGCTTTTTTAAGACCGTCGATGTCCGGTTCAATGTCATATGTGAGGGGATGCCCAGGCGGCAGATACTCCACCTCAACCATGGTTCCGCAATGAGGGCAATAGAACTCCACAATTCTGCACCAGTTTGGGTCTGGCGCAAAGGAAAATTCATATCCGGTAACCACAGGGTTATGAATCTCGCGAGGATCCCGCTCATGGACTAAACACCCTTCTTTATAATTATTTCGGGCAGAAGTAAGAACCTCACCACATCGGTTGCAATGCCACATTTCCGTATCAAGGTCTATATCAAGGTACTCAGTGATACGCTTTTTCAAAATCCTCACTTCCTTTCCAGAATGCAGGTTTGGCGTTTATCTACGGTCAGAACCCATTCTTCGGGTAATACATATGTGGTGTCTGAGGCCTCCACGATGGCAGGGCCCTGGATTATGTTGCCTGGCTCCAGCTTTTCCCTTTCAAAGACCGGCATTGCTGTCCATGACCCGTTCGAGAAAATTTCCCGTTTCTGCTTAAATGCGTTAACAGGATCAGTCCCATTCAGCGGAGACTCGTTGCCCGGCCAATGGGAAACCGGACTGCTGGCCCGCAGGATCAAATATTCCACTTTGTTAGAACCGACTGAGGCAGCAGCTTTTTTGCACTGCTCGGATAAATCAGCGGGATTGCTCAAATTTATACCTGTCGAATGCCAGGTTCCGTCAGACATATACAGTTCTAACTCAAATGCAACACTATCGGCCGGTACGCCTTCCCCGCGCATATCGCGGAATGCTATCTGCTGCATCTCTGCCAAATCTTGGGCTAAGGTCTCGGAATCAAGTCCAAATTCGGTATTATTGATCCTTTCATAGATATGCACGATATCTGCCGTAGACAATCCATAAGCGCTAAATACAGGGGAAAAGGGGTAAATCAGGATTTTTTTCACTCCCGCTACATCGGCAAAACCGCAGCAATGCATAGGTCCTGCCCCACCGTAAGCCAGAATGGTAGAACTACCTGGCTCGACACCTTTGCGCAGCAAGAAGTCTCTTAATTGAGTACCGATGTCTTCTTCCACTTGGACTTTTATTTTCCATGCTGCTTCTTCTACAGTAATATTCATGCTTTTCGCCAGGCGGCTCTCAATGGCCTGGGCCGCTTTTTCCCGGCTGAGCTTCATCCGGCCCCCCAGGAACCAATCCGGATTTACTATGCCCAGAACCACGTTGGCATCGGTCACAGTTGGCTCAGTGCCACCCAGGCCGAAGGCTGCAGGTCCGGGTGCTGAGCCCGCACTGCGGGGACCTACCTGAACGCCGGTCCGGCTTGGCAGGATCGTGGCAATGGAACCACCCCCTGCACCAAATGTTTCCACTTCAATGGCCAGCAGCTGGCTCTGTAGTCCAACTACATCTGAATGCATTGTAAAGATTGGTTTACCGTGCTTGACCAATCCCATGTCCAGGCTGGTCCCGCCCATGTCGGCAGTAACCAGATAATCAAGGTGATAATCATGGGCTACCTTTACAGCACCCAACATACCCGCTGCCGGGCCTGAATTGTAAGTCTGCAGTGCTTTGGTTTTGGCTACCCGGGCCGCACCGCCGCTGGCGTGTCCTACTAACAAAGGATGGCGAAATTGCTGCTGGCGCAGCATTTCGTCGGCTTTATACAAGAATCTCAGCATATCCGGATGGATATAGGCGTTTAGCACTGATGTCACCAGGCGCTCTCCATCATTGGATGCTGTGCTGGCCTTGCTCGATAACAACGCCGGGATAGCTCCAAGATAATGCTTAGGGTATTCGGATTCAAGAATCTTTTTCAACACTATTTCGTTGATCGGGTTTTTGGCTGCATTTTGCAGGCAGACAACAATATATCGGGCACCGCTGTCTAAGAGACCCTCAACCTTTTCAAGGACCTCGGATGGCTCCGGTTGACCCAATACATTACCCTCAGTATCAACCCCTTCCTTGATTTCAGCTACCATTTCGGGGTCAATGAAACCCAATAGTTTTTGTAGTTCATTTTCTGTCTGGTACAGGTTTGCAGAATTTCCTTCCGTGACAATGAGTCCTATCCTGGGGCCATTCTTTTGAATTAAAGTGTTCGTCCCGGTGGTAGTAGAAAAACGGACCAATTCGGTTTGACTCAACAATTCTGCTGCACTCAGACCATTTCTGCGGGCTGATTCTTCGATAATTTCCCAAAAGCAGACCGTTAGGTCATGGGGGGTTGTGCTTACCTTAACCATATCAAATTCATTACCTTGACTGACAAAAGCGTCAGTGAAGGTTCCCCCGCAGTCCACATCAATCGTAAATTTCAAAATGGCTCCTCCTTTCGTTATAAATCACCCTGCCTTGTTCACTAATAATCACGCAAACAATACGAATCTTCTCACCTCCAACTTGTTGTCAGCGTGATTTTATATTTTTCCGATGGCTAATCGCCACTAAGACTCCCGCTTCAGCAGCGGGCGATAAGTGGCGCTAAGCCCCTGCTAGGTTCAACTAAACTGCAGGTGGAGTGGGTAACTCCACCTGCGGTTTAGTTGAACTTTATCTCAAGGCAGGTAGAATTTTTTTGTGCTGTCTCAATTACTTTAAGGTTCTGCCAGTCATAAGCTCTTGATAGTAGTCAAGGGATTCAGGATTGCCTAAAGCATCGCGGTTGGTTACCAGTCTCCCGTTCACTATGTTTGTCACCGCGCTCTCAACCTTCTTCATGTTGAGAGTATAAGGAATATCCGGGACCTCTATAATCAGCGCAGGAACGTGCCGTGGAGAAGCATTGTCTCTCAGTGTCTTCTTAATTTTTGTTTTCACTTCATCTGTTAAGCTGCATCCGGCAGCCATTTTTACAAAAAGGATAATCCGCTGGTCATTTTCCCAATTCTGTCCGATAGCGAGACTATCAGCAATTTCCGGCAGTGTTTCAAATTGATTATAGATTTCTGCGGTCCCGATACGCACACCGGATGGTTTTAATACGGCATCGGAGCGGCCGTAGAAGGTAATTCCACCGGTATCGCTGTGCACGATAATGTAATCACCATGCCGCCACACACCGGGATAATTACTAAAGTAGGCGTTTTTGTACTTTTCCCCATCAGGGTCGTTCCAGAAATAAAGGGGCATGCTTGGTGCCGGAAGTTCACAAACCAGTTCACCCTGTTGGTCGTAGATTGCTTTGCCAGTGTCGTCATAAGCCTTTACCTTCATTCCAAGGGCTGGGGCCTGCAGTTCACCCATGTACACCGGGCTTATCGGATTACCGGCCACAAAGCAGCCGTTGATGTCCGTCCCACCTGCAATAGAGTTAAAATGAAGATCTTCCTTGATATCCTGGTAAACATATGCCATACCTTCAGGTGACAACGCTGATCCGGTCTGTAAAATTCCTTCAGGTGGGAGAGGTCATAGTCTCTTCCCGGACTTGCTTTTTCACTCCGTAGGTAGTCAATGTAGCTGGCACTGGTACCAAAATAAGTGACTTTTTCCTTTTCGATCAACCGCCACATCGCACCCGTGTCAGGATAGCCGGGGTTCCCATCATATAATAGAATTGTGGCACCTACTCCAAGGGAACCTATCAGCCAGTTCCACATCATCCAGCTGCAGGTTGTTATGTAGAATATGGTATCTTCGCGTTTTAAATTGGTATGCAGGATAAGCTCTTTCAGGTGATTGATCAACACACCGCCTGCTCCCTGGACCATACACTTGGGCTTGCCGGTTGTGCCGGAAGAAAACATGATATAGACCGGATGATCAAAGGGAAGCTGTTCAAACTTAACTTCGAGATTGTCTTCTTTAGCCAGAAATTCCTCAAAATACACGCCATTGGGAATTGCGGTGAGGGGCGGCAGATCTTCAGTATATGTGGCAATTACCACCTTTTTTAGCGTGGGAAGACCGCAGACGATTTCCGCCACATTATCAAGGGAATTAAATGCCTTCCCTTTGTAATAATAGCCGTTAACTGTGAACAACACCGTGGGTTCGACCTGCCCGAGCCGGTCTAGCACGGCCTGGGGACCAATATCGGTTGCACAAGATGACCATACTGCACCGATACTGGTAGTCGCAAGCATTGCGATTGCTGTTTCCATCATGTTAGGCATATAGCCGGCCACCCTATCCCTCGGCGTGACGCCAAGTTCCCGCAGTGACTTCGCCAGCCTGGCCACCTTATCATATAATTCAGCGTAGGTCAGAGATGCTGTTTTTTGCGTTTCTCCTTTAAAAATAAAGGCTTTTTGGTCATCCCTGTACCTTAAGAGATTTTCGGCAAAGTTTAATCTTGCCCCGGGGAACCATTTGGTACCAGGGAATTTAGAAATATCTTCAACTACCGAGTCATACTTCCTGGAGGCTTTGATTTCGGCAAAATCCCAGACAGCTGCCCAAAAGTCTGCAAGGCTTTCGATTGACCATTTGTAAAGCTGTGAATAGGAAGCAATCTGCAGACCGAACTTTTTGTTCACCTGAAGAATGAAGCGGGTAATATTAGCTTCATTCTTCAGGTGTTCAGAAGGCTCCCAAAGTAATTTTTTCATGTGAATTCTCTCCAATCGTATACCCGTCACTTATTACAAGTGCTAAGAGGTTTCGGCCAATACAAATCAGTTATTTCTTTAAGGACGGAATCCCCAAGATTTCTCTCGCCTCGTCCGGTGTAGCAACCTCCAGGCCAAATTCTATGGCCATTTTTGCAATCCGTTCAACCAATTGGGCATTGCTCTTGGCTAATTCTCCCTTTCTGTAGTAGAGGTTGTCTTCAAAGCCAACACGGACATTGCCACCCATCAGCATAGCCATGACAGTTCCCGGTAACTGATGTTTGCCTATTGCCAGGGCAGAATATAGAGTACCTTTGGGCACTTTATTAATCAAGTGAACTAAATTGTCTACAGAAAACTCCATGGCACCCTGGCTGATAGAGTCCATACCCATCACAAAACTCATAGAGATAGGGTCTTTGAGCACTCCGGCCGGCTTTAAAACATTAAAAACATCCTCAACTGATGTTGGGTTGAAAATCTCCAATTCGGGTTTAATGTTTTTGTCAAGCATCAGCCTGGCAGTGTTCAGCAGAAAATCCCTGGTCCACTCGTAAATAAAATTTAGATTCCTCCATTTTGTGCACATCAGTGAACAGTCAAGGGAGGCCATTTCAGGTAAAACTTCTGTTTCTGTCAAGAGCCGGATGCCATTCTCCGCAACAGAACCCTCGCGTGTAGCCGGTGCTGTAGAGTTCTGAATAATGATAGGACTTTTCGCTCTGACCAAGGTATTTATTTCACTAAAAATCTTCGGATCATCAGATGAGGCCCCATTCTTATCTCGTGCATGAAGATGCACAATAGCAGCGCCTGCATTGTAGGCGTCATAAGCCGCCTGTGCTATTTCATGCGGCTGTTCCGGCAAATTAGGGTTCGCTTCCTTGCCTTGAAATGCGCCTGTCAACGCAGCAGTAATAATCACTTTTCTGGCCATGGTTTGTTTCCCCCCCCTTATTAAATGACTTTTTTAAATTTTATCTTAAGACAGGTTAAAATTCTTTGTCTCCGATGATTAAAAATAAGAGGGGATTTTGTCTTGGCAAGCCAAACTAAAAAGCGTGTTTTCATGAGAAGTTAAAAAGGCAGTAGATATTCTATCTACTGCCCTGAAACTAACATATTATTTGTCTTGGCTGGGCTCAGGCCTTGGGAGCCTTTTTCCAGTATCCGCAGCGCGTAGAGAGCCAATTGCAGATCAAAATGATTTTCATCTCTATCCAAATCAAAGGTTAAAAGCTCCTTAATCCTGGTTAGACGGTATTTAACAGTGCCCACATGGACATATAAAAGGCTCGCCGTCTCTTTGATACTGCCTCTGCATTTTAGGTATTTTTCCAGGGTAATCACCAGGGAAGAGTCTTTTTTGTGATCATAATCCAACAATGGGCCAATCCTGGCTTCAACGAATTCTTTCAGCAAAGCTGAATCATTGATTTCAAAAAGCAAGCTATAAACGCCTAAATGGTCGTAATAGATGACGCCACCGGAATTCTCCAAAGCTTCCCCGATTTCCAACGCCTTTTTTGACTGTTGGTAGGATTTGGGGTAATCCTGCAAGACCTTACATTCACATCCGACCCCAACCGATATATTTATTTTGGGATAGAATTGCTGTTCCAGGCGACAGATTTCATTCAGCTTTTGCGTCAGGATGTCCCTGCTCATGCTGGGGGCCACCGGTAAAAGCGCTTCAAGCCTGTCTCCATGCCCAACCAGGAAACATCCCGGGAATGAATTCTGAACAGCCAATATTAAAGGCCGCAGGTCCGGTTTGGGAGTTTCATCCCAGCCCGTGAAATTTTTTAGACAAATTACAGCTACACGGCTTTTTTTGCTGAGATCGTATCTCAGCAAATCGGCCCGATGCAGAATATGTTGTATTTTCCCTGTGTCCCCGGAAAAAAGATCCTTTAAAAATTCTTCTCTGAACTGCGCTACAACTTCATTTTTTATTTGACCTTTCATCATCTCCAGGGCAATGGCTACAACCCCCTGCTCAAAAGCAACTATCTTTGAATTATCAATGTTATCTTTACTATCTATTTCTAAAGACATGTACCCCAGGATCATATGGGTATCACCAATGGGAGATACTACCCTGTACTTTTCTCGTCCGTTTTTTACATATATGCCGCTTTTAATCACTTTATTTGGTTTAATCAGGCTAAGCTTGCCCTGTTGTTTTAATAATTCCCCACTAGAGATTTGCTTTTCACCCGGACAGGAAGATGTAATAAGATTAAAATATCTGTCTTCCACTATCACCGGTAGTTTAACTGTATTTGCTAAGGTCTTCACCAAAGCGGCTATTCCTTCTTCATTAAGAACACGCCGCAATAACAAATTGTGATTGCGAATTAACTTTTCCAACTCCAGTTGATGGTTCCGCAGCTTTTTGTTAAGCTCAGCCAATTCTTCGGCCTGTTTTCGTTTTTTTTCATAGAGGATGGTGTTTTCAATAGACAGGGCAAGATGGGAAGCAAGAAAAGTCAATATCTTCAGGTCTTGTTGATTATATTCACCATTTCTTTTATTGTTTACATGAAGAACACCAATCCGCCGATTTTTCACTTTTAGGGGAACTGTGATAGCAGCCTTTGCCCCTACCAGCATTACAAACCTTTGTAAAAAGCGGGAATCATTCCGGGAGTCGCTAGTAATATACGGCTGCCCCGTGGTGTAGACCTGAACAGCATTCCCCCCGCCTTTTAAGGGCACCCGATACAAATTAACCCCTTCATCAGTAAGGCGGAAGGCCGGCTTTTGCAGCACAAGTTCATCAGTTTCCTCGTTGTACAGCATGACACCTGCCATTTCCGAATCAAGCAAGCGAGTAACCAAATTAATGACTTCCTCAATGACTTCGTGGAGTCGATCCGAATTTGATACCAGTTCACTAAGACCTGGAGGCATGCCTGTTCCCCCTTACTGTTAATTTACTTTAATTATAGCTCCCTGGTAATTTTTGCAGCACTATTTTTCCCTAAATTGCATTTTTTCCCGGTTAAAAGGCTGTTTTTATTCCGCATCCAACATCTGGGCCTCACAATAGCACAGAAACTTCAGCCGTTCTATCTTAAAGCTTGAATTTGCCAATACATCCGGCCAGGTTTTAACATTTTCAATGATGCTGTCCTGCGCATCACCAGGCAAACTTTCCCAGGGTCTTAGCAAAGGATGCATTTTAGACCAGGCATCCTTGACATCACCGTATTTCCAGCCGGTCTTCCTCTGTGAAAGGACCACCGTTTGTGTTCAAAGGCGGCTATAATGTTCAATTCTTTTTGAGTGAACTCTATTGGCTCAGGTTTTTCTTTCACTGATATAACATCATAATTTATCTTTCGTAAGGCGTTGGGAATGTTCTTAACCTGATCACGCAGGGATGCCTTCAGTTCTTCACCAAGGTCTTCCCAGGGTTTATCGTCATTTCCTTTGAATTCACTGGTATCTTCGCTGAACACCTGTTTATGGTAAAGCTCAATGGCCAGGATTTCAATTTTTTCACTGAAGCCCCGATGTTCTGCTTTAGCAGAACGAGTTCACTTTTTGCAAAAAAAAAACGGTCGCCGGTATGTTTAATCCCCATTCCGTGACCGTTAGTCCACTGGTATCTATTCCGCTGACCAAAATATTGAATTATTTTCCAATTAATTTACGGGTTTTTTCTTTGATTAGATCTGGTGTTCCGGGGGTTTTAATTGTGGCCACACCGGATTCTATGGCCGCCCTGGCCACAGCACCGGCTACCTCAATGGCGACACGTGGGTCAAAGGCCTTGGGTATGATATATTGTGGACTTCTTTCATCATCTGCAATCAATCCGGCTATGGCATGCGCAGCAGCAACCTTCATTTCCTCATTAATGTCTGTGGCCCGGACGTCAAGGGCTCCCCTGAAAATACCGGGAAAAGCCAGCACATTATTGACCTGATTAGGGCAATCGGAACGCCCGCTGCCCACTACTGCAGCGCCTGCGGCCAGGGCTTCCTCGGGATAGATTTCCGGGACCGGGTTGGCCATGGCAAAGACCACTGCCCGAACATTCATAGACCTTACCATTCCCTGCGTCAATACCCCCGGCGCGGAAACTCCGATAAACACATCAGCACCGGCAATGGCATCTGCCAAACTACCTTTTATTTTTTCCCGGTTGGTAAAGAATGATATTTCAGTCTGAGCAGGGTTCATCCAGCTTTCACCTTCACAGATTATGCCAAAACGGTCTACCAAAACAATGTTCTGCAGACCCGCTTTGAGCAAGAGCTTGGCAATGGCTATCCCGGCTGAACCGGCCCCGTTCAGAACCAGCTTAACCTCTTCCGGTTTTTTATCCACCACCTTCAAGGCGTTAAGTAAAGCGGCCAAAACGACTATCGCCGTGCCATGCTGGTCATCATGAAAAATCGGGATATTGGTTTCCTGCTTCAGCCGTGATTCAATTTCAAAACATCTGGGAGCGGATATGTCCTCCAGATTGATACCGCCAAATGTAGGCTCCAGTGCCTTTACCAGCCGGACGATCTCATTAACATCTTTAGAATTTATACATAATGGAAAAGCATCAACCCCGGCAAACTTTTTAAAAAGTACACACTTGCCTTCCATCACCGGCATTGCCGCCATAGGCCCAATATCACCCAGACCCAAAACCGCCGTACCGTCTGAAACCACGGCCACCATGTTGCCCCGGGCCGTGTAGTCATAGACTGCCTGGGGATTTTCAGCAATTATCTTACAGGGTTCTGCCACCCCAGGCGTGTAGGCCAGGCTCAGGGCTTCCATACTGTCAACTTCCACTTTACTGGTAATCTCTATTTTTCCTGCCAGGTCTTTATGAAGTTGTATGGCTCTTTCTTTAAGGTCATTCATTTTTTACTCGACCTCCCTATTTGGTAAACCAATTTCTAATCCCCTGCATGGTTGTGTCCCTGTTTAGCCTGGCGATGGAAGTAGTTAATGGAATATTTTTAGGACATGCTTCCACGCAGTTCTGGGCATTCCCGCAATCGGCAATCCCACCGTAACCCATAATAGATTCCAGGCGCTCTTCTTTGCTTAAAGCACCTGTGGGATGACTGTTAAACCGTAGCACCTGGGCCAATGGTGCCGGGCCAATGAAGCTACTTTTGGCATTGAAGTTTGGACAAGCCTGATAACAGCAGCCACAGGTCATACAGCGGGAAATATCATACATCCAGCGCCTTTTCTTTTCGGGAACCCGCGGGCCGGGACCCAAGTCAAAGGTCCCGTCGATTTTGATCCAGGCTTTAACCTTTTTGAGGTGTTCAAAAAGGATGCTGCGATCAACTTTCAGGTCTTTAACCACGGGGAATTTACTTAATGGTTCCAACGTAATTATAGACTGATCCATTTGATCAATCAGAGCACTGCACGCCTGTCTGACTTTGCCGTTAATGACCATGGTGCATGCGCCACAGACCTGCTCCAGACAGCTGCAGTCCCATACAACAGGTGTGGTTTTGTGTCCCTGCACGTTAACAGGGTTTTTGCGAATTTCCATTAAAACCGAAACTACGTTCATGTTTGGTTTATATGACAGTTTAAATTCTTCCCACCGTGGATGTTCTTTGGGATCGGCTTGTCTTCTTATTCTAAGATGTATGAATTCCGGCATTCACTTATCCCCCCTGTTAATCATATTTCCTGGCCCTGGGCTGAATATGGGAAATATCAACATCTTCATATTCAAACCTGGGCCCGGCTGCGGTCCAATATGCTTTGGTGGTTTTAAGCCATTCATTATCATTGCGTTCCGGATAGTCCGGCTTATAATGAGACCCCCTGCTTTCATTACGGTTTAACGCACCCAGAGCTATAACCCTGGCTAATTCGAGCATATTCGATAACTGGCGGGTAAATGTCACTACATCATTTGACCACTTGCTGGCATCATGAACATTGATTTTTTGATAACGGGCCATGAGATCCTGTATTTTGGCATCACCCCGTTTGATGTTACTGTCATAACGGACTACGCCTACATCATTAATCATTATTTCACCCAGTTCCTCATGCAGCAAATATGGGTTTTCTGTGCCATCCATACGATAAATAGCTTCGTTGGCAGCAATTTCCCTGTGCAGTTCACGGTCAAAAACGCTTTGCGGGACATCGGCAGCCGATTTATTCAAACCTTTGATGTATTTCACCGCATTTGGCCCACATATGAACCCGCTGTATGCTGCCGATAACAGGGAGTTGGCCCCCAGACGGTTAGCCCCATGGTACATATAGTCACACTCCCCGGCGGCGAACAGCCCGGGAATCACTGTCATGTGGTTCCAGTCAACATACAGGCCGCCCATAAAATAATGGGGAGCCGGGAATATCTTCATCGGAACCTTGGTCGGCTCTTCACCATAGAAGTTCCGGTAAATTTCCAGGATACCGCCTAATCGTGATTCTAAGAATTCCGGGTCTTTATGGGTCAGGTCAAGGTAGACCTGGTTTTTCCCTTCCACACCGAGGCCCATTTCCACACATACTTTATAAATGGCCCGGGAAGCTATATCCCGCGGTACCAGGTTGCCATACGCCGGATACCATTCCTCCAGGAAATACCAGGGCTGCCCGTCTTTATAGGTCCAAATCCGCCCGCCTTCACCCCGGGATGCTTCTGACATCAACCTAAGCTTATCGTCACCCAGCATGGCAGTGGGGTGGAACTGGATAAACTCGCCGTTGGCGAAGGGTACACCCTGCCGGTAGACAGCACCGGCCGCGCTGCCATTGCAGATAACGGAATTAGTGCTCTTGCCGTAAATCATCCCACCCCCGCCTGTGGCCAGGATTACAGCATCTGCCCGGAAGGTGTGTATTTCCATGGAGTTTAATTCCTGGGCGACAATCCCCCGGCAGATGCCTTCATCATCAATTACCGCCGACAGGAACTCCCAGCCTATGTATTCTTTAACCTTACCCAAAGCAACCCATTTTCTCACCTGTTCATCCAGGGCGTATAAAAGCTGTTGGCCTGTAGTAGCCCCGGCAAAAGCCGTCCGCCGGTTCTTAACCCCACCGAAAAGACGTAAATCAAGCAAGCCTTCCGGAGTCCGGTTAAACATAACCCCCATCCTGTCAAAAGCATGAATCAGGCCCGGAGCGGCTTCCACCATCCCTTTAACCGGGGTCTGGTTGGCCAGAAAATCTCCTCCGACAATGGTATCTTCAAAATGCTGCTGTACGGTGTCGCTTTCGCCTTTGGTGTTCAGAGCCGCATTGATGCCACCCTGAGCACAGAGGGAATGGGATCGTTTAAAGGGCACCACAGAAAATGTGTCTACCTCAATTCCCGCCTCTGCTGCTTTGATTGTAGCCATCAGGCCGGCTAATCCGCCACCGATAACGATTATTTTATTCGCCATCTTTTAATGCCTCCTTTGTTATGCCGCCAAGCCAATCATACCCACTATGCCAACGGCGGTCAGGATTACAAATAGTGCTGAACAAATTGTCTGCAATTTTTTTTGTGAGCTTGGGCCGATAGTAATCCCCCAGCTAATAGCCAAGGTATAAATTCCGTTAGTGAAATGCAATACGGCGGCCAGTAAACCTATGAAATACAAGGCGAAGAATAAGGGTTGGCTTAAGATATTATTCATAAACTCGTAAGAAATTTCAGTACCGGCAAAGGCCCGCCCTATTCTGACAGTATAAGCATGGTAGGCTATAAAGATAAAGGCTATAATTGCAGTGATCCGCTGTAGATAGAACATGTAATTCCGAAAATATTTATATTCCAGCACATTATTTTCCGCCAGATAGACGAAATATAAGCCAAGCAAACTATGAAAGAGCAGGGGAATGGCGATAAAGATAATTTCAACCCCGACTAAAAAGGGAATCTCTTGAAATATGGCGATCTTTTCGTTATATACCCCGGCACCGCTAAGGGCGAAAGAATTGGTTATCAGATGTTCAATGAGGAATAGTCCGATAGGAATAATTCCGCTTAAGGAATGAATTTTTCTCAGCAAGAAATCGTGCTTTTGCAGCATTTTATCTCCCCCTTTACCTGAGTTGATATAGTTCACGGCCCTGTTGATAGAGGTCTCCGCCGTAGATATCATTCACAACGATTACCGGGAAGTTGGCAACTTCCAGGCGGTGGATGGCCTCGGGACCCAATTCGGGATAGGCGATGACTTCCGATTTGATAATCCGTTTGGAAATTAGGGCAGCGGCCCCGCCGGTGGCGGCAAAATATACCGCTTTGTTTTTCTTCAGGGAATCCAGCACTGCCGGTGAACGCAAACCCTTGCCGATCATACCCTTAAGACCCAGATTTAAGAGGGCCGGGGTATAAGCATCCATCCGCCCGCTGGTAGTCGGTCCGGCTGACCCAATAATCTGCCCTGGTCTGGCCGGCGAGGGACCGACATAGTAAATTATCTGGTCTTTTAAATCAACAGGCAGTTCTTGCCCTGCTTTTATCAGTTCAAAGAGTTTCTTATGGGCCGCATCCCTTCCCGTTAAGACAACACCATTGATGCTTATCTTGTCCCCAGCCCGCAATTTTTCAACAATATCATCGGTTAAAGGTGTTGAAATCGTGTATTCAGCCATTGGTGCCTCTCCTTCCTATAAAGTAATGGTTTTATGCCGCGTCGCATGGCAGTTGATATTTACAGCCACCGGCAGGCTGGCAATATGTGCGGGAAAGACCTCAATATTTACGGCCAGCGCAGTGGTAGAGCCGCCAAGACCCTGTGGGCCGATACCCAGCTGATTGATTTTTTCCAGCAGTTCCGATTCCAAAGCTGCTGTATTAGGGTCCGGGTGCCGTTCATTCAACGGCCTGAGTAATGCCTGCTTGGCCAGGAGGGCGGCTTTTTCCATGGTCCCTCCGATCCCCACGCCAACTACAATGGGCGGGCAGGGATTAGCCCCGGCATTACTCACGGTCTCGATGACAAAATCTTTAACTCCTTCTACGCCCTGGGCAGGCTTGAGCATTTTAACGGCACTCATGTTTTCACTGCCGCCGCCTTTGGGCGCAATGGTTATTTTCAGTTTGTCACCTGTTACAAGTGATGTGTAAATTATGGCAGGTGTATTATCACCCGTGTTTTTGCGCTCCAAGGGATGGTTGACAATGGATTTCCGAAGATATCCATCCGTATAACCCCGGCGGACCCCGTCATTAATAGCATCATCCAACAGGCCACCTGTAATTTGCAGCTCCTGGCCCACCTCCACGAAAAAAACCGCAAACCCGGTATCCTGGCACATCGGCATTCGCTCTTGCCGGGAAATTTCAGCGTTTTCAATTAATTGTCCGAGAATTTCTGCGCCCAGTGGAGATTTTTCTTTTTTTAGATTTTTTTTGAAAGCCTCCAGTACATCTTCGCCCAGGTAATAATTGGCCTCCTGGCACAGACCGCTAACTACATTGATAATGTCATCGTAGTAAATGATTTTCATGTTGCCCCCCCTTTTAGCAAAATGTTAATGCAATATTGATGCCAAAAGTTAAACGACTGTAATTAAAGACTCTCAGGCCTTTTAATAGGTACGAGGTATTTTAATTTTTCAAAATATTTTCGTAATAAAATAAAAAACCCCTTACAACCATAAGGGGTTTTAATTTTTGTAAGAGATAGTTTCAATTTTTGTAATTTTCTTAGTAACCATACCTTTTCATTTTATTATATAACGTCCCNTCCCGAAGCATCCTATAAATCGTGGTCCCGCCGGATCCTGCCCCAACAATGGCCACATTTACCTTTGCCATGGCAATTCCCCCTCTTTTGCAATAAACCCGCTGCTGAAAATGCGTCAGATAAAGCAAACACAAAAAAAATCAGACTCCTATGGTAGTATGAAACTACCATAGGAGGTTATATTTTTGATTATGAATCTGTCTATTTCAAATCCTCCGGTTTTGTATTTTTAAGGATTTCCTGGTCTACTAAAATTGAATCATATGCAACTGGGTTGGAAACAGTTTTGCCGTTAAGGACATCGTTAACAGTCTGAATACCCAAAGCTCCCCAACCCATGGGTCTATTAGCGACTGTTGCTGTCATCTTACCTTCTTTAACGGCATCAAGACCAGGTGGAGTGCCGCCGTAACCGGTAATTATTAACTTATTTAACCGCCCGGCGGATTCCGCTGCTTGGATCGCACCTAAAGCCATTTCGTCATTAACCGCATAAATGCCATCTAGTTCGGGGTTGGCAGTAAGAATGTTCTCACTTCTTTTCAAGCCCTCTTCTTTAGTAGAGTTGGAGTTAACCTCTGAGACTATCTTTATATCCGGATACTTGGCAATACCTTCCTTAAAACCTTTTTCCAGGTCCATTGCATAAGATGCGCCCGATACACCTTTTAACATGGCAACTTCACCTTTGCCGTTGAGTCTCTTGCCCATCCACTCGCCTATTTTACGTCCGTCCTCGACCTGATTAATACCGATAAAAGTAGTTTCTAGATCCGGACGTCTAATTGTTCTAGCAATGCTGAAGATAGGGATTCCGGCTTCCTTAGCGGCTTCGTAGGCTGGAACAGCTCCTTCCATTGTGACAGGTGCAACTAACAAAGCATCTACTTTAGACGTGATTAAGTCCTGAATTGCGTTGGATTGACGCAATTGATCGTTATTTTCGACAAAGAATACCTTCGTTTCTACTCCAAGTTCTTTACCTTTTGCCTCGATCCCTTGTTTCATGCTAACGTATAAAGGATTTGATGAACTACTAAGGACAACACCCACTGAAAGTGTTTTTTTCTCGTTGGTTTTCTCCGTGTTTTTACTTTCTGATTGAGACTTGCCACAACCCGAAAATAAAATTGCCAGCATAAATATAACTGATAATACAAGCACCGGTTTAATTTTACGCAGGGTTTTTTTCATTGTCAACTTCCCCCTTATTTTCTTATTTGCTCTTAATCATTGCTAATGCCGCCGTAATCATAAAAAGCAAACCAATTGCAACCTGTTGCCAATAATATGGAACATTCAATAGGTTAAGACCGTTTTCCAGAAAACCAATAAATAAAACACCGATTATAGTACGACTAAGGTAGCCTTCCCCACCTCTTAAGGCCGTTCCGCCTAAAACAACTGCGGCAACGGAAAACAACTCCATAGTCATACCTGCAGTCGGATCACCCGACCGCAGCCTGGCCGCCAATAAGATTCCGGCAAGTGCAGCGGTGAAACCACTAATCGCATAAGTTGCAATACTTATCCGATTAGCCTTCATGCCCGAAAGACGTGCCGCTTCTTTGTTTCCACCAACTGCATAGATCTTTAAGCCAACTGTAGTTTTCCGCAGAACGATTAAGCCAATTATATATACCATAATCACCACTAGTCCCGAGAATGGTATGTTAAAAATCCTGCCACTGCCTAACCACGAAAAACCTTTTGGCAAATTATGAACTGCCGTTCCCCCGGTAATGCCCAAGGCAATACCGCGGGCAACAACAGCCATACCTAAGGTTGTGATAAATGGGTTTACTTTTAATAAACAAACCACCGATCCATTAATCATTCCAATAGTTGTACCGGCTAGCAGTCCGACTCCAATTCCCGCAACAATTCCGAATTTAACCATTACCAGGGCTGCCAATGACCCGGTTAAAGCGATGATAGCTCCTACCGAAAGGTCAAATCCCCCGCCAATGATTACGAAGGTCATCCCGGCCGAGACAATTGCCAAAATGGAAATCTGCTGACTAACATTAAGAAGGTTGCCCACAGTTAAAAAACTGTCGGTTAACAAGGCTAGTCCAATAAATAAAGCCACTAACATTCCAGGAACCAAATATTTATTCCAGTCAATTTTCAAGTGATCTCGAAGGGAGTTAAAGGACTGTGCCAATAAATTTTGTTTTTGAGCCGACGTCATTTTGCTGCTCATAAACCCACCTCCACTCGCTGCTCATTTTCTTGATATGAATGTTGTCCAAAAATCTTATCCAACAAATCATTCTCATTCGTTGTCACTGCCGGCATCTCAGCAACAACTCTGCCCCTTCGTAAGGCAATGATTCGATCACTAATCCCTATCACTTCAGGTAACTCTGAGGAAGAGAACAAGACCGCTCCCCTGGTTCGGGCGAAATCGCTCAATAGCTTGTAAACTTCCACTTTGGCACCGATGTCAACTCCATGAGTTGGCTCAAGAAGAACTAATAATCGCGCATCACTCGCTAACCAACGGGCAATGACTACTTTTTGCTGATTGCCGCCACTCAGGGTATTTACAAGTGTACCGGGGTGAGGCGCCTTAATTTTTAAAGATGCTATCAGATTTTCTACAACGTTACGGCTTCTTTTTCGCGAAATAAATCCCCAGCGGCTAACCTTCTCCAAACTACCGATGATAATATTATCCTCCACTGAAAGATTCATAAATAGGCCTTCGTTTACCCGGTCTTCCGGTACGAAGCCTAAACCGGAATTAATAGCATCATGGGGGGAACTAATCTGTGTTTCCGACTGGTCGATCAATAATTTTCCTGCACTAAATGGTTCTTGACCGCAAACACCCTTCAGCACGTCCACAAATCCCGAACCGATTAGACCGGTAAACCCAACAATTTCCCCATATTTTGCATTAAAGGATATCGGTTCCACAAGAGCATTTGATTTAACATTACTTGCTGAAAATAATTCCTGTCTGGGCTCGCTGCGCTCCCTAAAATACATGGATTCAAGTTCGCGTCCTACAATCATCTTCACAAGCTGATTTCCGTTCAATTCACCTCGGCTCTTAGTTCCAACAACCTGCCCATCCCTAAACACTGTAATTCTATCAGCAATTCCCAAAACTTCATCGAGTCGGTGTGAAACGTATATGACACTGGTACCCCCTGACTTAAGCTGCAGAATAATGTCAAAGAGTTTTTTTACTTCCTTAGCTTCAAGACTTGCCGTGGGCTCATCCATGATAATTATCTTTGCTTTTGTCGCCAGTGCCTTTGCTATCTCTACCTGTTGTTTTACCGCCCTGCTTAACTTCCCTACCTGGATTTTGGGGTCAATCTGAAAACCAAGCTTGTCGAGAAGTTCTTTTGTTTTTCGAATTAATTCCTTGTGTTGGATAAAGGATATCCCGGCAAATTTTCGATTAGGGATGTTTTGTAAAAAGATATTAGCAGCTACTGATAATTGGGGAACCAAATGCAGATCCTGGTATATAACGGAGATACCGGCGTTCGTGGCAGTGCTGGGGTCTTTTGGACTGAATTCTTGCCCATTTAACTGAATAGTGCCCTCATCAAGCTCATATGCCCCGGCGAGAATCTTTATCATGGTGCTTTTACCCGCTCCGTTTTCGCCAACAATTGCTAATACCTCACTATCGCGTAAATCGAAGCTTACCCTTGAAAGCGCAGGGACACCGAAGAAACGCTTGCTTACCTGCTTTACTTTTAACACTTCGCTATGTGTTCCCATTAGCTCACCCCCCGCTTAATCTGGTTTACTCAGGAAGAACATATTTAGACAAGGCTACCGGGTCGTGGTGTCCTAAGACTTTGCTGGTATCCCAGTCAACAATCGTCATTATAGTTTCCATTGTCTTCCATTGCGCCTGAAAGTCCATATACAGACCGGTCATCCGAAATGGGAGTTTCCGCTCCGGCAGTGGCTGCATGTTCTCCTGCTTGATTATCGCGTCACCGGCAAGCACATAAGGGCCATTTTTTGTTTCTACCACGATTACCATGTGGCCGGGGGTATGACCTGGCGCCGGAATCATTGAAACATGCTCTGTTATTTTTGTTGCAGTCATGCTAATCTGAACCATTCGTGGTATAGCCTGAAGGAAAAATGGTACACGGCCTACCTGCCAGTTCTCGTATGAGTTAAAAAAGGGAGGGAGTGGATTTAGAGCAAACTCCAACTCCTTTTGGGAAACATAAATTTTGGCATTAGGGAATTTCTCCAAATTGTAGGCGTGATCCCAATGAAGGTGTGTAAGTAGAATCAGGTCGATTTCTTCCGGTTTTACACCAGTCACTTTCTCTAATTGGATATATGACTGATCTTCCGGTCCAACCTGCGGACCGACCTCTTTATGAGCAGCAGCATCTTCCGGCCCAGCCGGCCCTGTATCAACCATAATCTTTTTACCGTCAGCCTCTACATAGTAGCAGCCGAAAGCGGTTTCCGCTTTTGTACCCATTCCTAATCTATAGGTTACAATGCTCTGATCGTGGAAAGCGGTCCCCAACCTGAAAGGATATATTTTTACGTTATTTGCCACAGCTAATTGCCTCCTGATTTTTATCAAGTTTTGCCCTGCAAGTTCCCCCAATGATGACTGAGTCGCCAACGCCGCCACGCCCCTTTGGGTTTCGGGAGTTACGGTCACTGTTGAGAGGGCAGGCGCGGGACCCATTTGTAGACCTTCTTGGAATTCTTCCAGAAGAACTTGTTGTATGCCTCATCGCCTTTTTCCGCAAAGTACGGCCGGACGATCCGGAGTCCATTGGTGATGAAATCGCCCACATGCTCACAAACCGGCCAGTTACTGGCATAGAAGAGCCGATCCTCACCGAAGATATCCCACAGGGTATCAAGGGCCGGGCGGTAAAAGCTCAGAAGCTCCGTGGCCCGCTCGTTCTCAGGCCGCGTCGTCGCGCGCTCCATCAGCCCGGATACCTTGATGGAGATTTGAGGATACTCCGCGAGGCGCTTGTAGATCGCTTCCCACTCCTTTGTGGTCTGCTTCCCGTCAATGGCCATGCCGCCGATGTGTTCGATGACAATGCGAAGCTTCGGCACGCGCTCAGCGATCTTGAACACCCCCTCCATGCTGGCAGGCGTACCCTTGTATCTTTGCATAATCTTGGGTCCCCCGAAGAAGGTGGGGATGGCACGCAGTAAATCGAGTTCGAGGTCCTTGTCGGCAAGGAGTTGCATGTCCGACAGAAGGCTGCCTTTCTCCACATCCTCGATGTCACGGCCCGAATAGCAGATCCCCCGGAAGAGGGGGTTGGCCGAAAACCTCTCCAGTTCCTTCTCGAAATCCGGCCCGCTCTGGATGGCCCCGCATACGCCGACGATCAAGGGCTCTTGGGCGGCCAGGTCCAGGCACCATTGCGTCTCATGCAAGCGCAGGATCGTGCCGGTGATTCCTTCCGGTATAGCCTTGATCTTGTAATCCTCGGGCCCTTTCGCGTCTCCTTCCCCGATGTGCCAAAAGTGTTGATGGGTGTCGATGATCATTTCTACTCTGCCTCCTTAATAATGTTCAATTTTGATTACAAGCGCTAGTTGCCGAATATCTTACCACCTTCGGCCACCACTTGATCATCGACTGTAATCTTCGGTTGCCTGATGACTCCTTCTAGTCTTAGCTTTGCCTTGCATGTTCCCCCAATGACGATTGAGTCGCCTACCCCGATATGAGTGGCACCATAAAGCTTTTTATCAGTTCTCATGCTTCCGGTGACTTGGACATTAGGATTAGTGCCAATTGCAATTTCAGCAGGGCAATTGTAGCTATTGGGGTCTCCATATTTATTAAAAGTCTGCCGCCATATTTCTGCCTCAAGGCCACCCTCTATCTTGGTCACCATCCCTTTCTCAACCGTTAGCCGAATCGGTTCCTTTAGACGACCAACTGAATGTGCAGTAGTATCAAAGACGATTACACCCTCACCTGTGCCTTCAACCGGACAGACATGCACCTCGCCATCAGGGAAAGCACAACCACCCCCGCCACTTTCCGACATTATGGGCACCTTTCCTGCAACGTTCCTCCCGGGGCGTCCTATAATGCTAGCTGTCAGATCAGTACCTAGGTCAGACTGAACCCGAACCCGGCTTCCCTTTGTGAAGAGATCGGCCACTTTATTTCCCAAGATACCCATGGCTGTATAGTCTGCATATGCCGGCCCGCCCTGGAGCAGCATGTCTGTAGTTACTTCTTCCATCAGTATAAACGCCTTTCCACTCTGAATTATCTCTTCACTTAAAGTGGTATGCGCCATCGCAGTGCTAGTCATATAAATAATCAGATTCAGTTCGGGATCTCGTGCAGCATTGACTATTGGTGTTGTTGGATTGTATCCATGGGACATTCGCGGATTCATAATAGCTACACTGGGTTCAATACCTAGTTCATTAGCAGCGGCAGCCATAGCAGTCCATACTTCCGGCTCAATGCGGGTATCGGTGATAATAAGCACCTTGTCACCCGGCTTGGCGTTGATTTCAAGGGGGACTCTTACAGCCTTCATAATCTCAATCATTTTCATGTTCATCAATCTAACCTCCCAATTAAATGTTATTATTAATAATCACTATTATCCGAACTAAGTCCAACCCATTTAATATAATTTATTTTAACACCCCTCCCATAACTTTTTTACAATCATTTAACACATCTATGCAACTTTTATTTATGCAAGTTTTGTGCCAAAACATCAAATGGGCTATTTATCGCATTTCTTACGTCACATGGCATATCCCTGTGTTACATTATTGGGAATTGTGTATCATGTCTGGACGTTTTTCGTATTTGTAGCAGGTAACAGGTCAATAGACAAAGAATACTTTATAAACATAAAACCCTGCATCGAAATACAGGGGTTTGCAATTACGATTATTCTGTTGAAGCTTACAAAAAAATCTGGGGGGAAATGATGAGTATTCATATTGCCTTTTTGGGACGCGAAGAATTAATCACTGCCATGGAAAACACCCCTGCCATCGAAGGTGTAAAAATAACAGCCCACGCAGGATTAGAAGACGAGGTACCTGCCATGGCTCTAGGACTTCAGCGTACCGGTGCGGACCTAATTGTCACAAGCGGGCGCAACCTAAAAACACTTCAAAATTCACTGCATATTCCTGTGATAGCTATCCGGATTACCTTCGAAGACATTGTTCGCGCCGTTGTTCAAGGTTTGCCGTTTGGACGTAAAATGGCGATAGTGACATCAATGCCTCTCGAAGGGGGCGATACAAATAATCTTCACATGCTAGAAGAACTGTTCAAGATTACCCTTAGCCATACAACTTTTTCAGAAAACAACAATCTGGAAGAACTATTCGGCGAACTGAAAAAGACAGGTGTCGAGGTCGTCATTGGAGCGACACCTTTATTGGTTGAAAAACAAGGAATGAAAGGGATTAGCATCTATACCCTGGAGGGAGTAATCCATGATGCTATTCTTCGCGCGGTAGAAATAGTGAAAGCAAAGTACCATGAAGAGGAGCGATCTAATAGATTTAAAACCATCCTTGATTCTGTATATGAAGGCATAATCATGACAGATGACCAAGGAGTGATTAACTATTGTAATTCAATCGCCGTAAAAATTCTAAAGGTTAAACAAGAAAATATTATTGGTGAAAGCCTTGCCCGGTTCTTTACGCAAACACATGTGGAAAATACTCATGAACCGGAATACGGAATTATTGAGCATTTCGGCGATTCAACGGCAATCATTAACCACGTTCCTGTAAAGGTCAAGAATCAAATCACAGGTATTGTTACGACATTTCAAGATATTACACGAATTCAGGAACTGGAAAACACTGTTCGATTAAATACACATGCAAAAGGATTGCATGCTAAGATCACTTTCGACCAAATTATTGGAGAAAGCAAAGCAATTCAAAAAATAATAGCTGTGACCAAAAAATACGCCGAGAGTGATTTTACCATCCTGATTGAGGGAGAAACAGGGTGTGGCAAAGAAATGTTTGCCCAGAGCATCCATAATCATAGCAAACGTCATATCGGACCCTTTGTCGCCATTAACTGTTCGGCCCTGCCGGAAAATTTGTTGGAAAGCGAACTCTTTGGATATAACGAGGGGGCTTTTACCAGTGCGCTGAAGCAAGGGAAAAAAGGGCTTTTTGAGTTGGCTCACAACGGGACAATATTTCTTGATGAAATCAGTTCGGTTTCCCAGGGATTCCAATTAAAGCTTTTGCGCGTCATTCAAGAACGTGAGATTATGAGGATTGGCAGCGATAAGGTTATTCCCATCAATGTAAGAATTATCGCGGCAACCAATGAAAATCTTGGTCTGGCGGTATCGAAAAGAACATTCCGTTCTGATTTATACTTCCGGTTGAATGTGTTGACACTTATACTACCCCCTCTTCGCCAACGCATGGAGGATATACCCGTTCTATTGAGGCATTTTCTCAACAGCATCGACCCACAGCTGCTACCGCGTTTGGAGCCTTCTTACCCGGAAATCGTTGCTCCGTTACTGACTTACAATTTTCCAGGTAATGTCCGGGAACTGATTAGCATAGCTCAGCGTTTTTTAATTATGCTTGATCAGACAAGACTTAATGAAATCGATTACTTAAAAGAACTTATACGGGAGTGTATAGGAGAAAACCTTTTTTTGTCGCCTTCTCCAAACAAAGTGGTTGTTGAAGTTAAGGAATCAATCAGTGCAACAATGGAAGAAATTGAAAAGGAAGTAATCGTCAAAGCCCTTAATGAGGAAAATGGCGACAAAGCCAAAGCAGCACGCAAACTCGGGTTAAGCAGGACAACTCTTTATCGGAAAATGTCAACATTGGGAATTACTAAAGACGGTTTGTAAATTTAGTAACCATACCTTTTCATTTTATTATATAACGTCCCCAACGAAATTTTTAGTATCGAAGCCGCTTGCTTTTTCCCTTCCAGGCTGATACCGTATTCATCCAGAGCCTTTTGGATCAGCCGCCTTTCCATGTTTTCGATGGACTCAATTACACTGATGTCCAGGGTATCGAAACCCCTTTTGTTTTCTGTCAACTGGCCGATGTGCAAATGGGTTATCATTTTTTCGCCTTTATCCATTGATACAATAGCACGTTCCAGGACATTCTCCATTTCCCGTACATTACCGGGCCAATGGTAGGCAGCCAGCTGGCCCAAAGCTCCCTGTGAAATGCTATTAATTCTTTTGCCCAGCTTCCGCTCAAACTTAGTAACAAAATGATTAATCAGCAAGTCCAAATCTTCTTTACGTTCCCGTAACGGGGGAATATGGAGTTCCACAACATTCAGACGGTAGTAAAGGTCTTGCCTGAACTCGCCTTTCCGGACCATTTGTTGCAAATCCCTGTTGGTAGCGGCAACCACTCTGACATCAACTTTAACGGTTTCCGTGCCACCAATCCGTTCGATCTCCTTTTCCTGGAGAACCCTAAGCAGCTTGGCCTGTAATGACAAATCCATGTCTCCTATTTCGTCCAGAAAGATGGTTCCGCCATGGGCTAATTCAAATTTGCCCAATTTGGTCTTGACCGCGCCGGTAAAAGCTCCTTTTTCATGCCCGAAAAACTCGCTTTCCAGTAATGATTCCGGTATCGCGGCACAATTTACTTTAATCAAAGGTTTTTCGCTGCGGCCGCTGGCCTGATGCAGAGCATGGGCAAAAAGCTCCTTACCGGTGCCGCTTTCGCCATAGATTATCACCGTTGAATCACTTAAAGCGGCCTTCCTGCCTAGTGTTTTGACCTGCTGCATCCCCGGTGCCTGACCGATAATATCATCAAAGGAATATTTGCTGCCACTCACCTGACCTAGCCGCTCATTTAGGTTTTGGATAAGATGGCAGCTCTTTTTCAGCTCCTCGACCAGTTTCATGATATCTGTAACAGGCTGAAAGGAAACCACCGCCCCCAAGATCTTTTCATCGACGACAATGGGACAGGCATTTGAGATTACTTCGGCGTTTGACCCGCCGACTTGGGTTTTTTGCCCGGTCACCGGCAGCTTGGTTAATATTGCCTGGGCGAGGGCGCCATCAGGGGAAACCGTAAAAATATTTTTACCGATCCGGGTATCCCCGGAAATACCAGTTACCCTGCTAAAAGCAGGGTTTACGTATTTTATTTCACCATTAAGATCAGCAACCTCAATAGCTTCCTGCACAGAGCTGAGAATTGCCGATAATTCACCCTGGATTTTTTTTATTTCCAGCAGTTTTTCTTTTTCTTCCAAAATGGTAATCATCAAATCTGCTGCCTGAGCTTCCATAACGGCAGTTGTTCCGTGTTTAACGTGGTGAATCCGGCTCTGTACCTCGGTTAGACCGGTAGCTTCAATGATTACGTCAATACCGGGTTTCCTGATAAGTTCCACAAAGTCTGCGGTATTGAAGACCCCGTCTTTTTGGGCCAAGAGTATCCCGGCAGCCTTTGGGTACTTATCAGCAATGCCGACGATATTTATCATTGTCATTTCCCGAAGCATCCTATAAATCGTGGTCCCGCCGGATCCTGCCCCAACAATGGCCACATTTACCTTTGCCATGGCAATTCCCCCTCTTTTGCAATAAACCNTCCCGAAGCATCCTATAAATCGTGGTCCCGCCGGATCCTGCCCCAACAATGGCCACATTTACCTTTGCCATGGCAATTCCCCCTCTTTTGCAATAAACCTGCCCCTGAAAATCTCTTTCAGAATAACTGCCGCGGCATCATAAGTGGTATAAACCCCTGTCCTCAATCCGGTCAAGACCTCACGCATAAAGTCGCTTTTTTGTGCATCCCCGCACAGCCACTCCCGCATCATAGAAAGGATAGTCTCAACAGTTTGATCACCGGCCCGCCGGTGTCTTTTCTCTTCTAATTTTCCAGTTTGCACCATGTATTTCCGATGCCCTTCGACCGTATTCGTCAATTCTTTTATGCCATGACCATTTACGGTTATTGTTTCGATGACCGGCGGGCACCAGGAGAGGTCGGAACAATTAGTGTGGAGCATGGTCCGGGTCTCTCGGGCCAGTCTTTTAGCCCCAGGGAGGTCGGCCTTGTTGACGGCAAAAACATCAGCGATCTCCATTATTCCGGCCTTAATGGTTTGAATGCTATCCCCTGCCCCCGGTGTTAGAACTACAACAGTGGTATCTGCCAACTTCATTATTTCCATTTCGGACTGGCCGACGCCCACGGTTTCAATTATGACAATATCACTGCCTCCGGCGGCTAAAACCTTGACCGCCTCACCGGTAGTCGGGGCCAGACCGCCCAGGCTGCCCCTGCTGCCCATACTCCGGATAAAGACGCCTGGATCGGTGGCGTGCTGCTGCATCCTGATCCGGTCACCGAGCAGTGCTCCCCCGCTAAAGGGACTGCTCGGATCCACAGCGATAATCCCTACTGACTGACCGTGCCGGCGGTATTCGGTAATCAGCCGGTCTACCAGTGAACTCTTACCTGCACCGGGGGAACCGGTAATCCCGATGACATGAGCTGCAGAACCTGCCTGTGCTAAACCGGTCAGTAGTTTATACCTTGCCGGGTCCCGGTTTTCAACCAAAGTAATGGCCCGTGCTATCCCTCGCCGGTCACCGGCCAGGATTTTCTGTAACAGTTGTTCCATGATTACCACCTGCCTAAGTCCTTACTCAATGATGATCAAGACCTCTCCGGCCGAAGCCGTCTGTCCTTCTTTTACTTTAATTTCCTTGATATGACCTGCTTTTTTGGCAGTTATTTCATTCTCCATTTTCATTGCCTCCAAAACCAGGACAACATCACCGTTATTGACTATATCCCCTTCTTTACACCTGATTGCCAGGACTACTCCCGGCATCGGCGCTGTAATCTCATTGCCACCGCCCCTAGCTGGAATAGATGCCACCGGTTTAGGTGTTAAGGGCAGAATAGACGGCCGCGATGTAACAGGCCGGTTGAAGCAACCATGTGGTTCAACTGCCGGTAAGGCATTTCCCGTCTCTTCCTCAACTGTTACAATATAAGCAATGTTGTTAATGGTTATTTTAAGTTTTTTCATTGTGAATACCCCCTATTTGTTAAACCACGCCCCTGCAGCAACTGGTTAATCCCAAGCAGCCGCCAGGGTGTAAAATCATCTTTCTTGGGTTGCTCAGCCGGCTGTATGTCTTTAATAGCCAGGTTTTGCCCTCGACTGCTGCTGTACACAGTTACTGCCGCGCTCAGAACGGCAAGTGATTCAGGAGTAATTCCAGTATAGGCGGTCGACCGGCCTTTGCTATTGGCGAGCTGGCCTTTGATTTTGGCAAGGCTGATGATTTTACCTTGATCCTCTCCATCTGAAGATCCTTCGATATGTTTTCTGATGAAGTTTGTGTAAACATCACCAGATAAGAATTGCTCATTCTCGAATACCAGCAGATGAAAAGGGATGGTTGTGGTAACTCCTTCAATGATAAACTCTTTGAGACTGCGCTTCATTCTGGCAACTGCTTCATCTCGGGTTCTCCCCCAAACTACCAGTTTGCCGATCATGGAATCATAATAGGGAGAAATGTGGTAACCCGGATATACAGCGCTTTCCACTCTAACACCAAAACCGCTGGGTGGGCGATAAGCTGTGACCTGACCAGGGCAGGGCATAAAATTGATTTCCGGATCCTCGGCATTTATCCGGCATTCTATGGCATGGCCCCTGATCACAACATCTTCCTGCGCAAAATCAAGGGGTTCCCCTGCCGCCACCCGGATTTGCTCCTTTACAATATCAATTCCGGTGATTAGTTCGGTAACCGGGTGCTCCACCTGTACCCTGGTGTTCATCTCCATGAAGTAATAATCGCCTTCTGTGGTAAAAAGGAATTCGACTGTACCGGCACCAACGTAATTAACGGCTCTGGCAGCCGCTACGGCAACTTCACCCATTTTCCGTCGCTGTTCCGGGGTCAGGACATTGGCCGGAGCTTCTTCAATAAGTTTCTGGTTGCGCCGCTGTACCGAACAGTCCCGTTCGCCAAGGTGGAATACGTTACCGTGGCTGTCAGCCAGAATCTGGTATTCTATGTGGCGGCAGTCATCAAGGTATTTTTCGATATATACATCTGATGAACCAAAACAGGATAGGGCTTCTGACTGGGCACTTCTCACAGCTTCAAGAATTTCATTTTTGTTCTGAGCCACCCGCATGCCCCTGCCCCCGCCACCGGCGGCGGCCTTGACCAGTACCGGATAACCTACCTTGCCGGCAACCTGCAAAGCCTCTTTTGTCCCGCTGATGGGCCCTCCGGAGCCGGGAACCACAGGCACTTTTGCCTTAATCATGGTATCCCTGGCTACGGCTTTGTCACCCATGGATTTGATAGCTGCCGGGCTCGGTCCGATAAAAACGATGCCCTGTTCACTGCATTTGCGGGCAAATTCCGCGTTTTCGGATAAAAAACCATAACCCGGATGGATGGCATCGGCTTTAGCCTGTTTGGCTACTTCCAGGATAAGCTCATGGTTCAGGTAGCTTTTGGGGGAGCCAATTTCATAAGATTCATCCGCCATTTCCACGTGCAGGGCTGCACTGTCCACTTCCGAATGTATCGCAACTGTTGTAATGTTCAGTTCCTGACACGCCTTGATGACCCGGACAGCGATTTCACCACGGTTGGCAATAAGTATTTTCTTAAACATTTGTCCGCCCCCTATAAAGGAATATTTCCGTGTCTTTTGGCCGGCCGCGATTCACGCTTGTTAATCAGCACATCAAGACTCCTAATCAGCCTGGCCCTTGTATCTCTTGGATCGATAACATCATCAATCATGCCTTTGGCAGAGGCAATATAGGGATTGGCAAATTTCTCACGGTATTCGTTGATTTTCTGCTGCCTGGTTTCTTCAGGATTATCGGCGTTGTTAATATCTTCCCGGAAGATGATATTGGCCGCTCCATCTGGTCCCATAACGGCGATTTCGGCATTCGGCCAGGCCAGAGCCACATCTGCCCCGATAGACCTGCTGCACATGGCCACATATGCACCACCATAAGCCTTTCGGAGGATTATGCTGATCTTGGGCACGGTGGCTTCCGAATAAGCATACAGGATTTTTGCCCCATGGCGGATGATGCCGCCATATTCCTGACCGGTGCCCGGTAAAAATCCGGGAACATCCACAAAAGTTATCAGCGGGATGTTAAAAGCGTCACAGAACCTGACAAAACGGGACAACTTATCAGAAGCATTAATATCCAGGCAGCCCGCCAGGACTCTCGGCTGGTTGGCGATGATTCCAACGGAACGCCCATCAATCCTGGCAAAACCGGTGACAATGTTTTCCGCAAAATAATGGTGCACTTCAAATAGTTCGCTGTTATCAACTACGGCATGGATTACGTCCCTGACGTCATACTGTTTGTTGGGGGAATCCGGTATAATCCGGGCAATATCCAGGGGTGAAACAGGTTCCGCAGTTTTAATCCTAGGGGCATCGCTCACATTGTTGGAGGGAATAAACTCCATTAAGTGCCTGATCATCTGCAGGCATTCTTCCTCATCCTGGGCGATAAAATTTGCTACCCCGCTGGTCTGGTTGTGGGTCATAGCGCCCCCCAGTTCCTCAGAGGACACATCCTCACCGGTAACTGTTTTGATGACTTGGGGACCGGTGATAAACATCTGGCTGGTATTTGCCACCATAAATATAAAGTCGGTAATCGCAGGAGAATAAACAGCCCCCCCGGCACAGGGGCCCATAATTGCGGATATCTGGGGAATTACCCCCGAGGAGACGGTATTGCGGTAAAAAATCTCACCGTAGGCACTTAAAGCTGCCACACCCTCCTGGATACGAGCGCCTCCTGAGTCGTTTAACCCGATAAAAGGAGCACCCACCTTCATGGCCATGTCCATGACCTTGCAAATTTTCTGCGCATGTTTTTCTCCCAAGGCACCGCCGTAAACGGTAAAATCCTGGGAAAAGACGTAAACCAGGCGACCGTTGATATTGCCATATCCGGTAACCACACCTTCCCCGAGTTGCTCATCGCCTTCTTTAGAAAATTCCGGAGCCGTCCCCTGGACAAAGGTATCTACTTCCACAAAACTGCCGTGATCCAGCAGCCGCTCTATCCGTTCCCGAGCCGTCATCTTGCCCGCCATATGCTGGCGCTGGATGCGCCGCTCGCCGCCACCAAGCCTCACAGTGGCGCGCCGCTCTGCAAGTTCCTGCAGCTTCCGGTCAATGCTCATCAGATCTCACCTCCCCGCTCACACAATTCAATAAGAGTTCCCTTAGTTGCCTTGGGATGGAGAAAAGCAATCCTGGCACCACCGGCACCCTTCCGGGGGGATTCGTCGATAACCCGGATGCCTTTGGCTTTCAATGCTGCCAGGGCAGCATCGATATCTTTTACCCGAAACGCAATGTGCTGGATTCCTTCGCCCTTGGCAGTGATAAATTTGGCGATCGGCCCGTCACTGATCGTTGATTCCAGCAGCTCAATTTCACTATCCCCTATAGGCAGAAAGGCCACTTTTACTTGCTGGTCTGTTACAACCTCGGTTTCCGTAATCTTGAGGCCCAGGACCTCTTCGTAGATTTCCCTTATGGCCTCAATACTGTTTACCGCTATCCCAATATGGTCAATCCGGGTAATCATACTGCATCCTCCTTAGGTCGGATGTTTTCTTCAATAAATTCCAGCATTGTTTTGATTGAGGTGCCTGGTGTGAAAATTTCGGTGATACCTGCTGCTTTCAAAAATGGTATATCCTCTTCCGGAATAATACCTCCGCCCAAGACCGTGATATCATTAATACCCTCTGCCTGTAACAATTCCATCACCTTGGGAAAGAGGTGATTATGGGCACCCGAGAGGCAGCTTAAGGCAATCATATCTACATCTTCCTGAATAGCCGCCTGGACTATCTGTTCGGGGGTCTGCCGCAAACCTGTATATATGACCTCCATCCCGGCGTTCCGGCAGGCCTGGGCAATTATTTTCGCTCCCCGGTCATGACCGTCCAGCCCCGGTTTTGCAATCAGTATACGGATCGGCTTGATCATTTTTATTCCTCCTTCCTAAAATATGGATCTTTGCCGGTACTCACCGAAAACGCCCCTGAGTACGTCACAGATCTCGCCAAGGGTGGCATAAGCCCGGACTGCGTCGAGAATAGGCGGGAATAAATTCTCTGTGCCCTCTGCCGCTTCTTTTAATGCCGCCAGGGTCATTTCCACCTGCGCCCGCTGTCTTTGCTGCTTTAATGCCTGCAGCTTGTCGCGCTGGGTTTTTTCCACCGCCGGGTTAACCCTGAGCAGGTTTTGCGGGGATTTTTCGCCAATCTGAAATTTATTTACCCCTATGACAACCCTTTCTCCTGATTCAATCTGAAGCTGGTAATCATAAGCGCTGTCCTGGATTTCCATCTGTTGTAAACCTTCTTCAATAGCCTTTGCAGCTCCACCTATTTCTTCGATTTTATCCAGGTATGCAATAGCAGCTCTTTCTACCTGATTAGTTAAAGACTCAATATAATAAGATCCACCTAACGGGTCAACGGTATCTGTCACACCTGTTTCATAGGCCATCACCTGCTGGGTCCTGAGAGCAATCAGTACCGAATCTTCAGAAGGCAATGCCAACGCTTCGTCCCGGGAATTGGTATGCAGCGATTGGGTGCCGCCGAGGACGGCGCTTAAGGCCTGGTAGGCAACCCGCATGATATTGGTATCAGGCTGCTGGGCGGTTAAGGTACAGCCGGCGGTCTGGGTGTGGAACCTGAGCATTAGGGATCTCGGATCTTTGGCCCCGAACCTTTCCCGCATAATCCTGGCCCAAATTCGCCGGGCTGCCCTAAATTTGGCGATTTCTTCAAAGAAATTCAGGTGACTGTTGAAGAAAAAGGATAACCTGGGTGCAAAATCGTCGACTGCCAGCCCGGCTTTGATTGCGGCATCCACATAGGCAATCCCGTCGGCAATGGTGAAGGCTATTTCCTGGACTGCCGTGGCACCTGCTTCTCTGATGTGATAGCCGCTGATACTGATGGTGTTCCAGTTGGGCAGCATCTCAGAACAATAGCTGAAAATATCTGTAATCAGCCTCATCGACTGTTCTGGTGGATAAATGTATGTACCCCTGGCGATATATTCCTTTAAAATATCATTTTGGATGGTCCCGTTCAGCTGCGCGGGGGCTACCCCCTGTTTTTCCGCTACTGCAATATACATGGCCAGCACTACTATCGCAGGGGCGTTGATGGTCATCGATGTGCTGACTTTATCCAGCGGTATCCCGGTAAAAAGGGTTTCCATATCTTGCAGAGAGTCAATAGCTACCCCAACCTTACCAACTTCGCCAAGGGCTAAAGAGTGATCTGAATCATAGCCTATCTGTGTCGGCAGGTCAAAAGCCACACTTAAACCGGTCTGCCCCTGTTCGAGCAAATATTTAAATCGCGCATTGGTCTCTTCTGCAGACCCGAAACCGGCATATTGGCGCATCGTCCAGAAGCGGCCTCTATACATTGTAGGCTGGACCCCGCGGGTATACGGATACTCACCAGGCAGGCCCAGATCTTCAAGATAGTCTAAATCACAGTTCTCAAGCGGGGTGTAAACCTTTTCCACCGGAATGCCGGAGTGGGTTAAAAACTCTTCTTTTTTTTCCGGCAGCCGGGGCAAAACTTTATCTTTTATTTTTTGTTCCCACTGCGCTTTGACAGCGGCCAATTCCTTCTGTTCCATTTGGCATCCCCCTAAATCAAAAATTAAACCGTATTTGGGGCAACTTTATTGTGTATCGCCTGCTTCAGGAGGTCCGGGACCTCCCACGGCAATTCGGCTACTATCGCCCCCGCCGCCTCCAAAGCTGCGATTTTTCCCTTGTAGGTGCCCATCCCCCGCTCTATAATTGCACCGGCATGGCCCATTCTTTTGCCTGGAGGCGCACTGCGACCGGCAAGTATGGCCACAACCGGCTTGGTCATTTGCTTGATAAACTCTGCTGCCTCTTCTTCAGCATTACCGCCTATTTCGCCGACCAGTACGACACCCCGGGTCTCCGGGTCGGTCTCAAACTGCTTCAGCACATCGATAAAAGATAAACCTACAACCCTGTCGCCGCCCAGGCCAACCACCGTAGACTGGCCCATACCGGCTTGAGAAAGGCTGTTGGTAATTTCATAGCTTAAGGTACCACTGCGGGCCACAACACCGATGTGGCCAGGCCTATATATCTGATTGGGCATAAGTCCGATCTTGCATTTGCCCGGTGAAATCAGCCCAAAGGTGTTGGGGCCCACCACTGTAATTTTGTTGTTCCTGGCATAAGCCATGATATCAATGGCATCATGGACAGGCACGTGTTCAGTTAAAATAACTATAGTCCTGATGCCGTTTTCCATCTGCTCAAAAGCAGCGTCTTTGACTCCCCGGGCCGGCACAAAGAGGACTGCTGCGTCTACAAGCGTATTTTCCAGGACAGCTGTCACCGTGTCATAGACAGGCACACCTTCAACCAGCTGCCCCCCTTTGCCGGGAGACACACCGCCAACAATTTTTGTTCCATAGGCCAGCATCTGCGCAGTATGAAACCGTCCTTGGTTTCCGGTAATCCCCTGGATTATTACTTTTGTATCTTTATTTACAAAAATTGCCATATCCTTTTGCCTCCTTAACCAGCTTGGGCGATTTGCACAGCTTTGGCTGCAGCATCTCTAATATTGTTATAGCAGGGAATCCCGATTTCCCTGAGCATTGCAATGCCTTCTTTTTCATTGGTGCCACTAAGCCGGATGGCTACCGGTACCGGTATACCGGTGCCGGTTTTAACCTTAATCAAGGCCCTTGCCACATCGTCACACCTGGTTATGCCTCCAAAGATATTAATCAGGATTACTTTCGGCTTGGTCGAAACCAATATTTCCAGAGCCTGGGCAGTAGCCTCCGAATCGGCTCCGCCGCCCGCATCCATGAAATTGCGCGGGCGGCCGCCGAAGTGCTGGATGATATCCAAAGTGGCCATGGTAATCCCGGCCCCATTGGCCATTACAGCAATATCACCCTCCAGCTCAACATAAGAAATACCTATATCATGGGCCTTCTTCTCCAAGGCGGTGCGTTCCTCAACAGTAGGTGTGCCTGCCGGATAGCGGAACCGGGCTTCATCATCAATATTAATTTTAGAGTCGGCGGCTATTAGGTTTTCACCGCTTATCACAAGCGGGTTGATTTCTACCAGTTCACAGTCATATTGCTTAAAGAGTGCGTATAAATTAGAAATTAGTTCAATTGCCTGCTTTTCCAGCGCACCGGTTAAACCCAGGCAACGGGCTGCTTCCCGGCAAAAGTGCGGCAGCACACCAACGGCGGGATCAATATGTTTCTTAATTATCTTCTCCGGCGCAACCTCTTCAATATCAACGCCGCCGTGGACGGAGGCAATTAATACCGGCTGTTTCTTTGCTCCGTCCAAAGTGATAGAAAGATATATCTCTTTGTCAATTCTGATTTTTTCTTCGACTAGCAGAAATTCTATTTTTTCTCCCTTCAACTTGGTGCCGAAAAGTTCATCGGCACATGCCCTAGCCTCAGCCTCGCCGTTGGCAAATTTTATACCCCCAGCCTTGCCTCTGCCCCCAAAAAGCATTTGGGACTTGAGCACAACTTCTTTCAACTCTGCCGCAATAGCCGCCGCTTCTGCACTGGTGTATGCAATTTTACCGGCGGGTACGTTAATCCCATGGCGGGCAAAAATCTCTTTACCCATAAACTCAAATAATTTCAACTGTCACCTCTCCTCTCTGTTTCTGTATTCCTCGAATAACACAAACTTATAATGCAAATTGCCTGCCAAAAATAAGTGCATTATTGTACAAGGTCAACATTTCGCTTAAACGGTCAAAATTTCGGCTTGAATGGTGTTTTTAATCAAGAATTGCAGAGGTATGAAAATATAATAATGCAAATTACTGCATGCATTTATAGCATTACCTGCAATTTTTTGCATAAAAAGAGGTGACAGTTATATATAGGCATAATTACTTTTCTGAAAAGGGCAAAAAATAAGCCCGGCAACCGTTTAATTGGTTTGCCGAGCTGTGTATTTTTCTTCTCGATTAAATTTACATATCAAGTTCCTTCACCTAATTTCTTAACAATTTCAATCGGAAGCTTTGTTATTTCACTTATAGAATTTATATCCATTTGCCTCATAATCATTTCTTTAGCAATTTCAACAGATCGTTCTTCCTTTGCTGAATCCAAAATATCTAATTCTTGACCTAAGTAGGCCAAATATCCGTCATAAGCTCTTCTTTCATCTTCCGGCATCATCAGATAATCCAGCTTCTTTGCAGCTAGCAGTATCCCCGGTGATTTAAAATCATCTCTTATTTCACCATGCTTAAAGAAATATACCCATTCGTCGATATCATCATTGATTACGTCTTGAAACTTTTCAGCATAAATCATGTAGTATTCAGGGAACACATCCTTGCTGGTAACTACCGATACCTTGTCTCCCTTCGCCACAGCTTCGTGCAAAACAAGCGGCTTCTTTGTATGCAAGCCCACAAGCTCGGTAGTGCCATAATAAATAAAGTCGGTATTTTCCTTTTCATCAACCCTCATTGTGTGGTATAAGATACTGATTGAAATGACCTTAACCACTTCGCTGTATCTGCTGCCAAGCTGCAAGCCTTCAACAACTGCTTTTGAGGTTCCCCACAGAAGCCTTTGCAGATAATCAGCCTCACGCTGATTCTGTATTTCAATGATGATCTGTCTTCCCTGAGAGTCTTTGCACTTTAAATCTACACGATTGAATTTTCTGTTCTCTGCCTCCATGTTGCTTTCACTTTCAAGGATATCCAGCACCTTGATTTCTTCCTTCAAAAGGTTTGACAGGAAGGCTTCAAGTACGTCAAAATTAGCTTTATTGCGTAATATATATTTCATTGCCCAGTCAAAACGAACAAGCTTTTTATTTGGCATTTTATTATCACTCCCTCAACTTCAATAGTTTTATTTTAGCATAAGAAGGTAAAAATATGCTATAAATTTACTTCTCTTTTATCTTTTCTTATCTTCATTCTTTAAATCCTTGTTCTTTGGCTTATCGCTGTTTTTGCCGTTGTTGTCTTTCTCTTTTCCGATTCCGGCACCATTTTTGCCCAAGCGATTACATATTTTAGGCTAATACACCCTTGATTCCATGGATAAAAACTCCATATTCATATTTTAAAAGTGCGAAAGACAGAATCAGTAACTTATGTTTTTCCAGTTTATTATAAAGGCTTCTGATGGCAATACCCAATAATTTGGCGGCCATAGTTTTATTGCCATTTGTTTGCTTTAGTGTTTTTTGGAGAAGGCTTTTCTCCACCGCATCCATGATTTCGTCCAACGTTCCATCGAGATTTAACATGAGGCCTTTATTCTCCAGTTGGCTATTTGGCCATTTAATCCTGGAATTGCCTAATGGTGGCACGTATTGCGGTAAAATTATTTCTTCATTATAATTCATGCTTATGATGGCCCGCCCGATTACGTTTTCAAGCTCCCGGACATTTCCAGGCCAATCATAGCGCATCAAAAGCTCTATGACCTCTGGGGATATTTCCGCTGCTTTGCGTCCGAATTCCCGTCCTAATTTTTTACAAAAATGCGCAGTTAGAGTCGGGATGTCTTCCTTGCGCCCTCTTAACGGAGGTACAAAAATCGGGAACACGTTCACCCTGTAGTAAAGATCCTCTCTGAACCGTTCCTCCGCTATCCGCTGTTCGAGATTAGCATTGGTAGCGGCAATTACCCGCACATTGATGGGAATGGGCTTATTACCGCCTACCCTGACAACTTCTTTTTCCTGCAGAACCCTGAGGAGTTTAGCTTGAACTGAGAGGTTAACATCTCCAATTTCATCCAGAAAGATGGTCCCTCCATGGGCCTCTTCAAAATATCCCTTTCTTCCACCTTTGACGGCCCCGGTAAAGGCGCCTTCCACATAGCCAAATAACTCGCTTTCCTGCAGGGTCTCGGCAATAGCAGCACAGTTGACGCGGACAAAGGGGCCATCCCGGCGGCTGCTGGCGTTATGCATGGCATGGGCAAAAAGCTCCTTGCCTGTGCCGCTTTCGCCCCGCAGCAGAACTGTTGCCGGCGTATCGGCAGCATGCTTGGCCTGTGCTATTGCTGTTTTAATTAATTCACCTTCACCAATGATGTCTGCAAAAGTATATTTTGACGTCATTAACCGAATCAGGCTTTTCGCGTTTTCCAACTCTTCGGTTAGTTTCCGGATTTCCGAAATGTCATGGATAACTCCAACACTGCCTTTGAGTTCGTTGTTAATCATAATTGGTGCTACATTAACGATAACCGGCCTTTTGTTGGGGCCAACCTTCATAGAAATACCTCTCACCGCCTTTTTGGTACTCAGGACCTGCATGTGCACACTTTCTCCTTCGGCGATATCCACGGTGCAAGGCTTGTTAATCACATCCTGTTCCGTCAGGCCGGTGATTCGGGTGTAGGCCGGGTTAATTAAAATACCATATCCATTTTCATCAACAACTGAAATAGCATCTTCTGTCGAGTTTAGAATAGCCTCCAATAAGCTCCTGGCATCTTCCGTCATTTTAACCACCTCAATATCTTGCAAACCCTACGAGGAGTTTGAAATTGCATCTAAAGTAAGTTTCGCCTTATTCACTGTAAATTCCTCTCTGTTCCAAATCCTCAGCAACATAATCCAAATCAAAATCACGCAGACACTCTTTTGTAGGAACCCCGTTATTATTAAATCCCCTAAATTTATAATACTCATCCAGAAGCTCTGTTTCAAGCTCGGGAAATCTTTTCTTCCAGTGGTTTTCCGGCGGCTTCTCATCTGCTCTCCGCATGCCTCTTCTAACATTAACGGCCCTGATTAAAGTCCGGTTCCTCCTGGCGATCTTGGTCAGCCCGGCTTCATCCAGATCTATTCCGGTTGCGGCTGAGATCAGTTTGGGGTAATTATGAATATGATAGGGGGGCTTCAGGGGAAAAGATGACAAACCGGCGCACATTCCGAGGGAATCATCAATGTAGTGCATCCTTTCCATCCAGTCAACAATTTCACAGACGGCCTGAATACCCGGATAAAAGGGCATTGAATTTTCGCCGCGGGGTTCCCAATGCTTGAAATATTCCTTGAATTTTTCATCAGGAACCTGGATCCAGTCCTTGCAAAACTCTTCTCTGGCCTCCAGCGTGGTAAAAGGCCCCTGGGGAAACTGCCCTTCGATTTGGGTAATGTTCATCTTTTCTCCGGTAGAATACATGAGGAAATAGATGGGGTTTAACATACCCAGCTTGGTTGGCACCTGCTCATGTTTTTTGATGTTATTATGAGCATATACTTCCGCCCCATTGCCGATCCTTTGTGCCGCCCAATAGGTGCCATCTGCCAAAATATCCCCGATTCCTTCCCGCCGGACAATTCTGTCAAGCAGCCAGAAAAATTTCCCGTCTGTGTCTGCAGGCATACCTGCGAAGTCCGTCTCACTCAAAATACCGTTTTCCAACAGTTCAAAGGCAAAGGCCATGACCTGCGGGGCTGAAAAACCGTCAATTCCGTATTCTGTTGCGTGTTGAGCAATTCTGTAACCAAATTCCAGGGTTGAAAAGGCCGCCATAGTATAAGTAAGCTTGGTAAAGCATTTCATCATGTAAGTTGACATTCCCGGGAGGGAAATTATGGCCCCGCATTTCATCGGACAGTTAAAACAGCTTACTAAACGCTTCGTCGCGCCTTCCTGGGTATTTTTCCACTTCAGTTCGATTTCATCAGTCCAATAATCTTTTATCCTGGTGCGGACATTGCCCCACATGAAATTTTCAGTATGCCATTTCTCATCAATGTGTTTCATCTCCTGTGGTGAGCCAAGGCCTTGCATAATGGTGTGGACTCCCGGGATGGGGTTTGCTTCCCGGAATTTTATATATGCCAGGACATCATTGCATAGTTCAAAAAGTTCGGCCGGGCGGGCTGTAATGACATCCTTTGTGCCGCGAACAGCTATGGCCTTTAAACCCTTGCCCCCCATGACACCACCAAGTCCGCCCCTGCTGGCACTGGACCTGCCATGCTCAATTGAGGCAAAAAAGACCTTGTTTTCACCGGCTAGGCCGATAGCAGCCACCTGGGCTTTGGGCTCATTCAGCTCTGTTTTAATCAGCTCTGCGGTTTCTAACGCACCTTTACCCTGCAAATGCGAGGCATCACGTATTTCTATCTGATCGTTGTTTATCCACAAATAAACAAGATCCGGTGATTTACCTCGGATAATTACTTTGTCGAAACCGGCATATCTCAATTCCGGTGCAAAAAATCCCCCCATCATTGAAAATCCCATTAACCGGGTCTGGGGGGAAATGGTAGATATAATAGTCCGGTTAGCGCCAGGAGCAGGTGTGCCGGCAAACAGGCCGGCACTGAAGATTAGGAGATTGTCAGGAGAAAAGGGGTCTACTTCAGGTCCCACCCTGTCCCATAATATCTTGGCATTAGTCCCTAACCCTCCAAGATGAAGTTCAGTTAATCTGGGGTCTGTTTCTATCCTTTCAATATTCCCGCTGGATAAGTCGATTTCCAGGTTATAACCTGCCTCTGTATACCTCATGAGTTTCCTCTCCCTCTGGCTTGATACCGGTGAATTAACGGTTTACCCATTGTAAATCCCTCTCAGTTCTAAATCTTCACCTACATAATCCATATCCATTTCATGCAAAAACTCTTTAGTGGGAACACCATTCTTATTAAACCCTCTAAAATTGTTGGTTAATACATTTGCTGCTCTAACTAAAATTCTTTCAGGCAATGACTAGCGATCACAAGGCGCTGAATTTCACTGGTCCCTTCGTAAATCTCGGTAATTTTGGCGTCACGCATCATACGTTCTACAGGATACTCTCTGGTATAACCATAA
>JAVSMW010000014.1:0-20725 GCA_032027005.1 Thermincola sp. | reverse complement strand
GAGAGCAATCCCGCTGCCATTGACATTGGTAATCCTGCGGTCCAGGCCTAATTCCTTTTCCACTGCCAAATACTGAGCGGCAAAGGCCTCATTAGCTTCAAAAAGGTCAATATCCCCCATGGTAAGTCCGGCTTTTTCCAAAGCCTTGCGGGTGGAAGGAACAGGACCGATCCCCATATAATCTGGCTCTACTCCGGCTACGGCATAAGAAACCAAGCGGGCCAGAGGTTTAATCCCCAGTCTTGCAGCCGTTTTCCCGGCCATAATCACTACTCCGGCAGAACCATCGTTGATTCCGGAAGCATTACCGGCAGTAACTGTACCGTCTTTCAGGAAAGCCGGTTTTAATTTAGCCAGATTTTCCATCGTCACATTATCTTTTGGATGTTCATCTTCAGCAAAAATCTTCGGATCACCACGGCGCTGCGGGATAGCAACCGGTACTATTTCATCTTTGAACCGACCGGCATTTATGGCTGTGATTGCCCGGCTTTGGCTCTGCACTGCTATTTCATCCTGTGCCTCACGGGTTATGTTGTACTTTTTAGCAAGATTTTCAGCAGTAAGTCCCATCCCTACGCCGGTTCCCAGTTGGGTCAGACCGTCCCACATGGCGTCCCGCAATTCGATGTGCCCCATCCGCGCGCCCCATCGGACTTCATCAACCGTGTAGGGCACATTACTCATGCTCTCAGTCCCACCGGCTAAAATAACTTCCGCGTCACCGCATTTTATGGCCTGCGCCCCCATGATCATACTAGTCATAGACGAAGTGCATGTTCGATGAACGGTTACTCCAGGTACTTCAATAGGCAGGCCTGCTTGTAAGGCTGCCACCCGGGCCAGGTTGCCCTCATCTTTAGTGCGCTGATAGCAGCAGCCCCATATGACGTCATCAATAATTGCCGGATCAATACCAGACCGGCGAATCAACTCCTGCACTACCGGCACCGTCAGAGCAGGTGCTTTAAGATCTCTAAGGGATCCTCCATAGGTCCCAATTGCGGTGCGTGTCGCTGCGACAATAACTACATCATCCAAAAAGTTCCACCTCCGTTTTTTTAGTGGAGAGTGATGGGTGGTGAGTGCTCTCTGGGGAGAAATCTTAATTTCTCCCCACTCTCCCCACTCTCCAATTTTAATACTTATAAAACCCCTGTCCGGTCTTGCGCCCTAGATGACCTGCGCGGACCATTTGTTTGAGTAATGGTGCACACTTGAACCTGGGTCCAAATTCCTCTTCCAAAATCCCTAGAACAAAGACAGCAATGTCGATACCCACTAAATCCAACAGAGCACAGGGACCCTGAGGCATGTTGGTGCAATAAAGCATACAATCATCAACATCTTTGGGGGAGTTGCCATCCATAACTGTAAGTGCAGCTTCGTTTAAGTAAATATTGAGAATCCGGCTGCCAATAAATCCTGCATAATCCAAAGCTACCATCGAAACCTTACCTAAACTCTGTACAAAGTCTTTTGCTGCCTGAATCGTTTCTTCAGAGGTCAGACGGCCTTTAATTAATTCGATTCCTTTCATCACCGGAACCGGGTTCATGAAATGGATTCCCACTACGTTTTGAGGACGCTTAGTAGCCGCCCCAATGGCTGTTATCGGTAATGAAGATGTATTGCTGGCCAGTATGCAATGTTCAGGAGCCAGCCGGTCCAGCTCACGGAAGATCTTCCCTTTCAGCTCAATTTGTTCCGGAACCGCCTCAACAACCAGGTCGGCATTAGCTACATCATCCATCGTTGTATTAAAGGTAAGGCGACCGAGAATTTTAGCAATATCATCGGTACTGATTGTCTGTTTCTTGGCCAGCCTGTTCAAACTTTGCTCAATGGTCTTTTGCGCATTGTCCAGGACCTGCTCGTTTACATCCACCAAACTTACGTGGTACCCTGACTGGGCACAAACCTGGGCAATTCCGTTACCCATCGTCCCGGCACCCACCACAACAACTCTTTCTATTTTCACTAAAAAACCCTCCCTTTTCTATCTACTTTAGCAGGTGGCTCGCCACAACCTGGCGCTGGATTTGGTTGGTGCCTTCGTAAATCTGGGTAATCTTGGCATCACGCATCAGCTTTTCCATGGGGTATTCTTTCATATAGCCGTAACCGCCAAGAATCTGTAAGGCATCAACAGTCACCTTCATGGCAGTATCACTGGCAACACACTTGGCAGTGGCACTCAACATGCTGTCAGGCTTGCCTGTGTCGATTTTAGCTGCTGCCTGCCAGACTATAGCCCGGGCGGCCATTACCGCCATTGCCATATCTGCCAGCATGAATTGGATTGCCTGGTTATCGGCAATCGCCTTTCCGAACTGTTTCCGCATTTTGGCATATTCTATTGCTTCGTCAATAGCCCTCTGGGCCACGCCTATCGCTGCGGCACCGGTAGATGCCCGCGTCCTGTCCAGGGTTTGCATGGCGATTTTGAATCCGTCGCCTTCTTTGCCCAGGAGGTTTTCGGCAGGCACCTTGAGTTCTTCGATTATCACTTCAGCAATGTGTGATGCCCGGTCGCCCATTTTGTCTTCTTTTTTACCCATCTTGAGCCCGGGAGAATCACCGGGGACAAGGAATGCTGATAAGCCTTTTAAGCCCTTTGACCGGTCTGTACTGGCAAAGATTGTGTAAAGATCGGCGATGCCACCGTGTGTTATAAAACACTTCGTCCCTTCCAAAACATAGTCATTGCCTACTTTTTTGGCCACGGTTTTAACAGCACTGGCATCTGATCCGGCATTGGGCTCGGTTAAGGCAAAAGCAGCCAGTTTGGCGCTTCCCGTAAATGATGGCAGTAATCGCTGCTTTTGCTCATCACTGCCGGCGATCATTATCGGGGTCATCGCTAAAGAGGTTCCGCCAAAAGAACCGAAGACTCCCAAACAGCCGTAGGCAAGCTCTTCGCTGACCAGCACTTCCGTAAAATGGTCAAGGCCCTGGCCGCCGTACTGTTCCGGGATAGTCATGTTCCAGATCCCAAGATCAAACAACTTATTTATAATGGGCCAGGGCAGTTCGGCCGTTCTGTCATATTCAGCAGCTACGGGAATGATTTCTTTTTTCGCAAAATCCCGCGCCAGTTTCCTGATTTCTATCTGCTCATCGGTCAGCTCAAAATTCACAGGTCCTTCCCCCTCACTGTTTTAATCAACTTTGATAATCATAATTTATTTAGTGTATTGTCCACCCGCCGTCAACTACCAACACCTGGCCATGGACGTAATCAGAAGCCTTTGAAGCCAGGTATACCACTGCACCCTTGAGGTCATCATCATTGCCAAAGCGGTCGGCCGGAATGTAGTCCAGGAACTCTGTGCGGTGTTTCGCGATATGCGCTTCAGCAATATGGGTTGGAAACCACCCGGGTGCAACAGCATTTACGTTCACTCCCATAGGAGCCCACTTTACTGCCAGGTCCTTAGTCAGGTTGAGCAATGCCCCTTTGCTAGCATTATAGGCAACTGCATCCTGGATATTGCCCTTGGCTCCAACCAAGCCAAAAACAGACGCAATACTAATGATTTTTCCGCTGCCCTGTTTCTTCATGACCTTAAAAGCTTCTTTGGCAGCGATAAAACTTCCGGTCAGGTTTACATTAATCACCTGCTGCCATCTATCCAGTGGATATTGGTCAGCTGGTGCTCCCCAGGTAATTCCTGAGTTATTGACCAAAATATCCAGGCAGCCAAATGCCTTTACAGTGCGACTGACTAGTTCAACAATGTCTTCCTCCCTGGCGAGGTCACATTCTACAGCAAGGGCCTCAACCCCGTATGACTGCCTGATTTCTGATGCTGCAGTTTCACAGCGTTCCACCTTGCGGGCTGCCAGGACTACGTTTGCCCCAAACTCGGCTAGAGCTTCGGCCATCTGTTTGCCCAGCCCGGTGGCACCACCGGTGATTACTGCTGTTTTACCGGAAAGATCAAATAAGTTCTTAAGATTCACACGTACCTACCACCTTTATAATTGAATAAATCAGCCGCACATCTTTTCTATGAACCACTGTTATTAAGAGCCCGTAAATTGGGGAGGCCGCTTTTCTAGGAAGGCCTTCATTCCTTCCTTTTGGTCCTGTGTCGAGAAACAGTGCGCAAAACAGTTCAGCTCAAATTCAAACCCCTCGTCGGTATCTGAGCCTGCCGCCCGTTGAATGGCACGTTTGGCCATAGCCAGGGCAACCGGGGCCTTTTGGGCCAGCTTATTCGCCAACTTTACTGCTGCCGGCATCACTTCTTCCGCATCGACCACCTGATGCACCAGACCGATCTGCAGGGCTTGTTCGGCGGTAATGGCATCACCAAGCATAATCAATGCCTTGGCTTGGCTGATCCCCACCAGCCTAGTCAGACGCTGTGTACCCCCGCCCCCCGGAATAATGCCTAAATTGATTTCCGGCTGGCCAAATTTGGCAGAACGTGAGGCTACCCGGAAGTCACAGGTCAAAGCTAATTCACAGCCGCCGCCAAAGGCCAATCCGTTTATGGCGGCAATTACCGGCTGTGGCATACTCTCAATCCGCTGCGACGTTTCCTTTCCGATTGCCCCAAACCTCAGGACTTCGTCGGGACTCATTGTACTCATCGCAGAAATATCAGCTCCGGCTACAAAGGCCTTACTGCCGGCCCCGGTGAGGATAACTGCCTTCACACTCGAATCAGAGGCCAAAGTTGTCAAAGCCGCATTTAATTCATGATAGACACCGGGGTTTAAAGCATTTAAAAGTTCGGGCCGATTTACCATAACAGTCGCTATCCCGCCATCTGCCTGGACCAGGATATACTCATATTTCATACAGCATTACCACCTTCTAATTCAGCATTAGGCTCTTCCTTCACTTCCTAAAGTATTTGCAACACAGCAGCCATGGCCGGGCCCCCACCAACACAAAGAGAGGCCACACCATAATTGCCTTGGCGACGTTTCAATTCATAAATCATGGTTGTAATAATTCTAATACCGGAACAACCGACCGGGTGACCAAGTGCTATCCCCGAACCGTTAACGTTCACTCTTTCCATGTCAATGTTCAGTTCCCGATTACAAGCCAAAAATTGCGCTGCAAAAGCCTCATTGATTTCATAGTAATCAATATCATTAGCCTCAAGGCCAGCAAATTTCAATGCTTTTGGTATAACAAAAGCAGGACCGATTCCCATTATTTCGGGTTCTACACCATAGGTAGCCGTAGAAATAATCCTGGCTAAAGGTTTAATTCCCAGCTCTTTTGCTTTTTCCTCAGCCATTAAAACCAATGCTGCTGCCCCGTCATTAATCCCCGAAGCATTCCCCGCGGTTACAGAACCATCTTTTTTGAAAGCTGCAGGCAATTTTGCTAATTTTTCCAAAGTGACATCTGCCCTGGGGTGCTCATCAGTATCAAAAATGAAACTGTCTTTTTTCGTTTTGACTTCAACCGGAGCAATCTCGCTTTTGAATTTCCCTTCTCCAATCGCCTTTATAGCCCGTGCATGGCTTAAATAAGCCAATTCGTCTTGTTCTTCCCTGCTGATATTATAACGTTCTGCAAGGTTTTCTGCTGTAACCCCCATGTGATAACCGTTTAAGGCATCATGAAGACCATCATACAAAAGACTGTCTTCAACTCTGCTCGGGCCCATCCGGAAGCCGTTCCTTGCATCTAATAACAAATAAGGAACCTGAGACATGCTCTCCATACCCAGGGCCACACTAACATCCACTTTGTTAAGCATAATCTGATGGCTTGCCACTTCAAGAGCCCGCATACCGGAACCACACTGCTGATCTAAAGTCATAGCTCCCCCAGTGACAGGGATTCCGGAATTTAGCTGCACCTGTCTGGCCGGATTGCCTTTTGCTCCTGCTTTAAAAACCATTCCGGCAACAAAATCTTCTACTTGATCAGGCTTTACCCCGCTTTGTTCCAGGGCAGCCTTTACTACTACTGTCCCCAACTGTACTGCAGATACGTTTTTTAAAGATCCTAAAAAATCCCCTAATGCTGTTCTTTTTGCCCCAACAATAACAACATTGCGCATTGTTACACATCCTCCCTAGCGAACGTCTTTACTCGGTTAATTTAACGAAAATACATTAGTTCCATTTTTTATCTGCTTTTGTATTTTCCCTTGATGTTCAAGATATTTTAAATGTGAAATTGCCGCACTGGTTGCAAACAAATGTTTGGCAATACTTGTTCTAACATGTAGATATTTCCTCCTTATATCATTTGATGTTTATCAAGCAGCCTTTCTAAATTTTTTTTCAACATTTTTTCAATAGAAGATTCCTTGAGAGGCAAACTTTTTATTGCTTTGATATTGTCAGATATTCTGGCGGGCATAGCAGGCCAGTCACTGCCAAATATAACTTTATCAATGCTTCGCTCCAACTCCGGGAAATAATCCAACAGCTTACCGGGCGGCAGTCCTGAAATATCCATAAAGATATTTTTATGAAGTTTGGCCATAAAATACGCCGTATCATAATCGCAACCCCGGCCACAATGAATCATAACTATGGTCAATTCCGGGAAATCGACGGCAATATCATCCAGGTAAATCGGCCTGCTGTATTTATATCGCATTCTGGGAAAAACAGATGAACCAATATGAAGAAATACAGGTAAGCGCAACTCCTGTGCTTTGGCATAAAGAGGATATATTGAAGAATCATTAGGGTAAAAGCCTGAAGGGGGATGTAGTTTTAATCCTTTCATCCCATACTCTTTCACAAGAGTCTCAAAAATTTTTACCGGTTCATCAAGAGTATGAGGTTCAATATAAGCTATAGGTATAAGATTTTTGATTTTATAGCAAAATTCTGACAAATAAATATTGCTTTCCATGCCTGCTGGAACTAAATTATGCCATGACATAAGCATCAAGGCTATTTCAATTTCTTGTGTTTTTAAATATTCGCTTAATATCGCTGCACCGGCAAAATAATCTAAATCAGAATCAATGGCGGCATTTAATTCCAGCATTTTGCTATAAGCTTCTTTAGAGAGCCAATCCTTGCGCACAAGATGCACATGTGAATCAATATACATCAAGCCTTTGCCCCCTTATTTGTCTTTAAAAACCGGTTTGCGCTTATCCAAGAAAGCTTTCGTTCCTTCTGAAAAGTCTTCCGAGCATGTAAGCGCCGAAAATGTACGTGATTCAAATTCCAAGCCAGCTGTTAAGTCCATATCAGCCCCGTTATTGACCAGGGTTTTGATAGCTTCAAGTGCTCTACCAGGTTTGTTTGCCAATGTCCTGGCTAATTCCATAGCTTTTGAGAAATATTCCTCTACTGAATATACATAATTAACGAGTCCAATTTGCAGTGCCTCCTGAGCGCCTACTGATCTGCCTGTAAATAGTATTTCTTTAGCTCTTGTGGCTCCTATCAATCTTGGCAGCTTCTGGGTTCCTCCTCCTGCCGGAAAGGCACCAATATTAACTTCCGGCACACCAAGCTTTGCTGTTTCAGAAGCTATTCTAAGGTCACAACCCAAAGCAAGCTCACAGCCTCCGCCAAGTGCATAGCCACTAATTGCAGCTATCACTGGAATCGGCAGTTGTTCCAGCCTGCCGCATAACTGTTGATATTTTCGGCTAAATTTATAACCACTTACAAAATCATTGGCCTGGGTTGCATCATTTATATCGGCACCAGCGCAAAAAACCTTGTCTGATCCGGTAATCACTAAAGCCTTATATTCCCCGGAAGTTGCAACTTCAGTGATGACATCGTTCAATTCAGTGACTAGCTCTTGATTCAAAGAGTTAAACGCTTTTTCCCGGTTTAACCTTAGCAACAAAACCTTATCGTCCTTTTCCTTGATTATTGAACTCACAATTAATCACTCCTCAAAATAACATAAACTATTTATCCGATGGTTTCACTTTATCCTATCGTAAGACTCCCACTTCTATAAGTGGGAGTAGTTCCCAGTACTCCGCTTCGGTGGGGGTTGACTCCCCCACCGAAGTCTCAATGTTCAACTTTAGTTGAAGGAGTTCACTAATACTCATAAAAGCCTTTGCCAGATTTTCTGCCCAAGCGCCCCGCTTGCACCATTTGCTTTAATAAGGGACAAGGAAAATATCTGTTGTCCCCGTATGATTCCCAAAGGTTTGTTAAAATTGATAACATTGAGTCCAAGCCTACGAAGTCCATCCACTCAAATGGTCCCATGGGATGATTTAAACCGAGTTTAGCACATTTTTCTATATCTTCTTTAGTCCCCCGGCCTTCATACAACGCATAGAGCGCTTCGTTAGCCATAGCCATGCCCAATCTTGTGGAGAGGAAACCAGGGAAATCCTTTGCTAATACTGATTCTTTATTTAAATCTTTAGCTAGTTGCCGGATAATATTGACCGTTTCTTCCGATGTTTGATTTCCCTGTACAATTTCCACCAGTTTCATTACCGGTACCGGGTTCATAAAATGCATACCTATAACTTTATCGACTCTTTTGGTTGCAGAAGCTAAAACTGTAATAGGCAGGGCAGAAGTATTTGAAGCCAGGATGGTATGAGCAGGAGTTATCTGATCCATTTTCCCCATAAATTCTTTTTTCAGTTCTTCATTTTCAGGTATTGCTTCTATTACGACATCAGCTTCAGCAGCTAATTCTAGATCTGTTGTGGGAATCAAATTTGATAAAATATTATTCATTTCCTCACTGCTCATCTTATTGTTATCGACTTTGCGCTGTAGGTTCTTTTTTATTAAAGCTATCCCTTTTTCCACAAACTTTTCGTCAATATCCCTTAAGATAGTCCTATATCCTGCCTGAGCTGAAACCTGAGCGATTCCGCTCCCCATTTGTCCGGCTCCGGCAACAAATATTGTTCTAATGGTCATTTTTATTCCTCCTTTTTTAGTTCCAGATGGTACTCCAAAAATCTGTTTGCTCCGGGAACAACCATTTCTCTAAATTCTTCATACAATTCAATTGCTTTGTCGGCTAACCAACCTTCCGGCCAAAGTTCTCGCGGTAAATAAGGATCAACAAAAGGAAACTTACGAAATTGATGAACAATTTTCACCTTTTCTTTAAAACAAATATTATCCGGTATATTATCTCCGTATTGCTCGATGAGCTGTAGTTTTCTGGTGCTAAATTCTTCAATAAAGCTGCTATAAAAGGCGTTGATTTTTTCAAGATCCCAACATTTCTTGGCTAACTCGCGGTCCTCGGTTAAGTCTCTTCCATCAGCAATAAATGTTTCTGTAAATTTCTTAATTCCTAATTGATCTACCAGCCGTAGAAGAGCATTTTTATGTTTATGTGGTGAAATCCAAATACCATATGACATACTGCCAAAGCCCAGCCAAGTCAGTCCTTTTCTTAATTCCATACTTAATTTGCTTTTCTTTTTGGGGATAGAATAAACGAAAAAACACCACTTTTGATCCCATTTCTCTTTTTGCTTATACTTCAGAATTACAGGCTCTTCACTTTCACCCAGTAATTTCAAGCATCTTTCTGCCATAAAATAATAGCTTTTTTTCCCATCCTTTACCCTTTTCAGCCACCCATTCGCACACATCCGCGACAACGCTAACCTGGTTGATTTTTCTGAATATCCTAACTCGTTAAAAATATTAATATATGTACCTATCCAAACAGGTTTAAATATTCCTTTAAGGTAAAAATCATCACCTAATAAAGTAAACATAATTGATTGTGTTCTGACAGGCTGTTTCACCTTGCTTTCACCCCGTTTTCTGGTCCGTCAACATTCAAATATTCAAACATTCATATCAAATTTTCATTCCCACTTCAAAACCTTCTTTTATGGCATCTGACATTTTTCGGGGCAATTTACAATCTCCAATAACGTAAACTTCTGATATTTTATTTTCCAGCTCGTTTTGCAGCTCGTTATTAGGTTTTGATCCGGTTGCCAGTATTACTGTATCAGCAGGAAACAGTACTGTTCCACCGGTTCCGGTATCTACTAAAGCCCCTTCTGCAACTATCTTTTTTAGTGTGGCATTTTTTACTAAGGTTACATGATGTGCTTTTAGTCTTTGCATGATCACCCACCGCCTACTGGGTCCTATATCTGAAGCAATCTTAGGTTTTGCTTCAATTACCACGGGTGTTTTGCCGGCCAAAGTCAGATTAATGGCTTTTCTGGCCGGGAATACCCCCCACTGCGCCAAAAATACGGCAGCCTCAGCATTAACCGCTCCATATTGAGCAACAAATAAAGCTGTTTCTACCCCAACACTGCCTCCGCCAACTATCAGAACCTGTTTGCCCAGTTTTATTTTACCTGCCATTACATCCCAGGCGTTTACCACATGAGGTAAATCAACACCAGTAACAGCTGGCTGTATAGGAAGTGCGCCGGTTGCGAGTACAACAGCATCCGGTTGGTAATCCATGATCATCTCTGGGGTTGCTTTGGTATTAAAGAAAGTCTTAACTTTCAAAATATGCATTTGCCATTCATAGTACTTTATCAATGACAGAAAGTCTTCCCTTGCAGGAGCTTTTGCTGATACGAGCACCTGGCCGCCAAATTTATCTTTTTCTTCAAATAATAATACCCTGTGTCCTCTAAGAGCTAATATTCTGGCAGCTTCCAACCCCGCTACTCCTCCACCAATAATACAAACTTTCTTTTTCGTTTTAGTTGGTTTAATTTTTGTTTCTTGTTCACGACCGGCTTGAAAATTAACTAGACATCCTGCCGGGCCATTTAAAGGAGGAAATATCTTGTCAAGACATTCCTGGTTACAGCCAATGCATTTTCTGATTTCATTCAGTCTGCCTTTTTTTGCTTTGACCGGCAATGCAGGATCAGCAATCATAGCTCTGGTCATTGCCACCATATCTGCATTACCTTCCTGTAAAACCTTTTCTGCAAGCAGCGGGTCATTAATTCGCAGACAGCCTATTACCGGCACATCCACTTCTTCCTTAATCCCTTTAGACAAAAAAGTATAGGCACCCTTAGGGACATCCAGGGATAACTGCGGAACAACAGATTCTTCCCAACCACCGGATACATTTATACAATCAACGCCCGCTTTCACCAACCATCTGGCAATCCTTTTGCTATCTTCTAAATCATAACCGCCCGGCATAAGTTGGTGTCCCGAGAGGCGGAAAAGTATAGGAAATTCAGGCCCGACTTTCTCACGAACCGCCTCAACAACTTCTACAGCAAAACGGCTTCTGTTATAAAGAGAACCTCCATATTGGTCTTCACGCAAATTGGTCAGAGTTGAAAAAAATTCACTGATTAACGCACCACCCGAACCGCAAATTTCTACTGCGTCAAAACCTGCTGTTTTAACACGAGCGGCTGCCTCCGCAAATTCTTCAATAATATCGTCTATTTTTGTCTTAATCAAAGCCCGGGGTTCCTCACCTGTCAGCCTGGAAGCTGTGCCAGATGGCGCCCATGGCTGCACTCCGGTAACCCGGGACGGTGCATACCTGCCAGAGTGATTTATTTGAGCACATACCTTAACCTCATGTTTATGTAAAGCCTTTGCTAAAGCTCTTGCAGCAGGAACCATCTTGTCATTGTGCATTCCTATCTCGTGAAGAAATCCCTTCCCCTCTTCACTGGTAAAACATTCCCCGACAATTATCAAGCCTACTTCACCAATAGCACGTTCCTGGTATAGATTAATCAGTTGAGGGGTAATTTCACCGCTTTCAGATGCCATTCCCAATTGCATAGCGGTCATTACAATTCGATTTTGAATTAATATTTCATTTATTTTTATCGGTTGAAAAAGATTACCGAATTCCATGCCCGCAAATTCCTCCCCTATTTTGTCTGAATCATTTCAACCTGCACACCATGCATGGTTTTCGGATGAATAAAATTCACTTTACACCATCCCACATCTGTTGTCTCAGTTACAAATTGAGCAGTAGTCTCTGCTTTTACGCGCTCAACCTCTTTGTCTATATCATCGGTTTGGATAGAGACCAGAAACACGCCTTCACCTTTTTTCTTTACAAAATTCGCGATGCTGGTATCCTCTGTTTTCGAAGCTACGATGTGAATTTTAATCCCATTAAGATCAAATTGATACCCTTCAAGGTTAGGAAAGGCAAATTCCTGTTCACCTATGTACTCTGGTGTTACTTTAAATAAAGACTCGAAATTTTTCTTCGCTTCCTCAAGGTTATTAACAGCTATATTAAGACCAAAAAATTTATTACTTGACATACTTATCCCTCCGATTTTATTATTTTTTGTCTGTTATCCTGCCACATTATTGGAGTTGTACAGAGGTTCTATCAAATACTTAAACTTCTGTTCCATCACACTGCGGCGCATTTTTTGGGTGGCTGTGACATCTCCTTCTTCGTGATATAATTCCTTATCAATAAGCGCTGTCTTTTTGATTTTTTCTACACGATTTAGTTTTGAATTAGCTTTTTCTACTTCCTGCTCAATTAAACTGATCACTTCAGGACGACTCGACAGGTCCCTTAACGTAGTGTACGCTATGCCTTGACTTTGAGCCCAGTTGCCCACAACATCAGTTTCTATTTGAACTAAGGCAGAAATAAATTTCCTTCCATCACCGATTATCAGTGCTTCACGAATATAAGGGCTTTCCTTTAGTACATTTTCGATTACCTGTGGAGAAACGTTTTTGCCTCCACTGGTGATAATAATATCTTTTTTCCGGCCAGTGATTCTAAGACAGCCATTCGAATCCAGTTCACCCAAATCTCCGGAATATACCCATCCATCTCTTTTTACCTCAGCAGTAGCCTCAGGCATTTTGTAATATCCCTTAAATGCTCCCGGGGTAAGAAATAACATTTCTCCATCTTCTGCAATCTTAACCTCTACACCTGGATACGGCTTCCCTGTATTACCAATTTCAAATTTGGCTTCAGTTTGCATAACAGAAACTCCAAAGGTTTCTGTCATGCCAAACAGTTCACGCGCATTAATACCTAATGCCCTTAGAAACCACAGCAGTTCAGAACTAACAGCAGCACCACCGACAGCAATCCATCTGGCCCGTTTGAAGCCGGTAAATTGTTTGATAGGATTCTGCACTAATACCTGAACTAAAACCTTTTTTACTGAATCAACCGGTGATAATTTCCCCTTCATTTCCTTTTGGGCTAAAATCCTTCCTTGGGTAAAACACCAATTAAATACTTTTCTTTTGATAACAGTGGAATTATTCATTTTAATATTAATTTCTGCTTGCATTCTTTCAAGTATCCTGGGTACGGTGAAAAAAACAGTAGGTGCTATTTCCCTTACATCTCTCTGAATTGAATCTATGCTTTCACCGAAATGCACAGTAGTACCGCATATTAGATGTAAGCATATAGATATTATGCGTTCAATAGCGTGACAAAGCGGTAAATATGAAATAGTCGTGTCCTTCCCGTTTAATTGAAGAACTGTCTGCATGCATTGAACACTTTCAATCATGCTCCGCTGCGTATGGATTGCTCCTTTGGGATGACCGGTAGTACCAGATGTATAGATAATTACAGCTTCATCATCGGCTTTCCCCTGTTTGACACTTTGTTCAAACAAATCGGGCTGTTCTATGCAAAATTTTCTGCCAATTTCTTCAACTTCATGATAGCCAATAATCATATCACAGCGGTAGCGATTAAGACCTTTGGTATTGAACACAATTATTTTTTTTAGTTTAGGTAGTCTGTCTTTCACAGCTAAGATTTTTTCTAAATGTTCCTCGTCTTCAGCAATAAAAAACTCACCGTCGCAATTATCCATGATATAATGTACTTCTTCAGCCGGGTTGGTGGGGTAGATTCCTACAGTGATCCCGCCCATAGACTGAATTGCCAGATCTGAGTAAACCCATTCCTGGGTGTTTTCTGCTTCAATACAAACTTTCGTTCCAGGCTGCAGACCCAGTTTAGCCAATCCCATGCCAAAGTATCGTACATGTTCCAGGTATTCTTTCCAGGTAATCTCCTGCCAAATACCAAAATCTTTTTGTCTCAAGGCTACTTTATCAGCCCATTTTTTTGAGGCTTCCAATAATAATTTCGGCAAAGTATCTGCTGACACAATGTCACCTCCAAACCTCGGCTTATTTTTTACCCAAGTATGCTTCAACCACTTCTGGAACTTTCATAACTGCTTGTGGCCTGTCATCGGCAATTTTTTTTCCAAAATTCATGACCATCACTCTGTCTGAGATATCCAGCACCAAATCAAGCTCATGTTCAACCATAATTATTGCGGGGCCAATTTCTTCTTTTATATCCATAATAAATCGGGCTATATCTTCTTTTTCCTCAAGATTCATGCCGGCCACCGGTTCATCCAATATAAGCAACTTGGGATCCAAAGCCAAGGCCCTGCCAAACTCCACTCTTTTCTGAAGCCCATAAGACAACTCTCCTACAGGATAATCGCGCAGGTGTTCAATTTCCAAAAATTCGATAATCTCTTCAGCTAAACTTTGGTGCCTTATATCCTCGTTTAATCCCTTGCCCCAATAAAGGGCATTACTTAATAACCCTGATTTAATGTATAAATGCCGGCCAACCATGATGTTGTCTAAAACACTCATTCCAGTGAACAAGGCTAATCGCTGGAAACTCCGCCCAATTCCCTTAGCAGCCCGCCTGTCCGGTGAAAGTTTTGAGATGTCCTCACCTTGAAAAAATACCCGGCCTTTTTGAGGATGATAAACACCATTAACACAATTCAACAAGCTGGATTTCCCCGCTCCGTTTGGTCCTACCAAAGCAAGAATTTCCCCCTGGTTAACCTCAAAAGAAACGTTATTCACTGCTACAACTCCGCCAAAATGCAGTTTAATCCCTTCCACTTTTAAACAGTTTTGACCCTTGGAATCATGATACTTTGTAAAGGAAGGCAAGACTTTATTCCTTCTGTTCCAATAGTGAGGCACAATGCTTTGTCTTTTTGTATTTGTGTTCAAGACAACCACCTTTTCTTTCGCTTAAAGTGCTTTACTTCTCTGTAGTTTCTTTTCTTTTCTTCTTTACCGGTGCCAAGATAAAATTCCTGGATTTCTTTATCCTGGACTAACTCGACCGCTGGTGCGTCAAAGACAATTTTCCCGTTTTCCATAATGTAGCCATATGACGCAACCTCCAAAGCTTTTCGAGCATTTTGTTCAACCAATAATATAGATAAGCCCTCTTCAGAGTTAAGACGTTTAATAAAAGCAAAAAGCTCCTCAACTATCAGTGGTGCCAGACCAAGTGATGGCTCATCAAGCATAAGTATCTTTGGTCTTACAAGCATGGCCCTTCCGAGGGCGAGCATTTGCTGCTCGCCCCCGCTCAGGTAACCGGCCCTGATGTTTGCTCTTTTCTCTAGGTTCGGAAACCATTTCCAAACCTTTTCTATCCCTTCTTTCACCTGACTGCCACTGGCATTTGTCAACCCTATCCGCAAATTTTCCTGTGTTGTTAAATCCTCGAATAAACCCCCGCCTTCAGGAATTAAAAAGATACCTTGTTTAAAAATTTCTTCTGGTGAAAGACCACTGATTTTGGTATCTCCCATATAAACCTCACCCCCAGTAATTTCAGCATTCTGGGATCTGAGGATGCCTGAAATAGCCCGCAAAAGGCTCGTTTTGCCCGCTCCATTAGGCCCAAGCAAGGTTACAATTTGACCTTCAGAAACTTGTAAGGAAGAACTCTTTACTGCATTAATCACATCGCTGTACACTAATTCTATGTTTTGAACTTTCAGCATCTTAATCATTCCTCACAATTAATTATTATTTTTACGGGCGAAACCACTCTGAAGCCGGTTCAAATTGTTTGGTTTCCAGGTTAACTTTTACAAATTTAACGGATTCGGAACCATAATGTTTGTCAGGAGAAAAACTAAATTTATCCATCAAGCCTTTTGTATCAAAATCCTTGGTATTTTCAATTTGGTTACGTACATTTTCTGCACTCAAATCATCACCGGCTTTTTTAAATGCATCCTCTAACAAAAGCGCTTGGGTCCAAGGCAGTACAAACCACATGCTTTCATAAACGCTTTTCTTTAAGCCGGCCTTTTCAGCTAACTCTTTCAATTCTTTGATACCAGGTACATCCTCCGTAAATGTTGCTGTAGCCTGAATGCCTAAAGCTCGTTTGATAGCTTTTGTATTCCCGGCAAGGTCAATCAGCGCCGGTTCAGTGCAATTTGCGTTCATTATAAATGGTTTATCAAAATTCAATTGATCTGCCGCCTTGAAAATAACAGCTGTCGACTGAGTATTTCCTACCAATAATGCAGCGCCAACATCTGCTTTCTTTAAATTAGATATTTGAGACGTAGCATCGATATCGGTAAAGCTTACAACTTCTTTAACCAATTCTACTCCTTTTTCTTTAGCTCTTTTTTCAATCACGCTCAAACCATCATGACCGTAGGGAGTATCAGGGAACATTATTCCTAGTTTTTTCCCAGGAGCTAGCTTTACTGCATAATCTAACATAGCATTATACCAAGTTGCGTAAGGCGGGCTGGTATGGAAAACCCATTTTTTCGCGGGCACCAGCGCACCGGTTATTGCAGACTGGGGCATAAAAATGTTATTATCTTTCTCTACCTGAGGCATAAGAGACATAACCGTTCCGGAAGACCAATTTGAAATCACGGTAAAGACATCATCTTTGGTACGCAGCTTAGTATAAGCGCTGACCTCCCGGGCCGGATCATATTGTCCGTCTTCAACTATGTACTCAATCATTCGTCCATTGATCCCACCTGCGTCATTTACCTTTTTGACCCATAATTCCATGGCAGCTTTCCGGGAAACACCCATAATACCGGTTGGTCCGCTTAAATCAATAACATCGCCAATTTTAATCTTATTGTCTGTGACACCTCTGACTGCAACTTTTGGGGTTTGTTGGGTTTGTTCGCTGCTTTTAACCGGTTCTTTAGCCTTTTCACTATTCCCTCCGCATCCTGCTAAGGCCAAAGAAAACATAACTACCACCAAATACATTGCGATTTTGCTTTTTTTAAACATACTTTTCCTCCTTAATTTTTTGATATTTGTTGGCCGGTTGCCATTAGCATGTTGTTTCTCCGCAGTTACAGCGGTGATATTAAACCTCCTTCCTGTATTTTGATGTTCTTCTAATACTTGAAAGGCCAGTTAACCAGATAATTTTTAAAAGTTTTCCATATTCCAAATAGTCCATCAGGCTCATAAATCAATACAACCACAATTGCCAGACCGAAACATACCCTCTCCAGGTATGGTAAAGTTGAGGCTACCTCAAAAAAAGGCAGAAAAGAATGTAAAGTTTGTGTGAAAAATTGTATCAAAACAGGTAAAAAAGTTACTAATACGGCACCTGCCACCACTCCTGCCAGTGTACCCATACCCCCAATTATTACCATAGCTACATAGTTAATAGTAACTGTTAGTGTAAAATTCTCAGGAGTAATAAAACCTGTATAATATGCCAACAAGCTGCCTGATACCCCAACGTAAAATGAACTCGTTATGAAGGAGTGAATTTTACCCTGACGCAAGTTCACTCCAACAGCTTCTGCCGCTAAATCCCTGTCACGGATTGCCATCCATGCCCTGCCTGTTTTCGTCCTCAATAAATTTTTTGCGACCTTTAAACTTAATAACGCCATCATTACCAATATAGGATAAAACTGCACAGAATCTGCTATCTTCAAGCCAAACAAATCAAATTTAGGTGTTTCAAGCCCAATGGCGCCGTTAGTAACAGTTCTTGCTTTGACGATAATAAGCATTAAGATATAGTATAAGCCCAACGTGGATAATGCAAGATATAAACCTTTCAGGCGGAAAGCCGGTATAGCAGCGATACATCCAACAACAGAAGTTACAATTCCAGAAATAACAACCAAAAGCAAAGAGGGCATTCCAGGCACCAGAGAACCTAAAATGGCTGTAGTGTATGCTCCAATTGCCATAAAACCGGCATGTCCTAAGGAGATTTGACCTGTATATCCCATTAAAATATTTAGTCCCAGTGCACCAATTACGGCTATAGCCGATAAGTTTAACATGTGAATCATATATTCATCAAATATTAAAGGTGCTAAAACTATAATAAGAGCCACAGCAATTACCACGAGTTTATCAACGAAATATGGGAATAACTCCCTGTCTTTCCAATAATCAACTTTATAATAACCACTTCTCATAGTCGCTCAATCTCCTCTGTGCCAAATAGTCCATAGGGTCTGATAAACAATACTGCTAACATTACTAAATAGCCAAAAACCTCTTTAGTCCCACCGCCAAGCAGAGGATCAAATACTCCCCCAGCTATAACACTTTCCGCTAACCCAAGTATTAATCCCCCAACCAAAGCACCCAAGACACTGTCAACACCGCCCAGCAATGCTGCCGGCAGGGCCCTGAAAGCAAAGAGATCCAGGGTTAGATTGAGGAATAACAGTGCGGCTAAAAAGGCACCACCAATAGCTCCAACAACTCCCGCAAATCCCCAACTTAGCGCGAAAACTCTTTTTACATTAATCCCCATTAAACTGGCCCTGTCCTGATTGGTTGCAACTGCTCTCATGTTCAGGCCAAGAGAACTTTTTTGGTAAAACCATATAAATACAGCGTATAAAATCAAAGACGCCGCTGCTACAAAAACATAAGTCAAAGCTATATCCTTGCCAAATAAATTTAAGTTTCCTGCGGGAAATACAGGCGGATAAAGTTTAGGCCAATTCCCAAAAATCATACCTACTACTCCTTTAACCGTTTCCATAAGCCCAATGGTTAACAGCAATAACGAAGGTAAGGGCTTTCCCAGCATAGGCCTTAAAAATAATTTCTCAACAACAAACCCTAATAAGAAATTTACAAAAATACTAATGATTATCGCCAAAAGAATAGGTACGCCCTTTTCAGACAATGCAAAAGCGAGATATGCTCCTATCAACACCAAACTTCCCTGAGCGAGATTAAATACTTTTGTAGATTTATAAACTAAAACATATCCCAAAGCCAGTAAAGCATAGATACTTCCAACCGCTAAACCTGCCATAGTTAATTCAAACACTTTTCTCACCTTCCTTTTAAAAATAAATTGGAATCAGTAAAGCCATACATCTGTAAAACTCTACAATCTGTTAATCTGACCCCTCCTTTTAGAAAAATATTTGCTCGGAAACCTTTTTCTCAGTAAATACAGTGGCATAATTATACAAACCATACTGCAATGTTTTTCCTCATAAATTATCTTTAGCAAATTTTAATGAGGTATTTTAAGTATAGGAGAATTTCTTGAGTCAATCTATGGTTCTTCCGTTAATAATCACTAATGATTCTTGAACGGTCATAAATTGTAATTTAAGCATTACACATTTCCATGCGGGAGAGTTTCATAATCATGACGTTTCTAATAAATAAAACCGACCATTAAAGGTCGGTTTTTCGCCTTTAAACCAGAAATGTCAGGATTTTTAGACACTTTCTGTTTTGCGGCTCCAAAATATTGCCTCTATATTCCCTGAAATCATGCCGTGGATGATACTTGAGCTAAACTACTAGACCCTGATTTCCCGGGACCTTTCAAGCCAGGTTTTGTAAGACCCATAATGTTCATTGATATGATGATAGCAAAAGGGATTTCGATAGATATCAGAGTTCTTAATGATGCTGTCATACTCGTAGATATTTTTCAGATTATCCTGCTCAATCGCTTTTTTGGCCGCTATAGCGGCATAATAACCAGTTATCATGCCGTGGATAATCCCGGAACAACCGCAGGCGTCTCCAACGAATATAATTCCATCCTTTACCAGGTGTTCATAGTATAACCCCATTCTTCTTCTCATGGGGTAACCGCCGGCATATACGGGATAAGCAGATGCCAGCTTTTTCGAAAGAAGGTTATCCCGCCTTGCCCGCAGATCTTCAAAGGCCTTTCTTGAGGAAAAAGCAGAAAGTGTGATGCCCCAGCCGTGGGGATAAAAAGCACGTCCATGCAGTGTCCGGTCCTCACTTTCGTAGGTCTCAATTTCCCCGGGCTTGACTTCTTTAACATTCACCAGTTCAAGCTGAACTCCGGCGTAATGCTCTTCCTCAGGTACGTTGGGTATTTCTTTGTGCGCAAATCCGGCAATGGTTCCCGATTTAACGCCATCAGCACAGATGGTGACCTTGGCCCTGAACTCGGGTAAACTGACTGATGATGTTTTCACCCCGACGACACATCCGTCTTCTCTGATCAATTCTTTGACCTTAATGTTTAGCAGCAGTTTCACCCCGGACATAAGAGCAATCCTACCCAGTTCCCGGTCAAACAGTTCCCTCCGGATCAGGTATCCGCCCCAGCCCGTATCTTCGATGTTTTCTTTAACTTGACCGGTGAGGGCATCAATTACTTTATACCGGCTCACCTTTTGATATGGTAAAGCATCCTTGACCATGGAGAAGACCCGCTCAGTAAAATCTCCGCAGCCCAGCAGCCATCCGCTGCAGTGTTTTGGCAATCCCACAGCATTGTTTTCCTCCAGGACTACAACCTTCAAACCGGCATCAGCTGCTGTCTTTGCCGCCCACAGACCGGCAGGTCCGGCACCGATAACAATAATGTCAAATTTCATTTAAATTCTCCCTCGCTTAAAACTCATTCAGGCAGCAATTGCCAATCACAAGGCGCTGAATTTCACTGGTCCCTTCGTAAATCTCGGTAATTTTGGCGTCACGCATCATACGTTCTACAGGATACTCTCTGGTATAACCATAA
>JAVSMW010000013.1:154484-164258 GCA_032027005.1 Thermincola sp. | reverse complement strand
TAACTGTGAATCCACTCGCTCTTTTTAGGTTTTTAAGAATATACCAGATGCAGGTAAGTATTGTTTCCACAAAAATGGGGTTTTTGACACTCTAATCAAACATTAATAAAGAAATTATCTTAGATAAAACAAAACTAGTCTTTGTAAAAGTTTTTTTTGAAATTGATTCTATCACTTTTGTGTATAAAGGTGATATCACTTTACCTGAATCAGCTATTAAAATAGTATCGTCAAACAATAGCCCAGTCGGCAAAATTACCGATTATAAAATTTCTATTCCACCTTCCATCTCTGTAAATGATACAAAATTACATGTTTTGACTGTACCTCATAATTTACGATTAATAGACCAGACAATATCGGTGTACGTTTACTACAACAATTTAGAAACGGCTTTTACTCTTTTTTATCCCGGTATGAATGTATCATTTTTTACAAACACCACAATGTTTGATAAAGAGGGAAAGAGAACAGATAATATCGAACAGGCAAGTGTAAATTGCATAGTTGGAATACATTATATCTTAGTAGAAAGTAAGAACTCTGATTCAATTAAAGTGATCAATTCTCGTGAAAATCAGGAAATTACGGGCAAAACTAAAATAGGTAATACTGAACGAATACAAATATTCCAACCCCTACCAATTCCAAGGGAAAAGCCCGTCATTCAATTCGACTTTGACAAAGGTGTAGTTTGGGTTGGTCAACAAAAGGTATGAGGTCTTCATTCATTTTGAACATAGCTTTTTGGTTTTCTGGCTAATTAAACCTAAAAAGATATGAGTATGACAACAAATGATAAACCGGCCAAAAAATGACACCCTTTGATGGGTGCCATTTTCTGTTTGGTCATATAAAAGAAAAGCACATTTTCCCCCCGCGCAGATAGTATAGATATATACAGGAACTTGCGCAAAAGGGCGGTGTGTTGATGAAACCTTTAATCGGAATTTCCTGTTCCTATGACCAGAGAGAAGGGCGGTACTTTTTGCCGGAGGCCTATGTCGAAGCTGTCCTGGCTGCAGGTGGCATACCGGTTATCCTGCCGGGGTCAGGGAGTATCAAACAAGCGGCCCCATATATCAGGGCGGTCAATGGCTTAATCCTGGCCGGCGGCGGTGATGTGGATCCAGCCTATTTTAACGAAGAACCCCATCCCCACCTGGGAGAGATCACACCTAACCGTGACCGCTTTGAAATTATGCTGATTGAATCTGCTCTTCGTAAAAAGATGCCTATCTTGGGTATCTGCCGGGGGATTCAGATTTTAAATGTTGCCTGCGGGGGTTCTGTTATCCAACATATCCCGGCGGTGGTGAAAAAGCCTTTAAAGCACTCTCAGTCGGCACCCCGGGACCATGCCACTCACCGGGTCTTTATTGAAAAATCGAGCCTCCTGGCGCAGATTTTGCAGTCTGATTCGATGTGGGTCAACAGCTTTCACCATCAGTCTGCGGGCACCCCGGCTGCCGGGTTTAATGTCAGCGCCATCAGCAATGATGGTGTGATTGAAGCCATTGAACATCCCAAGTATCGATTTGTCCTGGGAGTGCAGTGGCATCCCGAATGCATGCTGAAAAAATACAAGGCCTCCAGGCTGCTTTTTAAAGCCTTTGTGACAGAGGCCGGAAAAAGTTTTAAAAGAAAGGTGAAAATAAAATAAAAATTATACAGGATTTGTCACATTAGAGGAATAATAAATAAACAAAATGTTTTGCCGCGGATAAAAAACCGGATGAACACGGGTGAACGCGGATGTTAGTGATGATTTAATCCGTGTTCATTAGTGTCTATCCGCGATGATTAACAGGAATTGCGGTGACAAAATGGCCCAGGTAGCTATAGTAAGATGTGACGAATATCAGCAGGAACTTGTTGACACTGCAGTTAGATGCGCTCTGGATAACATCGGTGGCCTGTACAGATTTGTCAAACCGGGACAGCGTGTCCTGCTGAAAGTAAATGCCCTGACCATGAAGCCGCCGGAAGCTGCAGTGACCACCCATCCGGCTTTCATTAAGGCAGTGGTGCGGGAAGTGCAGCAGGCCGGCGGGATAGCCCTGGTGGGAGACAGTTCAGGTGGGATGGCAGCGGGACAAGCACCGACCCGGCAGACCTTTCAGGTAGCCGGGATAGCTAGGGCTGCAGAGGAAGCAGGGGCGGAGCTGATAAATTTTGATATATCAGGTGTCTGCACCGTGAAGGCCGGTGGCCCTGTGCAGACCCTGCATATCGCCAAACCGGTTTTGGAAGCTGATGTGGTTATTTCCCTGCCCAAGCTTAAAACTCATTCGGCGGCTGTTTATACAGGGGCTGTCAAGAATATGTATGGTTCTATCCCTGGCCACAGAAAATCAGACTACCACCGAATGGCCCCGAAGCTCAAGGATTTTGCCGAAGTGCTGGTAGACATCCTGGCTGCTGCCAAACCGGCCCTGGCCATTATGGATGCCATAGTGGGGATGGAGGGAAACGGCCCGTCAGCCGGTAACCCCCGTAAAATAGGCTTGGTTTTGGCCAGCTCCGACTGTGTGGCCTTAGATGCAGCAGCCTCTAAAATTATAGGCTTGGAACCATTGCAAATCCACACCACTTCCATAGCTTATCAAAGAGGTTTGGGGGTCGGAGATCTGGCCAAGATAGAAGTATTAGGGGAGAAACTGGAAGATGTGCTCATCCCCGATTTTGCGCTGCCCTCCAATGCTTTGCTGGAGACTATGCCTGGTTTTCTGGTCCAAGGTATGCTGGGTATGCTTAAAGCCAGGCCTGAAATAAACACCAAGACCTGTGCAGGCTGCCGTTTCTGTGTGGAAAGCTGCCCGGTGGAGGCAATGAACATGACCGCCCAGTTTCCGGAAATTGATTATCAAAAATGCATTTCCTGCTTATGCTGTCAGGAATTATGCCCGCAAAAAGCGGTGGAAATGAAGCAGACAAATCCTATTGGGAGAATCGTGGCCGGAATTATAAGCCGCAGTAAAGAGAAGAAGAGAGCGAAGTATGATAGTGAGTAGTGAAGGAGTTGCATCATGGAATCTAAACTAATTGCCAAAGAACTGGGCCTGAAGGAATTTCAGGTTACCAGCACAATCAAACTTTTGGATGAAGATAATACGGTGCCTTTTATTGCCCGTTACCGGAAGGAGGCTACCGGCGAACTGGATGAAAACCAGATCCGGGCCATTGAGGAGCGGGTCAGGTATATGCGCAATCTGGCTGCCAGAAAAGATGAGGTCCTGCGGTTAATTGAAGAACAGGGCAAGCTGACCGAGGAGCTGCGGGAGGCCATTGAGAAGGCTGTTAAGCTGCAAGAAGTGGAAGACCTGTACCGACCGTTCAAGCAGAAACGGCGCACCAGGGCCACTATTGCCAGGGAACGGGGCCTGGAACCGCTGGCTTTGCAAATTCTGGCCCAGGTTGAAGAGCGGGGAGAGCCGGAGGATTTGGCGGTACCTTTTATTAATCCGGAAAAAGATGTCCCGACTTCCGCCGATGCCCTGGCCGGGGCCAGTGATATTATCGCTGAAACAATATCTGATGATGCCGAAATACGGAAAGAGGTCCGCAGGATTACATACATTCAGGGTATTTTAGTCACTCAGGCCGTGGATAAAGCCGCCAGGTCGGCCTATGAAATGTATTATGATTACAAGGAGCCTATTAACAAAATTCCCCCTCACCGCATCCTGGCCATTAACCGGGGAGAGAAGGACGATGCCCTGACAGTCCGCATCGAAGCCCCGGTTGATCAGATTATAGCGATCATAAACTCCAGAATGATTACAAATAAAAATTCTATCTGGCATCATTCAGTTATTTCGGCAGTTGAGGACGCCTATAAACGCCTGATTTCGCCTTCCATTGAAAGGGAAGTCAGAAACGAACTTACTGATAAGGGTGAACAACAGGCCATTGTGATCTTTTCGGCTAATCTGCGGAGCCTTCTGCTCCAACCGCCTATGCGGGGAAAAACGGTGCTGGGTGTTGACCCCGGCTACCGCACAGGCTGCAAGCTGGCAGTAGTAGATGAAACCGGTAAGGCCCTGCAAATCGGGGTGATGTATCCTCACCAGCCTCAGAATAAAGCTGGCGAAGCCAAGAAACTGATGACTGAAATGATCAAAAACAACGGGGTAGAGATCATTACTATCGGGAATGGTACGGCATCTCGGGAAACAGAAGCCCTGGTTGCTGAAATGATTAAAGATGAAAATCTGCCTGTTAGTTACACCATCGTGAGCGAAGCCGGGGCGTCCGTTTACTCGGCTTCCAAGGTGGCCGGGGAGGAGTTTCCTGATTACGATTTATCTCTTCGCAGTGCAGTCTCTATCGCCCGCAGGCTGCAGGACCCCTTGGCCGAACTGGTCAAAATCGAACCCAAAGCCATTGGGGTAGGGCAGTACCAGCATGATGTGACTCCCAAGAGGCTCGAGGAATCCCTGCATGGGGTAGTAGAATCCTGTGTTAACTCTGTTGGGGTTGATTTGAATACGGCTTCCCCCTCCCTGCTAAAATATGTGGCCGGGATCAAGCCGGCGGTGGCCAAGAGCATTGTCAGCTACCGGGAGAAGCACGGCAAGTTTAAAAACAGGGCAGAGTTACTGAAAATCCCGCGCCTGGGTGAACAGACTTTTGTGCAGTGTGCCGGTTTTATCCGGCTGCCTGATGGCGGGAATCCTCTGGAGAATACCCCGGTCCACCCCGAATCCTATGATATTGCCGAAAAAATCCTGGGTTTGGTTGGACTCACTTTAGAGGACTTAGCTCCTGGCAGAATCGCTGAAGTCCACAAGAGACTTGCCTCTATCGACGTCCAGGCCACAGCCGAAAAACTAGGGGCCGGCGTCCCAACTGTCAGGGATATTGTTGACACCCTCCAGAAACCCGGACGTGACCCCCGGGATGAGATGCCCAAACCAATATTCCGCACAGATGTGACTACCCTGGAAAACCTTAAGCCAGGGATGATTTTGCAGGGAGTGGTCAGGAATGTGGTGGATTTCGGGGCTTTTGTGGATATTGGAGTCAAACATGACGGCCTGGTCCATATTTCAGAACTCAGCGACAGGTTTGTCAAACATCCCATGGAGGTTGTAGCTGTGGGAGACAACGTGCAGGTGAAAATACTAAGCGTGGATTTAGCCAGGGAGCGGGTATCCCTGAGTATGAAGAATTAAATTAAAAATGGAGGCAGTTATATGAACACTCAGGAAATCTTGGATATTGCCCTGGAGGCTGCGGGGCTTGGGGCAACTCCGGCGGATTCGGGGGTGGTGGTGGAAGGCGGCAACATCAAAAAGGTTGCCTTCGGCGTGGATATTGAAGTAGGCGAAATGCTGCTGGCCCGTGAATTGGGCATCGATGCGGTAATTACCCACCACCCCAAGGGCGGTCTGCCAATGGTGGAATTTCATAATGTCATGGTGAACCAGATTGACCGCATGGTGGCAGCCGGAATACCTATCAATAAAGCGCAAAAGGCTTTGCAGGAACGGGTGGAGCAGGTCAGCCGCGCCCATCATGTAGGCAATTATGACCGGGTGATGTCTGCAGCCAAACTTCTGGGGATGCCTTTTATCACTATTCACACCCCGGCAGATATTTTAGCTGAGACCTATGTGCAAAAGCATCTGGATCAGTACCTGGCCAAAATTGAGAAGCCCAAAGTTAAAGATGTAATCACTGCCTTGGGCGAGCTGCCCGAATATAAGCTTACTCTGGCTAAACCCATAGCCCGCGTTGGCCGGGAGGAGGATTTTACCGGCAAGGTATTTGTGACCATGGCCGGTGGGACCAGCGGTGGAGAGAAGGTCATCAAGGCGTATTTTGAAGCTGGGGTAGGCACTTTGGTAGTCATGCATATGTCTGATGATGCCATTAAAGCAGTGAAAAGCCAGAATATCGGCAATGTGGTGGTGGCAGGCCATATGGCCAGTGATTCGGTGGGGATCAATCAAGTCATCAGGGCCCTTGAGAATCGCGGCTTAGAGGTTGTCAGAATGAGTGGCGTTATTGACCCCGCAGATAAGTGAAACATACTTTAGGTGGAGAGACATTGGAGAAAGGGGTGTAAGATATGCTGGCCTTAATTAACGGCAGGATCAAGCCCATGGTCGGCCCTGACCTGGATAAGGGAGTAATTCTGATTAAAGATGGCAGGATTCAGGCTGTTGGCAGCCAAATAAGTATCCCGCCAGAGGCTGAAATTTTAGACCTGACCGGCAAAGTTGTGGTTCCTGGTTTCATTGATGCCCACTGCCATGTGGGAATTCTTGAAGAAATTTACCACCCCGAAGGTGATGATTTAAATGAGATGACAGATCCGGCTACCCCGCACCTGCGGGCTATTGACGCCATAAATCCGGAGGATGTGGGGTTTGCCGATGCTTTGGAAGGCGGTGTGACTACGGTTGTAACAGGCCCCGGCAGCGGCAATGTCATCGGTGGGGAGAATCTGGCCATGAAGACGGCGGGTATAATTGTCGACCATATGGTGGTCAAGAATCCCGTTGGTCTGAAGGTTGCTTTTGGAGAGAACCCCAAGAGGGTACATGGAAGCAACAAAAAAAGTCCAATGACCCGAATGGCTACAGCGGCCGTCTTAAGGGAAAATCTGGTCAAGGCTTACAACTATATGGGAAAACTGGAACAGGGCACTCGTGACCCTGAAAAGATGCCTGACAGGGATCTTAAAATGGAGTCTATGGTCAGGGTGCTCAAAAGGGAACTGCCTCTTAGGGCTCATGCCCACCGGGCGGATGACATCATGACCGCTGTCCGGATAGCTGATGAGTTTAATCTTCGGCTGGTGATTGAGCATTGTACAGAAGGTTTTAAAATTGCCGATGAGCTTGCCCGGAGAAACATTCCCGCTATAGTAGGACCTCTGTTGACTAACCGCTCCAAGGTTGAGCTGCAGTTCCGGACCCATGCTAATGCGGGCATTTTAAGTAAAGCCGGGGTTAAGGTGGCAATCATGACTGACCATCCGGTGATCCCCATTAATTATCTCAGCCTTTGTGCTGCTTTGGCTGTAAAAGCAGGGATGGAAGAAACTGATGCTTTAAAGGCTATCACCATTAATGCCGCCCAAATCATCGGTCTGGCAGACCGAATAGGCAGTATTCAGCCGGGCCGGGATGCCGATTTGCTCATTATGAACGGCGAACCATTAGAACTTAAGACCAGGATTGAACAGGTTTTTATTAACGGTAAAGCCATAAATCACCGTTGAGTGTCCCATAACGGCACATAAACCGCTTATATTGACGATTGGAGTCGATATTTGTCGGAAACTTCTCGATATTTTTTGCAGGTAAATGCTAGGGTTCGTCGAAGATTTTTAGAAACGCAAACAAACACGCATAAATGCTGCAAAACTGTCGGGAGGTGTCGTTGTGGGTCAAAATTTGGATATCCTAATTGTAGATGACCAGCCCGGGGTCCGTTACCTCTTGGATGCTGTAGTCAGAGAAGAGGGGCACCAGCCGCACCTTGCCACAAACGGGCTCGAAGCTGTCGAGATGGTCAAAAAGATAAAACCCCATTTGGTGTTTATGGACATCCGGATGCCCTTGATGGATGGCACCAAAGCATTGGAAATTATAAGAGAACTTGGATTTGGGCTGACAGTTATCATGATGACAGCTTTCACGGAAAAAAGCGTGATTGACCAGGCATGCAGCAACGGTGCGGCCAAATGCATTATTAAGCCATTTGATATTGATGACATCCGGAAAATTATTAAAGATACAGCCGCTTCTGAAAATTCTCATTCTTCAGAACTTTAAAAAGTTGACAAACGGCATCTTTCTTTTTATAATTAAATTATACAAAAACAGTATAGTTTGAGCGGGGTGTGACCAATGAATTTAAATCAAGCAACAGACTATGCCTTCAGAGCTATCCTGCACCTTGCCGATCAACCAAAGGGAGTGGTGGTTGAAGCGCAGAGTATTGCTCAGACGCAGGTGATTCCAATGAGATTTTTGCTTAAGATTATGCCTGCCCTCATTAAAGCAGGTATTGTGGGATCACGGCGCGGAGTCGGCGGAGGCTATTATCTTGCCAGGGCTCCAAAAGACATAACTTTTCTTGACGTTGTTGAAGCCATTGAGGGTCCGGTAATTGTGAACCGGTGTTTGGCTGATGCGCGTTATTGCAATAAACAGGGAGTGGCCACCTGCCAGGTGCACCGGGCCTTCGCAGATATTCAGGACAAATTGATTGAAGAATTGAAGAAGCATAATTTTAGAGATCTGCTGAATCAGACATAAAACCAAGGATTTTCCGGGTTTGACAGTTATTTTTTTGGCCTTAAACTATACTAAAACTGTAAACAATAAAAATATACCACAGATGGCACAGTGCAAGACATTTGTACGCAGTATTATCAATACATTTTTATAGTATTCACAATAGGCAAAGAACCAGACAAGGTTTTGCCAAGATACGTCATAATATAAAAATAAAAGGTTTTAGGATAGAAATTAGCAGGCAGCTTTTCAAAACCACCTGCTAATTTTTTCATTTTACATTCTATATGTAAATGTAAGATGTTGTACTGCACACGTTTGTTAATCCGTCTATTTCATTGCCTCTGTTAAGTATAGATGATTTGGCAGAGAAAAAGTTCCCAAAAAGATTCTAAAAATATTCCGGTTTAATGGGAACCTTTTATGAATTAAATCATCTTAATCTAAGAGGGCAATATTTCAGAAAAGCAGCTAAAACGACATTTTATGACGTTAAATCTGCATTTTAGGCAATAGCGGGAGGAGATGTTATCCAATGATGGAAAAGAATACATAATATTAAGATAAGAAAGGTTGTCTTTATCATGGATACTGTCGGCAAAAAAATTAAGGTGTTAGTTGTTGATAACTATCTTGTAGTTATGGTAGGTACGGTTTCTTTGCTTTCTATTGAACCGCGTATTTTCGTAGTGGGAACAGCTAAAAATGGAGAAGAGTGCTTGCAGTTAGCAGGTGAATTTAAGCCTGACATTATTTTGATGGGTATTAACCTGCCCGATATCTACAGATTTAACTTGATAGAAAAGTTGAGAGAGACACACCCGCAAATAAAAGTAATAGTGTTTACAGGCCAAAATCCGGAGGAGTATGTGAACAGTTCCCTGGCTAAAGGTGTTAAGGGTTTCTTATTAAAAGACTGTTCCGCCAATGAAATGATCGAAGCGGTGTTAAGTGTATATGCAGGCAAAAATTATTATTCACAGAATTTAGGTGCTATTCCTAAATCATTTGTTACTGGTGAAGAACATAGCAGGGAAATTTCTCCCTTAGATTCGAAAGATATGGGCAGTTTACTTACTCCCAGGGAATTGGAGATTCTGGAGTTGATTGTAAAAGGTTTACAGAACAAAGAAATAGCCGGTAAGTTGGGGGTAAAAACGAAAACGATAGAGTATCATATTGGCAACATATTGTCAAAGTTAGGTGTCAACTCCCGCTTGGAGGCAGTACTAAGGATAAAAACTAAATTTTAGAGATAAAAGTGATATTTGAAAAAAGATTACCTGGGGTAATTACCGGGTAGTTTTTTTATGAACCTAGGGTTATCACCAGTGTTAAAGAATGGAAGGCATGGTATTATGAAATCACCAAATCAATTTATGGTAAATTATGTTAGGCTGAATTATAACTATGTTATTGGTAATGAAATAGGCGGATTAGCAAAGTAACCCGCCCCTTCCCGAACCGTACAAGCGACTTTCACCGCATACGGCTCTCCATATTCCAAATGAGTTATCGT
>JAVSMW010000013.1:126264-151820 GCA_032027005.1 Thermincola sp. | reverse complement strand
TAAAAGTTTATGAATATCTTGTTTACTTATTGAAACAGATGCCTAATACTGATTTCAAGCAAAATCCAAAACTGATTGAGAAATTTGTTCCTTGGTCGAAAGAACTTCCAACTAACTGCTATAAAATAAAAACTTGAGAATCCAGGTCCAAACTTTGGTTTGGGCTTTTTCTTTATTTAAGTGCTTAGGATTTGACAATTACATTTTTCGGGGGTGTAACCCGTATTCTAGTGCCGGATTATGCCGCGGAAATGATTATCGGCGACGCATACAGAAAAACCGCATGATGACGGCTTCATATTTTAAAAGCGCGGAATAATTTTTTAATCCATAGTATACAATTGTTTTCGGACATTAGGTTCTTTCCTAAAAAGAAAAGTCATGGCAATAAATCATGGCTTTTCTTTTTGTTATTCACCAGCCTCTCTCTTCTTGCAACCCGCTTTTTTTACAGTTATAATAAGGGTGCCGAACAGGCTAGAATTTATTGGTTATAAACCTTGCTCTAATGGGTTACATTGGAGATTAAAGGAGATAATGTATGGAAGTAATCAGCAAGTCTACGGAGCAGACTATTGCTTTGGGGCAAATATTGGGTAAATTAATAAGTCCGGGCAGCGTAATATGTGTAAATGGCAATTTGGGGGCAGGCAAGACTTATTTTGCCAAAGGCCTGGCCCAGGGCCTGGGGGTAGCCGAACATGTCACCAGCCCTACTTTTACTATTATTAATGAATATGAAGGCCAGGTTCCCTTCTACCATGTTGACGCTTACCGCTTGACTGATGAAGAAGAGGCATATGAATTAGGGCTCGAGGAATACATATATGGCAGGGGTGTAACCCTGATCGAATGGCCTGACCGGGTAAAATCACTTCTTCCCGATGAGTGCCTGCAGGTTTCCATTAGCCTGACAGATGAAAGTGATGAATTCAGGGTGCTGGATTTTTGCGCTCAAGGCCAGGGTTATGAAAAGCTCGTAGAGGAGTTGGAGCATAGTGTTTGTTTTGGGGATTGATACGGCCACCAGAGTTGCCGGTGCCGCTGCAGCCGGTGCAGACCGGTTGATTTCAGAACGGTTGGTTCATAACTTGCAAACCCATTCAGAGAATTTAATTCCCATGATCAGTCAGGTCATGGAAGATGCCGGACTTAAACCCTCAGACCTAGACGGGATAGCGGTAACCGGCGGCCCGGGTTCATTTACGGGCCTGCGCATCGGGATGTCGGCAGCTAAAGCTATGGGCCTGGCTTTAAATTTACCGGTCATCAGCATCTCAACTCTAGAGGCCCTGGCCTGGAATGTCTATAGAGCTGAAGGGTTAATCTGCCCTATCCTCGATGCCAAGAAAAAGGAAGTGTATACTTGTGTTTATAGGTCTGGCGCAAAGGGACTCGATGAAGTGATCAGTCCTCATGCTCTGAGCCTGGAAGAACTGATAGTCCGCCTGGAACAATTAGGTGCAGATAAAGTGCATTTTTTAGGTGACGGGGTACCGGTTTTTGGCGAGTCCATCAAAGCGGCATTAGGTGAAAGGGCACTTTTTGTGCCAATGATAAATGCCTACCCCAGGGCAGGTGCCGTTGCAGAATTGGGCTTGGCCAAACTACAGTCCGGGTTTGTGCAGGACTCCACTTTACTTCAGCCGGTATATTTAAGAAGGTCGGAAGCGGAAATTACCTGGGAACAAAAACAAGCAAAGGCCTGTGAGGGTGGTCAGTGATGAATGAACAATTGCAAATTAGTTTTGAAAATATGGAAATTAAACATCTTTCTGCTGTAGTGGATATAGAGCACTATTCTTTCCCAACTCCATGGTCACGGGAGGCATATTTCCATGAGATAGCCGGAAATGATTTTGCATATTACACAGTGGCGCTGCTGGACGGGAAAGTTGTGGGTTACTGCGGCATGTGGATAATTCTTGATGAAGCCCATATAACCACCATTGCTGCACATCCAGCTTACAGGGGCCGGGGTCTCGGGGCTCAACTGCTTTACAGGTTAATTAGTGAGGCCGGACGGCGCGGCTGCAGCAGGATGACTCTGGAAGTCAGACCATCCAATGATCATGCTTTGAGATTGTATACAAAAACCGGATTTGTATCTCATGGTTTAAGGCCCGGTTATTATACCGATACCGGTGAGGATGCTATCATTATGTGGATGGACTTATATAAATAAAGGCAGTTTACCCTGCCCAAGAGGTGTTAGGTTTGGAAAATACAGTTATTCTGGGTATTGAAACATCATGTGATGAAACTTCTGCCGCCGTTGTGGCCGATGGCAGAACCATCATGTCCAACGTCATTGCTTCCCAGATCCCGGTTCATCAGAAATACGGTGGTGTGGTTCCGGAAATTGCCTCACGCAAGCATGTTGAGTTGATTACTTCAGTAATTGCCGAGGCCTTAGATGAGGCCGGCACAACTTTTCAGGATATTCATGCAGTGGCAGTCACCTATGGCCCTGGTTTGGTAGGCGCGCTGCTGGTGGGGGTTTCGGCCGCCAAGGCCCTGGCCTACACTTTAAATCTGCCCCTAATCGGGGTAAATCACATCGAGAGCCATATATACGCTAACTTTTTAGCCAGGCCTGAACTGGAGTTTCCCCTGGTATGCCTGGTGGTATCAGGTGGACATACAGACCTTGTCTATCTGGCCGGTCACGGGGAATTTGAGTTAATGGGCCGAACCAGGGATGATGCTGCCGGTGAAGCTTTTGACAAGGTAGCCAGGGCGTTGGGGCTGGGATACCCTGGGGGCCCCTTAATTGATAAACTTGCTGTTGCCGGGAATCCTCAGGCTATTGACTTTCCCAGGGTTTATCTGGAAGGCGATAGCCTGGATTTTAGTTTCAGCGGTTTGAAATCTTCGGCCCTGAATTTCCTGAACAAGGCGGCGATGAAGGGCCTGGAAATAAATAAGGCTGACCTGGCCGCCAGTTTCCAGCAGGCAGTTGTTGATGTATTGGTGGACAAGGCTGTGGCCTGTGCTGAAAGGTATAAAGTGAAGACGATTTTGGTCGCCGGCGGGGTTGCCGCCAACTCCAGGCTCAGACAGCAGTTAACTGATACTGCCGGGAAGAAGGGAATTAATATCGCTTTTCCACCGCCGGTTTTATGTACAGATAACGCCGCTATGGTGGGGTGTGCCGGATACTTTAAATATGTCCGGGGGGAGACCGCTCCCCTTACCCTGAATGCGGTTGCTTCTTTAAAACTGGGAGTGGATAGGTATTAGAACACCTGTTTTGTGGATGAAAAATTCTGTGGATAATGTGGATAACATTGTTGATAACTTGAAAATAAAGAGTTTATGGATGTGTAAAACATTGTTGGCAGTGTGCAAAAGACAAATTGTGGATAATGGGGATAAAGCGGATGAAACCTAAGCCAGTAAGGATTGTCGGTGTGGGTAACTCTGTGAAAAATGATTAAATCAGCACTGTGGATAGGGAGGTATATAGTTTGATTCCATATTTGTTTCAATTAGGGCCTTTGACCATATTTCCCTGGGGTTTAACCCTGAGTGTGGCGATTCTGCTTGGCACTTGGACAGCTATCAGGTTGGCCCGCAAGGTTGGTTTTGAGGCTGAGCTGATTCTGGATCTGGTCATTTACTTGGTCATAGGCGGGGTTGTGGGAGCCAGGGTGTTTTATGTAGTATTTTATGACCCCGGCCATTTCCTGCAGCAGCCCTGGGAGATACTGGCCCTCTGGAATGGCGGGCTGGTATATTATGGCGGGCTGATTGGCGGGTTCCTGACCGGTACATGGTTTGTAATGAGAAAGAAACTGCCCTTCTGGACTCTGGCAGATGTAGTGGCCCCCTCCCTCGCTCTGGGGTATGGGATTGTCAGAATAGGCTGTTTCTTAAATGGCTGCTGTTATGGGAAACCCACCTCTTCATTTATCGGTGTGGTGTTTCCTTATTTAGACGGTGCTCATACCCTGGACACTGTTCTGAGGTATCCTACCCAGTTATTTTCCTCGGCCTTCGGGTACGCTCTTTTTGGCGTGCTGCTCCTGCTTTGGCGCAAAAGGAAGTTCGAAGGTCAGGTGTTTTTGGCCTTTTTGATACTTTATGCCGTTGAGCGGACGGTGGTTGAATATTATCGGGAAAACCTGCTGATTTTTGGACCGGTCACTATTTCACAACTGGTCAGTGTCCTGGTGGTTATACCGGCACTATATTTTTATTGGCAGAGAAGCCATACTGCGGCGGCAAAGCCCGGCAAGAAAAATAAGGGCAGGTAACCTCAAGTGAAAGAAGCACCGGTACATTTATTATACGAATCTGCCTACAGGGGCAACATTATACCTATTACTTCGGTTTGTAATGTGTCCTGTGTCTTCTGCAGCCACAGGCAAAATCCCCCCGAAATTCAAATCTACAGGATAAAACCATTAAATCCCGGGCAGGTGGAAGAAATCCTGCAGTTTATCTCCCCGGAACAAAAAATTGTGATTGGTGAATCTGTCACCAGAATAATTGAAGGGGAGCCACTAACCAATCCCCATTTCATCGAGATTTTAACCCTGATCAGGCGGCGCTTTCCCCGGACAGCTGTACAGATTACCAGTAATGGCAGTCTTATTGACAATAAAATGGCCAGGCGGCTCGCTGATATTGGGCAAATTGAGATTAATCTTTCGCTAAACAGCAGCCAGGCCGGGCCCAGACAGAAACTGATGAAAGATAAGAATCCTATAAGAGCCGTTGAGGCGGCGGAAGTTTTGGCTGAAGCGGGGGTGCCTTATCACGGCAGTGTTGTGGCTATGCCCCATCTGACCGGCTGGGACGATTTGGGCCAAACATTGAAGTACCTGGACGGGGCAAGGGCCAAAACTATCAGAGTTTTTTTACCTGGGTTTACACGACTGGCTCCCGAGCCATTGACATTTGCTCCCCAACTATGGCGGGATCTCCATTCATATGTTGAATCTGCTGCCGCCGGGCTTTCTGTCCCGGTGACAGTCGAGCCGGGATTGGTCAAAGACCTCAGGGCAGAAATTATTGGTGTAATTAAAGGGTCCCCGGCTGATAATGCCGGGCTGTTAAAAAAAGATACAGTCATCCGGGTAGATGGGAAAAAGTGTTTTTCCAGGGTTGAGGCTTTTCAAAGGATCAAATCAGGTGAGCAGGTCGTCCTGGATATTTTAAGGGCCGGCCAAGAATTGTCTGTGACCATTGATAAGGCGGCCGAAGAGTCATCGGGGCTGGTGATGGAATATGATCTTGACCCTGAGGACTTAAAGGCCCTGGGGCGTATGGCCCGCAAATATCAAAAGGTCTGGATCCTGGCATCTGTACTTGGCAGTCCGGCCCTGATAGCAGGTTTGCAGCAAATTGAACTTTTAAATATGGCCAAATTCGATTATGAAATTATCCCTGTGCCTAACAGCTATTTTGGCGGCTCTATTATGTCTGCGGGACTTCTGGTAGTACCGGATTTTATTGAAGCTTTCGCCTGGCAGGGCAATGAAAGGCTGCGGACGATGCAGCAAAGGGTTGAGGGGGAAGCCATTTTTGTGCCTTCAGTTGCATTCGACCGGGAGGGACGGGATTTGACGGGAACTAGCTTTACTCGTCTTGAGGAGGCCACTGGTTATAGAGTGGAAATTATCTGAAAAATCCTTACCTGGCAGGAATTGTCCAAGTAATTGTTGAATAAATTATTTCCGGGTGTCTTTACATATTTTTTCTATTCGTGAATTTTAGTACCTGAAAAGGGCTGTTTTTTAGTCAAGTGAGAAAGGAAGTGCATTATGTTTAATCCTCAAGTTGAAGCGATGCCCCGGGAAGAGTTAAGAAAGCTGCAGTTGGAGCGCCTGCAAAATACGGTCAAAAGAGTATATGAAAATGGAGGGCACTGAAAAAGTCTCCCTCAAGGCTTAGAAATTGAAATGGGGTAGTTTTCACATGTAAATGTGGGAACTACACCATTTTTTCTGTATAATAGANTCGGATTTGAATAATCTTCTGGATTACTCATGCTACGGTTCTTTTTTTATGCAAAAAAACGGAGAGCACTAGAAAAAGTAAAACTTTTTCAGTGCCCTCATGAAAATGTCCCTTTCTACAAACAGAAGCTGCAGGAAAAAGGTGTTGAGCCAGGTGATATCAAGTCCCTGGAAGATATAAGGTTACTGCCCTTCACTGTAAAACAGGATCTGCGTGACACCTATCCATTCGGCCTTTTTGCGGCACCGATGGAAGATGTGGTAAGGATTCACGCTTCTTCAGGGACTACAGGTAAACCAACTGTTGTCGGTTATACACAAACTGATATCGATAATTGGGCCGAACTTATTGCCCGCTGTGTGGCGATGGCCGGCGGTACTAAAGGTGATGTAGTGCAGGTAGCTTATGGTTATGGTTTGTTCACCGGTGGTTTAGGTCTTCATTATGGGGCAGAAAAGCTGGGGGCAGCGGTAATTCCCATTTCAGGAGGGAATACCAAGCGCCAGTTAATGCTGATGGAGGATTTTGGCACAACAATTATAGCTTGTACACCCTCATATGCTTTGTTCCTGGCGGAAGAAGCCCGAGAGGACGGGCTTGATTTGATTAACAGCGGCTTAAAGGCCGGTATTTTCGGGGCAGAACCATGGTCGGAGAATATGCGTAGAGAAATTGAAAAGGCCTTGGGAATTAAAGCTTTGAATATCTACGGATTGAGCGAGATTATGGGACCGGGTGTGTCTATGGAATGTGAGTGCCAGTGTGGCATGCACGTTATGGAGGATTTCTTTATTCCGGAAATCATAGATTCCGAGACCGGTGAAGTTCTACCGTATGGTTCTAAGGGCGAGTTGGTATTTACCACCATTACTAAGGAAGCATTTCCGTTGTTGAGATACAGGACCAGGGATATATCTGTGCTGCGTGAGGAAAAATGTGATTGTGGCCGGACTTTTGTGAGAATGGAACGGGTCATGGGACGTTCTGATGATATGTTGATAATCAGGGGTGTTAACGTATTTCCCTCTCAAATCGAAAGCGTGCTGCTGGAGATTGGCGAAACCGAGCCTCATTACATGCTGGTAGTTGATCGGCAGGGGAATCTGGATAATCTGGAGGTTTGGGTAGAAGTCTCTGAGAAAATGTTCTCAGATGAGGTGCGCAAACTCGAAGAATTAGAAAAGAAATTGCACCATGAAATTGCCAGTGTACTGGGAATTTCGGCCAAGATTAAACTGGTTGAGCCGAAGACAATTCCCCGGAGTGAAGGTAAAGCAAAACGGGTCTTTGATAAAAGAGAACTTTAGGGCTAGCCTTAGTTTGATTTAAACGGTAGGGAGGGTATGGATATGAAGGTTCAGCAAATATCTGTTTTTTTAGAGAATAAATCCGGCAGACTGGCTCAACTGACCGAGATATTAGGTAACAATGGAATTAACATCAGGGCTTTATCGATTGCCGATACGAGCGACTTTGGCATTCTCCGGCTGATTGTGAGCGATCCATTGCAGGCTGATGAAGTACTCAAAAATGCCGGTTTTACCGTTAGTGTCACTGATGTAATTGCCGTGGAAGTAAAAGATGTGCCTGGTGGTCTGACTGTGGTGCTGCAGATTTTGGAAGCCGCTAAGATAAATATTGAGTACCTCTATGCTTTTCTTGAGAAATCCTCAAATAATGCTCTTGTTGTTTTAAGAGTTGAACAAATCAATGAAGCAAGCGAACTTTTGGCGAAAAACGGGATTGAGCTTTTGGAAAACGAAAAAATCCATAAAATTTAATTTTAAATGGATATGCCGCTGTTTATTCGGTATATCCATTTTTACATCTATCCATTCAGTTTACTATATTACCGCTGGTCCTTTATTTGGATGCTCTGGAAGATATAGCATTGTTCTAAACTTTAGTTTGTGATATTATAAAATGAACAATTGACAAGGGGGGTCGTAATTGAGAAAACACTTGCCATTGTTGATTCTTGCCTTCGTCGTGGTGTTTGTTATAAGTGCTTATATCGCTTTTCTGACTACTAATAAAAAACAGGCTCCGATTACAGTTAGAGATATTAAAGTACCTCAGACTCAAAGTGCTGGTGTTCACAGATCTACAACCCAGTTAAATGTGAGTGCTGACCAAAAGGTTTCTGCCACAACCATTGAGGAGACAAATGTGCCTAGTATTGACCCAAAAGCTGGGGAAATAATAGTTTATGGGGAAGTCAAAGCAGTTGATGTAGAAAAACGGGTGCTTACTGTTGATCAGCAAATGGATGACAACAGTGTTAAAATAAGCCCAAATATACCGGTGAATAAAGACGCCATTATTCGGTCAAAACAGGAAGTTGTATCTCTCGCGCAAATTAAGCCTGGTGATTCTGTTGGTGTTATTGTAGCAAAAGACCGGCAGGCGAGAGCGGTCTTGGTGAATTATTAAGTAATTTTGCGCTCCCAATATTGGGGGCGCTTTCTTTAGAGATTTGGTGAGGGCATGAAAAACCGCAAAAATACCAGGAATACATTCCTCCTTTGAAAAACTATTCATATTTTCTTAAAAAATTGTAGTTCAGGGGGATTTCTACCTAAAGTATTTACCTTAGAACACCGATATAATAAACGCACGAATCTCCTATTGGCGCAGTTGTGCAAAACTAAGTCCGAAACAAAACGGTTACCGAAGGGAGGTGACGAAATGACAGTCTCCACTGTTTTCAGGCAGTTGCTGGGGTTACTGATAGGGGTTTTTGCCTGGTGGTATTTTTATGCAGTGGAACCGTTCATCTTATACCCATACTGGGTTAATATAATAATTGCGGCATTTCTTATCAGCCTGGTGATTGCTATTGTCGCAGAGAACATGGTTCTGGGCCTGATGGTAGTAATCCTGGTCTATGTAGCCTATGGCCCGGGCTTTGCCTGGTCAGTAAACCAGTTTTTGCCTCTCTTTGGCGGAATGGTGGCTGCCAGTGCAGTTTGGAAGATAATATAGTATCTACAACATGCCCGGATTTAAAATCTGGGTATTTTTTTGCTTATTTAGAGAATTATCTTAAATTATTTTCATTAATAATATACTTCACTTTGCCGTTTTTTTGGGGGGGGTATTCCACTCCCCACTCCCCACTAATTTTTTTGGGTTTTCTTTTGAGGCGAAATCAAATATAATAAAAATGTGTTTTGTATTTTGTCGGGTATAAAAATCCACTGGTTTGAAAGGCTCAGGTGATGATGGGTGTCTCAAAAAATATGGGACTTAGTTAAAGATGTTTTACAGGTAGTTGTTTTTGCACTAATTTTAACATTTATTTTGCGCAGCTATATTGTTGAGGCGCGTGGGATACCTACAGGGTCCATGATACCTACCCTGCAAATAGGCGATAAACTATTGGTTGATAAAATATATTACAAGTTCAGCGAGCTGCAGCGAGGTGACATTGTTGTTTTTGCTCCTCCGCCGGCGGCTCAGGTGGGAGGCAACACAACTGATTTTATAAAAAGAGTGATAGGTTTACAAGGGGATAAGATCCAAGTTATTGACGGGGTAGTTTATATTAATGACAAACCTCTTACCGAACCCTACATTAACCAGAAACCCAATTATGAATATGGCCCTGTGACGGTTCCGGAAGGAGCTTTGTTTGTCATGGGAGATAACCGTAATAATAGCTTTGACAGCCACACATGGGGCTTCATGCCCATGGAAAATTTAAAGGGCCGGGCCTTCTTCATGTATTGGCCGCCCAACAGAATTGGATCTGTAGATAAACAGAGTTCTTAGCGTCAGGTGGAGTTTGGACTCCATCTGACGCTTAGAAATCGTTATCCAGGAGCTTAGCGCCGCTTATCTCCTACCTTAAAGAGGTGAAGTCTTAGCGGCGGTTAGCTATCGGGCAAAATAGCCAAGTAACTAGCAAAGGGGTGCTGGGGATGAAAAAACAGCTGAGGAAACAAATCATATCTGAGCGCATGAGTCAGTCTGACGAAATAATTTCAGAAAAAAGTGCCCGGGTAATAGAGAAGATAAAAAGCCTGGAAGAGTTTCAGAAAGCAAACCTGATCATGCTTTATCTGGATTTTAGAAAAGAGGTCGCGACAGGAGAATTTTTAAAGTACTGTTTAGACAATGGTAAAAGGGTCCTGATCCCAATTACCGATACCAAAAATATTAAGTTAATTCCTTCTGAAGTGATAGATTTCCCAGGGGATCTAGCCAGCGGCACCTGGGGCATCCTGGAGCCTAAACCGGAATGTGTAAGGCCAGTGGAACCGGCAGAAATAGATCTTGTCATCGTTCCCGGAGTTTCTTTTGACATCAAGGGAAACAGGTTGGGCTACGGCGGCGGTTTTTATGATCGCTTTTTACCACAAACCCGCCCTGACACAATCGCAGCAGCTTTAGCTTTTGAAATGCAGATCAGAGATGATGTGTATCCGGAAGAACATGATTATCCGGTGAAGTATGTCATAACCGAAGACCGCCTCATCAAATGCCGGTGAAGCTGTTGACAGCGCAGTTCTAGGCACTTCAGTGCCGTAGAAATGCGGCGTACTCCTTGCGGGTAAAAACGGCATCTAGCGTCGTCAAAAAATTTACCGCGACCTGCGACGTACAAACCAGTACGACTCGGCCGCGGTAAATTTTTTTCCTAGCTATATACCATTTTTGAACAGCCTCGTCCTGGGCGACTTTTTTCCTTGCTATACTTCTTTTGAACGGCCTAGCCCTGGGAATGTTGAACAGCCTCGTCCTGGGTGGGTTGACAGCGCAGTTCTAGGCACTTCAGTGCCGTAGAAATGCGGCGTGCCCCTTGCGGGTAAAAGCGGCGTCTAGGGGGCAGGCCTGGCCGGCTGCACTGTTGTATTAAGCAAATACTTGGTGGCTACTATGCCGTAGGATATATGGGCAATAAAATCAACTAAGGTTTCCAGTTCACTTCGGAAAAGGTACGGGCGTGGTGACACGAGATTGGGTATGATGGCGATGTGTACAATCCACATGACTGTGGCAAATCCAAGACCCTTGTAATACGGGTAATCAGACCCTAAACGTCTGAAGATCATGACTAATACTATTCCAACAAAGGCACCTGCCATGAAGTGTACGGCCAGTCCAGTTAATAATCTGGTAACAGTAGCCGCTTTGTGCGGGTACACCAACTGAGCTATATAGTGAGCAGTGGTGCTTGTCCCCAAAATAAAAAAGGCAAACCAGTGAACGATTGAGTCACCCAAAGTGCCTAACAATCCTGCCACTAAGCCTTGTTTAACAGTATCTTGCAAATTAATCCCTCATTTTAAAATGGAATGATGTTTTACACTTCTGTGTTAGGTTTTCCGTAAATAAAGCGTATTATTTAAAGTCTGTCTGGAAACTGTGTCTAACTGGGCAAAAAATCTACCGCTTCCCTCGACGTATAACACTGTTCGACTTGGGTTGCGGTAGATTTTTTAGGCTTTTCCACTGACTGCTGCATAACTCTCTGTCAGATATTTTTTTATCCAGCTCACAACAGCCGGATTGTTCAGGGGCACATCCTCCAATTGTTCACGCAATTCTTTGGCATCAAAGATAATTTCCTGGCTGTTGATTTTGTGACAAAATAAAAGGTCCAACTGAGGGTATGCAGCTACTAGGTTAATAACGGCATCTATAATGTTGCCCAGTGGTGCCCGGTCAATATGACTGTGCCGGAAGGTGGCGGTAACTCTGGTGCCTGTCCCCGGGCTTGAGTCCAGTTCCAGCTTTCCCTCACACCTTTCTGCCGCGGCCTTCAGGAGAGGTATCCCGAGTCCGACCCGCCGTGTCTTGCGGGTGGTGAAAAAAGGGTCGATTACTTTGAACACCGTTTCCTGGTCCATCCCACGCCCATTATCCGTGATTTCTATAGTGAAGTCATCATTGGCGGTATTTTCCGTAATAAACAGTTTGATATTGGCTGCACCGGCCTCAATTGAGTTTTGTACAATATCGATAATGTGCATTGACAGGTCCTTCATCTTGGGGGTCACCTTCCTACCGGATATTTTAGCCAGGGCTTTTCTTAGTTCTGCAAAGTCAGGCGGCCCATTGCAGTATAAGGTGGAAGTGTTTGAGCCGAGATCACGTAAACAGTGTGCATCCGAAGAACTGATGAAACTGTATTGGGACAAGGAAGGGAACAGAATAGCCGCTTCATCTGATGATGTCTGTTTGGATAGCTCCAGGGCAGTCACCGGAAGCCCGTCAGGCACAAAACCCAATGCGGCTATCACGCTGTAAGAAGGGCGGTCGATATGGGCCGGGATGCATAATCCACCCAGTTTGGTCACTCCTGCGGCCACGGTTTCAATTGACATCTTAGTTGAGACCAGCAACATCTGGGGCAGTTCCCTGATTAAATGGCCATTGCGGTCTAAGACCTGCTGGCGGCCAAAGACATCCGGCTGGTTATCTTGCCTGGGCAGGCTTTGGTATACTGTATCCTGCCAGGCTAAGCAGGCAGTGAGGGTAGGGAACAGGCAGGTTACATGCACTTCTTCTGCGGTCTCTACCTCCATGCCGGGAATAACAAAAATGCCGCTCCCTTTGGCGGCCTCAATGGTTGCAACTGCGTTTTCCGCGGTGTTATGATCTGTAATCGCAATCATTTTTAAACCCTTGGCCCTGGCGGCATGAATTATTTTTGGCGGGGTCATTTCTTTTTCAGCACAAGGCGACAAGGCTGAATGCAGATGCAGATCAATTTTATAAGATAATAATTGCATTTTAACCCACCTGAGTATTTCTGGATAACAGTTGGTAGATTCTTCCGGCTGCTTCGAAGGTAGGCTGGTCTGTCGTTAGCACCGCTATTTTTTCCTTTACGGCTTTATTCAGGGTTTCTGGATCAGGAACCGCCCCGCAGGAAATCAGAATTGCGGACATTCCCACCAGAGAGGCCACAGCTGCGATATTAGGATGGGTCTGCAAGGTAATCCAGATACAGTTTTTGGCGGCATTAGCCATTACATCACTTAACAGGTCGGAACAATAACACCAGCTTACTTCCCTGTCAAGAGTATCTTCACAGCATTGGACCTGGGCCTGCAGTTCTGAGATGAGACCAGATAGTTTCATTCATTATTCCCCCTTCTGGCAGCTATACGCTTTTCTTTTTGCAGCAGGTTTATCATTCTTCACACAGTTGGTACAACCTTTACATTTCTCCGCATCTACAATGTCACACAAATAATACTTCTTTGTGCTCATCGAGTCAACTCCCAATAATTATCCTATCGTAAGACTCCCACTTCTATAAGTGGGAGTGGTTCCCCTTCGGTGGGGGTTGACTCCCCCACCGAAGTCTCGATGTTCAACTTTAGTTGAATGAGTTCACCGGTTGTATACGACAATCCTGAGTGTTGTCCCTTTCCCTATATGTGATTCAATATTAAATTCATCTGCGCAATTTCTTATGTTAGGCAAGCCCATGCCTGCGCCAAACCCCATTTCCCGGATATTGTCGGGGGCGGTGGAATAACCTTCCTGCATAGCCAGGCCAATGTCCGGGATCCCCGGGCCGGAGTCTTTGGCGGTAAGTTCAATTTGTTGGGGATTAATTACAGCTTTTAAACTACCCTGTGTGCCGTGGATGGCAATATTCATTTCCGCTTCATAGGCGGAAATCGCCACCTTGCGGATAATATCCGGGGCAAAGCCGATCAGTTGGAGGGTATGCTTAATATTGCTGGAAGCCTCCCCGGCCGACAGAAAATCCATACCCTTGATGGGATATTCCAATATTATGTCACAGGAAATCCGGCCATTGTTTTTCACATTGACCATCCTTTCAGTGCCGGTAAATGCAATGCCGGGTTATCTTAAATTTGCTTTGGGTATTGAGGGGACGGCGTTTGCTATCCCTGCTTCGAACAACAGACCACAACTCAGGTACATTGTTTTTTTGGTTGTGAGCAAGGGGATGCGTTTTTTAATGGCCAGTTCAATCATTTCGCTGCCCGGGACTTTTCCCGCAATAAACTGAATGGCGGCAATATCCAGCATTTCAGCGGTACGAATTACCTGTAAGTTCACCAATCCGGTAATCAACAATGCGTTGGGTTGGGAAAAAACAAGGATATCACTCATCAGATCGCCTGCGCAAACAAAAGAAATTTCACGATCCAGGATATCCTCGCAGCAATAAACTTTTGATTGTAGTAGGGTAGTCACTTCTGCCAGGTTCATGTCGGTCCCCCCTTAATAGTGTTGGGAATCGAGTTACTATTTCGGCATTAAACAAAACAACAACCAAAATCAGTATGTAGAGTGCACTAATATTCACAATATTAATTACTCTTTAATATTAGTTACTTTATAGTTATAATTCTGCTTCACGTAAAATATTCCTTCAAATAGGGCCGGGTACGAGCCAGAAATTTTCAGGGCATTTTCCAGTTAATTACAATTTTTCCTTCTCTATAATAAAGTTTTCCTGAACCCGGTTTTATAAAAGTTTTGGCAGGAATTCAAGAGTTTTTGTCAAATACTTTCATGTTATTCTGTTTTCTTAATTCTTATGCAAAAATAAAAAATGAGTTACTAAAAGGAAGGAGGGAGAGGTACTCATGTGTCAATGCAATGGTTGCGAAACAAAAACAAAAGAGGCCCTGGAACTGGAAAAGGTGTTTGCCGAGTACAGGGGGAAGAAGGGTGCATTGATTCCGGTTCTTCAAAAAGCCCAGGATATTTACGGGTATCTGCCTGCAGAGGTTTTGAAGGAGATTTCCCGGAACCTGCAAATTCCCGTCAGTAAAATATACGGGGTAGTAACTTTCTATGCCCAGTTTCATTTGAAGCCAAGAGGGCGCAATATTATCAGGGTCTGCCTGGGAACGGCCTGCCATGTACGCGGCGGGGCCAAAATAAGTGAAGCTGTGACTAAAGCTGTTGGGATTAAAGATGGCGAAACCACAGAAGATCTCAGGTATACATTTGAGTCTGTGGCCTGTTTGGGAGCCTGCGGCTTAGCACCTGTTATGATGGTGAATGACGAAACCCACGGACGTTTAACCCCGGACATGGTAAAAGGACTGCTCGAAAAGTACGAATAAGTGGTAAATAGTGAACAGTGAACAGTGAACAGTTACTGATTACTCATCACTGATCACTCAATATTAAAGGAGGTGACCCCTCGTGATTAAAAGTCCTGAAGACCTTAGGCGCCTTAGGGAAGAAGCGAAGGCCTTAACCAATATCCGCGCAGGTCAGGGCGTTGAGATAATAGTTGGGATGGGTACTTGTGGTATTGCTGCCGGGGCCAGAGAAGTAATGAGCGCTATTTTGGATGAACTTGGCAAGCGGGAAATGGTAAATATCAGGGTTACTCAGACCGGCTGTATCGGTATGTGTGAAAAAGAAGTTCTGGTTGATGTTGTCCGTCCAGGAGAAAAGAGAATCACCTATGGGCGTGTTCAGCCGGCAGATGCGGCCCGGATTATAAATTCACATGTAATTAACGGTCAAATTGTAGAAGATCTGGTTGTCGCCAAGTTAGATTAAACAGTGGAAGGAGGTAATCTTTAATGCAGTTGTATCGTGCTCATGTGCTGGTTTGCGGAGGTACCGGCTGTGTGTCTTCAGGTTCCAAGAAGCTGCAGCAGGCCCTAGCTGATGAACTGACCAAGCAAAATCTTGATAAAGAAGTAAAAGTTGTTGAAACCGGCTGCCACGGTTTTTGTGAAATGGGTCCAATTGTGATTGTTTATCCCGAAGGCACCTTTTATTGCCGAGTAGCAGAAGAAGATATTCCGGAAATAGTATCTGAACATCTGACTAAAGGACGGATAGTTCAGCGGTTGTTGTTTAAGGCTCCTGTTACTGAAGAACAGGTTCCATCATACAAGGAAATAGCGTTTTACGCCAAGCAGAGGCGGGTTGTTCTGAGGAACTGCGGCCATATTGACCCGGAGAATGTCCAGGAATATATTGCCAGGGATGGTTATGAAGCACTGGCCAAGGTATTGACCACTATGACTCCCGCTCAGGTTATCGAAGAAATGAAAAAGTCGGGCTTAAGGGGCCGCGGAGGCGGCGGTTTCCCCACAGGACTAAAGTGGGAATTTGCCTCCAAGTCGCCGGGACCGAAAAAGTATATTATTTGTAATGCCGACGAGGGTGACCCGGGGGCCTTTATGGACAGGTCAGTCCTAGAGGGCGACCCCCATAGTCTGCTGGAAGGGATGATGATTGCCGCCTATGCTATTGGCTCAGACGAAGGCTATATTTATGTCAGGGCCGAATATCCGCTGGCCATCAAGCGCCTCAAGGTTGCTATTGCCCAGGCCGAAGAACTGGGCTTGCTGGGTGAAAATATTATGGGTACCGGCTTTAACTGCACCCTGCATATTAAAGAGGGTGCCGGGGCCTTTGTATGTGGTGAAGAAACAGCCCTGATGGCTTCTATTGAAGGGTCCCGCGGGATGCCCAACCCCAGACCGCCATTCCCGGCAGTCAAGGGTTTATGGGAAAAACCGTCAAATATTAATAATGTTGAGACTTATGCCAATGTTCCTGTAATCTACCTGCATGGTGCAGAGGAGTATGCCAGTGTTGGTACCGAGAGAAGTAAAGGCACCAAGGTATTTGCCCTCACCGGAAAAGTCCGCAACACAGGCTTGGCTGAAGTGCCGATGGGAATCACCCTGAGAGAAATCATTTTTGATATCGGCGGCGGTATTATTGATGACAAGAAATTTAAAGCTGTTCAGATCGGCGGCCCGTCTGGGGGCTGTATTCCCGAGCAGCATTTGGATACTTCCGTTGACTATGACTCCCTGATTGCCCTTGGCGCCATGATGGGTTCCGGTGGTCTTGTTGTGATGGATGAGACCTCCTGTATGGTTGATGTGGCCAGGTTCTTCCTATCCTTTACGCAGAAGGAATCGTGCGGTAAGTGTACTCCCTGCCGCGAAGGTACCATGCGGATGCTGGAGATTTTGGAGAGAATTTGTGCCGGCAAAGGTGTACCTGAAGATATCACTACCCTCGAGACTTTAGCTCCGGTAATTAAGAATACCGCCCTCTGCGGTCTGGGGCAAACAGCTCCTAACCCTATCCTTGCTACTCTCAGGTATTTCCGTGATGAGTATGAGGCTCATATTTATGACAAGAAGTGCCCGGCCGGCGTTTGCTCGGCACTCCTGGAATATAAAATAATAGCTGAAAATTGCAAAGGCTGTGGCGCGTGTGCCCGCGTATGCCCGGTTGGCGCAATTACCGGCGAAAAGAAAGAACCTCATGTGATTGATACTGCCAAGTGTATCAAATGCGGCAGTTGCATTGAAAAATGTAAGTTCAACGCCATCGTTAAGGGTTAAGGGGGGCTTATAAATGGCCAATGTAACTTTAACCATCAACGGGCAAAAGGTATCAGTACCGGAAGGTATCACAGTTTTGGAAGCAGCCTGGCAGCAGGGTTATTTCATCCCGACCTTTTGTTATGAAAAAGACCTGACTGCACCAGGGGCCTGCCGGATTTGTGTGGTTGAAATCAAAGGGATGAGAAATCTGCCTCCCTCATGTGTGACCACTGTGGCCAATGGCATGGAAGTCGAAACTGAGTCACCGGCGGTTGTGGAAGCAAGAAAGACAATTTTGGAGCTCTTGGTTGCCAACCATCCGCTGGATTGTATGACTTGCGAAAAGAGCGGAAACTGCAAACTGCAGGATTATGCCTATCGCTATGGCGTAGCCGACAACCGGTTTACCGGTGCGAAGCATGAATTCCCGGTAGATGACAGCAACCCCTATATTTTCCGCGATATGAATAAGTGTATTCTTTGCGGCAAATGTGTGGCAACCTGCCGGGCCATTCCCGAGAGAAGCGTGCTGGATTTTGCTTTTAGGGGTTTTAACACCAAGATAGCTCCCTTCATGGATACCGAGCTGAAGGATTCTTCCTGTGTCTACTGTAACCGCTGTGTAACCATTTGTCCTGTAGGGGCTATTGTAGATAAAACCATGATGGGCAAAGGCCGCGTATGGGAATTCGAGAAAAAGGAAGTGACCTGTTCCTTCTGTGAGGCAGGCTGTAAATTCAATGTTAACTATAAGGGCGGCAAGGTGGTTGGCGTCACCGCCAAAGCACCCGGGCCCGGCCGGCCGTTATGCCTGAAGGGGCGTCTGGGTACTGAATTTATGAACAATCCCGATAAAAAGGATATCCCTTTGCTGAACAAGGATGGCGAATTTGTGGAAACTTCCTGGGAGGAAGCCCTCGGCATCGCACCAATAGTTGAAAAAATCAACGCCCTTAAAAAGTAGAACTTTCTAAATTAGGGTGGTCAAAAACGAGCATAGCTAGGAAGCAATTTCAACAAGGGCGAAGGCGTACTGGTTTGTACGTTGAGGTCTTGTTGAAATTGCTGAGAGCGGAGCCGTTGCCGCTTCAGCGGCTTACGGATTCCGGCCTGCCCCTTGCGGGTACAACGCTAGGCGAAGTTTTTCACCGCCCGTGTAAAGGAGGGAGCTAAGTGGCAGAAATTACGTTAACCATCAACGGCCAAAAGGTTACGGTGCCTGCAGGGATCACGGTCTTAGAGGCTGCAGCTCAGGCGGGAATTGATATTCCTACGTTGTGTCATGATCCTGAGTTAACAAAGCCGGGTGCCTGCCGGCTCTGTGTGGTTGAAATCAAAGGCATGCGGAATCTTCCGCCTTCATGTGTGACTGCAGTTATGGAAGGTATGGAAGTGGAAACGGAATCAGAAGCTGTTGTAAATGCCCGCCGGACCATTATTGACTTGCTTTTGGCCAACCATCCCACTGACTGTATGACCTGCCAGAGATTCGGAGATTGTAAGCTGGCTGACTATGCCTATAGGTATGGGGTCAGGAAATCTTCTTTCAGTGGTGCGAAAACAGATTTTGAGCTTGATGAATCAAGTCCCGTTTTGAGCCGGGATATGAATAAATGTATTTTGTGCGGGAAATGTGTCCGGGTTTGTTCCGAAATAGTTGGACGCAGTGTCTATGATTTTACATCCCGCGGTTTTACCACAAAAGTTGCCCCGGCTCTTGATGCAGGTCTGGGTGAATTTGAGGAATCACGCTGTGTCAGCTGCGGAAGCTGTGTGGCAGTCTGTCCGGTGGGGGCCATTGTAGAGAAAAACATGAAGGGCAAGGGCCGTTCCTGGGAAGTCAAAAAAGTAAAGACTACCTGTCCTTACTGTGGCTGCGGCTGTAACTTTGACTTAAATGTCAAAGAAGGTAAGGTCATAGGTGTAACCTCTAACCCCTCAAGTGAGGTTAATGGCGTTCATTTGTGTGTTAAAGGGCGTTTCGGGTATGACTTTATACACAGCTCCGACCGTCTGAACCGGCCATTGATCAAAAAGGATGGCGAATTTGTTGAGGTTAGCTGGGAGGAGGCCACAAATTATGTGGCAGCCCGGTTAAATGAGATCAAAGGAGAATACGGCAGTGATGCCATGGGCGTGCTTTCTTCTGCGCGCTGTACCAATGAAGAGAATTATTTGATGAATAAAATGGCGCGGGTGGCCTTTGGGACCAACAATATAGACCACTGCGCCCGCCTCTGACACTCCGCTACTGTTGCCGGTCTGGCAACTGCGTTTGGTAGTGGAGCAATGACCAACTCCATTGGGGAAATTAAGGATTGCGATTATTTGCTCGTGATTGGGTCCAATACTACGGAAACTCATCCGATTATCAGCCTGGAAATGAGAAAGGCTGTAAAGAATGGGGCGGTTTTAGTGGTGGCAGATCCCAGATCAACTGAAATTGCCGAGCTGGCCCATGTTCATGTGCCTCTGAAGCCGGGGGCAAATATTCCTCTTCTTAATGCAATGTGCAATGTTATTATTGCGGAAGAATTGTATGACAAGGATTTTGTCGCTACCCGCACAGAAGGTTTTGCGGAACTGAAAGAGGCTGTGGCTGCCTTTACCCCTGAGAATTACGCAGGTATTATCGGCGTTTCTGCGGAGACTATCAGGGAAATTGCCAGGGGCTTTGCCAAGGCTAAAAATGCCGCACTTTTCTATACGATGGGGATAACCCAGCATACTTCCGGGACCAACAACGTGCTGGCTGTGGCTAACCTGTCCATGCTGACCGGACAGATAGGTAAACCGAGCAGCGGCGTTAACCCGCTCCGTGGGCAAAACAACGTGCAGGGTGCCTGTGACATGGGTGCACTTCCCAACGTCTTCCCGGGCTACCAGGCTGTGACTGATCCGGCCATTGCAGAGAAATTCTCCAAGGCCTGGGGAACAGCACTCCCCGCCAAGGCAGGACTTACAGTTGGTGAAATGATGGATGCTGCTCACCACGGTGACCTGAAGGCGTTATACATCCTGGGTGAGAACCCGATGTTGAGCGATCCTGATATTACCCATGTTGAGCATGCCCTGAACAACCTGGAGTTTCTGGTCGTCCAGGACCTATTCCTCACAGAAACCGCCATGCTGGCTGATGTGGTCCTGCCCGGCTCCAGCTTTGCGGAAAAAGACGGTACCTTCAGCAATACCGAGCGTCGGGTACAGCGTGTGCGGAAGGCTATCCAACCTATATCAGGTAAAGCTGACTGGGAGACCATTACGGAAATCATGACTAAGATGGGCTTCCCGCACAGCTATGGCAGTGCCGCGGAAATTTTTGATGAAATGGCCAAGGTTACTCCACAGTACGGCGGCATATCTTTTGCCCGTTTGGAACAGGGCGGTTTGCAGTGGCCTTGTCCGACTGCGGATCATCCAGGTACTAAATACCTGCATAGTGGCAAATTCTCCCGCGGCTTAGGGAAGTTCTCGGCCATTGACTTTGAGCCTCCGGTGGAATTACCGGATGAAGAATATCCCTTTGTGTTAAACACCGGCCGGCGTCTGTTCCATTACCACACCGGGACCATGACCCGCCGGACCAAAGGCTTAAATACCATTTATGCTGAAGAGTCCATTGAAGTAAACCCGGCTGATGCCAGGAAACTGGATGTTAGGGAAGGTGACCTGGTTAAAGTGAGCTCCCGCCGCGGCTCTATTATGGCCAAGGCCAATATAACCAAAAGAGTGCCCAAGGGTATGGTATTTACTTCCTTCCACTTTGCTGAGGTGGCGGTAAATTACCTGACGAATTCCGCCCGTGATCCTGTGTGTAAGATACCGGAGTTGAAGGTGGCAGCGGTGAAAGTAGAGAAAGTTGGATAAGAAGATTCAGATACAATGTTTAGGGGAGCGCTTCCCAAAAATGAGCGCTCCTTTTTGTTTTTTGGATCGCTTCCAGAAAATAAGGGCTTTGTTGTTGCAACTCGCTAAAACGACATTCTACTACGCTAAAACTGCATTATAGACGATGTTGCTTGTAAATGTTGAATAATGTGGTAAAATATTACTTAAAATCGAATTATGGTTTATTGATACCGATAAAGGCTAACCTGTTGAAAGGCAGGGGCGCAAAGCTGCGGGTCTAAGACGAATGCGAGTAGTAAGTGACGAGTGGTGAGTGACGAGAGTTTTCTCTTATCACTTTCCATTCCTCACTTTTCACTCCTTACTGTTATGACAGCCGGGCCGCCGAAGTACGTACAGCATGGAAAAGCACTTTCCTCTTCGTTATCGGGGAAGGTGCTTTTTTGTGTTTTTATGACGGAGGAGGTTTGTCATGAGTCAATTGATTAGGCGAAAACTATGGATGCGGGTTATGGCCGTGGTGCTGGCTATGGCTTTGAACCTGGGGGCACTGGATGGGATTATTAACGGTACTCTCAAGCTGGCGAATAATATCGGGTTAACTGATTCTCTGCACAGGTTTAACAGCATACCCAATGCCTACGCCGACCCGGGGATAGGTTCTTTCAGTCCCGGAATATTCGACCCGAACCACAATGAGACCAGTACTCTTAGTTTCAAGTTCGATTATGACCATGATACTAAAGTGGAGCTTTTCAAAAACGGGGAATTGGTAAAAACATTGGACGATGATACTTTTTACGAAGGCCAATGGACGGATGAGGATTCTAAAAAGAATGGGGATCCAGCCAGCGGTATAGTCAATCAGTATCAGTGGAACGGCAAAGATGATAATGGGGAACCAATGGATGACGGTGATTATACTGTTATCCTGACCCCTTTGGATGAATTCTCCATTTATCCCTTAGATGCCGGTGTTACAGTAAGAAACATACCACATACTCCTGAAATCAAAAGCATTAATATAAACCAGAAAAACGGGCTGATTAGTATCTATGGTACATCACAGCCAGGGAATGTCATTCATTTATCTGACCTGGGAAGCTATATTTTTTCTACCACTGCCGATACAAAAGGAAACTGGTGGGTATATAACCGGTCCTTTACCAGGGAGAAAAAACATGTCATAACAGCCAAAGCCGAAAATCAGGCCAGGCACTGGCCAACTTTAAGCGCGCCCAGTACTGCCAAAACATTCCTCACTTATCAGATTAAAGCCGGGGACAGTTTATCTGATATTGCCAACTATTATCTGAGAAATGGTGCTAAGTACGGTGAGATAAAAGACGCCACAGGTATTAACGGTGAGGATTATAAACACAACAGGATTTATTCGAGTAACTGGCTGTTGATAATGAATCCTCTCAGGGAGGGCGCTTTTAATAAACCGGGTCAGACTGTTCCGGTTGTGAATCAAAAAGAAAACGGTAATCCCAAACAGCAGGTGGGTGACCCTATCAACTCTGTGACCGGAAACTACTATACGGGTCAGACAGACTTATTGATACCAGGAAGAGGTTTATCTTTTGATTTTACCAGGTCTTACAACAGTCAGTCAGATTACCGGGGACATTTAGGTTTCCGCTGGGATTTCAGTTTGAACCGCAGGCTGATTTTTTACGAAGACAGGACTATCGGTCATCAAAAGGGAGACGGGGGTATCGACCTTTATACCCCTGACAGCGATGGTAATCTGGCGGCACCGAAAGGAATCTATGATGTCCTTAAACCAAAAGATGACGGTACATATTATTTAACCAGGAAAGACCGAACTGTTTACAATTTTGATGGTTCTGGACGCTTAATCAGTGAAGTGGACCGTAATGATAATGCTGTTAGCATTGCATATAAGGATAATGGGCAGATAGAGTATATTCTGGATACAGTGGGCAGAAGGATTAATTTCATTTATGATGATGAGCAGAGAATTACTGAGATTTCGGACCCACACGGGAGGAAGGTCAACTATGATTATGACGAACTAGGGGACCTTGTTGCTGTAACTGATGTTGATGGCGGCATAACCAGGTATGAGTATGATGATGACCATTATATATTGAAAAGCACAGACCCCAAAGGTTTTGTCATCATTGAAAACACCTATGACGATGAAGGCCGGGTGAAAACCCAGAAAGATGCCAAAGGCAATATCAGTCACTACAGTTATGACCTTGCCCAGCGAAGGACGACTTATACCAATAACAAAGGTATCACCAATTTCTTCGAATATAACGAAGAGTTTCTTCCCACGGTTCAGATTCGGGCATCTAACGATACCAGGGAAACCGTGGCCTATGATGAATCAGGCAACAGGCAAACGGTTACTGATTACAGAGGAAACACGACCTACTTCGGTTATGATGCAAACGGTAACCTGACAGGAATCAAGGACCCGTTGGGGAAAACAACAATTTTAAACTATGACGGCGATAATAACCTGACCAGTGTTGTAGACGCAGGCGGCGGGATAACTTTCTACCATTATGATGCCAAAGGCAATTTGACAAATAAAATCGATGCCCAGGGCAATTCGGGGAAATATTATTATAATATTTATGGTCAGCTTGAGAAGGCCGTAGATTATCAGGGCAGCGAGACCAAGATTGAATATGACAGCCAGGGAAATGTTTTAAAAGTAACTGATGCCGGAGGGAGTACAACCGGTTTTGAGTATGACGAAGTGGGCCGGGTAACCGGCGCCAAAGATGCCCGGGGGAACAGCACCCATTTCGATTATGATAATACCGGCCGGGTAACCAAAACAGTGTCGCCGTTGAACCAGGTATATTCATACAAGTATGATTTAAACGGGAATGTCTCTGAAGTGACAGACCCCAAGGGGAATAAAACCATTGCCGGGTATGACAGTATGGATAACCTGGTCCAGGTGATTGATCCTCTGGGGCACATCACCAACATGGAGTATGATGAAAACAATAACCGCACCAAGATCATCAATCCACAGGGGGGAATTACCGAGTACAGGTATGATGAGTTTGACCGGGCTAAGGAAACAGTAGACCCAATGGGTTCACTGACTAAATTCGAATATGACAGCAACGGCAATATTGTAACCATAATTGACCCGAAGGGGAATAGAACTGCTTATGACTATGACGGCAGGAACCGGTTGGCAGGCATCATAAATGCTCTTAACCTGAAAACAGAATTCAAATATGATGATCTGGGCAATCTGGCCGAAATGACTGACCCCAAAGGGGCGCGGACTTCATATGAATATGACCGGCTGTCCAGGTTAACCAAAATAATTAATGCCCTGTCACAGGCCATAGTCATTTCCTACGACGATGCCGCAAAGCAGAAAACCGTAACTGACCCCAATGGCAATTTGACAACCTATTCTTATGACCCGCTGAACAACCTGAGTGCTATCACTGATCCCCTTGGCAAGAAAACGCAGCTTCAATATGATGAAAACAACAACCTGACAGGTATTACCGATGCTTTGGGCCAGAGCAAAGAATTCGAATTTGACAAGGTTAACCGGTTGATTAAAACCATTGATGCCCTTGGCAATATAACAGAGTATGAATATGACCTCAATAACAACCGGACCAAAATAACTGACGCGGAAAAACACTCAACTACATTCCAGTACGATAGCCTGGACAGGCTGAACAAGGTAATTGACGCCCTGGGCAATGCCACAGAATATAAGTATGACACGGTGGGCAATCTTTTGCAGCTTGTTGACGCCAGGAACCATAGCACCTGGTATGATTATGACCTCAAAGGAAGGGTGGTTAAGGCAACAGACCCACTTGACAAGCTGCAGAATTTCTCTTATGACATTAATGATAACCTGGTTGAAAAAGTTGATGGGAATGGTATTGCCACACTCTACGGATATGATGCCCTGAACCAGTTGACAGGCACCCGCTATCCTGGTGGAGAAATAAACTACCGGTATGATGAGCAGGGCAACCGGACAGTGATGGAAGATGCCTATGGCAGCACTGAATACAGCTATAACCTGTTAGGGATGCTGACCGATGTGACCAATCCGGACGGGAAAACGGTCAGTTATGAATATAACAATACAGGCCAGCGTTCGAAAATTGCTTATCCTGACGGCAGGGAAGTCCAATATCTCTACGATAAGCTGAACAGGCTGCAGGAGGTCATTGACTGGGCCGGAGGCATCACACGTTATGATTATGATGAAATAGGCCGCCGAATCCTAACCAGCCTGCCCAACGGGGCCAAAACCGAATACTCATATGACCAGGCCAACCAGCTTTTATCCCTCAGCAGTACGTCAGGGTCAGGTAAGCTTTTGGCAAAATTCGACTATACCTATGACAAAGCCGGCAACAGGGCAAGCCTGACCCGGACGGCTGGAGA
>JAVSMW010000013.1:106959-122428 GCA_032027005.1 Thermincola sp. | reverse complement strand
CTTACTTTATCTCCGGAGCAGGTATTATATGCCTGAGGTAGGCAGGTTTGTTAACAGGGATGTGTTCCCGGGATTTGCGGAGAATCCGCTGAGCATGCATAAGTATGCTTATGTGGAGAATAATCCGGTTAATTGGGTGGATCCGTTAGGGTTTAATAAGAAAGATCAAAAAGTTTTTTATGGTCCGCCCAGTCCGGCACAAATCTACGGTCCCCCTAATCCGTTTGTGGAGACGGATGCATTTGTAGATAACTGGCAGTTGTTGGATGGGTATACTCAGGGGACGGGTAATCTTAAAGCACCAGTTAGTCCTAATTCTAAGGCTGGAGGAAACAACCCCAAAATCACCTCAAATGATGTTGGAAAGGTCGGCAATGTAACTACAATTTCTGAAGGGGCGTTAAAAGGGTTTGAATTGACCGATGCAGCTAAAACCATGGGTAGAGCCAACTTTGTTATGAACCTTGCTCAAACAGGGCTAGACGGCTATGAACAAACCCAGAAGCAACAGCCGGTTTGGAAAGGAGTTGCGAAAACAGCTGGACACTTTGCAATTAATGCAGGAACTGGATTCGTGGTTGGCTCACTTGCAGTTGCTCATGGGGCAGCATACGTTGGAACTTTTGGACCTGAAGCGCCACTTACATATCCCGTCATAACATTATCCGGTGGTGCTTCCATCTATGCTACAATTAAAGCTGGGGATAAGTTGCAATCTACCTTCGATGACTGGATAGACAACTAACAATACGAGGAGAATTGAAAATGAATGAAAGAAGGCTTTCCGCAACACAAAAAAAGCTCATCTTCGTCATAGGTATCTGTGTAATATTTATTGTTGCAGCATTGTTTTCGTACATAGATCCTGAAAGTAAGGGTAGCGACTTTGGAAAAATCATAATTGTCCTACCAGCACTCGTTGGGTTAGGTGCGGCTATGCTTACCCAAGAAAAGACGAGAACCTTCAAAATAGTGGTGTTTTGTATAGGAACAGCACTAGTCTTAGCAAGTTGGTCTTTTTTCAGTCTATCTGATGTTGGAAAAGTGCTGGGTTTGTACGTAGGAGGCTTCTTGGCCGGAACTAAGTGGTCAAAGTCCAGCTTAGTTGCTGACATTCTTAACGACAAGACGGATGAGTCTGGAACAAAAAAGACTAAGTGAAGAAGATTCGAATTTCGCTGCATAAGACTGTAGGAACTCACTGCAAAACAACTTTGCAGTTTGGCGGCAAAGTGAAAGACCATCTAACCCATCATGTAACCAAAAAACCTAAGTTCAAAAACTCACTACAGAATCCCAATTCTGCAGCCAGTACGTCACCTTCACCCCTCGGTGCGCCTAAAAAAGCGTCAGTACAGTCAGTAGCGTCCAGCCGCAACTGCCACAACTGTCGCTACTCGGGGAACAGCGCAGGTGCATACAACCAAACAACTAGACTTCGGCCAACGGGAACAGAAACCCGTTGGCCTTTTCCATGCCTTTTTTGGGCAAACCATGTGACAGAAGGGAGAGGAACAACGTGCAAAAATCTGGCACTCTAAGGCACGAAAAAGTGCAGGTGAATACCGGAATAATCCCCGCCCCGAAAAGCCTGCACATTTTGGCAAAGAACGCGTCCCCGTGGGCACCCGTCGCGGGGGCGGGAGGCAGGGACGCGACCTGGCAGCAGGCGGTCGCCGCGTTCAGGCGTCACCTGACGGAAGACGGCAAGAGCGCAAAAACAGTGGAGAGCTACACTGGAGATGTAGCCGGGTTTCTGGCATATCTGGAAGCGAAGGGAGCAGATGTCAACGGCGGTCTGAGGCGTTTTCACATCACCAGCTACCGGAGCCACCTGCTGGAAGCCGGGTACGAAGCGGCAACCGTCAACAAGAAAATCAATAGCTTGCAGGCTTTCAACCGCTACCTGCTAGACCGGGGCGAGTTGACAGAGATGGTGGTAGACGTGAAACGAGATAAGGTGAAGGTGGCAGCCGGGTCAGAGCGCGAAGTCGAAGTGTACCAGGAGCCATTGGTTGAGCGGCTTCTTTTCTATGTCCAGACTGATAAGGTCACCAAAAGGGACCGGGCTGTCATTCTGGTTCTGCTGTACACCGGAGTCAGGGTGAGCGAACTTTGCGACATCAGGGTCAGGAACATAGACTTCCTAACGGGCCACCTGAGGGTCACGGGCAAGGGCGGTAAGATGCGGGAGGTTCCGCTAAAGCCAGAAGTGGTGGAAGCCGTCAGGGAATACCTGGCAGATCGGGCGCAAAACCCGTACAGCGAGTCCGAGCATCTGTTTCTGGGCCAGAGGGGTCCACTTCAGCGGGATGCGGTCAACACGATGCTAGAGAAGCACAGCGTCAGGCTGGGCCTGGGCGTAAGGCTTAAACCCCACGCCTTTAGGCACACCTTCTGCACCAGGCTGATAAACAAGGGCGTACCACTGACAACCGTCAGCAAGCTGGCCGGTCATAGCAGCGTGGACACCACCGCCCGGTACTACGTCAACAGTTCCAAGGAGGACAAGATGAGGGCGGTCAACATGCTCTAAAGGAAGGAGAGGGAAGAAAATGATCACCATCAAGACCATGGCCGACATCTACAACATGAGGGGAAAAGGTCAGTTCCCTGAGGCTTTTGTAGCAGAACTGGAGCAATACTTCAAAGACCTGGCCGAACACCTCACGGGTGAAAAAGATTCTTGGCCCGATTTCAACCTTCGGATGGACGGCCCAATCCTGGTCCTAGTCCCTGGTGAGGATGACCCCGGCGACTTGTGAGCCTACGGTCTAACCGGGGAATACGGCGGCATCTACGGAGCCTCCATCGAATTCACCAGTCGGGTAGACCTGGATGGGATCAGTCTGTTCAAGATAGTCCTTGTCCTTGATAACTCTTTTTGCCTGACCATCTTTAGTGAGGTCCAAAAGTTTGGTCAGGAGTTTGACGACTACCTACTAGAACACTTGGATGATTAGGGGGTGAGAAAATGAAGTGGATAAGGATAATCATCTTCGTCCTGAAACTGATTGCCAGGGGTAAGACCAAGGGCACCGCCATCGGGGAGGCTGCCAGAACCTTTGGTGTCAGTATCACTGAAATCAAGAAAAAAATGGGCTAAGCCTAACCGTGCCCCTGACCATCGGGGGCATCTTTTTTTGTGAGCCCGAATGTCTGAAAAAAGCGTCAGTACCGACAAAAGCGACATCTGCGGCTACTAACTCGTTTCCTTTATGTCTGTTTTTGACCAGCCTTTTTCCTTTTTTGAATAACTGCTAATTGTTCCATAACTTCAGTGTGGCCCATTTCATCTCTGGTAACGATGATTGCCAGGTCGTCGCCTGAGATTGACCCTAACACTTCTTTGGGGTAAGACCTCTCCAAAGCTACAGCGGTACTCCTGGCCATGCCGGGTGTCGTCTTGACAGCCAGCAAACGCACATCATCTGCTAGTTCAACTAAATCGTTCCGTAAGAAGCCCTGCAGGCGGTCTTTCCACTGAAGAATCATGGTTAGGTCGGAAACGGCGTAGCAACCTGTTTTTGGGTCCATGTCAATAGCTAAGACTTTTAAATCACGGGATACAGTAGACGGGCTAACTTCAAAGCCCTTCGACCGTAAAAGGGGAACGAATCTCTCTTGTTTTTCCACATCTTCTGTCTCGACAATCTCGACCAGGGCAGCCCTGCGTCTTTTGATTTCTTCGCTGTCCTTTTTGAACACTTGCCTATCTTCTCTTTGGGCCATTAGGGGCACCTCCTTGTAATCATAAAGAAAAAGTTTTTTCAGGTTAGACCAATGAAAAAGTTAGCCCTATGGGGTTTTTGATTCCGACGGCCACGCCAAAACTTCCCGTGACGATTTTCACTCGACTGCCACGGCAAAAGGCGTTTTTCACCGCAAAAATCATTGGGAAGGTGGTGGTTGATGAATATTACATGAAAATACAATACCATAGATGCAATTTGAGGGTCAAGCAGAAGGATTGAGAATATCAATAAATACAGGTAAAATTGGTATTGTGTTAGTGGTTGTCACATTCACCGAACGAAAACCACCGTCGCAAAATCTTGAAGAAAGGAGGTGAAAAAATGTCGGCAGAACAGAGACCTCAATCACAAAACACTCAGGCAAGAAATGAAAACGAAGAAATTCGGTCCAATGAGAGTCAGGCCAGAACCCTGGTTCGTCTAGGTCAGGAGGCTAAATTCTTCACTGATGAGTCCGGAGAAGTCTATGCCGCCGTAATGGCTGACGGCAGACCGAAACTTTTGAAAGTCAAAAGCAGACAATTTAAGGCCTGGTTAACCGGAAGGTATTTTGAAGAAACCGATGATCCAGCAGGGACAGATGCCATGCGAAAGCCCTGGGGGTTCTGGAAATGCTGGCAGAAACCCAAGGAACGGAAATAAAAGTGAGGCTCAGGGTAGCGGAAGACGACGGGGGTTTCTACTACGACATGGCCGGTCAAGATAGACGTGTCGTGAAGGTCACCCCGGAGGGCTGTAAAATTCTGACGGAAGGTCCGTTGCTCTTCGTCAGAAGAAATACCATGAAAGCCCCGCCAGAACCGGATTTTGACGGAGATGTCAACCTTCTTCTGAAGTATACCCGGTTCAAAGACCCTGAGGATCAACTGCTCTACCTGGTCTACCTCATATCATGCTTTGTTCCGTCCATACCCCACCCCATTCTGGTAGTACACGGGGAAAAGGGTGCGGCAAAGTCAACCACCCTGCGGATGACCAGACTTTTGGTTGACCCTGTTGGAAAGGAACTTCAGATAATGCCCAACAATATCCAAGATTTAGCCATCACTCTCTCCAATAACTACATGCCTTGCTTTGACAACATGGACCGATTGTCGGCGGAGAAGAGCGACATGATCTGTGTGGCTTCTACCGGAGGGTGGTACAGCAAAAGAGCTTTGTACACCGACGATGAGGAAGCCAACCTGTACTTAAAGTGTTGCGTAGCCATGAACGGCATCAACGTAGTGGCTACCAGACCGGATCTCTTGGATCGTTCCATAATCCTGGAACTTGCCAGGATTGACGAGAGCGAACGAAAAGAGGAAAGGGCGATTTGGTCTGATTTTGAGGCTGCTAGACCTAAGATATTAGGCGGTATCCTGTCAACCCTCTCCAGAGCAATGGCCATCTACCAAACGGTGGAACTAGACAGCCTGTCAAGGATGGCTGACTTTTCCCGATGGGGTTACGCCATTTCAGAAGCCCTTGGCTTTAGCGGCAAGAAGTTTCTTGATGCCTACCGGAATAACCAGCTAAGGGCGAATGAGGAAGCCATTTCTTCCCACCCAGTGGCAGCCGCTGTCATCGCATTGGTGAAGACACGGACTGAATGGAACGGAACTGTGGCTGAACTCCTAGATGTTCTGGATGAAGTGGCGGAGAAGGAGCGAATCAACACTAACGCCAAGGTCTCAGGCTGCCCATGTGCTGACCAAACGCTTGAAGGAGGTCGAGTCCAACCTAAAGCAGGTGGGCATCACCTTTTCCATCCGGCACGGAGGCAGGGCTAAGTTCATCGCTATTAGGTCAACAGCTCCAGTGACGGAACCCCGGCCCATGGCGCTTGTTCAAACCCCACCCAAAAGACGGAGACCGATTTTGCCTGCTAAATCGTCACGGGATATCTTGAGGCAAAATTTTGAGACCTTGCTTTTTCACCCCTTAGTTCCTAACGTTGCGTCAGTAGCAATCAGTAGTGTTAGTTTTCGCTTCTGACACTTCTGACGCTACGTGGGGATTTTGGGTGTGCCTGGTACTAAACGCAAAGGTACACCTCACAAATATATATTATAATTATGACAGGAGGAAGAATGCTTTTGACCTGGGCAGAAGGAAGTTGATTCTGTCCCAGTGCCTAAGGCACCCATACCTCAACCCTGAAATGTCATGCAGGGACGGATAGGCTGTCGTCCCCTTGCGGGTCTCCCACGTGAGACCAACGCTTGAACCTCAGGTTGCCAGCGTTCCTGCAATGACCTTATTTTCCCGAGGAAAGGAGTGATGTGCCAATGCACTACAAACAGAGGCATGTCTATATTGGCGTGGACCTGCGCATCACTACCCCAGCTACCGTAAGTTCTTCAGCAGCATAGACGGCAAGGCGGCAATGGGATTCTGGGAGAAGTACCCGGCACCGCATCACCTGGAGGATGTGTCAGTGGAGGAATTGGCCCAGACCCTAAGGGAAGGCAGTCGCAACACCTGTTCCTCACGCAAGGCAAAGGAGATACTGGACCTGGTCAACCGGGACGGACAGACCAGGAGGGAGTACCAGGAGTCCCAGGACTTCATCGTTCAGAGCCTGGTTAGGGACATCAAGTTCAAAAAGGCGGAAATCGAGAAGGTCGAAAAACAACTCAAGCGGACGGTTGCCCTTTTGGGCTACAAGCTTGAAACCATGCCGGGAATTGACACCGCCACGGCCTGCGCTTTGGTTGCCCAGATTGGTGATATCAACAGATTCCCAAATGCCGACAAGCTGGCGAGGTTTGCGGGCATTGCCCCGGACAAGTTCAGTTCGGCAGGCAAGGGCAAGGAGCAGAAGAGCAAGCAGGGGAACCGAATTCTGCATGGAGTCTTCTACTTCCTGGCCATCCAGCAGGTCCAGGTGTCAAAGGGCACAAAACAGCCAAGAAACCCGGCCATGTACACCTACTACAAACGCAAGATAAGTGAGGGCAAGACCAAGGTGCAGACGTTGGTATGCTTGATGAGGCGGCTGGTCAACATCGTGTACGGCATTATGAAGAACAAAACGGAGTACGTCATGCCGCTTCTTCCTGAAAGAGTGGCGGTGTGATACAATGGTGGTGAGCACTGGAAAGTGTTTCCACCATTTTTTGTTTCCGACTACAGTTTCTCACCTCAGGGGACGGGTAAACTTACACTGACTGATGAGATGAAAGATGCTGGAGTGAAGATTATAACAGCAGATGGCAAACAGTATTATGACTATTCAGAACCAATTAATACAGTTTTTGAAACGCAGCAGTAGAAGCTTCTAGCCACAAAGGAGACTTGAACTGGTTTAAATCAAAGGTAAATCACAAAGCAGACTGGGATATTAAAAGAAAAGAACCTTGGGAAAAAACTGTTGAAACTCCATTCCCCGGAAGTTACGATACTAAAATAGTAGTAGACGGAAGCATAACTACACCAGAAGAAATAGGCAATATGATGTATGGATATACTGGAACAGCAGCAAATATTTCAGAAACTGTCCTAATTGGGGGCTCAATGTATGCGGCGGGGAACAGGAATTACGTAAGTTCAAGCAATTTTGAGAGATCAAGAGAAATAGCTAACTCTAGAGTGTTTGTTTTATTGGGAAAGTCCCATACCTGGGGGTTTCGCAGCCGTTGTCAGATTTCCTCGATAAATTCTCACGGGTGGCACTCTTTTTTTTAGGTATTCGACACCGCTTTTTTTATATAATATGATTGATTTTTCAACATTGTAAAAAAGGCGGATGGACATGGATATTTGCTTTCATTACGGTGACCGGGAAGGACAGCAGGACCTGTTGAAGACTCTGACAAACCTGGTCGTAAACTACCACGAAATAGTTGTTGTTTGTGTTGGCACTGACAGGGTTTCCGGTGACAGTCTGGGGCCCTTGGTTGGTACATTGCTGCTTGAGGAGTGCAGGTATGCGAAGGTCTACGGAACTTTGTGTAACCCGGTGCACGCCCAAAATATAAATGAGACTATTTTGGAATTAAGTAATTTGCATCCGGGAGCTTTTGTCATTGCTGTAGATGCCTGTTTGGGCCGGGCCAGCAATGTTGAGAAAATTATCATGATGAAAAAGCCCTTAAAACCGGGGACTGGGGTTAATAAAGATCTGCCGGAGATAGGAGATGTAACGATTCAGGGAGTAGTTAACATTGGCGGGTTTATGCCCCACCTGGTTATTCAAAATACGCGCATGAACACCATTTACAATATGTCGCGGGTCATTGCCGGAACTCTGGCCCAAACCATAATTGCCCATAGAAATTTTAATCCGGTTTATAAAGTGAAACTTGCTTCAGGTGGAGCTTTTAGCTCCATCTGAAGCTTAGTTGAACTTAGCCAGGGGCTTAGCGCCACTTATCTCCCGATTACGAAGCGGGAGTCGTAGTGGCGATTAGCCATCGGGTAAGCTGAAACAGGCCTAAAAATCCATTTTACCCCTTGCATGCAGGGGGTTTTTGTTTTTGGTATGTTTTATTTTTATCTTGGAGGAAAACATCGGCAATTGTTGAAATATAGGAATAAATAAACCCTTCCGACGTACCTCTTTAAAAAGGAGGGGTTTTGATGATATTATTTGTGAGAAAAAGAATGATTTTTCTGGCCGGCTTGGCAGTATTACATGTTTTGGGAATGGCTGCAGTCAGTTTTGGGTTTATGTCCAAACCGGCATCGGGAACCCTGAATTACCGGGTTTTTGTGGCTGGAATCGGTACTATTGAGGGTAAGTGGAGCGGAGAAACCGGGATTGCCGTTATGAGAATTGAGACCAAGCCAGATGTGGAGACTGATCAGGAATTGAAAGTGATCGACCTGCTGGTGGCAAACAGAAGCTCGGAGGATATCCGGTTTAAGTCTGACATTGGGCTCATCGATAAACTGGGCCGGCGTTTCGAATTACAAGCCGAGGGCCAGCCGGAAGTTAGTATTGAGCCAGGTACTTTATCACAGGGCACTGTCATGATAAGTGTGCCAAAAGGGGTCTCTGATCAGGAATGGCTGCTTGAAGTTAAAGGCGGAAATTTAAAAGATACTGTTTTACTGCCGCTAAAAGTGGTGAAAGTAAAGGAAACCAGCCGTTAGCTACAGTTAAAGTATAAAAGAACACACCCCTGTAAAAGATTACAATAATTAGATTTACAAGGAAGCGATTATTGCTTTTTTGGGAAGTGCAAGAAATAGTTCTAAGTGGAAACCCTAAACTTATGTTTCTCTGTGCCTCTTTGATCTCTGTGGTATGTTTTTGTTTTTTTCTTTTTAACTAAGCGAGGTAAAATATAATCAAATTTAAGGAGTTAGGTATGGCTACCAAACAAGCTTTATTAAGGCGGCTGCCCGCCATTAGCACAATTTTGGAAGACCCAGGGATTAAAGAATTGGGGCAAAATTACCCTCATTTGATTATGTCGGAAGCTGCTGCGGAAGTAGTGCAGCAGTTGAGACAAGCTGTCCTTGATGAGGGCGCCCGGCAGCTAAAGGAAGAGGATTTGAGTTTAAATTACATAGTTAGATTAGTAGAAGAACGGGTGGCCCAAAAAACACGCCCCCACCTGCGGCGGGTGATTAACGCTACAGGTGTTGTCTTACATACCAACCTGGGGCGGGCTGTTCTGGCCCAGGAAGCAGTCCGGGCTGTGACTGAGGCCGCAGGCAGGTACACCAACCTGGAGTTAAATCTGGAGACAGGTGAGAGGGGCACCAGATACTCACATGTGGAAGATTTGTTATGCCAATTGACCGGGGCAGAGGCCGGCCTGGTGGTAAATAACAATGCGGCGGCCGTACTGCTGGTGCTTAGTGCCCTGGCCCATGACCGGCAGGTCATTGTCTCCCGGGGGCAGCTGGTGGAAATAGGGGGCTCCTTCCGTATCCCCGATGTGATGAAACAGAGCGGGACTCAATTAGTTGAGGTGGGTGCTACCAATAAAACCCATTTGCGGGATTACGAACAGGCTGTTAATGAAGAAACAGCCATGTTATTAAAGGTTCATACCAGTAACTACAAAATTATCGGTTTTGCGGCCGAGGTCCCTGCCGTGGACTTGGTTAGGCTGGGCAGGGACAAGGGAATCCCGGTCTATGAAGATTTGGGTAGTGGCGTGCTTGTCGACCTCAGCCCTTTTGGGCTGGTTCACGAACCCACAGTCCGGGAATCCGTGAAGGCCGGTATCGATATAGTCACCTGTAGTGGTGATAAACTTTTTGGAGGACCCCAGGGAGGCATAATTGTCGGCCGGCAGGAACTTATCAACAGGATTAAGAAACATCCTCTGACCAGGGCTCTGAGAGTTGACAAATTTACTCTGGCCGCTCTGGAAGCGACCCTTCGTCTGTATCTTGATGAAGAAAAAGCTGTTGAAAAGATTCCTACCCTGGCCATGATTACGATGTCAGGTGAAGAACTGAAGCGGCGGGCGCAGACCTTGACCGCAGGGATTAAAGAAAAAGCTGGAGCCAACTGTGAAGTTGAAATAATTCATGGCTATTCCCAGGTGGGTGGGGGTGCTCTGCCTGAAGAAAACATTCCTACATTTCTGGTATCGGTTAATCCCCTGAACGTGGCCGTCAGTCAGCTGGAAGAAAAGCTGCGCGGCTTAGAACCCCCTGTTCTGGCCAGAATCCAGAAGGACAGGCTGTTGCTCGATCCCAGGACTTTATTGGAAAATGATATGGAACTGATAGCAGATTATTTGGGCAAAATTCTTAAAGTGGGGTGAGCAAAATGGCAAAAATGGACCTGAAAGACTGTCCGTTGACATCCCTGTCCTGCAAAGCCGGCTGAGCAGCCAAAATAGGTCCGGAGGACCTGGCTCAGGTTTTAAGCAGTCTGCCGCAGACAGAGAAGGATGCCAACCTAATTGTAGGGCTTGATACCAGTGATGATGCTGGGGTATACAAAATAAGCGATGATACCGCTCTTATCCAGACTGTTGATTTTTTCACACCTGTTGTGGATGATCCGTATTCTTTTGGACAAATAGCTGCCGCCAATTCTCTCAGTGATGTATATGCCATGGGCGGCGTTCCTTTAACGGCGATGAATATTATCTGTTTTCCGGCTGACAAACTTGATTTGTCGGTTTTGGCGGATATTCTTAAAGGGGGAGCGGATAAAATCCGGGAAGCTGGTGCTGTCCTGGTTGGCGGCCATTCGGTGGAAGATAATGAACCTAAATATGGTTTATCAGTTACGGGTATTGTTCACCCTGACAGAGTCCTGGCCAACTCCGGAGCAAAGCCAGGTGATTTATTAATTCTGACTAAACCACTGGGGATAGGAATTATTACTACCGCAATTAAGGGAGGTATTTCTTCGCCTGAAGAAATAGACCTCACCTCAAAGGTCATGGCAGCTTTAAATAAAGATGCAGCTGCGGCTATGCAGGAAGTTGGTGTTAACGGCTGTACAGATATTTCCGGGTTCGGCTTGTTGGGACATGCTTCTGAAATGGCCAGAGCCAGTGGCGTAATGATGACAATCAGGGCCAACAATGTTCCTGTGCTGGAGTCGGCCAGAGGCTATGCTGAAATGGGAATAGTGCCGGAGGGAACCCGTAAAAATCTCAAATATATCAGTAAATTTGTTGATTTCGCCGATGATGTGCAGGAGGTCGACCGGTTAATTCTCACTGATGCCATTACTTCCGGGGGCCTTTTGATAGCAGTGCCGGAAGCGAAGGCCCAGGAACTGCTGCTGAATCTTCATGCCCGGGGTGTAGCTGCTGCAGCCATTATAGGTGAGGTGGGTCTTCCCGGTGAAGGGCGGATTACGGTCACAAAGGAGAGAAAGATTTGAGAGTCGAGGCAGTTTCTGTAGCATATCCCAGTCCACTGGTCAACTCTTACCTGAACGATTTTGCCAAAGTCAGGGACTTGTTTGAACATGATCCCAGGCAGGACATATCATTTCAGCACAGGTTTGAGATTATTAAAAATGATTATCAAATGAACCGCCAGGATTTAGTCCGTTTTTTAAGTGAATATAACGAAAAATTAGGCTGCGGCGAGCCCACCAGAGAAAATCTGCGCAAGCTCGGGGACCCTGAAACCACAGTAGTAATCACAGGTCAGCAGGCCGGCGTACTGACAGGACCCCTTTATACTATTTACAAAACTATTACTGTGATTCAACTGGCTGAAAAGGCGGCTCTGATCCTGGGAAAACCGGTAGTCCCGGCATTTTGGGTAGCCGCTGAAGATCACGATTTCGCTGAAATTGATCATCTTGACTTTATTAATAAAGAACAGCAGGTAGTTCGTCTGCGCCTGGAATATCAACCTGAAGGCAGATTTTCTGTGGGTCACCTGCCGATGACTGAGGCAGTTCAGAGGTTGATTGAACAGTTTGCGGCTGAAACTAACCCCTCTGAGTGGAAAACAGAGATTATCACAAAATTAAAGAATCTTGCTGACTCTAGTGACAACCTGGCTGATTGGTTTGCGGCTGTAATGACATGGCTGTTTGGGGATTATGGGGTTATTCTGATTAACCCCCTGAATCTGCACCTGCGCCGGTTATGGGGTGGTACATTTAAAGCTTTTCTGCAGAAAACTGAGCCGATTAATGCCGCTCTTTTGGCTGGAGCAAGCAGAGTTAGGGCCCTTGGGGTGGAACCTCAGGTGGTTACCGCCGACGATAATGCCCATTTGTTCTATTATGCAGATGGTGAAAGGCTGCCGCTCCTGCGGCAGGAAGATAAGTTCTTAGTCAGAGGCCGGCACGAAATATTAACTTTGGATGAGTTGACAGAGATTGCGGAAACCAGTCCCCAACTTTTAAGTCCTAATGTGGTATTGCGGCCTGTAGCCCAGGATGTGCTGCTGCCCATTTTAGCTTATGTAGCCGGGCCGGGTGAAATATCATATTATGCTCTATATCGGGAGATTTACCCTTTATTTGGGCAGAGCATGCCGATTATATATCCCAGAGCCAATATAACTATTGTTGAACGGGGTATTTCCAAGCATATGGATAAATATGGGGTTAAGTTTGACGAAGGGTTAGCGGGATTACACCAAAAACTCAGTGGAATTCTGGAAGATGCAGATGAAATAGGGATTGAACAGCTCTTTGCAGATTATTCTGAAGAGCTTAAAAAATCCTTTAATGAAATTGTCGATAAGGTAGCAGTAATGGACCGGGAACTGACCAGGCACGGTCAGGAGAGCCTGAATAAAATGCTGTACCAACTGGGATACTTTGCCAAAAAGGCCCGCCAGTCCCACCGGAAATCCTGCGACTTGACTGTTAATAGGTTCAGAAGCATAGAGCATCAGTTATTTCCGCGTAATAACTGGCAGGAACGGGTATTTAACATATTCCCCTATTTATTTAAGTATGGCCTGGGGCTGATTAATGAAATCACAGATACTCCTTTAATAGGGAACAACATGCATAAACTCCTTTACCTGGGTGAAAACAGCCCTGCTGAGCGATAAAGCCAGGCGGGGATTTCGTTAACATCGGAAGACAATGTCGGCATATTATAAAGTGAAACTTACTTCAGGTGGAGTATTAAACTCCACCTGAAGTTTAGTTGAACTTATCCAGGGGCTTAGCGCCACTTATCGCCCGCTTTCAAAAGCGGGAGACTTAGTGACGCTTAGCCATCGGATTAATAAGGACAAAATAGAGGAAAGAATCGCATTATGTCGAAATAATGTATATGGGTACCAATTGGATAATGAAAGGCGGCGATGAATTTGAAAAAAATTTTTATCATTGATACTAATGTCCTTCTGCATGACCCCCAGGCAATCCTGAAATTCCAGGATAATCAAGTGGTCATTCCCCTAATCGCTATTGAAGAGTTAGATAATGTTAAACGCCGGCCGGATGAGGTAGGAAGAAATGCCCGGCGGGTAGCAAAGTTAATTGATGAACTCCGCCATAAAGGTAAGATATTTGAAGGAGTGCCATTAGATAACGGCGGAATCTTAAAGGTTGAACTCAATCATCAGAAACTGGAAAAACTGTCAGCAAGCTTAGAACAGTTTAAAGCCGACAACAGAATCCTGGCAGTTGCAATGGCATACAAAGAAGAATTCCCTGACACTAAGGTTGCGCTGGTAACCAAGGATACGTATCTGCGAATTAAGGCAGATGTGGCAGGTATTGAGGCTGAAGACTACAAGACCGATAAAGTAAATCTTGACGAGTTATATACTGGAACGGTAGAGCTGAAGGTAGCTTCGGAATTGATTAATCAATTTTACACCAACAGTTTTATTCCATGGGAAAGGGAAGATGGTGACCCGGAAGCCCTTTATTCCAACCAATTTGTGTCTCTCGTAGATATTAATAACAGCGGTCAGTCGGCTTTGTGCCGCTATAATGCGGACAAAAAAGGTTTGGTTCCCTTGATTTTTTCCAATGAAGATGCCTGGGGCATCAGAGCCCGCAATAAGGAACAAAGGTATGCCATGGAATTACTGATGGATGACAGTATCAAGCTGGTGACCCTGGTCGGCCAGGCCGGAACGGGGAAAACGCTGCTGGCGGTGGCAGCCGGACTGGAAAAGACCATTGATTTGGAGGTTTACAAAAAACTTGTGGTAACCAGACCGGTTATTCCTTTAGGCAATGATATCGGGTTTCTGCCCGGTGACAAGGATGAGAAAATGAGACCATGGATGAGTCCCATCTATGACAACCTGGAGTATATTTTTAATTCCGGTAAAGAAGCCAAAAAGGATAAAGGTGACAAAAACGAAAATGTAAAGGCCAAGTCCAACAATATTGAGACCATGGTCCATTACTTTAAGGAAAAGGGCCAGTTGGAACTGGAAGCTATCACTTATATCAGGGGCAGAACCATGCCTCGCCAATATCTGGTTGTTGATGAGGCCCAGAACCTAACCCCGCATGAAGTCAAAACAATTCTGACCCGCGCGGGCGAGGGCACTAAAATTGTTTTAACCGGTGACCCCCAGCAGATTGACCATCCTTACCTGGACGCCAGCAGCAACGGACTGACTTATATCGTTGAGAAATTTAAAGGAGTCAAACTGGCCGGCCACGTAACCTTTGTCAAAGGGGAACGCTCAGAACTGGCCCAGACAGCGGCGGAATTGATTTAAGTAAACAGGATAAAACATGATTAGAGCAGTGACCTTAGGGTTGCTGCTTTTTTGCGTTATGAGGTTAAAGTGCAATAATCTTAGCTAAAAAAATAAAACACACCGCAGAGGCGCAGAGAACCATAGTTGTTACTAATAAATCATCAATTTATCATTGAATTTAGCCCCAAAAATAGTTAAATTAATTAGAAGTTGGAAAGGGGGGTAGTTGGTTGAATACAAAAAATGAACAAAATTTGATAACACAAAAAATAATAGGGTCAGCAATAGAAGTACATAGGAATATGGGGCCGGGATTATTTGAAAGTGTTTACGAGGAGTGTCTTTGTTACGAATTTGATTGCCAAAAAATTAATTACGAAAGACAAAAATTTATCCCAATCGTCTATAAGGGGAAAATCTTTAACTCTGGTTTTCGTGCTGACTTACTGGTTGAACAAAGGATTGTTGTAGAATTAAAATCTGTTGGAACTTTATTGCCAATACATGAGTCGCAAATTATAAATTATCTTAAACTTTCTAAATTACAGGTAGGATTATTAATTGAGCATTTTGCAAATTAATTAGCCTTAGAAAATCAAGGTTTTCCAAGAACAAAGAAAGGACTTCACCCCAAAAACGGAGAAGTTTTCAAGTGA
>JAVSMW010000013.1:0-106163 GCA_032027005.1 Thermincola sp. | reverse complement strand
TTCTTGACAAATTGAAACTGTAAAAACGCGCAATAGAAAAAATAACGCAATAGAAAAAATAATTGAAAAATCAGACTAAAGAAGGTATAATATCTAATAAACATAAATATGTACTCCGAGTTACCAGCCCTAAGCCATGATGCGGTACGGGCTGCTGGCCAAAACCGCTGGAAGCATCGGTTTGAGGGCATTGTGGGAAACCGTGATGCCTCCTATTTGGAAAGGAGAAGGTTGTTTTGTTGCATCCTTTCCAGGATGTTTTTTGTTTTATTGTAAACTATTTAGGGCAACCGAAAAATAAGCTAAGGAGATGTTGAAAATGGACAAAATTCCTGCAAATTTACTTGAGGCTGTAAAAAATGCTGCTACAGATGGTAAGCTTAGTTGTGTTGCCGCCCATAGTTTAGCTGAAAAGCTTGGTGTGGAACTTATAATGGTTGGCAAAGCAGCTGATGAGCTGAAAATCAAGATTAAAGACTGCCAGTTAGGGTGTTTCTAAGGTAAGCCATTGTATTGCTTATTAGTAAAATGTTGGAGGCAAATCCAACCAGGTATGATGACTCCGAGCTGACAGCCCTAGAGCCGAAATATGGTATGGGCTGTCGGCCAAAACCGGTGATGCGCCGGTTTAAGGGTATTAGGGGAAACCGTAATGCCTCCCGGTATGGAAAGGAGAATGTTGAATAAACATCCCTTCCAGGATGTTTTTTGTTTTTTTGAGTAATATTGATTGGATAAACTGGGAAAATAAGTATAGGAGATTTTGCAATGTGTGAAGTTCCGGCTAAAATACTTGAGGCTGTTAGGAATGCCGCACCGGAAGGCGAGATAAGCTGTGTGGATGCTCATAGCCTGGCTGAACGGCTGGGCGTGGAAATAGATATGATTGGTAAAGCACTCGATAAACTGAAAATTAAGATCTCTGATTGTGAATTAGGGTGTTTTTAATATAAACCGGAGGGTGCCATGGTAGAGCTTTTTAAACTTATGTCTGTTGAACAAGCCTGGGATATTTTTCGGCAAAACATTGTTCTGCCTGAGTTGAAAATTGAAGATGTTCCCCTCACAAACTCTCTTGGCCGTGTTCTGGGCAAAGACGTCAAGTCAGATATAAATGTTCCTGATTTTAGCCGTTCGACTATGGACGGGTTTGCTGTCAGGGCCAGGGATACTTTTGGAGCCAGTGAATCAATGCCTGCCATGCTGGATATTACCGGTGAAGTAATGATGGGCCAAAATGCTGACATACCCGTGGGCCCAGGGCAGGCAGTAAAAATTTCCACCGGCGGAATGCTTCCCGAGGGGGCAGATGCAGTGGTGATGGTGGAATACACCGAGCAGTTGGATAGCCGCACTTTATTGGTGGGCAGGCCCGCAGCGCCTGGTGAGAATGTAGTCCAGCGGGGAGAAGACATAGCTGAAGGTGCGAACCTGGTCCGGGCGGGTACAGTGATCAGGCCGCAGGAAATGGGTGCTTTGGCAGGGATAGGTATTGTTTCCTGTCCTGTGGTGCGAAAACCGCGGGTAGGGATTATGTCAACAGGAGATGAGATTATTGACCCTGCAAAGGTGCCAGGCCCCGGCCAAATCAGGGACATCAACGCATATTCTCTGAGCGGTATTATTGAACAAGCTGGCGGACAGCCTGTTATGTTCGGACGTGTGCCAGATGATTTCAGGCAGCTGGAGACGGCGGTCAGGCAGGCCCTGGACGTTACAGATATTGTTGTAGTCTCCGGCGGGAGTTCAGTAGGCACCAGGGATGTGACTTCCGAGGTGTTCAATTCTCTGGGGCAGCCCGGAGTATTGGTCCATGGTATCTCTGTAAAGCCCGGGAAGCCAACTATCCTTGGGGTAGTGCAGAATAAGCCGGTTTTTGGGCTGCCGGGACATCCGGTGTCTGCGATGGTCTTGGCCGACATATTTTTAATTCCCTTAATTAGGGCTGGCCTTGGTTTAGGGTTTACCGATCCCCAGCGCAGGACTGTCAAAGCCCAAATGGGCAGAAGCATGGCTTCAGCCAGTGGACGGGTGGACTATCTCAGAGTTGTAGTAAGGGAAGTTGAAGGAAAGCTCATGGCCGAACCTGTGCTGGGTAAATCCGGTCTCATCACAACAATGGTTAAAGCTGATGGGATTGTGATTATACCAATGACCCAGGAGGGTTTGGCGGCCGGTCAAACCGTTGATGTTATTTTATTCTAACTGTGTCAGGATCTCTCTATATTTAGGTGGTGTTCATGCTGGTTAAACGAAATATATACTTGGAAAACACGCCTCTGGAGGAGGCAATGAGCAAATATTTTAACAGATTGCGCGAAATAGGGGCTTTTGATCCTTTACCGGCCGAAATGGCAGCTGTTGATATGGCATTAGGCCGGATTACCGCAGAACCGGTCTTTGCCAGGATATCATCCCCCTTTTACCACGCCTCGGCTATGGATGGTGTGGCTGTGAGGGCAGAAGATACATTTATGGCTGCTGAAACTTCACCTGTCAGACTTAAGTTAGAAGTTAACGCATTCCCGGTTGATACCGGTGACCCGCTGCCAGATAATTGTAATGCAGTAATAATGATTGAGCAGATCCATTTTGCCTCAGCTGTGGAAATAGAAATAGTGGCTGCAGCCGCACCCTGGCAGCATGTTCGCCCGATGGGCGAAGATATCGTGGCCACAGAGATGATTGTCCCGGCCAATCACTTATTGAGGCCGATGGATATAGGGGGAATATTGTCGGGGGGAGTTACCGAAATCCCTGTCCGGCCCCATCCTGTGGTAACAGTGATGCCGACCGGAACCGAGCTGGTACAGCCCGGTTCTGCATTAAAACCCGGGGATATTATTGAATGTAATTCCAGAGTTATCTGCGGGCTTATTGAACAATGGGGCGGTAAGCCGGTCAGGTGCGGAATCACTGTGGACGACTATCAGTTATTGAAAGAGCGGGTCAAGGAAGTCCTGGCCTCGTCTGATATAGTCGTCATCAATGCAGGCTCTTCGGCAGGTTCGGAGGATTTTACTTCTGCTATCATCAGGGAATTGGGGGAGGTTCTGGTCCACGGGGTAGCCGTAAAACCGGGAAAACCTGTGGTATTAGGCATTGTTGACGGAAAACCGGTAATCGGTGTGCCGGGCTATCCGGTAGCGGCAATTCTCAATTCCGAGCTTTTTCTGAAACCAATAATCGCAGCCAAGGCAGGTCTCACGCTGCCTCCCGCCCCGACCGTTACGGCGACACTGGCCCGCAAACTGGTTTCGCCCCAGGGGGTCGACGAATTTGTGCGGGTTAAGCTGGGGCAGGTTGGTGACAAGATTATGGCTACACCAATTTCCAGGGGAGCCGGAGTCTTGAGTTCGCTGATCAGGGCAGATGGTATATTACAGGTTCCGCGGCTGACCGAAGGTTTTGACGCCGGAGCGGAGGTTAATGTTAAACTCCTGCGCAGCCGTTCTGAAATCGAGAATACCACTGTGATTGTGGGCAGTCACGATGTCTCAATTGATATATTGGGCAATTATCTGAAAAAGCTTTTTCCGGATAAAACCCTTTCCTCTGCCCATGTGGGCAGCCTGGGGGGGCTGTTGGCTCTGAAAAGAGGTGAAGCTCACCTGACAGGGATTCATTTGTTAGATGAGGAAACAGGGGAGTATAATATCTCTTATGTTAAAAAGGTTTTTGGCGATGCTCCCATGGTTATTGTCAATTTGCTTTACAGACAGCAGGGTTTTATCGTGCCCAAGGGAAACCCGCTGGAAGTCAGGCGTATTCGGGACCTGACCAGACCTAGGGTGAGATTGATCAATCGGCAGAAGGGTGCCGGAACCAGGCTGCTCCTTGATTACCACCTGCGTAAAGAGGGGATTAACCCCCAACAGATTAATGGTTATGATAGGGAAGAATATACCCATTTAGCAGTTGCGGCGGCGGTTGCCGGTGGAAGTGCCGATGTCGGTCTGGGTATACTGGCGGCGGCTAACGCCTTAAAACTTGATTTTTATCCTCTGACAGAAGAACGCTACGACCTTGTTATTCCTGAGGCCTTCTGGGGAACTCCCTTTATCACGGGATTACTTGCGGTCATGGCTAACCAGGACTTCCGGAGCAATGTGGAAGAACTTGGCGGCTATAGTATGCGGACAACCGGTGAAATAGTTTACCGTACAAAATAAAGTGAAACTTACTTCAGTTGGAGTTTTAAACTCCAATTGAAGTTTAGTTGAACTTATCCAGGGGCTTAGCGCCACTTATTTGTCTCCCGCTTATAGAAGCGGGAGCCTTAGTGGCGATTAGCCATCGGAGAAAATGGTTAGGGTGCAAAATGATTTCTTCGGGTGTCAGGGCCTTAGATGGGAGGAGAATTTTGATGCATGATGCTTTCCAACGCGACATAGACTATTTAAGAATTTCTGTCACTGACAGGTGTAATCTTCGCTGCATTTACTGTATGCCTGCGGAGGGTGTAGAGCTGAGCAGTTGTGATGAAATCCTGCGCCTTGAGGAGATTGTCAAAGTTATCAGGAGTGCTGTGTCCCTTGGTATTAAAAAGGTTAGGTTTACCGGCGGAGAGCCTTTGGTCAGAAAAGGCATCACAGATCTGATTAAACAGACCCGTGAAATGCCGGAAATAAAAGATATTTCCCTGACCACCAATGGGATATTGCTGCCTGAGATGGCTAAAGACTTAAAGAACGCCGGTCTAAACAGAGTTAATATCAGCCTTGATACTCTGTCACCCCAAAAGTTTGAGGAAATTACCCGTTGCGGGCAGTTTAGCAAGGTCTGGCTGGGCATTGAAGCTGCAACTGATGCCGGGTTAGGGCCGGTGAAATTAAATACTGTTGTCATCAGGGGACTAAATGATGATGAGATCTTTGATTTTGTGGACCTAACTACTAAAATGCCTATCCATGTGCGTTTTATAGAATTAATGCCCATCGGGGCCAGCCAGTTTGCGGCCCGTGATGCCTATATATCCTCAGATGAGCTGCTGCAGATGATAAAAAGCCGGCGGGAACTTGTACCTGAGGATAAGGTAATGGGGAGTGGGCCTGCTAGGTATTTCAGAATACCGGGTGCTCCCGGTACGGTAGGTTTTATCAGCCCTATCAGCAGCCACTTTTGCGGCAGCTGCAACCGTGTGCGGCTTACAGCCGAAGGCCAGCTGCGGCCATGTCTGCAGTCACCGAAAGAAATTGATTTAAGGGTTCCTTTACGCAGCGGTGCATCTGAACAGGAGCTTGCAGACATAATCCAACTTGCCATCAACAACAAACCGGAAAAACATGATCTGGCCCAAACCGGATGGGAGGGCAACAAGCGTGTTATGAATCAGATCGGGGGGTAGTACCGTTGAATGATTTAACCCACTTCAATCAGGAGGGCAGGGCCCGCATGGTTGATGTTACATCCAAGCATGAGACTGTAAGAGTCGCCACAGCCCGCGGGGAGGTGGCCATGCAGCCGGCAACCTTAAAAGCTATAAAGGATAGGGGCATTGCCAAAGGAGACGTCCTGGCGGTGGCTCAGGTGGCCGGGATTATGGCTGCCAAACAGACCGGGTCATTGATACCCATGTGCCATCCCTTGTTCATTACCGGTGCAGACATCAGCTTTGTCCTGGATGAAGCAGGCTCCAAAGTGAACATCCAGGCGGTTGTTAAAACAACGGGCAAGACAGGTGTGGAAATGGAAGCCCTGACAGCGGTTTCGGCAGCCGGGCTGACCATTTACGATATGTGTAAGGCCATAGACAAGGGTATGGTTATTGAAAATGTCAGGCTTGTAGAAAAAACCGGGGGTAAAAGCGGCCGGTACGAAAGGGAAGGTGAGCAACAATGGCCGGAAAAATAGTTGCTGTATGTACCAGTGAGAAAAAAGGTGAACGCAAGAAAAACGTCGGTTCCGGAGTACTTAAGCCCGACCATGGACTTATAGGGGACGGGCATGCCGGTGACTGGCACAGGCAGGTTAGCTTGTTGACTCTGGAGAGCATTGAAAAAATGAGGCAAAAAGGTCTGGATGTGAATCCCGGAGACTTTGCCGAAAATCTTACCACTGAAGATATCGATTTGGTTTCCCTGCCCATCGGGACCCAGTTAAATATCGGTCCGGAGGCTGTCGGTGAAGTAACTCAGATCGGCAAGGTCTGCCACGACAGGTGTGCTATTTATTATCAGGCCGGGGACTGTGTTATGCCTAAAGAGGGTATCTTTATTAAAGTGCTCAGGGGCGGCCCGGTTAAAGTCGGAGATTTGATAGAGGTAGTTCAGCATGTATAAGGTAGGCATAATCACAGCCAGTGACAAAGGCAGCCGGGGCGAAAGGGAGGACCTGAGCGCTCAGGTAATCCGGGAGGAAATTGCTAAAATTGGCGGTGAAGTTCTCGAATATGTGGTCATTCCTGATGAGCAGGAGCTTATTCAAAAGCAACTGATTGAGTATGCTGACATAAAGAAGCTGGACCTGGTGCTGACAACGGGGGGGACCGGTTTTAGCCCAAGAGATGTAACTCCGGAGGCTACCCTTGCTGTTGTTGACCGCCTGGTTCCCGGGATACCTGAAGTAATGCGGATGGAAAGCAGTAAAATAACGTCTCGGGCCATGCTATCAAGGGCCGCAGCAGGTATTAGAAAGATGACCCTGATTATTAACCTGCCCGGCAGCCCCAAGGCAGTGAAAGAAAACCTGGAATGGATACTTCCTGCCCTGCCGCACGGGTTGGATATTCTAAAAGGCACCGCTTCTGAGTGTGCCAGGAAAGACTAATAAAGTTTTTACCGCTTAAAAATCTTAAAAAGGCAAAAGATAAGCCGCGGATAAACGCGGATTAACATGGATAAAAGTTGACAGACATAATGTATCCGTGTTCATCTGTATTTGTCTGCGGCTTATTTGCTTAAGGTTTATGGACGCCAGAGGAATAGAGCAAGACGCCCTTGTGATACTTTTAGATTGCAAGAGTATTAAAAAAATATTACAGAAATGTATATATGCGGCTCAAACTGGAAAATATTATCCTGTGGGGTTTTGGTTCTTAATATGTTTGAAGTGACGGGGTAAAGAAATAAGATTAGATCGGAAGAAAATCGAGGTAATACAGAAATAAAATGAGATATTGGGGAAAAAGCCCGCAATTTTCTTGATTATGGGTATTTGATTTTCCAATTCTCATTTTATATTATAAATAGTGTATTAGCACTCGTCTTTATTGAGTGCTAACAAAGAATAAAAAACTTAACAATCAAAATAAAGGAGGGGTCTAGATGAATGTTAAACCTTTAGCTGACAGAATCTTAATTAAGCCATTGGCTGCGGAGGAAAAGACCGCCAGCGGCATTGTTCTTCCCGATACGGCAAAAGAAAAGCCGCAGCAGGGAGAAGTATTAGCCGTAGGAAGTGGCAAACTCCTGGAAAATGGCCAGAAAGTCGCTCTTGAGGTGAAGGTCGGCGACAAAGTAATCTATTCTAAGTATGCCGGCAACGAGATCAAAATTGATGGACAAGAGTGCATGATTCTGAATGAAAGAGACATTCTGGCGATTGTTGATTAACAAAAATGCTATTAGAATCTAAGGAGGTTGATGAATTTGGCTAAGGAAATAAAGTTTGGTGAAGAAGCCCGCCGCGCCCTTGAAAGCGGTGTTAACCAGCTGGCAGAAGCTGTTCGGGTAACCCTTGGACCCAAAGGCCGGAACGTTGTTCTGGACAAAAAATTCGGTTCACCGATGATTACCAATGATGGCGTGACTATTGCCAGAGAAGTGGAATTACCGGATCCCTTTGAAAACATGGGTGCTCAATTGGTAAAGGAAGTTGCTACAAAAACCAACGATGTGGCCGGTGACGGTACCACTACCGCTACTGTACTGGCTCAGGCCATGATTCGTGAGGGCTTGAAAAACGTTGCTGCCGGTGCAAACCCTATGATTGTCAAGAAGGGTATTGAAAAAGCAGTTGCGTTGGCTGTTGAGGAAGTTAAGAAAATTGCTAAGCCTATCGAAGAGAAAAATGCTATTGCCCAGGTTGCTTCGATTTCAGCCGGTGACGAGGAAATCGGCAAGCTGATTGCCGAAGCTATGGAAAAGGTAGGTAAGGACGGGGTCATCACCGTTGAAGAATCCAAAGGCTTTGTGACTACCCTTGATGTAGTTGAAGGGATGAACTTTGACCGGGGCTATATTTCTCCTTACATGATTACAGATTCCGATAAAATGGAAGCTACCTTAAATGAGCCATACATTCTTATTACTGATAAGAAAATCGGTGCCATAGCCGATATTCTCCCGGTTCTGGAAAAAGTCGTCCAAGCAGGCAAACAATTACTTATTATCGCTGAAGATGTTGAAGGTGAAGCACTGGCCACCCTGGTTCTTAACAAGCTTCGCGGAACCTTCACCTGTGTTGGGGTGAAAGCTCCCGGCTTTGGTGACCGCAGGAAGGCAATGTTGGAAGATCTCGCTATTCTGACCGGCGGACAGGTTGTTTCCGAGGACGTTGGACTCAAGCTTGAGAATGCCACAGTTGATATGCTGGGTCGCTGCCGTCAGGTAAAAGTCAAGAAAGAGGAAACAGTTATTGTCGGTGGTGCCGGAGAGCAAGCCGATATTGAGAAGAGGGTAGCTCAGATTAGAACTCTGATTGAAGACACCACTTCCGATTTTGACCGCGAAAAACTGCAGGAGCGCCTGGCTAAACTGTCCGGCGGTGTTGCAGTAATCGAGGTGGGTGCCGCTACTGAAACTGAATTGAAAGAAAAGAAGCTGCGCATCGAAGATGCTCTTAATGCTACCAGGGCTGCCGTAGAGGAAGGAATCGTACCTGGCGGTGGAACTGCATTCATTAATATTATTCCGGCTCTCAGCAATATTGAGGCTTCCGGAGAAGTGGCAACCGGTGTGGCAATTGTGAAAAAAGCCCTGGAAGAACCTGTTCGTCAGATTGCTAATAATGCCGGACTTGAAGGTTCTGTTATCGTAGAAAAAGTTAAAGATCAGCAACCGGGTATTGGTTTCAACGCTGCAACCGAAGAATGGGTTAACATGATTGAGGCGGGTATTGTTGACCCTGCTAAAGTTACCCGTTCAGCTCTGCAGAATGCTGCCAGTATTGCTGCAATGCTGCTCACTACCGAAACTATAGTGGCTGATAAGCCGGAAAAAGAAATGGGCGGAATGCCTGGCGGAATGCCCGGTGGAATGGGCGGAATGGGTGGAATGATGTAATAAGCCCCACTTGTTTTAAGAAGGTCTCTCATCAGTTTTCTAAACTGGTGTGAGGCCTTTTCTTCCGTTATAGGACTTATTCTGGTATAATATGCCTATCATGTTATAAAGGTAGTGAAGCAGTGGAAGTCACAAAATACTCTGAGTCACATAAGAAAAGTTTATCACCAGTTCAGCTGATTGTGTTATTTTATATATCTGCTGTAATCATTTCTACAGTATTATTGAGCCTGCCGATTGCTCATAAATCGCCAAATACTGAACTGTCATTTGTGGATGCGCTGTTTACCGCAGTCAGTGCCATAAGTGTTACGGGATTAAATGTCGTATCAACTGCCGACACCTTTAATATAGTTGGTTATTTTATATTAGTAATAATTGGCACCTTATTTATTTATTTATTTGAGAGAAGTCAATTTTTCGCCGATAAAGCGTGGCATGAAATCTTTTTTTGTTCATTATTTCAATCTATTAGCTCAAGGAGCGGCGGGTTAGCCACTATGGATGCCGGCCAGTTTTCTGATCCCACTTTACTTTTGCTTAGCGGGTTGATGTTTATCGGAGCTTCTCCCAGCAGTGCGGGAGGAGGCATTCGGACTACAACTTTTGCCATTATGTTTTTAAGCATTTTCTTTTATACCAAAGGCAAAGATTCAATCAAAATATTTGAGCGTGAAATTGATCCCGAGGATGTGCACAGATCATTTATTGTTATCATGACAGCGTCCTTGATCTGCGGTTATTCCATCATCCTGATGACAATTCTGGAACCTTCATTAAGTTTGGTGGCAATTATTTTCGAAGTTACCTCGGCCTTTGGGACATCAGGGTTATCTGTGGGAATCACGCCTGATCTCAGTACCCTAGGGAAATATGTTATTATTAATCTGATGTTTATTGGCAGAATCGGTATCTTTTCATTTCTGTTTACTATAAGAGGAACTACTGTTCAGGAAAAATTCCACTACCCAAAGGAAAAAGTGATTATAGGATGAAAAAAGGATGCCTGCCGGGAGCTGCCGGGAGGCATCCTTTTTGATAAAAAAAGGTAGTGTTGAATATGGAACAATAAACAGACTTAACACATAAACTTACAAAAGAACTAATTTAGGCAGGATTTTTATGAAATCTAACGAAATAAGTACATATTTTTAATATATGCACCATGAAGGTGAATTTGATGAGAAAAATGCCTGTTGAACAACTGAAAATCGGTATGATCATCGGTAAATCAGTCTGCACCAAAGACGGAACTTTGTTATTTACTCCCGGCACTGAAATAGAAGCCTTTCATTTAAAACAGATGTTGGATTTGGGTATTGAGCAGGTGGAAGTTAAGGACAGCACTGCCTCTTTAGCGGTTAACGGAGAATTGACCGGAAATGAGGTCATTAAGACCGTCCAAAGCATAATCAGGGATTTAACTTTGACCAATACCCTGGAGCAAGGGACTGTGAAGCAGGCTATTAACAATATTTTTCGCCAGGTTGTCAAAGACAAGTGTGTAATGCTGCACCTTACTGAAGTCCGGGGCCTGGACTCGTATATTTTTGCCCATTCGGTTAATGTTTGTATGCTGTCCTTAATTATGGGGCTGTTTCTGAAAATAAAGGGTGATCACCTGAGGAATCTTGGATTGGCGGCTTTACTGCACGATGTAGGGAGGACCAACGTACCGAAGAGCATTCTGCACAAGCCTGGCCATATCACAGAAGAGGAATATAACAAGGTAAAGAAACATAGTCTTTTGGGATATGATATGCTCAAAGCCAGCCGGCAGTTTGCGGAAAGCGTTCCGCTCACCGCCCTGCAGCATCATGAGAGATTGGACGGGTCGGGTTATCCCTTTGGCATCCGTGGTGATGAAATAGGTCTGTTTCCGCGGATTGTTGCAGTTGCAGATGTTTTTGATGCCCTCTTGACAGACCGCCCCTTCCGCAAAGCCTTTTTCCCCCATCAGGCTGTTGAAATAATTGTAAATTCTTCATCAGGACAGTTTGATCCCGATGTCTTAAAGGTTTTTGTGGAAAATGTAGCTATTTATCCCTTGGGTAGTGTAGTTGCCCTAAACACCGGGGAAATAGGGGTAGTGGTTGACATGAACAAGGGCAGGCAAACAAGGCCTGTAGTCAGGATAATGTACGACCGGGACCGCCGAAAACTCTTTGAACTCCGGGAAGTTGACCTTTCTAAGGCCCAGGATATTTTTATTACCGAGATATTAAAAGAGGACCAGGTAGAAGATATTATAGGTTAAAATGGCGGAGTGGAGAGTGGAGAGTGAGAAGAGTGATCAGCGGCAAGTGGTAAGTGGTCAGTGGGAAGAACGGGTGAAAAGAATGATAACAGTCTACTCGATCACAGATCACTGATTACTAATCTAACTCTCGTCTCGCGACTCGTGACTCGCGACTGATTACTCTGTTGCCTTTATAAAAAATATCTGTTATAATAACTTCTGCAGTTTAATAAGCCGATGTAGCTCAGTGGTAGAGCAACGCACTCGTAATGCGTAGGTCGTGAGTTCAAATCTCATCATCGGCTCCACTCGAAACACTACAACCGCAAGCGATTGCGGTTTTTTTGTTTTTAGTATGCTGTTCGACAAAAGTGCTTGACTGTATGCTTGTGTGCCCCCATCTTTCTTTTGTGTTGAATTAATGTTTTGATAACACAAATTTAATTTTATCTTAACTTGCATTTAAAGAAAATAAGCTAAAATTACATTAAATATAGGTTAAACTTTCCAGAGGGTAAAAATATTGACATAGTGAGGGAATGGAAAATGTGTGGTACTGAGGAATTAGAAACAAAAACGAGATTTGCTTTTAATTCACCATTTTGGCGCAAAGAGCTGGAGCACATACTTGATAATAGAAAAATTCAGCTTTTATACCAACCTATTGTTAATATCCAAAACGGCGAAATTGTTGGGTATGAGGCCCTTAGCAGGGGGCCTGAAGACAGCCCTTTACATTCTCCCAGTCAGCTGTTTGATGCGGCTATTGAGAACCGTATGCTGTTTGCCCTTGAACAAGTATGCCGGGAAGAGGCCTTAAATAATATCAGTAACTTAAAACCCGGACAGCAGTTGTTTCTAAACATGAACCCTCAGGTTGTGAACGACCCGCATTTTCAGAACGGGAAGACCAAAGATCACATCTTCCGGCGTGGTTTTAAGCCGGAACAAGTAACCTTTGAAATCACTGAGCGAACTGCTATCACTGATTTTGAAAGCTTCCAACGTTCACTCTACCATTACCGAGAGCAGGGTTATACTATTGCAGTTGATGATGCAGGTGCCGGTTATTCGAGCCTTCAGGCCATTGCGGAGTTAAAACCGGAGTATATTAAACTTGATATGTCCATCATCAGGGGAATCCATAGGAATCTTCCTAAACAGGCAATTGTTGAATCCATGGTTAAATTGGCCATAGCGGTGAATTCAAAGATAATTGCCGAGGGTGTGGAAACACCGGAGGAGTTGACTGTAGTGCACAAACTGGGAGTACATTATGTGCAGGGTTATTTCCTGGCCCGGCCGGCCTTTCCTGCTCCCCAGATTTACCCTGAGGCACAAAGACTTATCAATAATCTTCTTATCAGGGACACTATATTTAAGGATTCTCAGGGACTGGGGATAAAAATAGAAGAGATTGCGGAGTCATTTCCCACTGTAGAAAAGGAGCTTCCTGTATGTGAAGTTAGCGAAATCCTGGAGCAGATAAAATTAAGCGGTATCGTGGTAGTTGAAAATGACAGGCCTATCGGTCTGGTAATGAAGGACCACCTTTATTACAAATTAGGGACACGCTACGGAGTCTCTCTATATTCTAACAAACCGATTGCGATGGTTATGGACGACAATCCGTTAGTCGTAAATTCCGATTTGCCCCTCGAAGAAGCCTCGCAAATTGCCATGTGCCGCAGTGAAGAAAATCTTTATGATCTAATTATCGTAGCAGAAAACGATAGATATGTAGGTGTAGTGTCGGTAATGAATCTCCTTAACAATGTGACTAAAATTCAAATTTCCTATGCACATAATTCTAATCCATTGACAGGTTTACAGGGCAACTTGGTGATAGAAGCGAAGCTAAAACGCATGCTTGAGAACAACCAAGCATTTGCAGTTCTTTATATTGACCTTGACAACTTCAAAGCCTTTAATGACAAATATGGATTTGAAAGAGGGGACAAGGCAATTCTTCTTACCTCTCGCGTTTTAAGCGACTGCCTGATAAAAATGGGCTGTAGTAATGACTTTTTAGGACATATAGGCGGTGACGATTTCATTCTTATTACCAAAATCGAATGTGCAAAAATTATGTGTGAGCACATTATTGAAGTATTTGAAAGAAAAATACGAAGTTTATATGAACTTGAAGACCTCAACAGGGAATACGTAGAAGTAACCAACCGACGGGGCCTAATCGAACAATTCCCAATCATGTCAATATCATTAGCAGTAGTCATCAGCATACCTGATAAATTCAAAAACTATCTGGAAATAGGAGAAAAGGCAGCAGAACTAAAGAAAATTGCAAAACAAAGTATTGGATCATCAGTTGTTTTTGACCGCCGAAATGATTAAAGTAACAAACCGGAAATAAAATTTAGATCTATGTCCCGCGAATGCGGGTTTTATTTTTAGCATAGCAGGGCAAGAAGCTTTGAACTCACGACCTGGGGGTGGTTTGGAGGAGGGGCCCCTCCATCTTACCTTTATGGAGAAAGACGCCCTGTCCTATGTTCACGGCGTTGTGCATGGCGAGCCTTATGCCATGTATCACAGGAAAGTTGTTGACCCCGTAGGGGAGTCAAAGCCTGACTGGTGGATCTGGACTCAACTGGCCCGTCGGCTGGGATTTGGCGAACTGTTCCCCTGGAATTCGGATGAAGAAGTGATTGATCACCTCATGGCACCCAGCGGGATTGGTGATCAGTTGAAAGCAAACGAATTAGGGATGTATTTTAATAAGCAGGACTATTACGCCTATAAGAATAAAAAGACTGATACCCCCAGCGGCAAGATTGAAATATATTCCAAGACATTAGAGGAAGCCGGCTATGATCCGCTGCCGAAATATCTGGAACCGGCCCAAAGTCCGGTCAGCACTCCCGAACTGGCCAAAGTGTTCACCCTGATCATGATCAGTGGAGCCCGCCGGAAGGCCTTTACACACACCCAGATGCGGCATGTCCCGCAGCTCGGGTCCATTGATCCGGAGCCCTTTGCCGAGATCCACCCGGCGACCTGCAGCAAATGCGGAGTAAGGGACGGGGAGCGTATCCGTCTGTCTACCCGTAATGGCAGCATCATCATGCGGGTGAAAGAGGAGCCGCGCCTGATGCCGGGCGTTGTTGCTGTGCCGCACGGCTGGCCCGGGCAGGCTAACGTCAACCTGCTAACTGATATGGAGGCTCGTGACCCGATTACAGGCTATCCCGACTTCAAAGCCCTGCTATGCAAGGTAGAGGCACTATAAGCAATTTACAGCTAAAACCAGGGCTGCTGCTGCCCGCCAGACAGTTAATACTTTAAAGTCAGCCAATAAGAGTGCCCCGGAGGATTTTTTCCAAAGGGCTCTCCTGTTCTTTTTTCATCAATATTTAAGAGAAAATATAGAATTACTCTAGACATTTAAAATTAAAAAGTGATAGAATTAGAATTGTTCGCATCGGAACTAAAATTCTAAAGTAAGGGGCGGCAGACGTATATGAATGGCAAAAGAAAGATGATTATTTATTCAATTATTGTTTTGATGGTATTGGCTATCCTGGGGGTTGGAGCATACTACTGGTATGAAAATACTTATTATGTATCGACAGAAGATGCAAGGGTGACCGGAGATATTGTCAAGGTGAGCCCGCAGATTGCGGGAAGGATCCTGGAATTTAAAGCAGAAGAAGGCCAGAAGGTGAAACAGGGCCAGATCCTTGGCCGGCAGGAGATGAATAATCTGCCTGATTCAAATTTGGAACTGGCCATCATCAGGGCACCTATTTCCGGTATCTTGATCAAAAAGCAGGCCAACATCGGGGAAATCGGGTCCCCGGGACTTCCACTGGCCATGATGGTCGACCCGGATAAATTGTATATAAGTGCCAATATCGAAGAAACCAAGCTGGAGCAGATAAAAATCGGACAGACTGTTGATATAGGCTTAGATCAATATCCTGATAAGAAATTTACCGGTCAGGTAGCTTCTGTGGGCCAGGCCACCGCATCTACATTTTCTCTCCTGCCAACCGCGACAGGCGGCAATTTCACCAAAGTGGTTCAGAAGATTCCCGTGAAAATTGAGATTAAAAAAACTGACGTAAAATTACTGCCGGGTACCAATGCTGTAATTAAAATCCATGTAAGATAGAGGGGTGGCCTGATGGAAAATCGTAGGCAAGACAGTTTGTATAAGTGGCTGGCCCTTGGCGTAGTTGTTATCGGTACCTTTATGGCGATACTTGATACCAGCATAGTTAATATAGCAATTCCCAAAATGATGAACGTATTTGGGGTTTCCACTGATGAAATAAAATGGGTTCTGACAGCTTATATGCTGACTATGGGTGCTGTTATTCCCCTGACAGGATATTTGGGAGACCGGTTTGGCACAAAAAAAGTCTATATTTGGGCTTTAATTTCCTTCACTGCCGGTTCAGCTTTGTGCGGCTTTGCCTGGAGCAATTCCGCGATGATTGCCGCCAGGATCATTCAGGCCATTGGCGGAGGCATGATTATGCCGGTAAGTATGTCCATTTTATACCAGGTAGTTCCCCAGGAAGAACGCGGTATGGCCTTAGGTATTTGGGGAATAGCGGCTATGGCTGCGCCGGCCATTGGTCCGACTCTGAGCGGGTATATTGTTGAGCACCTGGACTGGCGGCTGATATTTACAATCAATATTCCGGTTGGGGTGATAGGAGTTATTCTGACCGGAATTATACTGGAGGAATTTCCTAAAAGGCCGACCAAAGGTTTTGATTATTTAGGTTTTTTATCATGTACAGCAGGTTTGGGATGTATCCTCTATGTGCTGGGGGAAGGCTCGGCAATTGACTGGAGTCAATTCTCCAATGTCTTCTTAATTCTCATCGGGGTCTTTAGTTTAATACTCTTTGTAGCCAATGAATTGACTCATGAAGACCCTCTCCTTGATTTGCGTCTGCTTAAAATTTGGCCGTTTACTTTAAGCATACTCATCTCAGGGGCTATCAATATTGCCATGTTTGGCGGCATATTTCTGCTTCCCCTGTATTTGCAGAACCTGCAGGGGTATTCGGCTATGCAGACAGGTGTATTGCTGTTCCCGAGTGCTGTTGCCACAGGTATCACAATGCCCATTGGAGGCAGGCTGTTTGATAAAGTGGGGGCTAAACCTGTAGTTATTCCAGGGTTAATTTTAATGACATTATCCACATATTTTTTATCTGAAATTTCCCTGGAAACCAGTCCCAATGTTATAATATTGCTGACAGTCGTGCGTGGTATAGGCATGGGCCTGGCCATGATGCCTTCCTCGACTCAGGGCATGAATGCAATACCCAGACACCTGGTAGGCAGGGCGTCGGCCCTGTCAAATGTAATCAGGCAGGTGGCGGGTTCTCTGGGGATCACTATCCTAACAACTGTAATGCAGAATAATCAAGTAGAAAACTATGTGCGGCTTTCTGACCAGATTAGCTGGTTTAATCCAAACAGCCTCCAGTTGGTGCAGTCTATTCAAGGCTGGCTTGCCCGCAGCGGAATTTCACCCAGCGAGAGTCAGGGCGCTGCTATAGGTACAATTTACGGGATGGTGCAGAGAAACTCATTTCTGAATGCAATTGACCATACCTTTTTGATAACTACCTTTATCGCCTTGGCGACAGTGATGATGGCTTTCCTGATGCAGGGGAAAGACCGGGATAAAGCATCGGGTGAACAAGGCCCTGTTATTCTCGATTAGGGGGACCTGAATAAATGGATGATTTAAATGTTAAGGCCCAGGAATTAAGCAGTTTATTTAGGTCTATTATCAGTAATTTCCGCAGGTATATGTTAAATCAGTTTTCTGAAAATGAATTCACTGTGCCCCAGATGATGCTAATGCATGAGTTATATCACCACCCTGATATTACCCTAAAGGAACTAAGCAACTTAATGGGTTTGGCCAAAAGTACAGTTTGCGGTATTGTGGATCGCCTGGAAAATCAAGGTGTTGTGGTCAGAACAGGCTGCCCGGAAGACCGCAGAAAAGTTAAAATTTCGTTAACCCCCAAAATACTGGAATATAAGGATTCGATAAACATTGTAAAAACAAATTATCTGATAGGGTTACTAAAGACCATGGAGTTGGAGGAGATTGAACAAATCCTGGGATCACTCAGAAAACTAAACTCTTTGATGGAGAATTCGAAATGAAGTGAGGGGGAGCTCAAAAAGGACTCCCCCTATTTCTATTCTGGCAAAAAGCTTTAGAGGCATTTTCCTAATTCTTTAATATAATTGGTAGAAAAGCAGAAAAAGGTGATGAATTATAATGACTCAAGTTCTTGCCAATCACGGAAGAGGATCGGCAGCGGAGTTCAGCATAGATATTCTGATTCCTGTCATTGAGAAGGATTTGCTATCTCTTCCTTTTGTTATTGATATGGCCAGAGAAAATGTCGTACACCCTATTGCTGAGATAATGGTTGTAGCTCCTGATAACGATAAAATAAGAGAAGTTTGTAATCTGAAGGGATGCCGGTTTGTGAATGAAAATTCCGTCCTCCCCATTACCAAAAATGAAATCGATTACAGAACAAATGAATGGGACCGGTCTGGGTGGCTTTTTCAGCAGTTATTAAAACTGAGTGGTGATGCCATATCTTCTTCGGACCATTACCTGGTGCTTGATGCAGATACCCTGTTAATTCGGGCCCATGTATTTAAAGATAAAGAGAAGACTGTTTTTTACTGCCGTAGAGCAAAGATTCCTGAATACTTCAAGACCTATACGAGGTTACTTGGAGTAAAAGCCACTGCGCCATTATCCTTTGTTGCACGCTATATGTTGTTGGAAAAATCTAAATTGGCTGAGATGAAAAAAGCAATCGAATACAAAAATAATGCAGTGTGGTATAAGGCTATTATTAAAAGCATTAATAAATTACGTCCAGTTACATTTTCAGAATTCGAGACATATGGAAACTTTGTTTATGCAAAATATCATGATCAAATGATCATGGAGATGCCTTAAATTTAAACTCGAAGAGGGCAGAAAACCAGGATATTGCACAGTTAGATTTCCAACAACTTGCTGAAAACTTTAAGTCTGTTTCGCTCCATAGCTGGAACAATTAAAAGCCAGCCGCGGATATGGAGGTGGATTATATTCTATCCCCGTAGGCCAGATTTTTAACGAAGTCAAGCCTCATTTAAGTACACCCCGAGATTTAGAATACCCTGGCGGAATACAGATATGCATTTTACATGAAAAACCGGAATGGGCCAGGTTAGACCTGGCCCATTCCGGTTTTTTTAGTATGCGTTAAATTATCTTATTGCGGCATTAGGTACATCTTTGCCGGTTACAGCTTTATAGGACTGCTGCAGGAGTTGGACTACATAAGCAGGGTTATGAATCCCCATACTACTGTCATTTATAGTAACCTGCAGGTTCCAGGCCGCTTTGTAGTCATTAACTTTTACTATCCCAGATTTGGGATCAAGTTTGCCGTCTTTAGTCACAAAACTGAGATTACCGCCGCCTTCACCGAGATCTGTAACACCTTGAGCAGAATATTTTTTAATAAGTTCGGTCTTAACGAGGTTTTGCAAGCCCTGAACCTCGCCCTGAATACTTTCGATGGTCTTGTCGCCGTCATAATCGCCAAGAGCCCTGCGTGCAGTTGTAGTTAAATCCTTGTGGCACTGGTTGCAGGCATTGATATTTTGCTCACTGCCCTCGGTAATTCGGTAGGTATGGCCGCCAACAAGCCCGTACTCATTTTCGGGTTCTGCCATATGGCAGGTGACACAGGTATTTTCAATTGCTGCGTGTGGTGTTTTTTGATAAACTTCTGAACCAAAGGGCATACCGGCTACGCCAAAGAGGACATCAGCCTGTGGTCCGCCGTGGGGAGCCTTATATGTAGTCATAAGCCCCTCAACATCATTGTTGTTCCTGCGGCTGTTATGGCAATTGATACATACCGTACCTGCACCACCGTTAACGGTCATGCCGTTAGCCAGCTTAAAGGGTCTTTTTCCGCCTAAATCCTTAACTGCCTTACTGCCGGTTGGGTGGCAGGCATTGCAGTCAATTGGAGTCACAACATTGTTAACTTCAGCCACTTTTGTTTTACCTTTGGCAAAGGCAGTACCATTATGGCAGGCAGTACATGTATCTTCGTCAGCAGGTCTGGTCACACCATCTTCCTCTACCAGAATCTTAGCATGTACCCCATTCTCCCATTGATAAGTTTTGGCGCTCTTTCTTATTACATAAGCTCCTTTGTCTTCAGTCACATGACCGCGCACAACATTGGTGAGAGCTGTGGCATCTGCAAAAGATGAACCGTTTTTGATCATTGTGGAAACTTTATTGTCTTTGCCCCTGTAATTTACAGTATTTTTGGCTGTATATATATTTACGACATTGTTGAACTTGTCGGTCAGGGTTACAAGTTTTTGCGCCCCATCCCATTTCACTGTATAACCCATAGCTTTTGCAAAATCGACAACTGAGATAAATACTGTGCTGCCAGATTTGAAGGCAGTGGCTTTCTGACCTTCCACGGTAATTGCCACTGTAGTAGTTGGCGCGGCTTTAGCCGGCGCAGGTGCCGCCTTCTTCGGAGCAGGAACCGGTTTTGCAGGTGCAGGAGCGGGTTTAGGATCCGGGGCAGGCGGTGTCTGATCAGGACGGCCTGGATGACACACGGAACAGGTGTAGCCTTTGGAGCCATCCGGTTTAGCATTCGAAATTTCCGGATTGAATGTTGCAATTAAGGCAAAGCCTAAAATTGCTGCTCCCAGAATCAGGATTTTCTTCATTCTCTGTCTCCTCCTTTTAATGATTTTAGTATATTAAGTTAGCTGTAATTGTTAAGCTATATCACCTCTCCCTGTAAAAATTAGTAAAAGGAACCATTTGCAATTATACTTCGATATAAAAATTGTAATTATTTCAAATATTTTCCAGGAAATTTCCGGCTTGATGATTTTTTTCACATATTTTCTGCTTCAATCACCCTGGAAACTTGTCTCAGTGCTATAATATAGTTAGTGAGGTGATTTAAATGTTTAAAAAGATTCTTGTTCCGGTGGATGGCTCAGAAAACTCTTTTGGGGCGGTCAAGAAAGCAGAATCTTTGGCTGAGAAATACAACAGCCGCGTTACACTTCTCCATGTGATAGCAGTACCATTCTCGACCGCGATTTTTAGTCCCGAGTTGGGGGCTATAGTGTCACAGAATATTTTTAATGAACTGGAGAAAGAGGGGAACAAAGTTCTCCTCAGGGCTGAAATGGAATTTGCCCAAACACCGGTGTCGACGGTATTAAGGAGAGGGCATCCGGCTATGGAAATAATTCAGGAATCAAAAAACGGATATGACTTAATTATTATGGGCAGCAGAGGACTTGGCGAAATAAAAGGATTTTTGCTGGGCAGTGTCAGCGACCGGGTCGTTCATCACGCCGGGTGTACAGTAATGGTAGTGCATTAGACGAGTGGGGAGTGAGGTTGTTTTTCAACTTATTGTTTGTTATAATAATGCAAATGACTTGATTTACCTTCGCTAGGGGGATTCTTTTGATTACTCTTGCTGATATAAAAAAAGATCCGGAAATTGATGTCTATTTTCAGAAAACCAATAAATATTTAAGTAAAATGGGTGTCATCGATCATGACTACGGTCATGCCAACAAGGTAGCAGAAAACAGCCGGATGATTTTAGAAGCCCTCAACTTCTCAGATGAAGATATTGAGATGGCAGCTATTGCCGGTTATCTTCATGATATCGGAAATGTCATTAACCGTTATGACCACGGGCGAATTGGTGCTGTACTGGTTTTTACCTTTCTTTTAAAACGGGGTGTGCCACAGGATAAAATAGCACATATTGTATCTGCGATCGGTAACCATGAGGAGAAAACCGGTACTCCGGTCAGCTCTATAGGTGCTGCGGTAATTATCTCAGATAAAGCCGATGTCCATCGCGACAGGGTGAGGAAAACTGATTTTGCTACTTTTACAACCAGGGACCGGGTCAATTATGCCGTTGAGCGCAGCACTCTCAAGGTTGACCAGGAACGGAGAATTATCACCATGGAGCTGACCATTGATTTAACTATTAGTTCAGTCATGGAGTATTTTGAAATCTTCCTTACTCGCATGGTTCTGTCAAGGCGGGCTGCCAGCCACCTGGGCTGCGATTTTGAACTGATTATAAATGAGGCCAGATTCCTTTGAGCAAATATACGGTTTTTTTTACATCAATGGGCTGGATGGGCTTTGTTTCCACTGAACGTGGTATCTGTTGCTCAGTATTGCCGCAAAAAACCAGATATGATGCTGAATTGGAATTGTTAAGACGCATCACTGGTCAATCGGAATTTAGTCCGGCGGTTTTTGATGATTTAAGGCACCAGGTTACAGCTTATCTGAGTGGTGAAAATGTAAAGTTTAATTGCCGGCTGGATTGGTCATGGGCAACCCCTTTTCAGAAACGTGTGCTTGAGCATGTAATGGCCATTCCCAGGGGAACCGTCCTTTCTTATGGGGAGATTGCGGCCCTGGCTGGGTCCCCTTTGGGGGCAAGGGCGGCGGGACAGGCTTTGGGTGCTAATAATATACCAATAATAATCCCCTGCCACCGGGTAGTGCAGAAGAATCGTCAGCTTGGAGGTTTTACCGGGGCCGGACTGGACGTAAAAGCTGCCTTATTAAAACTTGAAGGTGTTGAATTGAATAAGACAAAACAGACAAGGGACTAACCCTTGTTTTTTTATTTAAAGCATATTTTGCCTTTGCCCCTAGTATAAATTAGTGATAAGAGGGGGGAGGGGGAAGGGTATGCTCCGGAAGTTTGGGAAATCAGGGTGGACTAAATGGCTGCCGCCTATTCTGGCTGTCCTTGGGGGGGTAAGCCTCCTTTGGTATTTTCTGCTCCCCGGAAAACCGGACATTCCCCCGGTCGACGCTATAGATCAGGGGCTAAAAGCTACTGCCCAGGCTGATAGCTATGAATACAAGATTGCCATGACTATCGTGATAGATGGTCAGGAACAGGTGGCCAGCACCATATATGGTGAAAAGGAAAATAAAAACAGAATCCACATTAAAGGACAAATTTACAATTCCGAAGTAGATTTTTATCAGATTGACGCAACGACTTACACTAAAGACCAGTTAACCGGGAAATGGCTCGAGATTACCGACAACCAGATCAATCAGCAGGAGATTTTTATGAATGAGCTTAACCCCCTGGCCAACTTTTCTTTTAAAGAACTAAATAATGCGGCTTTTGCGGGAATTCAGAAAGTTGGGGAGAAAAAATTATGGGTGTATACTGCTAATCCCGTCATTGATAACAGGTATATGGAGATTCTGTGGAAGAATTTTCAGTATAAATTTTTCCTGGAACCTAAGAGCCTTTTGATTAACAAAGTAGAGGTTAATGCTGAAAGCAAAATTAATTCTGCCAACAAAATGAAAGTGGTCGTGGAATTTAAGAATTACAACGATCCTATCAAGGTTGTTCCACCTAAAGCCTAGAACCAGCCGCTTGATGAATACTTACATTATGTTCAAAGCTAAACACCATATACCTTTTTTCCTTACGCTTTAATGAAAAAAATAAAGCCGCTGATTAACGCGGATTAACGCTGATTTTTATCTGTGTTTATCCGTGTTCATCCGTGGCTATTTTATTTAATTTAACTTGCATGTTCGGATAATGCCGCATTTGCGGATGGAGATTTATTTTTCATTTTAGGAACCTTAATCCTCTGGAGGAATTGGATGGAATTATGCCGAAAAATGAGACTGGGGTCTGGAGATAAAATCAGAGATACTTATATGGCTTTAATAAATTTATTGGCCCGGAAAGGATATCCTAAAAATACGGCTCAAACCCCGCTAGAGTTTGCCGATAGTTTAAAGAACGTGTTTCCGGGTGAATATGCCGATATTTGCCGGATTACCCAGGCTTATTTATTAGATAAATATGGGAAAAATAAACCCGATCCGGCTGAAGTGGAAAACATCAGAACCACTTGGCAGCGGCTGGTTATTAGACTGCAAAAAACACGGGATTGACAATGGGTTTAACACTCTGATATTCTTGGTTGTGTAGTTATTTCAGAAAAATGTTGGGGGTAAAGCCATGTTGAATGATATTGAAAAATGTCTCGTATCACAGGCAGAGATTGCCCAAAAGGTGGCACAGTTAGGAGAACAGATATCTCTTGACTATGGGGGCAAAAATTTGGTTGTGGCGGGAATATTAAAGGGGTCTATTGTATTTTTGTCTGACCTGATCAGGCAAATTAAGATTCCCCTTTATTTGGATTTTATGGCTGTTTCCAGTTACGGCTCTTCCACCATGTCGTCAGGTGTGGTCAGAATTTTGAAAGACCTGGACAAAAGCATTGAGGGCAAGGATCTACTTATTGTAGAAGATATTATTGATTCCGGGCTTACTCTGAAATACCTTTTGGAAAATCTGGCAGCCCGGCGGCCTAATTCAGTTAATGTATGTACGCTGTTGGATAAACCGGCCAGGCGGCAGACCTCTGTTGACATCAGGTATAACGGGTTTGTGATTCCTGATGAATTTGTAGTCGGCTATGGGCTTGATTATAACGACAAATACCGTAATTTACCGGGTGTGTATGTGTTGAAGAAGGAAATTTACGGTGGTCAATAAAGGAGGACTATAATGAACAGAAACAAAGAAATGGTGCTGGTCCTGGATTTCGGGGGTCAATATACCCAGCTGATTGCTCGAAGGATCAGGGAATGTAAAGTGTATTGTGAAATTGTATCTTTCCGGACTTCGGCGGCCCGCATTAAAGAAATAGCACCACAGGGCATTGTGCTCTCCGGCGGCCCCTCAAGTGTATATGTGGAAAATGCCCCGGTTTGTGACAAGGAGATATTTGACCTGGGGATTCCCGTACTGGGGATCTGCTACGGGATCCAATTAATGACCAGACAGTTGGGCGGGAAAGTGTCCCGGGCCAATAACCGGGAGTATGGCAAAACCAATTTGAAAGTTGTTAAAAATGATGATATATTATTTACCGGGTTAACTGAGGAACTAATTTGCTGGATGAGCCACGGTGATTTTGTGGAGTGCCCTCCTGAAGGTTTTTATACCACGGCCAGCACTGCCCACTCACCAGTTGCGGCCATTGCCGAACCCAACCGCAAATTGTATGGTGTCCAGTTCCACCCCGAGGTTGTGCATACACCTCAGGGCAAAGAGATCTTGGAACGTTTTTTATATAATGTCTGCGAGTGCCATGGTGATTGGACCATGGAATCCTTTGTGACCCAGGCTGTCCGGGAGATTAAGGAGGCTGTCGGGACCAAAAAAGTCCTCTGTGCCCTAAGCGGCGGGGTGGATTCTTCGGTGGCTGCGGCCCTGGTCCATAAGGCTGTTGGGGATCAGTTGACCTGTGTCTTTGTAGACCATGGACTGCTCCGGAAAAATGAGGCCCAGCAGGTGGTGAATACTTTCCGGAACCAGTTTCACATTAATCTGGTTGCTGTTGACGCTTCTGAGCGTTTTCTGGGTAAACTGGCCGGGGTTACTGAGCCAGAGCAGAAACGTAAAATCATTGGTACTGAGTTCATCAGGTTGTTTGAAGAAGAGTCCCGCAAGCTGGGGGAAATAGATTTTCTGGTCCAGGGGACCCTTTATCCCGATGTGGTGGAAAGCGGTACAGATACAGCGGCAGTAATCAAATCTCACCATAATGTGGGGGGGCTGCCCGAAGATATGCATTTTGCCCTGGTGGAACCACTTAAATGGTTATTTAAAGATGAAGTCAGATTGGTAGGGGAGCAGTTAGGCCTGCCTGAAGCAATAGTTTGGCGCCAGCCTTTTCCCGGACCGGGGTTGGCCATCAGAATCCTGGGTGATATTGAAAAAGAAAAGCTTGACACATTACGCGAAGCAGATGCCATCCTGCATGAGGAAATCATCAAAGCAGGCCTGTACCGGGAAATCTGGCAGTTCTTCGCCGTCCTGCCCTCCATGCGTTCAGTCGGTGTCATGGGTGACGAGCGGACCTACAGCTACACCTGCGTTATCCGTGCAGTGACCAGCCATGACGGGATGACCGCCGATTGGGCCAGGATTCCTTATGATGTGCTGGAGAGTATTTCAAGCAGGATAGTCAATGAAGTGAAAGGTATCAACCGGGTAGTCTATGATATTACCTCCAAGCCACCCGCAACTATTGAGTGGGAGTAATTGAAGTCGGCAGTAAGCAGTAAGCAGTTGAAAAGAGACAGTGGTTCATGATTAGAATAATCATGGAAACATTTTTACTGGTGGTTTAGAATTTTCGCTGATTTTCGGCGACTTCTCAACCACCAGTTTTTTTACCTTACCGACTTACCAATATGTAGTTTTAGATTCCGTTAATTAACAGTAGTTACTAATTTTCGACAATATTTTTGCGACAATTAATCTTCGAAATCCTATAATAGGTAGTGCAAAGGATGGTAAATTTGTCAAAGGAAGGGTTTATATGACGAAATTTAACGACAGACTTATCCTTATTTTTTTGGGCCTAATTGGAATCATTTGGGGAATTATTGAATATTTTCTGGACACCTATATTGGCGGACATAGTGAATCTCCTTCGTTTATAATGACCGTTCATTTTGTCATGGGCAGTGTTTCCGGTGGGATTATGATTTTCGTTTATTTAAAGATAAATGCTTTGGTCCGGACTGAGAAAAGATTTGAAACTGCCTTAAGAAAAAGTGAAGAACAGTATCGGGCAATATTTGAAAAATGATTATTATAAAGAAAGGGGACATCCCAAAAATATCTGTAAGCGAAAAAGAGGTTCGGCAACTCTTGTTAAATCTTGTCAGGAATGCTCTGGAAGCATCTCCGCCCGGAGAAGAAATAATTATTAGTACTGTTGTTTATGATGGTGAAGTTGTTTTAGCCGTTGAGGATAGGGGGACCGGCATACCATCTGAAATTTTTGATAAAATTGGCACCCCCTTTGTAACCACCAAGGATAATGGGACAGGTTTGGGGCTTTCAATTTGTTATAGTATTGCTTATAAGCACAATGCCAAGATAGACTTTAAGACAAGTTCAGCAGGCACTACCTTTTATGTGCGGTTTAAGGTTCTGGAAAACCAAACCATAAACAAGCAGGTATGCTAGCTTTTCCTGCAACAGACATTATCCTTGTTTTATTGACCAAATTGTCAAGTTGCTCTATACTATATTTAATATTGGGAAACTTTTCATTAGATTCCGGTTTAGGGATGATTCTATGGTAAAAAAATCTCTGCAAATTAAAATAATAACATTCCTGATGGTAGCAGTTCCGATAATTATTGTTTCCTATGTATTCATTTGGGAAAATGCCGGTCAGCGGAAAACTGCCGAAATTGAAAAAAATGTTTCGATAACAACAGCTTTTGCCCAGTTAATTGAAAAGAATCTTTATGACAGAAGAAATACTTTAATCAACATTTCTCATATGTTAAAGCTTGCGGAAGGACGGTATGCCACTTTAGAGGAAATCTTAAATTCTCTTAAGACTCAAGCTGACGAAAACTATTACATTACTGACCTGCATGGGCAAGTGCTGGTAGCCTCTAACTACAGCCGGGATAAGCTGCCTGTAATAGAAAGCAACAACCTTTATTACAAGCAGGCTCTGCAAGGAAAGCCTGTTTTTACGCCTTTGGAAATTTCTCCTTTCTCCGGGGAGAACGTGATTACAATTTTTACTCCTGTTTTTAGCGATAATACGAATGGCACGAGTAAGGTAGTGGGGATCATCGCAGGAGAACTGCCTATCTCTTATTTTAAACGAACACTAGACTTAGCGGTGATAGGTAAAAACGGTAAGATGGCTTTAGCGGACAACAAGGGAAATTATGTTTACGGCAAAGATATTGACAATAAAACAAAACCTGTTGTTTCTAATTGCTATTTTGAGGCCCAGGGCCGGGATCAGGCTGTTATTGAGCGGCAGAGTTTGGGGACAAAGGAAATAAATGTTTTTACCATGGTCCGCCTGAAAAACTTTGGGTGGTATGCTATTACGGTTCAACCCAGTGCAGATATAACTAACCCCGGTCTGATTGTTTTAACAAAAAATGTCGTCATCCTGCTGCTCATACTAGCAATTATATTTATCTTCTGGCGATATAAGGTCTCCCTGGAGCACCGGAATTTGCTCGTGGAACAGCAGAGAGCCGAAAAACTTGCCTTAGTTGGTGAATTGGCTGCCGGCATGGCCCATGAAATCAGGAACCCCTTGACAGCTGTCAAAGGGTTTATACAAATCCTCAAAGGCAGGGATAAATACTCCGAAGACAAGGAAATTCTTGATTTAATCAGCGGTAGTGTGGATCATATTGAGGGAATTGTCAGAGAAACCCTGCTCCTGGCAAAACCTCAAAAGATCAGGGAAACCAACATTCAGTTAACTAAGTTAGTTACCGAGACTTGTAAATTTATGCGGACAGAGGCTGTTTTAAAGGGAATCAGCCTGGAACTCCAGTCTGTAGATACCCCTATTAATGTTTTGGGTGATGAAATTCATATAAAACAAGTGCTGGTCAATATCATTAAAAACGCCATTGAAGCCTCTGCCGATAATGGGCAGATACATATCAGTCTGGAGCAGACACAAAGAAATTCGGCTCTGATTGGTGTTAGAGATAACGGGAAGGGGATTAGCCCTAAAGAGCTGGAGAAAATCGGGACGCCGTTTTTTACCACCAAAGCGTCAGGTACAGGATTGGGATTGTCCGTTAGTAAAAGAATTATTGAGGAACACCGGGGTAATTTCCGAATCAAAAGCAAAGTTGGTAAAGGAACAAAAGTTATGATTGAACTGCCCTTAGCCAAAATCGAAGGATGACGTTCAAAATCACTCGAACAATGCGATGAATTTCTGAGCCGCAGCTGTCAGGGGGACATTTTTGTTGGTCACTACCCCGAGGCTTCTTGAAGGAATTTTTTCTTTGATCTCTAAAATAAATATTTCTTTTCTGGCCAATTCTTCTTTTACAAAATCTTCTCCCACGAAGGAAATACCAAGGCCGATTTTGGCCATTTCAATGAGCAGATCAACGCTTTCTAATTCTATTTCAGGAGTAATGCTGACCCTCCTGGCAGCCAGAAAGCTGTCGATAAAAGCCCTGGTAGCTGCGTTTTTCTCCAACATCAGGAGAGGGTAGTTTGCCAATTCATTGATCGAAACGGCCCGGCCCTGCAGGTCAGTGAAGTTCCGTCCGGCGATAAATACGTCCTGGACGGTTTTGATTTTTTTTACGGCCAGGTTTTGACTGCCGCCTAAGTTGGGCATATTGACTACAACGATATCAACAGTGCCATTTTTTAAGAGTTCGAGGCATTTAGGGGAGGTACGGTTGGTGACATGGATTTTTACCTGGGGAAAAGCCTTATGGAACTTCTCGAAATATGGCAGCAGATAATATTTGCAGATCGTATCTGAGGCTCCAATCCTGACCTCTCCTTTGTTTAGGGTGTGGATTTCGGTGATGCCCCGTTCGCCGGCTTTAATGAAATTGAAAGCCTGTTCCACATGCTTATAGAGAATCTCTCCTTCCGGTGAGAGCTTAACCTGTTTGGTATTTCTGACAAAAAGCCGGCACTGCATTTTTTTCTCCAGGGTGCTGACCGACTGGCTTACTGCCGACTGAGAAATGTAAAGTCTGGCTGCGGCCGCAGAAAAGCTGAGTTCTTTGGCTACATAGTAAAAGACCTTGTAAAGTTCAAAATTGACATCCATACATAAGCGCTCCTAATAAAAGATATTAGAACTATTAACTACACTTATTAATTATATTGTGTTAGAATGAAGTTGTAAAGACTTAGGCTCCCTGAAATGCGGCCGGGGAATCTGGCAAGGTATTGCTCCAGATTTTCCGCGCCGTCGCCGGAGGATTCTAACCTTGCTCCTGGCGAAGTCGCGGACTAAACCGCCAATTCGCCGTCCGTGGCTCAGTGGCGGCTCCGCCATCCTGGCTCCGGTCCGCGACTTCGCTTAGCGGAGACTGCGGTAAGAATCCTCACGGCTCCGGCGCAAGGAAAATCTTCCGCAACACCTTACCAGATTCCCGGACATCTCCGAAAGCCTAGCATAATAGAGGAAAAACAAAAACAATAGAAGGCGTTAAGCCTTGAATATAAAGCATGTCGGATTTCCTAGAGGCTATAAAATTTCTGGAGGTAAGCCAAATGACTAATCAAGTGCGTCGGATTTTTGTGGAAAAGAAAAAAGGTTTTGATATCGAAGCCCGGGGGTTGTACCACGATTTCATGGAAAACCTTGGCCTCAAGGAACTCACCGGTGTCAGGGTATTGCACCGTTATGATATTTCCGGCGTATCTGATGAAGAATATGCGATGTCCCGGGGGACGATTTTTTCTGAACCCACCGTGGACAATGTCTATGATGAAAATATCAGCATTGGCGGCGACGACCGGCTATTTGCCATGGAGTACCTGCCGGGGCAGTATGACCAGCGGGCTGATTCGGCGGCTCAGTGTATGCAGATCCTGACCCAAAAGGAGCGGCCTGTGATTCTTTCAGCCAAAGTAATTGTCCTGGAGGGAAAAATCACTGATCCTGAGTTTAACAGGATTAAGAATTACTGCATAAATCCGGTTGATTCCCGGGAAGCAGCACAGGATAAGCCATCATCCCTGGAAATGAGCTGGGACCTGCCGGCTGATGTGGAGACTGTTTCCGGGTTTATAAATAAAGACCCCGAAGAGTTAAGGGTCTTTTTGAGCAGCATGGGCTTTGCGATGAGTATTGAAGACCTGCTGTTCCTGCAGGAATATTTCCGGGATAGCGAAAAACGCAACCCTACAGTAACTGAGTTAAGGGTGATTGATACCTACTGGTCAGATCACTGCAGGCATACTACTTTTCTGACAACAATTACTGATGTGCAGGTAGAAGACGGAACTTATGCCAAACCGATAGAGCTGGCATATGGGGAGTATCTCACCGCCCGGCAGTTTGTCCATGGGGACAAGGTGCATGAAAAAGATGTTAATTTGATGGATATTGCCCTGACTGGAATGCGGGAACTGCGTAAAAAGGGCCTCCTTGACGATTTGGATGAGTCTGATGAAATAAATGCCTGCAGTATCGAAGTTGAGGCGGATGTTGACGGAACAGCCGAGAAATGGCTGGTCATGTTTAAGAACGAAACCCATAACCATCCAACGGAAATAGAGCCTTTTGGCGGAGCGGCTACCTGTCTGGGGGGTGCCATCAGAGACCCCCTCTCAGGCAGGTCCTATGTGTACCAAGCTATGCGGGTTACCGGGAGCGGAGATCCCCGGACCAAGGTGGAGGATACGCTGCCGGGGAAACTGCCTCAGAGGAAAATCACCACAGGTGCGGCCAGCGGATACAGTTCCTATGGTAACCAGATAGGCCTTGCTACAGGTCAGGTAGCAGAAGTATATGATGAAGGTTTTGTAGCCAAAAGGATGGAAATCGGCGCCGTAATCGGAGCGGCACCCAAAAGAAATGTTGTCAGGGAAACCCCTGTAGAGGGTGATGCAGTCATTTTAGTTGGCGGCCGAACGGGCCGGGATGGCTGTGGAGGGGCTACCGGTTCCTCTAAGGAACACAATGAGGAATCCATTTTAACATGTGGTGCTGAAGTCCAGAAGGGAAATCCTCCTGAGGAAAGAAAAATTCAGCGGTTATTTAGGAACCCTGAAGTCAGTACCATGATCAAAAGATGTAATGATTTCGGGGCCGGAGGTGTATCTGTTGCCATAGGTGAATTAACAGACGGTCTTGAGATAAATCTTGATATGGTACCCAAAAAGTATGAGGGTCTGGACGGTACTGAGCTGGCTATTTCAGAATCCCAGGAACGGATGGCTGTAGTGGTGGCTGAAGATAACACGGAACGTTTTATGCAGCTGGCCGCGCAAGAAAACCTGGAGGCCACGGTGGTAGCCCGGGTGACATCCAGCCGCAGGCTGCGGATGAAATGGCGCGGTCAGACAATTGTTGACATCAGCCGGGATTTCCTGAATACCAATGGGGTCAAACAGAACACCAGTGTGGAGGTTTCTGCTCCTGAGGCAGGACAAAATTATTTCCGGACAGTCTCAAATGAAGTCCGGATCCGCCTGGATAAACACATCTCCAAGGCCTGGCTGACTAATTTGCGGGATCTTAATGTATGCAGCCAGCAGGGACTTGTAGAAAGGTTTGACAGTACAATTGGCGCAGGGTCAGTGCTGCTGCCTTTTGGCGGGAAATATCAGGCTACCCCGGCAGAGGGGATGGTGGCAAAACTGCCGGTCCTGTCTGGGGATACCACTACCGGAACCATTATGACATATGGTTACAACCCGCAATTAGCAAAGTGGAGCCCTTTTCACGGGGCCTTATATGCGGTGGTGGAAGCGGTGGCCAAAATTGTGGCAGCAGGCGGCAGTTACCGGAGAGTGAGGCTTACTTTACAGGAGTATTTTGAAAAATTAGGCCAGGATCCGGTCAAATGGGGTAAACCCTTCAGTGCGCTGCTGGGAGCCTTTTTCGCCCAGAAGCAGCTGGGAATTCCGGCTATCGGCGGCAAGGACAGTATGTCCGGGACCTTCAAAGACCTTAATGTACCTCCGACCCTTGCAGCCTTTGCGGTTGATGTGGCAGATGTCAGAAAAGCCCTTTCTCCTGAGTTTAAGCAGGCGGGTAGTAAGGTTGTCCTTGTTCCGCTGGTCAGAGATGAATATGAACTGCCTGATTTTGCCAAAACCAGGAGTGGTTTTGCCAAGATAACCGAGCTGATCGAAGCCGGACATGTTTTGGCTGCTCAAACGGTAAGGGCAGGTGGAGTGGCTGCGGCTGTGACAAAAATGAGTTTTGGCAACATGATCGGCATAGAGTTTGAAAACGTTGATCTCAATTCATTGTTCACTCCCGATCTGGGGTCCCTGGTCCTCGAAGTTGAAGAATCTGTTGATTTGGACAAGGCCTTCGGCCTGGTTGATTATAAGCTGTTAGGCTATACCCGGACCGAGCCGGCTATTACAGTGGATGGAACGGAAATCAGGCTTGAAGAGGCTTATGCTGCCTGGACCGAACCTTTGGAAGGGATATTCCCCACGCAAACTGAGCCTGTTACGACCCGCCCGGTGAGCATTGCCTATGATCGCCGGGGTACTGTGAAACCGGCGGCAGTTGTGGCCAAACCGAGAATATTTATTCCGGTTTTCCCGGGGACAAATTGCGAATATGACAGTGCCAGAGCTTTCGAAAAGGCCGGCGGAATTGTAGATACCCTGGTATTTAGAAACCTGACGTCCGCTGAAATCGAGGAATCTCTGGATGAAATGGCCTTAAGAATCAGAAATTCTCAAATCGTCATGATTCCGGGAGGGTTCAGTGCCGGGGACGAACCGGACGGATCAGGTAAATTTATCGCCACTGTGTTCAGAAATCCCAAGGTTAAAGAAGCAGTCATGGACCTGCTGAAAAACCGCGATGGCCTGATGCTTGGCATATGTAACGGATTCCAGGCTTTAATCAAGCTGGGCCTGGTGCCTTACGGGGAAATCCGGGAGATAACAGAAGAGTGTCCTACTTTAACTTTTAATACCATTGGCCGCCATGTTTCACGGATGGCCAGGACCAAGGTGGTTTCTACGTTATCACCGTGGTTTAACAATATTAAAGTAGGCGATGTTTTCATGATTCCGGTTTCCCACGGAGAGGGTCGTTTTGTAGCCGGCGGCCAGGCCATAGACAACCTGATCCGCAATGGCCAGGTGGCAACTCAATATGTTAATGCCGACGGCCATCCATCATATGAAATTGCCGATAACCCTAATGGCTCAGTGCAGGCTATTGAAGGAATTACCAGCCCGGATGGCAGAATCCTGGGTAAAATGGGCCACTCGGAGCGGGTAGGAACTAATGTGGGCAGGAACGTGCTGGGAGCCAAGGATCATAAGTTATTTGAGGCCGGGATCAGGTATTTTAATTAGTGGAGAGTGGGTGGAGAGAAGCACCTAACAGGATAAAAAAATGGGATACAATCGGACAAAAGCTAACTCCTGACGCAAGATCATATTTATCCGATAGCTAACCGCCGCTAAGCTCCTGGATAACGAGTTCTTAGCGTCAGATGGAGTCCAAACTCCACCTGACGCTAAGAACTCTGTTGATAATCAATTTTGCATGCAGTTTTTTAGCCGACTGATTACAAATGTAAAGTAGAAATTTTGCTGAAATCCCTTGTTATATGTGCAAATATAATTGCTGTTATAAGAATCTGTATAATGTGTTATAATTGAATAAAGAAATTATAAAGAGGATGTGATCACTGTGAAATCCGCCATTGAAGGTATCTATAGTGATGGAAAGATAGTGCTAAATGAAAACATTAATTATAAAGGGAAAGCAAAGGTGCTAGTTGTTTTTCTAGAAAATATCAACGAGAAAAAATTGAAAAAAGAGCGTTTATTGAGCACTTTTGGCTCATGGCAAGATGAAAGAACGCCGGAAGAAATACTTAACGAAATATATAGTGCAAGAGTATCCAGAAATGATGAAATTGTCTTATGATATATCTCCTGGATACAAACATTTGTATTTATTGGCTTAAGGGTAGACAGGAAATAATGAATAAGATGCTTTGCTTGAATAGCGATGACATTGCAATATCTATCATTACGCTTGCTGAACTTCAATATGGCGCATATAACTCAGCGAATGTTGAAGATAATTTGCAGAGAGTTAAAGAATTTGAATCATCTTTGAATACCTTGGATCTTGACAAAGATTGTGTTGATACATATGCGAAGGTTAAGGCAAGCTTGAAATCACAGGGCAAGATGCTAGATGATTTTGATATTTTAATCGCTGCTATAGCCCTGGTGAATGAGTGTATTCTTGTTACAAATAATGTAAAACATTTTGAAAGAGTAGAGAGACTGAGAATAGAAAACTGGATTAAATCATAACTCGAAATCGAGTGTGTGGTGATGAGCCGTACCGTGGAACTGGTCACTTTTAAGTATTTTGGCAATTGAATGACTATTGAATAACCCTTTGCCCTTGACACGGAAGGCCTGTCTTGTTAAGATTTAAATATAAAAAAATATCTCGTTTTTCGGGATGTTTCCCGTGCATGAGGGAAAGTGTACCTAGGGTTCCACCAGGTCATACTGGGCTCGGTCCAAGTGGTACAGGTGTTGCCAAGCACTACACCGATGGGATAAAAGCCCAGACGGGTAGGTTTCACTCGATTAGATGAAATCTGCCTGCCTGGGTTCGTTTATTTTTTTCAATTGGAGGTCAAAAACATGCCTAATGCTCAAGTAGGTATTGTCATGGGAAGTGATTCTGATCTGCCGGTGATGAAGGCTGCGGCAGATATTCTTAAACAGTTTGGGATTGGTGTAGAAGTTGTAATTTCTTCTGCCCACCGGGTGCCGGATAAAACTGCTCAATATGCCAAAACAGCTGAGGAGCGGGGCTTGGAAGTGATTATTGCCGCTGCCGGCATGGCTGCTCATCTGCCTGGTGTAATAGCGGCCTTTACCACCCTGCCGGTCATCGGTGTGCCCATCCAGTCAGGTGCCCTGGCCGGTACAGATGCATTATATGCCATTGTCCAAATGCCCCCGGGGATCCCTGTGGCCACCATGGCTATTAACGGAGCCAAAAACGCCGGCATCTGCGCCGCCCAAATACTCAGTGTAAAATACCCCGAACTCCGGGACAAACTAAAAGCATACAAACAGCAGCTTGCCGATGAAGTAACTGCCAAAGCAGAGAAGCTGGAGGCTCAGGGATTTGAAGGGTATCTCGCGGGGAAGTAGGAAAAATCTTGCCGAATTCGTAGGGGGGGAAATATGCCACAGAGAGCACAGAGACAGACTGCTAACTCGTAAACTACTTTTGTCCAAAGTTGTGTATTAACCCTCTGTTGTTATTCTATCAACGTCGTTATCTGTTAGAAATAATAATGTTGGATTTAGCCTTTCTCTGTGTCTCTGTGACCTCTGTGGTATGTAGTAATTGTCTTTTGTTTTTTACCATCACTCCCCACTCCCCACTCACCACTTATTTAGGAGGGTTATGTTTATGATCGACCGTTACACCAGGCCGGAAATGGGCCGGATATGGGATTTGGAAAACAAGTATCGCAAATGGCTGGATGTAGAGATCGCAGCAGCTGAGGCGATGGCTGAATTGGGCGAGATTCCTGAAGAAGCTGCCAAAAACATCAGGGAGAAGGCCGGCTTTGATGTGAAGAGAATAGAAGAAATCGAAGCCGTCACCAATCATGATGTGATTGCTTTTCTGACCTGTGTTGCTGAATATGTGGGCGAAGACTCCAAGTATGTCCACCTGGGGATGACATCTTCCGATGTGGGAGATACGGCTCTCTGCCTTTTGATGAAAGAGGCCGGGGAGCACCTTCTGGGGAAACTGCAGGTGTTAAGAGAAAAGCTGGTGGACAAAGCCAAAGCCTATAAATATACGCCAATGATTGGCCGCACCCATGGAATTCATGCTGAACCGATGACTTTTGGCATGAAGATGCTGTTGTGGCTGGCGGAAACTGACCGCAACATTGAACGCCTACAGCGGGCCATCGAGAGTGTCAGTGTGGGCAAGGTCTCCGGGGCCGTAGGCACCTACGCCAATATTAACCCTGAGGTGGAAGCCAGAATCTGCGCCAAACTCGGGTTAAAGCCGGCATCGATCGCGACTCAGGTTATTCAGCGGGACCGCCACGCCGAATATATGTCAACCATTGCTGTAATCGGTGCCACCCTGGAGAAGATTGCCACTGAACTCAGGAACTTACAACGGACGGACATCAGGGAAGCTGAAGAATACTTTGGCAAAGGACAGAAAGGCTCCTCGGCAATGCCCCATAAGCGCAATCCTATAACTAATGAACGAATTTCCGGTCTGGCCCGGGTTTTGCGGGGAAATGCCCTGGCCGCCATGGAAAATGTAGCTTTATGGCACGAACGGGACATTTCCCATTCTTCGGTGGAAAGGGTTATCGTGCCGGACAGCACCATTCTGCTGGATTATATGCTGCACCTGCTGACCCGGGTAATCGACAACCTGCTTGTTTATCCCGAGGCTATGCTGGAAAACATGAACAAGACCAGAGGGCTGATTTATTCAGGCAGACTTCTTCTGGCCTTAGTGGACAAAGGCATTTTGCGGGAACGGGCTTATGAACTGGTCCAGCGCAACGCCATGGAGGTCTGGGCCACCAAACAGAACTTCATAGATTTACTGCTGGCAGATAAAGAAGTCACAGAATTGATTTCCGCACAGGACCTCAATGAAGTCTTTGATTATAAATGGTTCTTAAGACATGTGGACATGATTTTTGCACGGTTTGGAATGTAAAAACGAGTGGAGAGTGGAGAGTGGAGAGTGGGGAGTACAGAGTGAAATGAATCTCGACCTCCTCACTCCCCACTCCCCACTCCTCCTCAACACTATTTAAGGAGGAATCAATAATGGATATTCAAAAACTCGATCAGCTTTATGAGGGCAAAGCGAAGAAGGTTTTTAAGACCAGTGATCCTGACCTGTACTGGATCGAATATAAAGATGATGCCACTGCTTTTAACGGGGAGAAAAAAGGGACCATCATGAACAAAGGTGTGCTGAACAATAAAATTTCTGCACATTTTTTCAATCTGTTGGAGCGGGAGGGGATTATTACCCACCTGGTCAAGCAGGTTAATGACAGAGAACAGATTGTTAAGGCTGTCAAAATTATTCTGGTCGAAGTTGTTGTACGGAACATTGCCGCCGGGTCTTTGGCCAAGAGGCTTGGCCTGGCAGAAGGAACGATGCTGCCCAAAACTGTTTTAGAGTATTATTACAAAGACGATGCTTTGGGTGACCCCCTGATTAATGATTACCACATTCAAACACTGGATTTGGCCACTCCTGAGCAGATGAATAAAATTGCCGGGATTGCCCTCAAGGTAAACGATATCCTGCGGGCTTATCTAAAGGATAAGAAAATTGATTTAATTGATTTCAAACTGGAGTTTGGTGTGCACAAGGGTGAGGTAATCCTTGCTGATGAGATTTCACCTGACACATGCCGGTTCTGGGATGTGGAAACCAAGGAGAAACTTGATAAAGACAGGTTCCGCCGGGATTTAGGCAATGTGGAAGAGGCTTACCAGGAAGTTCTGAAAAGACTGACCAATTGAGTGGACACTCACCACTACACCAAGAAGGGCGGAGGAAAATAAAATGTTCAATTTTTCCGATAAACCCAAAGACGAATGCGGGGTTTTCGGTATCTACGGACCTGGCCTGGACGTTTCCCGGCTGACTTATTACGGATTATATGCACTCCAGCATCGTGGTCAGGAGAGCGCCGGGATAGCTGTTACAGACGGTCAGGGCATAAAGCTGCATAAAAATATGGGCCTTGTCCCTGAGGTGTTTGCGGAAGATGTATTGGCCAGGATGAAGGGCAGTATGGCCATTGGACATGTTCGGTATTCCACCACAGGCTCCAGTCTGGTGGTAAATGCTCAGCCGCTGGTGGCTTATTATGCAAAGGGCATGATAGCCTTGGCTCACAACGGAAATCTTACCAACATCGCCGAGCTTAGAAGTACTTTGACCTCCGGAGGCTCTGTGTTCCAGACCACCAATGACAGTGAGGCTATTGTTAACCTTATTGCCAGGTATGGACAGAGCAAAATCGAAGACGCATTATTAAAGTGCATGGTTGATATCAAGGGGGCATATTCTCTTGTCGTGATGACAGAGGACAAGCTGATTGGAGTCAGGGACCCCTTGGGCATGCGCCCTCTTTGTCTTGGGAAGTTGGGAGACGCCTATGTGCTGGCTTCTGAATCCTGTGCCCTCGATACTGTTGGCGCAGAACTCATTCGGGATGTGGAACCAGGGGAAATTGTTATTATAGACGCCCAGGGAGTCAATTCAATCAAAAAAATGGCTGCCGCTAAGCAGGCTCTTTGTGTATTTGAGTATATATACCTGGCCCGTCCGGACAGCATCATGGACGGTTTTCAGGTCAGCCAGGTGCGCCGGGAGATGGGGCGCCAGCTGGCCAGAGAATATCCTGTTGACGTAGATATCGTCATTTCAGTGCCGGATTCAGGGACAGCAGCAGCCAGAGGTTATGCCGAGGAGGCAGGGATACCTTTTGAAGAGGGCCTGATGAAAAACCGTTATATCGGCCGGACTTTTATCCAGCCTAATCAGGAAATGCGGGAACTTGCCGTAAGGCTGAAGCTTAACCCCATCAAAAATGTTCTGCGGGACAAAAAAGTGTTAATGGTGGATGATTCCATCGTGCGCGGGACGACCAGCGGCAAAATGGTGAAAATGGTGCGGGATGCCGGGGCTAAAGAGGTGCATATGTGTGTCAGTTCACCACCTATTCTACATCCCTGCTACTATGGTGTTGACACTTCAGCCAGAAAGGAATTGATTGCTGCCCGGATGTCGGTGGAAGAAATCCGTAATTTTATCGGCGCCGACGGGCTCCATTACCTCAGCCTGGAAGGTTTATTGAAGGTATTTGGCAAAGATATAAATCACGGGACCTTCTGTACAGCTTGTTTTAATAATGATTATCCCACTGAAATTCCAACACCTGACAGCCAAAGCAAGTTTCTGCTCGAATAAGGAGGCACAGGAATGACTGATAACAAAAATGCGGGTGACCGCCAGGGGTTGACATATGCCGATGCCGGCGTAGATATAGATGCAGGGGCAGAGGCTGTTGAACTCATGAAGCAGCATGTAAAAAAGACCTTCCGTCCGGAAGTCATGACAGATTTGGGTGGATTTGGCGGGTTGTTTGCCTTAAATTCCGGTAAATATAAAAACCCGGTGCTGGTTTCCGGCACTGACGGTGTAGGCACCAAACTGATGGTGGCCTTCAAAATGGATAAGCATGACACCATTGGGATAGATGCGGTGGCTATGTGTGCTAATGATATCCTGGTTCAGGGGGCTGAGCCTCTGTTTTTCCTCGACTACCTGGCGGTGGGCAAACTGGTGCCCGGCAAGGTGGCTGATATCGTCAAAGGCGTAGCTGAAGGCTGCAAACAGGCCGGCTGCGCCCTGATAGGCGGAGAGACTGCTGAGATGCCCGGCTTTTACGGTCCTGGCGAATACGATATCGCCGGTTTTGTAGTCGGTGTGGTTGACCGGGACAAAATCATTGACGGCAGGACTGTTGCCCCCGGGGATGCAGTGATTGGCCTGCCTTCTTCCGGGCTGCACAGCAACGGTTATTCCCTGGCTAGAAAAGTGCTGCTGGAGGTGTCCGGTTATAGTGTTGATTCCTATGTGGAAGAACTGGAGCGTACGGTCGGTGAAGAAATGCTGGAGCCAACCAGAATATATGCCCGCCAGATCCTGCCCCTGCTTGAAAAATACGAAATTAAAGGGATGGCTCATATCACCGGCGGTGGCTTGACAGAAAACATTCCCCGGATTTTACCTGCTGGCACCAAAGTAGTGCTTGATCCAGAGGCTTGGCCGGGGAAAGCGGTTTTCCGCCTAATCCGGGAAATCGGTGGGGTTTCTGCCGAGGAAATGAACCGGACCTTTAATATGGGCATCGGGATGGCGATTGTGGCACCAGCTGACCAGGCGGGCAGCATATTGTCTGACCTTGCGGAGCTGGGGGAAAAGGCATATGTAATCGGCAGGGTCGAAGAGGGTACTACCCAAGTGGAATTTAGAACCGGGGAGGTGTAGATTTTGGCTGAGCTGCGCCTGGGTGTTTTAGCATCCGGCCGGGGTTCGAACCTGCAGGCCATCATTGATAACATCGAAGCCGGTAAGCTTAACGCTGAAGTCCAAGTTGTCATTTGTGATAAATCTACAGCCTTTGCCTGGGCAAGGGCTAAAAACCATGGCATCAAGGGGGTCTTTATTGATCCCCGGGAATATTTACAAAAAAGCGAATATGAAGCGGCTATCGTGGAATGCTTAAAAGAAAACCGGGTGGAACTAGTAGTTCTGGCCGGTTATATGCGTATGGTCGGCAGGACTCTTTTACATGAGTTCCCCAACCGGATCATGAATATTCATCCGGCTTTACTCCCGTCATTCCCCGGCGCCCATGGCCAGCGTGATGCGGTAGAGTATGGGGTGCGCTTTTCCGGCTGTACGGTCCACTTTGCCGACGAGGGAATGGACAGCGGGCCCATCATTTTGCAGGCAGTTGTACCTGTGCTGCCCGATGATGATGAAGACAGCCTGGCTGCCAGAATCTTGGCAGAAGAGCACAAACTTTACTCCCAGGCCATTCAGCTTTTTGCTGAGGGCAGACTGAAGGTGGAGGGGCGGAAAGTGAAAATCAGTGGGGAGTGGAGAGTGGGGAGTGGGTAGACTCCATGTCGCATGCGAGGCCTAATAAGAGGAGGTATTTACGTGAGCAAGCGTGCCTTAATCAGTGTGTCAAACAAGGCGGGGTGTGTTGAATTTGCGCGGGCCCTGCATGAACTTGGTTTTGAAATTGTCTCCACCGGGGGGACTTTTAAAACTATCAAGGAAGCTGGGATACCGGCCCGATATGTTACTGAAATTACCGGATTTCCGGAAATCCTGGACGGCCGGGTCAAGACTTTAAATCCTTACATACATGGCGGAATACTGGCCAGAAGGACTCCAGAACACCTGGCCCAGTTAGAAGAACACAATATCGGCCCCATCGACTTGGTGGCTGTAAATCTCTATCCCTTTAAAGAAACTATTGCCAAGCCTGATGTGACACTTCAGGATGCTATTGAAAATATTGATATTGGCGGACCCACAATGGTCAGGGCAGCGGCCAAAAACTGGGAAAGTGTGGCTATTGTCGTAAATCCAGCAAGGTATGCCGAAGTGATTGCAGAGCTTAAGGAAAAGGGCGAGGTTTCCGCAGACACCAGATTCCGCCTGGCAGCTGAGGCCTTTACCCATACTGCGGAATATGACACCTATATCAGTACATATCTCAATAATCTGGCTAAAAAAGATGAGGCTTTTCCCCAGACCCTGGGTATATCCTTCGTAAAAGCTCAGGACTGCCGCTATGGTGAAAATCCCCATCAAAAGGCGGCTTTTTACCGGAATCCCGGAGTAGTCACCCCCGGCGTTGGCACAGCAGTACAGCTGCAGGGGAAAGAACTGTCCTTTAATAATATTATGGACAGTAATGCGGCTTTTGAATGTGTGCGGGAATTTTCAGAGCCTTCAGCAGTTATTATTAAACATAATAATCCCTGCGGGGTGGCCAGCTCGGCTACCCTGGTTCAAGCCTATAAAGAAGCTTTTGATGCAGACCCGGTATCGGCCTTTGGGGGAATTGTAGCCTGCAACCGGGAGGTGGATAAAGCTGCTGCCCAGGAAATGGTCAAAACTTTCCTGGAAGTAGTAATTGCTCCTGACTTTACTGGTGAGGCTTTGGAGGTCTTCAAAGCCAAAGGTAACTTCCGGGTCTTAAAGACAGGCGGGATGCCCGAGGGTCCGCAGCAGGGCTGGGACATGAAGGCAGTTAATGGCGGGCTGCTGGTGCAGGATGTTGATAAAGGGCAGCTTGATTTAAGTGATCTCAAAGTTGTCTCGAAAAAACAGCCTACCCAGGCCGAGCTGGAGGAACTGCTGTTTGCCTGGAAGGTGGTCAAACACGTCAAATCCAACGCCATTGTAGTAACTAAAGACAAGACAACCCTGGGTGTTGGGGCCGGACAGATGAACAGGGTCAATTCCGCCCGGATTGCCCTTGGGCAGGCCGGGGAGCGGGCTTGCGGCGCGGTAATGTCATCTGATGCCTTTTTTCCGTTCCGGGATACTGTAGATGAGGCTGTACAGGCCGGAATCACTGCAATCATCCAGACCGGCGGTTCATTGAGAGACGAGGATTCGATCAAAGCCGCCGATGAGCACGGGATAGTCATGGTTCTGACAGGGATGCGGCACTTTAAACACTAAAGAGGTGAGACAGTTGAAAGTACTTGTGGTTGGCGGTGGAGGACGTGAACACGCCCTGGTCTGGAAAATCGGCCAAAGTAAGCGTGTAACGAAAATATATTGCGCCCCGGGCAATGCAGGTATCGCCCGGGAAGCCGAGTGTATAAAAATTGGGGCCGAAGACGTGGAAGGGCTTTTGAAGTTTGCCCTGGATGAGCAAATTGACCTGACTGTAGTTGGCCCTGAAGCTCCTCTGACTTTAGGGATAGTGGATAAATTCAGATTAGCCGGTTTAAGGATTTTCGGGGCCAGCCGGAAGGCGGCTGAGCTTGAGGGCAGTAAAGTACTGGCCAAGGAATTGATGGCTAAATACAATATTCCCACTGCCAGGTACAGGGATTTTACAGATAGTGCCCAAGCCATTCAATATATCAGGGAAAATGGTGCCCCCTGTGTAGTCAAGGCTGACGGTCTGGCGGCAGGTAAGGGTGTTGTTGTGGCCATGACCGAACAGGAGGCCATTGATGCTGTCAGGCTGATCATGGAGGACAAGGCTTTCGGGGATTCAGGCAACCGCCTGGTCGTGGAAGAATACCTGGAGGGAGAGGAAGTAAGCATCCTGGCTTTCACTGATGGCACGGCTGTAATCCCGATGGTATCCTCCCAGGATCATAAGCGGATTTTTAACAATGACGAAGGCCCCAATACCGGCGGAATGGGGGCCTATTCTCCGGCACCTGTTTACACCGAAGATTTGGAGCCTTTTGTATATGATAAGATTTTGCTCCCAACCATTCAGGGCATGGCTGCCGAAGGGCGGACTTATGAAGGGGTCCTTTATGCCGGCCTGATGATTACCAAAGACGGGCCAAAAGTTTTAGAATATAATGCCCGCTTTGGTGATCCCGAGACTCAGGCGGTCCTGGCCAGGCTGGAAACTGATATTGTCGATATAATAGATGCCATCATTGATAAAAAGCTGGCCGGGACGGAAATTAAGTGGCACCATGAGGCGGCGGTATGTGTAGTCATGGCAGCCGGAGGTTATCCCGGCAGTTATGAAAAGGGCCAGGTCATCACAGGTTTGGAGGATGCGGCCGCTGCCGGAGCGATGGTATTTCACGCTGGAACCGCGGCAAAGGACGGCCAAATCTTAGCCACCGGCGGGCGTGTGTTGGGTGTGACAGCTCTGGGTGAGACTATCCCTGAAGCTATAGATAATGTTTATAAAGCAGTAGAGGAAATAACCTGGGACGGAGTCCAGTACCGGAAAGATATAGGACAAAAGGCGTTGAAACATTTAAGATAAAAACATCTTATGGTGGCATATTTGTGCCACCTTTTTACTTTTTGCAATCTTCCGTAATGTTTTAAAACCTTCAGGGGTATTATAATAATGCATCCATCTTAAAAGGGAAACAAATAGATTATCGTCCAATTAAACTTTAAGGGGATTGAAGACATATGCTTAAGCTTAAAGACCGCATTACGCTTGGTTTTGTTGCAGGAATACTGGCCAACATACCTAAAGCAATTATCAATGAAGCACTTTTTCGCAAAAAAGTAGAATCTAAGAGATATGGAGAGGTTATAAGTGGGATATTCATGCCTAAAAGACAAGCACTCAGTGAGCAAGGCGAGTTTTTCGGTACCGGTGGAGATTTTATTATCTCCGCTGTTTTGGGTGTTCCTCTGGTTTATCTGATATCGTTAACAGGCAGGGACAGCAGTTTATTAAAAGGCTTTCTGATTGGAGTTTTAGGTTTGGGCGGGTTTCGGGGATTAATTGCCAATGTCGGCCCTGGCAAGACTTATCCCCGAGACCCTAAGACTAATATCACATTTTCGATAACCAGTGCAGTTTGGGGTTTGTTAGCATCTGTAATTGCAGTAAAACTGGGAGATGAGGTGTTGTTTCAGCCTAAAAAGGCCAATAGCAGCCTGTTGAGTGAACCTTCGCCGGATACTAATAATTCTCAGCATACGGGGGAAGTGCACCAGAAGAAAAGAGTCCGGAGACATATTGTTCCTGTGCCGACCAGAAAGCGAGGATGAGACGAAATTTTACTGAGCTGCCTGAAACTTCCGCAGCATCCTGAGATAGTGCTTTGCTTTCCGGGTTGCTTTAAAATCGGCGATGGCTGCTGAGCACATCATGGCCTTTTGGTTTAAAGCATGAACTGCTGTAAGAAATTAACAAAGCTAACTTTGCGGCTCTGGCAGGAAGTGAAAATCATAATGCGTCTAATATTTCAAGCACATTTGATTCATTAGATTGAAAGATTGATAAGCAGAAGAACGAAAGAGAGGCGAGAAAAAAGTCATTCTTTTTGTAGTAGGATTACGGCATTGGATACCCCTAAAATCAGTAGTACTTGTGAGCTGGTAAAAAAGAAAATCAGGTTTCTCTCATAAAAACGAAGAAAGCCCCCCTTATGGGGCTTCCCTCGTATCCAAAAGCTAAGGAGTTAGGAGACGGCGCTAAAGCCGACTACCTGATTCTATTTTTATTTAATGATGGCATGATTATTCATGAATCAAGAAAAATTTTAAAAAGCCTGTTGTTTAACAAACTCAACATGTGGCAAAATTAAAGAAGGAAATCATCAGCCTGACATAGAATATATACCGCAGTTTTAAGGGAATGAGGGATAAGTGTGACCAGCAAACTGAAGGAGCCTTTGGTGGACAAACTTTTTGAAGCTGTTCTTTTGCTGCAAAATGATGAAGAGTGTTACCGTTTTTTTGAGGATATATGCACCGTGGCAGAGTTAAAGTCAATGGCTCAGCGGCTGGAAGTGGCCAAAATGCTGGAAGAGAACCGAACCTATGGTGAAATTGCGGAAAAAACGGGGGCTAGCACAGCCACCATCAGCCGGGTCAAAAGGGCCCTGAATTACGGTGCTGATGGGTATAAACTGGTGTTTGAGAGACTAATGATCAAGGCAAATTCCAGGAAGAAATAGGGGAGTTTAAAAACAGTTAGAAAACATAAGGCCACGAGTACCAATCATGGTATCGTGGCTTTAACATGCCCAACCTTGTTCTAATCAATGTGATTTTATTTTGCTTAAATTTCCAGAGATAATTTTATTTTGAAGGCGATACTTTTTCCTTAATAGCATTTTCAATAAACTGATTTAAGGAAACCCCTTTAATTATTGCTTCCCGAGCAGCTTTGAAATGCAAATCTGGGGGAATCCTAATATTAAAGCTGCCTTTATATGCCTTCTGAGGTTGTTTACCATTTATTTCGCATAGTTCAAGATAATCTTCAACTGCTTCATGGAATGCATGCTTCAATTCCTCAACGCTACTACCCTCAAAACCAATAGAATCATTAATTCCCTCAATTTTTCCATAAAATATTTCATCATCAGTGCTGAAGTGTACCGAGCCTATGAAATTCTTATATAGTAAGACATCCTTCATAAATTAAATCACTCCTTGATTTCTCAACGCTTCAATTAACTCATCAATTTGGTACGATTTCAGGATATTCCCTGGGTGTGGCTTATGCAATCTGATTATATGTTTTGTCTGAGTATGAACAAAAGCTACTCTAGAACCAGATGCACGACCACGGTTATCTTCCTTGTAGCCAAGCTGACTTAGAAATGATTTAGCTTCATCATAAGTAAAATCACGCGGTTTTTCTAATAGTCTTTTTCTCAACTTTTCCCTTTTACTCATTTCTTATCGCTCTTTTCTTTTTATACCTCTAGTATTATTATATCCAGTAAAGCGCATATTGCAACTATGTTTTAGTTGCAGATTAGAAATATTATTGAATCATCATGGCATGGATATTATCAGTAACCATATTATCAGTCACCTTTTCTTGACAATAACACTAACCTATGCTAACATATTCTTTGGTACTTTAATTAGTTAAAGCACGAAAGGATGTATATTATGACGAAGGATCAGTTGAAACTGCAGATTCCTGTCGGTGTACGCGATTTATTGCCAAGTGAGGCGCTTCGCAAAAGAAGCCTGGAGAATAGCTTTGAGAAAATCTTTAGGACCTGGGGTTATAATGAAGTCATAACCCCAACCTTTGAATTTTATGACGCCCTTTCCATCGGACGGGGGGCCGAAGAAGATGCCCAGCTTTATAAGTTTATCGACAGGCAGGGCCATATCCTGACATTAAGGCCTGATATGACCACTCCCATTGCCCGGCTGGCATCCTCGAAAATGCGGGACTGGGCGCGGCCCATGAGATTTTTTTATATGGCCAATGTGTTTAGCTATGAAGACCCCCAGGCCGGCAGGCAGCGGGAGTTTTACCAATCAGGAATAGAACTTATTGGTGAGGGCAGCCCTTACGCCGATGCCGAGGTAATTGCCATTGCCGTGGAGCTTTTAAAGCAATCGGGTTTGCGGAACTTTCAGTTAAGCATTGGGCACGTTGATATCCTCTATGGTATGATGGAGGAACTGGGACTACCTGAAGATCAGGTAGGACGGGTTAAAGCTGCCATCAGTAACAGAAATTATGTGGGCCTGCAGGAACTCCTGGATGAATTCAATGTTCCGGAGAGTGACAAGGAACGTTTTATGCGCATTATTACAACCCACGGAGAAAAAGACATTATTCAGGAGGCCCGGAAGCTGGCCCGTAATGAGAAAACTCTTAGAGCCTTAGATATCCTGGATAAAGTATATGAAGCCCTGGAGGCTTATGAAATTACTGCCAATGTGGAGCTTAATTTTAGTATCCTGCGCGGTTTGGACTATTACACGGGTATAGTTTTTGAAGGGTTTTCATCATATATCGGATTCCCTATTTTAGGCGGCGGCAGGTATGATAATTTAATGGGGCAATTCGGCGGCACATGTCCGGCCACGGGTTTCGCCCTGGGCATGGAAAGGCTTCTGCTGTCCCTGGAAAGGGAAGGCAGCACCCCGGAGGTGGCAGCAGAACCCGATTATGTGGTTCTATACCGGGAGGACCAAGCCGCCGCAGCCTTCAAAAAGGCCCGCGAGCTGAGGGCGGAAGGTTATGTAGTTGTTACCCAACAGGCCACAGGAAATGAAAAAGATGTAGAAACCAATCGTGGCAAGACTGTTGTAGTAATATAGAAGAGGTGTAAAGTCTGAAATAATGAGTTAGAGGTACCAGCAAAGTAAAGTGGCAGAGCAAAGCAAGCCATCGGTTGATGACCAAAAAAATATGGATTTACAAGAACNTCCCTAGGAGTTTAGAATAATAAAAAATTCGCTCAATGCCAACGTATTTCATTACGTTTTGTGCCTTGAGCGAAGCGAAAGGAATGACTATAATTATGAGAGAAAACCTGATTTTTGCAATCCCTAAAGGGACACTATATAAACCGACCCTTGACTTATTGAAAAAGGCCGGTTTTAACTGTGAAGAAATGGAGAGGGATACCCGAAAACTTTTATTTACCGACACCGAGGCCAAAGTTCAGTACATAATATGCCGACCTACCGACATCCCGACTTTTGTGGAATATGGAGCGGCTGATCTTGGTTTTGTCGGGAAAGACACTATTGTTGAGCAGAAAAAAGATGTCTTTGAACTGATGGACTTAAAATATGGTTACTGCAGATTTGTAGTGGCCATGCCGGAAGCAGCTGCCAAAGAGAAGGACTGGGAGCAGATTAACCACGCCCGGGTAGCCACTAAGTTTCCGAGGGTGGCAGAACAGTTCTTCTTAAGTAAAGGAAAGCAGATGGAGATAATAAAGCTCCACGGCAATGTGGAACTGGCCTGTCTGGTGGGATTGTCTGATTTGATTGTGGATATTGTCTCATCAGGCCGAACCTTAAAGGAAAATAAACTGGTGGAAGTTGCCCAGATCTTTAATTCCACGACCAGGCTGATAGCCAACAGGGTTAGTCACCGGATGCTGAGCGAACGGATAAATCCGGTATTGCAAAAGATTAAGGAGATTATGGACAATGGGGGTGTGGAAGAATGATCAGGCTGTTGAAGTCCGGGGATGAGGCTGTTGAAAAAATCATTAAAAAAGAATACGCAGATATTGCAGTGTATGAAGAGCGGGTCAGGGAGATCCTGCAAAATGTCCGGGACCGCGGAGATGCTGCTTTGATAGAGTACACGGCCAGGTTTGACAAGGCCGGGCTGACAGCTGAGACTTTACGGGTTTCGGAGGAGGAGATTAAAGCTGCTTACCGGGAAGTTGACGAGGATTTTGTCAGGGCCATCCGGGTTGCCAGAGATAATATCAGGAGTTTTCACAGCAAACAACTGCGTAATTCCTGGATAGATACGAGCCCCGACGGTACCATTCTGGGTCAGCTTGTAAGGCCCCTGGAGCGGGTCGGGATTTATGTCCCGGGAGGCACAGCCAACTATCCTTCCTCAGTCCTGATGAATGCCGTGCCTGCTCAGGTGGCGGGAGTCCGGGAAATCGTGATGGTTGCTCCGCCTCATGCCGATGGTAGTCTGCAGGCTTCGACCCTGGTGGCTGCGGCGGAAGCCGGAGTGACCGAAATTTACAAACTTGGAGGAGCCCAGGCTGTGGCCGGACTAGCCTATGGGACTGAAACCATAAAACGGGTGGACCTGATCACCGGACCGGGCAATATTTATGTTACCCTAGCTAAAAAAATGGTTTATGGAATGGTCAATATAGACATGCTGGCCGGTCCCAGCGAAATTCTGGTGATTGCTGATGACCGGGCCAATCCGGTCTATGTGGCCGCTGACCTGTTATCTCAGGCCGAACATGATGTCCTGGCATCGGCCATTTTGTTAACTCCTTCGGAGAAACTGGCCCGGGCAGTACAAGCTGAAATTTCCCGGCAGGTGGGGTATCTCTCTAGAAAAGAAATCATGTCTGCTTCCTTAAGAGATTACAGTGCTATCATTGTCACCCGGGATTTGAATGAAGCCATCGAGCTGGCCAACAGTTATGCTCCGGAACATTTGGAACTAGCTGTGGAGGCACCTTTTGAAATATTGGGGAAAATAAAAAATGCCGGTTCAATTTTCATGGGGCATTTTACTCCGGAACCTGTCGGAGACTATCTGGCCGGACCTAACCATGTCCTGCCGACAGGGGGCACAGCAAGGTTTTATTCCCCTTTAAATGTAGACACCTTTATGAAAAAATCCGGTCTGATTGCTTATTCCCCCGCCAGGCTCGCCGAGCAGGGCAATTATATTATTAAACTGGCTGAAACCGAGGGCTTGGATGCTCATGCCAATGCCGTGCGGGTAAGGCTTAAATAGGGAGGGTGAAAAATGCGAATACATGATTTAGTCAGGGACGATATCAAAAATCTGGTGCCATACGAACCCCACCTTTTTAAAAATGTAATTAGAATGGATGCCAACGAAAACCCGCATTTGTTCCCTCAGGAGGTAATTAATAGCATTTTTGCAGGGATTAGCGGCGAGGATTTTATTAGATATCCCGACCCTCTGGGTATGGAGTTAAAGGCCAAAATTTCAGCATTTACCGGGCAATCCCCGGAAAATATAGTCCTGGGCAACGGTTCAGACGAACTTATCCAGCTGATTTTGCAGACCTTTGGCGGACCCGGCAGGCGTATGGTAATCCCTGCTCCTACTTTTTCCATGTACCGGATTCATGGGGAAATAACAGGTACAATACCCGTAGAAGTTCCCCGGGATGAAAAATTCGGTCTGGTCACAGATGAAATGCTTGCCCAGATGCAGCATCCTGATACCAGGGTGACTTTTATTGCTACTCCTAATAATCCTACAGGTAATTGCGTACCTATCCACCAAATCAGGAAATTAGTGCAAGAGGTCAAATCACTGTTGGTTGTTGATGAGGCCTACATAGATTTCGGAGGCGAAACCAGCCTGCCCCTGCTCAGGGAATACCCCAATCTTATCATCCTGCGGACTTTTTCCAAGATTGGCCTGGCTGGGCTGCGGGTAGGTTATCTGGTGGCTGACCGTGAGGTCACGTCAGAACTGTCTAAGGCTCGACAGCCCTATAATGTGAACACGGTTTCCCAAAAGGCAGCCTGTGCGGTTATAGATAACTGGCAGATTTTTCGGGAACAGATTGCTGAAATTTCCGCAGAACGGGAAAGATTGGTCCAGGGATTACAGGCCATGCCCGGAGTTAAGGTATATCCTTCCCAGGCGAATTTTATCCTGTTCAGTGTCCCGGTTTCACCGGATGAAGTGCACCGGCGATTGGTGGAGGACGGCATCCTGATCCGTAAAGGGCTTGGCAGTACACATGGCTTGGCAAGCTGCCTGCGTGTATCAGTGGGAACAAAGCAGGAAAATGACTTGTTTTTGGCGAAATTGAACGAAAAATTGGTTTAATTAATGAAATGGAGTGGTTGGGATGTCGAAGGCCAGAACAAGCATAGTATCGCGAACTACTACTGAAACTGATATCAAGATAAATCTCACCTTAGATGGGAATGGCAGCTCTGCTCTTAATACCGGGGTGCCTTTTTTGGACCACATGCTGACTTTATGGACTAAGCACGGGATGTTTAATCTTGAAATTACGGCTCAGGGAGACACGGATATTGATGATCACCATACTGTGGAGGATATCGGTATCTGTCTGGGGCAAGCCATAAATCAGGCCCTTGGCGATAAGGCGGGCATAACCAGGTACGGGACTTCATTCCTTCCCATGGATGAAGCACTGGCCATGGTGGTAGTAGATATCAGCGGCAGGGCCTTTTTGTCCTTTGATGCGGTTATGCCCGCTCCCAAGGTGGGGAACTTCGACACCGAGCTGGTGGAGGAATTTCTCCGGGCTTTGGCCAATCACGCCAATATGACTTTGCATGTCCGCCTTCTCCAGGGGAAAAATACACACCACATTATTGAAGCTATTTTCAAAGGATTAGGACGGGCTATTAAAGACGCTGTAGCTGTTGATCCCCGGATCGAGGGAATCATGTCAACCAAGGGGCAGCTTTAAATATACGGAGGATAGTTATGATAGCAATTATTGATTACGGTATGGGTAACCTGCGCAGTGTCCAGAAGGGTTTTGAAAAAGTGGGCTTTGAGGCAGTGGTTACCTCAGATCCGGAAATGGTCGCGGAAGCTCAAAAGGTAGTGCTTCCAGGGGTGGGGGCTTTCGGAGATGCCATGGTCAACCTGAGGGAAGCCAGGATGATTGAGGTGATTAAAGAGACGGTAAAGGCCGGTAAGCCATTTTTGGGAATTTGCCTGGGTCTGCACCTGATGTTTGATTCAAGTGAGGAATTCGGTTTTCACGAAGGCCTGCATATATTTCCCGGACATGTCCGGCTGCTTCCGCCGGGTCTGAAGGTTCCCCATATGGGCTGGAACCAGATTGAGATGCAGAAAAAAGACCCCATACTTAAAGATATCCCTGATGGCTCGATGTTCTATTTTGTGCACTCTTATTATGTTGACCCCGTTGAGCCCAAAGTGTCCACCACCCTTACAGAGTATGGGATTAAATTTACGTCTATTGCCAGCCGGGATAATGTTTTTGGAATCCAGTTTCACCCGGAAAAAAGCAGCACCGTGGGCTTAAAGATACTTAAGAATTTTGGGGAGTTGAAGTGATGCTCGTTATACCTGCGATTGATTTAAGGAACGGTAAGTGTGTCAGACTGGTAGAAGGAAAAATAGAAAACGAAACCATTTACTCTGATGAACCGGCAGAAATGGGCAGGAAATGGGAAAGCCTGGGGGCCCGGTTTCTGCATTTGGTCGATCTTGATGGGGCTTTTGCGGGGGAACCCCGTAATCGTGAGGCCGTAAAGGCAATTCTTGCCGCCCTGACCATTCCGGCCGAACTTGGCGGCGGCATCAGGGACATGGCGACAATTGCTTCTTACCTGGAAATGGGGATAGCCAGGGTTATCCTGGGGACGGCTGCAATTTCCAATCCCAGCCTGATTGAAGAAGCATGCCGTGAATTCGGCGGGGACAGAATAGTTTTGGGCGTTGATGCCAAAGACGGGATGGTGGCTATTCACGGGTGGGATGCCACTGTGACCAAAACAGCGGTGGAATTGGCCCGGGAGATGAAAGAGCTGGGTGTTCAGCGTATTATTTACACAGATATCAAGCGTGACGGGACCCTGATGGGCCCAAACCTGGAAAGCACTAAAGAAATGGCTGTGGAGACAGGCCTTAGGGTGATTGCCTCAGGTGGCATCTCCGGACTTAATGATATTGTGGCAGTCAAGGAATTAGAGCCCTTTGGAGTGGATTCGGTGATTACAGGGAAGGCCCTTTATGATGGACGGCTTAATTTGGCAGACGCCCTGAGGGTCTGTGCGGAACAGGAGAGTTAAATTATGCTGGCGAAACGTATTATTCCCTGTCTGGACGTAACCGGCGGGCGGGTTGTGAAAGGCACGAACTTTGTTAACCTGAGGGATGCGGGAGATCCTGTGGACCTGGCAGCTTTTTATGATAAAGAAGGTGCAGATGAACTGGTATTTCTGGACATTACCGCGTCATCAGACGGCAGGGCAACTATGCTGGATGTTGTAAGGCGGACTGCCGAGGAGGCCTTTATCCCCTTTACTGTTGGCGGCGGGATTAGAACCATTGAAGATATCAGGGTTATGCTGGCAGCCGGGGCTGATAAGGTTTCGGTTAATACCGCGGCCATCAACAACCCTGATCTGATCTCAGAAGGGGCCAATAAATTCGGTTCCCAGTGTATCGTCCTGGCCGTGGATGCTAAGCGAGCCGTTGCACCGGGGAAATGGGAAGTGTATATCCATGGTGGGAGAACTCCAACCGGGATTGATGTCCTGGCATGGATCAAAAAGGCGGAGCGGCTGGGGGCCGGGGAGATATTGCTGACCAGTATGGATGGCGATGGAACCAAGGATGGCTATGATATTGAACTCACCAGAGCCGTAGCTGAATTGGTGAATATTCCGGTCATTGCTTCAGGCGGCGTCGGGAATTTGGAGCATCTCAGGGCAGGATTGGTCGAGGGGAAGGCTGATGCTGCACTGGCAGCTTCCATTTTCCATTTTGGAGAATACAGCATCCGTGAAGCTAAGGAGTATCTAAAGGAAAAAGGAGTGGTGGTAAGATGACCATTGATATAGATAAACTTAAGTTTAATACACATGGGCTGATTCCTGCTGTTATACAGGACATTGAATCTGACCAGGTGCTGATGATGGCTTTTATGAATAAGGAGTCTCTAACGAAGACTTTGGAGAGCCGCCAGACCTGGTTCTGGAGCAGGAGCAGGCAGGAGTTGTGGCATAAAGGCGCAACTTCGGGACATTATCAGGATGTAAAAGAAATATTTTATGATTGTGATGCCGACTGCCTGCTGATAAAAGTTGTGCAGACCGGGGCAGCCTGCCATACGGGGGAGAGAACCTGTTTTCACAATAATCTGGTTTCCTTTGCACAGCCGACAGCCGGACCGGACATTATTAATCAGGTGTATGATGTGGTTACCGGACGGAAAAAAGAGATGCCGGAAGGTTCCTATACCACTTATCTGTTTACCAAGGGACTTGATAAAATCCTTAAAAAAGTTGGTGAGGAAGCAGCTGAGGTCATCATTGGGGCCAAAAACCGGAATCGTGACGAAGTGGTTTACGAAACAGCCGACCTTTTGTACCACCTGATGGTGCTGCTGGCTGAACAGGAAATCACCCCGCAGGAAGTTTATCAGGAACTGGCCAAACGAAAAAAATGAAATGGGGAGGGCTTTATTCATGATACCCTCGGCTAAAGGGTTTAGCCCGGAACAAATTGCTACCGGCTGTCTTGATAACGGCAAGGAAGTCGTTATCCTTTACATCAAGGAATATAGTGAAGTTCTGCATAAGGTTGGGCAGGAGAGGCAGCTGAATTATTTATACAATTGGGCCAGGCCTGACAATAGCGGGTCTATCATTCTTTATATTTGCTGGGAAAATAATATTGAAATTGCAGTGGTTTTTCTGCCCAGTCAGTATGAAATTCTGGATTCCCTTAGGGACCCCAAGGAACTTATTATTACCGGTATCCCCATTGATATGCTGGTAGAACAGGCCCGTTCGAAGGGCCAGGATTTCTTTGATCTGTCAGATAATGTGGCATATCTTAAAAATGTTACTTATAAGGAGCCCGAACTGCCCAATTAATAAAAAAAACAACAATTCTTCACACTTTAATCATAATTATGGTTTAATATAAATGGTGGAGGTGATTGTTATGATGTATGGTTACGGATACGGCATGGGCCTATGGATGATCATAGGCTGGATTGTTTCAGCCGCTGTAATCGTGTTTGCAGTATATGGACTGTTTATGCTTCTCAGGAGATCTGATACCAGGATTCCTGAAGTCAAAAGCAGAAATCCTCTGGATATTCTGAAAGAAAGACTGGCTAAAGGGGATATTACCACCGAAGAATACCAGACAATTAGAGAAGAACTATTAAAATGAAGTGGAATGGGTCTGTGTACATTATTAAAAGACAGATCCATTTTTATTTAAGTAAATTATGGAATCTGGATAAAGGATTTTGTCGAAAGTTAGCGAAGTATGAGTCAAATCACTTTTAATGACGGAGGTTTAGCCGTGGGACAGCAGCGGATCAAAGCGTTTGGCGAATTTGCCCGGTTTTTAAATGGTAATTGGCAGCGTGAAGTTATCTTAATTGAAACTTTGCGGATATTTGAAGAAGTTATTGGCTGTATAAGGGCCAGTGGCTATCTTGTGGAAAATGGTGACTTTGAACTAAAAGCCAAATTAGGCGAGCCCATTGTCCTTAATTCACTTGATATTCTAAATTCTGTCGATAAATATGTTTCAATTTTCAATAGTGAAGATAATTATTGTGAAGCGATGCCATTGAATGAAAGTGGCTTATATATAACTCCTTTAATTTCAGGCAAAGATTCCGTTGGACTTATACTTTTCGAAATTGCTGAAATGTCTCAAAATCAAAAGGAAATGGCTGCCATGGTGGCTACAATGGCTTCCATGGCTCTGATAAATGCCGGCCAGGCTCAGGAAAGGGCAAAAATCGATGATGTAATTTCAACCTTTGGATCAGGTCTCAATTTGGAACTCTCCTATAAATTGTTTGCGCAAAAGCTTAAACAGCTTGTACCTTTTGACCGGTTCAGCATTATCATACCGGACCAGTTTCAAAGTGACCAGCTGTTGGTTTACGGCAATGCCGAAACAGCCCTGCAGACAAAGAACGTTCCTTACGTGGGGAGCGGTTCGGCCCTGGTAATAAACACGGGTGATACCATAGTGGAAGATGACCTGGCTGAAAACCGCAGTTTTATTGAGGACGAAATGCTTCTTGAATCTGGCATCAGATCTGCCTTGCGCGCTCCCTTAACCAGCAAGGGCAAAACCTTTGGCACCCTAAATTTAGGCAGCCGCCTGCCCCATGTTTTTTTCAGGCGGGAAGTCAACCTGGTCACCGAAATTGCCAGCAAGATCGGGCCGGCCGTAGAGAATGCTCTGGTCTATGATGAAGTAAATAAAAAGCTCAGTCAGGCTTTAATCAGACTTGAAAACAACTATTCGACAACCCTGAACGCTCTTGCCATGATGCTTGATAAAAGGGACACCGGGACAATGGGTCATTCCTTCCGGGTGATCAGGTATGCCACAGAAATTGCTAAAAGAATGGGTGTTACCAGCATAGATTTGGAAAACATCCGGTTAGGTTCTCTGCTGCATGACATTGGTAAACTTGCCGTACCTGATGCTGTTTTATTTAAAGCAGGCAGACTGAATGAACGGGAATTGGCAGTTATGAGAACCCATCCGACCATCGGAGCCGAGATGGTTTCAAAAATAGAATTTCTGTCACCTGCTTTACCTGTTGTGCTGTATCATCACGAGTGGTATAACGGGAATGGTTATCCAAAGGGCCTGAAACGGGAAGAAATTCCCCTGGGAGCCAGAATATTTGCTATAGCAGATACTTTTGATGCAATTACCAGCAATAGACCTTACAGAGCCGGCTTACCCCTGGAAAGGGCCGTGGAAGAGCTGGCTAATTGCAGATCTTCGCAATTCTGTCCAGAATGTGTTGATGCCTTCAACCGTATTTCGGAGACGGAGCTGATAAATATTTTCAATGAATGTCAGAAAGAGATCACATTCAGCAGCCCGGAAATGGTCGGGCAGGATGTCAAATGGGCAGTTGCCCAAAGCCTTGCTAATGTGAAGTAACATAACGCCCAAAGAGGGCGTTTTAATTTTTTTGGCGGCGAGGAGAGTGGAGAGTGGACAAGTATCGTGCCGGTCAAGCTTTTTTTACTCTGGAGCTATTTGTGGTATAATCGAATTGGATACATAATGTTTGGGCAGGCTTTAGGCATCCAAACAAAAGGAGAATTAATGTGGTTACCATTTTGCTGTTAGTAACCGGATTTTTGGCAGGAATCGTAGGGGCTCTGTTGGGTTTGGGCGGCGGTGTTATTATTATTCCAGTTTTAACTATTCTTTTTAAGCTGCCGATTCAAACGGCTATTGGGGTCAGCCTGGCTGGAGTTATTGCGACTTCCACGGGTGCCGCCATGGTATATATTCGGGAAGGTAAGGCTGATATCAGGCTGGGCATGTTACTCGAATTGGCGACTACTGTTGGTGCTGTCACAGGAGCTGTGGCTGCCGGGTATGTGGGTTCAAAGGCTCTTTACCTGCTGTTTTCTGCTCTAATGTTTTATACTACATATTCAATGCTTCGCAAAAACACACAGGAAAGGGTTCAGCCAAGCCGAATTCAGGAGGAAATCGCAGTCGGCAGTGCAGGGGTGACGAAAGGTCACAATTTTAACCATAGTGCTGCTAAAATTAAAAATATTCCGGGAGGGCTTTTTTTCTCAGGCCTCGCAGGGATAATATCCGGACTTTTAGGGATTGGCGGTGGAGTGCTGAAGATTCCGGTTATGTACCTGCTGATGGGAATTCCTCTCAAGACTGCGGCAGCTACCAGTAATTTTATGGTAGGTGTAACCGCTTGCGCCAGTGCATTTGTATATTTTACACGGGGACATATTGATGTTCTGGTGGCTGTACCTATGGCACTGGGTGTTTTTGCCGGAGCGGCGGCAGGGACCATGATCCATGCTCAAGTGCCTGCCAGAATATTAAAACAGATATTTATTATTATCTTTATTTTTGTGGCTGTTGAGATGGGATTAAAGGGTCTGGCTCTATAGACTCTAAAGCAACTGCGTAAAGGGGTGGAAAAGGTGAGACATAAAGTTCGGAACCCAGAAAAAATAATTGCCGGTGCCCTTAGCTGGGCAGCCGGATTGAGTGTTTTACTGATGACGACCGGTCTGGGACTGCTCTTGGTAAAGGGGGAGCCGGCTAATTTCCGGAACGATGTTACCGGCCCGTTGGCCTATTTGGCAGGTGCTGCCGCATTAGAGCCGCATGCTATTATGGGTCTTGGCATTCTTGTGCTGTTATCAACCCCGGTGGTAGGGGTTCTAGCTGCAGCTATCTCATTTTTGCTCATTGAGAGGGATACAAAATATGCCCTAATTTCTCTGGGAGTACTGGTAATTTTGGTTCTCAGCTTTTTCATTCCAGGTTTTAAATAGAGATATTATCCGATGGCTAACCGCCACTAAGACTCCCGCTCTTGTAAGCGGGAGACAAGTGGCGCTAAGCCCCTGGATAAGTTCAACTAAACTTCAGGAGGAGTTTGCAACTCCACCTGAAGTAAGTTTCACTTTATCCACAAGGAACAGGCGGCTTGAGGGCGAATGAATAGATAGAACAAAAGGGGAGGACAAGTAATGCAGTTGACAGAACAATTGAATACACCACAGTCCGAAGCCGTTCTGCATTGTGCGGGGCCGCTGCTGATATTGGCCGGGGCGGGAAGCGGGAAAACCAGGGTGCTTACCCATAGGATTGGTTACCTGATTAAAGAACTAGGGGTATCCCCTCATAATATCCTGGCGATTACCTTTACCAATAAGGCGGCCGGTGAGATGAAAGAACGGGTGAGCAGCCTGATTGGACACCGGGCCGAAGCTATGTGGATATGTACGTTCCACTCAGCCGCGGTACGCATTTTAAGGAAAGACATAGGCAGCCTGGGTTATGACAGCAGTTTTGTAATTTACGACAGCGCTGACCAACAAACCCTAATTAAACAATGTTTAAAAGAACTTAATATAGATGATAAGCGTTTTCCGCCGCGGGCTCTGGCTGCCGGAATCAGCCAGGCTAAGAATAAGCTATTGGGTCCCAAGGCTTATGAAGGTCAGGCCTATGATTATTTCCAGCAGACAGTAGCCAAGGTGTACCAATTGTATCAGGCCAGATTGCAAACCAATAATGCTTTGGATTTCGATGATCTGATCATGAAAACCGTGCTCCTTTTTGAGCAGCATCCCGAAGTGCTGGAATATTACCAGAACAGGTTTCAATACATCCTGATTGATGAATACCAGGATACCAACCATGCCCAGTACCGGCTGGTTAAACTTTTAGCCGCCGGGCACCGGAACCTGTGTGTAGTGGGAGACGATGACCAATCGGTTTACCGCTTTAGGGGAGCGGATATCCAAAATATCCTTGATTTTGAGCGGGATTATCCCGAAGCAAAGGTTATCAGGCTGGAACAGAATTACCGTTCGACCGGGAACATCCTGGAAGCTGCTAATGAAGTTATCAGCAATAATTGTGGGCGCAAGCAAAAAAGATTGTGGACGGAAAATCCGGGCGGTTCCCTGATATCATTGTTTACCGCCCAGGATGAGCACCAGGAGGCTTATTATGTGGCCCAAAAAATCCTGGAGGGACATGACCTGCACAGCAGAAAGTATCAGGATTTTGCGGTGCTGTACCGGACCAATGCCCAATCCAGGGTGATCGAAGAGATTCTGATGAGAAATAATGTGGCCTATACTATTGTAGGGGGCCAGAAGTTTTATGAGCGGAAGGAAATCAAGGATGTTTTGGCTTATCTGAAGGTCATCATGAATCCATTTGACGGGATTAGTCTGCAGAGGATAATTAATGTCCCGAGACGGGGCATCGGAGAAACCAGTCTGGCTAAAATTGCCGAATATGCGCGTGAGAATGGGATAAGCCTTTATGATGCCATGGTCCGTGTTCAGGCAATACCGGGTCTGACCGGCCGGGTTACCAAGCCTATAGGTGAATTTATTAATCTGATAGAGGAATTGCGGCAGAGGAAAGCTGAGCTGCCGGTCATGGCCCTGACCCAGGAAATCCTGGAAAAATCGGGCTATCTGAAGGAACTGGAAAGTGAAAAATCTGTGGAAGCCGAAACCCGGTTAGAAAACCTTAAAGAATTTCTGACAGTAACTGCTGAATATGACCTGAGTTCGGTTGAAGGCACCCTGGAAGATTTTTTGGCCGGGGTTTCCCTGGTGGCAGATATCGACAATTTGGATGACCGCTCTGATGCCGTAATCCTGATGACTCTCCACAGTGCCAAGGGGTTAGAATTTCCCGTTGTGTTCTTAATCGGGATGGAGGAAGGGATTTTTCCCCATTCCCGCTCTCTGATGGAAGAGGCTGAGCTGGAAGAGGAACGAAGACTGTGTTATGTGGGAATTACCAGAGCCCGTGAGGAACTGCATCTCGTAAACTCTTGGCAGAGAAACCTCTACGGAAACTCCATGCATAACCCTCCGTCGCGCTTTGTCAGGGAGATTCCCGCCAGTCTCCTGCACCATGTCGGGGCAGGCCGCAGAACAGGCGGAACGGCGGAACGTATGCCTGCCGGCAGAACAGGCGGTTACTCCCCGCCTCAGAACCCAGCTGCAGCCACTCAAACTGCTGCAGCCAGTAATCAAATCACAGCTGCCGGAGCCATAGGCACCTACTCCCTGGGAGACAAAGTAGAACATGGCAAATGGGGCCAGGGGGTAGTTGTCAGTGTCAAGGGGGACGGCGGGGATGCCGAAGTCAGTGTGGCTTTCCCCAATATCGGGATCAAAACCCTGGTGGCAAAATATGCACCATTAAAAAAGCTATAAAATCAACGGAGGGTGAAGGATAGTGGACCGGGATGAAGCCCAACTAAAAATCCGGGAATTAACTGACCTGATTAATGAGCATAATTATAATTACTATGTTTTGGACAAGCCAACAGTGTCTGACGCTGAATATGACAAATTGATGGGTCAGCTGATTGAGCTGGAGCGGGCTTGCCCTGACCTGGCGTTACCTGATTCGCCAACTCAACGGGTGGGCGGTCAGCCTGCCGCGGGGTTTTCCACCGTTACCCATCTGGCCCCCATGCGGAGCCTCAGTAATGCCTTTGGTGAGGCTGATCTGCTGGATTTTGACAGGCGGGTGCGGGGCGGTCTGCCCGGGGAACAGGTAGAATATGTTGTTGAATTGAAAATAGACGGGTTGGCCATCTCGCTTTTATATAAAGATGGATTCCTGGTCAGAGGTGCAACCAGGGGTGACGGCGAGGTTGGGGAAGATATTACCGGAAACTTGAAAACCATTAAATCAATTCCTCTCAAGCTGAAAAAACCGGTTCCGCTCCTGGAAGTGCGGGGAGAGGCTTTTATGCCCAAAAAGGAATTTGCCCGTTTGAACGGGGAAAGGGAAGAGGCAGGGGAACCCACTTTTGCTAATCCCCGTAATGCCGCGGCGGGTTCGCTCCGCCAGCTTGACCCGCGGGTGGCTGCAGCCAGGGCGTTGGATGCCTTTTTATACGGGATCGGGCGGCTCGACGGCCTTGACCTTGATGGTCACCTGGAGGGCTTGAATGAGCTGAGAAGCCTCGGTTTTAAAGTAAATCCAAATATTAAACTCTTCCCTGATATAAATGAGGTAATTGAGTACTGCCAGACCTGGAGTGAAAAGCGGCATCAGCTTCCTTATGAAATAGATGGGATGGTCATTAAGGTTAATAATCTGCACCAGCAGGGTGAGCTGGGGGCTACCAGCAAAAGTCCCAGGTGGGCTATTGCCTTTAAGTTTCCGGCTGAAGAGGCGGAAACAGTGATCAGGGATATTCATGTCCGGGTTGGGCGAACCGGGGTGCTGACACCCACCGCTTCCTTAAAGCCGGTCAAAGTTGCCGGTTCCACAGTAAGCAGTGCAACTGTGCATAATGAGGATATCATCCGGAGCAAAGACATCCGGATTGGAGATTATGTAGTGATTCATAAAGCCGGGGACATAATCCCGGAAATTGTCCGCGTCCTGCCTGAAAAGCGGATCGGTGGGGAGACGATTTTTGCAATGCCATCCCATTGTCCGGTATGTGGGACCGGGGTGCAGCGGGTGGAGGGTGAAGTTGCGGTGCGCTGCCCTAATGACAGGTGCCCGGGGCGGGAACGGGAGGGGATTATTCATTTCGTCTCCCGTAATGCCATGGATATCGAAGGACTGGGACCGCAGGTGGTCACTGCCTTAATGGAAGCTGCTCTAGTCAGGGATGCTGCCGATTTGTATTATCTGCAATTTGAGGATATCGTCAATCTGGAGCGGATGGGCAAAAAATCCACTGAGAACCTGTTAACAGCCATTAACAAAAGTAAGGGGAATTCTCTGGCTCAATTGATATTTGCCCTGGGGATCCGGCTTGTGGGTGAGCGGGCAGGAAAAATTCTGGCTCAACATTTTGGGACCATGGAAAAACTGGGGGCGGCTGCGGTGGAGGAGTTAACAACAATTCCGGAAATCGGGCCCAAGATGGCGGACAGTATTGCGGCCTATTTTAGAGACCCGAACAATATCAGGCTCCTGGAGAAACTGGGTCAGGCGGGGGTCAGGATGACTCAGGAGCAGGCTCAGGCAGGAGAGCTGCTCTTACGGGGTAAGCAGTTTGTCCTGACAGGTGGCTTAAACCAGTATACCCGCAAAGAAGCTCAGGAATTAATCGAGCGGTTGGGCGGCAGGGTGAGTTCCAGTGTGAGCAAAAAAACCGATTTTGTGCTGGCCGGGGAAGATCCGGGCTCTAAGTATGAAAAGGCCCAGGCCCTGGGGGTCAAGATAATTGATGAAAATGAGTTTAGCGAGATGATTAAGTAATACATTCAGTAAATTAGGCAATGGTAAAAATTATATTAAAGGAGTTGCGGATATTGGAAATCAGACCTAACATTTACCTTTTAAAAGTACCTATTCCGGATAACCCTCTTGAGTACCTGAACGCTTATTTAATCAAGACTTCGGAAGGAAGCCTGCTTATTGACACCGGCTGGAATACTGACGAGGCATTTGCCAGTCTTACTAATCAAATTAAGAGCATTGGCATTGGTTGGGACGATATCAGATATATCGTCATCACCCATGCCCACCCGGACCATTTTGGCCTGGTCGGCCGGTTAGTCGAACATACAAAGGCTAAAATTATTATGCATGAGTTAGAAAATGCCCTGGTGCATCAGCGTTTCCTTGAAATTGACGACCTGGTAAAGGAAATGGGGTATTGGCTGAGATTAAATGGTGTACCTGAATCCACCCGGCCGATTCTGCAAAGGTCTTCCTTATCCCAGCTCGGTTATGTTGCGGTGGCTAAACCTGATATGGTTGTTCAGGGCGGTGAACGTATTCAGTTAGGTGATTTTGACTTGGAAGTTATCTGGACACCGGGGCACTCACAGGGGCATATTTGCTTATATGAGCCTAACCGCCGGATACTTTTCTCAGGAGACCACGTCTTAGCTGAAATTACTCCTAATGTCAGCATGCATGTTCAAACAATAAGCAACCCTTTGGCGGATTACCTGAGCACCTTAAACAGTGTATCAAAGCTGCCTGTAGAAATAGTCCTGCCGGCACATGGCGAGGTTCTGAGCAATCTGACTGAACGGGTGGAAGAAATCAAACAGCACCATCGAGACCGAAATCAAGAAATAATTGAAGTTCTCTCAAAGGGGGCCAAGAATGCATATGAAGTGTCGGCAAAGCTGACCTGGTCCACCGGTGGGACCAACTGGTCAGATCTGCCGGATCATACGAAACGGGCGGCAGTTACAGAAACAATTTCGCACCTGGAGCTGCTTTTTGCTCAGGGTAGAATTGAAAAAACAAGCCAAAAAGGTATTGTGATATACTCACTGGCTTCAGAAGAGCATAGCAGTTAAAAAAAGGTTGTTCTCCATCATATTTGGAGAGCAACCTTTTTAGTTGGTTTTTTTGACATTTTTAAAGTACAAAATATTATAGGTAAGTCAGTTGTCATTCATCAGAGCTCTGATGGTTATCGGGCCCAGCCCGCAGGTGCATCAGGCAAAAAATTAGGGTGTGGTGTGATTCGGCAATTCGGCTATTTTTAGAGATGTTATGCATTATTTATTGTACTTTGGCGAAAAAAAATGTATAATTTTAATTGTGAATGAAATATCTTGCATAAAGAGGTAAATTTTATGAGAAGAAGAACTGCTTTAATTATTTCCAGTTTAGTTTTATTGGTTGTTGTTATCATAGCTGGTAAAATGTTTTTCACCAAAGACGCAGGGATTAAAGAACCTTTAAAGGCGCTTGACACTTATTTACAGGGTCTGAAGGAACACGATTTTAAAAAAGTAAATCAGGCGGTTTCTAATGCAGTTTACTACACGGTTTACGAGCCAAGTTCGGAGGTTTTAACAAAGTTTGAAGAAACTTTGGCCGAAAAGGAAAAGGAGATCGGAAAAACAGAAAACTGGACATTTGAACCTGACCCATACTTCAATGAAATAAACAATCAAGCCATTATAACAGCCAGGATAACTACGAGCGAAAATCTATTTGTTATTGAATATGATATGAGGAAATTTAATCATTGGATTATTTACGGGGACAAAACAATCAGTCAAGTTTCTCTTGACAAGGACAAAAAGAATGTTCGTCAAAAAGTCTATCAGTGAACAAATATTGTGAACTGAATTAGAGTTGAGTGGGTGATCGAACCCTAAAAAAGAAAAAAACTACAGCCCGGAGGGCTGCAGTTTTTTGGTTTAATCTTAAACTAAGGCAGGTTGGTGGTACCGTGGCAGTTCATGCAGAATGCATCACCAGTACCGGTGAGCAGGTAACTGTTTGTGCTCAAGTGAGGGAATGTTCTCCTTGCAGGAGCGCCAAGGCCTTCTTCCGGCTCGTAGAAAGCATATTCATAAGCACCTGCAGGTTCTTTAAATTGTAAGAAGGCACCTGTGAAGTATGCTTTGTTAACGTCACGCGGGTTACCATGGCATTGTGTACAAGTGGGGCCATTGCCACCGTTTGCAGAGAACATAGATGTATCAGCACCGTCTGGCCTTGGGGCATCGCCGTTTAATGAATCTATGGCAATACCGGTAAACCATTTGTTACTGCGCGGGTCATATAAGAAGTTAACATCTGCACTATCATTCGCACTGATCTTGTAATATACGGTACCATAAGTGGTTGTATTCGGTGTAAGACCTTTTGTTCCCAGTGTTGCCAGCTGGTTACGGCCATCGGTTTCGAAGTCATAACCAGGTCCGTTTTGGTCAACAGGGTGGTTGTAAACTCCATTAACAGTATGCATGTTATTGCGGCCTGCGTGACAAGCGGCACACCATGCGGTACCATATTGAGTAACGGTTTGGCCGTTGACATTGCTTCTCAGCAAACGGTTAGTTAAATAAAGCTCTTCATGTGTACGGTCAGCTCCGCCGGCAGTTTGCCTCTTTTCAGCAACCATTTTAACATTTGATTCGCCTAAATAATTATCAACTGTCCTTAAGCCGTGGGGGGTATGGCAGCTATTGCAAGTAAAGGTGTTACCAGACGTTGCACCTTGGGCACTTGTATCCAGAGTGCTGTTGCCACCGTCGGTAGAGCTTCCACCTGGAATAGTGGTGCCGCCGATTATTTGTTGATCTGCCCCACTAAGTACCCCGCCGTAGGATCCAACACCGTCATCGCTGAAATATACTTGTCCATTCACGGTATTAAAGGTCCTGTGAGCAGCTTTGATTTCGGTTCCCGGAGCAGCCAGGTCAGCGGCATAATAGGGAGCATAATTAGTACCTGTTAAGTCATGGCAATAATTGCAAACAGCAGTTACTGTGGCGCCAGGTAGCAGGTTAGGTGAATCAGCGTCGTGCAGCCCGTGGCACGTTTGGCATTTTTGGGTGGTTGCACTATAACCACCGTGTGGTCCATAAGCCTGCTTGTCTGTGTTTGCGGGGTGACAAACGGTGCATGAACCTGAAGCAACTGTTTTATCACCCTGAATGTGTGCGGAAGCCGCACCAGAAATGGCCAAGCACAGAAATAAAACTAAAGACAGGGTTAACAATACTTTTTTCACAATCTTCCACTCCTTTTTTAAACTATTTGTTCCTTTGTTCACTATCCTTTTCGCCTCCTTTCCGTGAATAAATTATGTATTCACCCGATGTAAAATTATTGTTTTGATTCTTCAACGTTGGAAATGCGGAGCGCCTGGACCCTGTTGTTTTCTTTTTCAACGACATAAATCATGCCATCCTTTGTAATGGCAATGCCGCTTGGGAAATTAAAGGTTCCGTCTGCCACTCCACGTTCACCTACATTGGTCAATAATTTACCTTCGGGGGATACTACTTTAATACTAAAGTCAAAGGCATCAACCACATAAATATTTCCATCAGGACCAATTGCGATATTTCTGGGCATTTCAAATGTGGCCTTTTTGGCAACGGGGTTCATGCCCTGTGAAGCATCGACACGCTCACCTAAAACCCATTTTGATTTGCCGTTAGGATCTAAAGCCTGAAGACGGTTATTGAGGGAATCTGAGACATAAACCGTACCGTTATCATCTACAGCGATACCGTTTGGCCGGTTAAACTGGCCAGGCTCATTACCAGGCATCCCGAAATCCTTAACAAATTTTCCGTCAGTGGTAAAAATAACAATATTGTAAGGATTAGCTATATAAACCTGGCCTTTCTTAATGGCAATTGAAAGTGGGTTTATATCAAGTGCTTGTCCGCCATATTCTCCTTTTGGGAACCAGTCGATAAAATTACCGGTACTGTTAAATATCTGAATTCTCTTGTTGGCAAGGTCAGCTACAAAGATATTACCGGTTTGGTCATCTATGGCTATCCCGTAGGGGAAATTGAATTTCCCCGGCTCCCATGAGGCCTTCACACCGGCCGCCGGATAAGCTACACCGCGGGTTCCAAATTCAAACATAAATTGACCTCGCGAATTAAATACAATAATCCTGTCATGACTTGTATCTGATACATAGATATTGTTATCTTTATCTGTGGCTACTGACATAGGTTTGTCAAAGAGCGGGTAGTCCCCTTTACCAGCACCGTATACAGAAAACTTAAAACTAATCTGACCTATATTTTTTGAGTTTGTTGAAACAATTCCTCCGGAGCCTGAGGTGGGAACATTTAGGTAGACATATCCAAAAAGGCCTAGAGTACATAGAAGAATAATAATAGTTATATTTGCTATAGCTTTCTTGCTCATTTTAAACACCCTTTCAGTTATTTAAGTCTTTTTAATGCTTCATTTGTGTCTTTATCATCTGGAATATATTTTAGGACTGTACTGTATTCGGTTTTTGCTTCCATTATTTTGCCTAGTTTTTCCAGAGATTTGGCTTTTAAAGAATGGAGGCTGGCATTTTCAGGATTAGATTTTAATACAGGATCCACAGTATCTACGACTTTATCAAACTCTTTCTGGGTAAAATACATTTGCCCAAGTCCATAAGCGGCCAGAACATGATTTGGTTCAAGGGCCAGCGTTTGAGTGAAATATTTTTCGGCTTCATCATAGTTTTTTTGCTCCACGGCAATTGCGCCAAGGTTGTAGTTAGCAGCCAAATCTTCGGGGGCTAATTTTAAGGCTTCTAAATATTGCTTTTTAGCCTGATCAAAATCCTGAAGCAATTGAAGTTCATATGCCAGTTTTAGTCTAACTGAGACATTATCGGGGTTCCTTGTGACAGCTTCTCCTAAAGTCTTTAATTTGGTTTCCTCCATAGAGACGATGGGGTCTTTGAAGATGTATTTTTTGATGGTAAGGAAGCCGGAGATTGTTATAAATATTACTAATAATGTGATAACAATGGGATAATATATAGGTAACTTTTCTTTATTATCATTTTTTAATTTTGCCAACTTATATCACTCCTAAGTTTGCTTTTTGTGTTTTTTTACAAATACGGAAGTACTCTAAATTCTTAAATCAACCTTCGTGACAATAAATACAGTGGCCTTGTTTATAGTCCTGAGAGTGACAAAGAAAACATTTGTCTGAGTTTTTTAAAACATCTACTTTTTGTTGATGGTCGAGTCTCCAATTTGCCGAGTGCAGCACCTTTGTTGTATGACAATTGCTGCAGAAATTGAGAATCGATGTGGGCCCTCTAGGGTTGACCGGGTTACTTGGTGAGTGACAAAATATACAAGCATTTTTTCCTGCGGCATAAACTGAACTTGGATGAGCCGACATCCAATTTTGGGGGTGAGGCATTTCTACCTTATGGCAGGCAATACAGGATGGGGCCATATCCTTCTGAGCAGGGGACGTCTGGTGGCAGTAAGAACACATTTTCACCCCCTCTTTTTTGGCTAGGCTGGGATGTGTTTGCAAAATGTTTTTATCGTGCGGCATTTTTTTGCCGTGACATGACTCACAGGCAGTAGAAGCCGGCTTGTCCTCAGCAGCCTGCTGCTTGTGACAATTCATGCAGTTGGAAATTCCCACCTTAGAAATTTCCTGAATATGTATGGTCTTATATTCGGGTACGTGCGGCAAATTGATTTTGTGGCAATCTATACAGAGCTTTTGGTTAATGCCGCCAGGATGACATAAAGCACAGGACTTCTGGTTTTTGTAATCTTGGCCATGTGTTATGTCGAAGTCTATCGACTGATGGGAAGCCGGCTTAGGCGGCGTGCTATGACATAGAGAACAGTCCATCCAGGACGCTTGGGCCGGCTTTCCGTGGACCAATCCGTCATGGCACCGTTTGCATTCGGCCTGACCATTTTCCATGTGTTTATAGTGGCCGTAGTGATCGGGGCCCTTAGCAGCTAAAAGGTCTTGGTGGCAAATCGCGCAGTTTTTCCAAGGACTAACGGTTTTTCCCTGGTACATGTTGTAGTACATGCGTAGAACCGTAGCTTTATTTTTGAGGTAAACATCGGCAACAGGTACTTTTTCAGCAAGATAATCAACGCTTTTCCCGAAAACCCTGACAACCTTGTTGGTGGTTAAAAGATATTTCTTGACAGTGATTGTATCAGGCTGGGGAACTGAAATTGGATAATCGTTGTGACAAAAAGTGCAATTTATTGCATTATGAGAAGAAGCGTGCCAGGAGTTATTATAGGACTGCATAGAATGGCACAGGTTACAAGATCTAGGATTGTCCATAGATCTGGCTGTTTCCTGGGTAAGAAAGCCAATGGATATCACTGGAATAATAATTAATAATTTGACCCAATTTTTTGTAAGCAAGTTCATTAATTTTGTAAAATAATTTCTCATTGACAACATCCACCTTTATTGGAATTATTTCGACACTGAATGATAATTCCCTGTTTGTGCATATAATTTTTTTTACAAAATTGTCTGGGTTGGAAAATAATGCTGAGATAAGGCCGGGGATAATTTATTAAAAAGATGACTTCAACTTTTAGGTTTCTCTTAACATTTTTTAGACTGTCAACGTATTATGTAATACAAAAAATCTTTATCCTTAGTAACACGGTTAGGAGAGGAGGTTAACCCATGATTAATCAAAACAACGGGCCATGCTGTTCCCAGGAAAATACCTGGCAGCCTGCAGATTATAACTCTCAGCAGCTTTACCCCAGCCCAAATATGGCTTTTTCCCAGATAATCGGAGGCCCCCTGGCACCAGGGTTGAACGGAATGGTATGGTTTACGGATGCAGCCGGTGGGGTTAATGTTTACGTAACTGTGAACGGGCTGCCTAACTATAGACCGGCTGGGAATGGCATGCCCCAGGTCGGGCCTCATGGTTTCCATATCCATGAATATGGTGATTGTAGTCCAGGTACGGCTGAAGATCCTTTCCCGGGTACCGGCGGGCATTGGAATCCCACCAATCAGCTGCATGGCAATCATGCCGGGGATTTTCCAGTTTTGTTCTCTAACCGGGGGCAGGCGGTGATGTGGTTTTTTACAGACAAGTTTAAAGTACAAAATATTATAGGTAAGTCAGTTGTTATTCATCAGAGCCCCGATGATTATCGGACCCAGCCCGCGGGCGCTTCGGGCAAAAAATTAGGGTGTGGTGTTATTCGGCCGTACGGATATTTTTAAAATACAGGCCCCATCTATAAGGGGCCTGTATTTTTTTTCTGCCTGTGCTGTTCCATGTAACCTTTCAAAATGCTTTTTCATATTATTTATTAGGTTGATGAAACCTTAGATTTTAAGACATAATTTCGAAGGAGGTATAAGCATGGGCGGCGGATTCTTTGGAGGCGGAAACTTCACATTTGTTCTTTTCCTGGTTCTGGTCCTGTTGTTCTTCGGCAGCGACAACTAATTAGACAGTAAGAGAGCGCCCCATAGGCATTGCTTATGGGGCGCTCTCTTAGTTCCTTCTGTTCTAGTCGGTAACTACATAGGTCCAGTTTTCGCCTCTGTTGTTGTCCCAGTTCTCAGCGCAGTCCTTGAAACAGAAATTGAGCTGTTTGTTTTCCATGTTTAAAGTTTTTTCCCAGCCCCGGCCGGTTGGTTCCATTCTGTGGTCATAAACTTTTTCCCAGCTGCGGCGCTTGCCGAAACCAGTGTGCATGTATACCTGCTGGGCACCTGATTTTGCCAGAAGGCCATCATAGATAATCCTGACATCACTGCCGTGGCCTCCGACCGGTTCTACTTTTATCCCTGCCCATGGCAGATAATCCCCTTCTCCGCGATGACTGCTTAGATACATAAATACACCTCCAAGAAAATATTTCGGAGTGTAGTGTACCCTGAAATTATAATACTACCCGTGTTAAAACTTGGGTGGATTTTGAGCTTTTTTTTGCGATGTTTCCTAAACTTGTCATTACAGCACGATTTTGTTATAATAAAATATAGTGAAACTTGCAAGGATGGTGATTTGAAATGCTTACCAAAAAACAGGTCGAACATGTTGCTTTACTTGCCAGGCTGGAATTATCTGAGGAAGAAAAGGACAAGTATGCTATTCAGCTGAGTGCCATTTTAGAATATGCGGAGGCTTTGAATAAACTGGATACCGAAAATGTCCCTCCGACAGCCCATGTGCTTCCCCTCAAAAACGTATTCCGGGAAGACCGCGTCGGTGAACATATAGCAAACGAAAAAGCCACAGCCAACGCCCCGGCCAAAGAAGGGAACTATTTTAAGGTCCCTAAGATTGTATAACAGGAGGGATGAAAAGTTGCGACTTAATGAGTTAACCGCCCATGAACTGCATGCTAAGCTGACTAATAAAGAAATTAGTTCAGTTGAGCTGGCGGAAGCGGTGTATAAAAGGATAGATGAAGTTGAAGATAAAGTTAAATCTTTTGTCACCCTCACCAGGGAAAAAGCCCTGACCAAGGCGGCGGAAGTTGATGACAAAATCTCCCGGGGTGAGAAAATCGGGCCTCTGGAAGGCATCCCGGTGGTCATCAAGGATAATATGTGCACTGAAGGGGTTTTGACTACCTGTTCTTCAAAAATGTTGCATAATTTTGTCCCGCCCTACAATGCCACTGTTGTTGAAAAGCTCAATGATGCCGGAGCCGTGGTTATCGGGAAGGCTAATATGGATGAATTTGCGATGGGTTCTTCTACTGAAAACTCCAGATTTTTTGCCACCCGTAATCCTTGGGATATTAACTGCGTGCCGGGTGGTTCCAGCGGCGGCAGTGCGGCCTCGGTGGCTGCCGGCGAAACTATTTATTCCCTGGGTTCCGATACCGGGGGGTCGATTCGTCAACCGGCTTCATTTTGCGGGGTGGTAGGACTGAAGCCGACTTACGGCACTGTTTCCCGGTATGGCTTGATTGCCTTTGCTTCATCATTGGACCAGATTGGGCCTTTCACCAAAGATGTGGCTGACTGTGCCCAGGTTTTAAATGTGATAGCCGGACATGACACCAAAGATTCGACTTCTGCTGAGTTTGATGTCCCTGATTACACTAAATTTTTGACCGGTGATGTAAAAGGAATGAAAGTAGGTATCCCCAAGGAGTATTTTGTTAAAGGAACTGACCCCGGGGTTGAAAAACTTATTAGCAAGGCTATTAAGCAATTTGAAGAATTGGGTGCTGTTTGTGCAGAAACTTCTTTGCCTCATACAGAATATGCCCTTCCTGTATATTACCTGCTGGCACCTGCCGAGGCCAGCTCCAACCTGGCCAGGTATGACGGTGTACGCTACGGATACCGGGATGAATCAGCTGAAGACATTGTCACTATGTTTATGCGGACAAGGGCTGAAGGTTTTGGCAGTGAGGTCAAGAGAAGGATTATGCTGGGCACCTATGCCTTAAGTTCAGGGTATTATGACGCGTATTACCTCAAGGCCCTGAAGGTTCGTACCCTGATTAAGCAGGATTTTGACCGGGCCTTTGAGAAGTTTGATGTTATTTTGTCGCCAACTGCTCCGACCACAGCATTTAAGGTGGGGGATAAGACAGATGATCCAATGAAGATGTATCTTTCTGATATTTTCACCATATCAGTGAACCTGGCTGGAATCCCGGGCATATCTATCCCCTGCGGATTTGTTGACGGGCTGCCTGTTGGATTGCAGTTGATGGCCAAGCCTTTTGGTGAAGGCACTCTGTTCCGGGCCGCCCATGCTTTTGAACAAAATACCGAGCACCGTGACGTTAAACCTACCCTGTAGAGAGGTGATAAATATATGTCCATAGAATATGAGGTAGTTATTGGTCTGGAGGTCCATGCTGAGCTAAAAACAGAGTCTAAAATTTTTTGCTGTTCATCTACCGAATTCGGCGGGGACCCGAACACCCACGTTTGTCCCGTTTGTTTAGGGCTGCCAGGGGTGCTGCCGGTAGCCAATAAAAAAGTTATAGAATTCGGGATCAAAACCGGACTGGCTTTAAACTGCCAAATCGCAGAATACAGTAAATTTGACAGGAAAAATTATTATTACCCCGACCTGCCCAAAAATTATCAGATTTCCCAGTATGATCTGCCCATAGCGGAGCTTGGTCACCTGGAGATTACAGTCGACGGACAGCATAAAAGGATCGGGGTGACCAGGGTTCATATGGAGGAGGATGCCGGTAAACTGGTGCACCAGGGAGCAACCATAGCCTCATCAAAATATTCCCTGGTAGACTACAACAGGACCGGTGTCCCCCTTGTGGAGATTGTTTCGGAACCAGATTTGCGCTCTCCGGAGGAAGCCCGGCTTTATTTGGAAAAGCTGAAAGCAATTTTGGAATATACCGAGGTATCTGACTGCAAAATGGAAGAAGGCTCTTTACGCTGTGATGCCAACGTGTCTGTGCGTCCTATGGGTCAAAAGGAATTCGGCACCCGGGCCGAGCTGAAAAATATGAACTCTTTTAAAGCTCTGCAGAAGGCACTGGAATACGAAGTAGAACGTCAGATCGAGGTCATTGAAGACGGCGGCAGGGTTATTCAGGAAACCAGAACATGGGACGATGCCAAGGGCATCACCCTGTCTCTCCGCAGCAAGGAAGAGGCCCATGACTACCGGTATTTTCCTGATCCGGACCTGGTACCAATGTTGATCTCGGCGGAATGGGTGGAAAAAATCAGACTAACCCTGCCTGAGCTGCCTGGTGCCAGAAAAGACAGATATGTCAGGGATTACGGCCTGCCGGAGTACGATGCTGAAGTAATAACCGGGTCTAAACAGATATCTGATTATTTCGATGAGGGGCTGAGGTATACCAAAAATGCCAAGGCCCTCAGCAACTGGGTAATGGGTGAACTGCTTAAGTTTGTCAATGCCTCCGGGCTCTCTACCGAATCGGAAGAATTTTCTATCCCGGCTGCCAACCTGGCGGAATTGGTGGAATTGATTGATCAGGGTGTAATCAGCGGGAAAATTGCTAAGGATGTCTTCAAAGATATGGCGGAAAAAGGCGAAAAACCTAAGGATATCGTTGAGGCCAAAGGCCTTAAGCAGATAAGCGACGAAGGGGCCATAAAAGGTATTGTAGATGAGGTCATAGCCAAAAATCCTCAGCCCGTCGAAGACTTTAAGAGCGGGAATGAAAGAGCCATCGGTTTCCTGGTCGGTCAGGTTATGAAGGCAACCAAGGGCCAGGCTAACCCCGAAATGGTCAATAAATTACTGAGAGAGAAAATGCAGTAATAATTATAGGAAAACGGCTGAGGGCTGTTCTGCTATTAAAGCGGGATAGCCCTTTTTCCTTTTTCACCCGGTGCGAGCCGGGGAACCGATCAAAGGGCGCATTTTTTAATGTACCCGATGGTATTCTTTTCGCTCATTGGCCTTTTTAATGAAATTAAAATAGGTGCATTCACAGCAGTCATGCTGTTCATGTCTGCGAAAGTCACACTGCCGGCAGAATGCTGCTTGGGTTAGATTTTTTGTAGCCGGACAGCGGTCGATTCCGTATTTTACCGGGTTGTTTTCCAATACAGTTCCTCCTTCAGACTCTGGACTGCGGGGGATCTAAGGCTTTACAGTAATATTATATCTGGATTTGTGATAAATATGTTTTGACAATAGTCAGGTTATTTCTACAGAGTTGTCTTGGTACAATTATCTGGTAATTATATATAAATATTTTAAACTGACCTGTCATGTCATTCCCTCTTCCGTATTTAGTGCATATAATGTAGTGATTTTGAGACGAGAAGTGTAGTCCTTTGGAAGGGGGAAGACAGAACATGGAGAATATTTACGTAACTCTCCAGAAAAATAAGAAAAAACTGCTTTCCATGAAAAATGTAATCGGCGTAGGAATTGGTTATAAACAATCAATGGCAGTTACGACCGGGGCCCCTAAGATGGGGGTAGTAGTATTGGTAAAACACAAATTACCGGAGACTGAACTGGAAGCTCGCCATGTGGTGCCAAAACAGATTGACGGTGTTATCACAGATGTCATTGAAGTTGGTGAATTAAGACTTTTAGGGAGGACTGACAGAAGCGGCCCGGCTCAACCGGGCAGAAGCATTGGGCATTATAAAATTACCGCAGGTACCTTTGGAGCAGTAGTAAAGGACCGCCGGACCGGAGAACTGTTGATTTTATCCAACAACCATGTATTGGCTAATGGAACCAATGGTAAGGATAATAGAGCCAAGGTGGGCGACCCTGTTTTACTACCGGGTCCACATGACGGCGGAAGTTTGGAGAAGGACATCATCGGCAGGCTGTATAAGTTCTCACCCATCGAAAAGGTATTTACCCAGTCTTCCTGTGCCCGTGCCGCTTCAGCTGAATTCTGGGCCAATGCACTGTGCCAGTTCCTGGCTCCTCAATATAAAGTAAAAGTCATGCGGCAAAGTGAAGAAGGCAATACAATTGATGCTGCGCTGGCCAAACCCGTTAATCCGGAAGCACTCAACCCATCGATATTGGAAATCGGGGATGTAAAAGGGTTTGCCGAGCCCGAGGTCGGGATGGAAGTAACTAAAAGCGGTCGTACCACCGGTGTCACAGAAGGTGTCATCAAAGCTATAAATGCCACGGTACAGGTGGATATGGGCGATGGAGAAGAGGCTGTTTTCCATGACCAGATTATAGCAACACCAATGTCCCAGGGCGGGGACAGCGGAGCACTGGTGCTGGATAAAGAAAAACGGGCTGTCGGTTTATTGTTTGCAGGTTCAGACAAAACTACGGTATTCAATAAGATCAGTAACGTCATGGAACAATTGAATGTTACTTTATAAGAAATGCATACATTGGCACCTTGCTTAAGGTGTCAATTATTATTTGCTCTAAAAAAGATAACAGCTGTAAGCTTGGTTATTTACAATTTTAACCCTTCTCAAAGATCTGTTTTCATGGTACAATTGATACAGATGGCTCTTTTGGTAGAGTACCAATGTATAAGATTCGAGAAGGGGAGAGAAGTGTTTATGAGTACTTCCAACATAACTATTGTGGACACAACTTTGAGAGATGGAGAACAAACTGCCGGAGTGGTTTTTGCCAACAGAGAAAAAGTGCGGATAGCCCAATTGTTAGATGAAGTTGGGGTCCATACGATAGAAGCCGGTATTCCGGTGATGGGCGGAGACGAGAAAAAAACTGTTAAAGAAATCGTGAAACTAGGATTGCGGGCTAAAATTATGGGTTGGAACCGGGCTGTGGTTTCTGATATTGAGCACAGCATAGACTGCGGTGTTGATGCGGTTGCAATCTCAATGTCAACCTCAGATATTCATATAAAGCATAAGCTGAACACAACCCGGGAATGGGTAATGGAGAAAATGGTTCAGGCCGTTGAGTTTGCCAAAAAAGAGGGAGTATATATTTCAGTTAATGCCGAAGATGCTTCCCGGAGTGATATGGATTTTCTGGTTCAGTATGCCACAGAGGCCAGGAACGCCGGTGCTAACGTACTTCGTTACTGTGATACAATAGGAATTCTCGAACCTTTTACAACTTATGAGAGGATTAAAATGTTACGTGAGCGGGTGGGTATTAATGTCGAAATGCACACCCATAATGACTTTGGCATGGCTACGGCTAATGCCCTGGCCGGTATCAAGGCTGGAGCCACCCATGTGGGAGTGACTGTGATGGGGCTGGGAGAGCGGGCCGGAAACGCCGCTCTGGAAGAAGTTGTGATGTCTTTAAAGCATATTGAAGGGATTGACTTGGGCTTTAAGACTGAGATGTTCCGTGACCTTGCTGAATATGTATCCCTGGCCTCAGGTCGTGAATTACCGGCCTGGAAGGCCATTGTGGGTTCCAACATGTTTGCTCATGAATCGGGTATTCATGCTGATGGCGCAATTAAGAATCCCAAAACTTACGAGGTTTTTGCTCCGGAAGAAGTAGGCCTGCAAAGACAGATCGTCATAGGCAAGCATTCGGGGTCCAAATCTTTGATGGTCAAATTTGCTGAATATGGAATACAACTGACTGAGGAAGAAGCCAATGACCTGCTGCCCAAAATCAGGTCCACAGCCGTAGGTCTGAAAAGATCCCTTTTTGATAAGGAGTTAGTGTACATATATAGTGAAATCATGAGAAAAGCACAGAACGCTTAGCTTCGGTTGCCTAAAAAATATATAACGACACCACAGAGTACACTGAGGCACAGAGACAGACTGCTGATTATTAATAACATTTTTTAGCTTTCTTTCTAATTCTTCGAGCTCACAATTTCAATATCTTGGCAATTAAGAATAATCCTGTTTAAAGAATAAGTCTGTAATCAGCACTTTTTCTCTGTGCCTCTGTGGTCTCTGTGGTAATATTTTAATATTTAAAATTTATAAGACGACTCCTGAGTCATCTTTTTTTGTGGATTTATATGGCTTTATAGGGTAAAATGTTTACTAGGTGTTTTCAAGAACAAAAAGATATAGAGGTGATAGTATGTCATTGTTTGAAAAGTATGATATGCCAAAAGAGGGAAATAAGATTACCTTTGAAAATGGACGGCTTACGGTGCCTGACAATCCGATAATTCCTTTCATTGAAGGAGACGGGACCGGACCTGACATATGGGCTGCTGCTTCCAGGGTAATTGATGCGGCTGTAAACAAAGCTTACAACGGTGAGAAAAAGATTGCCTGGTTTGAAGTCTATGCCGGTGAGAAGGCTTTTAACAATTATGCTGAATGGCTGCCTGTTGATACTTTAAAGGCCATAACCGAATACATAGTTGCCATCAAAGGACCGCTGACCACTCCGGTGGGCGGGGGAATCCGTTCTCTGAATGTGGCCCTGAGGCAGGAACTTGACCTTTATGTATGCCTCCGGCCTGTCCGGTATTTTGACGGGGTGCCGTCACCGGTGAAAAACCCTGAGCTGGTAGATATGGTAATCTTCAGAGAGAATTCTGAAGATATCTATGCCGGGATTGAGTGGACCGAAGGCAGTGCTGAGGTTAAAAAAATTATCGGTTTTCTGATCGAAGAAATGGGTGTTAAGAAAATACGCTTCCCCGAAACCTCCGGAATAGGAATTAAGCCTGTTTCCAGGGAAGGCAGTGAGCGTTTGGTGCGGGCTGCTATTGAATATGCTATTAAACATAATCAGAAAAGTGTAACCCTGGTGCACAAAGGCAATATCATGAAATTTACGGAAGGCGCCTTTAAAAACTGGGGCTATGAATTGGCTGAAAAGGAATTTGCCGATAAGGTGTTTACCTGGGTCCAGTATGACCGGATTAAAGCTGAACGGGGAAGCCAGGCTGCCGATGAGGCCCAAAAGGAAGCTGTTGAAGCAGGCAAAGTCATTGTCAAGGATGTTATAGCTGATGCATTCTTGCAGCAGATCCTGACCAGACCAGCTGAATATGATGTGATTGCTACATTAAACCTGAACGGAGACTATATTTCCGATGCCCTGGCCGCTCAGGTTGGCGGAATCGGGATTGCTCCCGGGGCAAATATTAATTATGATACAGGCTATGCGGTATTTGAAGCTACCCATGGAACTGCTCCCAAGTATGCCGGTCTGGACAAAGTTAATCCAGGTTCCGTTTTGTTATCAGGTGTGATGATGCTCGAATACATGGGCTGGTTCGAAGCCGCCAACCTGATTTACAGATCAATGGAAAAAACTATCGCCAGTAAAGTTGTCACCTACGATTTTGCCAGGTTGATGGAAGGCTCCAGGGAAGTAAAATGTTCTCAATTCGCTGATGAATTGATTAAAAACCTCTAATTTTAACCGATTGTAAGTTTCACTTTATCTAAAGTTTTTTGCGGTTTTTAACGATATATTAAAAGAAGTTTCTAATTTTAAGAAGTCCTTTTTGAAAAACCGAAAAAGGCAAACCCGTCGAAAGGCGGGGACGCAAAGCCACGGGCCTAAAGGAAGTGGGGAGTGAGGAGTGGAGAGTGGTGAGTGAAAACTGGAGAAATCTTAATTTCCCGACAGTTAACACTCCCCACTCCCCGCTCTCCACTCACCACTCTCCTACGGTAGCCGGGTTGCCGAAGTTTACGGGTTAAGCATGACCAGTCTGTCTTCGGCTATTTGTCGAGTCAGGCTGGTTTTTTGGTTTATTCATCAGGACTCTATTTATCAAAAAGGAGGGTCCCTAAAAATGAAAGCGAAAATGTTCCTGGCTACCATTACAGTATTATTCGTGTTTCTGGTTTCCGGATGTGCAGTTGATGTAAGGAAATGGAACCCTTGGGCTGAAAAGGAAGTGGTTTCTGAAACTGTTTATGAGAAAAAAGCTGAAATCACTAAGCCCAAGGAGGAAATCGTTAAACAAATTGACGATAAAATTGTTGAGATGGTCGAGCGTATTAACGCCGGCAGTTGGAATGATGCCATCATCATCGGGGAAGAGGCTTATGAAATCATTACCGGCCCCGACGCTAAAGCAATCGTCAAAGCATCGGTGTATGCGCTGGATTCACCGAAAGAAAAGCTGGTTGAGACTTTGGTGGAAGCTTATGATTACAAAGTCCAGATGGAAGGGTTAAACGATGAAGAAAAGAAGAATTATGTGCGGGCGGCGCAGGCCCATTTGAATATTAACCCTGCAGACTCTTTTAAGAAACTGGCGCTGGCTAAAGTTCTGACCGATACCGGGAAATATCAGGAAGGTTTAAAATTATCGACTGAAATTTATAATTCCCCTATTCGCAACGAGGAGGTCACCGAACAATATGCCTGGGCACTCTATATGGCAGGGAACAAGCAGGAAGCCTACAATATTTACAACACTTTTTACTCCCAGGTTGATACCTTATCCCAGCTTCACCACAGTGCAATTGTGATGGAAGAACAAAATAAGCTTTTAGGCTTAATCCTCTATAAAGGATGTATCGGAGCCGGCAATAACCTGATGGTTCTGGAGCCAAATGTAAAAAATCTTAGTGCCCAAAGTTATATCAACAGCGTCACCCGAAAAGCCCAAAATGCCTTTGACCGGTTAATGGCCGGGGGACTAAGAATAGATTCACCATATAATGTAGCTACTGTGGAGAGCCTGGTTAAATCTGTAGTCAGGCTGTCAGAGTTATAATTATTTACCAGAAATAAAAAACGGAAGTTCTATGAATACTAAGTGTAGAAAAAAATTGAACTTAGGAGGAATTTCCGTGCAATATAATTATCACGATATTCATGTGGATCACAGCAGCAGGGATGGGATGGCCAATGTGGGAGGCGTAAATGTTTACCCCACACCGATTACTGTGGGTGAACATGTTAACATAGTTTATAATGGCCTGCTGGCTCAATCCGGTGCCCAGGAAGTCTACTTGAAAATGGGTTTTGGTGATAGCTATAATTGGCATAATGTCAGCGAGCTGAAAATGCTGCACACAGGCAGAGGCTGGGAACAGACTATGCAGATTAAAGATCCTTCCAGATTAAACTTCTGTTTCCGGGATAATGCCTTCAACTGGGATAATAATAATGGGCTCAATTGGAGTTATGAGATTCATAATGGAAGGTTCTAGTTCTATATAACTAAATATATATTAGTGAATCTATTAGATCGGGAGTGCCGCGTAAAGAAAATTTTGCGGGGAGGCTCCCGATTTTTATTTGAAAACGATTATAGCCCCTGCTGGTWYAMWYTYTAWNASWTTGCAATTGGTACGAATAAACATTTTGCGGGCAAGGTACAATAAGTCCGATAAGAAATATGAAGGGGGTCAGTAATATTGAAGATACTGATGCTGTCTTGGGAATATCCGCCCAAAAATGTAGGCGGNTTAGCTGAGCATGTCAGCAATCTGTCCCGGGCTCTGGTAAGGCAGGGGTTGGAGGTCCATGTCTTAACTATAGGTGGAAACGATGTAGAGCCATATGAAGAAATTGATGGAGTGAAGGTACATCGGATCAATACCTATAGCTTGTCAGCCCCGGATTTTCGGACATGGATACTGCACTTAAACTTTAGCCTTTTAGAATATGCTGTGACTTTAATAAACACTATTAAAAACGTAGATATTATTCATGCTCATGACTGGTTGGTAGCGTATACCGGGCGAGCTCTCAAGCACGCTTTTCAACTGCCCCTGGTTGCGACTATCCACGCGACCGAGTACGGGCGAAACCATGGCTTGCATAATGAAAACCAGAGATATATCAGTGATGTGGAATGGTGGCTGACTTATGAGGCTTGGCAGGTCATTGTCTGCAGTTCTTATATGAAACGTGAACTAGGTGGTTTTTTTCAGGTGCCTGACGATAAAATGGTAGTTATTCCAAATGGAGTGAATGTTGGTGACAGTCAATTAAAAGTTAGGAATATCCAGGGGAATGAGAAATATGTTTTCTTTATTGGCCGTTTGGTGAGGGAGAAAGGTGTCCAGGTCTTAATTGAGGCAGCCCCCAAAATATTGAACAGATTTCCTGAAGCAAGGTTTATTATTGCAGGAACAGGACCTTATGAGGAACATCTGCGGGCCGCAGTCAGAGACCTTCGACTGGAGCATCGTATGCATTTTGCCGGTTACGTAAATGATCAAATGCGGAATAAACTGTATAAACAGAGCACTGTCGCAGTTTTCCCCAGCCTCTATGAACCCTTTGGGATAGTGGCTTTGGAAGCGATGGCCGCCGGAACACCGGTGGTTGTATCTGATACTGGTGGTTTTGGGGAAATATTGGAACATGGTATTAATGGGTTAAAATGCTATGTGGGTTCTCCTGATTCCCTGGCTGATAACATTATGGCTGTGTTGGGAGACCAGAATCTGGCAGAAGGGTTGAGGAAAAATGGATATGAGATGGCCAGGAACCGGTATAGCTGGTCCAATATTGCCGGGCGGACTGCCAGTGTTTATGAAAATGTCATCAGACAAGCCGCAAAAAGCAACTGGCATACCGATACCTGGATGGCATCTGACCCTATTTCGGCTTTATATGACAAGATCAAAGGGATCGGGAAAATCGGTATTTTCAGCCAGCGGACACACTAGAAGTGGAGAATCACCACTTNCACTTAAAAGGAGGTATTATATTTATGGTTCAGGCAATTATAATGGCCGGTGGAGAAGGGTCTCGTCTGCGGCCTCTTACATGTGACCGGCCAAAGCCGATGGTTCCTGTTCTAAACAGGCCTGTGATGGAATATGCTGTGGAATTGCTGAAAAAACATGGAATCACTGACATCGGAGTAACACTGCAATACATGNCCTGAGGAAATAATTAACCACTTNTCGGGAAGGTTCAGATTATGAAGTTAATATGAATTATTTCATTGAAGAAAAACCTTTAGGAACTGCCGGTAGTGTNAAAAAATGCCCAGGAATTCATCAAAGAAACATTTATTGTGGTTAGCGGTGATGCCTTAACAGATTTTAACCTGAGTGAAGCCCTGGAATTTCACCGGGCTAAAAAGTCTTTGGTTACCCTGGTGCTGACTCCCGTAGAAGTACCCTTGGAATATGGGGTGGTAATCACGGAGAAAACCGGACAGATCAGGCAGTTTTTGGAAAAGCCCGGCTGGGGTGAGCTGTTCAGTGATACTGTGAATACCGGAATATATATTATGGAACCAGAGATCCTGAAGTTTATTCCGGAAGGCGTAAAATATGACTTCAGCAAAGACCTGTTTCCATTTATTCTTAAAGAGCAGATGCCGTTATTCGGTGTCAGCCTGAACGGTTATTGGTGCGACNATCGGCAATCATAAGCAATACCAGGAAGCCCATTTTGATTGTCTGAAGGGCAAAGTAGCTGTTCAGCTACAAGGCGGACAGCTCAATGGTGGACTGCTTNACGGCGATCCCCGCAGAGGGGGGGCGCTAAAGAAAGACATATTTATCGGGCGAAACTGCCGGATTGATGAAACTGCGGTCATCAATGGCCCGGTGTTAATAGGCGACAACTGCAGCATTGGCAAAGGTGTTGTGCTGGGTCCTTATGCTGTATTGGGTAATAACTGTNATCATCGATAACGGTGCTTCCCTGAAAAGGTCTCTTATCTGGAACGGTACTTATATCGGCAAGTTCGCAGAAGTTAGGGGGGCGGTGTTATGTAACAGGGTAACTGTGCAGGACAGGGCTANTGATTTTTGAAGGAGCCGTTATTGGTGATGGCTGCACTATTGAAGGTAATGCCCGAATCAGACCGGAAACCAGGGTTTGGCCCCATAAAACCGTAGAACGTTCTACAGTGCTGAATGATCATCTGATTTGGGGCAATACTGCCTGCCGCAACCTTTTCGGCAGTGACGGGGTATCCGGCAGAGTGAACGTTAATCTTACACCGGAATGTGCAGCCAAGCTGGGGGCGGTATTTGGGACAGTGCAGGGAACGGATTTGCCGATTCTGATTAGTTCTGATCAGCTCAAAGGGACTAAGATGATTAAGATTGCAGTACAAGCCGGATTAATGTCAGTGGGCGTGGATGTTATTGACGGCGGAGATTTATTGACCCCAGTGCACCGGTATGCAGTGAAGGCTGCCGGGGTAGGGGGCGGAGTGCATATCAAATCATCGGGGGTTGACCATGAAGTAGTGCAAATAACGTTTTTTTCCAGTAATGGGGCGGCAATTTCCAGAGATNTTGGAGAGAAAGATTGAGAATTTATTCGAACGGGAGGACTTTACCAGAACAAATAAACAGAATGTCGGTGTGACCACTTACATGCCGGGTCTAACCGATGCTTATATTTCCAGCCTGTGTAAAAGTGTGGATGCAGATAAAATTAAAAAGAATAAATACAGAGTTTTCATCTGCAGTCCTGCGAACGTTCAGGAAACTGCCATCAAGCTTTTTGCAGCTATTGGTTGTGAGGTTATGGGCTGTGAGACAATTGGGGGCAGTGAATCAGATATTTCGGGGACCGCAGCACTTGCAGCCACTGAGGTCACCCGTTCTAATGCATCTTTTGGTGCAGTAATCGATAATAACGCCGAGCAGGTGATTTTAATTGATGAGACAGGGCGGGNTTATCCGGGGTGAAGAGTTCCAGGCCCTTATGTCTTTGGCTGTTCTGGAAACAGCTCAGCAACCGGTAGTGGCAATACCTGTGACTGGCAGTAGTGTGGTTGAAATTATGGCCCGGGCAAGGCAGGGTAAGGTGATTCGTACCAAAACCTCGGCCGCAAATTTTGAAGGTGAAATCCTTAGGGAGGATTTGCATAAGCTTCAGGGAGCCTTAAACCAGTCAGTAATCATGTTTGATGCCCTGTCAAGTTTGGTTAAACTCATCTCCTTCATGTCAGGGCGTGAGATTGGGTTAAAGGAAATTTTATCGCAAATTCCGGACATATATATGACCCAAAAAGAGACTGACTGCCCTTGGGCAGTCAAAGGAAAGGTAATGAGGCAGCTGATTGAGGATACGGCCGGGGATCAGGTTGAACTCATTGATGGCATCAAAGTATTTCACAAAAAAGGGTGGGCTTTGNTGCTTCCCGATGCGGAACTTCCAAAATACAAGGTGTATTCGGAGGGACATTCCTATGAGCTGGCTGAAAGCCTGGCTGACTTTTACATTGATAAAATAAATCAGCTTAAAATGAGTTAAGGGGCGGTTCAGACCGCCCCTTGGCAAGTCAGGGCATAGAAAAGAGGGCAAGCAATTGCTGACATAGCCCCCGAAAGTCTTGTAAATATTTCGTGCGATCCGGCAACGATGGCGCGGGACCTGAATTTTTGACATATAACATAAAGGAATAATCACTTTCTTTGTTTATAATTTTCATTATTCTTTAAATACTTTATTATTTTTAGCCATGCCGACTTTGTATTTTCAAAATCTTTATAATGGTCTTCCACATGCATATGATAAAATTCAAGCTCATCCAAAATATTTTCGAATTTGTCATCTGCAAAATAATTGCAAATTTTGGGNATGACTTTTTCTAAGTCCTTTTTTATTTTCGCGATTTCTGTTTCGTAATTCGTTCTTTGCGTGATATAAAGTAAGAGTGGCTTGTACCTGATCCAGCCGATGGAAGCTCTTAAAAACCGCTCAGTATTTACTCCCGAGTCAGCCCTCATCGCTTTTAAATTATTGGGAAGCACTCCGAGAAGTAAATGCTCATAAGTAGAGAAGCCATCGTGAAAGGTATAGCAGGGAACTTTTCTGATTGTACAGTCACAAATACAGGTACTTAAGAAAGTGTCTTCTCCTCTTGCTTCCGGCGGATTATAAAAGGGGAATAATTTATCGAGATTTTTAAGATTAAAGCCCAGATTAGCACCAGAAATGAATTTCATGCCGTTTTTCTCTTTAACAACTTCAGTAATCTTGCTATTGATTACATCAAGNTCAGCATACGTAACGCCACCGTCATTCATTTTTTCTTTGANTGAATCCCAGTTAATAATATCATTGCTGNATGGATTCAATAAAAACTCTGAAATCGTCTTCAGNAAAGCTTGTCGTTGAAATCCAATTGTGGGATTGGAGAAATGTAACCGCAATGATGCCNCATGGGTCATATCCGCATGGATAATATTTTTAATATGCGTTGATATAACCTCTTGACCTTTCCAGGCAAGGCTATTGTTAATTTTTATATTGGCTATGGGGTATTCGTCATCATCAAAGAAAATAAGATAGTCCATTTTATTTTTTAAGGCAAAATATAAAACGGCATTTCTTTTCATACCATAGCCTTCGCCGAATACAAGTTCAGCTTCTTTTAAATCAATAACCTTCTTTTCTATAAGAAACTGAGCCTCGTTTATTATGGCGGCATCGCCCAGGTAATAGACCGAGTTTAGCGTATCCATAATTTCTTCATCCGTAATTTTGTAATCATTCACGATTGTACTATTATACTTCAAATCGTAAGCGACAAACAGGTGGAGTGCAATTTCTGTATTGTCGACAAGTCCGGATTCGTTCCAGTTATTCACATAAGTTTTTACTACATTTTNAAAAGTTTTGCGTCCTGTTGCAAAGCCGACGCCGACATTTATTTTCTTTTTTTCAATATTTATACGTCCTCGCTCACTTTCCATTTTATCAGATTTGGATTAATATCCATAATCGAATTATATTGTTTTCTGTTCCCGTAGATGGCATCAGGTATTAATGCTTTTTAGGTTTCTTTNCCGGGACTGTTTNCCGGTGCGATTGCGGGTTGCAAAGTAACTTTCTCAACTATTTTTTTCNTTTTTCTTTAACTTGTTTGGATTTTTGTCTCCTATATCTCGGATCAACTCCTATTTACCATATTTTTGGAATTAGGAGGAATTATTGTATAATAATTACAGTGATTATTAAGCGAAGAGTCACTTTTATAAAAAGTGACTCTTCGTTGGTTTATCTATTTTTTGTTAGCACTCTTCACTAGTGAGTGCTAAATCTCAGTATATCATTGAGTTAAANAAATGTCAAATTGAACGTACANGATGTTACAGATGTTGATTAGTGATGGTATGAAGTTTATTGATACCCTTGACTTTGAGTTCTACGATGGTCGGATTTTACGGACTTTAAGCTACTACTTGCTTGTTCAGTGGTTTGTCGTGTTGGCTCTAGGTTATTGTTTTGGGNTTTTACATCATATACTGACTGATCACCAAGTTTAGCCGCAACAAAAGTTGTAACTAACCCGTACGCAGCGTGACTGACCATGTACGAAAGGTTACTTGCGGCATCTTTCGGTTTTGCTTTATTCGATTGTACTGCGGCTAAAGCAAATGTAATAAGTGAACCCATCGTTATTCCCGACAAAAGTCCTTTGGTTACCAGATGATCTTTTCCCGTTTTAGACAATAAGTACACCGAGCCAACGCCTCCCAACGAACCCATTCCAAAGTCCAATAAGCCCCCTAGGATTTGACCGTTAATGTTGGTGGACTCTTTTTTGGATACCCATGCGCCTGCTGCTGTNGCCCCGAAAAGATCTCTGAGAGATTTTCTTCTTGGTTGAAACTTCATCAATCACCGACTTCACAAGGTTTCCGGCTAAACCTGCCACAACTCCAAGAGTAACTCTATCCTTAATCTTGAACAACTAAACCACTCCTAACGACTTTTCCTTAACACTTTCTTAGTAAGTTCCATAAGTTGAACGCAGTTTGTACATCGATTTGCTCTACATTGGCAGTGGATTTCTTGAAAATGGAAATGTCCATCGTTGCCACACCTCATTAACGCTGTTTTTATTATTATGTTACGATTGTATTCCNNCACTATGTGCATTATCGGTTGTCAGATTTTGGACAGGGAACTTCCATAATAAACTCACCAATAGTGGGTTTTTTATGGGTTTAGGNAAAAGTTATACATAGAGCAGTAAGTCTGAGNATTTGCTTAAATGATAATTGGCCAGCTTATACTTTACCGCATCACCGATGGCCGCACAATCCATGTTGGCAGCTAAAGCGGCTTCCAGACCGGACTTAGCATCCTCGACCACCAAACATAATTCCGCTTCGATGCCCAAATAGGCACTTGCTTTCAGAAACACTTCCGGGTCCGGTTTGGAACGGGTAATGTTAGTGCCGTCCGAAANCGGCGTCGAAGTAATTTTCCAGGCCTAGTTGCTTTAAAATTGATTNTGGCGTTTTTACTGGAAGAACCGATGGCGATTTTAATACCACGGGCCTTGATGTGATCCATGGTTTTTTTAACCTCCGCACCAAGGTCTTGAGGGGACATGTTGTTTAGCAAATCACGGTAATGCTTATTTTTATTGTCGGTCAATTCCTTTTTAGCTTCCGGCGAGAATTCCTGGCTCCGGGGTCCCAGCAGAATTTCCAGACTTTCCATCCTGCCAATGCCCCGGAGACGGTTATTTACTGTCTCGTCAAAATTCACCCCTATTTNCCCCNGGCGATTTTTTTCCACGATAAATAGTGGTAATGGTCTGTGTTACAAATTACCCCGTCTAAGTCAAAAATAACAGCTTGATATTTCATAGGTGCTACCTCCCGATCCGAAGCGTGTCGTTCAACTGATATTCTTTTCCATACACTGTTATACTTTTGGCACTGCCGCTTTCCAGATGAAGCAAACAATGATCCTTCTTAACCTGAACCAAAATCCTGCTGCCCTCAAAAGAAAATTTAAAGCTGTACCCCGTCCATTTTGTGGGCAGCATCGGGGCCAGTGAAATTCCTTTTTCTTTCAGACGCAAACCGCCAAACCCGTAGACAGCAGACATATAATTACCGCCCATGTTAGCCACATGAATACCATCTCCNGTATTATTGTGTTCATCTAACAAATCTAATTTGACGGTACGATCATAATAGGCAAAGGCCTTTTCTTCCATTCCCAAGCGGGCTGCCATGATGCTGAATATACAGTATGAAAGCGAGGAATCGTGGGTCGTTATCTTATCATAATATAGGAACGAATTTAGCATTACTTCTTCCGGCTGGGCATCTTCCAGGATAAAATGGGCCAAGACAGTATCCGCTTGTTTGCATATTTGGTAACGATATAAATGCAGCGGATGATAATGAAGGAGCAAAGGGAATTTATTTTTAGGGATGGCGGCAAGATCCCATTTCTTTTTCTGCAGAAAAGAGTCATCCTGGGGATTAATTTTCAGTTTGTCATCATAGGGCAAATACATATTTTCAGCCGCTCTTTGAAAATCAAGGATTTCATCCTCACTTAAATCCAGTTTTTCAACTAAATTTTGAAAGCCGACTGATGGCTTGAGCAGATGATAAATTTTCACCGCCCAGCGCAGGTTGTATTGGGCGATAACATTGGTGTAATAGTTATTGTTCACAATGCAGGTGTATTCGTCCGGACCGGTTACATCATTTATATGGAACTTTCCCTCATGAAAATTTCCGGTGTCCATCCATAACCGGGCTGTTTCCCAAATAATTTCCGCACCTTTTTCCTGCATGAAAGCCAGGTCTTTGGTCGCTAGATAATAAGCGATAACGGCATAGGCAATATCACCATTAATGTGGTACTGCGCTGATCCCGACGGNAAATAGCCGGAGCATTCTTTGCCCATAATTGTCCGCCAGGGATAAAGTGCTCCTTTCGGGTGCCCCAAAATACGGGCATTCTCCCTGGCCAGATNCCAGAGTCCTATAACGGTATTCGAGGAGCGTCCTGGACAGAGAAGGATTTGTAATCGTTAAAAANGGCTGAATATACATTTCAGAATCCCAGAAATAGTGTCCTTCGTAANCCGTCTCCGCTTAACCCTTTTGGGGCGACACTGCAATAGGAGTCCTTGCCGGTGGATTGAACCAATTGATAGAGGCCATACCTGATGTACATATTAAACTCATCATTACCTTCAACTTCAACAAGGCNAGTTATTCCAGTAATCCGCCAGGTATTCTTCTTGNTTTCCGGTATAGCTGCTGCAAGGAGACGGCCAGGGCTTGCTCCAGCTCCCGCTCAACCTGCTTTTTAGGAGTGTCGCAGCGTATCGAATCGCAAAAAACTGCATATTTGATCAGTTCAWTTTTTTGACCCCGGACTGCATTTGTTTTAAATTTACTAGTGGTAGAATGATTATCAATATGAAATTCTAGCTGGTGCTCCTGGGACAAGATGTTTTTTACACAACTACATACTTCCAGGCCAGATTTGGAAGTACCGGAAGTAATGAATGAAGCTCCTTCTTTTATTTCACAGCTCAGTGGTATTAAGTATCTGAAACTTTCATCAGCCATACGGGGATCGTCAGGATCCACGTAGTTCAAAACATTTNCGTTATGGCTTGACTCAATGCGGACCTCGCCTGAAAAGTTGAGGGGCAGTACTTCATACTGAATGGTAAAGAGAGACAGCTGATAAAATGAAGTCATACGGGTAATGGTTATCTCCAGCTCTTTTCCCYKGGGGGAGCGCCAGACTACATTCCGTACGGTGACCCCTTTTGTCATATCCACCCATAACCTGCTCGTCAGTACAGTGCCGTCAAACATGCTGAATTGTTCATCCCCGATAAACAGTTTGATAGACTGGGTATCGGCAATATTTAACATGGTTTGTTTTTCGTTGACCAGTCCAAATAAGCTTTCGGCCTGTTTCATCGGCGTGTAATCATAAAAACCGTTAATATACTGACTGGTTACAAAATGACATTCATCCGGATATCCTTCTTCGAAGTCGTAANCGGATTCCTATATAACCGTTAGCGTTATGGAAAAGTGTTTCATTCAACGTTATGTGATATTGATCCAACTTTAGATCAGTAATTTCATAAATTGCTTTTTTGTTTGACATAATTATTCCCCTTATATTTTATGTATCCTCGACAGGGTTAACTTATTAACTAGTTTGTGGAGAATCATTACTAATATCTGCAAATTTCTTCAGAATTAAACGCAACAATTGCCATGATTTCAAGAAGTAACGGGCATTGGTATTTCCTAAGCCTATTTTGACAGTTAAAGCATCCTGCGGGAGTGAAGAGAATAAATCTTCATCGGTATAATCGTCTCCCGCGGCGAAAATAAAATCATAATCCTGGTTCTGAATAAAGGCAGAAGCACCAAATCCTTTATTAACTCTATTATCTTTGATTTCCAATACTTTGTTGCCTTCCATGAGCCCAAGGGTTGTGACTTGTGTCATTGACAGAAGTGTTTCCTTTAACTCAGTTAGTTTTACTGAGACTATATCCGGATTACATTGCCGGTAGTGCCAAGCCAGGNAAAAGTCTTTCTCTTCAATCAAGGAGCATGGTATCCGGTCCGTATATGATAGCAGGATAGGACGGACAGACTCTTTCCAGTTATTATCCAAGCTTACTGTCATGGTCCACTCTTGCCCGGGNTGACGAATCCATAATCCATGGGAGGCGATGATATGTAGGTTTAAATCACCGAACCATTCTTCCAGGGTATATCGTTCTCTTCCGGAAATAAGCACAAGGGTATTTCTGGGATCATCAACTAACTTGAGTAATAACCTTTTCAANTCTTGATCAGGTTTGGCTTGTTCGGGAGTGGCTTGAAAACCTACTAACGTACCGTCATAATCTAAAAAAAGTACACGTTTTTTAGCATTTTGATAGGCACTTTCTATCAGCTGACTGTCTTTCTCAATACTTCTTTGGGCGATGGTCTGGGCTGAATACAAAACGGTATTCTGCAGCGCATTTAAAAACTCACTGGCCCAAAATTCGACATCAAAGCGACGTAACCTTTGGTGCATTATTTTATTTCTGGCGATTTTTTCATCACGGGGCATAGCAAGCGCAGTCTTTAGTCNCNCTGGGCGATAGCATTATAATCATTGGCATTCACCACAACGGCTTCCCCTAATTCGTTGGCTGCCCCCGCTGTTTCACTGATCACTACCATACCCTCATAATCTGATTTGGCTGCAATNATATTCTTTGGCCACCAGGTTCATGCCATCCCTTAGCGGAGTGACCMATAACACATCTGAATGCCTGTAAAGGGCAATTAAGCTTTCCTGGGNAAAACGAGCGGAAGAAGAACCAAACTGGCATCCAGGTAAATGTTCCAAATTTTCCATTGAGTCCACTGACTAATTCTTTGATTTCTCTTCTTAATTCATCATAGATATNGGACNATCCACCCTGGAGGGAGCGACGATTAAATTTAANCTGACTTTTTCCCGGTATTCCGGATTTTGGGTAAGGAACTTGCCGAAAGCTCTGAGCCGTTCAGGGATGCCTTTAGTATAATCCAAACGGTCTATCGATAAAATCATCTGTATACCTTTTGTCTCTTTAATAATCTCCTTGACCTCTTCCTGAAAGGAATCGCTNCTCATGTTCCTTTGCAAAGAATTCATAATCAATCCCCATAGGAAATGCATCTACTTGAACGTAACGGTCTTCATAGCTAATTCGATTCAGGTTACTTTCGAGTCCCAGCAAGCGGTGNCGTCGCATTTAAAAAATGCCGGACATAGTCGTAGGTATGAAATCCAATCAAATCTGCTCCCAGCAGGCCCAGCAGGATTTGCTCGCGCCAANTAAGCAAACGGAAGATTTCAAAAGAAGGAAAAGGAATATGGAGNAAAAAATCCGACCTGCGTATTGGGATACTCCTCCTTGATCATTTTTGGCAGCAGCATTAACTGATAATCGTGTACCCAGATAATATCGTTGTCTCCAATAATAGGTTTNAACTGCCAAGAAGAATTTCTCATTAACCTGTTGATATGCTTCCNAGTTCTCAGTTTCGTATTGTGTTTTACCTGTAAAATAATGAAATAACGGCCAAATAGTATTATTGCAAAAACCATTGTAATACTTGTCAATTTCGTCACTCGTTAAAAAAACCGGAAGACATTGATGATTTTCTCGGAGTTCCTTTTGAATCGCATTTTTATCTTCTTCGCAGATTTCTCCATTTGCAATCCCAGACCAGCCAACCCAGATGCTATCTGCTTGTTCATGATAACTTTTTAATCCTGTGGCAAGTCCTCCGATGCTTTNCTGGTATTCAATATTTCCGTTATTCTTTTTTACTGAAACAGGTAAACGGTTAGAAATAATAATTATTTTACTCATTGGTATNCCATCCTTAAAAAATTAATTCTAAATTAGCTTTCTATATTAGTTCATATATTTCCTCCAGAATTTCTGCAGAAAATGCCGAAAAAAGGTGCTCCTTGACCAGGAGCACCTTTTTTAACAATTTACTGCAAATTTTGTCTGTGTTGGCCGGTAAGATAGGAAATGTCTGTAGTTAATATCGGGAAAGATGTTATTTTTCCATTCCAGTTCGCGAAGCCATCCCGGATTAATTTTGTTCCACATAATATCTTCATATAAGCCGTTAAAGTTATAGATATGTTGTTTTGTCCGTTTACCGGCATAATCTACCATAGTTCCGGTTTTCATAATAAATGCCCAGTCGCTGCTTTGGGCCAGCAATAGTTCACGGGCAGCCTGTTTTAAAGCGCGCAGCAAATCACCCTGGGCATCAGGGAATTTTTCARSCAGTTCAGTCATCCGTTCCGTGGCCTTGTGCAGGTGGCGGTAGATCCAATCATTGCTGCCTTCAAGCCATACTTCGTGATAGCCCCTATAGCCCNAACTGGAAGCAGAGGGAATAGTCATTTGATTTATGGGATACTCTTTCAGATATTCACCTGGTGTAATAAGTTTAACAGTTGTTTGGTCATAAACTGNTTTTTCTGATCAGATTGTTGATAAATTGAGGTCCTTCAAACCACCAATGGCCAAACAGCTCTGCATCATAAGGAGAAATAACGATAGGTTTGCGGTCAAAGATTTCGGTCAAAAATTCTATTTGTTTTCCCCGGTTAAAAAGAAAGTTACCGGCATGAATTGCAGTCTTATGCTGCGCCCAGGATGGTTCGTAGGGCTGTTTGTCATTGGTTTTGCCGGTAATCCTGTAATATTTGATACCGGTATTTATTCTTTGACCATTTGGATGGATAAAAGGTTTAATATATTCATAATCTAAGTCCCAGCCAATATCGCGATAATATTCACGGTAATCAAAATCTCCCGGATAACCTTCATGGACGCTNCAGACCTGCTTTGATGTTTCGGTATCCCTGGCAAAAGCTGCAACCCCTGACGGACAGTAAACCGGAGCGTAAATTCCATATTTGGGTCTGGTTTGAGCATGCATAATTCCGTGAGTATCAGTGAAAAAGTATTTAATGCCAAAATCGTTTAATATATAGTCATCACCCGGATTATAGCCACACTCCGGCAGCCAGATACCTATAGGAGGCCGCCCCATGTGTTTTGTGTAAAGGTCAACTGCCACTCCGACCTGGGCCTTGACGCCTTCTTTTTTTACTCCGAGCAGAGGGAAATACCCATGGGTGGCGCCACAGGTGATTATCTCCAGGACACCAAGATCCTGNAGCCTTTTGAAGGCTGTTAATAAATTGCGGTGGTAACGGTCGTGGTAAGTCTGGCTGGCTCTAATATACATATCTCTGTACATCAGGGCCAAATGATGAAATTTTGGATCCCATCTGGTCCGTTCAATCTCTTTTTCGGCCAATTCAATCTGCCTGGTAATGTATTTTGAGTAACGCTCCTGGAGGACCTCGTCAGTTAACATAGACATTAACGGAGGTGTTAAGGACATGGTTATCCGAAAGTCAATACCATCCTTGATTAATGATTCAAATACATGAATCAATGGAATATAACACTCTGTGATAGCCTCAAAAAACCAGTTTTCTTCTAAAAAAAACTCATGCTCAGGATGCCGGACATAGGGAAGATGAGCATGCAGCACTAAAGCTAAATATCCTTTTGACAACTAAACCAGCCCCTTCGAAACAGATAGTGTTGGACATCTATTGGTTTTGCANTTTCACCGGAACTGATTCCTGTTTGATTNGCCGATGCGGGCGAAAAGTTTTNTCTGATTGTCAGAAACCAGCATCCAATCCGGAWCTGTCAGATCAGAAACACAATTGTTGGGTGTGGAAGTAAAATTAGACCTGGCCATCACCACAAAGGTGCCGTCAGATAGCACTCTGCCCAGTTCAANTGCAATATGTCCGGTTTGGTACTGCCGGAGCAACATACCAGTTGCCTGAGAAATCGTCTACTGGAACATCAANGAATTGATTTGAATTAGTTCCGNTCAAAATATGCGATTCTGGTTACATCATGAACTCTTAAGACCGGCAGGGAGCTATCCCAAATCGGGCCCACAGAATGCCGCATGGAGTTTCGCTTTTTTTTACTGATGTCCCAATAAGCWAAAATCGTTTCCGGGTCCNGGGCCATTACCGTGATTTTGTCATCATTATATCCCGGGGNCAGCTCGGGTACGTGTTCTTTTTTTATTTCCGGCGGGAATTGAATCAAGGGGAAAATTTCCTCACCGGCTTCGAAATCATCWGATTTATCCTGTAACGAAATTTTGTCTTGAANTTCTATTGTTGCGTGTAATCAGATATGAGCTTCCGAGAAAAACGAGAAACGATAACACTAAAATTAACCCGATAGTCTCCAANGTTGTTCATTNAATCCCTCCTCCTTTTCACATGCCTGGGAAGGCCTAGCCTGCCGCTGTTTTTATATTTTCGGGGTCTAAAGGAAATGTNAATCTAAAGGAAATGTAAATTGACTTTTTTATTATGTCACGNCCAGTTGAAAATTTATTAAGATAAAAATCATGTCGGTGTAAATAAAAATATAATAAGCAGGTATNAAACAAANCAGTACCAGAATAATATTATCTAGATATTTTGGTGATGACATGTTCCCGGGNAGGGCGGAAATGGAAACAGATAGTAAAAMCCCMAAATGGTCCTGGTTGGATGCTGCCTTGGTTTTGGCCGCATTATTTGCCATGATTCCGGTCGCGCCGGCTTTGCGGCATTTCTTAAGACAAATCTATAAGCTTATTGATTTATCCCGTGTCACCCAGAATAGTCTCCAACTATTTGCCGGAACTCTGTTACAGGCAGGCMTNATAATTGCGGCAGTTATGTTATTAACTCGTCGTAAAGGTTCTTCCACCCSGGATTTGGGTCTGATTTGGACCAATGTCGGGGGAAATATAAAAAGCGGTTTGCTCGGCGGNGTAGTTCTCAGCGTAACAGTAATTGGTCTAGGTGTCCTGGTTTCAGTTGTAATCGGACCACCGCCGCCGCAGGATGTTGAAAAAATGCTGACAGGTATCAAGCAGGGAAAAGATATTCNTNCCTGCCCTTTATTTCTGTATCAATACTGGCACCAATCAGTGAAGAACTATATTTCCGCNGGCATGGTTTATCCGCTNGATCCGGTCAAAATGGGGTGTTAGAACAGCTTTGATTTTGTCTGGTTTCTTTTNCAGTGCTATGCATTTTGACTTGTACCGGCTTATTNCCAATTGGAGTTGGCGGCATGGTGCTGGCCTATTTTTACGAAAAANCAGGCAGTCTCGTTACATCCATAACAGCTCACAGTACCTGGAACACTTTGATGCTGCTAATGATGTTTCTGGCTCGCCAGACAGGCCTTTAGTCAATATAAACCTCCTCGCAGCAGGCAGCAGCTTTGTCCGGAGTAAACGGCGGACCGCAGGCGAACCGTTTTCTGGCCGGTAAAGTTGAGTTCATAAATGTTCGNAAAAAGGGAAGTTTTGCATTTNCTTCGATAATCTCCAATTTNATTTTCATCAATTTTATAGGTTATCATATWGTTAACGGAAATCTCCGGATCANCGGTCATGGTGATAAACCTGTCCTGTTTTTGCAGGTTAAATGAGTATTCAAGGGGATGCTTTTNCACCACGGGGGAACACGAGCAGGCGGGCTTCGTACCGTTTTNGCCGGCTGCTCCCCCAAATCAACAGTACCCAGGGGNATATTGATGTTTTTGGCCGCCGGAATAGGTTTTCCGGTAATAGATTCCAGGCCAAATTCCATAATCAGTTCACCATAAGCTATAAAAATCGGTTGATTATTGGTTACAATCTGTAAATAATATATATAGTCNTCAAAAGAAAGCTCTTCTTTTAAWAWTACCCTGGCTGCACCGTTATTTAGTATTTTAATAAAAAGGCGCAGCCGGGCCTGCTTTAAGATTGATTTCACAGAGATATTTACATAGCGTGATAAAAATGACACACTCCTTAATTGTACAGGCGGTGGAATCAGAGGGCTCATTAAATTATTGCCGAANGGGGAAAATCWCATTTTTCAGGAGATGGCGGTAAAATATTANAAATGCCAAGACCCATTATCATANGCACCAGGAAAACCGGTTCAATCTGTTGCGAGTAATAACGGTAACCAATTACTAAGATAGATATCCATGATAATATAACGACAAATATTGTTAAATTGATATATTGCACAATCATTTTACCGGGGGTATCAGGAAACATGTAATGCATCTGATATTTTTCTATTAATCTGTGCATCTTACCGGTGATGTTACGATCACNCCTGGTAAGACAGGTNCAGAAATTCCTCCAGGATATCCTGCAGCTTCTCAATCCGCCGCTGTACAATGAGTGAAACAAAAATACCAACAGACCCCAGGAGGGNTGTCAGTGCTGCGCAAATTGAGGANGAGGACGGGTAAATAAGCGTGGTCTTCAAACATGAAAATACACCTCAAATTTAGGTTTCTAAATTAAAGCGGGCGNTTTTTTGCATTTGAGGCCAATTGTTTTNCTCCTTTGGCCATAGACATATTTTCCAGAACCCTTAATGAAGCTTGGGAATTGGCCGTGGGCAGTTCTGCNAGGGCTGCGATTCTACCCATGGCAGCCAGAAAATCGATTAGCTCCCGTGCTGCCATAAAAAAGCCGTTGTTCAATAAAAATACGCCTGTAGTCGTAAGACAGCTGCAGATGTAGTTCCATACATCTTCCGGACACGGAAAATCAGGTAACAGACAGCGCCGGAAAATTATTCTTNACCTGTATAAATGCCGCTGGGCCTGCAGGTGTTCTGATTCTTCCGTAATTGTTTCCAGCAAATGTTTCAGCAGTTCATTAATGCCAACCTTGACTTTGTCCAAATTACAGTCAGCTATTTGTCTCATAAGTATGTCCTGAAANCCGGCCAGGTCATCGGGAGGAATTTCAGCGGCCAATATAGACAGTTCGTCCCGGGTCACCATACTCCGGGCAGCCAGGTCAATATATTTTGTTTCATAACAATTAGAGCCCCGGNATAANTCCTCCCGAAGCTTAGTCAGATATAGCTCCATTTTAAAAGACGGCCTCCTCTACGGCGTAACAGGGGCTTCGGGGCGCAGTTTTATTATTTCTTACTTTCCCGCANTGTATACAGTAAACTTCACTTTTAAGCTAACAGGAGAATTTTTCCTATCGTAAAACTCCCACTTCTGTAAATGGGAGTGGTTCCCCGTACTCCGCTTCGGTGGGGGTTGACTCCTCCACCGAAGTCTTAATGTGCAACTTTAGTTGAACGAGTTTACTGATTTAGCGGAAAAATTTTTGGAAATAATCTTAAAGAAAATTATTTACCGACAGGAGTGAGGATGTGAACAGCAGGGCAGCAGTTGTTAGCTCAGGGGAGCAAATTGAAATTNACTATTGATTCTGTAAACCACAATGGTGAAGGTGTGGGGAGATACAAGGGTGTAGCTGTTTTTGTACCTTTTACCATTCCTGGTGAAAAAGTCCTTGTTGAGATCCTGGAACTTAAGNAAAAATTATGTAACTGCTAAATTAATCAGACATCATGAACCTAGCGGGCAGCGAATTCAGCCGCGTTGTCCGGTTTTTGACACGTGTGGGGGTTCGCAGTTTCAGCATATTGACTATCAACTCCAGTTGGACTTAAAGCGCCGTTTGGTGGAAGATGCCCTCAGGCGGATCGGTAAAATTACCGGAGTTAGGGTGGACGAGCCTTTGGGCATGAAAGACCCCTGGGCTTACCGGAACAAGGCTCAGTTTCAGGTCAGTCTTGTTGACGGCAAAGTAAAATTAGGCTTTTTTGAAGAAGGATCACATGCCCTGGTCCCGACAACCCAATGTCTTTTAATAGATCAACAAATTAGTGATATTGCCGCAATAGTAGAAGGTATCTTGAATAAATATCAGGTNCCGGTCTATGNATGGGAGACAGGTACAGGCCTCTTAAGACACGTTGTCATCCGCAAAGGCTGGGCCACCTCCAAAGTAATGGTTGTGCTCACTACTTCCGGAGAGAAGTTCGGTGAATTGTTTTCTTTAGCCCGGGAAATAAAGGCCAAAATACCGCAAGTAGCTTCGGTTGTCCGCNATATCAACACCAGCCCCAGCCGGACTGTTTTTGGCCGGGAGAATCAGGTCCTGGCCGGACAGCTGAACATTACCGACCAATTGGCTGGCTTAACTTTTTCTATTTCCCCAACTTCCTTTTACCAGGTGAATTCGGCGCAGACAGAAATTCTTTATGCCAAAGCCCTTGAGTTTGCCGGCCTTAGCGGCCGGGAAACAGTGCTGGACGTATATTGTGGGATAGGCACGATTTCCCTGTTCTTGGCCCGCCAAGCCGCCCGCGNTTTTCGGTTTTGAAGTTTCAGTGGAGGCAGTGCGGGATGCAGCGGAAAACGCTAAGGCTAACAAGATTTATAATGTAGAGTTTATTTNCCGGGAAGGCTGAGGAACGCCTGCCCAAGCTAGTTGCGGCCGGAGTCAAACCCGATGTGGTGGTCGTTGATCCGCCCAGGCAGGGCATAGAAAAGAGGGCCCTGCAGGCGATTGCTGACATGGCCCCTAAAAGGATTGTATATATTTCGTGTGATCCGGCTACTATGGCCAGGGATTTGNATTTTTTGTCTTATCGTGGGTACGAGGTCAAGAAGGTGCAGCCGGTGGATATGTTTCCGCAGACGGGGCACGTTGAGTGTATAATAATGATGACGTATAGTGGTTCAAAGGGCAAATAAGGCAGGTTAACCACTATATGTAGTGNGTTTTGGAGCAGAAAAAAGGGCAAAAATTGAGGCAAAAAACTGCGATTNTTGACCCTGTTTTTTGGGGCGKTTCATAGATGACATTCGGTATTTCAGAGTCCATGCTTGAATTTCTCATGGTTGGGCAATNAAAATGATAAATATAGAACATATAAACAAACAGGAATTTATCGAACTGTTTTAACTTGCCGATTATTTATATTTTGTACGCCTTTTGGGCGATAAGGCGAATTTATTACATTGAAATAATGATAGTGTNCATGATAAAGTTAGTTAAAGAAAGANGGGAGTGTATTGATGTCGGTAATTCTGTAAGGACTTAGGTTAATGGCATGAAATGAGCAGTTGTTCTGCTCTTGTTTGTGTTGTCAAAAACTGCCTTACAGATTGAACGAACATCCATTATTTATAATGGTGTGATTTGTAGCGCAGTAGCATACTGTGCTTTTTTGTTTCTTTCTATAAGGTGATAATTAGAAAGGAAGGAATACCATGTATATATTTACAAACCAGTTTATTTCTAATGATAAAAATGCTGAGTTCCTAAAAGCCGCTATGATGGGGCCAAACGCCATGCGCGTAGCGGAGGAATTAGCGTCACNACCTAAACATCATTAAGNATATGCGAATACTTGACCTCGGTTGCGGGTGCGGTCTTTCCGCGCTTTTGTTAGTGAAAAAANTATGGTGTGTCCGTTTTCGCCGCCGATCTTTGGATTTCGCCAACTGAAAACTATGAGCGTTTCCNAATCTATCGGGATTGATGATAAGGCCGTTCCGATTTCCGTAGACGCGACCAAANGGGCTGCCTTTCGCAAACGGATATTTTGACTTATTGTTCACCGTGGATGCTTACCATTATTTCGGTGATACGTCGGAAATGCTCCCGTCGCTCGTTCCTTTTGTAAAAAGGGGCGGCTATATCGCCGTGGCTATTCCCGGCTTAAAATACGAATTTGGNAAAAATATTCCMGATGAAATGCAGCCGTTTTGGAACAGCGAGATNGGAAAGAACCTNGCACTCTCTTGATTGGTGGAAAGATTTGTGGAAGAGGACAGAGGGCATTGAAATGGTGGATAGTCGTGAAATGGCCTGTTGCGGACAGGCGTGGGAGGAATGGCTGACCGGCTACCATCCCGTCGTCGCGGATGACAKTAAAATGATGGAGGCTGAGGGCGGAAAGTATTTTAATCTCGTTCAGTTGATTGCTAAAGTCATTTGAATATACTTGCCGTTTTGCAGTTCACCTTTGCCCCCAAAGGCATACCAGATAAGCATAATCGGAAGCTGTATTCATAGATCCATTCTAACTTATTTTAACCGTTTTGTCTGTCTTGTTTCCTGGTATCATTATAGGGTAGCCTTATGGTGGGGCGGGTTTGCCGCCGCAGGGGGCTGTCTTATAACAAATTATGCAGCCGCTTTGATTTGGGGATCGGCATTTTTTTCTTTCTACTGTTAATTAGTACCGGAACCGGTGTAACTTCATAGGCTGTCAAACTGCTCATAATCCCTTTTTTCTTTTGCGGTATGTTTGCCATTGCTTTGGGCAGGGTAATTGTCAAATCCTAAGCACATGAGTAAAGAAAAAGCCCAAACTAAAGTTTGGACCTGGATTCTCACGTTTTTGATTTGTAGCAGTTAGCCGGAAGCTCTTTAGACCAAGGAACAAATTTCTCAATCAGTTCCGGATTCCGGTTGAAATCAGTATTAGGCATATGTTTCAATAAGTAGACAAGATATTCAATAAACTTTTAAATCGTTGGCAAGGCAGTCTGTATGAGGCTATACACCATTGAACTACCGTGTGCACCGCGATCTGTTTTCATGGTGACCCAATTTTTTCGGCCGATTGTAAAAGGTCGTAACTCCGCTCAACTCTGTTATTGGTTAGTTCCAAGCGACCGTCTAAAAGAATGTTTTCAAAGTACCGCCACTGGTTCAAGGCATAGTTAACGGCATCATAAGCTTTGGATTTAGGAACTGTAAGAGGCTTTGTCTCTTTAAGCCACGACAAAAAGGCATCCATCACCGGTTTTAAAAGGGTGAGGCGCTTCTCATATCGTTCTTCGGGTTCTGCATCCTTATATATCTTTTCAATATGGAACAGATAGTCGCAGTACTCCAGCCCTTTTAAGCAAAACAGTTTTCTTTTGCTCCTCTGGACTCAATGCTTTAATGGCATCAGTGAACTTGCGTTTTATATGAGCAAGACATCCGACAACAATGATTCCAGCTGCAGACGATGATAGACTTCGTATCCGTCAGTATTTAAATAACCGGTATAGTCTTTAAGGAACTCTTTAGCCGATTCCGAAGCCCGACTGTCATGGAATTCATAGTAGACAATCGGCTCGTCATGAGCTCCGCTGCAATACACCCAGATATAGCATTTTTTCTTGGATTCCCTGCCATTTTGTTGTACAACTTTCGTCCAGGTCTCATCAGCGTGCAAAATATCTTTGCCTAGAAGGGTACTTCTCATATGGGTATAAATCCTTGAAAAGTATTCCTCTGAACATTGAAGTATCCAGTTGCTCATATTTTTGCCTGGAAATCCGGACGCTGTCCATCCGGTCAAACTCTCGCTCGATCCGGGCAAGGGGCATCGCATTAGTATATTTGCTGTTGATGATGACGGCAATTAGCTCCGGTGTAGCAAAGCTCCCGGGAATCGGCAAGTTTGGCATGTCAGCACGGATGAAGGGGATTTTATCACCTTCGCCTTGAGTCTGTTCACATGCACGGCAGGTATAGACATGGCGGCGGTGCTCCTCGACCTCAAAATGGGCCGGCTCAAGTTTCAGCGTCTTCGTAACTTCAACTTTCATATCGTGCAGGGGATTGTCACACACCGGACAAACCTGCTGCTCTGCGGGAAGCTCGTGTTCTACAACGGTAATCTTCAAATCTTTGAAGTCCTGTCACGCTTACCCTTTTGTTTAGGTTTTCTTGGGGTTTCCGCCGTCACTTCTTCGAAGGTAGGTCTGGCTTCCCTTGCCGGGCAGTGACTTCAGCTTCGTTAAAAAAACAGAGTTGATCCGAGCCCTCGGGATAGGATACGGAGTCACCGCTTTGACCGTACTTTTTATGAGTATTCAACGGATCATCTCAATGAGACGATTCATATTCTGAGTCAGTTCGGCAATGGCTTTATCTTGTCTTTCGCAGTGCGCAGGCTAGATCTGCCTGGGACATTTCACTGTAATTCAGTTGTGGTTTTTGAAGTGAATTTATCTTGTAATTCATACCTTCATTATATATAGCGTAGCGAAAAATCACAGGATAATAGCGGTAAAAAGCCCTGAAATAGGTGGAAATATGGCAATTTTATTTAAATTATTTTAGGTATTTTTTTGCGGATATAGTTAAAGAATAATCCGTTGCTTAACAGGCTTATGTGCGGATGCTGATCCATAGATAACCCATCTAAAAGCCACCTAAACTCTCGTTCGGAAACCTCAAGAACCTGCTTGTTTTCGTAAAATTTCCATCGGAAGATGCCGCGGCTCAATTTGCGGTAATACAACCACCAGCCGTTATTTGACCAATGAAGAATTTTACATTTGTCACAGGCCCGGTTACAGGAACACATAAAGGCAGTTTCAAAAGGATCCATTTGTAACTGCGTCTGTACCAATGTCAGCAAGGCCTTCAATGCTTTTACGCATATCGCATGGTTTGCATGAAAGGAATATTCTAAGGCCGGTAGCGTTCAGGTTCATAAGGAACGAATAGCACCAATGGCTTCACGCAGTGTCTCCGCTTGAAAGCCAGAATATAGCTCGATGGATACCGCCCCAATCTTAACAATAATCGGAACTTCTTTTATGAATGATTGTTTTAACTCAATAAAGGTTTCTTGTTTAGATCAGCTTTGGTTTCGCGCTTGCATTTGGTCAGCCAGTATCGGAGTGTACCGATTTTTACATTATTTTCAGAGCACCATGCAGTAGTGGTTTGACCAGAAGCACGGAAATCGTTTACCTGCTGCCGTCTGATCATGGATTGCTCTTCAAGAGTCATGGATAATTCCCCCTCAATATTCTTAGGGTTATTATCTCAGTTCTCTAAAGAATTTGCTATGTGCATAGTTTTTGACAAATTACTACTTGCCGTTTTGCAGTTCACCTTTGCCCCCAAAGGCATACCAGATAAGCATAATCGGAAGCTGTATTAATAGATCCATTCTAACTTATTTTAACCGTTTTGTCTGTCTTGTTTCCTGTATCATTATAGGGTAGCCTTATGGTGGGGCGGGTTTTGCCGCCGCAGGGGGCTGTCTTATAACAATTTATGCAGCCGTCTTTGATTTGGGGGATCGCATTTTTTTCTTTCTACTGTTAATTAGTACCGGAACCGGTGTAACTTCATAGGCTGTCAATACTGCTCAAAATCCCTTTTTTCTTTTGCGGTATGTTTGCCATTGCTTTGGGCAGGAGCAGAGATTATGGGGAAAAACGCTTTATTTTAGGATACGGGGTCATCGGATTAGTTCTTTCATTTATCGGCTTGGTGTGCTAGGGACACATCAAAAGAATGGTGAGCAGGGGGAGAGGTGGGGGCTTCTTGCGGCATGGTGTTAAAATTACTAGCTTTTTGATTTAGAGGTTTAATTAAGCGAGCTGAATTTAAAACTACCAGGACAGATCCAACATTATGGCTGACCGCTCCCATATAGGATTAAGTAACCCTAAACCGGATAAAATTAAGGCTAATACGTTAAAAACTAGGGCAAAGGTGATATTAACATTTATCGTCTTAACAGTAGAACCGGCTAACCTAAGAAGGTAGGGCAACTTAGACAAATCATCTTTCTTCAGGGCTATATCCGATGCTTCCAGTGCAACGTCCGTTCCCAAAGCTCCCATTGCAATACCTACATTTGCTCTCGCTAAAGAGGGTGCGTCATTTATGCCGTCCCCCAATTACAGCTACTTTATACCCGGATTTTTGCAGCCTTTGAATATGAGCCAGTTTGTCGTCCGGAAAAAGCTCTGCATAAAACTCTTTAATGCCGGATAATTGGGCGACATGAGCTGCAACTGCAAAATCATCACCAGTTAGCATTTGGATTTTATTAATACCAAAGTCTTTAAGTAGCTTAACCAAGCCCGGAACTTCCACACGTATCTCGTCTATAATTGAAATTTCCCCAATTTCGGTGTTGTTTTCTTTTACAATTACAGTTTTTACTCCACTGTTATTTTCTATTGAGAGTTTCTTTGGGTGTTGAAGTGCCTACAAATATGTATTTTCCATCAACCCATGCCTCTACACCGCGACCAGGAAACATTTTTAAACTTTTCTGGTTCAGCTATAGAAAGTTCCCTTTTTTCTGCTGCATTCCAAAATTGCACGTGCTAGTGGGTGTTCGGAGTATTTTTCTGCTGCAGCTGCCGCAGAAAGCACATAATCTTTGTTGACACACAGTTTAAAGGTTAAATTCTGTAACTATAGGGTCTCCCGGTAGTGAGTGTACCGGTCTTATCAAATACAACAGCATCAATTTTTGACATCTCCTCCAGCAAAGCGCCACCCTTAACCAAGATACCATTACGCGAGGCATTTCCCAAGAGCCGATACAATTGCTGTGGGAGCAGAAAGAATAAAGGAACATGGACAGCCAACGATCAATACTGTAATCGCACGATGTAAATCCCGGGTATAAAAGAAATACTAGAGATGCTTATGGTTATAATGACCGGAGTAAAAATATTTAGCATACGGTCTGAGGACCTTAATATGGGAGCTTTCTGGTTTTCGGCATTTTGAACCAGTTTAATAAGTTTTCCCAATGTAGTTTCAGCCCCGACTTTTTGGGCTTCAACCACTATCATGCCTGAATACAGACTGTTCCGGCATACGCTATATCTCCTGTTTCTTTTTCTACAGGTAAGATTCCCCTGTAAGGAAGCCTGGTTAAGAGAGGCATTGCCTCGAACTACCGTGCCGTCTACAGGTATCTTTTCTCCTGAACGAATAATTACCATATCACCTAACTGAATTTCTTCTACTGGAACAGAGACTTCCTTATTTTCTCGAGTGATAATGGCTTGTTGTGGACTTAACCGAATAAGCGAGTTAATGGCTGACCTGGCATTTTTGGGCTGTAAATTCTTCTACCAATGAACCGAGAACCATAATTAAAGCGATTTCCGCTGCAGTCAAATATTGGCCTATTAGAACTGCTGCTATAATGGCTAAACTAACCAGTTCAATCGACGTTAAGTTCTTTTCTAACTATCCCTTTACCGCTCCTAGTATTATGGGGCCGCCCAATACAGTCACTGCCAGTAATGCCAACATGTCTGAAAACCAAACGTGGGTAGTCTTCCCAAGGAAATAGCTTGTGATAACGCTAATAAAGCCGAGAAGTACTGTATAAAACTCCTTCATTTGGAGCAATTCACGGTATTTACTGACATCTTTATAACGACCTATCATCCCTATCACTCCCCCTGGTCTTAAATTAAAAAATCTCCGCATTGATTTTTTTTAGTATAAAAAGTAATTGTTCAACCTCGTCATCAGAAGTGTGGACAGCATTTGTTGAGCTTAAGTGATGAATGATATTTGTGATGTTCATCAAATGCGTTCATTCCTTTTTCCGTTAAACTAATTAAATTATCTCGTCTATCTTCTTTAATTGTCTCACGTTTGGCGTATTCTTTTTTTTCAAGCTTGTCAACAGTCACAGTGGTGGTTCCTGTTGTGACCCCAACTTTTGAGCGAGGTTTTTTTCATATTTAGCTTTCCATACTGTCCCAGCACTTCAATAGCATGAGCCTCGGCAATTGTCAGATCGCTGTCTCGGATTACTCCGCTTTCCCAAGAAGAAAAGCCGTTATAAAAATAAAGCAGTTCATCAGTAATTGATCAATCGCTTTCATTTCATCAACTCCTTTTATAATCAAATTATAAGATTATTTGATAGTTTGAATATCAAAATATATGATACCATAAATAACTGTTCTTGCCAATAGAAAAAACAGGTGATTTTCACCCAGCAGTTTAGAGGCTTTTCACAGTTAATATCATTTAATATCAGTAGAAGTTAAAGAGATCCTAGCGTCTAAAATAAAAAAACAAAGGAAAAATTTGATAAAGTGCTTGACAGAGTATTTTTTTGCTTTATAATTGATAATAAATATCAAGTGATAATGAAAATCATAATTATTTAGGGGTTAAAAAAATATGAACTAGCTTTGTGTTGTTTGCTGAAGTGGTATCGATAATACAGAAATAATAGCTAAAACTAATTGTTGGAAAGGTGATAGATGAATTAAAATATTATATTGTTGAGAAGAAGAATCAGTTAACTTAGATATGATAGGGGTGATGGAGTGGGAGAGCTAATGGGAAAAGAATAAAGAAATGAGAGATATTAAGAGAAATACATAATAAATTAATTAATTAAATTAAAAATTATAAAAATTTAAATAATTTATTTTAAAATTAA
>JAVSMW010000012.1:79798-173312 GCA_032027005.1 Thermincola sp. | reverse complement strand
CTCAGAGGCTTTCGCATGAGGTAAGTCGGTTGTCTTACATCGCATTGCAGGAGCGATGGTTTCTATGAAATATATATGAAGCGCACAACGTGCGCACAAGAGGAGGTAATGTAATGTATATCAAATACTCATTAGGCTTCTTAATTGGTTCGCTAATCCAGGCTGCAATCGTTCTATTAGCAGAGGAAACCGGCATTTCTCAAATGGGCGCAAAGCTTACATTGTTTCAGCTAATTCTCCATATAATTGCAGGTCAAATTGCAGGTTATATTTTACTTTTCATAATAAGGAAAGTAGAAACTATCCAGCAGATGAATACATTTTTTATTGGATCCATTTGGGGAATCATTATTTGGACTATCGTGATTCCGCTAAATGCTGCCCAAGGCAAAGTTAAGCTGCCCTGGGAGGCAGGAGTGGGAACAATTATCTCAAGTCTTTTCGCTTTTATCGTTTTTGGAACTATTGTAACATACACAATTAAACGGTACGGAGTGGAAAACAAAAAAGCAGTGATTTAAAATCACTGCACACTTAATTTGCTGAGGCACAACTTTTTTCGATTTGGACTGGCTTAATGAAAATGCAACATTAGTATTGAAAGCCTCCTCTGTCAAAGAACCTTTTAGAAAATTTCTGATTTCCGAATTAGATTTGTATGACAATTATACGGAATATGGAAAGCTAAAAGGATACCTTCACGAAGAGCCGACTTTTAGGCCCTAAAAAGGAATTTATTTTATATATTGTTTCCAGTTAAAAGAAATGATAAAGTTAAATCAGCTTATTTAGTTTAAGACAAAAGGAGGAGTTGTTTTGAGCGATTGGTTGGTGCCATATTTAACTTTTAATGGGAATTGTGAGGAAGCAGTCAAGTTTTACCAGAAAATTTTAGGCGGCGAAAGTCAAATCCTGCGCTTTGGCGATGCCCCGCCTAATCCTAATTTTCAGGTGCCGGAAGAGGCCAAAAATCTGGTTCTGCATGCTGAGTTAAGAAAAGACGGTCACATCATCCGTTTTTCCGATTCCCGGGCGCACCTTACAGTGTAGGAAGCAATATTTCTTTTTGCCTGGAATTTGCTACACCCGATGAAGTGAAATCTGTCTTTACAGCTTTATCAGAGGGCGGCATGGTGGAAGCAGCACCCCAGCAGACCTTCTTCAGCCCCATGTATGCTAAGTTTGATGACCGGTATGGAGTTAATTGGATGCTCACCTGTAAGAAATAACGGTGCATGCGGAGAAAAATGACCCCTGGCGTCGTTGTGCGCTTCTGCGAAATCCTCGGAGTAATTCCATTACGCCTCCGGTTTCGCCGAACCGTACGTCTAGCTAGGGGTCATTTTTCTAGTATGAAATTAGTAAAGCCTTACAGAGCTTTAGGAAGGAAAATTAAGATTTTTGACGAAAAAAGTTCAGTAAAGTGTAAATATTGCTGTTGAATTCTGAACTCGAGGGGATATAAAATGTTTGAACAAACCTTTAAGAATATTGACGATACATTGCGCAAAGATGCAGGATGTAGTAGCGAGCTGGACTATGTAGAACAGACTTCATGGATTCTTTTTCTCAGATATCTCGATGACATGGAAAAGGATAAAAGAACTTCAGCCCTATTATCGGGCAAACAGTACTCAGATATAATCAGCACGGAATATAAATGGGAAACCTGGGCCGTACCTAAGGGCGCGGACGGTAAAATCGACCACCACTGTGCTCGTACCGGTGATGACCTAAAAGATTTTGTTGATCAAAAGCTGTTTCCGTATCTTAAGAAGTTTAAGACCGAAGCTGAAAGTGCAGACACAGTCGAGTACAAAATCGGTGAGATTTTTAATGAACTGAAAAACAAAATTCAAAGCGGTTATAATTTACGTGAAGTTCTCAACATGGTTGACGAACTTCGTTTCCGTTCTCACGCCGAAAAGCATGAGATGTCACATCTGTATGAAGACAAAATCAAGAACATGGGCAATGCAGGCAGAAATGGCGGTGAATACTACACACCCCGCCCACTAATTAAGACTATCATAAAAGTAGTCGCTCCTGCTATCGGAGACCGCATTTATGACGGCGCAGTGGGCTCAGCAGGTTTCTTGGCGGAAGCCTTTGAATACTTAAAAAACAGCAGGAATCTATCAACTACAGATATGGAGATATTACAGAAGAAAACCTTCTACGGCAAAGAAAAGAAGTCTCTTGCCTACATAATTGGCACTATGAACATGATTTTGCATGGCATCGAAGCGCCAAATATAATACATACCAATACCCTTTCTGAGAACATGGCTGACATTCAGGAAAAGGACCGCTATGACATCATCCTTGCTAATCCACCCTTTGGCGGCAAGGAACGGGCCGAGGTCCAGCAGAATTTCCCTATTAAAACAAGTGAAACCGCCTTTTTGTTTCTTCAGCATTTTATAAAGATGCTGAAAGCAGGAGGCAGGGCCGGTGTGATTATCAAAAACACGTTTCTTTCAAATACCGACAATGCCTCAATAAGCCTGCGCAGGATGCTTTTGGAAAGCTGCAACCTGTATACGGTGCTGGATCTGCCCGGGGGGACCTTTACCGGAGCGGGCGTAAAAACTGTGGTACTCTTTTTTGAAAAAGGTGCGCCGACACGAAAAGTATGGTTTTATCAGCTTAATTTGGACAGAAACCTGGGTAAGACCAATCCCCTAAATGAAGACGATTTGGCGGAGTTTCTGCTTATGCAAAAAAATAAAGTCGATTCGGAAAACTCCTGGTCGGTGAATGCTGCTGATGTGGATGCCATTACTTATGACCTTTCAGTGAAGAATCCGAATAAAAAAGATGAAACTATACTTCGTGAACCTCAGGAAATATTGAATGAGATGAAAGCTCTTGACCAGGAAAGTGCGGAAATTTTGAACACTATTTGGGAGCTGTTATGAAGAGGAATTGGGAAATAAAAAGGCTAGGGGAAGTTTGTAAAATTATTGGAGGCGGAACACCCTCAAAATCAAATTTAGATTATTATACCGGTGATATACTTTGGGCTACTGTAAGGGACATGAAAAACGATTTAATTTCAGACACTGAATATAAGATTACAAAAGAAGCAGTAGAAAATAGCTCAACTAATATAATCCCTAAAGACAATGTTGTCATCGCTACACGCGTTGGACTGGGTAAAGTCTGTCTATTAATTAATGATACAGCAATTAATCAGGATCTCAAAGGCGTTATACCATATAATACCAGTATCCTTTCTGTAAACTATTTATTTCATTGGTTCAAAAGCATTTCAGGCTTAATTAGAAAAAGCGGAACAGGTGCAACAGTTCAGGGTGTTAAAATGACATTTATTGAAAATATTTCAATTCCCATTCCCCCCCTCCCCGAACAATGTGCCATTGTTGCTAAACTTAATGCTCTTTCCTGCGAAACCAAAAAACTCGAATCGATCTATCAGCAAAAAATCGCCAACCTGGAGGAACTGAAAAAGTCGATCTTACAGAAAGCATTTAACGGCGAACTCTAAGGGACCAATATGAACGAAGCTGAAACCAGAGCGGAACTTATTGACCCGAAATTGAAAGACAGCGGCTGGGGAGTTGTTGACGGGTCAAAAGTATTGCGGGAATTCAATATCACCGCCGGGAAAATCCAGACCGGCGGAGGTCGGGCAAAGCCGTTAATAGCCGATTATGTGCTTGTTTATCACGGTCGCAAACTAGCAGTTATCGAAGCTAAAAGTGATGAACTTGCAGTAGGGGAAGGGGTCGCCCAGGCCAAAAATTATGCTGAAAAGCTTCATCTGGACTATACATATGCCTGTAACGGCAAAGAAATCTATCAGATATGCATGAAAACAGGCTCAGAAGGCCTGATCGCCGGTTTCCCCACACCGGATGATCTTTGGACTAAGATGTTCTTTGACTGGAATGAATGGCGAGACAAATTTATCGGTGTCCCTTTTGAAGATATAGGTGGCACCAAAGGTGTTCGCTACTATCAGGAAATTGCTGTGAATAACGCACTTGCAGCCATTGCCGAAGAAAAACAGCGGATTTTGCTAACCCTGGCCACCGGCACAGGCAAAACATTTATCGCCTTTCAAATTGCCTGGAAGCTTTTCCAGACCCGCTGGAACTTAAAACGTGATGGTTCCCGCAGACCCCGCATCTTGTTTTTGGCTGACAGAAACATTCTGGCCGACCAGGCCTTCAATGATTTTTCCGCGTTTCCGGAAGATGCCCTGGCCCGCATCAAGCCTGATGAAATTAGGAAAAAGGGTAAGGTGCCAACCAACGGAAGTATCTTCTTCACCATATTTCAGACTTTTATGAGCGGAAAAGATAAGGACGGTAATCCGGCACCCTACTTTGGTGAATATCCTGCTGATTATTTTGATTTCATTATCATAGATGAGTGTCACCGGGGCGGAGCCAATGACGAAGGAAACTGGCGGGGCATTCTGGAATACTTTTCACCTGCGGTTCAGCTAGGGTTAACTGCGACACCTAAACGCAAAGACAATGTGAATACTTATAAATATTTCGGAGAGCCGGTATATATCTACTCTCTCAAAGAAGGCATCAATGATGGGTTTCTGACGCCGTTTAAGGTAAAGCGCATTCAAACCACCATTGATGAATATGTCTATGTTTCTGATGACCAAATTATTGAAGGCGAAGTTGAAGATGGCAGAATCTATGTTGAAGCTGACTTCAATAAAATTATAGAAATCAAAGAGCGCGAGGACAAACGGGTACAGATTCTGCTTTCAGAAATCAACCAGGACCAAAAGGCTATTGTATTCTGCGCTACCCAGGATCACGCCCTGGCAGTACGTGATTTGATAAATCAACACAAAAAAAGCACAGAACCCAATTATTGTGTTCGTGTCACGGCAAACGACGGTGCCCTTGGTGAGCAGTATTTACGCGAGTTTCGGGATAATGAAAAGACGATTCCGACCATTCTCACCACTTCACAAAAATTGTCCACCGGCGTGGATGCCCGGAATATCCGCAGCATTGTGTTAATGCGTCCCGTCAATACGATTATTGAGTTTAAGCAGATCATTGGCCGCGGTACCCGGCTATTTGACGGCAAGGAATTTTTCACTATCTATGATTTTGTTGGTGCGTATTTTCATTTTGCCGATCCGGAGTGGGACGGGGAACCGTTAGAGCCAGAACCTAAACCGGAACCGGAACCGAAGTGGCCGGGTGAGATAAAAGATCCGAAGGCACTGGAAGATCCAGCAGAACCACGTGAAGAAGAGAAAAAAACAAAATTGAAAATCAAACTTCGTGACGGTAAAGAACGTGAGATTCAGCATATGGTTTCTACATCTTTTTGGAGTGCTGACGGTAAACCAATTTCGGCAGAAGAATTTTTGCATAATTTATTTGGTACACTGCCGGATTTTTTTAAAAGCGAAGAAGAATTGCGTACAATCTGGTCTAATCCGATGACACGCAAGGCGTTCCTGGAAAAACTGGCTGACGCTGGTTACGGTAAAGATGAGCTTTTAACACTGCAACGTCTGATAGACGCCGAAAAGAGCGATTTATTTGATGTGCTTGAATATGTTTCCTTTGCGGTAAAACCTAAAACCAGAGAAGTCCGGGTAGCGGAGGCAAAGCCTAATATTTTTGCCGGTGTGGAGAATAAAAAAAGAGAGTTTCTGGATTTTGTCCTCTCAAAGTATATTGAAACGGGTGTTGAGGAACTAGATCAGGAAAAATTGCCAAGTCTCCTGGAGTTAAAGTATTACTCTATCAGCGATGCGGTAAAAGAACTAGGCGGTGTAGAAAAGATACAAAACACCTTTATTACTTTTCAGAAATTCTTGTATGAAGGCCATGTTGCATAAATCAGCTTACCACTCCTCACTCACCACTCACCACTCCCTACTCATTTCAATTTGCCAACTTCACCGCCACGATGGTATAATAACCCATGGAATTCTCTTTCACTCACCATTAAGATTTCCGGAGGTTTTATGGGGAGCCCGATACCGATCACACATAACTGCAGAAAATCAACTGTGCCGCTGGTGAAAAGGGCTTTGGCTGCCATCTTTCTGGCGGTTTTTGTGCTGTCCAACACAAGCAGCCATGCTTTGGCAGCGTTATCTCTTCCAAAAGGCAATTCTGCTCCAAAGGTGATCATGCTGATTGTCAACCGGGTGAATTTGAATGATCTTACCAACAATGAATACCGGAATATCCAGCGCCTTATCAGTATTGGCGGCCTTGGCCTGATGACCATCAATACCGGTGGTGATTTCAGAGACATGAATGCCTATATCACCATCGGGGCGGGAGATAAACTAATTGGATCAGCCATGGCAGGGCATAGTTATAACAGGGATGAGATTCTCAGAGACGGGTTCCGGGCTGATCAGGCTTACGAGAGAAATACGGGGCAAAATCCTGGTTCCAGTCAGGTCCTGAATATCAGTATTGCAAATTCTCTTAATGCCAATAAATCAAAATACACACTTTCAGACCCCGGCGAGCTTGGTGCTGCCCTGCATGAGGCCGGCCTGAAAACTGCCGTCATAGGCAATTCTGACCTGGCACCGGGCAGCGAGCCCAACCGGCTGGCCCCCGCCATTGCCATGGATGAGTGGGGCCGGGTAGACGAAGGCAATATCAGCCGGGAGTTGTTGGTTAAAGATCCGGGCTATCCTTACGGTTGGCGGACCGATTACGGTAAATTGGAGGCAGAGCTAAACAGGCTGCTGCCTATGGCGGATCTCATTGTTGTAGAAACCGGAGATACAGTGAGGGCTCACGAAGCCAGCAGCAACCAACTGAAAAGAATGGTGCTGTATCACCGAACCCGCGCCTTGGAGGCTCTAGACCGTTTTATTGGGGAAATCCTGCCGTTGATTGACCGGAATACCATGGTCATGCTGGTTACCCCGCTGCCTGATAGCCAGGCCCTGCGGGAAGGCAACCGGGTGGCCCCGGTGGTGATAGCCGGAGGCGGAATAGGTCCGGACAGTGTTTTGACTTCCCCTACAACACGGCAGTCAGGTCTCGTGGCCAACTATGATCTGACAGCCACCGTAACTGATCATCTGAAAATCAGATCAGCTGACGGGCTGGTCGGTATTCCTATAAAAAGTATAATAGCAGCCGATTCAGTGGAATTTGTCGGAACTTTGGCCAAACAGCTGAGTGCCACCACAGTTCAAAGATCCGGAGTTTTATTTTATTTCATCAGGTACCAATGGGTTGTATACATGGTCCTATTTATACTGCTGATGACCGGATATTTGGCCAAATCGGTGCGCCCCGTTAGATTCCTGGCCACAGGTTTGCTGTTATATCCTTTTGTTATTTTACTTCTGCCTTTGGCGGGATCCCGTAATACCTCGGTAACAATTGCATTATCTTTGACTTGCCTGGCTCTCCTTACCTTCATTTTTACCAGGATAACCAGTGATTTAAGGCTTTTTTTGGCTATATCTGCAGCTAATGTATTGCCGGCCGTGGCTGATGTTCTGACCGGCGGCTATCTGATGAGTCAGGCTGCACTGAGTTACGATATGGTTGTAGGAGGCAGGTTTTATGGCATTGGCAATGAGTACATGGGGATTGTGATTGGTGCTGCTATCCTGGGGGCCTCATGCCTGCTGCAGCTTAAGCCCGGACATAAAACAAGCCTGGTGCTATTCTGTGGATTGATTTTTGCGGGATTGATCTTCTTTTTTGCTGCTCCCACCATTGGCTCCAAAGCGGGTGGGGCAATCACGGCTACAGTTGGTTTTTCTGTGGCTATTTATCGCTACCTGCACTTTAAAGTCAGTCTGAGGTCAGTCATGGTTCTGCTGGGAGCCTTGTGTAGCGGCGTAGTTATCCTGGCAATTTTTAATTACATATTTCCTGTGGGGGAACAATCTCACATTGGCAGGGCCTTTGGCGATCTGTTTGAGGGAAATTTCGGGGCTATTTGGCAGATGATTTTGCGCAAGGCCACAGCCAATTACTATTTATTCCAGCACTCGCCTTTTCGGACTGTTTTGCTGCTGCAGTTAATGGTCTGGGGTGCCATATATTATCGAAGGCACAATTGTCTGATAGTGCTGGACCGGGAACTTCCGTACTTGCGGGCCGGGATGGCGGCCATGTTCTGGGGTGCTGTGGCTGCTATTCTGCTTAATGACTCAGGGGTGATTGGAGCACCTTTATTGTTAAATTATCTGGTTTGCCCGCTGGTAATCCGGGCTTTGAAGCCTGAGGATAATTATTAGAACTCAGGGGAATAGATTTGGAGGGTTATTATGTCTGGTCATGGGGCTAAACCCCGGCGGGAGTGGCCGGTATCAAAAGCCGAAAAGATATTTCTGGCGGGACTCCTGCTTATAACATTGGTTCTGCGGGTATATTATGTATATAATACATCACCAAAGCTAACATTAAGTCATGACGAAATCGGTTATGACAGCATGACAGTCCAACTCCTTGATAAACAGATCATGGGCTATTATTCCACTGAGCCGGGGGCTTTTGTCACTCCTGGGTATCCGGTGTTCTTAGCAGGGACTTATTCTTTGGCCAGACTTTTGAGCACAGATCCGTTAATTACCACCAGGGTGATTCAGGCTATAATAAGTACCGGTTCAGTCTTCCTGGTCTATATTTTGGCCCGGAGAGCAGGCGGGCCCAGGGCTGCGGGTTTGGCCGGGGTGTTGGCGGCAGTTTATTTACCTTCTTATATGGCCAATACCCGCATTTTAACTGAAGTTTTGTTTTCTTTTCTCCAATTGGCTTATTTATGTGCCTTAGTTGTATCTATGGAGAAAGAAAAGGTCAGGTGGCATATCTTATCCGGGGCTCTGCTGGGCCTGGCTGTCCTGGTACGCCCGGCAATAGCACCGTTTTTAGTCGTTCCGTACCTGGTTTTGCTGGTGATTAAGCGGGATATAAAATATTTTTCATATTTATTGGCCGCAGTTTTTGCTTTTTGTATTATCATGAGCCCGTGGTGGGTGAGAAATTACCTGGTCTTTGACAAATTCATAATATTTTCCACCCAGACTGGGAATCCAATGCTTCGGGGGACTGACCCCTATGATGTCTATGACAGGTATGGACCCTCAATTATTGAAAATGTACCTGACGATCAGATGAGTCGGGTAGCTATGCAGCGAATTGTCAATGGCCTGAAGACTGACCCCTGGTTATGGATTAAATGGTTTACTGTTGGCAAACTGTCATTTATGTGGCTTAAGCCCTGGGGTGCAATGGAAGCTTGGACCAGAATTCTGCATCTGGCGGTGCTGGTAGCGATGGGGTGGGCAGGAACCTTTGTTAATTTATCAGACAGGTATATGCGGTGGCCGGCATTATTAGTTATTTTTAGCACTGCTCTGCAGCTCCTTTTCATTCCCATTGAACGCTATATGTACCCCTTGACAATGGTTATGGCTGTAATGGCCGCTGTTTTCCTTGATAAAATTGTCTCTCTGACTATTGACAGTGCTTACCTAAATAGATAAAATATACAATGTAATTTGATAAAAGCCCGTACTGCGGTTCCGTCGAAGTTAAGAGATGACAGCATCTTGACCTCGGTAGTGAGTGATTCACCCACCGGGGTGTTGTTTTATTAATTATTTTATTAATCTAATCAGAAAATTCTTAAAAAAGTGATGAAGCACAATTTTAATTGTTTTCATATATATATTTCAGAAATATAGGAGGAGCATAAATGAAGGTAAATCTGGAAAAGATAGAGAAAAATGTTGTTGCACTACAGGTGGAAGTTGAAGATGCCAAATTTAATGATGCGATGAATAAAGCATTCAAAAAGGTGTCCCAAAAGATCAATATCCCCGGTTTTAGAAAAGGCAAAGCCCCGCGTGGCTTAATTGAGAGGCATGTAGGCAAGGAATATCTGAGGGAAGAAGCCCTGGAGATGGTTCTGCCGGAAACTTATTTTGAAGCAGTCAGAGAAACCGGGATTGAGCCTATTGATAAACCAAATATAGATATGGTCGACAATGAAGATGGCAAACCTGTGGTCTTTAAGGCGACAGTTCAAGTTAAACCAGAAGTCGAATTGGGCGAGTACATAGGTCTGGAAGTAGAAAACAATTTTGATGAACCAAATGCCGAAGCTGTGAACTCAGAACTGGAAAAACTGCAGAACCGGCACGCCCAATTGGTAAACCTGGAAGAAGGACAGGCAGAGCTTAAAGACACTGTGATTATAGATTTTGAAGGATTTACTGACGGAGTTGCCTTCCCGGGCGGGGCCGGAACCGATTACTCTCTTGAACTTGGCTCCAATAGCTTTATTCCCGGATTTGAGGATCAGCTGGTAGGAGCTAAAATTGGTGACACTAAAGAGGTAAATGTTACCTTCCCGGAGGAGTATCACTCACCTGATCTGGCCGGGAAAGATGCTCTGTTTAAAGTTAATGTAAAGTCTATCAAACGCAAAGAACTGGCCAATCTCGATGATGAATTTGCCAAAGACGTTAGCGAATTCGAGACCCTGGAGGAATTAAAAAATGATATTTTGAATAGACTAAAAGTGGCAGCGGAGGAACAGGCCAAGAACAAATTAAAAGATGAACTCGTAGATAAGGCTGTTGAAGCGGCTCAGGTCGAGGTTCCGGAGATTATGGTAGATCAAAAAACCGACTTTATGCTCCAGAATTTCTCACAAAGGCTTAGTATGCAGGGCCTTAATCTGGATGATTATTTAAAATTCAGCGGTACAGATATTGGAGCAGTTCGCGCCGAATATAGACCGGCAGCCGAAAAAGCTGTCAAAATAGATTTAGTCCTGGAAGCTATTTCTGCCAAAGAAAATATCCAGGCCACAGACGAGGATGTGGAGGCTAAGGTAGCTGAAATGGCTGCTCAATACAATTCTGAGGTTGCCGTGTTTAAACAGTGGCTGCAGAATGCCGGGAACCTGGAACCCCTGAAAAAGAGTATCACAATAGATAAAACTGTTGATTTTTTGCAGGGAAAAGCTGTAATTAAATAAAGTGAAACTTACTTCAGGTAGTTTTGACTCAATCTGAAGTTTAGTTGAACTTATCCAGGGGCTTAGCGCCACTTATCTTCCGCTAATAGAAGCGGGGGTCTTAGTGGCGGTTAGCCATCGGATAAAATATTATCATTAAATACCAGGCGGATTTTATTACCGCCTTGTTTACCGATATGACTAGAATAGTGTATAATTAAGAAGGAGGACTATAATTCTATGAATTTAGTACCTATAGTAGTTGAACAAACAAATAGAGGAGAACGGTCCTACGATATTTTTTCCCGCCTGTTAAAAGACAGAATCATTTTTATCGGAGGACCTATTGACGACTACGTTTCAAACTTGGTCATTGCCCAATTGCTATTCTTGGAGGCTGAGGACCCTGATAAAGATATTCACCTGTATCTGAATTCACCCGGGGGAGTAGTTACTGCAGGTATGGCGATTTATGATACTATGCAGTATATCAAGCCTGATGTTTCAACAATTTGCATAGGACAGGCGGCTAGCATGGGTGCCTTTTTGCTGGCGGCAGGTGCTAAAGGAAAACGTTTTTCATTGCCGTATGCCCGGATTATGGTTCACCAACCCTTAGGAGGTGTTCAGGGGCAGGCAACTGAAATAGAAATTCATGCCAAAGAAATATTACGGATGAAAGAAGTTCTTAACAAATTACTCGCAACACATACCGGCCAACCACTGGAAAGATTGGCGCAGGACACTGAGCGTGATTTCTTCATGTCCGCACAGGAAGCCAAGGACTACGGAATTGTTGACGAGGTGATCAGTGTTCGCAAGTAAAGGAACAGAGGTGAGATGCTATGTATAAGTTCAGTGATGACAAGGGCCAACTAAAATGTTCGTTTTGCGGTAAGTTGCAGGACCAAGTAAAGAAGTTGGTAGCAGGGCCGGGGGTCTACATTTGTGATGAATGTATCGAGTTATGTAACGAGATAATTGAAGAAGAACTCAGTGAAGACCTCGGGATGGAAATGGGTGACCTGCCCAAACCCAAAGAAATTAAGGATATTCTTGATCAGTATGTGATCGGTCAGGATTCCGCCAAAAAGGCACTGTCAGTAGCAGTGTATAACCATTACAAAAGAATAAATATGGGCAGTAAAGTAGATGATGTTGAACTTCAGAAGAGTAACATCGTTATGCTCGGTCCTACAGGCAGTGGTAAAACACTGTTAGCTCAAACCCTAGCCAGACTGTTGAATGTTCCTTTTGCCATAGCTGACGCTACCTCTCTCACAGAAGCCGGTTATGTTGGGGAGGATGTTGAAAACATCCTTTTAAAACTGATTCAGGCTGCTGATTATGATGTGGAGAAAGCAGAAAAGGGTATTGTATATATTGACGAAATTGATAAAATCGCCCGCAAATCGGAAAATCCTTCAATTACAAGGGATGTTTCCGGTGAAGGTGTACAGCAGGCCTTGCTGAAAATATTAGAGGGTACAGTGGCCAGTGTACCGCCTCAGGGCGGTCGCAAACACCCGCATCAGGAATTTATTCAGCTTGATACCACGAATATCCTGTTTATTTGTGGCGGTGCTTTTGACGGCATTGATAAACTGATTCAAAACCGGATCGGTAAAAAGAGTCTCGGTTTTGGAGCGGAAATTCAGTCCAAAAAAGTTAAGAATCCAGGCGAAATTCTCAAACAGATTTTGCCTGAAGATCTACTCAAGTATGGGTTAATTCCGGAGTTTGTCGGTCGTCTGCCGGTTATTGTCACTCTGGAAGCCCTTGATGAAAAAGCCCTGGTCAGAATTCTGACCGAGCCTAAGAATGCTTTGGTTAAGCAGTATCAAAAGTTCTTTGAGTTAGACGGTATTAACCTGGAATTCAAAGAAGATGCCCTTGAAAACATTGCCCGGGAAGCTATGAAGCGTAATACCGGGGCCAGGGGCTTAAGGGCCATCATTGAAGATATCATGCTTGATGTAATGTATGAAGTTCCTTCCCGGGACGATATCATCAAATGCACAATCACCAAAGAGGTGGTTGGCAAGAAGGAACAGCCTATATTGTTGACAGTAGACAGGAAGAAGAAAAAAGAAGAAACAGCTTAAGGATAAAAGAAGAGAGTTGCCTGGTCAGGCGCATTCCCCTAGGGACATTTTATTAACCGTGGGTATTGGGTGAGGCAGATAGCAGATCAAGCTATCTGCCTTTGCGTTGTGTTAGTCTATAACTTAACAGCCTTTTATCAGCAACCTCGCTCTTGTTATTAAAGTCTTTTAAGGGTATAATATTGGTATGAATTTGACTATCGGGAGTGAGGAAATTGAGTACAATCATTAAGCCATCAAGTGAGCTACGAAAAAATTACAACAGTATTGCTGATATTTGCCGTAAAACGAAAGCACCTGTATTTTTAACTAGAAATGGCGTCGGTGATACTGTTATCATGGATATGGAAACATATAACCGGCGCGAGGATGATTTGGCGACAGCCGAGCGTTTGCTTGCAACGGAACGTTCCCGTTTGCTTGGGAATCAAGGATATACGGTTGATGAGTTCGAAAAGAACATGAGGGAAGCAATCGCCAAGGGAGCGGAGCATGGAGCGTAATGAAAAGATATATCAGGTAATTATCGCATCTGATGCAAATGACAGAATTTATTGATATACAAGATTGTCGGCAAGATGATGACAAAAGCATCTTAAACAAATAATTATAAATCATATAGAGAGGTGCTATCCCTTGCGGGGTAACGCCTCTCCTTTGCTATTCCGTTTCATCCTGGAGGTATTTATGAAGACTTTGGACTTGACTGATGCGCAAAAAGAAAAGCATGTGGCTCGGGCCATTCTGGTCTTAGGGGTCTTGGTCACATTAGGCCGCTTGAATGACTCCCGGTTTACGGCTGATAGTGACTGGTTAATTGGTTTTAAAACATATTTGGATCCCTTGCAGTATATGATAGGCTTATTAGGAATTAATCTTATTTTACTCTATGCTGCGATAAAGAAACATGATCAAATTCCCAACCCCATCCTGAACTATTTGAAATGGTCCTTCGCTCTGCTGTTCATCAAAGACTTCCTGGTTTGGCTTTATTATTTTTATTGTCTCGCAATTTGCTTTTATAGTGACGAATTACGTGATGTTCCAAGCCATTACTAACTATCGGGAGCCTTGAAGCTAAATCCACCATTGATAACTGAAAATTCGATACTTTACCCGTCGCCGCAAAAAGCTGGAAGCAGGTCCAGTTAAAGCCTCTTTTGCTTATAAATTAATGTTTGTCTGGCAATACTATCCTTGGTGCAAGAGTAATTGGATTGAGGAGGGTAAGCTGTGAATTTTTTAAGCGGGATTGGTGGTTTTTTAAGTTTTGTCCAACTGTTTTTTGCTATTGTCATTGGGTTGTATTTTTTAAATCTGTTAAGGGCCCAACAGGGTAATAAGGTTGCCGTGGAGAGAGAATCCAGAAAGGAAATGGACAAACTGCTCCAGCTGCGGCAGTTAAGCCTTACGGAACCATTATCGGAAAAAACGCGGCCCACTAAGTTTGAGGAAATAATTGGTCAAGAAGAAGGACTCAAGGCATTGCGTGCCGCTTTATGCGGACCGAACCCACAACATGTTATAATCTACGGATCACCCGGTGTCGGGAAGACTGCAGCAGCGCGGTTGGTACTTGAGGAAGCCAAACGGAATGGAGATTCCCCCTTTGGAGAAAAAGCTAAGTTTGTCGAGGTTGATGCCACCACGGCTAGATTTGATGAACGTGGTATCGCTGATCCCCTGATAGGCTCTGTTCATGATCCGATTTACCAGGGTGCAGGTGCTATGGGCATGGCAGGGATTCCCCAGCCTAAATCGGGGGCAGTCACCAAAGCTCACGGGGGCATGCTTTTTATTGATGAAATAGGGGAACTTCACTCTATCCAGATGAATAAATTATTAAAAGTGCTGGAAGATCGCAAGGTATTTCTGGAGAGTGCCTATTATAGTTCTGAAGACAATAATATCCCAGTACATATACATGATATTTTTCAAAACGGACTGCCGGCTGATTTTCGCCTGGTAGGAGCTACAACCAGACAGCCGCAGGATATTCCGCCTGCCATCAGATCACGGTGCCTGGAGGTATTTTTCAGGCCGCTGCTGCCGCAGGAAATTTCCATCATTGCCGAAAATGCAGCCCAGAAAGTTGATTTTAAACTGGGTGAAGGGGCTGTTGAAGTTGTTAAAAAATATGCTACTAACGGCAGAGAGGCAGTTAATATTATTCAGATTTCAGCCGGTATAGCTTTAACTGAGCGTCGCCAAGAAATTAAAGCCACCGACATTGAATGGGTTGTGAACAGTGGGCAGTATTCGCCGCGTCCGGAAAAGAAAATACCTCCATATCCTCAGGTGGGCTTTGTGAATGGATTGGCTGTATATGGGCCCAATATGGGCACCCTGGTCGAAATTGAAGCTGCGGTGCTGCCTGCGGCTAAAGGGAAGGGCATCTTAACTGTGACTGGGGTAGTCGATGAAGAAGAAATCGGCAGTGGCAGTAAAGTTATAAAACGCAAGAGTATGGCCAGGGGTTCGGTGGAGAATGTGCTGACAACACTCAGACACACTGTCAAAGTAGATCCCCGTAATTATGACATCCACATAAATTTTCCGGGCGGAACACCAATTGACGGTCCTTCGGCCGGCGTGGCCATAGCTACAGCTGTCTATTCGGCCATTAAGAAAGTTCCTGTAGATAACAAATTAGCCATGACCGGGGAAATTTCCATCAGAGGTTCGATCAAACCAATTGGCGGAGTGGTGGCTAAAGTAGAAGCGGCAAAGCATGCCGGGGCCAAACGGGTTTTTATTCCCCGGGAAAATTATCAGGATATATTTAAGGAGATGGAAGGCATAGAAGTAATCGCTGTGGAGAATATTACTGATGTAATCAATAACAGCCTGATTGCTGAAAGTTCCGGACCCGACGGTTATTTCCAGACCAACACTCTCAGCGCTTCACCCCTTTAAATAAGTGAATGCCAAGCCCCGGTTCCATAATACGGGGCTTTTAAATTAAGCTCATCTATTGCAGGAAACTCTTTAACCAGTATATAATAGTTATTATATTATAAAAGGTTGAATCTAACAGAATCGGAGGTGGCATCAATGGGTGAAGAAAATAAACCTAACTCAACGTTACGCCAGCTTCCACTTCTTCCACTCAGGGGCATCCTGGTTTTTCCGTTTATGATAATACATTTGGATGTGGGCAGGGAGAAGTCGGTAAAGGCAATTGAAGAGACAATGCTTCAGGATAGGATAATCTTTTTGGCCACCCAGAAGGAAGCCCAGACAGATGAGCCGGGCGAGGAAGATATCTTCGAGATTGGGACCGTGGCCGAAATAAAGCAGCTGTTAAAGCTGCCTGGGGGCACCATCAGGGTTTTGGTCGAGGGCCTTTCCAGGGCGAAAATTGAACGGTACCTGGATCACGAGCCGTACTTTAAAGTGGAAATCAATGAGTTTACCGAGTCAACTAAAGTTACTTCCAATATTGAGGCTTTGATGAGAAGTCTGGTCAACCAGTTTGAACAGTATGTTAAAATGAGTAAACGCATTCCACCTGAGACTGTGGTTACAGTGGTAAACCTTGAAGAACCGGGACGTTTAGCCGACATAATCGCCTCCCATCTGGCCTTAAAATTGGATGATAAACAACGGGTCTTAGAAGCCGTTGACGTATCCCGGAGGCTGGAGATCCTTTGCGAAATTGTAGCTAAAGAAATGGAAATCCTGGAGCTTGAGCGTAAAATTAATTTAAGAGTCCGCAAACAAATGGAAAAAACTCAAAAGGAATATTATCTCAGGGAACAGCTGAAGGCTATTCAGAAGGAGCTGGGAGAAAAAGACGAGCGGACCGCCGAGAGTGAGGAATATAAACAGAAGATTGAACAGGCTAAATTACCCCAGGAGGTCAAAGAGAAGGCTCTTAAGGAAGTTGAGCGTTTGGAGAAAATGCCGCCCATGGCTGCTGAATCAGGAGTTATCCGGACATATCTGGACTGGCTGCTGGTTCTACCCTGGAACAAAAAGACCAAGGACCGCCTTGATATTAACCAGGCCGAAATTGTCCTGAATGAAGATCATTATGGGCTGGAAAAAGTAAAAGAACGAATTCTCGAATACCTCGCTATCCGCAAAATGGCTAAAAAAATGAAAGGTCCTATCCTTTGTTTTGTGGGACCGCCTGGAGTTGGGAAGACTTCTCTGGCTAAATCCATTTCCCGGGCCCTGGAACGGAAGTTTGTCCGTATGTCACTTGGTGGTGTGCGGGATGAGGCTGAAATCAGAGGACACCGCCGTACTTATGTGGGGGCTCTCCCGGGCCGGATTATACAAGGCATTAAGCAGGCTGGATCAAATAACCCGGTGTTTCTGCTGGACGAAATCGATAAGATGAGTGCGGACTTTAGAGGCGACCCGTCTGCCGCTCTATTAGAGGTATTGGACCCGGAGCAGAACAGTACTTTTAGCGATCATTATATTGAGAACCCTTTTGACCTGTCAAATGTAATGTTTATAACTACGGCCAATACTTTGCATCCTATTCCGCGGCCTCTGCTGGACAGGATGGAAGTTATATATATTTCAGGTTATACCGAAGAAGAAAAGGTTAACATTGCTATGAGATACCTGGTTCCCAAACAGATTAAGGAACACGGGTTAAAAGATAAAATGCTGAATATTTCCGAGAATACAGTTCGCAAGATTATCAGGGAATATACCAGAGAAGCCGGGGTCAGAAACCTGGAACGGCAAATTGCCGCCGTCTGCCGGAAAGCCGCCAAAGATATTGTAACGGGTGAAACTAAACATGCCAAGGCCACTATCCAAAATCTGGAGCATTATCTGGGCATTCCCCGTTTCCGTTACGGGACGGCTGAAAAAGAGGATGAGGTTGGTATAGCTACAGGCTTGGCCTGGACTGAGACCGGCGGGGACGTACTGGCTATTGAGGTTACCGCCATGAAGGGGAACGGTAAGCTTACTCTGACCGGAAAACTGGGGGAAGTCATGAAAGAATCGGCCCAAGCCGGCTTCAGTTATATCAGATCAAAAGCTGCCGAGTTAGAAATTGCTCCTGATTTTTACAAGGAGCTGGATGTTCACATCCATGTGCCGGAAGGGGCTATCCCCAAAGATGGGCCCTCAGCCGGTATCAGCATGGCTACCGCTTTAGCCTCCGCCCTTACCAACAAGCGGACCCGGCGGGAAGTGGCCATGACCGGAGAGATTACCCTTCGCGGCAGGGTTCTGCCTATCGGGGGTGTCAAAGAAAAGGTGCTGGCAGCTCACCGGGCCGGAGTGAAAACTGTTATCCTGCCTATGGAAAACAAAAGGGATATTGAAGAAATACCCCAAAAAGTCAAGAGCAAACTTGAATTCGTCTTTGTTGAACACATGGATCAGGTTTTAGCCACTGCCCTGAAGGGGGTTTAATATTGCACATAGTTTCGGCAGAATATGTTATCAGCGCACCGGGACCCAAACAGTATCCGGAAGGAGAACAGCCGGAGATTGCTTTTGCCGGCAGGTCAAATGTAGGCAAGTCCTCACTAATCAATAAATTGCTGAATCGAAAGGCCTTGGCCAGAACCAGCGGCAGCCCCGGGAAGACCAGGTTGTTGAACTTTTATCATATTAACGGCAGTTTTTATTTTGTGGATTTACCAGGCTACGGTTTTGCCAAGGTGTCCAAAGATATCAAAGCCCAATGGGGTAAGATGATAGAAGGGTACTTGCTGAACCGGCCTAATTTAAGAGCTGTAGTGCATTTGATAGATATCAGGCATGCCCCCACCAAAGATGATGTGGAAATGCATGAGTGGCTAAAGCATTTTGGTCTGCCTACTGTTGTAGCAGTCACTAAGGCTGATAAAATCCCCCGGGGAAAATGGCATAAACATTCGCAATTGATTCGGGAAACCCTTAATCCTATGCCGGAAACCCCAGTTGTGCTGTTCTCGGCCGAGACCGGCCAAGGCAAAGATGAACTGTGGGGTATCTTGGCCCGGCATTTAAACCAAGCAACTTTAGATGAGTAACGAAAAGAGTGCAGAAGTGCGCTCTTTTTTGTTTCAATTTGAGGAATGGAAAACGATACCACAGAGCGCACAGAGGCACAGAGACAGAATGCTCCTTTTAAGCTTCAGGAGTAATCTTCCTCAAATTGTAAATTAGAAGTTTTTTTAATAGGCATGACATTTTTCTACGTCTCTGTGGTATTATTTTAGATATTTTGTTTTTATCAGTATTTCTCCGTGTCTCTGTGTTCTCTGTGGTATGTTTTTAATGTTGTAGAACATGAAAATCATGCGCGATGTCAATAAAGCAAGACGCGTCTTTTTAGTTTAACGGTATTAAAACCGCCGCAGGTGCATATTTTAGAATATGTGACGAAATGAGGTGTATAAATGCTTAACATTGGTGCACTGCTGGTGGGTCTGGGGATTATCCTGATAAGTGCCGAACTTTTTACTAATGGGATCGAATGGCTGGGCCGCAGGCTGAAACTGTCTGAAGGTGCTGTTGGCAGCATTTTGGCAGCAGTTGGCACGGCTCTGCCGGAAACCCTGGTTCCCATTATTGCCATCGGCTTTGGGGCCAGTGAAGCCCAAAAAGAAATCGGGGTAGGGGCAATTTTGGGTGCACCTTTTATGCTGGGTACTCTGGCCCTGTTCGTCACAGGAACGGCCGCCCTGATATTTGCCTTAATGGGCAGGAGAAGGGCAACTATGGCCATTGATGATAAGGTGATGAAAAGGGATTTGAGGTTTTTCCTGACAGTTTATGCAATGGCCATCATGTCTGCTTTCCTGAGCCGGCACGAATATAAACTTATTGTGGCAGTGGGGTTAGTGTGTGCTTATATCTTTTATGCTTATAAAACAATTACCAGCGGCGAATGTGTAGAGGGAGAGGATCTAAACCCTTTAATTTTCTGCAAATCAGCTGCTCTGCCAAGATTCCGCTTTATTTTTCTGCAAGTCGCAGTTGCCATCGCGGGAATTATCGGGGGGGCCGAACTTTTCGTCCATTCCATGGAGACAATAGCCGGAATGTATAATGTTAACCCCTTTATCCTTTCGGTTATTATTACGCCGATTGCCACTGAATTGCCTGAGAAGTTTAACAGTGTAATCTGGGTCAGCCGGGGTAAAGATACCCTGGCCCTGGGTAATATCACAGGAGCCATGGTGTTTCAGAGTTCCATCATTCCTGCTATCGGCATTGCCATGACACCCTGGGTGCTCAATACCACAGCACTGACCTGTGCTCTGGTCGTCCTGTCTTCGGCCGCCATGGTGCTGCTGTTCTTGTCTTTGAAAGGCTACCTGCGGGCCTATACACTGCTCCTGGGAGGGGCCTTTTACAGTTTGTTTTTGTTTTTAGTGATAGGATTAAAAGTATAGGAATGAAGGTTAACCCCTAACGGACGGTCAGTCACTTGCCTGGCCGTTTTTTATCTCGCCATATTGATTTCTTTCTTTACGTGTGATATAGTACATTACAACAGTAATGCACTATATCACGCTTTTTTTGTGGAGGTGGGGGCAACGAAACTTGATACCGAAGGCATGAAGCCGATATACATGCAAATTGCGGAGTGGCTGGAGACAGAAATATTATGCGATAACATTCAGGGTGATGAGAAGATATATTCTCAATATCAATTGGCCGAAATGTTTAACATCAATCCGGCTACTGCAGCAAAAGGATTGAATATCCTGGCCGATGAGAACATCCTTTATAAAAGGCGGGGTATCGGTATGTTTGTAGCTCCTGGTGCCAAACAAAACATACTCAAAAAACGAAAAAACGAAACTCTAAAAAATATGGTTCTGGAACTGGTCTTGGAAGCAAAACGTTTACAGGTTGGTGAAGATGAATTAATTAAGATGATAAAAAATTTCAATAAGCAAAGTGGAGGAAACGGATGATGAACGTGCTTGAATGTAATCGGCTGACCAAAGTAAAGGAAATACTTGCATCTGCAGCAGCTTTTTATAAGAATTGGGATATGGGGCTGGCCACCCGTTTATTTGACTATTTCTCCTTGAATCCCAGACAGTCTCATGGCGGTCTTTCAGTAAGAAAAGATTTTTATCGGGCGTTGCTAAAGGATTACCTGCAGTTCCCGCGCAGTATTCTCCTATACCGGTCAAAAGACTTTGTCATCAATCAGTTTCGCAGAGAAAGCGAGGGCAATGACAGCAGGTTTTCCGGCAATGTCTTTGGCCGCCAGGTGCTCTACTTGACGATTCCCCGGCAGGTCCAGATAGATGATGCGGCCTTGGGTACGAATGTGATTGTGATAGATTAGTGGCAGAGAAAACAAAGAACTCTGCGCTCCCGGCGGCATGTTTTCGCCTATTCCGGCATAGTATTTAGATATGGTGCATCGCTGGTGCACAATCAGAAACGCTGGAGGTGTGCATTATGAACTTGCGGTTATTGCTTGATACCCTAACCGCCGGCGGCAAAACCGCCCTCATCATAACTGCCGTCGGCTGCAGTGGGCTAATAGTCTATAGCGCTGCTGTCAGTCAAGAGGTGGTCTACCTGCCTTATGCCTTTATTGCTGTGGCGATGGCCAGCGTATTGCTGGGCGGGCTGAGCAGCGGGATGACTGCCGGTAACCTGGGATGGTTGCACGGCGCACTGACGGCCTTAGTGTACGGTGTAATTGTCCTTGTCGCTAAAGCAATCTTATTTCCCGCCTCTGCTGATTTTTCTGCCAGCACCGTTTTTATGGCCGGATTGCTCCTCGCCGGAGCGATCGGGGGAGTATCCGGCGTCAACCTGAGGTTTTCCCGGCGGGCCAGGGTGCGGAGGAGATACCTGGGACAGTGAATGGAAAGCGGTGAGCGGGTAGAGTAGACAGCTTTGTGACTCTAGAAACTAAAGGCAGCCGGAGCTAAAGTAAACAAAGGGATGTCCCATCGTTTTTAACCAGGTAAAACTGCTTGAAAAAGAATCATCGACCTAATTTACCTGAATAATCCCGTTTCTTTTACTGTAAACTTCGTATTGACGTTAAACCTGGTGCCTGGATATACTTTATCCCAGTCTAAAGTTTTCCATTGTTGGGGATATTCAATCCTGATTTTATCTGCAAAACCCGCAGGGTCGGAGTTGAGACTCTGTAGTTTGGTGATCAGGCTCGCAAATTTTCTTTTGAGCAGTACCGCTGCCTGTCTCTCTATTAGTTTTCTTTGCTTTATGCTTATTTCCCGGTGCGGGACGATCTCTACTAGAATTCCCTGGATATTTGTGTTTACATTAAATGAGACCATTCCGTCGGGCGATATCTTTGGTGTCAGTTTGGTTTCTGAACGCACATTTTTAAATGCTGCATACTGGTTTCCTCCAAGCGGTATTTTCTGATATCCTACATCTGTTCCCCTGACCAAGGCGAGGGTTTGTGTCTCGTCCAAACTTAAGGCATCAGCAAAACGGTTGCGGGAAAACACCGCCGTGCCCGCAATTTTATAGCTGTTTTGTGATACTTCAACCATGGGGATATAAGGATGGCCGGTTTTATTGTCCAAAATAGCATTAACCCTCCATAAATCAATGGGGATGGCCGAAGACCTCTTAAAGGGCGAACGAAAATAAAAATCAATGTAATTGCCCGGCAGTTCATTGGAAGTATTCTTCAAGTCCAACAGTTTTGCCGGGTCCGCTTTAGTCACCAGAACATTGGTATTTGGCGGGACTAGCGGTACTCGCCCGATAAAATCCAACATATCCTTGATATCCTGCCTGGCAAATTTCTCTGACATAACAACAGCCCTGACCTGCCCGAAGAAAATGTTTCTCTCGGTATTGGCCTGGACCTCGGTCCAGGCTTCAAGGATGGAATCACCTTCTCCGGATATAACGAAATTTCGTTTTTCGAACTGCTGGGTCGTCCCGACATTCGGAGGTATTGCGGTACCGGGAACATTTAAGGCAACACCGATTTTGAACTTTTTAGGATTTCCGGCGTCAAAATAAACTGCGTTTGCTATCCCCCGGCGGGGAATTTCCTCGACATCCCAACATCCTGTTAAATATGGCAGGACCAATATTATAATCACAAAAATCGAAACTCTGCGCAGCACTTTTCTGCCACCTCGCTTCCATCACCTGTCTTCTCTGTTATCTGAATAATCCCGTTTCTTTTAACGTAAACTTAGTATCCACATTGAATTTCGCTCCCGGATAAACTGTGTACCAGTCGATGTTCTTCCAGTGCTTAGGATATTCGATCCTGATTTTATCCCCAAAACCCACAGGGTCTGAAACGAGCCTCTGCAGTTTGGCTATCAGATTAATGATTTTCCCTTTCAACAGTGCCTCAGCTTTTTGTGCGATAACCTTTTTTTCATCCATGTCAATTTCCCGGTGAGGCACGCTCTCTATCAGAACTCCCTGGATATCTGTTGTAATATTAAAGGTAACTGTTCCGTCTGATGAAATTTTGGGTGTTATTTTAGTTTTTGAACGTACATTTTTAAATGCAGAATACTTGTTTTGCCCCAAGGGTATTGTCTGGTATCCCACATCTGTACCTCGGAGTAAGGCAAGGGTTTGGGTCTCATCAAGATTTAACTCAGCGACAAAACGGTTCTTGGAAAATAACGCTGTGCCGGCAATTTTGTAGTTGTGCTGCGATTGTTCAATTACAGGGATATACGGATCACCTGCTTTTTTGTCGATAATGGCATTGACCCTCCATAAATCGACGGGAATGGCCAGTGACCTCTTAAAGGGCGAGCGGAAATAAAAGTCGATATAGTTGCCGGGCAGGTCGTTGGATGTATTTTTCATGTCCAAAAGTTTGGCGGGGTCGGTTTTTGACATTAAAACATTAGTATTCGGCGGTACCAGCGGGATCCGCCCGATAAAATCCAGAACATCCCCGATATTCTGCCTGGCAAATTTCTGGGATATTATTATGGCTCTGGTCTGCCCGAAGAAAATATCCCTCTCGGTATTGGACTGAACCTCAGTCCAGGCATTAACCATGGAATCTCCTTCTCCGGATATAACGTAATTGCGTTTCGCAAATTGCTGGATTGTCCCTACATTAGGAGGTACAGCAGTACCGGGAACATTCAAAGAAACGCCCATCTTAAACTTTTTAGGGTTTCCGGTATCAAAAAAAACGGCATTTGCTATCCCCCGGCGGGGGATTTCTTCAACATCCCAACATCCGGCCAATAACGGAATTAACAATATTAAGGCGGCAAAACCTAACAACTTACGAGACATTCTTAACCCCCCGGTTTCTTAAAAGGGCCATAATTAATACAACCAGGGGCAGCCCGATGGTCAGGGCAAAACCTATGACCCGGATGTATGGGAAAACATAACGCACATCGATCACCCCGGAAGGCAGCAGTAATAACAAATAGGTAACAGGGAAAAGAATCAGGGTAAACCACTTGTAATTGAGCACATTCAACAGTTCGGCCATACCCTCTGACAGGACATAATAGAAGAACCCTATCCCCACCAGAGCTTGGCTCAGCCAGGTGGCGGCAAAAAACAGGCCGAAGGTCTGCAGCACAAATGGCAGGCTCGCCTTCCTGGTCAGTTCCAGGGTCGCCCAACTGTATCGTAAGAGTCCGGGTGCGCTGTAGTTACCGATGCCGCTGAGAATTGCCAGGAAAATCACCCCAAAAACTAAGGCAGTGGCTCCGGCTACCACTTTAAAGCCTTTTTGTTTTTCCGTCAGATAAGGGAATATTATTAATACCGTCAATAACGGTATAAATGGGTAAAACATATGAATAGAGCCAATAGGTATTTTCAGTCCGTCAATTAAAAAGATCGGACGGATGTTGGCCAGTTGAAAGTTCTGAAATGAAAACAGTAGAGCCACTAAACCAAATAAAAACGTGACCGGAAAGATGAATGCCGCCAGCCTGGTCACTCCTTCAATCCCCTGGTGGGCCACATAAGTGGAAACGACCAGGAAAAGCAGCATCGAAGCCCACATGGGTGTCCTGTTCAAAAAATACACGCTGATTTCTTCGGAAATGGCCCTGCTGGCCCACAACATCAGGACCATGATCAAGGCCAGGTAAATAAACCCCAAAAATTTCCCCATGATCGTCCCAAAGATTTCAGGCAAGTACTGGATAATTGACTTATTGGGAAAACGATTTCCCAATAAGCAAATTAAGGCTATGACCGGAATAGTAATGATAAATGCCAGCAGAAATGCCCAGTAACCGTTATTTCCGATGTACTTTGCAGCCACATAAAGCGTCTGCATAATTCCATAGGCAAACATACTGACATACATTACCATGAATAAGAGTCCGGGACTAATACCGGTCTTCTCTTTTAACATCACGCCTCATCCTCCCGTTCATTTCTGCCCAATCTGTCTTCCTGCTGCGGGCGGTATGTCGGCGGCCGCCTGTAACTGAGCCACCAGGGCAGTCTTACCGGTGCATCAACGATATCCACCGCCATAGGGGGAGCCCATGGCGCCAAATATGAGACACCAAAAGATTTTAACCCGGCCATGTGGGCCAGAACCGTTACACCCATAGCCACAACGCCCATAAGCCCAAAAGCGGCCCCGGCGAAAAACAGAAGATACCTCACCCATCTCCAGGCCTGTTCTTTGGCCGGATTGGATGTGGTAAAAGTACCCAGGGTACAGAAAACTACGATGGCAACGGTGATACCGGAAACGAGACCCGCATTGATGGCGGCAATACCCATGATGATGCCGCCGCCGACGCCCAGGATCATGTTGATATTGGTCGGGAACCTCACACTGGCCTCTCTTAAGATCTCAAAGGCAAAAAAGGTTAAACTAATTTCCAGCACAGCCGGAAACGGCATCTGGGTCCGTGCCGATGCTTCAAGTTGTACAAGGGACGGAGGCAGCAACTCGGGGTTGACCGATACCATCGAAATGTAAAATCCCGGCAGGGTAACAGCAATAATTGTCCCAATTGCTCTGATGAGCCTCACTGCTGTCCCGGTAATAAAGTTAAAATAAAAATCTTCCGATGACTGGTAAAACTCGTTGGAAGTTACCGGTACTATAATATTGAACGCCGACCTGTCAACCATGATGGCGACTCTGCCCTCCAAGATTGCGGAAACAACTTTATCGGGCCGCTCTGTTTCCTGGGCAAGGGGAAACGGCGTCAGCCGCCGGTCGGCGATCATCTCGGCTATGTAGCCGCTTTCCAGAATACCGTCAATCTTTATCTGCTTCAGGCGCTTGTGGACTTCTTTTACAATATCGGGGTTGGCTACGTCGTTTAAGTAGATTACGGCAACCTCTGTTTTGGTTCTTTCTCCGATAATCAACTTTTCTAATCTGAAGTTGGGATCCTTGATACTGCGCCTGAGCATGGAAATGTTGTCATTGATGGTTTCCGTAAAACCCTCCCGCGGACCTTTAACTATCTTTTCAGTCGGGGCTTCTTCGATTGCCCGGCGGGGAAAGCCGGGCAGGGAAACCGCAAAAACGGTTTGTGAATTATGCACCAAAACAAGGGCATTTCCGGACAGCAACAAGTCTACAGCATTATGAAGATCTTTGGTCTCTGTGAATTTGGATGCAGACAGCAGTAATTTTACCTGGTTTTCTGAAATTGTGCCCGTTTTCGACTGAATAAATTTATTCAAAGGGTCAACCACCTGCTGCCCGAGTAGATTATTGTTGACCAAGGCCTCAAAATACATGATAACTGCAAATGTCTTGATCCCGTCTTCAATTCGGTGAATGAAAAGATCATCCGGTCTGCCAACTGATTCACGGATATCTTCAACGTTCTCCTCCAGGCTTTTCTTTACTTCCTGGTGTCTGGTGGTCGATGAACGCATTTTTTCATATGCTAATACTTTTTTTGATGACTTCAGAAACTTACCGAAGAACAACGATAACAGCTCCTTTCCAAAAAACCTAGTTGGTGTTTTCATTAAGTGCTTTTTTCTACCTTAAAAATGTACTATTTTATCTTTTCCAAACGTCTATTAAAATATATTGAAATCCACCATAAAAAGATAAATATTGTAACCCAAAAAAGCACCACTCGCAACTTGCATCTCGCGACTGCAGAGAGTTGACAACTCCATCCATTTTGTTATAAAAAGTTGACAACTCCATCCATTTTGTTATAAAATATTCTTTAGAATATTTCTAAATGCGCTCGAAGGAGAGGAGTAGGATTACCTAACCCTCAGAGAGGGGGATTCACCGGCTGCAAAATCCCCTGGTGGAACGGTGTTCGAAGTCGCTCCGGAGCAGTATGGCTGAATTTTAAGTAAGTTATACCGGGCTTGCCCGTTACAGCACACAAGAGCCGGATGCCTCATGCCTCCGGAATTAAGGTGGTACCGCGGAACAGCTTCTTTCGTCCTTATTGGGATGGAAGAAGTTTTTTATTTACGTTTATTAGGAGGACTTTATAATGGAAGAAAAAAACATCTCCACTACTTACGACCCCCAGCAGGTGGAAAAAAAGCTCTACAAGTTCTGGGAAGAAAACGGCTTTTTTCACGCTGAGGTTGAAAAGAACAAGCAGCCCTTTACTATCGTTATGCCGCCGCCCAATGTCACCGGGGCTTTACATATGGGACATGCTATGGACAACACCCTGCAGGACATTCTGATCAGGTGGAGGCGGATGCAGGGTTATAATGCTTTATGGGTACCGGGCACAGACCATGCCGGGATCGCTACCCAGGCGAAAGTCGAAGAACAGTTGGCCAAAGAGGGACTGTCTAAATATGACCTGGGCCGGGAGAAATTTCTGGTGCGGGTCTGGGAGTGGAAAGAGTTATACCATGACCGCATTGCCGGCCAGCTTAAGGTCTTGGGTTCGTCCTGTGACTGGGACCGTGAACGCTTTACCATGGACGAAGGATGTTCCCATGCCGTGCAGAAGGTTTTTGTGGAGCTTTACCGGAAGGGCCTGATCTACCAGGACAACTACATCATCAACTGGTGCCCCAAGTGCCATACTACTATCTCAGATATTGAGGTGGAGCATGAAGAGCAGGCCGGCCATTTTTATCATTTGAGGTATCCTGTTAAACACAGTGATGATTATATTTACCTGGCTACCACCAGACCTGAAACCATGCTGGGTGATACTGCCGTAGCCGTACACCCAGAAGATGAAAGATACAAACACCTGATCGGCAAATCCGTGATCCTGCCCCTGGTAGGCCGGGAAATTCCCATCATTGCCGATGAGTATGTTGACCCTGAGTTTGGGACCGGGGTAGTGAAAATAACCCCAGCCCATGACCCTAACGACTTTGAAGTAGGCCGCCGGCACAACCTGCCCCAGGTTAATGTCATGAACCTGGATGGCACTATGAATGCAGAAGCCGGTAAATATCAGGGTATGGACAGGTATGAATGCCGGAAGCAGATTCTTAAAGATTTAGAAGAGGGCGGGTTCCTTCTAAAGATAGATGATCATACCCACTCAGTTGGACAGTGCTATAGGTGCTCTACTGTGGTTGAACCAATGATATCGAAACAATGGTTTGTTAAAATGAAACCTTTAGCTGAACCTGCCATTGCGGCTGCCAAAGATGGCCGGGTGAAATTCGTGCCCGAAAGATTCACCAAAGTCTATCTGGGCTGGATGGAAAATATCCGGGATTGGTGTATTTCCCGTCAGCTTTGGTGGGGACACCGGATTCCTGTGTGGTACTGCCAGGACTGCCAGGAAATTATCTGTGATACCGATGCTCCCGCAGAGTGTCCTAAATGTGGCAGCAAGGAGCTGGTGCAGGATCCCGATGTGCTTGATACCTGGTTTAGCTCAGGTTTGTGGCCTTTTTCTACCCTGGGCTGGCCTGAGCGGACACCTGAGTTGGAGCAGTTTTATCCCACAGCTGTGTTGGTTACAGGAAGGGACATTATCTTTTTCTGGGTGGCCAGGATGATTTTTATGGCTATGGAATTCATGCAGGATGTGCCCTTTAAGGAAGTCTTTATTCATGGTTTGATTCTTGACTCCCAGGGCCGCAAAATGAGTAAATCTTTGAATAACGGGGTTGACCCCATTGAAGTTATTGATAAATACGGGGCCGATACCTTAAGGTTCATGCTCATTACCGGGAATACCCCGGGTAATGACCTGCGGTTCCATTTTGACAGGCTGGATAACACCAGGAATTTTGCCAATAAGATTTGGAACGCCTCCCGCTTTGTAATGATGAACCTGGGCGATTTCGAGCCCAGAGAGGTTGGGCAAAACTATACCTTGGCCGATAAATGGATTCTCGGCAGGTTTAATGAAACAGTCAGGGAGGTTACCAGGAATCTGGAAAGATACGACCTTGGTGAAGCGGCGCGGGGCATGTATGAGTTCATCTGGAATGAGTTTTGTGACTGGTATATTGAACTGGTTAAACCGGCCTTGTATGGCAAAAAAGATGAGGCAACCAGGAAAACCGCGCAGTATGTACTGTGGCACGTGCTTTCCAATACCATGAAACTACTGCATCCGATGATGCCGTTTATCACCGAAGAAATTTGGCAGCACCTGCCTCATGAAGGTGACACCATTATGCTCCAGAAATGGCCGGACTACGATGCTGCTCTAACTGACGAAGAGGCGGTAGAACAGATGGCAGTGGTTATGGAAGTAATAAAAGCTGTTAGAAATATCAGGGGTGAAATGAATGTTCCTCCGTCCCGGAAGGCCGAAGTAATCCTTGCGGCCAATACTGCAGACAACTACTGGCGGCTGGAGGGTGGACTTGATTATATTGAGAACCTGGCGGGAGCCTCTGACATTATTCTGCAGCAGTCTCTGGATACTAAGCCTGATAACGCCATGAGTGCTATTACCAGAGGGGTTGAGGTATTCATGCCGCTAAAAGGGCTGATTGACATTGAGAAAGAAATTGCCCGGCTGGAGAAAGAATTGGCTACCCTTGACAAAGAGTTAGCCAGGGTGACCGGCAAACTTTCAAATTCAGGGTTCCTTGATAAGGCCCCGGCGGATGTTATCGAAAAAGAACGCGAAAAGCAGAAAGAGTTCCTGGATAAAAAGAGAACTATCGAGGACAGGCTGCAGGGATTAAGGAGCTAATTGAAATGAACTACGATGAGGCCATTAATTTTCTGCGTGATCTGACTAAATTTGGTTTTAATTTTGGCCTGGGCAGGATTGAAGAGTTGTTAGCCAGGCTCGACAATCCCCACCTGAAATTAAAGGTTTTCCATGTAGGCGGCACCAATGGCAAAGGTTCTACCGCTACAATGATAGCCGGTGTATTGGAGGCCGCCGGTTTTAAGGTGGGGATGTTCACCTCCCCCCATTTACATTCCTACTGTGAACGCTATAAAATAAACGGGGCAGAGATCAGCCAGGAGAAAATCGCCGAACTGCTGACCGGAATGAGGCCTCTTTTGGAGAATATGGTCAAAGAGGGTTTTGAACATCCGACCGAATTTGAGGTCAGTACAGCCTTGGGTTTCCTCTATTTCTGGATTGAGGCCGTTGACTTCCTGATCCTGGAGGTCGGCCTGGGTGGGGCCATAGATTCCACCAATGTTGTAATCCCTCAGGTTTCAGTAATCACGAATGTGGCTATGGACCATATGGATTACCTGGGCAGCACCATCACTGAAATTGCTGCTATCAAATCCGGCATCATCAAGCCTAAGGTTCCGGCGGTTACCGCTGCCGATGACCAGGCAGCTCTGGCGGTCATCAGAGAGGCTGCGCAAAAGAACGGTAGTACTTTAACTGAAGTGGGGCGGGACTTAACCTGGAGGATTAGCAAAAACACTGAAGCGGGTGTAGAATTTGACGTTTCTACACCTGCCAAAACATACAAAGAGCTGCGGATCCGGTTGGTAGGAGAACATCAGGTGCTAAACGCCTGCACTGCCCTGGCTGCTATCGAGGCTTTAGGCAGTTCCGGAGTCTTTATTGATGAACAGACTGTCCGGCAGGGGTTAGCCGGTGCATCTTGGCCGGCCCGCCTGGAAATGGTCAGTACCAGTCCCCGGGTTTTGCTTGATGGTGCTCATAACATGCATGGTGCTTTATCATTAAGCAAAGCCCTAAAAGATGTTTTTTCCTATCAAGATTTATTTCTCGTTTTTGGCATGCTGGGAGACAAAGAAAGGGAAAAGGTGGTAGCCGAACTGGCCCCTTTGGCTAAGGCCGTGGTAGTCACCAAACCTAATTCACCCCGGGCCGGTGATTGGGAGAAAATTGCCGACGAGGTGCGAAAATATGTAAATGAAGTTTATTTAATTGAAAGTATTGGTGAAGCTGTGAAAAAAGGGATGGACTTAGCCGGCCCGGAGGATCTGGTTTGTGTGACGGGGTCATTATATATGGTCGCCGAAGCCCGCGCCATTTTTAAAAGTAGGTAAAATTAATTTGACTCTTAATACTGTCGTTTCAGGCCGTTCTCCTACCGTTGGTGGATAAGTTCTTGTTTTCTCTTTCCGGCAGCCATACAATATTAAAAATATGAATAGTTTTCGAGGTGACCATGAATAGGGAAATTGCGTTGAGAATTATAAAAAAGAAGCTGCCTTTCACTGAAGTTCACTGTAATGCAAATCAGGTTATAGCTGCCCAGGGGAGCGAAATTGAATTTATCTATTATCTGAAAAAAGGATGGACTAGGCACAGTGTGGTTTCCGATCAGGGCAAAGAGAGTATTTTTCGTATTTGTGCTCCGGGGGAATTCATAGGGTTAACGACTTTGTTTAAGTCCGGGTTATTTCCGATAACTGCCACTTCCCTTACTCCATGTGATTTGCGGGCTTTTAATAAAAACTCACTGGAATCATTTCTTCTCAAGCATCCCCATATCATGTCTGTTTTTTTGGCTGAGTTGGGGGATAGAGTTTTAAAATTACAGGAACTTAAACTGGCTGCCGATCAGCAGGACGCTTTCAGAAAAGTGAAAGATTTACTGGTCCATTTTGCTGATGTCTTTGGGACTGATCTGCCCAACGGCAAATTAATTCCTTTTAATCTAACCCAACAGGTCATTGCCGATTTCCTCGGGCTCTCACGCCCCCGGGTAAGCATTTGCCTGAAAAGTCTGTTGGAAACGGGACATATAAAACGTCAGGACCGGTATTATGTAGTGCCCTATTTTGCTCCACTTGAATTGTAATCGAAGAAAAAAGAGCCTCTAGTGATATGACAAATATCACCACAAGTGGGCTATTAGGCCTCGCCGGGCAAAGATACCATGCTGGACAGGGAACTGTGGTATGAGAAAGTTAAGAGCCGGTGGCAGGAGCTTGGCCTAAAAGGCAATGCTCCGGATATCGAATTGTTTGACGAATAATTTTACATAACGCCAAAAGACCGTTGGATGATCTTGGGAGGGGTCATATTGACCTCTCCTTTAATTAATTATTCAAGAAAATTAAAATGACAAAATTCACAGTTAAACGGTAGGAATTAAAAGCCAATGGCAAAGGGATTCCGGGGAATTGGTGGAATAGAACCTAAATTAACAAATGGAATGTCCCCGATGGAATGTACCCGAAATTTGCCTGAGATAGTGATCTCGGACCGAAATGGTAAATGTCCTGGCGGGCAGCACATTGTTCTAATTAAAAAACACTTCCCATATTATTACATATATATATTTGCGGAAAAAGCGGGGGGTGTTTTTATGTACCGGTTAATGCGGTATAAATTTGGACTTTGGCTGGGTATTGCTATAATTAGCTGGCTGGCCATAATGGGGGGAGTTTACCTTGGCCGTTTTTATCTGGGTATAATCAGGCAGAGTGGGGTACCGGAAAGCATTAAGGTGAATGCTAAGGCCTCTAAGATTGCTGTAGTTCCCAGTGATGCAAAAGTTTTGGTGCTGAACACTGTTCCTGTTTATTACCTGCAGGTTGGCGTTTACTCCGATTTGCAGGGAGCTATTGATGCGGCCAAACCTGTCAGGGCTTTGGGGTATAATCCTTATATTACTCAAACTGCCCCCTTTAGGATTTGGTTAGGGGTATACCAGAAACGTGCCGATACAGAGTTTATAAAACAGCAGTTGAAAGAAAAGGGGGTTGGAAGTTTTACAGCATCAACGGTAATTAACGGCGCTAACCTGAGGTATGATAAAGGTGCGGCGACATTTATCCAGGAACTTACGCCGGTGCTGGAACAACATACGGCCTGGCTGAAGGAAAATCTGGTACTTTTTAACACGGACAGTGTGGTAAAGTTAAATTGGGATCAATTAAACGATCAATTTGCTGTCATTGAAAAAGTGTATGATGACCTTTTATCGACAAGCCGGGACCTAAATACCAATGACCCGGAAATAAACCGGAGTTTAACATTGTTAAACGATAGCGTTCAGGGATATCAGGTTCAATTGCAGAATTTTCGCCAGCAAAAAAACCAGCAGAGTTTTGCAGACTTGCAAAACGGTCTTTTGATATTTGTCGACAATTTTCAACTTTTTTGGGAGAAAGTCGATAAAGTCAGTAAAACTTAACATTGTCCAAGTTCTTCCCTCATGATATAATTAAAAGCTAAGAGGGATGAAAGGAGGGAATAGGGTGAAAGCTTTAAAAATTCCAGAGGCTACGATTGTCAGATTATCTGTTTACTCGCGTTTTCTCGAACAAGCGGACAAAAAGGGTATAGTAACTATTTCTTCCGGTGAAATTGCTGAAGGTGTGGGTGTCAGTCCAGCTCAGGTCAGAAAAGATCTTGCTTATTTCGGCGAATTTGGGACCAGAGGAGTGGGCTACAATGTAAAAGACCTTCTTAGGCACACACTTAAAATTCTTGGCTTAAATGGGGCCTGGAACGTAGTAGTTGTTGGTGCCGGTAACCTGGGCTCGGCTCTTGTCTCTTATCGTGGATTTAAAGAGCGGGGTTTTAATATAGTTGGTGTCTTTGATAATGACTTGACTAAAATCGGTAAGCGATTAGTTAATCTTGAAGTAATGGGCACAGAGAATATGAAAGAGGTAATTAGCGCATATGATGTGCGGATTGGGATAATTACCGTTCCTGCTTCGGCGGCACAGGATGCGGCTAATATGCTGATTAATGCCGGTGTGAAGGCCATTCTCAATTTTGCGCCTACTGTGTTGATCGTCCCTGAAGAAATTGAGATGCGAGACATGGATTTGGCGACAAGGTTGGAGTTGCTGACTTTTCATTTATGCCTGAGGGATATTAAGTTTTAATAGTAAATGTTGGGATGAACAAAAGGGGGCTGTCTCGTAGAGGCAGTCTTTTTTTGTCTATGTGTTGAAAATGCCGAGGTGACGTTCAACGTTACCTCATTATAATTTAAAGTTCGAAAATACAAAATATACCACAGAGTTCACAGAGGCACAGAGAAAGACCGGTGAATCGAGAACGACATCTCTACGGCCGGTAGGTGTATAATTAACAGCAAATTATATTGATAAATCACCAATCTATCATTGATATGTAATCTAAGATTTATGTAAAATTATATAAGGATTTAATACCGACTTGCTCTTCCCAATATTAGGCAGACTTTATTGAAAAGGATTTTCACCTCTTTTGTCGAAAGGACTAAAGTGCATATAGTACTTAATTTACACAAGGGCGGAAGCTGGAAACATTGGCTGGGAGCCTGGAAAGCTTAATTAAGCTTGTCATTAATTGTCATAAATGATAAACTGATATGAGGAAGAAATTCGGTTATTCCGCTCTAAAAAAATCCGGGATGTACGTACTTTATAACTGTTGAGTATATGGAAGTTTAACAAGGGGAACGATATTTGTAGATCCCGGTTATTGATACGCTATTAATGGATGGTTATTTATGAAAAAGATAATCTTGGCCTCATCATCACCAAGGCGGCTGGAAATTCTCAGGCAAATGGGCCTTTACTTTGAAGTCAAAGTCAAGGAAGTGGATGAAACTATCCCGGCAGGGATGCCACCACATCAGGCGGTTTGTGAGCTGGCCCTGCGCAAAGCCAGAGGGATTGCACAGATGGAACCCGGAGCTGTTGTGATTGGGGCAGATACCATTGTGGTCCATGGCACCAGGATTCTTGGCAAACCTCTTGATAAGGAGGATGCCGCCGCGACACTGCGCAGTTTAAGTGGCAGCGACCACTTGGTTATTACCGGCTTTTGTGTAATAGAAGCAGCCACCGGGAAAGTTGTTCAAGCCAATGAAACCACCCGGGTTTTTTTTCGCCGACTCACAGATGCTGAAATAAGTGCCTATGTAGAGTCCAGCGAACCCATGGGCAAGGCTGGATCGTATGCGATTCAGGGTCTGGGTGCAGTCTTGGTTGAGAAAATAGACGGCTGTTACTTTAACGTGGTAGGTTTGCCGGTATCTCGGTTGACTGAGGTGCTTAAGGACTTTGGAGTGCAAGTCTTGGGTTAACCTTAAAATAATGCGTAACACTTGAAGGGATTTATTTTATGAATTCATTGGAATACCGGGTTAAAATTAAGGAACTTCCGAAAGATATCAGACCAAGGGAACGGCTTTTAATGGAAGGTGCGGAAGGCTTAAGCTCTGTTGAACTGCTGGCGGTGCTTCTCCGCACTGGTACCAGTACCATGAGTGCTCTTGATCTGGCGGCTTTCTTGCTGGCTAAAGCGGGAGGTCTGTCAGGAATAACTGAAAGTTCTTTGGAGGAATTATGTTCTGTCAAGGGAATTGGACCGGCCAAGGTTGCCCAGATTAAAGCGGCAGTTGAGTTAGGCCGGAGATTGGCTGCAGGGCGGCCAATACCGAGACAAGCGGTCAAATCCCCTGATGATGTTTACCACCTCCTTAAGGAACGCATGCGTTACTATGACAGGGAGCATTTCAAAGCGGTATTTCTTAATACCAAGCATCAAGTCATTGATATAGAGACTATTTCAATAGGCAACCTGAATTCTTCATTGGTTCATCCGCGGGAGCTGTTTAAAAACTCTATCAAACGAAGTGCGGCTGCCCTCATCCTGGCACATAATCATCCCAGCGGGGACCCGACTCCCAGTCTGGAGGATGAGGAAATCACCCGTCGTTTGGTGGAAGCAGGCAATATTATCGGCATCCAGGTGCTTGATCATTTGGTTATCGGCGGGGACAGCTTTGTGAGTTTACGGGAACGGGGTATCATCTAAAGTACATGTCATAATTTAAATGAAGCTTGAAAGGGGTTAACTTTAATGTTTGGTATATTTTCGAAGGATATGGGAATTGACCTTGGTACAGCCAACTCTTCTGTATATATAAAAGGCAAGGGGATAGTTGTAAATGAGCCGTCTGTTGTAGCGATACAAAGAGATTCCGGGCATGTCCTGGCTGTAGGAGAAGAAGCAAAGATGATGATTGGCCGGACCCCGGGCAACATTGTTGCCATCAGGCCCATGAAAGACGGAGTTATTGCAGATTTTGACACAACCCAAAGTATGCTGAGATACTTTATTACAAAGGCCTTAAAGAAAAAACCGCATTTAATCAGGCCCAGGGTAGTTGTTTGTGTTCCTTCCGGGGTTACTGCCGTGGAGGAGCGGGCTGTCCGGGAAGCTGCTCTGCAGGCAGGTGCCCGTGAAGCATATCTGATAGAAGAACCGATGGCTGCGGCTATTGGTGCCGGGTTACCGGTCCATGAGCCTACCGGTAACATGGTGGTGGATATAGGCGGCGGTACCAGTGAAGTGGCAGTTATCTCTCTGGGTGGGATTGTAACCAGCCGGTCAATCCGGGTTGCCGGGGACGAAATGGATGAAGCAATTATGCAGCACATCAAGAGAACATATAATTTAATGGTAGGTGAACGGACAGCAGAGGAAATTAAGATTAAAATCGGCTCAGCCTACCCTTTTTCCCAGGTCGAAACTTATGAAGTTCGCGGCCGTGACTTGCTGACCGGACTTCCCAAGACCGTGGAAATTACTTCAGAAGAAGTTTATAAAGCCCTTTCCGAACCTGTCAGCAGTATAATGGAGGCTATCAAGGTTACTCTGGAAAAAACACCTCCGGAGCTGGCCTCAGATATCATGGACAAAGGAATTTTTATGGCAGGAGGAGGTTCTCTGCTGAGGGGACTTGACCACCTTGTCAGCGAAGAAACGGGAATGCCGGTACATGTGGCCGAGGAACCTTTGTTCTGTGTGGCTTTTGGCACAGGCAAAGTTCTCGAGAACCTGGATGTTTTAAAGAGAGTGCTGATCACCCCGAAAAAAATCGGCTAGAAAGGCGGGGTTCAATTGCTCCGGTTTATCATAAACAGGCATGTTGTGAGTTTTTTTGCTCTGGTTTTGCTTGCCCTGGTGCTAATCAGTTTCACCGGTGAAGGCAGAATGACTCTCACACCTGTTGAGAAAGTTGTTAAACTTGTTGTTACTCCTTTGGAAACTGGAGTGTCCACGATAGTTAACGGAGTGAGTAATGCAGTTAATTCGGTGTTTTCCTTTGGTTATTCGGCTGCGGACGAAAAAATTCTTAAAGAACGGGTTGCTAAACTGGAATCGGAAAATCACCTGCTCAAAGAATATGAATACCAAAACATGAGACTGCGGGAACTCCTTCAGTTCAAGGACTCTGTAAGCCGTTATTATGAGACTGTATCTGCTTCGGTAATTGCCCGAAACCCTTCAAACTGGTTTCAAACCATCACTGTCAACAGGGGGACATCTGACGGGATTAAAAAAAATATGGCTGTAGTCACCAGCCAGGGTCTGGTTGGGCATGTCATAAATGTAACCGGCAGATCATCCGAAGTTTCTTTGATTATAAATGACAGCAGTGCAGTCGGAGGATTGGTGCAGGTTACCAGGACACCCGGAATTGTTGAAGGCTTGACCGATAATTCAGGTTATCTGAAGATGATTCATATTGCTACTGAGGCTCCGGTGAGAGAAAAGCAGGTGGTAATTTCTTCAGGACTGGGTGGCATTTATCCAAAAGGGCTGCCCATTGGCAAGATAACCGATATTGCCCTAGAGTCTAATGGTTTGGTTAAATATGCAATGATAAGACCTTTTGTGGATTTTAACCGGCTGGAAGAAGTCTTGGTAATTAAAACTGTTTTTGGGGAAATTCCTGATTCCCCTTCCGACGGAGGGGAATAAAAAATGCGATACTTTATTATGATAATTCTGTTTCTGGTCAGTCTCATACTTCAGTCCACCATTTTTTCCCATCTTTCAATTGCTGGTGTAAAACCTGATTTGGTTCTGGTGTTTGTAGTATTTTATGCTTTGCTTCATGGGTCCTATGAGGGAGCCCTTGTAGGATTGATGGGCGGCCTGTTGCAGGACTTGCTTTTCGGACAGGAACTGGGCATGAATACTCTAGCCAAATCGGTGGTTGGATATGTATTCGGAATATTGGAAAAAAAGATTTATAAGGACAATATCCTCATCCCGATAATAGCTTTGCTACTGGGGACAGTGCTGAATGAAACCATCCTTTATTTACTAAGATATTTTTCATATCTGATAAGACCAAATGATGGCTCTGTAGGGAGCTATTTCTTAGCTTTCAAAGGTGTTATAATTTATGTAGCAATATATAATGCCTGTTTTGCTCCGTTTATCTATGGCAGGTTCTATAGATCTTCCTATAAAGGGTGGCTGCAAAAAATTGACCGGTAATTAAGCGGAGGACTTAGTAATGTCAGAAAAAACCGTAGAAAAGAAATTGAAAATATTTCAGGCTGTGATCCTGCTTATTTTTATAATCCTATGTTCCCGGGTAGCCTATATCCAACTTGTGCAAACACAGCAGTTTAAGACCCTTTCTGAACAGAACCGGATTAGGCTTGTGCCCATCCCGGCCAAAAGAGGTGAAATCCTGGATCAGAACGGTAAAGTACTGGTCAAAGACCGCCCGGTTTACTCTGTTTCCGTTGCATATCTGGGACTTAAGGACCAGGATGCCGAACAGGTAGCGCAAAAATTAGGATCAATCCTGGGGATAGATGATAAGGAAATCATTGATGCAATAAATGACCCCAAGGTCAGAAAATTTGAGCCAATTAAAATTGCCGGTGATGTTTCCCTGGAAGTTGTCACAAAAATTGAAGAAAACAGGGCTGAACTGCCTGGTGTTAACGTTACAGTTGAACCTATGCGGCTATATGTTAATGGGGATTTTATGCCTCATATTCTGGGCTATGTCCGGGAGATTACCCCTGCGCAGTTTGAAAAACATAAAGAAGAAGACTACAGATTGGGTGACCGTTTTGGCCAAGCCGGTCTGGAGAATGTTTATGAAAAATACTTGCGGGGAGCAGACGGCGACCAGCAGGTGGAAGTTGACAAATCTCAGCATCCCGTTAAATATCTGGATCTTAAACAGCCCATTCCTGGTGACAATCTGGTGTTAAATATTGACTACAAAACCCAAAAAGCAGCAGAGGATTCACTTACCACGATGATGGCTAATCTGCAAACTCACGGATATCCCGATGCCAAAGCGGGTGCAGTAGTATTGCTTGATGTCAACACCGGCAAGGTCCTGGCCATGGCCAGTAAACCGGGATATGACCCCAACATTTTCAATGGGAAGGTCACACCTGAACAGTCTGAGGCCTTATTTGGCGGTAAGGAAAAAAACCCTTTTCCAGCTTTTAATAACCGGGCAATGATGGGATATGCGCCGGGTTCGACCTTTAAAATGGTCACGGCCACCGCTGTCCTTGAGACTAAAACAGCCACAGTCAATGACACCATCTCTGATCCCGGAGGAGTTTCTCTGGCAGGCCGGTTTTATCGCTGTTGGCAGTCGTGGGGACATGGAACCGTTAATCTGATTAAAGCAATTCAGGTTTCCTGCAATACGTATTTTTATCAGATGGGTCTCAGGGCGGGAGTTGATGCTCTGTATAAATATGCCACTGAATACGGTTTGGGTCAGAAAACCGGGATCGATCTGCCTGGTGAGAGTGCCGGACGTGCGCCCAATCCCCAGTGGAAGAAAGACCTAAATGAGGTTAACCTGAACAAGAAATTTGAAAAGATATATGCTGATATTAGCTCTAAATATGAACCTCAGATCAAAAATGCTCCTACCGAAAGTGAAAAGAAAAAACTGACCAGGCAGATGAATCAGGAACTGAACCAGCAAAAGGCCGAGTATAGAATACAGTATCGCTGGGATGTGGAATGGCAGGATTTTGAGACTGTGATCATGTCTATTGGTCAGGGCTACAACTATTATACTCCTCTCCAAATGGCACATTATGTTGCCACCATCGCAAACGGGGGAACCCGTTATCAACCCTATGTGGTAGATAAAATTGTGGACTATAAAGGGAATATTGTCAAAAAGTTTGAAAAACAGATGAATGGTCGTGCCAATGTCAGCCCGGAAACCCTGGCTGCAGTAAAACAGGGGATGAGAGCCGTAACTCTGCCCGGTGGGACGGCGGCCGGTGTCTATGCCGGTTTTCCTGTTCCGGTCTCTGGTAAAACCGGTACAGCCCAGACCGGTAAAGATAAAAATGGCAATGACAGACCAAACCACGGGTGGTTTGTGGGTTTTGCCCCGGCAGATAATCCCCAGGTTGCGGTAGCAGCCATAATTGAATTCGGAGGCCATGGCGGAAGTACGGCCGGTGTCGTTGCCAAAGAAGTTTTGGCGGCCTATTTTAAGCTAGATCAGTCGAAGGTGCCGCAAGGCGGCACTTCCGATGAATAATGGCTTATTTTGTCTAATAATCCAAGAAAAACGGGGCAAAAAGACCCCCGTTTTTTTTGTGGCCTGGCAGGATTTAACTTCCTTTTGTAGAATTTAAATCCAATGAAATGGACAGTAAAAGGCCGGGGGAGATGGATTTTGAAAAAGAGCAAAACCTCTAAAAATGGTAAAGGGAAAAAACTTTTTGTTAAAAAAGCAGATGCCAATGAAGTATCTGATTTGATTACAGAACCGCTGCATGAGGAAGTCGGCAGCAGAATAGAGTTTGAAATAGCAGAAACAGAACAAGAGCCTTCCTACGGGGCTTCCCGGCAGGGGGGTTCCATAGTGAAAGATTCATGGCCGGAAGCTTATGCTGACGATAATACTATTTTGATTAAAAGAACTGTCAGATCCGGACAATGTATTCAGTTTGACGGAAATGTAGTGGTTATGGGAGATGTTAATCCTGGCTCAGAAATAATTGCTTCCGGGAACATCATTGTTATGGGGGCTCTCAGGGGTGTGGTTCATGCTGGAGCTACTGGCAATGAATCAGCCACTGTTTCAGCCTTTAAGCTGCAGCCTACCCAACTGCGAATTGCTAACCATATTACCAGGGCCCCGGATGGAGATTATCCCGTGCCGGAACGCCCGGAAACAGCCAGAATCAAAGACGGCGTGGTGGTCATCGAGATCTTTCAGTTAGGCCAGGATCGACAATCTAAGATATGTTAATTAGTTTAGGAAAGAGGAGGACAAAAAATGAGTGAAGTCATTGTAATTACCTCTGGAAAGGGAGGGGTAGGTAAAACCACTACAACCGCCAATATTGGTACTGGTCTTGCCGCTTTGGGGTACAAGGTTGTGTTGGTGGATACAGATATAGGTTTACGTAACCTTGATGTAGTTCTCGGACTGGAAAACAGGATCGTTTACGATATAGTGGATGTTACTAATGGTAACTGCCGTTTAAAGCAGGCCCTTATTAAGGACAAGCGGTTTGACGGACTTCATCTGCTGCCTGCGGCGCAAACAAAGGATAAGACAGCGGTAAGTCCTGAACAGATGCGGGCACTGTGTGAAGAGCTGAAAAAGGAATTTGATTATGTTATTATAGATTGTCCGGCAGGGATCGAGCAAGGGTTTAAAAATGCCATTGCTGGGGCTGAAAGGGCCTTGGTTGTGACTACTCCTGAAGTTTCGGCCGTACGGGATGCAGATCGGATAATTGGTTTACTGGAAGCAGCCGAACTCCGGGAACCCAAGCTGATTGTTAACAGGTTACGCCCCCATATGGTTAAAAAGGGCGATATGATGAGCATAGAAGATATAATCGACATTTTAGCCGTCAATTTACTTGGGGTAGTGCCGGAGGATGAAATGATAGTCGTGACAACTAACAAAGGAGAACCTGCTGTTCTTGATAACAACTGCAAGGCCGGTCAGGCATACCGGAATATGGCAAGAAGAATTACGGGTGAGGAAGTACCTTTAATGGACCTGGAGGCTGCCAGTGGATTCATGAACAAATTGAAAAAATTCATCGGTTTTAAGTAACCCGAGTTATTGAGAGGAGGAACAGGACTTGCTGGATTTTTTATTAAGAGTTTTCGGAAAAGAAGGTGCCTCCAGTAAGAACGTGGCCAAGGAAAGACTGCGCTTGGTATTGGTTCATGACCGGGCGGATGTGTCGCCGCAAATGCTCGAGGATTTGAAGGAGGATTTGATCAAGGTAATATCTAATTATATGGAAATTGATGAGAGAGCCCTTGAAGTAAACCTGGATACCTCAGACAATACCGTGGCACTGGTGGCCAATATCCCTGTTGTTAAGATGAAAAGGATGTCAAAAATGACAGAAAAAATTGGGTAAACCCCAATTTTTTTTGATGTTAAGGAATTATGCTGTCATTCAATCTTGTAAATAATTTCCTTAACATCGGGGGTTATAGGGGGTGAGCCCCCTATTGTTCGGGGGTAACAGGAGCGAAGCGGTGCAAAAGGGGGCTGGCCCCCTTTGAACAAGAAAATTGACTTCCATTAATTTGAGTTGAAGAAGTCAATTTTCTTGCTTTCGGCTTGGTGTGGACTTAGCTCGGTTAAATGATATATAATTATAGGTAGATTTAAAAGAAAGAGGCGAAAAATGTTGATTGAGCGCCGAATGTTGAACAAGTTTGATTTTACTCTAATCATAGTAACATTACTGATAATTGTTTTTGGCCTCATTATCCTGAGCAGTGCTACCCATGCAACTATGACGAGAGATGGGGATACCCTGGCTTATGTAAAAAAACAAGCCTTTTCTATAATGCTGGGCTTTATTGTGATTGGTCTGATAATCAAGATTGATTATGCAGAAATTGCCAAACATGCGAAATTTATTTACATTTTTAATTTGCTCCTTTTAGCCTCAGTCATGATTTTTGGTAATGAACAGAACGGGGCTAAATCGTGGATACCTATCGGCCCTTTTTACCTGCAGCCCTCGGAGTTTGCCAAGATAGCTATAATAATAACTTTTTCGGTCTATCTGGCCGGACGGGAGGGAAAATTAAATCGTTTCGTTGATTTGCTTCCTACATTCGTTTTCTTTGGGCTGCCGATGTTTCTGATTATGCTGCAGCCAGACCTGGGAAGTACCCTTGTATTTATAGCCATCTATTTTGGCATGTTGTTTGTGGCCGGGGCTCGGCCAAGAAATCTTTTGATTCTGATAATGCTGGGGGTGTTTCTGGTTGGCGGAGTTCTAACTGCTCAGCTTAAGTTTGGGGTGACTAAGCCTTTGAAACCCTATCAATTAGACCGTTTGACGATATTTGTGAACCCCTACAAAGACCCTCGGGGGGCCGGGTATCATGTTATCCAATCCCAGGTTGCCTTAGGCTCAGGCGGGTTGTGGGGCAAAGGCTTATATAAAGGGTCCCAGACCCAGCTAAACTTTTTACCGGAACAGAGGAATGACTTTATCTTCTCGGTAGTAGGTGAAGAAACAGGTTTCGTGGGTTCTGTTTTACTGTTGGTTTTGTTTTATTTATTTATCTACAGGTGTGTCAAAATAGCGGCCAGTGCCAAAGATAAGGTGGGAACTCTAATTGCCACCGGGTTTATTTCCATGATGATATTTCATTTGCTGATTAATATCGGGATGGCCGCCGGTATTATGCCAATTACCGGAATACCATTGCCTTTTTTCAGCTACGGAGGCAGTTCGATGTTGACTAACCTAATCGGAATAGGTTTATTGTTTAATATTTATTCCCGCAGACAGGTTTTGACATTTTAGGTTTTGAAACGCATTACAGCCTGTTTTTTATAGGGGAGGGCACTGTTATCAGGATAAAGAGGTGGGAATCGTATGATCGGCGGGTCAGTAACAAAAGAGGGTAAAACTGTAGAGCAGGCTTTACAACAGGCTCTTCAACAATTGGGTGCCCAGAAGGAGCATGTTGACATTGAAATTATTTCTCCGGGGAATCGGGGCATCCTGGGTATCGGGTCAAAGCCGGCCAAAGTCAGAGTCACTGTAAAAGATGAAGTACTGGTGGAACGCCGGCTAAAGCATCTGCTGACTGGTCTGGACCTTGGCGGCACTTTTGCGGATATGCCAGATTTAACGTCATCTTTAGAAGAGATGGCCACTACCAGTGTTTTAGCCGTTGCCGGTGAACCGGTCATGGATTCGGCAGCAGAGACCCAAAAAGTGGGGACAGCAGAGGTCAAAGATGGCAAACTTATTATCACTTCTCCGGTTGATATCGACAAGAAGGCTTTAATTAAAATGACCAATAAGGTCAGGGTAACTTTAAACGGCCTGCCATTCGAAGAGATGGCTGAGGCTAGTGCCGAAGACACCCTGGAAGTTGTCACCCTAAATGATGAACCGGTGTCATCCTTTGAGCTTAGACTCAGCAATAATAAAATGGAAGCTAACCTGAAATATATAAACCGCCCGGGAGCCAGTTACAGGCTGCAGGATCAGGCACCAGCCAATGTGTTGACCCTGCTTACCAAAGTTGAGACAATTGTTGAACCGCCCCCCAAAACCCTTGAGGATTTAAGGCTTTTTCTGCAGGAGAAAGGTATTGTTAAGGGTATTGACGAGGAAATTTTAAGCAAGGTAATTGAAAGCCCTAATGGCCTGAATGGCTTCCTGATCGCCCGCGGGCAGCCACCTGTTGACGGTACAGATGCCACCCTGCGATTTCCCTTCAGAGAGGAAGAAAACGATGAATGTGATGGCAGTTATTTTAGCCGCAACAGATTAATTTCAGTCAATTCAGGTGATGTAATTGCCGTTAAAATTCCCAAAATCGAAGGCCAGGACGGCTGGACTGTTACAGGCGAGACACTGTCGGCCAAGCCTGCCATGGAATGTGAAATCATCGTAAAGGCCGGATGTGAGTTAACTGAAGATGGTTGTGCAGTTATTTCAACAATCAGCGGAAGGCCCGTGATTGCTGAGTCAGGTCACAAGGTTACTATCTCCGTAGACCCGGTTTACGTAGCCAAAGAAGTCAGCCAGGCTACCGGGAATATTAATTTTGCAGGGGATGTTGAGGTTCAGGGGAATGTGGGGGAAGGCTGTGTTGTCCAGGCCGCCGGCAACATTCAAGTGGGCGGTGATGTTTCAAGGGCTGTGATCAGGGCCGGGGCCAGTGTAATCATACACAAAATGTTAATAGGCAGTGAGGTTACCGCCGGTGGGCGAGCCGCTCTCTATGCTTCAATTTTTCCTGTTTTTAAACAGATAAAAGAATTGATAAACAAGGTTTCGTCCGATGCTAACCTGCTAAAGGCCGGTTCTGGGGCTGCCTTATCAGGCAAAACCCTGAGTGACGGGATGTTAATTAAGTTCACTATTGATTCAAAATTTAGTCTTCTGCCCCAGATCATCGAAAATTTAGCGGATGTTATCAATAATTCCAGTCTTTCAGCCCATGAGGAAGTCCTTGACTTTGTCAGCTATCTGCGGCAAAATTTATGCGGATTTGGACCCGCCAGAATAGAAAAAATTGAGTTTTTGAGCGTATTGAGTAATACTTTGGACCATATCATCAGTATGGTGGAAAGCAGTATCAGCAGTGCTGACTATATCAAAGCAAGGTATGTCCAGAATTGTTCTCTTTTATCCAGTGGGGATGTAATTATTGAAGGCCAGGGATGTTACATCTCAGATATTAAGGCCGGGGGAGCGGTAGTTATCTGTGGTAAACCTGGTATTGCCCGGGGTGTGAAAATCTTTGCCGGGGGAGACGTTACTGTAACTGACCTCGGGTCAGAGTTTGAGTCCAGAACTTTCGTCAAAGCAGGAGATAACGCAAAAATAGCCGCGGAACTGGTCCGCCAGGATGTGCTCATTCAAGTAGGCCGGGAAAAATACAGGGTAGACAAAGCTGCCCGAAACTTTACAGCTCACGCCAATAAAGACGGCCGCCTGACAGTGAGCGGATTAAGTGCAGAATAAGGATAGTGGTGAGTGGCATTCACCCTATGGAAATTACTCATTGATAAGAAAATGAATAAACAGGATTTGCGACTTGTTGCACATATCAGTACTACGGCAATTGCAAAACTGACTAAAGGGCAGAATATCACGACTGATGTATTGCTAAAAATTTGTAATGCCCTCGACTGTGATTTTGCTGATATAATGGAAATTGATAGAAGTGAGAACAAACACAAAGAATAGGAGGCCGCCATAATGAACGAATACAATGATGCTATTCACCCCATAGCGACAGGCGAATTGAATACCAATGTCTATCGAGATATCCGTAATACTCTTGCGGAAGCACGGTCGAAAGCCTATTCGGCGGTTAATTCTGCTATGGTTGAAGCTTACTGGGAAATTGGTCGGCAGATAGATGAAGTCGTTGGCGAACGCGCAGAATACGGAAAAGGGCTGCTGCAATTTCTGGCACAACACTTGACGGAAGAGTTTGGCAAAGGTTTTACAGAACGCAATTTGCGCGCAATGCGTCAATTTTTTGTTGCGTTTCCAATTCGGCACACACTGTGTGCCGAATTGAGTTGGTCTCATTATCGGCTGCTTATGAAAATTGAAGATAGCTCGCGGCGTGAATTTTATGTAAAAGAGTGTGTAGAATCCTCATGGAGCGTTCGCCAGTTGGAAAGACAGATTAACTCGTTTTTTTATGAGCGTTTGCTTGCCACACAAAAGAGCGGGCTTGAGAGCGTGGAAAATGAAATCCATACGCTTGAACCGAAACACGATCCTGATTATATTCTCTGTTGTTGATGATGTCCTCTTATACTATCGCATAAAGCGATACGAAGAAATACCAGAGTTAATCGCCGAGGATTAAAAATCATCTTTGCTATAAGTACAAACGCACAGGAAATTCGGAAATTCACCTGTCGCTTTTTGCTTCCGTATTCGATTTGCTTTCCCAAATTGTCCCTATGACACCGTGGACTTCTCTGCTTCTCTGTTATTTTCTCTCCTTTAATCTCTGCGTCATCTTTTCACCCCTTTATCCAGAACAACCTTTTTGTTGCTTTTTCAGCTGTAACCCGCGGATACTGCTTACAGAACACTCTCCACTTAAATATCTTGACTGCTTGTCATTTTTTTGGCCTAGCCCCAATATACATATAACAGAATATAAACTGTCCTGGGGGTAGGGAAAAATGAAGATAAACTTTGGTCGCGGGAACAATAATAATACTGATGATTTAGATTACATATATGATAATTACCGCCCGGCAAAGAGCCCGGTTGGTTTCGGCAGTTATCCGAAAAAAGGAGCCGGGGAATACAAATGGGTTATCCAACTGCTTGTTTCCGGGGCTGTTTTGCTTCTGGTCGCAGGATTGTTCAGGTCGGACTTGCCTTTCACCGGAACCATTAAAGAGGGTGTGAGATATCTGATGACATCTGAAACTGACCTTCGGCCTGTGATTAATCAGGTTCTTCGGCTGTCTTATCAGGTAGGCAGCGTTGACTGGCCGGCGGCTGATAATGTACCGGCTCCGGAGAGACCGGCAATTACCACGGTTCCCCCCGAATCTATAATGCTTTTGCCGGTTTCAGGTAATGTCCTGCGTAACTATGGATGGTATACTGATCCAGCGGTGAAATTTCAGAGATTCAATGAAGGAATTGACATTGCCGTTCCCTCGGGAACCAGCGTCAAGGCCTCGGCAGATGGGAAGGTGATTAAGGTTAGTGATCCGGCTAATCTCGGGAAATCTATTCTCATTGAGAGTATATCGGGAGAATTGATCCATTATGCGAATCTGTCTCAAATCAGTGTGCAGATAGGACAGAGTGTTAAAGCCGGCGATATCATCGGCAAGTCCGGACTTGCTGACGATAAGGAGCCGTACGTGCATTTTGAGGTGATTGTTGACGGAAAACCGGTAGACCCCTTAAGCAAGCTGGGGATTGATTTTACCAAAATAAACGGGGCCGCCGGGCCTGAACAGAGATGAGACTGGTCAGGATTTTTGGCACTGACATCAGGTTAAATATATTTTTTCTGCTCCTGTTTGGCTTTTACTGGTATTTTGATTTGCTGGCTCAGGCCCTGATCGTGTTTGGGGTGGTCTTTTTGCATGAGCTGGGCCATGTTGTAGTTGCTGCCGGTTATGGGATGAAAATTCCTGAGGTTGAACTTCTGCCTTTTGGCGGGGTAGCCAGACTGGAGGGAAACCTGGAGCTTAATCCGACTGTAGAGACCTATGTAGCTTTAGCCGGGCCGCTGACAAACGGTTTTTTGACCTTAGTGGGATATATCTTACTTAAGTTTGGGATGGGAAACCAGCAATGGCTTCCATTTTTTATTCAATGCAATGTTACCTTGGCTTTTTTTAATTTACTCCCGGCCTTCCCGTTAGATGGGGGAAGGATTTTACGGGCCTTTGCTGCCCGGAAATATGGTCTCAAGACCGCCACAGAGCGCTCAGTCAACCTGTCGAAGGTTTTGGGCTTGATAGCTGCCGGCTGGGGAGCATGGCTGTTCTGGGCGGGGGGGGGGGCCTATTTCAACTGGCTGGTTATAGCCGGGTTTTTAATCTATGCTGCTGTAAAGGAAAAGGGAAACGCTATGCTGTTATTTATGAAATTTTTGACCCGCAAAAAGGAAGAATTGCTTGGGGAGGGGTTACTCCTGGCCCGTCAGGTTGTGGCCCTGGACACCTTGCGCCTCAAGGAAGTGGTGAAATACTTTGTCCCCCGGAAGTATCATTTGGTGGTAGTTGTAGGGCGTGACCAGAGAATCAAAGGCACTGTCACGGAAGGCGAGGTCATTGAAAAACTACTCCAGGGAGGATTGGAAACCCCGGTGGGCGCACTGCTGCAGACGAAAAAATAAAGGATTTTCTGCTGCTTTGTAGAAATGAATAATACCAACCTTTGGGTATACTATCATTAACAGACAATTTTGCAACATGAAGGAGCCTAGCTGCATGAAATCATTTATCGAAAATCATATTTTACCCAAAGTATTAAAACCGATACGTTACCAGGGGAACGAATGGAACTCAGTACATAAGGATTGGGAATCTACCCCGGTCAGGTTTGCCTTCGCTTTTCCGGATGTTTATGAAGTCGGCATGTCCCATCTGGGTTTGAGGATATTGTATCATGTTGTTAACGGCAGGGATGACACCCTTATGGAGCGGGTCTTTGCCCCGGCTGTCGATATGGAAGAACAGTTGAGGGAAAAGAATATTCCTCTGTTCACTTTGGAGTCATATAGACCACTCAATGATTTTGATGTAGTGGCTTTTACCCTGCAATACGAGATGAGTTTTACAAATTTGCTGAATATGCTTGATTTGGCTGGAATCCCCCATCGTTCTGCGGATAGAGGGGATCAGTGGCCTTTAATTTTGGCCGGGGGGCCGACAGCTTACAATCCTGAACCTCTGGCTCCCTTTATTGATGCCTTCCTGATTGGTGAAGGGGAAGAAGCTATTCACCAGATTGCTGAGACAGTAAAGGAATGGAAAAAAGATCCTGCCAAACCAGGGAAGAGAGAGCTTTTGCAGAGAATTACCAGGATTACCGGAATTTATGTCCCCGAGTTTTATGATGTTACTTATAACAATGACGGGACCATTCAAAAAGTGGTCCCTAATGCTTCTTTTGTCCCTGCAAAGATTGTCAAAAGTATTGTGCGAGATCTGGACTCGGTAGATTTTCCCACGAACCCTATTGTCCCATTTACTGATATAGTACATGACCGGATTATGCTGGAGGTTTTGCGGGGCTGCAGCCGGGGCTGCCGCTTTTGCCAGGCCGGGATGATCTACCGGCCGGTGAGGGAGAAAAGCCCTGAAACAATATTCCGTCAGGCTGCGGAACTAGTCAAAAACACCGGCTATGACGAGATTTCTCTGACCTCCCTGAGTACCGGCGACTATACCTGTGTCCAGGGGGTACTTGGGTCTCTGATGGACAAATATGGTTCCGCTGGGGTTGGGATATCCCTGCCATCACTCAGGGCTGATTCTTTTTCCGTGGATTTGGCCAAACAGGTTCAGCGGGTCCGCAAGACGACTCTTACCTTTGCGCCGGAAGCAGGGACTCAGCGACTGCGCGATGTGATTAACAAAGGGGTAACTGAAAAAAACCTCCTGGAGGCTACCGAAGGGGCTTTTCGGGCGGGCTGGACGGGAGTTAAACTGTATTTTATGATCGGTCTGCCGACTGAAACCAACGAAGACCTTGACGGCATTGCTGATCTGGCCTTTAAGGTGGCAGACCTGGGCAGAAGTATTCTCGGCGACCGGGTGGGCAGGCTGAAGATTACGGTCAGTGCTTCTTCTTTTGTTCCCAAAGCCCATACACCTTTTCAGTGGGCACCCCAGGACAGCATGGATACGCTCAGGGAAAAACAGCAGTACCTGGCCCGTAAACTAAAGCACCGCCGGATTGTATTTAACTGGCATGATGCCCGGCTGAGTTATATCGAAGCAGTTTTTGCCCGGGGTGGACGGCACGTCGGGGATGTCCTGGAACGGGCCTGGCAGTTGGGGTGTAAGTTTGACAGTTGGAATGATCATTTTAAATTTGATAAATGGCTGCAGGCTTTTGCCGATGTGGGCATTGATCCGGTTTTTTACGCCCACCGGCCTTTTGGCAGGGGTGAAGTTCTGCCCTGGGAACATATTGACACTGGGGTGAATAAAGCATTTCTGTTGGCAGAATACGAAAAGGCACTGGGCATACTGACCACCGGTGACTGCAGATTTGATGAATGTACCGTGTGTGGAGTCTGTCAGAGCCTGCCGGTTAACACTGATCTAAAAGGGGGTACTGCCAATGCCCCGGTTTAGAATTGAATTTACCAAAGGAGATGAGGTTCGCTTTCTGTCACACCTGGATGTGATGAAGGCTTTTGAACGGGCTATCCGGAGAGCGGGTATGCCAATCGCTTTTTCGGAAGGGTTTAACCCTCATCCTAAAATGAACTTTGCTTCTGCCTTGGCTGTAGGTGTTACCAGTGAGGCGGAATTTATGGATATTGAACTTAAGGAAAATTTGCCATCAGCTGAAGTTGTAAAAATGCTGGCCAAAGCTTTGCCGCCTGGGCTTGATGTAAAAATTGGCCGGGAGGTGCCGGACGGCGCGCCGGCGCTGATGTCCGAGGTGAACAGGGCTGTTTATCAGGTTAAATCAACACTGGAGCTGGCTGTTGACCCAGGACAGGTTGCGGATAAATTAAAAGATTTCATGGGCCTGTCTGAAGTCGTTATTACCAAAAGGACCAAAAAGGGACTGAAACCTAAAGACATCAAACCCGGTATTCTTGGGCTTGATGTCTCAACAGAGCAGGGTATCCTTAAGCTTACCATCCTGACCATAACCGGCAGCGAAGGTAATGTGCGTCCTGAAGAGGTGGTGCAGGCCTTCGCGGAACGCTCCGGTCTGCCTATAGACTGCGATTCCCTCTACATCAGGCGGCTTGGGCTGTATGTGGAGAAAAACGGGAAGATGATTAATCCTATGGATGCAGAATAGTGGGGAGTGGTCACTCGTAAGGAGGTGAATTAATGCTGAAAGAAATTTTGGTTAATGTACGGGAAGAGGAAACCAGGGTAGCGGTTTTGGAAGACAAATTAGTTGCTGAAATATATATTGAGCGCTCCTTAAACCAGCGCTTGGTGGGCAACATTTACAAGGGCAAAGTGGAAAATGTGCTGCCGGGAATGCAGGCTGCTTTTGTCGATATCGGTTTGGAGAAAAACGCTTTTTTATTTGTCGAGGACGCCCTGCCTTCCAAGACGGCCGGTGATGAAGTCAATAACGCGAGTGCTACCAGTATTACCAATGTCCTGAAAGAGGGGCAGGAAATATTGGTGCAGATTGCTAAAGAACCCATCGGCACCAAAGGGGCCCGTGTGACCACCCATATTACGCTGCCCGGCCGCTATCTGGTGCTGATGCCAACAGTGGATTATGTAGGGATATCAAGACGGATCGAGAATGACAAGGAACGTGACCGACTGCGTGAAGCGGCAGAACGGGTAAAGCCTCCTGGGATGGGACTGATTGTGAGGACCATCGCTGAAGGTTTGACCGAAGAAGAAATAATCCAGGACGTTTCACTGCTGTCAAAGCTCTGGAAAAAAGTGCAGAACAGGGCCCATCACGGTCCGGTGCCCAATCTGATTCACAAGGATTTGGAGCTGGTGCAGAGAATCTTGCGGGACTTATTCACAGAGGACATAGATAATCTGATAATCGATTCGCGATATGAATATGAAAAAGTACAGGAACTGATGGAATTGACTTCCCCCGAACTTAAAAACAGGATATCCTTGTACGAACAGGATAACCTGTTTGACAAATACGGAGTGGAAGATGAAATTGAGAAAATATTGAAGCCGAGGGTATGGTTGAAATGCGGGGGATATATTGTTATTGACCAGACAGAGGCCTTAACGGCTATTGATGTGAATACAGGCAAATATGTCGGCAGTACGAATCTGGCGGACACGGTGCTCAAAACTAATTTAGAGGCTGCTGTGGAAATAGCCAGGCAGTTGAGGCTGAGGAATATTGGGGGCATCATTATCATTGATTTTATTGATATGCCCAACCCGGGACACCAAAATCAGGTTCTGGATCGTCTGGAAGAGGAAATTAAGCGGGATAAAATAAAAACGAATATCCTGGGCCTCACCCAGTTGGGACTTGTGGAAATGACCAGGAAAAAAGTCCGGCAAGGCCTGGAAAATGTACTCTTGAAGGCCTGTCCCTATTGTGACGGCAAAGGACGGGTCTTATCAGAAGAAACCATCGGGATCAGGGCTATGAATGAAATATTTAAATTATCCCAGCATACCGGGGCTGGGGCTATATTGGTGGAAGTAAATCCCTCAGTAGCTTCGCTCCTGATTGGCAGCGGCGGGGCCAACCTGCGGGAAATGGAAGCTAACACCCATAAGCACATTATTATCAGGGGCTGTGAGCATTACCACCAGGAGGTCATTAACATCCGGGCCCTTCATTCCCAATCCGAAATCGATGCCATTGGGGTGCCGGTGAGACCTGGCCAGATTTTAGAGGTTAAGGTGGAAGAGCCCCATGCATCAAATATTTATGATGGCATCGGCCGGGTCAACGGTTTTATTGTAGATATTGAAGGGGCCAGTTCTCTGATTGGAGATATTGTTCCGGTGGAGATCACCAAGGTCTTCAGAACATATTGTAAAGGCAAGCTGGTAGACAAGCGGAAATAAATAGTGGAGAGTGGTTGTTAGTTGGGGAACAAATTTACATATAATCCTGCAGGTATAGGTTCACCAGCCGTTTTACACTATAAAAAGCCTGTCTTTAAGCTGTACTGCTTAAAGGCGGGCCTTATTTTTGGGCATTTTGTGAAAGTTTGTAAAAATACTAAATTTTGTATCTGCGGCTTCGCTGCGCTGTGGTATGTTTTGCTGTGTTTTTTAAATAAATTTCGCCTCACTGTAACATTATTTAGTTAAGAGGAGTCTTTTTAGTAGGGAGGCAGCAAGTTATGCACAGTAAACTGGAGGATGTCTGCTTAAGCTTTTATGATGACGTTTTCTTATATCTTGCTTATCTGTCACGTGACAAAGAATTGGCTAAAGACTTAACCCAAGATACCTTTTTAAAGGCCTTGAAGTCTTTGCATAAGCTAAAGGACTCATCTAAAATTAAGGGTTGGCTGTTTAGTATTGCCAGGAACAGCTACCTGACCGAAGTGAAAAAAGGGAAAAAGTTTGTTTTGGTTGAACTTTTTGAGGAATTGGTGGATGTGCAAATTTTGACTCCTGAACAGGCTTATCTGCTGCGTGAAAATGATGAAACTTGGCATAGCATATTAGCAACCCTTAATGATGAAGAAAGAATGATATTTACACTAAGGGTGCATGAAAAGTACTCTTTTGACGAAATCGCTGAACAATTGAAGATAAAGGCCGGAGCAGCAAGAGTGAAATTCCACAGATTGCGCATCAAACTGGTTAATCTGTTAGAGAAAAAGGGTGAAGAGATATGAAAGATTGTGAATTAGTGGAGGAATTAATCCCGCTGTATTTGGAGGATATGCTGGGAGAAACAGCCGCTGGGTTCGTCAAGTCTCACATGATGCACTGCGCTGGCTGCAGGCAGCTTTATGAAAGATTAGCCCAAACCGGGAAGGCTGTTTTGCAGGATAAACCACTGCCGGCCGAAAAAGAAAAATCTGTGAAAAGAATAGTGCAGGGATATCGCAAATGGTTTTATACAATTATATCAGTTGCCGTTATTTTCTCTTTATTGGGTGGGATGATTGGAACTTATACAATCATGAAATATGAGGAATTGGTTCCCAACCACATCGCCCAGGATTTTGTAAAATACAGTCTCCACGGAGACCGGTGGGTCTATCAGGAACGGATGTCCCAGGTGCTTAAGGACCGGCTGCCCATGGATAAATACACTGAGATCAGAAACTGGGAGGAATTCGAAAAAGCCAGCCAAAATGTTGCCCCATCAGGGTTTAAGGTATACAAGAATGTCACCGCCCAGGAATACGGGCCCTTTGATGTGTCGTTAAGAGTGGGTCTGGTTTTGGAAAAAGACGGATTTAGAGTGTTCAAAATATCTATCAATGATAAAGCTGAATATCTCAAGAAAAAAGCTGCCCTGGAAAAAGCTGTGGAAAATAAAAATGCCACAGGGAACAATGAACCAATCACTGAGATTGATAAAGAGTATATTAATTTCCCGCCCCTTGATCCTGTTCAGGGAGAGTTTATGATAGAAGGAAGGATTTTAAAAATCTCGGGGAATAAGATTGAGATTGAGCAGCACATGGACACCCACAGTGTGCCGGTAGACAGCTTTTCAATTAGTGATAACACCATCATCGCCCATCATCACATTGTCAAAGAAGGCGATTATTACCGGAAAATCGAGCAAAGTGAGCTTAAGGTTGGAGATGTAATTTTTGTGATTTTCACTAAGGATAAAGTGCCAAGAGTCGTATCCGTAGTATAAAAATGTGGATAGACCTCATGCTGCTTGCGCGGCGCCATCTGATGATGAAAGAATAAATTGACGATTCACTTGTCATCCTATCGTCTATTATTTGGGCAAGTGAACTCGTTCAGCTAAAGCTGAACATCGGGGCTTCGGTGGGGGACTCTACCCCCACCGAAGAGTAGAAGCTGTAACCCCCACTTGTAGAAGTGGGGGTTTTGGACGATGATAAATATTACTTGAATTATTTGTATAAATTGTGTATAAATAAACTAAAAAAGTCTGGTGCTGTCAGCAAGAAAGTGAGAGAAAATTGACATACGATTTTTTGAAGGATTTTCACAGGCGAACGGAAATAGTGGCCATAGTGGATTTTATAACAACAAGGGTTTCCAGAAAAATAAAGTTCAGAGAGTACGAATTCGACGGCTCGGAAGCAATTAACCTGGCTATGCTGGTTTTGTGTTTTATTATGGAGAAATCTCTGGTGGAAGAAATTTGCACGAAAAATGACATAGCCGGGTTTATAAGAAGGCTTGATGTTGATTATCTCAAAAAAAATATTCCGGATGAAGAATATCTGAGCATAGCGGATTATCTGATCAAGGACTGCCTGCAAAATAGCGGCATTCCGCACTATTTCAGCACCTATAATTTTGAGACCGGCAAAGAGGAGAAAATCAATATCAAATTAATTGATGATAAGCGAGTGTCTATGGGAAACGACACAGTTTATTCATACTACATGACTCCCCAAGGCTATAAGTTTATGTTCAATACATTGGAAATCGAGGATGCGATGAAGGTTTCCATTGAACAGTTCAAGCTGAGCCTGTCCATCAAAAAAAGAAATTTCAATGCCGCTAGAAATAATGCAGACGGCCTGTTCAATATAAGTAGAACGCAAATACAGCGAATCAACTACTTCATCAAAAGAGTAAAGGAAGATATAGGCAGCACCGGTATAGAGGAATATGAAAAAATATACAATAGTACGTTTTCATCTATTGATGAGCAAAAACGGGGATATGACGATTTGTATGAATTAATCGGCAAGGTGGAAGATTCCATTGTGGACAGCCATCAGGCGGGAATTGACAGGGAGGCCCTGAACAAGGAAATCGAAAACATATCCTATATAAAAAACAGGCTGAAGCTTATTATCACCGAGCAGTCCAATCTCCTTTTAAAGCAGCAGGAACTTCAGAGGATTTATGATGAGGCGGTTGACAACATACTTTATATCGGCTTTGAAAACAGGCTGAATTTTGAGGAGACCGTCATTAAGAAAATGGAGGAAAATCCTGATTTAGCTTATCCGCTGATTAAAATTCTAAGACCCCTGTTCAAGCCGGAGCTTGATAAGATTTTCAATATTAAAAAGGCGCTTAAGGAGCAAAGAATCGCAGCGACCGAGACTTTCAATGAGGGCAGCGGCATATTGATGTCGGAACGCTACTTTAACAAGCTGGAAAGTGAAAATGATATTAAGATCCGGAACACGAATGAGAGATACCTTGATTTATTCGAAATCATCTGTAAAAACGCGTTGGCAGCCCCTGATAAGCAAATATTGCTGTCAAAACTGGTTGAGGTTTCAAAGGCAGAGTATCATAGGATTGTACCTGACCTGAAGCTTCTAACCAATGTGCTGCTTCAGCTCAGCAGTATTAAAGATGTGGATTTTACTACAATAAAAAATCAGAAAAGCAAGACTGTTTTCAATCCATCGGCAGCTTTTGACATAAAATATTGTGTTCTTGAGCTGTTAAACAGGGATAGACGCTATCATGAAATTTCAAGCTTAAAAATACTGCTTTCAAGGAATGAAACGGTGTTTATCCCGGAAAAGCTTCCGGCAGGAGCCGCCTGGGGACATTCCTCAGACCCGAAAGAAATACCTCCCGCAGAGGGGTGTCCCTTTACCTTTGATAGGGTATCGGGACTGAATTGCCCCGATATATTGTTCAAGGCTGAGGTGAATAAAATTTGAATGAATCGAATCTGGAAAAAGCAATGAGGATTTACTATTTTTTATTAAAAGAAGGAGAGCTTGCCTTTGAAAATAACAAGGAACTGTATCTGGACTACTCAGATAGTGAAGTCAGGCACCTGCTCGAGATTATGGCCAGGGAAAGCGCTGTTTCAATAGAAAAGTTTAACCAGGTGGTATATCTTATACCTGATGAAGATAATGACGTTATAGGGATCAAGGATATGGACCTGCAGAAAATCATCAGCTATGATACCCGAAAAATTGATTTTTATTTGTCTCAGTATATAATCACCATGATTATTATGGTGTTTTTCAGCGGCAGAGGCAGCTTCGTAAAATCCAGGGATTTTATCAGGCTTGCTGAGCTTGAAGAGGTCATTACCTCCAGGCTCGGTTACGCAAATTCCAAAAAAAATATCGAGCGCGAGCAGGAAGAGGCCATGATTAACATTACGGCTATGTTTGAGCACTGGAATGCCCTGCAAATCGATGAGCAGGGAAAAAGAAAAACCAAGTACGGTTATATCCGTAGCGTTTGCGGCTTTTTAGCAAAGCATGGCCTCTTGATTTACGATATGGCGGAAGAAGATATTCGTCCGACAAATAAGCTTACACATCTGATGATGTATAATTTTCTGGATAGCGGAAGAATTGAGATTATTGATAAAATATTGGGGGGCTAAAATGGCAAAGATAGGAAAAATACGCTTTGTAAATTTCACATATAATGACAACCGGCATATTTATGACCAGACCTTTGATTTTCACAACGGGGAGGATACCTTGCTAAACCTCCAGAATGGAGGCGGCAAGACCGTACTGGTGCAAATGATGATGCAGCCTATCATTCCAAAGCAAAAGCTTAAGGATAGGCTGTTTAAAGGTTATTTCACCAATACGAAGGCACCTGTCTATATTATGATCGAGTGGATTTTGGACGACAGCTCCAAAAAGGTATTGACAGGGATTGGCATCAAGAGGGTCCTGAGTAAAAATATAGAGGATGAAAGTGAAAGCCTCAGGATCGTAACCTTTATCTCGGAGTATGAGGAAGAAAGTAATTTCGATATAAAAAACATCGGGTTGCTGGAAGAGGAAAGAGGCATTGTCCGGTTGATTGAATTTGACAGGGTGGTAAGAAGCCTGTCGAATGCGGAAAAAGAAGGCAATGGTGTGTGGCTGTTCCGGTGGGATTTACCGGAGGACAAAAAGGAATATGCAAGAAGGCTTATGGAACATAAGATTAACCAGCTTGAGTGGAAAAACCTGATGGTCAGAATTAATGAGGCGGAAGCCGGACTGAATTCCTTCTTCAATGATTGTAAGACAAACAGCGCCCTTGTTAAAAAGTGGTTTATACCTACCATTGAGGAACAATTAAATAAAACCGGTAATTTTGTTGAAAACATAAAGGAATTGATTAAAAATCATGCCGGGCAGCTTGTAAAAAACAATGACATGATCCGGGAGCGGGAAATATTTGAAAGCTTTAAAAGAAAATCCTCGGAGCTAGTAAAGGGCTTGGAAGACTTTAGGGAAATACTGGCAAAATCAGAAAAAAACAAGTCTGATCTGGGGAATGCATATGTATTTGTTAATGACCGGATGAAAGCTCTTGACCTGAAAAAAGAGGAATTATCAGCAAATATAAAGCAGGCCGAGGATGACCGGAAGGAGCTTGAGTATGAGAAAATGTCCGGTGAATACCACGAAATAGCGGATGCGTTACAACTGCTGAAGGAAAAGGTGAAGGGCATCGACGAAAAGATCGCCGGACATAAAACGGATTTGAATCAGCTTGAATACAAGAGAAAGCTGCTGACGGGTGTCCGGCTGAAGGAAGAATTGAAAAATCTCAATTCCAAAGTGGCGAAATTTGAAACGGAACTGGAAAAAGAGAGCTTGCAGCAGGAGGATATAAAGAATATTATCAATGACATCGAATATTCCCTGCAGGAAAAGTACAGGACCAGGATACTTCAGTTGGAAAAGACGGTAAATAGTGAGAAGCAGCATTTGGAGGATGAAAAAAGCAGGCTTTCCGGAGCCTTGAATGAGTACGAAAAACTTAAAAAGGAAATAGCCTCTCTAAACGACGACCTCATTCGCATTCGAGGCCGCATGGCTGTTTTTAATGAGACAGAGGGCGCTTTAAGAGCGGCATACCCTGACTTTGATGTGGTTAAAAACATCAATACCGGTGAATACGCTTCTGACAGTGTGCATATTTTGCAAAGCAGGCTAGAGAGCGAAGAAGCGGATATTGAAAAAAGTATGCTAGAAATAAAGGAAAAGCAAATTGAAAATCAGAGGGAAATAGAGCTTTTAGAAAAGGAAGGCAAGGAGCTCCGGGATAAAAGCCAGGTATTGGCCACAGAAAAGAGTAAAAAAGAAGCCGTATACCATGTGTTTGAGAATGAAAAAAGGAGTATCGACAAAATTGTAGAATCTTACCAGTTAAGTGAGGATTGCCTCTTTGATAAAGAAAAGCTATTTATTTCCTTGTCGACAGACCTGGAAAAATACAATAAGCTGATAAATGGCAGAAATCTTGAAAACTCCATGCTTAAAAAGCAGATGAAGCTGTATGAAGCCGGAAAGGCATTTGAGCTGCCGGAGGAATTGAAAAAAATATTTGATGATGAAAGCATATATGTAGAGTTTGGCTATGAATGGCTGAGAAGTATACCGGATAATAAAAATGCAAAGCTGAAGCTTGTTAAAAGCAACCCGTTTTTACCCTATTCCCTGATTGTCTCGCAAAATGACCTGAAACGCATTCAGGAGCTAGAATTCAAAGGGGCCTTATCCCCCGTAATTCCCTTGCTGGAAAGGGAAAAGCTTGAGCAAGCCTTGGCGGTGAAGTCGAGGAACAATGTCCATTCTGTGGGTGAGCTTGATTTTTTGATTGCTTTTGACGACAGGATTTTGAATAAGAATTATTTAAAAGAAATTACTGATGAAATATCTTTTAAGATGGACAAAAACAACGGAATTATTGAAAATGCGCAGGAAGCCTTGAATAATATAAGGTTAAGCATTTTAAAGCTAGAAGGCTTTTCATATACCAGGGAAAGCGTGGACAAGCTGGCAGATGAAATTAGGGCTATGGCCGGGGAGCTTGCTGCAGGTGCATTGAAAACCGCGGATCAGGAAGCAAGGATAGCGGCAATAAAGAAAAGTGCTGCTGCTGATAGTCAACGGCAAAGCACTCTGGAAAATGAAAAAAACAGATTTATGAGGAAAAAAGAGGACATCTGGGGGCTTATCGGCAGGTATGAAGGGTATGCCCGTGATTTGAAGAGTAAAAAGCTGAAAGAGGAAGGCTTGAAAAATTCGGGAGCCTCTCTTGACATATTGGAGAATGAGCTGTCCAGGACCAGGGAGGATATTCATGACAGGGGCTTGAAAATAGCCAATATTGCCGCAGTTTTGGAGAAGGACAGGCGTGAGTTTGAAAAATACAGTGATACGGGGACCGGCAAATTTATGGATGAAGACATAGAAAAGCTGGAATCAAAGCTGACGGTGTTTACTTCGAAAATAAGCGGCAAAATCCAAACCTTGCGGGATATCCTGGAGGATTACAAGGGTCAGAGAAATGAAAAGCAAAAAGAGCTTGATGATTTGGGTATTGCAGAACACATATATATGGGCAAGGAATTCAATGAATTTGAATTTGCAGGCATTCATCAGAAATTAAGTGAAATAAACCAAAATTTAAGCGGGCTGCATGAAAATAAAAACGGGATACAGGTTGCCATTGCCGAAAGAAATTCAGACTTGAAATACGTGCTAAGGAATATAAAGGAGCGGTATGGATATGATGAGCCAAAGCTAAGGCAAACTATAAGGGATATGGATTTCGATAGGGAGAGAGAGCTTCTGAAAACCAGGCTGAAAGGCTTTGAGAAGGAATTGTCCCTTGTAAGACTCCAGGAAAATAACCTGCAAAAGGTCAGTTTCGGCCTGGCGGAATATACTTTATTTGCGGCTAAAATAGCGGATCCGCAGATGATTGAGGGTGATCTCGATACATATGTATGGAAGCTTGTTAAAGAATACAAAGAATTTGCCACTCTTGCCAATGATACCCGGAATATGCTGACCTCCCGCTATAATGAGCTTGAAAGCGAATTTACCGGCAAAGCCGAGGTGTTTAAAAATCTGTTCAATTCCATACTGGACGGAGAAAAGAGATATCAGCCCGTCCACGCGCTGAATGCCGTGAGCAGGGTTTACCTGCAGATTGACAGAAAGCTGGAGCAGCATTCCATAGATATCCGGAAAATGGATGATATGGAAAATTGCATCATCGACAACACCTGGAGCTATCTTAAAAATGTATATGATGAAATGAATAGCATTGACAGAAATTCCACCATTGAGGTTGACGGGAAAAGATGCAAAATGCTCATCATCAGCCTGCCTGAGAAGGACGAATTGGATACAATAGCATTAAAAGAATATCTGAAAAATACCATCAGGAATTGTGTAAGCCTGTACAAGCAGGGAAAATCCATGGATGGACTGCTGACGAATGAAATAAGCACCTATGACCTTTTTGACAGGCTGGTTTGTATAAAGAAAATCGAAATCACGCTAATTAAAATTGAACCGAACAAGTTGAAGAAGAAAACCTGGAAGCAGGTGATAGAAGAGAATTCCGGCGGAGAAAAGTTTGTCAGTGCCTTTGTCGTATTTATTTCCCTTCTGACATATATGAGGGGAGAAAACTTACTGGGGGCTAATCAGGACAGCAAGGTATTGATCATGGACAACCCCTTTGGCCCCATAACCTCCGAGCACCTTTTGAAGCCATTGTTTGAGGTTGCCAAAAAGTACAATACACAAATGATATGCTTGACGGATTTGAAAGAGCATACGATTTTTGACAGGTTCAACCTTATTTACTCGTTGAATATTGAACGTGAAGTGGGAAGAGAAGATGAGTATATTGAGCTGAAGATTGTCAAAAAAGATATCATTGAGGCAGAAGACGAGATACTGTCGGCATCCATGTTCAAAATTGAGGATAAATCAAGATTTGAATTGGCGAATTAGGTGAAGACGATGAAACCGATTGAATTTAATAAAACGGCTTTTTACAAAGGAGTGAATGCGACTTACGGCAAAATCCCGGTCAAGCTGGAGGTTTATCTGGATTTTGAGGATAGCCTTAGTTCCCCTTTCTCTCTAAAGCTGGGATTATTTGCCGGTATGGATAAAATGTACCGGTTAAATGACATCGGGTATTTCCTGGAAGCGATGGAAGACCTGCTGCCTTATTATTTCAGCAAAAACTTTATCCTTGAGCCCGCAAAGATGTATTTTGAAAAAGCTGACAATAAGCTCCTGGAGTTTTTGGGGAATTTAAAAATCAGACAGGAATTACATACACATGAAGTGATTTTGGGCAAAGCCGAGAGCGAAAGATTGTTGGATTATATCTGGGACGACATCGGCAGCCTCAGGTTTTGCAAACAGCCGGACAAAATCCGTTATGAAAATGATATAGACATCAAAATAACCGTTGAAAAAGGGGAGGAGCGCCGCCTTTCCTTAACTATGGATTACTCTGAATATGGAGATTTTGAGCCTGCTGCCGTCAATTTCAGGTATATTGCCTTTAAAGATAAAAGGCTTATTGTCAAGTTATCTGAAGTTAAAAGAGAGTTGTTTATTAATCTATATCCTTTTAAAAACGAGGAAAGCATTGTTGTTTTTACAATTGGAACCAATGAAAAAAAGCTTTTTCAGAAAAATTTTATTGATCGGTTTCGCCAGGCATTAAAAATTTCCATGGATAGTGCGGTGCAGAAGGAAATGGCGGAAAGCGGACTTCTAAGCAGGGTCTATTTTGATGCGGCACCAAAGGGCATTGTCTCAAAAATCGAGTTTTGTTATGGGGCTCAGATCATAAATCCGATGGATGGTTTTGCAGCTGATAAAAGCTTCCGGGAACTTGACAGCGAAAAGAAAGTCACAGCCGAATTGAAGTATTTAGGATTTAGAGAGTATGGGCGGCTTTTTTTGCTGGATGATGTTGAAAAAATCATGTTTTTATTAACCGATAGCCTCAAGGAGCTCAAGAAAATATCCGAGGTATATTATTCGGAGGACTTTAAAAAGCTGTATGTGAAAAGCGTAAGCGGCCTGGGTCTGAGCTTGTCTGAAGACGGGTCTGTCATTCATATGAATATAAACCTTGAGAATGTAAGTGATGAGGAATTGGCGGAGCTGCTGGATGCCGTGAGGAAGGGGAAAAAATACTACAGGCTCCGAAATGGCGCTATCGTAAACTTAAGCAGTGTTGAAAGCGGTAAATTTATAGATTTGATAAACAGTCTGGACATCAATAAAAGCAGCATTCATGGCGGTGTTTTTGAAATACCCCTGAACCGGTGCCTTTATATAGATCATTATCTCAGAGAAAAGGGCGTGGAAAATTTTGCCATAGAGTCCCGGCTGGGCCGCCTGCTGAAAAGCGTTTCAAATCCCGGCGAAGCTGAGGTTGTACTGGGTGAAGCTTTAAAAGGCGTGCTCAGAAGCTATCAGGTGACCGGGGTAAAATGGCTTAAAACCATGGCCGGCTATTCCTTTGGAGGTATTTTGGCCGATGATATGGGGCTTGGCAAAACTCTTCAGGTGCTGGCCTTTATAGCCGGTGAGAAAGATAGAAAGCTACCGTGTATGGTAGTGGCGCCGACGTCCATTGTTTATAATTGGAGGATGGAGGCGAAAAAATTTGTGCCCGGGCTAAAGGTGCTTGTGGTGACGGGAGCAAAAGATAAAAGAACATTGCTGATTTGCGGCAGTAATGAGGTCGATCTGGTGATAACCTCCTATGGTGCGTTAAAAAACGACATCGAGGATTATAAAAAAATAAAATTTTCATATATTTTTGTGGATGAAGCGCAGAATATCAAAAATCCCATGACGTTGAACGCCAACAGCGTAAAAAGCCTGCAGGCGAAGTGCTGCTTCGCGTTGACGGGTACTCCGATAGAAAACAGATTATCGGAAATCTGGTCTATATTTGATTTTATTATGCCTGGCTATTTGTCTGACCGGAATAAATTCACAAATATTTATGAAGAGCCTATCATAAGAGAAAAAAATCTAGATAAAATGAATGAATTGTCGAGACTGATCAAGCCTTTCGTACTAAGAAGGATGAAGAGGGATGTCTTAAGAGAGTTGCCGGAAAAGATTGAAACAAGCTATGTGGCGGAAATGACGGAAAAGCAGAAAAAGCTGTATGCCGCTTATTACAAGGATATGAAAAATGAGCTTATGACTAAAATCGACGAATACGGAATCGCAGGGAATCATATTGAAATACTTTCAGCGTTGACCCGGTTGCGGCAGATATGCGCGCATCCCGGTACATTTTTGGAGGATTATGACGGGGGCAGCTGCAAGCTGGAGCTAGCAATGGAAATCATCACCGAATCTATAAATTCAGGGCACAGCATACTTTTATTCTCCCAATTCACGAAAATGCTCAAAATTATCAGAGATGAACTGGAAAACAGCAATATAAACTATTACTATCTGGATGGCTCCATGAAGCCGGAAGAAAGGGCAATGGAGATTGACAATTTTAATAATGACAGGGAAGCTGTGTTCTTGATATCCTTAAAAGCGGGCGGGACAGGGCTGAATCTGACAAGGGCGGATATCATCATACATTTCGATCCATGGTGGAATCCGTCGGTTGAAGCTCAGGCCAGTGACAGAGCCCACAGAATCGGTCAGAAAAATGTTGTGCAGGTATATAAATTATTGACCGAGGGTACAATTGAAGAAAAAATTGCCCAACTCCAGGAAAGAAAAAGGGATTTGCTTGGGGACATTATAAAGCCGGGAGAAAGCTTTTTAAACAAGCTTAGTGAGGAAGAGATAAGAGAATTATTCGGTATAACGCAGGCTTCTGTTTAAATCGATTTTGCTCTAATTTTATCCTCTGTTGATCTGCGGCTCGCGTGGCTTCACCACGGCTTGACAAAATCCCGTATTTGACACTTGAACGAAATAAAAATCCTGTAAAACTTTGCCACGCAAGGTTTNTTTTGACTCTATTTTACCAGTCCATAAAGAAAAAAGCCACTATTATTTCACAGATCGCGCTGTGTCTGGGTTAGGCATGACTTTGACGTGGCCCTGTTACCCACTCACCACTGCTTGACAAAAGGACTTTGCTAAGATAAAATAATATACTGTAGGTAAAGTCTGTGGCTTTGCTGAAAACCGCGCAGCAAGGGCGGGCGGCTGGAACTGCCGTCCAGAAACGGTATCGTGCCTGATTCTGGCGAGTCCAAAGAGGGAGGTGCGTTAAATGTATGCCATTATTGCTACAGGAGGCAAGCAGTATCGTGTGCAAGAGGGCGATGTAATCTTTATTGAAAAGCTTGCAGCCAACGAGGGTGATACTGTTGAAATCAGTGAAGTATTGGTCGTAGCAGGTGACAATGAGGAACTCAAAATGGGTACTCCTCATGTTGCCGGAGCAAAGGTCACACTTAAAGTTGTGAGCCAGGGTAAGGGCAAAAAAATCATTGTCTTTAAGTATAAGCCCAAGAAAAACTACCGTCGCAAGACCGGTCACCGCCAGCCATATACCAAAGTCGCTGTTGAAAAAATTCAGGCTTAATGGTTTGGGGTTATGGTCACAGTTGCGATTTACAGGGTTCAGGGCAGGATCACCGGATATAATATCCGGGGACACGCAGGTTATAGGCCGCGCGGCGAAGACATTGTCTGTGCAGCAGTATCCATGTTGGCTCAAACCACTGTGTTGGGCTTGGCCCGGTATATTAACGGACTGGCTTACAATGTTGATGAGTCGGGTGTCCTTAGATGCAGCTTACCTGAAGGACTTAATGAGACCCAGTTGATTCAGGCTGATGCCATTTTGGAAACCATGACGGCAGGCCTTAGAAATCTGCAAAGAGATTATTCCCAATATCTACGAGTTTTTAAGAGGAGGTGGACCTCGTGTTAAATATTAATCTGCAGTTGTTTGCGCACAAAAAAGGGGTAGGTAGTTCCCGTAACGGCAGGGACTCTAATCCTAAATACTTAGGTGTGAAGCGTTCCGACGGAATGGTTGTGGCCGCTGGAAATATCCTGGTTCGCCAAAGAGGAACCAAGATTCACCCCGGCAATAATGTGGGCATTGGTAAAGATGACACTCTTTTCGCTTTAATTGATGGCATAGTGAAATTCGAAAGAAAAGGCAAAGACAGGAAACAGGTAAGTGTATACACTCAAGCTGTTTCGATGTAGGCAGTAATCAATAGAACTTAGAGGGCGACTCATAATCAAAAGTTATGGGTCGCTTTTTCTTATGTTTAGCCTACTATTTAAAAGGCACTGGGATAAGGTATAAATTGTGGGAAATAATAACTCTGTTACATAAAAAACTTTACGAAAATGGTGATTAAGCATACATTCAAAGAAGCGGCATTATCAGGTAATCGTTGTCGGGGCCGGGGTTGCCGGAATCACATCCGCATATTTATTGGCTCAGGCCGGGGTAAAGGTGCTGCTCTTGGAGCGGGGGCCTTATCCCGGTTCTAAAAATATGAGTGGCGGGGCTGTCTTTTCCCTGCCGACCAGGGAAATTTTACCTGAGTTTTGGCAGGATGCTCCTGTTGAGCGGGCGTTGATAGACCAACAGTATTGGCTGTTAACTGAAACCTCTGCAGTCAAACTGGGTTTTGCCAGCACAGACTTGGGAGGGCCCCCTTATAACAAGTTTTCTGTCATGAGGGCTACTTTTGACCGGTGGTATGCGGCCAAAGCAGTTGGAGCCGGTGCCGACCTATGGACATCGTGTAAAGCGGAAGGCCTTTTCATGGACGGCAATAGGGTGCAGGGTGTGTACGCAAGCGGTCGTGAAAATGGGCTTATCTCGGCTGACTTGGTTATTTTGGCTCAGGGAGTTAACCCTATCTTGGCCGAAAAAGCCGGTCTGATGAAAAAGCCGAAAGCCCAAAACTGCTCCCTCTATGTCAAGGAAATGATTTATCTGCCTGCTGAAATCATCAATGAAAGATTTTTAGTCAGCCCCGGGCAAGGTGCAGTTATCGGTTTGATAGGTGATAATAACGCCGGTTTGATTGGCACCGGTTCAATCTATACTTTTAACGAACATGTAACTATCAACACAGGGGCCAGTGTGGCAATGCTGACAGAAAAAAAGGTTAACCCCGGAATGCTTTTGGCCAGGTTAAAACAGCACCCTTTAGTCGAACCACTGCTCAGAGGCGGGACCACTGTTGAATACCTGGCTCATATGATCCCCGAAGGGGGCTATAACGCTGTGCCGGAGTTAGTTTTTAACGGCTTAATGATTACCGGTGATGCAGCAGGTCTGGTTAACGGAACACACGGACTCAGTCTGGCTATGTATTCAGGCAGGTTTGCCGCTGAGGCGGCCCTAGAGGCCCTGGCAAAAGGGGATTACTCTAAAAAAGGGTTGCGTCCTTATGTGGAAAAGCTGCAAAATAGTTTTGTGTTAAAAGATTTGCAGGATAACAGGAAAGTACCCGGTTGGTACAACGCTAATCCCACTCTTTTTAAAGATTATATCAGGCTGTTAAATCAGGCGGCACTGCAGGCCTCAATAGTATATCCGGTTTCCCGCCGGGAAAAGAGAAGGCTCATCCTTAAAGAAATTTTGGCCGCCCGGCCTGTCAGGAAGCTTGTTATTGATGCCTTTAACGCAATTCGGGTGGTAAGATAGGGAGAGGCATTTTAAAGGAAGGAACACCATGGATTTACAAAAATATGTATCAGTGGACAGGTACCTCCCGGCCAAGCAATACCTAGACTTAAACAACAGTCATCACTGCCGGGAAAAATGCCCGGAAAAGAAATGCGCTTATGTGTGCCCGGCCGGGGTTTTCGAATTAATTGATAATTATCCCGTATTTCACAGTGAACGGGTCTGTCTGGAATGCGGAGCCTGCCGGCTGGTTTGTCATAACATAATATTTGATTATCCCGAAGCAGGCCGGGGTGTGATCAATCATTTCGGATAGAATAGTTTTCACTACTGATTAACTGGGAATGGCGATGACACTATAGTTTTTCCAAAAAGTCCGGCCATAAACTTTTCGAAGGAAGGAAAATGTAAATGCAAAGAGAATTAAAGGGTAAAGTGTAATTTTTCGGAGGTTCAGGGCCGTGCAGGATTTATTGGATATTTTAAGGCTTCAGAGGCATGATTTTATGAACCATTTACAGGTGATTTCAGGGCTGCTCCAGCTAAAACAGCCGGAACGTGCTCTTGCTTATATCAATGAGACTGCGGAAAAGTTAAAAAAGGCTTCGGTAATTTCCAGAATAAGTATGGCGGAAATCGCCATGGCAATTATCAGGGCCGATCTAGCCGCACATAAACTGGGCCTTTCCCTTAAATGCAGCATATCTTCAAATTTAGACCGGGGGTTTCGTCATACCTTGGTGCTGGCGGAATTAATAGAGGAATTTCTGGAATTTGCCATCGGCGAGGTGGATGCGGCTGCCTGCGGCTCCGGGGCTTTAGACCTGAATATTTATGAGAAAGATGGGGAATATGTGTTTCAAGTAAGCTTTCCCTGTCAGAATTCTTTAGATTGTGTTTCTTTTGCCTCGAAAATTGTATTTATTAAAGATTCTGCGGCTAAAATAAACGGACAGGTTAATATTGGCAATTTTGACGGAGGAGCGGCAGTAATCAGTCTGGCGGTCCCGGCTGGTACTTTGGACAATGAACAGGATGAGAGAGAATAAAGTGAAACTTACTTCAGGTGTTACCTTAAACTCACCTGAAGTTTAGTTGAACTTATCCAGGGGCATAGCGCCACTTATCTTCCGCTTACAGTACGGAGTTTAGTGGCGGTTAGCCATCGGAAAAATTAATATTTAATCGGAAATAGGTGACGATGGAATGTTTTATGATAAAGCGAAAGTTTACGTGAAGGGTGGCGACGGCGGCAACGGAGCAGTAGCCTTTCGGAGAGAAAAATATGTTCCTCTGGGCGGTCCCAGCGGCGGTGACGGTGGTAGAGGAGGAAGCATATACTTTGTAGCTGATGAGGGTTTACGGACTTTAGTTGATTTTAGGTATCAGAGACATTATAAAGGTGAACGTGGAGAACACGGTCAGGGTAAAGGCATGCACGGGAAAAATGCTGAGGATACACTGGTCCGAGTACCGGTTGGTACAGTGATAAAAGACTCTGACACCGGGGAAGTGCTTTTCGACATGACCGCAGACGGCCAAAGGGTGATAGTTGCTGATGGTGGCCGGGGCGGTCGGGGTAATGCCAGATTTGCCAATGCAGCCAACAAAGCTCCGCGGGTTTCCGAAAAAGGGGAGCCAGGCCAGGAAAGATGGGTTTCCCTGGAATTAAAGCTGTTGGCTGATGTGGGATTGGTGGGGTTTCCCAATGCGGGCAAGTCCACATTGATATCCAGGATTTCGGCAGCTAAGCCAAAGATTGCCGATTATCCCTTCACAACTTTGGTCCCAAACCTGGGTGTTGTCAAGATGCCTGATGGAGACAGCTTTGTAGCAGCCGATATTCCGGGACTGATTGAGGGTGCGCACCAAGGCTCAGGGCTTGGCCACGAATTTCTTAGGCATGTGGAAAGAACACGGGTGCTGATTCATGTTGTCGACATGGCGGGTTCTGAAGGCCGGGACCCACTGGAAGATTTTAAGGCCATTAACCGGGAACTGGCAGCATATAATCCCGAATTAGCCAAGCGGCCTCAGGTAATGGCTGCCAATAAAATGGACTTACCGGGGGCAGATGATAATATTTCGCGGATAAAACCCTGTCTGGGTGAAGATATCGATGTATTTCCAATTTCCGCAGTGACCGGTCAAGGTGTCGAACAGCTGATGTTTAAAGTAGCAGAAACACTGACCATGGCAGAGCCGGTCAAACCGATTCTCAGCGAGGGCGAAAAAGTTACCAGAGTTTCCGCCGAGCCACGGTTTACTGTAAGCAGAGAAGATGACCTCTTCCTGATTTCAGGTAAGGAAATTGAAAGGCATTATGCCATGACCGATTTTGGCAACGAGGACGCAGTCAAACGTTTCCTACGGATTGTAAAATTAATGGGTATTGAGGATGAACTGCGTAAACAGGGCGCCATAAACGGCGATACAGTACGCATCGGAGATCTGGTGTTTGATTTTGTTGACTAAGAAGTAGTGAGGTAGAACCATATGCCGTCGGCGCGGCACCATCAACTGATGGCAGAATAATAATATAAAATTTAGCCGCGGATAAACGCGGGGAGCAGCCGTCAAGGCTGAGAGACTAAAGGAGTGAAAGTCTCCTGTCACCAATTAGCCGATTCGGGTGACTAGCATATCCAATGCATGGGGNCCGGACTCGGGAAATCCGACCGTCCGGGATTGTAGGGGGGCTTCAGGAAACGTGACCTGTTTAACAGGTGCGCGCGCCTGACTTCTATCCCGACATAAAAGACACGGGGATTAAAAATGACGCAGAGTTTACTGAGGCTCAGCACTCACTCTCTGCGTCTCTGCTCTACTACAAGAAAGTATGTCTTTTCCACATTTGTGGAAAAGGCTAAGGTGTTTCATCCAGAACATTTCTTTGTTGATTTTTCAGCATTAATCTGTGTAAATTCGTCAGGGTAGAACCCCATGCCGCTCGCGCAGCACCACTAGACTAACCTGCCCACTAGCACAATCTACTAGCCAGTGGCCAGTGTCCAGTGGCCACTAGCCACTTACTGGCTTTTTATGTTATAATTGACTTTAATAGTTTTAAGGGGGCTTGCGATTTTGACATTTCCAGAAATGAACCTCACCGGTAAACAGAAAAGATATCTCCGTGGGTTGGGCAGCATGGTGGAGCCGATTATTCAGGTTGGCAAGGGTGGGGTTGTGCCGGGCGTTATCCAACAGGCGGAAGAAGCCTTAGAAGCGAGGGAGTTAGTAAAAGTAAGGGTCTTAAATAACTGTCTGGAGGATACACGGGAAGTTGCCGGTCAGCTAAGCCGTGAGGTTGGTGCGGCCCTGGTACAGGTGATTGGACATACCTTCTTACTGTTCCGGCCTTCTGTTAAAAAAACGGAAATTAAACTGCCGTAAAATAGTGAACAGAAAATAGTGAACAGAAAACAGTGAACAGAAAACAGTGAACAGAAAACAGTAAACAGTAAACAGTAAACAGTAATAAGTGTAACTAGCCATTTTCAGTCACCACTACCCACCACTGATCACTGCTCACTGATTACTGATTTGAGGGGAGTAGTAGTGGCTGTGCATTGCGAAGATTTGCGCAATTTTGACAATGTCAGGCGTGTAGTAGTAAAAGTAGGATCAAGCACCTTGAGCTACCCGAATGGCAAATTAAACATCGACCAAATGGAGAGGCTGGTCAGGCAGCTTGCTGACCTGCGCAACAGGGGAAAAGAAGTTATCCTGGTTACGTCAGGTGCCGTAGGGGCCGGAATCGGCAAACTGGGTCTGGGGCGCAGACCCAAAACGATTCCGGAAAAGCAGGCTACTGCCGCTGTTGGTCAGGGACTACTGATGCATATGTACGAAAAGTTGTTTGCCGAATATGGCATCATCGTGGCTCAGGTCCTGCTGACCCGTGAAGACATTATGAACCGCAAGAGATTTCTAAATGCCAGAAATGCTTTGAGTGCCTTACTGCAAATGGAGGCACTGCCGATAATTAATGAAAATGATACCATCGCTGTCGAAGAGATAAAATTTGGTGATAATGATAAACTTTCTGCCTTAGTGGCGAGCTTGATTGATGCTGAACTGCTGATAATCCTTTCAGATATTGACGGGTTATATACAGGTGACCCATCGAAAGATAAGGGAGCTACTCTTATTCCCTTGGTCCGGGATATCAATGGTGATATCGAACATTTGGCAGGCGGCAGTATTTCAGGTCTGGGAACTGGGGGCATGCTGACCAAGATTCAATCTGCCCGGATAGCAATGAATTCAGGATTTCCGATGGTTATTGCTCATGGCAGTGCGGAAAAAGTGATAAATCGGATAATAGCCGGGGAGCCTGTGGGCACACTTTTTCTGCAGAGTGAAAATAAACTTCACTCAAAAAAGCGCTGGATAGCCTTTGGTGCAAATGTACAGGGGAGAATTTATATCGACAGTGGTGCTCAAAAAGCCTTGGCCGAGGCCGGCAAAAGCTTGCTGCCAACAGGCATAATTGAAGTTGAAGGGGATTTTGATTTAGGCAGTACCGTATCTGTATTTTTTGGGGCCAAAGAAGTAGGCCGGGGAATTGTCAACTACACATCGGAGGAAATTCGCCAAATTAAAGGCAAAAAGACTAAAGATATAATGAAAATCCTGGGTCATAAAGATTTCGATGAAGTCATTCACAGAAATAATTTTGTGTTAAGTGTATAGGGGGAGTTAACATGGTTAGGGATGAAGTCCTCAATAAATCGGCCAAAGCCAAAGAGGCTGCAAGAACAATGAGTTTCTTGCCAACTGCCGTCAAAGACCAGGCTTTATTGGCTATGGCCAGGGAATTGATAAAACGGGCTGATCAAATCATCGAAGCCAACAAGATTGACATGGAAAACGGCAGAGAACGTGGGTTGTCCGGTGCATTACTTGACCGCCTGCTGCTAACAGAAAGCAGAGTTGAAGAGATGGCTGAAGGCTTAAAGGCTATTGCCGCTCTTCCCGATCCGGTAGGTGAAGTTATATCCATGTGGCAGAGGCCCAACGGCTTGCAGATTGGCAAGATGAGGGTTCCTCTCGGGGTAATTGGGATTATTTATGAAGCCAGACCCAATGTTACCGTTGACGCGGCCGGACTTTGCCTGAAAACGGGCAATGCTGTGGTTCTGCGGGGCGGGTCTGAAGCAATAAACTCCAATAGGGCAATTACAAATATAATTGCTTCAGCGGCAGTTAAAGCCGGCATCCCGGAAGGCACTGTCCAGCTTATTGAAACTACAGACCGTGAAGCCGTTAACATTTTACTAAAACTTAATGAATACATAGATGTTCTGATCCCACGGGGCGGGGCCGGTTTAATCCAGACTGTCGTGAAAAATGCGACAGTGCCGGTCATTGAAACCGGAGTCGGCAACTGCCACGTGTATGTGGATAATGAAGCCGATCTGGCCATGGCCCAAAGTATTGTTATTAATGCCAAAACCCAGCGGCCCGGGGTATGTAATGCGCTGGAAACACTGCTGGTCCACCGGGAAGTGGCAGGTCGACTGCTCCCTGATTTGCTGAATACCCTGAGGGATGATTATAAGGTTGAAGTCAGGGGCTGCCCGGAAACCAGGAAATATGCCGGTTGGGTTAGTGAGGCTGCCGAAGATGATTATTATGCTGAGTTTCTTGATTTGATACTAGCTGTCAAAGTAGTAGAGGACATTGATGAAGCTATAAATCACATTTACAAATACGGAACCAAACATTCAGAAGCCATAATTACCACCAATTATGATAAATCCAGGCGTTTCCTGCAGGAGATTGATGCTGCAGCTGTTTATATCAACGCCTCCACCAGGTTTACCGACGGTAATCAGTTCGGGTTTGGCGCGGAAATCGGAATCAGTACCCAAAAGCTGCATGCCCGGGGACCTATGGGCTTGCCAGAACTTACTACTGTGAAGTATATTATATACGGCAGCGGCCAAACCAGACGGTAAAGCTGTTGATAGCGGATTCGTCGCCACTTCAGTGGCATACGAATCCGGCATGCCCCTTGCGGGTAAAAGCGTCGTCTAGCGGCGTCAGAAATTTTACCGACTTGTCGACGTACATACCAGTACGCCTCCGGCGTCGGTAAAATTTCTTCCTTGCTATACTCGCTTTTGAACAGCTTTTTATGTTAATTTAATTTTCTTCGGGGTGGTAAAAAGATGAGCAATCCGCAGAAACGGCGAATAGGCATCATGGGCGGCACATTTGACCCTATCCACTACGGTCACCTGTTTATCGCGGAATGCGCGAGATATAAATTTAGCCTTGAATCTGTGTTGTTCATTCCCGCCGGTGACCCGGCCCACAAGCACAGAAAAGACATTGTAGAAGCTGTTCACCGGTTCGAAATGACCAGGCTGGCTGTGCATTCCAACCCTTTTTTCTTTTTGTCAGACCTTGAGGTCAAACGCAGCGGTCCAACATATACCGTGGATACTTTAGAATACCTGCATGCTGAAAATGGGGAAGATGTGGAGTTATTTTTCATCACCGGGGCTGATGCCATCATTGAAATTTTGACCTGGAAAAATGTGACCAGGGTATTTGAGTTATGCCAGTTTATTGCAGTAACCAGGCCCGGCTATTCTTTTGAAAAAATGAATGATGTTTTGAACAGCCTTGACCCGGTTTTCCAGCGCAAGATACACATTCATGAAACCAGCGGCATCATGGTATCATCAACCGAAATCAGACAGAGCGTAGCCAAAGGTGAACCAATCAGATACCTCTTGCCGGAAGCTGTCGAGAAATATATTCTAGCTCATGCATTATATTTAGGTTGATGTTAAAGCTCATTCTTATGACGAAGATAATTGGTTAAATCCAGTTTGATTTTTGATGTTTGCCAAGTAACATCAGAGAGGTATGACCGTTTACGGAAGTTTACTTGGGCGGCATCGTCACGAATCTTGCTGTAAAGCGGAGAGCAGCAAGCCGGAGAGTCCCCGTATGTCCGAAGACGGCGAAGACCGCCGGGAAGTTTCGCTGGCAGAAATAGCGAAACGTGAGGCGGCCAGCTTATAAGGAATGCCCACTGAGCCGTCAAGTTCGGGGACGCCGGCTTGGTGCCGGAGCTTTACGGCTTAGATGAGTCGATGCCACCCTGGGGAACTGGAGTAAACGGTCATACCTGCGTGAAGGACGGAAAAGTGAAAAATTGAAGGGGATCTAACCAAAATCTGGTCATTTACTCACCCTAATTATTGGCAATACAACACCGAATATTATTGTTCGGTTTGAACATAATACTAGTAGACTTAGCTCAATGGAATATCTAAGGTTGCAGGTTCCTGTATCCAGAAACTTATCCATTCGGTTGCTGCTACATTGGCACTCGGGGTTTGACGGAACCTCGGGTGTTTTTTGTGAAGAGCAACTTTTCATCACGAAAGAGAGGTGAAGGGGAAAATGGTCCGTACATTATATGTAGGCAATTTGCCATGGTCGACCAAGAGAGAAGAACTGGAAGAAGCTTTCAGTGCTCATGGGGAGGTAGTCGGAAGTCGGATTATTACTGACCGCGAAACAGGCCGTTCAAGAGGGTTTGGTTTTGTTGAAGTTGGCGATCAAGACGCCGACAGGATGGTTGAGGCAATGAACGGCGCAGATTTTCAGGGCAGGGCACTTACTGTCAATGAAGCAAAACCAAGGTCAGAATAGCATATGGAAAACCTCCTTGTTGGATAACTAGGAGGTTTTTATTTTTTGGTATAGAACTATAACAAAATATACCACAGAGGGCACAGAGACACAGAGACATAGTGCTAAGGTGCAAGCCATGAACATTCGGGCTCTCGAATTTCAGAGGCAGCGCAAATGTATAAGGGAGAAGGGATTGTATGAACTATCAGGAAATTTTCTGCTGGGTCAAGAGTTTATTAAGCGAAAAGCGATTTAAACATACTCTAGGTGTGGTAGATACTGCGGTTAAACTTGCTCTTTTGTATGGTGTGAATGAAGAACAGGCCAGGGTCGCGGCTATACTGCATGATGCCGCCAAAGGCTTTGCCGGGCCGATTCTGTTAGATAAATGCCTGGAATTTGGTATTGAAGCCGACGAAGTGGAACAGGCAGCCCCGGATTTGCTGCATGGGAAACTGGCTGCCTGCTATGCAACGGAGAAGTTTGGAATCAGAGACCAGGAAGTTTTGCAAGCGGTGAGATATCATACAACGGGTTATAAAAATATGTCTGCTTTGGATAAAATAATATTTATAGCGGATATGATAGAACCAGGCCGCGATTTCCCCGGTGTGGCAAAACTACGGGAGCTGGCTTTTTTCAATCTTGAGGAAGCAGTGCGGGCAGGATTGGAATCAACCATTCGGCATGTTCTGGACCAGGGTATGATTATTCATCCGGCCAGTGTCGAAGCCAGGAACTCTTTACTAAAGGACTTAATATAGAAGGAACTTCCGGGTTTTTCGCGAATATTAAATAAAAAGGGATTTTTTCGGGAGGGTTTAAATTTGACCTTGTTGCCAGAACAGGTTGCTTCCTTAGCGGCTGCTGCTGCCGAGGATAAAAAAGCACGGGACGTAATTATACTTGATATTCACGCCATTTCTGTAATATGTGACTTTTTCGTAATTTGCAGTGGTTTATCCTCAACTCAGGTAAAAGCTGTTGCTGAGAATGTGGAAGAACAACTTGAGAAACACGGTATTCAAAAACTCCGGATAGAGGGATTTAAAGAAGCCAGATGGATTCTGCTGGATTACGGTTCGGTAGTGGTACACGTTTTTCAGGAACGCGACCGTGAGTTTTATAATTTGGAACATCTTTGGGGCGACGCCAAGGTAGTACATCTGTAACACGAAAGGATGTTGTAAATTGGGTGAATCCGGTCGAATTGACCGCAGAAGGGATCTGACACCACAGGAGCGACAGAGGAAGGCAGAAATATTTAAAAGTGCCCGGCCGGCTGAAAATGTAAAGCGCGGTGATACTGTCAAAGGACAGGTTTATAATGTTACTGATGAAGGGGCCTTTGTTCTGACAGAAGAGAAAAACATAGGTTTAATTCATAAAGATGAACAAACCCAGCCTTTAAAAATTGGTATGGAAATCGAAGGCAGGATTACTTTTGTGCGACCAGACGGGCGGATAAACCTTTCCCTGCGGCCTCAGAAGGAATTTGCCAGGGTGATAGATGCCGAAAAAATCCTTGAATATATCAAAAAAAGGAACGGCTCAATGCCCTATAATGATTCATCTCCTCCGGAGGTAATCAAAGACCGGTTTGGTATCAGTAAAGGGGCTTTCAAGAGGGCTTTGGGGAAACTGCTAAAAGAAGGATTGGTAGAAGAACGGGAAGGCTGGATAGTTATTCGTGTACAGTAATTTTGCTTCGATATATGACCGGTTGATGCAGGACATGCCTTATGCCGGGTGGATTAATTATTTGAAACGGCTTTTTGCCAGGCACAACATTAAGCCGCATAGGATTCTTGATCTTGGGTGCGGAACTGGGAATGTCACCATTCCTTTGGCTGAAATGGGATATCGTCTGACGGGGTTGGACCTGTCGCCGGAAATGTTGGCCGTTGCGGAGGAAAAGGCCAGGTCTAAAGGCTTAATTGTTAATTGGCTCTGCCAGGATATGCGGGCCATGGACATGGCAGATCTGAGCTTTGAGCTGGTTATTTCAATGACTGACAGCCTTAATTACATTTCCACAGGTGACGAACTGCTGCATGTTTTTAAGCAAGTGAGAAATCTGCTTAAAGATGGTGGATGGTTTATCTTTGATCTCAATTCCGTTTATAAATTAAAAGAGGTATTCAGTGACAACGTATTTACTTTGCTGGATGATGATATTGCGTACGTTTGGGAAAACAATTATGACGAGACCTGTCGCACCTGCTATATGGATTTAACCTTTTTTGTAAAAGAAGCCGACGGTCGTTATCGCCGCTTCAGTGAAGAACACTCGGAAACCGGCTATGAGATAAACGATATCCGGGAACTGCTGAATCAAGCCGGTTTAATTTTGCAGGCCGTTTACGAAGAGGAAACAATTACCGCACCCCAGGACACAACGGAGCGAATATATTTTGTTGTCAGGAAAGAATAATGAGTGAGAGCGGTTTTGCGTGTGCCAATAAAGTTATCTGGTAATCCGGGCTAAAATTTTAAGATTAGTCGTATATCAGAGTGGGTATGACAGTTTGCGGAGCTTTACAGCTAGATGAGTAGATGCCGCCCCAGGAAACTGGAATAAACTGTCATACCTGCGGCGAAATACGGTGAACTGAAATTTGAGGTCGAATTTGCCGAAATGATCCGTTATAGAATCGCGCTAACCACTCATCCTTATTGACTTTTTAGCATCCTTCTCGTATAATTCAATTATATGTGTAAATATTTGGTTTCAATGATGGGAAGCAGTAGACGGTAACGACCTCCAAAGAGAGCCGCCGGTTGGTGTAAGGTGGTGAGAGTCTGCCATTGAACTCGTCCCGGAGATTGTACGGGTGAACACCAGTAATTCGTACCGGTCAGACCGTTATCCTGTAAGTGGGCATTTAGTAGTCAGATTTATAATGCCAAATTGGGTGGTACCACGGAAGAAGCCTTTCGTCCCTTACGGATGAAAGGTTTTTATTTTGGGCCGTTGAAAAACGCGCCTAGCGGCGTCAGAAAATTTGCCGGAACCTCCAACGTACCAACCAGTACGTTTCCGGCCACCGGCAAATTTTCTTCCTTGCTATACACGTTTTTGAACGGCCCACTTAATTAAATAACCTATAGGAGAGGATTTTGTTGAAAGAACGCTATGATTTTGCGGAAATTGAGCCAAAATGGCAGGCGATATGGAAGGACACAGGTCTTCACAGGGTTTCGGACTGTGATCCTGCCAGGCCAAAATACTACTGCCTGGAAATGTTTCCATACCCTTCCGGCAACCTGCATATGGGACATGTTCGTAACTATTCGATCGGGGATGTGCTGGCTAGATTCAAAACCATGCAGGGCTATAATGTACTGCATCCGATGGGCTGGGACTCTTTTGGCCTGCCGGCAGAAAATGCGGCTATTAAGCATGGAATTCATCCCAACAAATGGACTTTGAGCAATATTGAGAATATGCAGAACCAGCTGTCACGCCTTGGTTTTAGCTATGATTGGGATGGGCAGGTTACAACCTGTCTGCCTGATTATTATAAGTGGACACAATGGCTGTTCCTGCAGTTTTATAAAGCCGGACTGGCATATAAGAAATACGCCGCTGTTAACTGGTGTCCCAGTTGTGTGACCGTATTGGCCAATGAACAGGTGGTCAACGGAGGTTGTGAACGCTGTGGAACTCAGGTGCTCAAGAAAGACCTGGCCCAGTGGTTTCTGAAGATAACCGATTATGCTCAGCAGCTGCTTGATGATATCGAAAAGCTCAAGGGTTGGCCCGATAAAGTTAAGATCATGCAGGAAAACTGGATAGGCCGCAGCGAAGGGGCTGAAGTGAAGTTCACAGTTGATGGTACAGCAGAAGAAATTACGGTTTTTACTACCAGACCTGATACTATCTATGGCGTTACCTTTATGGTCCTGGCCCCTGAACTGCCGTTGGTTGAACAGCTGACCAAAGGCACTGACTACGAGGCACCGGTGCAGGATTTTATCCGTAAAATGCAGACCATGAGTGAAATTGACCGGACTTCTAATGATGCCGAAAAAGAGGGTCTGTTCATTGGGCATCACGTTATTAATCCCATGAATGGTGAAAAAGTCCCATTGTACATTGGCAATTATGTACTTATGGATTATGGTACAGGATGTGTTATGGGCGTACCGGCCCATGACCAGCGGGATTTTGATTTTGCCCGAAAATATGGGCTGCCTGTTCCTTTAGTAATTCTTCCTGAAGGTGTAACAGACAAGAATATCGAGTTGACTCAGGCTTACGACGCTCAGGGGGTCATGGTTAATTCCGGGCCTTTCGACGGATTAGGCAACAAAGAAGCTCTGCCCAAAATGGTCAGCTATATGGAAGAAAAAGGAATTGGGAAATCCGCAGTTACATTTAGACTCAGGGACTGGCTGATTTCCCGCCAGCGCTACTGGGGAGCACCAATTCCTATTGTATATTGTGAGAAATGCGGTGAAGTAGCTGTACCTGACGAACAGCTGCCGGTTTATTTGCCAACAGATGTAGAGTTTAAGCCGACAGGACAGTCTCCTTTGACGGAGTGTGCATCTTTTGTCAACATTGTATGCCCCAAGTGTGGCGGGCCCGCTCAACGGGAAACGGATACAATGGATACATTTATCTGTTCCTCCTGGTATTTCCTCAGATACTGCAGCCCCCATGATGCAAATAATGCTTTTACCAGGAGCAAAGTCGATTACTGGATGCCTGTTGAACAATATATCGGCGGTGTGGAGCATGCCATCCTGCACCTGCTGTATTCGCGATTTTTTACGAAGGTCTTGAAAGACCAGGGCCTAATCGGGTTTGATGAGCCCTTTACTAACCTGCTGACTCAGGGGATGGTCCTCAAGGATGGGGCCAAAATGTCCAAATCCAAGGGCAATACGGTCAGTCCGGAAGAAACAGTAGCACAATACGGTGCTGATACCGCCAGGGTGTTTATCCTCTTTGCAGCTCCCCCGGAGAGGGATTTGGAATGGAGTGACGCCGGGGTTGAAGGGGCCTTCCGTTTTCTAAACAGGATATGGCGTCTTGTTTACAACTATGTGGACAGCCTCAATGAAAGTGCAGCTGTTGAGGAAGTGAGTGCTGCCGATAAGGAAACCAGGCGGCTGACCCACCATACCATCAAAAAAGTTACTGAAGATGTTCACCTGAGGTTCAATTTTAACACTGCCATCAGTACAATTATGGAATTTGTCAACTGGCTCTACCAGTATAGAGACAAAAACCCGGTCCGTAACAGCGCAATCGAAGCTGAGGCCATAAACAGCCTGGTAACACTGCTGGCCCCCTTTGCCCCGCACATAACTGAGGAATTGTGGCATGAGTTGGGCTATAACGGAAGTATCCATAAACAGCCATGGCCGGAGTTTGACCCGACAGCCCTGATTCAGGACGAAGTGGAAATAGTTATCCAGATCAACGGCAAGGTTAGAGAGCGTTTGATGGCCGGTGCCGACCTGGATAAAGACGGGTTGGAAAAATACGTTCTGGAACAGGATAATGTCAAGAATCTCATTCAGGGCAAACAGATAGTAAAAATAGTAGTTGTACCGAAAAAACTGGTTAATATAGTTGTGAAATAACGTTATGGAGTGTCATATAAGATAAAATCTTATGGGCACTCCTTTTATTTGACGTCTCCCCTGACATATTCAGCCAATTCACGCCAGTATTCTTCGTTCCAGTATTTCCGGGCCATGCCGGAAGTCGAGGGGAGTACAAAAATATTAGTGCTCCCTACGGTTTCTGCTTGTCTGCCGTAATGTACCGGACAGCCGAAGAATTCCTGGGCGGCATGCTTACCGTTAAAGGCCACCGTTTTAGGTTTCAACTGCTCAATTTTTTGTGTCAGCCCGTGAAAGGTCCACTCCCTTATGTCGTCTGTTCGGGACTGGGGGGAAGGGCCTTTGATTAAAGTAGTCAGGCCTATCCCAAAGCTGGGCAGTGTTTTGCCTTCGTGAGAAGCGAGTTGGCGGGGTGTCAGGCCGACTCTGTGCAGAACTGACCAAAACCTGTTGCGGTTGTCAGGGTAGTATGAGCCCCAGGAAAACTCTTTTTTCCAATTAGCAATACCGCAGAACACTACATCTAAATTGGGGTGAAAAATATCCCACTGTGCGGACTTTGGTGAAACCTTGGACGAGTCTGCCGACACGTATTGATGACCTAACTTCTTGATTTCACAGTTACCGTATTTTAAAGCATCAAAGTCAAAACGCTTCTCAAAATTGCGCCGCATAACCTCATTTCCCGGGTTGCGGAGTTGTGCCCCATATTCCCATAAGTGCATTTTCAGAGCCGGGACCAGCAGATGTGGATTTATTTTGAGCTGCGGTTTAGACATTTCTAAGATCAATGGATATGGTGTTTCGCTGGTAATTACAATACGGTGATCAGTCATCCCCCCATGGTAGAGACCACATCTGGCCCCAAAATATAAAATATTCAGCAGATTGTCCACCATAGAGGAAGATACAGTTTTCAGATGCGGAAAAACGGAATAGACCCCTTTTTTAAAAAAATGTTCCGATTTTCCATTGGTCATAAATCCCTCCTGATATTTGGCTACCATTTCAAAATAGCTCAGGACGATATGCAATACGGCAAAACCTGATTGTTCTATAGGGTCTGCCAAAAGTTCTCCTTTGGAATTTCTTTTTCCGTTGATACAGTGGTCGGCAATGTCAAGCTGCCACCCGGAGGTACGTTCCAGAAAGATCGTGATTTTATCCTCGAGAGATAAAGGCCATGCGAAATCTGTATCCTGAGATTTAGGGGAAACCCACATTGTTCTACCTCCTGCAGCTTTACACTGATTATAGTTTTTGCTAAGCCCTGAAAATTATCCGGGCATAAGAAAGGCGCGCCTTATTGCGGCGCGCACCTTTTTGCATAGAATTGTGTCCGATGGCTAGTCGCCACTAAAACTCCCGTTCTGTAAGCGGGAGTTTTAGTGGCGCTAAGCCCCTGGATAAGTTCAACTAAACTTCAGATGGAGAAAAAAGCTCCATCTGAAGTTTAGTTGAACTTTATTTATTTTCCGGTAAAAGCTGCAGCCATCTTGTCTAAAACCTTCCATAAAATTATTTCTATCTCCATCAGGCTGTCCTCCGCGCTTCTGATTTGTCTATCTGCTTGAATAAACGGGCCATTGACAAGCTCAGCACGGCAATTTTCCAGCAGACTGCTGAGACTTTCCTGGTCTACTTCCAGGTGAAACTGCAGGCCCAGGACCCGGTCCTTGTAAAGGAAGGCCTGGTTCAGGCAGGCTTCGCTTGTGGCCATCAGCAGAGCACCTGGCGGGAGATCAAAGGTATCACCGTGCCAGTGCAAAGCGGTAAAACTGTCTGGTAAATCCCAGCATAAAGCTGATTTCTTGGCTACTTCAGTAAGAGTAATGGGAAACCAGCCAATTTCTTTGTGCTGATTCCGGTATACCTTTGCCCCAAGGACATCGGCGATAAGCTGGGCACCCAGGCAGATCCCTAAAACCACATGGTTTGCGAGGATAGCCTGCCTGATAAACTCTTTTTCCTTTGTCAACCAAGGGAATTCTTCAATTTGGTAGATATTCATCGGACCACCCATGACTACCAGCCAGTCAAAGTCTTTCAGCCCTGGGAGTTGTTCATTCATGTATAACCTGGTGGCAGTAATAGAGTGATTGTGGGACTCAGCCCACTTGATGATGTTAGCAGGGGCTTCAAAAGGAACATGCTGCAGGTAGTGTATTCTCATAAGGGCCTCCTGTGAAAAAGTAGAGTTAGTATTAAGTATTTGCTAAATAGGCCTAAATTCCTGCTTTATTGTGTGTGACTAATATCACATCCTTGTGCAATCTTATTCGTGGAGGCCTCCTGCTTTTTGGGTTATTATAGAAACATGCAACGGATTTGACCACTTTGCTGGAGCAGCTTTACAGTTTGCTGGATGCATAAGGGAGGAAGTTTCGATGGTTTCGAAGCCTGAAAGTGAAAACCTTTTTACTGATTTTGCAGTTGATTATGAGAGAATGATTAACTGGCCGACTCGGCTTCAGAGAGAAGCCCCGTTTTTCCGGAAGGTTTTTGCAGATGCCAATGCTGCGAGGGTTTTGGATGCAGCCTGTGGAACAGGTCATCATGCAATTTTGTTCGCCTCATGGGGGCTAGATGTTGCCGCCATAGACGAGAGTGAGGATATGATTAATAAAGCACGGCAATTGGCTGCCGACGACGGTAGGAATGTTGATTTCCGAACCGGAGGGTTTAATGAGGCCGGTATTTTCACTCAGGAATTTGATGTGGTTACATGTATAGGCAATTCGTTACCCCATATTAAATCTGAGGCGGATTTAAAACAGGCATTTTTATCTTTTCATCAGGTCCTGAGACCGGGAGGCTTCCTGGTAATTCAACAACGTAATTATCAACGCATGATAGCCCGGGAAGAGAAGTTTATGCCTTTAAATACAAGAATTGAAGATGGTAAAGAGTTTTTGTATCTAAGAATGACCGAACTGGGCGACGACCTTGTAACTTTTAACATTGTAGTTTTAATGAAGGATGAAACTGGAAACTGGTCATATCGGGTCGAATCAGAAAAACTTAGGCCTTGGGATGCTCATGATATTGAAACAAATCTAACTGCAACAGGGTTCTCAATCAATGGCATTTATGGAGATTATGGGTTTAACAGTTTTGATTTCCAGGATTCGACCGATGTAGTAATAGTTGCCCGCAAGAGTCAAGATCATAGGAGGTAACGTACATGGAATGGACCCCGGAAGCATTGGCAGAATTAGAAAAAGTTCCGAGCTTTGTGCGCAGTATGGCCCAAAGAGCTGTTGAAAAAGCCGCGAAAGAAGCGAAGGTGGATAAGGTCACCCCGGAGATTGTTTTAAAAACAAAGGAAAAATATTTTTCCATGGGAGCCAAAGAAGCAGAGGGCGGTAAAAAGATTACCAAAATTGCAGTTGTAAGATGTGACATTGTTTCTGAGGTTTGTCCGGGCGTGGGCTGTTATAAGGCCTTTAACAATCGAAAGCTGAGTTTTCAGGATTATGATTCAGATACCCAGATGGTAGGGTTTTTCACCTGTGGAGGATGCTCTGGCCGAAGAGTATCGCGGTTGGTCGGAAAGCTGCTGGACCACGGATTAGATGTTGTACATCTTAGTTCATGTATGTGTATGGATGAAGACGATTACCCCAAGTGTCCCTTTAAGATGCAGATTAAAAAATCAATCGAAGGTAAAGGGGTCAAGGTAGTAGAAGGCACCCACCACTAGGAACGCCTGCTGGTTTTAATCAACTTTAAAGTCCCGGATTTCAAACCCCGGGGTATTCTCCGGGGTTTTACTTACATAATTATTTCCTGGCAGGTAAAAATAGTTTTAATTCGAGATATTGAGGACACTCAAGGATTGACAAGATTACACCAATATTAAGGGAGGAATATATATGAAGATTACCAGAGATATGACAGTGGGAGATGTTTTGCAGGCAAATCCCAAAACGGCCGATGTTTTTAGATCAATGGGCATGCAGTGCCTGGGCTGCCCGTCAGCCACGGGAGAAAGCATCGCGGGAGCAGCCAGGACGCACGGACTTTCAGAAGATGAGGTTCTGGCCAAACTGAATGAAGCTGAGTATGGCGAAATGTCGGAAGAGACCGCAGCTTTTAAAATGCCAAGCGGTGCCGTCCTGCAAAGGGATAAAAAAACCTTTGCCATAGTGCCTCACCTGCCTGGAGGGATTACGGATGTTGCGACCCTTAGGAAAATCTGTGATGTTGCTGAAAAATACAAGGCCGCTGCCTTAAAGTGTACATCAGCTCAGAGGATTGCTATTGTGGGAATAAAACGTGAAGATGTTGATAATGCCTATCAGGAATTGGACATGGATTTTGGCCACGCAGCAGGCCTTTGTATCAGGAGTATTAAAATTTGCCCTGCAACCACCTTTTGTAAGCGCGGACAGCAGGATGCCGTAGGACTTGGGCTGGAAATTGATAAAAGATTTCATGGGATGGAATTGCCGGGTAAGATGAAGATGGCTGTAAGCGGCTGCCAGAACTCATGCTCTGAACCGGCTGTAAGAGATATCGGTATAATGGGTACTGCCCAGGGTTACGTACTGATGGTAGGAGGCAACGCCGGACTTAAACCCAGATTAGGTGATAAGATTGCCACTCAGTTGGAACCGGATCAGGTGCTGGACTTAGTGGACAGAATTGTGGCCTGGTATAAACAAAATGCCGAACGAAATGAAAGAATCGGGGAATTAATTGACCGGGTCGGGTTAGCGAAATTTAAGCAGGAAATAGGTTTAGTGCACTAAAAATAGGGCGCAGCTGATGCGCCCTATTTATTTTTTGCCTTTTTGCCTTTAACCGGAGACTTTTTCTGTTTTTTTAATGATACCAGGAAATCCTGATACATTTTTAGGTTTGATTCAACTTTTTTTAATAAGGCCGTTTTATTCAATCCGGGTTACCTCCGCTCGTTGTTTATTTATTTCCATTATTACCCAGAACGGAAGATTTTAAACTTTGTTCCTGAATTTTACCAACCACCGCTTGCAGCAGCGGCGGCAGCGGCCGCAGCGGCAGCTGAACCTGAGGCGGCAGCAGCCGCAGCGGCAGCGGCAGCAGCATCTCCACTGCCTGAGGCGGCGGCAGCTGAAGCGGCGGCAGCAGCTGAAGAGGCTGCCGAACTGGCAACTGCAGCAGCAGAGGCGGCAGCAGCAGCATTACCCCTGGAGGCAGCGGCAGAAGCAGCGGCAGCAGCGGCAGCAGCGCGGCGGGCGTGGAAATTAGCGGACTGGGCAAAAATTCCTACGCCAAAACCCGGGCCAAAACCACCGCCAAAGAAACCTCCTCCAGCCCCGGCTCCAGCTCCTGCACCGGCCCCGGCTCCGCCAAAACCCGGTCCAAACCCTCCGCCGAAAAATGGATTACCAAACACGGACATATCTAAACCCTCCCAAAACTGATTTAATTGGAATTTCTTTATTATTTTATGTAAAGAACTGTAAAGTTGCTCCTGGCCAAGATAAATTAAATGAGAATCCCGTAATCTGATATCTTGATGATAGTTTACTGACGGAAAAGAAAATACGGTTTCCTGGATGTTAAAATAGAAGGAAAGAACGGTGTAGAAGGGGGTGGGATGTATTTTTGGCATGGATATGAAGCAAATTGCTTTAGTTTTTGTTTTGATTTGTGCTATTGTCTTTGGCACCGGTTACAAGACTGCCCAGTACGTTGAAAAGAAAAAAACCGAAGCCGTTATAGTTGCAAAAGCAGAAGATGTTCCAAAACAGGAGATAAAAAAAGATATAACTGTCTATGTAACGGGAGCGGTAAAGAAACCCGGAGTTTATACACTAATTGAAGGTGCCCGCATTGTGGAAGCTCTTAACAAGGCTGAGCCGGCTAAAGAGGCGGATTTGAGCGGCATTAACTTAGCTGAGTTGATGAAGGATGAGATGGCTATATTTGTACCCTTCAAAGAAGAAACCGGCTTACCCGGTGGGGACGTTAGCAGCCCCAAGACCAGCCTCGCCGGTACCGGCCAGAAGAAAAGTACCGCCCAAGGTAAAAGTACCGCCCAAGGCAAAAATACCACTTCGGCAAGCAGTTTCTCCGTAAATAACAGTAAATCCGGTCCTGGGGCCGGGCAGGGTAAAATCAATATCAACAGTGCCGGCAGCGGAGACCTCGATCAGCTCAAAGGAATTGGACCGGCCCTGGCTGAGCGGATAATTGATTACCGAAACGAGCATGGAAAATTTAAAAACATCACGGAACTAAAGCAGGTTTCCGGAATCGGGACCCAAAAATTTGAAGAAATCAAAGACCAGATCACGATCTAATGAGGTTTTTATGTCTGGACCAATATTGACTGTACTGATTATTTACATTTTAGGTTTACTGACCGGATACTTCGGTTTTTTGCCGCCGCCTGTCCTGGGTATTGTCGGGCTCTTAGTCATAATTTTCGGTATCCTGAGTTTAATTCAGGGACGGGAAAACAGCAGGGTGTATATTTATTTACTGGCTTTCCTCCTGGGAGCTGTAAACATTCAATGGCATATTGCAGTTGGTAAGGGTAATGTGGAAGCTTTAGCCGGGAAGCCCGTGGTTATCACTGGAACTATTTGTCAGGAGCCGGAGATTAGGCCGGAGTATATTAATTATGTCATCAAGATCGAAAAAGCTGCAGTACTTGAGGAAATGTCAGGTGAGATTCCCGAGAAACCACGTGGGAAAATATTGCTGACTATTAGTGGCAAAGGGGAGTTCTATGCCTATGGTGACCGCCTGGAGGTCAATGCTACACCCTTGATTCCCGCAGAACCGGGTCAACCGGGGGACTTTAACTACCGCAAGTATTTGCAGCTGCAGGGTATCCAGTTAATAGCTAAAGCCAGGCAGGGTGCCGGTGTGTCTAAGCTTGGCACGGGTGATATCAATATTTTTGTGAATGCCTGTTTAGAGCTTAAGGCAAGACTGTTGTCAGTTACTCAGGCCACGCTTGCTCCACGTCATGCCGGGCTGCTGCAGGGCCTTCTTTTTGGTTCAGACGGTTTGATAGACAACCAGATCAAAACTGATTTTGCTTATGCCGGAGTTGTGCATATTCTCTCTGTCTCCGGCTTTCATGTCACCCTGATTGCAGCGATATGCCTGTTCTTTATTGATGGACTCCGGCTGAACCGACGTGTGGGGCTCCTGTTAACAGTGACCATCACTTTAGCTTATACAGTCATGAGCGGTGCCGGCCCAGCTGCGGTAAGATCCCTGATCATGGGCTGGACTATGCTTGCGGCGCGCTATCTAAAGCGAGACTATAACTGGGTAACTTCTCTCTGCTTATCTGCCTTGATTCTTCTGCTTATTGATCCGAATTATCTTTTACAGGCAGGGTTTCAGCTATCTTTTGCCGCAACCTGGGGAATTCTTTGTTTGACACCGCAAATATGCAAACTGGGCAGACTCATCTTTGCGCCTGCTGAGAAAAATAATGTGGCCGGAATACCGCAGATACCTGCGAGCTATATTAGACAACCTGGCTTGCTGCGGCTTTTGGGAAGCTCGATAGGTTTGACTCTAAGTGCCCAGCTCGCTGTATTTCCGATTAGTTCCTATTATTTCTACTTCTTTTCCTTGGCGGCCCTCCCGGCTAATCTGATTATCGTACCACTCACGACTTTAGTGATGATATTAGGGGGATTGGCGTCCATCGTCGGCCTAATTTGGCTGCCTTTAGCCGGTGTCATAAATGTCAGCACCGGTTTTATAACTGAGTTTATTTTAATGACAACCCACTGGCTGGCCCAACTGCCAATGGCTGTAATTACTGTAAGACAGCCTGCCGTGTATGAGATTGCAGTATTCTATTTAATTTTATTTTCCGGTTTATATGTTTTACAAACTCCGGCAGTGTCTTTAAGGATTAAAAGAATTTATTTTACAAGATATCCACGTCTGATCCCGGTTATTTTAACTTTGGTGGCCTGCCTGCTGTGGATAAATGTATTATTCCCAGAGGGAAAAGAACTGGAGTTAACTTTTCTTGATATCGGGCAGGGTGATGCGGCAGTGCTGGAAAGCCCCGGCGGACTTACCGCCGTGATCGACACAGGCGGTGCCAATGAACTGTCGAAGTCCTCTTATAATCCTGGAGAGAAAATTCTAATGCCTTTTCTGCGCAGAAAAGGCATTAGAAAAATCGATTTACTGCTGTTAAGTCACCCTCACGCCGACCACATCCAGGGTGCCGAATTCCTGGTCGACCATATTCCGGTTAAGCTGCTGATAATTTCCGGGCAGTTTTGTGCAGACAAACAGGGGGCCCAATTGGTAGAAGCATTTAAAGCAAAAGGGACCAAAATTCGGGAGGCCTCTGGAGGAGATATGATATCATTTGACGAAAAGATTAACCTGGAAGTGATCAGCCCTCCTGAAGCAGTAATAGAGGATACTAATGATGCTTCATTAGTGTTCAGGCTGGGTTACGGAGAATTTCAGGCCTTATTTACAGGTGATGCCGGTGCGGAAGTCCTCGAAAAAATAGATAAATCGAAGCTAGCGGCAGAAGTAGTTAAAGTCCCGCATCACGGGAGTAAATTCAGCTGGTCCGAATCATTTTACCAGGCTGTTGACCCTGAGGCCGCCGTGATTAGCGTAGGTTCCGGCAATAATTTCGGGCACCCTGCGGGGCAGGTGCTGCAAGGCCTGCGAAAACTGGGTACTCTATATTACCGAACCGACATTAATGGGGCGGTCATCATTAATTCTGATGGCCGTGATTTCAGGATTAGAGCCGGCAGGACAGCACCTAATGTAATAAACTGAGTTAAACGCGGAAATATTTTGTTTTTGATAAGTGAGGCTAAATCATGGATTATATTGCACTCGGGAAAAGCCTGGAAAGAAAGCTGATTTCACCTGTCTATCTTTTTTATGGGGAAGAGACTTACCTCAGGGAAAAGTATCTGCAAAAATTTATTTCCCTAATGCCTGAAGATGTGCGGGATTTCAACCTGGACATTATTGATGCCCGGGAGGTTGAAATTGGGAATATCGTTAACTCCGCGTCCACACTGCCTTTTATGTCAGAAAAGAGGACAGTCATAGTAAGGAATGCCGAGTTTTTCAAATCCCGCAAAAAAGCAGGGGCCGAAGACAAAGGTGAGGGCAAAGGCGAAAAAGTAAATCCTGCAGATGAACTTTTATTAAAATACTTAGAAGACCCGCCGGTTACAAGCTGCCTGATTTTTTGCAGTGATTCTGTGGACAAAAAGCGCAGGACATATAAAATCCTGGAGAAAAATGGGCAGATAGTGGAGTTTTCACCGCTGAAGGGTCAGCAGTTAAACGAGTGGATTGACCGGCGAGCCAGGAATCTTGGCAAGATTATAGAACCTGCCGGGATGGCAGGTCTGATTACCGCAGTGGGGAATAATTTATGGCAGTTGAATACCGAGCTGGAAAAGCTGTCCTGTTATACCCGCACGGAAAAAATTACAGCAGCCGATGTGGAGCTAATGGTCAGCAAAACCACCGAACACAGTATCTTTGAATTAGTTGATGCCATAGCGGAGAAAAACAATTCAAAAGCCATCAGAATGGCCAGGGAAATGGTTTTCTTGGGTGAACCCGTGATCAAAATTATATTTATGATTGCCCGGCAGGTCAGACTGCTTCTTTTGGCTAAAACCCTTCTGCAGGAAGGAAACTCTGAAAAATCACTGGCGGGACTGTTGCAGGCCCATCCCTATGTAGCTCAGAAATGCGCCAAACAAGCCCGGAATTTTTCGCTTCAGGAACTAAAAAGAGATATGCAAAAGATTTTACATGCCGACTCTGCTATCAAAAGCGGCACTCAGGAACCGGTGCTGGCTTTGGAGTTGTTGATAGTCAGTCTCTGTGAGTAGGAGTAAAAGGGTATTTTGCAATGAAAAAAAGCTGTTGATTTAATCAACAGCTTTTGCTAATTTTGCATTAACTATGCCATATTGTTGAGTTTCTTGGCCAGTCTGGCTTTTTTCCGGGCCGCAGCGTTTTTATGTAGAACACCTTTGGCAACGGCTTTATCTAATGCTTCCTGCGCAGTTTTAAAAGCAGATCCAGCATTTTCTTTAGTATCTGCCTCATTAAATTTACGCACGCTGGATTTAACATTTGTTTTAATTGGAGCATTGCGTAATGTATTGATTCTGGTTATTTCTACTCTTTTGGCAGCAGATTTAATATTAGCCACGGAGCTTCACCTCCTTAAAAATATGTATCAATATAATAAAAATTATTCTTTTTAAGTCACAATGTACATTTTACCATGAAGCCGTTAAAAAAGCAAGGTATACTCCAGGCATTTTTGGTTAAACCTAGAGTTAAACTCAGTTTGTGAGGAGGTGAGTAGAGAATGCGTGAATGGATTGGCTTTATTGTCAGGTTTGTTATTTCTGCCTTGGTATTAATGCTGGTTTCCGCTTTACTTCCGGGAATTACTGTCCGGGGCTTTACCGGAGCATTGATTGCCGCTGCAATTATTGCTATTCTGGGGTATGTAGTGGAAAAACTGTTAGGTGATAAAGTTTCACCTCAGAGTCGGGGCTTTGTAGGCTTTTTAACTTCAGCAGTGGTTATCTACCTAGCCAAATTTATAATTCCGAGCTACTTGGATGTGACTTTTATTGGCGCATTGTTGGCAGCCTTTGTGATTGGTATTATTGATGCTTTTGTGCCAACATTAATCAGGTAAGATGCATAACTTAAATCCTGCCCAATTCGGGTGGGATTTTTAGATTGTTGACAAACTCATCTTTGGACGAAAGTATGAGTGTTTGCACGGTGTTTCCGGTGTTATCGCTGTAGACGTCTAGCTTCACTTCCATGCAAAAACACGGGTTGCACTGCCAAAACGCGCCGTCCTGGCGCGTTGGCGCTCCGCCATCCTGGCTCCGCCCGTGTTTTTGCATTCCAGTTCAGCAAGTCGTCTATCAGCTCTAACCCAACGAAACGCCTAAGCAAACCCTCATTTTGTCAAAGAGTTTGACAGCAACCTGAAAATCTCATTAAGACCGGGCGGGATTTTTTCTTTACAGCCTCTAGTCTAAAAGTCTATCTTGGGGAATATAATTGGTTAGACAAGGGGGGGAGGAACTTGAGGCTTTATAGATCAGTAGGAATTGGGCCGCTGGTAAGAAATCTGAGCTTGTTTTTTGTAGCGATTGCATTTTTATTTTTTGCGGTTATTGGCGGTCAGTTTCCCAGCCCCGAAGAACCTTATGTATCGGCATTAAGCTCCCAATTCTATTATGATAAAGGGAAGACGGTGGCCGGTGACATTGCGGCAAGAGTGGGCAGTCAGACCCTGAAAAACATCTTAAAGATGGAAATGCCGGTTCTGTCAATTGCCGATAGTACCGTCCAGGTCAAACCGGTATCTGGCTTTAATCTGATTAAAAACGGCTTAAACCTTTTAGTGGGGATTAAGTTGGAGGACCCTTTAACATATCTGAAAGCTGAAATTCCGATGATGGCTGTGATGCCAATAACCCCGGCAACAGCAGACAGTTTTGATGAGTCCAGTTTGGATGAAATCAGTGAACCGCCGGGCACCACTACCCCAACTACTCCACCGGCGGAGGTGACAAACAAGATAATATCCAAGGAGCCTCTGATAGCACTTTACAACACCCATAGCAGTGAAACTTATGAGCTCACCGATGGAGTGACTCATCAAAAGGGAAAGGCCGGGGGAGTGGCCATTGTCACCCAGGAAATACAAAAATTCATTGAAAAGAACTATCAAATTCCTGTCCTTTTTTCACCGGCTATCCATGATGTGGCGTTTAATTCATCCTATGTTGAATCTCACAAGACAGCGGTAGCACTCGTTAAAGATAACCCCAGTCTGAAGATGATTTTAGATGTGCACCGGGATGGTGCTATGAGTAGAGAACAGAGCCTGGTTGAAATTAACGGCGAGCAAGTGGCTAAGGTTTTAATCGTTGTGGGGACCGATGCCCGGGCAGAGCATCCCAAATGGCGGGAAAACCTCGATTTCGCCAAAAAGCTGGCGGCCAAACTGGATGCCATGTACCCTGGATTATCGCGTGGGATATCCATTAAGCAGGGACGCTACAACCAGGAATTGAGTACAGGAGCATTATTGGTAGAGGTTGGCAGTGATAAAAACACCACGGCCGAAGCGGTAGCTGCCGGAAAGCTGTTTGCGGCTGTTGTAGTAGCTTTGTTAAATGATATGCAGGCTGCCGCTGCAGCGAATCCTTAGCTGGGTAGATCCCCATATCTAGGAAAATACCTTGCTTTAATTTTCTCCCTTAGCTTATCAAGTTCAAATGTTAATTATAACACATTAAGTTAATCTTATTACCGAACTATTCAAATAGTGCCCTGACTTTTACAGTTAGCATAGCAAATTAGCTAGAGACAATTAAGTTAATTCTTTAAAAACGCGGAGTTCCGCGTTTTTTTACACTTTTTCTTGATGT
>JAVSMW010000012.1:59447-79239 GCA_032027005.1 Thermincola sp. | reverse complement strand
AGAATGGCCAGACATATGGGTCTTCTGCATTAGTCAATACTCCGGACCAAGAGCCTGATTTAATATCGGCAGTCGGGGAGGGCGGCGTTGAGGGGTATTTGCGGGCGGTGGATATACACCAGGAGATGCCCAAAACGCCAGAAGAAGCTGTGGCTCGAAACAACAAGCATAAGCCTGATGACGTTAAACAAATTCCGCTGTATGCTATTGACGGTAAGACTGTTATTGGCGTATTCAAACATCATTATGGAACAGTTATTGAGATTCCAGCAGAAAAGAAAAACTAAAGGTCAATATCTTTAAAATTAAGAGTGAAATTTAAAGCCATAGGTTATAAAAAATTAGCAGGTAGCTTTTCAGAGCCACCTGCTAATTTTTTCTATTGAATATAGATAACACGCAGAGAAAAGGTTCCAAAAAAATTCTAAAAAAGTTCCGGTTTTCTGGGAACCTTTTATGAACTAAATCATCTTAATAAGTAAGTGGACGAAACCAGTAGATGATGATGCGTAATATTTCGGAAAGTCACTGATTGTAAAGAAAAGCAGCTAAAACGACATTTTATGACGCTAAACCCGCATTTTGGAAAATATGGGAGGAGAATGAAACAGAAGCGACAAATACTTTAAAAGGCGTACACACTGTTTATAAACTGTTACCCATATAGAAAGGAGTGATGTAATAGATGACTCTCAGGGTTCTTATTGCAGAAGATAACCGGTATACAGCATTATTTTTGAAACAGGTTATTGAGGAAATTCCAAACATGAAGGTCATCAATATTTCTAACAATGGTAGGGAAGCTATAAAAAATACTGAAATACTTAGACCAAATGTGATCTTCATGGATATAGATATGCCTGATGTCAATGGTTTGCTGGTAGCCAAAGAAGCTATTGAAATAATACCAAATGTTAAGTTAATTTTTGCGACGGGTCATACGGAGTACGCCTTAGAGGCTTTTGAATTATACCCATTTGATTATATTTTAAAGCCATTTGACGAAAAGCGGATTCATAAGACCTTAAGAAGAATAAAAGATGGCATGTTGCGTTCAAAAGAAAGTAACAATAGTATTGTAATTCCATTAGAAGGCCGTAGAGTTGTAATAAAAGCTGAAGAAATTCTTTTTGTTGAAATTACCGGACATAAATTAAAATTTAAAACGGAACGTGGAGAGTATACGACCAGAGGGGATTTATCTCAAGTTGAGTCCCAACTCGACTCCCGAATATTTTTTAGGTCCCATAAGGGATATTTGGTTAATCTGAAGCAAGTCAAAGAAATTGTTCCCGCCAATAGAACTTTTGAAATGATATTGTTTTCTGGAGATAGGGTATTACTTAGTCGGGAACGTGAAAAAATTTTAAGAGTTTTATGCCTTAACAATTAAAGAGTTTTCCTGTTTGTGCACATAATAACCCCCGTTTGTGCCGCATAAAAGCCCGTTTGTGCCAATTTTATAGAAAGACATGGAAATAGCAGTTATTATTACATTATAGTCTTGAATATAAAGCCTCTCGGATTTCCGAGAGGCTTTATATCGAAAGGAGAGGGAAGTTATGTTTATTTGGTCGAAAAAAGCTATACGTGAACCGCCCAGCAAAGCAGAATAGTGGTCCGGGAGGAAAGCAGGGAAGCCTTGCTAGCCGTTACCCTGGAGAACCCTCAGCAAACCACTATTTCTGATTACTATGTTACCATGTCGGGACTTTTATGACAACCCTGATGGTAGCGGAAACCGCCGTTCTGCTGCTGGAGCAGAATTCTAATTGGACACTGGATGAAGTAAACGGCAGGCGATGAGTATTGCTGTGAACTTGGGATTTGTGCTGAATGTACAGAGGGAGAAAAAATAACTGTGATAAAAATTGTATGGAGGTAAGCTTATGAAAAAAATGACTTTAATAATTATTATTGTGGGCCTGCTTCTCCTGTCATCAACGAATGTTCTCGCTGCTTGGAGCCAAGGATATGACGGGGTAAGCTATTATACTACCAACGGGAATTGTGCTTTCGGAGATAGAGCAGGGGCTCAATATGTCCAAAATCTTCATGATAGACTTAGAGATTATGGGATTGCTAATGCTGGTTCAGTTTATAAGGATAATTTGGCTTGGGAATCTGATTTAACCTCAGGTTTTGCAGACAGCAAGCAATTTTTTGCGTTTGCGGGTCATGGTCTTGATTCAAGCACGTCAATCGGGCAATCAACGGCTCACTTTTATACCATGAATTCTAGCTCAATTTTTCATACAAATGAATACGCAGGTGCGGCTAACGCAAGCTGGGATGAAATCAGATGGGGCAATAATCAAATGAGATGGGCCACAATGTATAATTGCAATTTTTTAAGAAATGGTGGGAGTACTACCAATGAACAAAATATTCAAAAAATGTTTGAAGGTTTGCGACTAATGATGGGTTTTGCAAGCAGAATGTATTTAGATTCTCGCGAGGCCAGTACTTATAGTTACGGAATAGGTATGGGGTGGACAATTAAAACAGCTTTCTTTACAGGAGCGGAATCCTATCAACCTCAATTAGGTGCTGGTCACGGCTGGCCAAATGCAAACCAAGTTGTTGCTCGCGTAAAAGGGTATACTTCAGCAGGAAATAATGATATATACACATCGACTGGTGCTAAAGCTCCACGTTGGATTGACCAACCTAGCAGTTTTAGTACTTGGGATGATGTTATTAGTTTATGATATGAAATAGGCGGATTAGCAAAGTAACCCGCCCCTTCCCGAACCATACGAGCGGCTTTCACCGCATACGGCTCTCCATATTCCAAATGAGTTATCGTCGTTTCAGCTGATTAAGCTGAAACCTGCCAGCTTCGACATTGGCAAAGCAGTGTTTGCAAAGAGCTATCTGACGCCGGTTGATGTCCAGCATTACAGTGACAATCGGAGAATAGGGTTTGTCGAGCTTCTTCTTCGTTTTCCGGTGATACATGCTGACATGAAAGAGCGGATTGCCGCAGATGTAGCAGACACGGGCAAGCGGGTCCATCAAGCTAAACTTGGGCAGGAAAAGGAACAATTTAACTGCCGACTTGATTTTGGCGAAGAAGTCTTTGTGTCTCGCGAAAGATTTGTACATTGCCAGGCTGACGGAGCAGGCTTTACCTTTGGCATTTGTGTAATTGACCAAAAGAGCTTTGCCGTACCGGGCGAACACTTTCTTTAGGCTGATGTCGAATTTGCGCGCCAGGGTCTTAGCTATCGAAAATTGCACGATGTATTGGATGCGTGAACCCTGATAAAAGTTGGCGCAGCCGCGTTGCTGAGTGAGGAGTCCACGGAGTACCTGGTTGCCGTACTTGATGATTTCTTCCGGAGATTCTCTGAGGAGGCGAGTGATACCAATGGGATAGCCGTTGCTTTTACACATACCGTTTTCACGTAGCTTTTTCAGAATGCCCTCCGTATTCATATAGACACGGAGGGTTGGGTCAAAAGGGTTGCATTGAAGTTTGCCATGTTTGATAGGGCCCTTGCGGATGTGATATCCGAGAAAGGGCACGTCACTATCGGCAGCATGTGTGATTTTGGTTTTCTCGTCGCTCAACCTCAAACAGAGTTCGTTCTTCAGGAACTCCTTGATTTTCTGTTTCAGGCTGATAGCGTAGGCTTTAGGAGCAATCAAGCCAATCAGAAAATCATCAGCGTAGCGCACATACTTCGCTCTGCGGAACCTGGGGTCGTATCTGTCNGGCTTTCGCATGAGGTAAGTCGGTTGTCTTACATCGCATTGCAGGAGCGATGGTTTCTATGAAATATATATGAAGCGCACAACGTGCGCACAAAAGGAGGGAAAGATTAATGAATAAAATCAGTAAAAAGTTTTTATTAATTTTTGGAACATCATTGGTGAGTATTTTTTGTACAGTTTTTTTACTGAATGCAAACGAGAATCAACTTGCCAAATTACCAGAACTTAAATTACCTCTTCAAGGATACGAAACGCCCCAAATATTATACGACACAACATCTATGGAAATTAGCATTGCAGGTACCGGTTTATCAGTTTAAAGAAGTTGAATTTGATTCCGAATATGCTAACGCTTTAGGAAAGAAATTAAAATTAAATGGTGAAGCGAAATTAGATCCAGAAGGTCATAAATATTATATAAAAGAGGGACAAAAAAACCTTGTTTTAGAAAAATTAACTGGTAAAATAATATATTTTGATGAAAGCAAACAAGCAATGGATCCAAGTTATTTATCAAAAAACATACCATCAGATGAAGATGTGATTGAAATTGCAAAGAATTTTTTAACAAACTTGAACTTACTACCTAACAATTTCAAGCTAGTGGGCGTTGCACCTATTACAGTTACTCCAGGAACAGATAATCCAGAAACAGTTGGAGCAATTATAGTAGCTAAAAAAGTTTTCTTCTATAAACAGATAAATAATAAAGATGTTCTGGGAGTTTCCCGTATTACTGTCACTGTTGGAAGCAACGGTGAAATTATTGGTTTTGGAAAACATTACAAGGATGCTAAGGAATACGCAATGTATCCTATAAAAACTGTTAATCAGGCTTTAGGAGAAGTGAAAAATAATCATGCTTTAACTAATATAGATGAAAAAGCTGAAAAAGCAAAAATTAATAAAGTTGAGATTAATTACTGGGAGGATCCTGGTGCTGAGCAACCTTATCTACAACCGGTTTATGTTTTTATTGGAGAGGCTAAGGTAGGTGATAGATGGGAAGTGTTTAAGTCGGTTATCCCGGCTATAAAAGATTAAATGTTGTTGCCTACCCCTGAACCTCAGCCAATAAACGTTATCAATAGTAAATAGCAAATCACCCAATAGCCCTCAAAATTATTGTATGTTTTTTTATTAAACTATACAATATTGTTGGGGGCTATTTTAAATAGGGAAAATAAAAAGTAATATGTTTTAATCAGATGATCATACAATATTACATTTATGAAAAATCTCCAAAATAATCATAATCATTATAGTACGAGGGGGCATAAGAAAGAATGAAAAAATATCCAATTGCTGTTTTAATGGTCATTTTGCTTTTTTTAAGTTTCAATCCAATACGAGGCTATTTTATTTGGAAAAACACCATGAGGACGATTGAAGGTAGCTCTATAAAAAACATCACATATTGGGGTGAGGCTGGACAACGTCGCGTATTACTAAATAATGATATTAAAATTTTTATATCAGAATTAAGCAGATCTGGATTTTATGAATACCATAGAAAACCTGTGGGCCCGACCCCAAATGAAGGAGTGATCATTACGTTTGACGACGGGAGAAAGATTCTTGTAAATCGTTGGAGTGAAGACGTGTTTGAAGTGAATGGGTTTGCTGGCAGCCAAATACTTATTAAGAATGTTCAATTAGGGAGAATCTATGAAAATAAAATGTAGTTTAAGAATTTAAAGCTTTTAAGAAAAACAACTGGGGAGGCTGTGGCAATCCAATAACCTCCCCGGTAGAAGAAGTCTCGATGTTAAGGTTGCGCCTTTCCTTGCGGGGGCCCTTATGGCAACCTCGATGGTGACAGAAACGCCGCGCTATTTCAGTGATTGTTTTGGGATTAACCTGGAAATAATAGAGCAGATGAAGGATTCGCCCGGAGGAGGAAAACCATGCGAGACAGGACGATCATTTTGTTAGCTCTACTATTTCTAATTTCAACAGTGGGAATTGGGGTTAACAAATCTTTGGCAGCCGGCAATAAGATGTTAGGCCGACAAATGGCCCCCACTGTTGACGAGATATATAAACAACAGGGCGCCCCGCTTCTGAGCGCAGCTAAGGATATCGCCGCATACAGCAAAGCAAAAGGCCTGGCCATCGCAGAGCAGTACCCTGTCTTGGTCCGTCAAGCAAAAGCTTTGACGGTACGGCTAACAAAGCAAATTTCAACATTGATAACAGATTGGCGGGGGAAACTATCTTCCCACATAACCCAAAAAGTGATATATTATTAAAGGAAATCTTTTGGGTAATAGATTGGGGGACCATATAATGTCTTCAGGAAAAAAAGTGGCCCAGGCAGCCGGGATGCTCATGATTGCTATGCTGTTGTCCCGGATTCTGGGATTTGTTAGAGAAGCATCTTTAGCTTCATCGTTTGGGAAAACGTGGGTCACAGATGCTTTTTTAGCTGCCTTTACGATTCCTGATTTTATGTATGACCTGTTGGTCGGAGGGATGTTAAGTTCAGCTTTTATTCCTGTCTTTTCAAGTTACCTGGCTACTGATAAAGAAGAAGAAGCCTGGAAGGTTGCCAGTACAATGATTAACTTAATTATTATTCTGGTAGCTGTCTGCATAACCTTAGGGATGATTTTTACCGGCCCTTTAACCAAGCTGGTGGCCTATAATTTCAGAGGGGAAACCCTGGCCTTGTCGATAAAATTGACCAGGATCATGTTTCCTGCCTTTCTTATTTTGGCCTTAAATGGCCTGATGATGGGGATTTTAAATTCGTACAAGCATTTTGCCGCCCCGGCTATTGGTGCAATCGCCTACAATGCCTGTATTATTATTTCCGGCCTGCTTTTTGCTAAAAAATTTGCCGATCTGGGCATAGCGGCTTTTGCTATTGGTGTTGTTGCAGGGCACATTGCGAATTTTTGTATCCAAATTCCAGTATTGTTGAAAAAAGGTTTCAAATACCGGTTTGTCTTAGATATACGGCACCCGGGTGTAAAAAAAATGTTTTTGTTGATGGTTCCGGCTATGTTAGGCCTGGCGGCTAACAGAATCAATCTGATCGTCAATCAGAATTTTGCCTCCGGAATCAGTGAAGGGAGTATTACCGCACTCCGGATGGCCAGCCGTTTAATGTGGCTGCCTTTGGGAGTTTTCGCCGGATCGATTGCTGTGGCAGTTTTCCCGACTCTGACCTCCCAGGCGGCCCGGCAGGAAATGAAAGAATTTAAACATACTTTGTCGATGGGGATTAGGTCAATTTTTTTGATTATTATCCCCGCATCCGTAGGACTTGCTGTATTGAGTGTGCCGATTGTCAGGCTGTTGTTCGAACGCGGTGAATTTAACCACAGTGCAACTTTGGTAACTGCCAATGCCCTGGTTTTTTATTGCATTGGATTATTTGCCCAGTCGGCGGTTTGGGTAGTCACCAGAGCTTATTATGCCCTGCAGGACCTGATCAGGCCTTTATTAGTTGCCGTTGTGACAATTCTGATCAACATTGTTTTGAATTATTATCTGAGGCCCATTCTCAGGGAAGGCGGGCTGGCTCTGGCGGACTCCCTGGCTGTGACCTTTAACTTAACGGTTCTCCTTTATCTTCTAAGGAAGAAAATCGGCCAGATCGGGTTCAGGAAAATTATGAAATCCTTTGTTTTGATCACACTATCTTCCGGGCTGATGGGGGTTGTGGTATACTTAATATCAGCTTACATAGGATCTCACCTTGATTTAACTGTCAGGATTAACCAGTTGATTCAGGTAGGGGTATCTATTTTCATAGGATTGATTGTTTTCGCTGCAGCTATTTTGGCCTGCAAGCTGGAAGAAACCGAGCAGGTCATGGGAATTCTCAGGCGTAAGCTCAAAAAAGCGGCATAATTGCCTACCTGTTTACCCCGAAAATTAAAAACAACCGCAGAGACGCAGAGGGAGAGTGCTGCAAAGGGGTTGATTTCTTCATGCTAAACATTACCGTTTTCTGGTTATTGTTTGATTTTATAACTAAAAAATAATGTTTCTCTGCGCCTCTGCGGTATGCTTTATATTTTTTGCTTCTGGACTAAATATATATCATCTCGAATTTCCGAGAGAGTACGTTGTTATAAGGGAGGATAAAGCCTTGGCGCAGCATGAAAAAACCAGAAATTTTTGTATTATAGCCCATATCGACCATGGTAAGTCGACATTGGCCGACCGCCTGTTAGAATATACCGGGGCGCTTAGTGCCCGGGAAATGGCTGATCAGGTGCTGGACCAGATGGATCTGGAGCGGGAAAGGGGCATTACCATCAAGGCCCAGGCCGTAAAGCTTACATATAAAGCTGATGATGGGGAAACATACAACTTAAATTTAATTGATACTCCCGGCCATGTGGATTTTACATATGAGGTTTCCCGCAGTCTGGCTGCCTGTGAAGGGGCTATATTGGTTGTGGATGCGGCCCAAGGCATTGAAGCCCAGACCCTGGCCAATGTATATCTGGCTTTGGAGCATAATTTGGAGATTGTACCTGTTATCAATAAGATAGATTTACCCAGTGCCGAACCGGAACGGGTAAAAAAAGAGATTGAGGACATTATCGGTTTGGACACCAGTGATGCTGTATTGGCCTCTGCAAAAGAAGGTAAAGGAATTAAAGAAATCCTGGAACAGGTAGTGGCCAAAATACCCGCCCCGCGGGGCGAAGAGTCCCTGCCCTTGAAGGCTCTGGTTTTCGATTCCCATTATGACCCCTACAAAGGGGTTATTGCCTACATCAGGGTGGTTGATGGGAGCGTAAAACCGGGCATGAATATCAGGATGATGTCGACTAAAAAGGAGTTTGAGGTCAACGAAGTCGGGATTTTCCGGCCCTTTATGACCACCGTTGGCCAATTGGGCGTTGGCGATGTGGGATTTATCGCTGCCAGTATAAAAAATGTGCGTGATGTCAGAGTTGGCGATACTGTTACCAATGCCGATAAACCGACAGCTGAACCACTACCCGGCTATCGCCAGATAACTCCGATGGTATTTTGCGGTTTATTCCCCATTGATGGGGCCGATTATGATAACCTGCGGGATGCCCTGGAAAAACTCAAACTTAATGATGCCTCCCTGATGTTCGAACCTGAAACCTCAATCGCCCTGGGGTTTGGTTTCCGGTTAGGCTTTCTTGGGCTGCTGCACATGGAGATTATTCAGGAACGACTAGAGCGGGAATATGACCTGAGCCTGATTACAACTGCCCCCAGCGTAGTTTTCCGAATTCATAAAACTAACGGCGAAGTTTTGGAAATCGATAACCCGACTAATATGCCGCCTGTCCAGAACATCCACAAAATGGAGGAGCCCTTTGTTAAAGCATCTATAATGGTACCCAATGTGTACGTGGGTACGGTGATGGATCTGGCACAGGATAAGCGGGGGGTATTCCTGAACATGGAATACCTGACTGAGACAAGGGTTACGCTAACCTACGAAATGCCTTTGATTGAGATTATTTATGACTTTTTTGATTTACTTAAATCACGAACCAAGGGATATGCTTCATTGGATTACGAGTTCACCGGGTACAAAGAGTCTGAACTGGTGAAGCTCGACATAATGGTTTCCAGTGAAATCGTGGATGCCCTGTCCTGTATTGTACACAAGGATAAATCTAATCAGAGGGGCAGGCAGCTGGCCGAGAAACTAAAGGATATTATCCCACGGCATTTATTCGAAATCCCGATTCAGGCTACTATTGGAACTAAAATAATTGCCCGGGAAACAGTCAAAGCTATGCGGAAAAACGTTCTGGCCAAATGTTACGGCGGTGACATTTCGCGGAAGCGTAAGCTTCTGGAGAAACAGAAAGAGGGCAAGAAACGCATGAAGCAGGTTGGTAATGTGGAAATTCCGCAGGAGGCGTTTATGGCTGTGCTGAAGGTTGAATAGGGCCCGGGGGAGGCTGTATGTTCCCACGGTATGGGTTGTTCCTATCTAGCCAACTAAGCCACGGCTATGGCGAAACCTACGGGTTGCACTGCCAAACGCACCATCCTGGTGCTATGGCGCTCCGCCATCCATGGCTCCGCCCTCCGGTTTCGCCATACCCGAGGCTAAGTTGGCTGACGATAGTAACAAATATACCTAAGCAACATACAGCCTCCCCCTAGGTATTAAACCTTACTAATAGTTAAACGCCTCTTGCTTCATCAAGACGGGAAAAAGGTTGGCTTGCTCCACAAGCCGTATGATTGAAGGTGTTTACACAATGGCAATAGGCTTATATATTCACATCCCCTTTTGTGTAAAAAAATGCAGTTATTGTGATTTTATATCTTATCCTTATGACGCAGGCCTGGCTGCGTCATATGTTTGTGCCCTGGACAGGGAGATGGCTCAGTATGCGGTGGAAATGTCGCCTGAGGAGCGGAGGGTCCGGAGCATTTATGTGGGTGGGGGGACCCCTACGGTTTTGCGGGGTGCCCAGTTGGTCAAGATTATTGAGGACTGCCGTAAAAATTTTACTGTTGCCGGTGATGCTGAAATTACCGTCGAGTGCAATCCGGGGACTGTTGATTACAATAAATTGGCTGAGATCAGGCAGGCCGGTGTGAATAGGCTGAGTATCGGCGTTCAGGCTCAGCAGCAAAAACTGTTGGATCTGCTGGGCAGGATTCATGGATGGCAGCAGGTGGCAGAGACAGTTGACAACAGCAGGCAGGCTGGGTTTGACAACATCAGCCTCGATTTAATATTTGGCATTCCCGGACAGTCTCTGCGTAATTGGCAGAGAACTCTGCAAAATGTTCTGGCTCTGTTTCCCGAGCATATATCTGCTTACAACCTGAAAATAGAGCCTGATACCCCCCTTCACCGGGATGTGGCATCAGGATATCTGCTGCCCTGTGATGAAGAGCTGGAATTAAAGATGTTTTGGCATGGGATAGAATATCTGACCGGAAACGGGTTTAAGCATTATGAGATTTCCAACTTTGCCCGTCCTGGACGGGAAGCAAGACACAACCTGATTTACTGGCACAATGAAGAGTACCTTGGTCTGGGACCGGCGGCTCATTCCATGTTCCGGGAGAAGAGGTTTAGTAATGAAGAAAACGTGGAATTATATATTCAGAAACTGCTGCAGGGTCAACCTGCCGTGCGGGAAGCGCATCAATTGTCAGTGGCAGAGCAGATTTCGGAAACTATTTTTCTGGCTTTACGTCTTGCAGAAGGGCTGGATTTAGCCGGCTTCGAGGCACGCTTTGGGAAACCTGTGGAGGGCCTGTTCGGAGCAGAGTTACGGAAATTAAGGGGTATGGGCTTGGTCGAAATTACAGAAAAAAACCTTAAATTGACAAAAAAAGGTTTGCCATTGGCTAATGAGGTATTTGCGGCCTTCATTTAAGGTAATTCCGATTCTTGACAAATAAAACTTTCGATGGTATTTTTTATTTAGAGGATTTAGCACTCGACATGGCAGAGTGCTAACAAAAGAGGGTGATGAAGTGACCTTGGATGAGAGAAAACAAAAGGTTCTACTGGCTATCATCAAAGATTACATTTCCACCGTGGAGCCTGTCGGTTCGAGAACAATTTCCAAGAAGTATGATCTGGGCGTGAGCCCGGCAACCATCAGAAATGAGATGTCAGACCTCGAGGAGCAGGGGTATATTGAACAGCCGCATACCTCTGCCGGGCGGATTCCCTCCAACCTGGGGTACCGTTACTACGTGGACTGTCTGATGAAAAAGAAAAAGCTGTCTGCGGAAGACCAAAAATTGATTCTCGGCGGATATAAGTTAAAAGTCCAGGATATGAGGACAGTTTTGCAGCAGACCAATACGATTCTATCCAATATTACCAATTATACTACTTTAGTGACTGGCCCACAGTTTACCAAGAGCAATTTAAGACATGTGCAGCTGGTTCCTTTGGATAACAGCAAAGCCCTGGTCGTGGTTGTGACAGACAATGGCATGGCCCAGACCCGGATGATCGACCTGCCCCAGACTATTAATGACATTGACCTGCAAAAAATCAGTCAGGTCATGAATGCCAAACTTCAGGGACTTAGTCTTGAGCACATTAAAATGACTCTGATTAAGGAAATATATTTTGAACTCTCTAAGCATACACATATTTTTAATGCTGCTATGGACTTGATTCAGGAAACCCTGCATCTTCAACCTGAAGAAAAGGTTTATTTAGCTGGGACCCTAAACATTCTAAACCAACCGGAGTTCAGCGATATAGGCAAAGTGAAAACACTGCTGTCACTGCTGGAACAGGACCGGGTTTTAAAAGATATAGTAAGTGAAGGGAATCATCAAGAGGATGGAATTACTGTTAAGATAGGCGGGGAAAACAAGGTTGAAGGGCTGCAGGACTGCAGTACTATTACAGCAACCTATGAGATAAACGGCAAAACCATGGGTTCAGTAGGCGTCATCGGACCGACCCGTATGGATTATGAAAAAGCCGTATCTATCGTGGAGTTTATGACCCAGCATCTATCCCGCTTGATGAAAGACTTCTATGGTCAGTAAGCATTTGTGATAAAATGTCAGGGGTATGGAGGATTCTAAATGAGTTTAAAACAACAGGCTACAAAAGGTTCAGATGTAGACGAAAGACTGGCTGCGCTGGTTACCAATTCCAATGCGGTAAGGGCTATTGCGGCGGCTGTGGAGGGTACACTGGGACCTAAGGGCCTTGATACGATGCTGGTTGATAAATTTGGCGAAGTAATCATCACCAACGATGGGGTAACAATTCTCACCACAATGGAAGCAAATCACCCTGCGGCCAAAATGCTGATAAATATTGCCAAAGCCCAGCAGGCGGAAATCGGTGACGGCACAACCACAGCCACAGTCATGGCCGGTGCTCTGGTCAGTGAAGGTGTAGATCAGGTTGTCAAGGGAGTACCTGTGACCAGAATTATTGAAGGGGTCAGGGCCGGTATTGCCAAAGCCCTGGAGATGATCAAAGAAAAGGCTGCTCCCATCTCCGGCATGGATGATCCTATGCTCAGACAGGTGGCACTCATTGCCGGCAGGGAGCACGGGGACATTGCCGATTTGGTGGTGGAAGCCGCCCGGATGACCGGTCAGGAAAAATTACAGGATCCATCCTTCAAGCTTTCTGATACCATCATGTCTGAAGAAGGGGCCGAAAACCAGGTCTTTATGGGTGTGATTGTGAATAAACAGCGGCTTAGTAAACACATGCCCAAAGAACTGATCAACCCCAAAGTTTTGGTCATTGATGATGCTCTGGAGCCCGAAGAAATCGAAGACGAAGCATTGGCCACAGAAGCCGGATTTGCCAGATACCAGGAACTGCAGCAGCAATTTGGCGAAAATCTGCAAAAGCTGGTGGCATTGGAAATTAAGGTTATTTTAGTGGACCGCGGCGTTGACAGCTATGCCGAAGAGGTTCTGACCGATGCTGGAATTATGGTAGTTCAGCGGGTATCTAACAAAGAACTGCTGAAAGCTGCCGAACATATAGGGGCTCGTCCCATCAAAAGGACCGGGCTGCGTAAAGATGTCCAGGACCTGGCCAAATACCTGGGTGAAGCTGGGCAAGTTTACGAAGATGAAAAGCTGGAGCATATCAGGATTCTGGCAGGGCAGGGTAAACCTATGGCCACCATCCTGGTGGGGGCTGCTACTGAAGAGGTAGTGGGTGAAAGGGAGAGGATCGCCAAAGATGCCGCAGCTTCCGTGCAGGCGGCAGTCAAAGGCGGTGTGGTTCCCGGTGGGGGAGCTATTGAATTGTCCCTGGCCCGTGATGTGGAAAAAGTCCGGGAAAACGTCCGCGGGATGGCCGTTTACGGGATAGACTGTGTAGTCGAAGCCCTAAAAAAGCCATTTTCTCAGATTGTAGCCAATGCCGGGTTTAATCCCCTGGAAAAGATCGGTGATGTTGTAGCCGCCCAGATAAAAGAAGGCCGCGAGAGCCTGGCTTTGGATTGTGACAGCGGCGATGTCGCCGATATGTTCAGTTTGGGAATTGTTGATCCGACGATGGTAAAAATACATGCCCTGAAAGCGGCCGGTGAAATCGCCGAAGCAATTTTACGCATAGATACAATTATCAAGAAAAAAGAAGAACCGGTAAATAATAATCGGGCAGGCCGGCTTGATGACAATGATTACTAATACAAGGAAATCAGGGGGGATAACATGAAAGAGGAAAATCTGAAGGAAGAACAACTAAGTACAGAAGATACAGGCAATTCCGCCGGGGAAAACCGCGCCCAGGGTGACAGCCCTGGCCCGGAGGCCGTTGATTTGCAGGATGAAGTAAACACGTTAAAGAGCAAGGCTGAGGAATATTTGCAAATGGCCCAAAGGGTTCAGGCGGATTTTGATAACTTCAGGAGGAGGACCCTCCAGGAGCGCAGCGACCTGATGAAGTACAGTTCGCAGCGCCTGGCCACCAACCTGCTGCCTATTTTAGACAACTTTGAACGGGCTGTATCTTCTTCTGGAAGTGATGCTGCCCAGTTGAAGGAAGGCATTGATTTGATTTTCCGGCAGTTGCGGGAGGTGCTCGAAAAAGAAGGAGTTCAGGCAATGGATGCGGTGGGGAAGGAATTTGACCCCAATTTTCATGAGGCAGTTATGCAGGAATCCAGTGCAGAACATCCGGACAATGTCATCATTGAAGAACTGCAGAAAGGCTACATGCTGGCAGACCGGGTAATCAGGCCTGCTATGGTCAAAGTAGCAAAAAGTTAAATATTAAACATTAAACAGGAGGTTGATATAATATGAGCAAAGTTCTTGGAATTGACTTAGGTACTACATATTCTTGTATGGCTGTGATGGAAGGTGGGGAAGCCACTGTTATTGCCAATGCCGAAGGAGCCAGGACTACGCCCTCTGTGGTAGCATTCTCCAAAACCGGGGAGCGCCTGGTTGGGCAGGTAGCAAAACGCCAGGCTGTCACCAATCCTGATGGTACTGTGATGTCCATCAAACGGCATATGGGTTCCAGCTATAAAGCCGATATGAATGGCAAGGAGTACACGCCTCAGGAAGTTTCGGCCATGGTGCTGCAGAAGCTGAAGGCAGATGCGGAAGCTTATTTGGGACAAAAGGTAGAACAAGCAGTAATTACTGTTCCGGCATACTTTACGGACAGCCAGCGTCAGGCCACCAAAGATGCCGGCAAAATCGCCGGGCTGGAAGTACTTAGAATAATCAACGAACCGACAGCAGCCGCTCTGGCCTACGGTCTGGACAAGGGCGAAGACCATACAATTCTTGTCTATGACTTGGGTGGAGGTACCTTTGATGTATCCATCCTGGAGCTGGGTGACGGTGTTTTTGAAGTCAAGGCCACCAGCGGCAATAACCGCCTGGGCGGCGATGATTTTGATGATCGGATTATTGCCTGGATGGTTGAACAATTCAAAAAAGATGCCGGAATTGACCTGGGTAACGACAAAATGGCTATGCAGAGGCTTAAAGAATCTGCAGAGAAAGCTAAAATTGAGCTGTCCGGTGTACTTTCCACCAATATCAATCTGCCCTTTATCACAGCAGACCAATCCGGGCCCAAGCACCTTGACCTGAACCTCAGCCGGGCTAAATTCGAAGAAATAACAGCTGACCTGGTTGAGAAAACCATGGGTCCGACCAGGCAGGCATTGTCTGATTCAGGTCTGACTGCTGACAAAATTGACAAGGTAATTTTAGTTGGCGGCTCAACCCGGATTCCGGCAGTCCAGGAAGCCATTAAAAAGCTGACCGGTAAGGAGCCCCATAAAGGTGTAAACCCTGATGAAGTGGTGGCTCTTGGGGCTGCGATTCAGGGCGGGGTATTGGCCGGAGAGGTCAAAGATGTGCTGCTTCTGGATGTCACCCCTCTGTCCCTGGGAATTGAAACCATGGGTGGAGTATCCACCAGGCTGATTAACAGGAATACCACAATTCCGACTTCTAAAGCTCAAATCTTCTCCACCGCTTCGGATAACCAGACATCAGTAGAAATCCACGTGCTGCAGGGCGAGCGGGAGATGGCTGCAGGCAACAAAACCCTGGGCAGATTCCAACTGACCGGGATTCCGCCTGCTCCCAGGGGGATTCCGCAGATTGAGGTTAAATTTGATATTGATGCCAATGGTATAGTTAATGTTTCTGCCAAAGATATGGCTACAGGCAATCAACAGGCAATCACAATCACTTCTTCCGGTGGACTGAGTGATCAGGACATTGACGCAATGGTTAAAGAAGCTGAAACTCATGCTGCTGAAGACGCTAAACGTAAAGAAGAAGTCGAAACCAGAAACCAGGCCGATTCCCTGATTTACCAGGCTGAAAAGACAGTCAAGGAGTTTGGTGACAAGGCTGATCAAGCCCTGGTTGAGAAGGTCAACCAGGCTGTTCAGGGCTTAAAGGATGCTCTTGGCGGCAGCGACCTTGAAGCAATTAAACAAAAATCCGAAGAACTTACCAAACCTTTATATGAGCTGACCACAGCCATGTATCAGCAGACTGCCCAGGCACAGGGAGCGGGTAATGCTGACGGTAACCCGGAAGCGGCTAAAGATGATAATGTTGTGGATGCTGAGTATAAAGTTGTAGACGAAGATAACAAGTAAGCATACAATGTATATTGGACCTCGCAACCAAACTTGAGGAGTTAATTAAAAATGAGCAAAAAAGATTACTATGAGGTTCTGGGAGTTAAGAAAGAGGCTTCCGAGGCCGAAATAAAAAAAGCTTTCCGGAAACTGGCCCGTCAGTACCACCCTGATGTTAACCAAGGGGACGCAAATGCGGAGGCTAAATTTAAGGAAGTCAATGAAGCCTATGAAGTACTGTCTGATCAGGAAAAACGGGCTCAGTATGACCAATTTGGCCATGCTGCCTTTGATCAGAGTGCCGGTGGTGCGGGGTATGGTGGTTTTGGAGGCTTTAACGGAGCGGACTTTGGAGGTTTTGGAGATATTTTTGAAGCCTTTTTCGGCGGCGGCGGCCAGCGGCGCCGGGGGCCGGCCAAGGGCGCGGATTTACGCTACAACATGGATATTACCTTCGAAGAGGCCGCCTTTGGCTTGGAAAAAGATATTAATGTACCCAGGACCGAAAAATGTGAAAAATGTCATGGCAGCGGAGCGGCCCCGGGCACTGAAGCCAAGACCTGTTCCAAGTGTAATGGCACAGGTCAGATTCAGTTTACCCAATCTACTGCTTTTGGTCGTTTTGTGCAATCACGGGCATGTGATCAATGCGGCGGCGATGGCAGGATTATTGAAACCCCATGCAATGAATGTAGCGGTAGCGGTCATGTCAGGCGGACCCGGAAGATTCATGTGAAAATACCGGGCGGTGTTGATACAGGTTCCCGGTTAAGAGTTACCGGTGAAGGAGAACCAGGTGAACGGGGCGGGCCCTATGGAGATCTTTACGTTTACATTCAGGTTAAACCCCACCAGCTGTATAAACGTGAGGGCAATGATGTCATCACAGAAGTTAAGGTTTCTTTCCCACAGGCTGCCCTGGGTGATGAAATCGAAGTGCAGACCCTGGAAGGCAAAATTAAATTAAAGGTTCCCGAGGGCACCCAATCAGATACCTTTTTCAGGTTAAGAGGCAAGGGTATTCCTGATGTTCATGGCTATGGACGGGGTGACCATCATGTCAAAGTCATCGTTGTCACACCTACCAAATTGAGTGATGAACAAAAGAAACTGCTGCTAGACCTGGCTAATACCATGGGTGAGAACCCTGCGGGAGTGGAAAAAGGCTTTTTCGGAAAAGTCAAAGACGCCTTTATGGGATAGTGTCAAGATTGTCAGTCTAGTTTCACCTTCAATTAAATAGTTCGAATTAGTGCCGCCGCAGGTATGACCGTTTGTTCCGGCTTTCCTGGGCGGCATTTTGTCATTCTAGCTGTAAAACTCCAATGCCATTCGCCCATGTGTATCTTTTAATATCCAAATTCATAGTAAAGGATATAACTTTAAAAGGGTGATATGCTGTTTTGTTTTTATTTTCGGTAACTCACCCCTGACCCTAAAAATCAGGAGCACTATACGTCTAAAACAACAATTTATGTAGCTAAAACCGCATTTTGGACAGGTTCCGAGACAAACGGGCAAGAGGATGGTATAATTAACTGGAAAAATAAAAAAAATTTTTTTTGAAACTAATTCACTCAACTTTTAATACCAAGATTTTTTGACAAAGATTTGTTATATTGACAAAAGAAACCTTAAAGTTTCGTTAAATGACTTCATTGACAACCGTTACAACTAATTTAATTTAGCCCTTTCCTTTGTATATAACTCAACTTTCGCATCTTAAAAACTATGCTTAATCTTTGTAATACCAAGGTTTTTTGACAAGAATTTTGTAATATTGACAAAAAACACCTTAAAGTTTGGTAAAATGGAAGTGACCAAACTCCCCAAATCCCAAACAGAAAGGTGTCTAAAACAATGTTACAACAAAACTTCCTGTCTGAGAAGTATGAACTGCGATTTACTCAAATTTTTTCTACCTTACAGTTGGGCCGGATTCTTCGTTCTGTAGGCATAAAGAAATCTTTTGGTTTATCAAGTTTGGCAGTTTTCCAAATTATCTTTACCTTGGTCTTTCAAGACCGCAATCTGTTCCGCTTACTACAAAGTGAACGAGGACAATCAATGCCTGGCAAAGACGTTATATACCGTTTTCTTAATTATCCGAAGTACGCTTGGCGTCGCTTTCTACATGAGCTTAGTCGGTCTGTTGTGCAGTATTTTGAGGGATTAACTTCATCGGACAGGATTCAAGTATTTATTGTTGATGATTCCGTCCTGCACCGTAACCGCAGCAAGAAGGCAGAATTACTGGCCAGAGTCCATGACCACACAATTGGTCGTTTTATCCGTGGTTATAGCATGCTTACCCTTGGTTGGTCTGATGGTTTTAGTTTTGCTCCTATAGATTTTGTAATGCTTAGTTCGGCCAAAGCGGAAAATCGGCATTGTGAGATGCAAGAAAATCTAGACAAGCGTACCCACGGATACAAGCGTCGCATCGAAGCTTTACTACGGAAACCGGATGCCGTTGTACAAATGTTACAGAATGCCTTATCGGAAGGTTTTTCTGCAGATTACGTTTTAATGGATAGTTGGTTCACCCAAGCTCCTCTGCTCCGTGCCCTAAATGACAATGGGTTGCATACAATCGGCATGGTGAAACAATTAAAGCAGAAGTACGTTTTAGACCGTGAGCATTTATCCCTTAAAGAGTTATATGGCAAAATTCCTAAACAAGCAAAAGCAGATATTCTAGGTTCTATTAGGGTTCAAACATCTTGTGGCCTTCCCTTGAAAATTGTGTTTGTGCAAAACCGCAACCGACGCAGCCAGTGGTTAGCTATATTAAGCACCGATATTAGCTTAACCGATGCCGAAATTGTGCGTATTTACGGCATGCGTTGGAGTATTGAAACATTCTTTAAGTTTGCCAAGTCCCAACTTAAGTTAGGAACCGAGTTCCAAGGCCGTTCATTTGATATGCTTATTAGCCACACAACCGTTGTTTTCAGCCGATATTTGATTCTTGAATGGGAACGACGACAGCACAATGACGACAGATCCTTGGGTGGCTTATTTTACCTATTCTGCGATGAAATCAAGGATATTGACTTAAAAACAGCATTGCAGATACTTATGCAGTTTTTCCTTGATCTAACTAAAACCAAATCAAAAAAAGAACAATCTACACTTATTTGTCAACTACAGTATTGGATCGCCGGTTTGCCAAGTTATATCAAGGGCTTACTGCCTAATTTGAGCTGCGAAAGTTGAGTATATAAGTTTTTATTTTTTCCACCCGGGTGACCACAATTTATTTTAAAAGAGGTGCATTTTGATTGAATTCTGATAAAAATGTTGAAATACAACTTCAGACAATAGTAAACAGGTTTCTGATTGACATAGTTGATTTCATTAAGAACAAAAAATTTGGTAGCGTGACTTTTGTTATTCAGAACGGAGAAGTAGTAGGATGCGATATTTTAGAAAAGAAAAGAAAACAATAGCTGACCGGTAAACGGAGGCTGCAGTAGCTAACTAGCACTGCAGCCTTTTTTTGTGAGTTTCGGAAGTTA
>JAVSMW010000012.1:0-58804 GCA_032027005.1 Thermincola sp. | reverse complement strand
TATCATCACTACCCACCGTCATTGACAACAAACATAAGTTTACTGATAACCGAATCTGGCGGTGACTATGTTACCGCCAAAGAGCGTGAATCGCTACACTTTTCAATTGTACTTCGACTTTAGCGGTTACACAGACATGGCAATTGGATTGGGGCTTATATTTAATATAAAACTTCCCCAAAATTTTGATTCTCCCTACAAATCTGCTTCTATTATAGAGTTTTGGCGACGCTGGCATATGACTCTCTCGCGCTTCCTTAGGGAGTATCTGTACTTTCCACTGGGAGGAAACCGCAAAGGAAGTTATCGCCAATATGCCAATTTAATGATAACAATGACTTTGGGTGGCCTATGGCATGGTGCATCATGGAATTTTGTCATTTGGGGATTTCTCCACGGACTAGCTCTGGCTGGTAATCATGTTTGGAGATTATTTGGATTTAGAATGCATTGGCTTCTTGGACGTATAATTACGTTTTTATTTTTAGTTTTTACGTGGGTAATATTCCGTGCTGAGGACTTACATCAAGCATTGGTTATGGTAAAAGGAATGTTAAATATACACAATATAGGAATCCACGTTAGCTATATCACGCCAAATCTTCCTGCCGGACGTCATGAAATAATAGTTTTATTTGCGATATACATTTTCGTTTCTTTATCCAAAAACAGTTCCCAGCTTAAACAGCAACTAACACCAAACTGGAAATGGGCGTTAGCAGTCTCGTTTTGTTTAATAATTGGAGTGTATGGTTTGAACAGAGTCTCCCAATTTCTATATTTTCAATTTTAATCCGGAGGAAACATGAAAATTTATAAACGATGGACAATTAAAGTATTGTTAACAACTTTGCTTACCATTAAGGTGTTAATTCTAATAAACTTCATAATAGATCCATTACAATTCTACCATTCTGCATTTTACAAACCAGTATTCTCCAAACAGCAGCGTTATCAAAACCCTGGATTAGTCAAGAATTATAAATACGACACAATCATTATTGGCTCTTCAATGAGTGAGAATAATGTGCCTTCTTATTTGAACGCAAAGATGGAAGTCAACGCCCTCAAACTCTCAATAATGGGGTCCTCAGCAAAAGAACAATACTTAATTGCCAAACTTGCTCTGGACACCGGGAAAGCAAAAAATGTTATTTGGGTTGTCGATTATTTTTCTATGCGTGGCGATCCCACACGTGTACGTGACGAGTATGGTGCCTTTCCATTTTACATGTATGACAACAACCCCATTAATGATATAAAATATTTGCTGAATTTGGATACTTCGAAACAAGCATTTAATATACTAGCCGTTATGTCAGGTCTTAAACCTAACGAAAACCCCGACCTAGATACTTTAAATACTTGGGGCAACAAAGAAAATTTTAGCCGCCAAAGTGTTCTCAAAGAGTGGGCTAAATATAAACAAACTGGCCCTATCGCTGCCGACGAATATGAAATCACTAATATTAAACGTAATCTTGATGAAAATCTGTTTTCTTTAATAAAAAACTATCCACAAACCACATTCTATCTTTACTATCCTCCATATTCTATACTCCAGCACCGTTATTATTTTGATAAAAACCCGGTGTTATTTGAGAACGAATTAACCATGAATAAGTATATTTTTGGTCAGGTTGGGAAGCTTCCTAATGTAAAAATTTATAACTTCCAGCAAGAAAATAGGATTACCTTTAATTTAGATAATTATAAAGATTTAGCCCATCATACCCCTAAAATTAACGAGTGGATTATAGACCAAATCAGTAAAAACAGTTATCGTGTAACAGAAAATAATTTGGAGCATACTTTAGAAATGTTGAGAAACCAAGTAGAAACTCTGGATGAGAACAAACTTTAAGTGCAAGAAAACTGCTGTTAAAAAATCGAGTCTTCTATCGGTATTTCAATGATCAAGGATATCGCCAGTTTTTGTCAACAGGTGTTCTGAGAATTAACAACAAACGACGTCAACGTAATTTTTCTAAGTTAAGGGCCGACACTATAAAAACCAATGGGTTGGCTTAAGAAACCTTTCAAGGTGTCTAGTATGAAAAAACTGCCATTTGTGGTATAGTACATGTATATAACTAATGCTTTGGTTGAAGCATCCATGGGAGTGAACTGGTTGGATTGGCGTGAGGTCAGTGTTAAAACAGATAAAGCGGCAGTTGATGCCGTTTCGGGAATACTGGTGGAGTGTGGGGCCGGCGGGGTTTTGATTGAAGATCCTGAGCTGGTTAAGCAGATGATTAAGGAAAATATCTGGGATGCTTACGCTTTTCCTGATGAATTTTTAGAGCGCAATTTTATAGTTGTGAAGGCATATTTACCGTGTGACAGTGCTCTGGACGAGCGAATGCGGGACCTCCGCAGATTGGTGCAAAACCTGAATGAGGACATTATGCCCGGGGCCGTCAAAGATGTCAGTTTTAGCGAGGTCCGGGAGGAGGATTGGGCCAACTCCTGGAAAGCTTATTATAAACCTGTCAGGGTGAGTGAGCGGATAGTCATTAAACCTACCTGGGAGGATTATCAGTCATCTCAGGGCGAACTGATAATTGAACTTGACCCCGGGATGGCCTTTGGTACCGGCACCCATCCAACGACAGTGATGTGTATTAAACAACTGGAGAAACTGATTAAGGGTGGGGAAACTGTTTTTGATATCGGGACAGGTTCCGGCATCCTGGCCATTACAGCGGCCAAATTAGGTGCCCGGGTTGTTAAAGCAGTGGACATAGATGAGGTCGCTGTCCGGGCCGCCGCTGAAAATGCTGCTGTCAATGAAGTTACAGATGCAGTAGAGGTTATGTGCGGCAATCTCCTGGACCGGGTCCAGGGACAGGCCGATATTGTTGTGGCCAATATTGTGGCTGATGTGATTATTAAGGTCTGTCCTGATGCCGTAAAAGCTGTGCGCCGGGGCGGGCAGTTCATTGCTTCTGGGATAATTGATACCAGGAAGGACGACGTGCTGGCCGCTGTGCAAAATAACGGTTTGGTGCTGAGAGAAGTATGTCAGGAGGGGGATTGGGTGTCCCTACGGGCCGCCCGGGAGGAATAGTATGGCCCGTTTCTTTGTGCATGAAGAGGCGATTCAGGATAATATTGTACTTGTTACCGGGCCTGATGTGAAACATATTGCCCGGGTGCTGCGGCTGGAGCCGGGAGATATTTTAGAAATCTGTACATTAGATGGCCAGGCCCGGGAATTTAGGGCCATAATTAGGGAAATAACTAACAAAGATGTAACCTGCGTGATCACCGGAGAAAAAACAGGAATGACAGAGCCCCCTGTTCAGGTAACACTGTACCAGGGTTTGCCTAAAGGGGAAAAAATGGAATTTGTTATCCAAAAAAGCGTTGAGCTGGGAGTTAAACGTGTAGTTCCGGTTCTTTGCGAACGGACTGTTGTTAAATTAGATGAAAAGAAGGCTGCGGACCGGCAAAAACGCTGGCAGAGGGTGGCGGAAGAAGCTGCCAAGCAGTCGCGCCGAACCGTCATCCCGACCGTTACGATGCCGGTAACTTTTCGCCAGGCCGTGGAGCAGGTGAATTCAGAAATGCTGGCTATTATGCCGTGGGAAGAAGAACAGATAAAAGGTATTAGGCCGGTATTAACATGGAAAGCTGAAGCAAACCGGAACGTTGCTGTTTTTATTGGCCCAGAGGGCGGCTTTTCACGGGAAGAAGCAGACCTGGCCCGGGCCAGGGGCGTTGTTCCGGTTTCTCTAGGTCCCCGCATCATGCGGACTGAGACGGCCGGAATTGTGGCTGTTGCCATTATTTTGTACGAGTTAGGCGATTTAGGGGGAACTGCCAATGGCTAAGAGAGTAGCTGTTTTTACTCTGGGCTGTAAAACCAACCAGTATGAAAGTGAAGCCATAGCCAGCACCTTCCGCCACAATGGGTATGAAACAGTGCCTTTTGAAGAACGGGCGGATGTCTATATCATTAATACCTGTACTGTGACTCACCTGGGGGACCGCAAATCCCGGCAGATTATCCGGCGAGCCGTGAAAAAGAATCCCGACGCGGTAATCGCAGTTACCGGCTGCTATGCTCAGACATCTCCTGGGGAGGTTTTGCAGATTCCCGGGGTGGATTTGATTGTCGGGACCAGGGACCGGGAGAAAATTGTAGACCTCGTGGAGCAGGCCGCCTCATCACCGGAACCGGTAAATGCGGTCCAAGATATCCTTACCCATCGTTCCTTTGAAGAACTGCCAATTTTGGATTATGAAAACAGGACCAGAGCCTTTGTGAAAATTCAGGAAGGCTGTAATAACTTCTGTTCATACTGTATTATTCCATATGCCCGCGGCCCTGTCAGAAGCAGAGAACCGGAAAAAGTGCTGTCCGAAGTCAAGCAGCTTGTGGAAGAAGGATTTGGGGAGATTGTTCTGACTGGGATTCATATTGGGGCTTATGGGACGGAAATGGACGAAAAAACAGATTTGGCCGATCTGGTAGTAAAAGTTGCCCTGATTCCCGGGCTGAAACGACTAAGACTGGGTTCTGTGGAGCCCCTTGATATCACTCCCCGGCTGATCAATGCCGTTGCAGAAATCCGGACTGTCTGCAGGCACTTACATATCCCGATGCAGAGCGGTGATGATCAGGTTTTACGGCGGATGAAAAGAAATTACAATTCTTTTGAATTTTCTCGTCTGGTCGGTGCGATTCGCAGCCAAATACCTGAAATTGCAGTAACCACTGATGTGATAGTGGGTTTTCCGGGTGAAACAGATGAGGAATTTAGTAACACCTATGATCTGATTAAAGAAATCGGTTTTAGTAAAACTCATGTTTTTAAATATTCTCCGCGCAAAGGGACCTTGGCTGCCGGATATAATGAGCAGGTGCCGGCAGAGGTCAAGGATGCCCGGAGTAAAAGATTGATTCTTCTCGACCGGGAGAACCAGCGAAAATTCGCCTCCGGGTTTATTGGACAATCTGTTGAGGTCCTGGCCGAACAGTTGGTAGACCCAGAGCAGGATATCTGGGAGGGGCTGACTGATAATTATCTGCGGGTATTGTTTAAAAGTGATGCAAACCTTCAGGGCCAGTTCGTGGAGGTTAGGACTGTGAAATTAAAGGCTACTAATCTACTGGCTAAAACAAAGATTTAAACTGTGGCTGTATGTCAGGAAGGATTTTTTTCAGTGACGTCGAATTTATTTATGAATAGGGGGTAGTGTTTCTTGCAGAATTGCATTTTTTGCAAAATAATTCGAAAAGAAATTCCCAGCCAGGTTGTGTATGAAGATGATCGGGTGCTGGCCTTTAAAGACATCAATCCGATAGCTCCCGTACACATCTTGATTATTCCGAAAGTTCATCTGGAAAATGTGCTTGATATAAATGAAAGTAATGCCGATTTAATTGGCCATATCCACCTTATAGCCAATGGACTGGCTCATGAGGCGGGAATTGCCGAGGCAGGATTCAGGCTCGTGACCAACTGCAATGAAGAAGGCGGTCAGGTCGTTTTCCATTTACATTACCACCTGATAGGTGGAAAAGAGTTGCGCAACATAGGCAGGGCCACGTCAAAGTCATGCCTAACCCAGACACAGCGCGATCTGTGAAATAATAGTGGCTTTTTTCTTTATGGACTGGTAAAATAGAGTCAAAAANACAAGAACTCCTATCGTTTTCGGTTATAACGGAGACGTTTTTTAAAAAATTAGTTGAGTAATTGGATATCTCTGTTTACTGACTTTGACGGAGACCTGGCAACATAGGGTAGGATGGTTGACACCACATAAGCATATATTGTATAATTAATAATGTGTAATTTTACGCCCTGGGAGACTCGGCAATGATTACAGAAACTATTTTTGATTATTCTCTGCATCATTGTCAGTAGCGGAGGGAGGGATAAAGATGACAGAAGTTAAAGTTGGAAAAAACGAAACACTGGATAGTGCCCTGAGGCGCTTTAAGAGGACTTGCCAAAAATCAGGAGTTTTATCCGAGTTAAGAAGACGTGAACATTATGAAAAGCCTAGCGTTAAGAGAAAGAAAAAATCTGAGGCAGCTAGAAAAAGGAGATTCTACTAAGGGGGATCCAAATGTCTCTTCAGGACAGACTTGCCGAGGATATGAAGGCCGCGATGAAAGAAAAGGAAAGCGGCAAAAAAAAGCTTTCTGTTATTCGCATGGTCCGTTCCTCCCTTAAGAATGTGGAAATAGATAAAAAGGCTGAACTTTCCGAAGAAGAAGTAATTGAAGTTTTGGCCAGGGAAGTGAAAAAAAGAAGAGATTCCCTGGAAGAATTTCTAAAGGCCGGTCGTGAGGACATCGCTAACGGCCTGCAGGAAGAAATCGAAATATTGATTGAATACCTTCCCGCGCAATTGTCTGAGGACGAAATCAGAGCCTTAGTCAAGGAAGTGGTTGATGAGGTTAAACCTGCCGGACCCAAGGATATGGGCAAGGTAATGGGAAAACTGATGCCCAAGGTGAAGGGGAAGGCTGACGGGAAGTTGGTTAATCAGATAGTAAAAGAGTTTTTAGGCTAAGGTCGGGGCTGTCTCATGCGAGACAGCCCTTTTAAGTTGAGGGGGCGTGCATGTAGGCGAAAATGGCATCTGGCGTCGTTGCGCGGCGCAACCCAATCCTCAACGTACAACCAGTACGCCTCCGGTTGGGTTGCGCCGTGCGCCTTGCCAGCTGCCATTTTCGCACCTCTGGGTCGGAACGTGGGAGTTAACTTGAGCCTCCATGTACCCTGGGGAGATCCCGAAGTGCGCTTGGGCTTCTGGATTTTGAGGCGGCCTTGAGCAAGCCAAGGCCGCTATTTTAATCTAAGGTTTGTGTTACTAACCTTCCGACTTGCCCAGAGAGCCTCTGGGCATTTTTCATAAATTGTTCACAATAATGGGAAAAAGTGACAGAGGATTTTGGAAGATTGTGCCGAATTATATTTAGTGACATATAAATAAGGCCGAATGTACTTGTACAGCGGGGGAACTATTTTTGGGGTGAATTGCCGAACCGGCATAGGGCTGCTTTCCTGCCCGAATCCGTCAACTAACCTCGCAGGCCTGCGGAAAGAGAGGACAAGCTATTGCAAAAAAAGATTGCGGCCTCAGTCTTGGCGGTTTCGATGCTGCTGGCGGGAACTGTCCAAAATGTACTGGCAGTGGATAAGGTATCTGCCAGGGAGGCGGTTATTAATGCTCAGACTGCTGCCGTGGTGCAAGCCGCAGCTCAGTTAAATGTACCAATGAACCCGGAACTTAGGCAAAGATTGAATCATCCAGCTTTGCCTAGATTAGCACCGGCCCTAACTGCAGTAAAGCCGGCCAAAAAGAAACCGGTTTCCAGGGGGAGCTTTGGCACAATTGATGTGCAAAAAGTTATCCGGGTCGCTGTTTCCCTAACGGGCACTCCTTACAAGCGGAGCGGCCAAACACCGGGCGGTTTTGACTGCTCGGGATTTACCATGTATGCTTTTAAAGCAGGTGCCGGGATTGATCTTCCGCACTCCTCGGCGGAACAGGCTCAATATGGCACGGCTGTCTCGAAGTCTGATCTGGCACCCGGTGATTTGGTGTTTTTTAATACCTCCGGGTCCGGGATTAGCCATGTGGGCATATATATTGGCGGGGACAATTTTATCAGTGCTTCCAGTTCCAAAGGGGTTACGGTCTCCAATATCAATGATGCGTATTGGGGAAAAAGATACTTAAGTGCCAGGAGACTCGCGAATTAAATATCTTATATTATCCTTCCACGTTCTCAAAAGGGTTTCTTAAAACATACCGCAGAGAGCGCGGAGACGCAGAGTAAAGTATTTCTCTGCGCCTCTGTGTCCTCTGCGGTAATTTTTTGCCAGGACCTGGCATAAATTTAGGTATAGACAAGGAGGGGTAGTATGTCCTGGAAAGAACGGAAAAAACAGTTTCAGCAGCAGGTGGCTAATTTTCTTGATATTCCAAGAGACTTGTTGATGGATTTACCCAAAGTGGTATTAACCGGTGATGTTCAGTTGAGTGTGGAAAATCACAGGGGAATCCTGGCCTATAGTACCGAAGTTGTCCGGATCAGTACATCTATTGGTGAACTGGAGATAACAGGTCTTGATCTTACCCTGAAAAACATCCTGCCTGACGAGATTATGGTGGAAGGCAGAATTAAAACGATAGCTTTTAAATAGTAGACAGTGGCTAGTGGTAAGTGGGGTAGACTCCTAAATGGATTAGCTGCGGGCTACCTGTCAGTCACTGACTACTGATCACTGATCACAGTTCACTGGCCACTGACCACTGGCCACTAATTACTGCTCATAGGGGGATGTGAAGAGTGCTAACACGGTTATGGTCTTTTTTAACTGGATATGTATCCCTGGTGGTTGAAGGTAAAAGTCTGGAAAAACTGATAAATATGGCTGTCAGCCGCGGCCTGTATCTTTGGGATGTAAAATGGCTGGATCAGGACAGAGCCAGGGTCAAGGTCAGATTAAATGCCGTCAAATCCTTGAGGCATATGTCCAGGCGGACAAAAAGCAGATTTCGTATCGTCGGCAAAAGCGGCCTGCCTTTTCGGATTGCGCGGATGAAGAAGAGGAAATTTTTATTGGCTGGAGCTGTTTTATCTGTAATTTTAGTTTACCTGATGTCTTCTTTTATCTGGTTTGTGGAAGTGAAAGGCAACAAGAGCCTGCGCGCCGGACAGGTGATAAAGGCGGCGGAGGACGCAGGACTGGCTATGGGGACCCTGAAATTTGGCCTGGATAAAGATAAAATTGAAAAATATATTAAAAACGCCGTGCCGGAAGTTGCCTGGGTCGGTGTTAGAATTACCGGTACCAAAGCCTTGATAGAAATAGCCGAGAAAGTTATTGTGCCCCCTGTGGACAATTCGCCGGCAGATCTGGTAGCGGAGCGGGACGGGCTGGTTCAGCAGCTGTTGGTGCTGAATGGGAAGCCCGTTGTCAAAGAGGGTGATATGGTCAAACAGGGGGATGTTTTAATTACAGGAGTGATGAAACCCGAGCCAAAACCCGGGGAGCAGCCTGAAACGCCGGAATTGGTTCCGCCGCGCCCTGTCAAATTTGTCCGGGCCAATGGTATTGTAAGGGCAAAGGTCTGGTTTGACGGGTATGGCGAATGCCGCCTGGTGGATACTGGGACAAAACGGACCGGCAGAAAGACCGAGGTCCTGAGTATTCGCGTGGCTGGGAAACAAATTATCCTGAAAGGTCCCAAAAGCCCGCCATACCTTGAATTTGCCATAAATGAGGATATTAAAAAACTGCCCGCATGGAGGAATATTAAGCTTCCCGTCGAAATAGTTACAACGGATTATTATGAAGTTGAGAAGTACCGTGATATAATAGGAATGACCCGGGCCAAAGCTATAGCTGAGGAAAACGCTCTGGCTGTGGCCAGGGAAAAAATACCGGCTGATGCCAGGATTATCAAGGAAATTACTGAAGAGATTCCTGACCGCGGCACTAACCTGGTAAGGTCTAAGGTAATTATTGAAGCCTTGGAGGATATTGGAAACGTGAAACCTTTGAAACCGGAGGATATGATGCAGATTTTACAACCTGGTTCTTAGATATAGCATTATTCTAAACTGGAGGTCGAAGACTTTTTGATTACAAAAGTCGAAAAAAGAATTCCGCTGGAAGCTTTAAAAGACGCCATTAATGTGTTTGGTCATCATGACGAAAATTTGCATTTGATAGAAAAGAACTGCCATGTCAGTATTGTTGTGCGTGATAATAACTTGATAATCAATGGAGAGGAGGGTAATATCGAACAAGCGGCAGATGTCCTAAGCCAGTTGGGTGAATTGTGTTTAGTGGGCCAACAAATTACCACTCGGGAAGTTGAGTACACCATAAAACTAGTCAGGGACGGGCAGGGTGAAAAAATCCGGGATTTGGCCGCTGATGTTTTGGTTGTTTCCTTCCGTGGGAAGCTGGTAAAACCTAAGACTCACGGTCAAAAAAGATATGTGGAGGCTATTCAGAAACATGATATTGTTTTTGGGATCGGCCCGGCCGGTACCGGCAAAACGTATCTGGCCGTAGCGATGGCGGCCAAAGCTCTGAAAGAGAAGACTATTAACCGTTTGATTATTACCAGGCCTGCTGTGGAGGCCGGAGAAAAATTGGGATTCCTGCCCGGTGATTTGCAGGAAAAGGTTAACCCATATCTGCGCCCTTTGTATGACAGCCTGTATGATATTTTGGGTACAGACAAGACTCAGAAACTATTGGAGAAAAACATTATCGAAATAGCTCCCTTGGCATATATGAGAGGGAGAACTCTTGATGATGCCTTTATAATTTTGGACGAGGCCCAAAACACAACACCTGAACAGATGAAAATGTTTCTAACTAGGCTGGGAATCGGCTCCAAGGCCGTTATAACCGGGGATGTTACCCAGGTGGACCTGCCCCGGGGACAGCATTCCGGGCTTCTGGGGGCCCAGCAAACCCTTCGGGAAGTGGAAGGGATCTCATTTGAGTATTTAAGCGGGGAAGATGTAATGAGGCATAAACTTGTGCAGCGAATTATAGCTGCCTACGAAAAGACCCATAAAGAAAAGGAAGAGGGTAACTAGTTAGGAGTGACAAAAATGGCACCCGTTCTTAAGAACTTAATGGCCTTGCTGAACGATAAGGTCTTTCCTTATTTTCGCAACACCACTGCTAAACGGTTGATGATTGGTATCAGTTTTTTTGTCCTCACTACTACATTACTATCTCTCAACTTTGTCCCGGAGAGGGTTGAAATTAAAGTTGGACAACCTTCGCCGAAAACAATCAAGGCTAACAGGTCAATTGAGTTTGAGGATAAGATTAGAACTGCTGACGCGCGGAAAAGGGCGGAGGAGTCCGTAGGCAAGATATACGATGAAGACAGCGGAGCCCTGGAAAGGGTGGTTGCTGACGTAGAGGGTGTCATGAATAAAGTCAAGGCTGTCAGCGGGAATCCGGATATAGTCCCCACAGACAGGGTGAGACAGTTAAAACTGGACATTCCCTATGTTTTGCCTGGTGGAGTATATGCGAGTCTGGCCATTTATGACAGCCAAATTATGCAGCAGATCGATACCAAGTCAGGGGAAATCATCCGCAGGGCCATGACCAAGCAGATATCTGAGGAAAACCTGGGGAAAATTAAAACCACCGTGAAGAATGAAGAAGTTGCTGCCTTAAAGCTGCCCGATGATGCCAAAGTGTTTATTGAGGCTTTGGTGGACAACTTCCTGCGGCCAAATTTTTTATATAATGATAAGGCCACTCAGGACAAGATAAAAGAATCTGTTGAAGCAGTTATGCCTGTGCGGGTCTCTGTGCAGAATGGTGAAAAAATTATTGGTGAAGGTGAAATAGCCACACCTGACCATATCCAGAAACTGGAAGTTTTGGGCTTACTTAAAGCACCTGTGCCGGTAAGTGCTGTCATCGGGATAGCTATTCTGGTGGGAGTAGGGATGGCTCTTGTGATGGTTTACCTTTACCAGCATAGACGGGTCATCTATGATAACGAAGGCCACCTGGTTCTGATTGCTCTTATTGCTTTAGGTTTTCTGGCTCTGGCCAAAACAATAATTGCTATTGAAATCAAGCCTGACTGGTCAACAATGTTGGGTTATCTGGTGCCGGTGGCTGCGGCCAGTATGCTGTTGGCTATTTTATTGGATACCAAGCTGGCCTTGGTGGTTGTGGCGATTTTGAGCGGTTTTTTTGGTATCATTACTGGAAATGAGCTGCGTTTTGCTATAGTGGGTTTTATTTCGGGGACAGCGGCTATTTATAGTGTATCCAAGCTCAGTCAGCGTTCTGATTTAGCCAAAGCCGGACTTGTTTATATTAGTTCAGTTAATGTGTTGGTTGTCATAGCTGTAGAGCTGGTGACCAGGGGCGTGAATACTACGTCTCTGGCTATTGGCGCAATTGTTGGCCTGATGAACGGTATATTTTCAGCTATATTAACAATAGGCGTCCTGCCTTATCTGGAGAGTGCCTTTGGGATTACTTCAGCAGTAAAACTCCTGGAGTTGGCCAACCCCGGACAGCCCCTGCTCAAAAAACTGCTGCTGGAAGCACCGGGCACTTATCACCACAGTATTTTGGTCGGCAATCTGGCCGAGGCTGCGGCTGACGCCGTTGGCGGAGACTCTCTGCTGGTCAGGGTCGGTGCCTATTATCACGATATCGGAAAACTGCGCCGGCCGTATTTCTTTATAGAAAACCAGCTGTCCAGTGAAAATCCTCATGATAAGCTAAATCCTAATCTCAGTACCCTTATCATCACTTCACATACCAAAGACGGGTCAGAATTGGCCCGTGAGCATAAAATGCCTAAACCAATTGTGGATATAATTGAACAGCATCACGGCACCAGCCTGGTCAGCTATTTCTTCTACAATGCCCTGGATAACGAGAAAAACGAACGGGGGGTAAATGAAGAAGATTTTAGGTATGAGGGCCCGAAGCCTCAAACCAAGGAAGCGGCCCTGGTCATGATGGCTGACTCGGTTGAGGCGGCCGTCCGCTCTCTGCAGAGGCCGACCCCGGGAAGGATAGAAGGATTTGTGCGGAAGGTAATCAAGGACAAACTGCAGGACGGTCAGCTTGATGAATGTGACCTGACTTTCAAGGACCTTGACATTATTGCCGGCGCTTTTGTCAGGGTTTTGTCAGGGATATTCCACACCAGGGTTGAGTATCCTGAGACTGTATTAAAGGAAATTGAAAGGAGAAAAGCTAGGGATGCCGGGATTCGTAAACAATCTGCAGGAAAAAGTGAAAGTGGACAGCAGGCAACTTGATAGTTTGACTTTAGTTGTGTCAGGGGCATTGAAACAAGAGGGAATTGAGGGAGACCCGGAGGTAAGCATTGTTCTGGTTGATGATAAATATATTCAGGAACTTAACATGCAGTATCGCAATATCGACCGTCCGACAGATGTGTTGTCATTTGCCATGAGCGAATCCACCTGCGACGAACCCTTCCTTAATGCCGATGTGGAAGGCCCTGATGAAGAAGTTCTGGGGGATATCATTATTTCAACTGAGACTGCAGTCCGCCAGGCGGCTGAATTTGGTCATTCTCTGGAACGTGAGATGGCTTATTTGACAGCACACGGGATGTTTCATTTATTGGGCTTCGACCATGAAAATGAAGAGGACCGTGCCATCATGAGAGAAAAAGAAGAACTGCTGTTGGCCACTCTAAACATCACTCGTTAGATGGAGGAAGCATCTGCCGGCGTAAGTCTGTAGATGCTTTCTTATAAAACAGCGGTATCCGGCGCCTTATTTGCTCATTATTAAAAAACGCGAAAATATACCACAGAGTACACAGAGGCACAGAGACAGACTGCTAAATCGCCAATTTACTATTCTAAACATCTGTGCTGAACAAACGCTAATTATATGAAAAAATAGTAAACAATATGATAGAATAACATAAGGATAAACAGAATCAATTTGAATATATGATACATTTTTAGGAACTGTATATTAAGGCCGCTATCCTAGGTCAGCACTGTGTCTCTGTGTCTCAGTGCCCTCTGTGGTATGTTTTTTATTTACGGTTTTTTGCTTGATTATATTCCATTTGGGGAAGATAGAATATCATGAAGATTTGCTGATTATGGATGGTGATTTGATGAGTGACAGCTTAACAACTGAAGAAATGGATCAACTTGTGGAAGCTGCCCGGCAGGCGGTTGGAAAAGCCTATGCGCCATATTCCGGTTTTGCGGTGGGAGCGGCAGCCTTGGCACGAGATGGCAGGATATTTACCGGGTGCAATGTGGAAAATGTCTCATATGGACTAACTATTTGTGCCGAAAGGACGGCTTTGGTCAAAGCCGTCTCAGAAGGCAGCCAGGATATCCGGGCCGTTGCCATATACGCCGATACAGAACAGTACTGTTCGCCTTGTGGGGCATGCCGTCAGGTCATTGCGGAGTTTGGCAGCAATATAACAGTAATTCAGGCCAATAAACATGGCAAGTATCTTGCAAACAGCATAGAGGAACTGCTGCCTGGCGGGTTTCATGCCGGTATGCTCGGAAAGGGGACTATTTAGTGACAACACCGGAAGGGTTTAAGTCAGGTTTTGTAGCCATAGTGGGAAGACCAAATGTTGGGAAGTCCACTTTAACAAATAAACTGGTAGGACGGAAACTGGCAATTATGTCAGATAAGCCGCAGACTACTCGAAATAAGATTACAGCTGTCTTAACCACAGACACTGCCCAGTTGGTTTTTATTGATACCCCTGGCATTCACAGGCCCAAACACAAGCTTGGGGAGTATATGGTTAATGTAGCTCAAAATGCCCTTTACGAAGTGGATATTGTACTTTTTGTGGTCGAGGCTGACCAGAGTGAAATCGGCCCAGGCGACAACTACATAATCGAGCAGCTAAGGGGAATTAAAACACCGGTAGTATTGGTTATCAACAAATCGGATCTGGTGGAAAATACTGCTCTGCTACCGGTGATTGAAACGTACCGCCATGCTATGGATTTCGCCCATATTATCCCGGTTTCAGCAGTGTCCGGATTGAATGTTCCTGATCTCATCAACCTGTTGGTGGAAATGCTGCCACCAGGACCTCAGTATTACCCGGAAGATATGATTACAGATCAGCCTGAACGGGCGATTATTAAGGAGATAATCCGGGAAAAGGTTCTGCATATGACCAGGGAGGAAATACCCCATTGTGTTGCCGTGGAAATTGAAGAAATAAAACCCAGGAAAAATGAACTGGTTTATGTGAGGGGAGTAATATTTACTGAGCGGGATTCACAAAAAGGCATCATTGTGGGTAAAAACGGGCAGATCCTGAAAAAAATCGGAGAGTTGGCTCGTGGTGAGATGGAAAATCTTTTAGGGTCTAAAGTGTATTTAGATCTCTGGGTAAAGGTGCGCAAAGACTGGCGTAACAAGGAAAGTTTTTTGAAGGATTTTGGCTATGTTTTAAAAGAATAGTAAAGTCGAAGGGGCCTTTGGTGAAATTAATAATGGCAATAACCACCCAGTATATGCCCTCGTTTTTTCGGAGAACCTAGTCCTGCGGACAATATAAAACCCAGGCGAAAGGATGATATTCATCATGAGGACTAGTGACGCACTGTGGGAATTATTTAAAGTTACCGGGCGTATCGGTGCTTATCTGCTGTACAGACAGTGTTCAGCCGAAGATAGAGAGATTGAAGACGTGTTTGAAGCGGGGCAGGGAAAGGCCTGATGGCATGAAGGATTATAAAACTGAAGGAATCATCATTAGGGTCCGGGACTATGGCGAGGCTGACCGAATAATTACCCTGTTTACCAGAGAACGGGGAAAAGTACAAGCTATTGTCAAAGGATGCCGGAAACAGAAAAGTCAAAAAAGAGGGGTCATCCAACTGTTTACCCATGGCGACTTTGTAATGTACAGCGGTCGTAGTTTGGATACTGTGACCCAATGCCAGGCCAAGGAGACCTTTGGACGTATAAGAGAAGATCTTGATAGGATGGCTTACGCTTCTTACATGGTTGAACTTCTTGACGGTTTTGTCAATACCGGTGATCCCCATGAAGACCTATTTTATCTTAGCCTTATCTGCCTGCATCTGTTAACTGTAGATGATCCTGAACTGGTCATCAGGGCCTTTGAAATTAGGCTTATGGGTGTTGTTGGGTATCAGCCGCATCTTGCTGATTGTGTTGTTTGCGGGACAGAGTTAACAGGCAGCCGGGTCGCGTTCAGTCCCAGGCTTGGGGGAGGATTATGCGGCAGTTGTACTTCGCATGATACCCAGTCTTTATTCTGCAGGATGGGGACTATCAATATGCTGAAGCAGCTTGTAGTGTGGGATCTTAAGAGATTGAGGGTCCTCAAAATGAACAGCGAAACAAAAAGAGAAATTGGCGAAATTATGAAAAGATATATTGACGAGCGCCTCGAAAAGAAAATTAAATCAGCCGACTTTTTGCAATCCTTAACCGCAGTGCATAATAAAACAGTAAACAGTAAACAGTAAACAGTAAACAGTAAACAGTAAACAGTAAGCAGTAAACAGTAAGCAGTTAGAGGAGGACTGTTGTGGAAGACGAACTTAAAAAAATAGATGTAATTCGGGAGCGCATGAATATTTCTTATGGGGAAGCCAGGCAATTGTTGGTTGATGCCGATTGGGATCTTGTGGAAGCCCTGGTCAGAGCTGAAGCTCTAGCCAATCGCAATTGGACCGATAAATTGGTTGAAACAGGTCAGGACTTAGCCGGGCATGTTAAAACTTACATAGACAAAGGTAATCACATTAAAGTTAAGTTAAAACAGGGGGAAAAAACCATATTTGAGTTACCGGCCACTCTTGGAGTTCTGGGGATTGCCGCTGCTATGGCCAGTACACCGGTGGCTGTGGCTGCCGGGGTTGGCGCAGTGGCAGCAATTGTCAATAAAGTTTCCCTGGAGATTCAAAAGCCTGACGGCAATACCAGGGTGATTTCCCTGGACCGGCGTCGGGAGCAGCGGGATGATTCCTGGAAATAAGTCTGAAAATATTGACTTTTACGGTTAATTTTGATAAAGTATTGTTAAGTTTATATGAAGGCTGTGATGAAGACAATTAAGCTTATTCTGGTTTAAGAGAGTCGGTGAAAGGTGTGAACCGGTACCAGGGGGCTTGAGGGCACTTCGGAGCCTTAGGAGGAAAGTCGGCCGCTAATACTAAATTAGCAGGCTGACCAGTAAAGCCTTTTGTAAAGTGGGCCGTGATATGTAAAAATATGATTGCGGCCAATCAGGGTGGAACCGCGGGAGATGTAGAACTCTCGTCCCTGGCATAGTAGCCAGTGACGAGAGTTTTTTGTTTTTGTGCATGTGGGGGAAAATTGCACCTGCGCCGTTCCCCACTCACCACTATTTGAGGAGGTTATCACCTATATGAATTTCCAGGAAATCATTTTGACCCTGAACAATTTCTGGGCTGGGCGGGGTTGTATTATTCAACAGCCCTATGATGTGGAAAAGGGGGCAGGGACTATGAATCCGGCCACGTTCCTGCGGGCCCTGGGACCAGAGCCGTGGAATGTGGCTCATGTTGAACCATCCCGCCGGCCCACTGATGGACGGTATGGCGAAAACCCCAACCGGCTGCAGCATTATTATCAGTACCAGGTGATATTAAAACCAAATCCCGACAACGTTTTGGAGATCTATCTGGACAGCCTGCGGGCCATTGGGATTGATCCGGACAAGCATGATATCAGGTTTGTTGAAGATAACTGGGAGTCCCCGACTCTTGGGGCCTGGGGACTTGGTTGGGAAGTATGGCTGGATGGGATGGAAATCACCCAATTTACATATTTTCAACAGTGTGGGGGGATTGACTGCAAACCCGTTTGTGCTGAGATTACCTATGGTTTGGAGCGTCTGGCCATGTTTATTCAAAAGGTCGACAGCGTTTTTGATATAAACTGGGTAGGCAATATATCATATGGTGATGTACATCATCAGGGTGAAGTTGAGCATTCCCACTATAACTTTGAGATCGCCGATACCGAGATGCTGTTTAATATGTTCAGCATGTTTGAAAAAGAGGCTTTGCGGGTTATTGCAGCAGGCTATGTTTTACCGGCCTATGATTATGTTTTGAAATGTTCACATACCTTTAACCTTTTGGATGCCCGCGGGGCTATCAGCGTAACTGAAAGGCAGGGTTATATTGCCCGAGTGCGCAATATGGCCAGAACCTGCGCTCAGGCTTATGTTGAGCAGCGTGAAAGCATGGGATATCCTCTCCTAAATAAAGGTGGTGTGATGAATGGCTAGAGATTTTGTTTTGGAAATAGGTACAGAAGAGATACCGGCCCGGTTCATGGGCTCGGTCATCAGCCAGTTGGAAAACCTGACCCGCCAGTGGCTGGCCTCAAACAGATTGGCTAATGAAGGAGTCGCCGCTTACGGGACTCCCCGGAGGATGGTAGTTTATATTACCGGATTGGCGGAAAAACAGGAAGAATTTACGGAAGAGGTCAAGGGTCCGGCCAAAAAGGCTGCCTTTGATGCTGGTGGTAAACCGACCAAGGCAGCCGAGGGCTTTGCCAGAGGTCAGGGGGTAGGGGTCGATGACTTAATTATCCGGGAAACGCCCAATGGGGATTACGTGTTTGTGGTCAAAAAGCAAATTGGTCAGGAGACCGCCGGACTGCTGCCGGAGTTCTGCACAAGTCTGATCACAGGTTTGTCTTTTCCCAAACCAATGCGGTGGGGCAGCAAAGAGATGAGGTTTGCCCGGCCCATCAGATGGTTATTGAGTTTATTTGAAGAACAGGTAGTCCCCTTTAGCATTGAGGGCCTGGCTGCAGATCGGATTACTTATGGCCACAGGTTTTTATCACAAGGTCCGATAGTAATTAACCGGGCAGCAGAATATTTTGATAAATTGCAGGATAAATATGTAATTGTGAACCAACTTGAGAGAAAAGAGCTTATCTGGAACCAGGTGGCTGCTCTGGCGGAAGCTGAGGGCGGGCAGGTGGTGCCTGATGATGAGCTGCTGGAGGAAGTCACCCAGTTATTGGAATATCCAACTGCTCTTTGTGGAGAGTTCGCCGAGGATTACCTGCGTCTGCCCAAGGAAGTTTTGATTACACCCATGAGGGAACACCAGCGGTATTTTCCGGTAGTGGACTCCAAGGGCAGGCTCCTCAATAAATTTATTACTGTCCGCAATGGGACTGATGCCTTTTTGGATACGGTCAGGGAGGGGAATGAAAAAGTTTTGCGGGCCCGCTTGGCTGACGCCGAATTCTTCTATCTGGAAGATTTGAAAGTGCCGCTCCGTGACAATGTTGAGAAACTGAAGAAAATAGTGTTTCAGGAGAGTCTGGGGACAGTTTACGAGAAAGTTGAGCGGGTTATGGCTCTCTCAGGTTACCTCGCTGCAGGATTAGGGATTACTGACAGTACAGTGCTCGAGAGTATCAAACAAGGCGCTTATTTGAGTAAAGCTGACCTGGTAACCAATATAGTTTATGAGTTTCCTGAACTGCAGGGGGTTATGGGTCAGGAGTATGCTCTCAAAAACGGTGAGTCAACAGATGTAGCGAAGACGATTTTTGAGCATTACCTGCCACGTTTCTCAGGAGATATACTGCCTGAAAATATACCCGGCAGAATCGTCAGCATTGCCGACAAAATTGACACAATCGTCGGTTGCTTTGCCGTGGGTATTCAGCCAACCGGCTCTCAGGATCCTTACGCTTTACGCCGGCAGGCATTGGGTGTTTGCTATATTGCTCTGGAAGGTAAACTCGGATTTTCTGTTGCCGGTCTGCTGGATAAGGCATACAGTCTTTATGCCGGGAAAATCAAGGCAAAGCGTTCTGCAGATAAGACCCGGGAGGAGGTTCTGGAATTTATCCGGCTGCGTCTGAAAAATATTTTCTCTGACAAGGGTTATGGGTATGACCTGGTAGACGCCGTTTTGAGTGCAGGTTACGACAGGGTCAGTGACACCATGCTGCGGGTAGATGCCTTGGCCAATCTGCGGAATCAGGAGATATTCGGCAAACTTTTGACTGCATACAACCGGGTGGCTAACTTAGCTAAAAATGCGACTACTGATCAAGTTGATCCTGCTCTCTTCACTGAGGTAGTGGAGCAGACCCTTTTTTCTGAGTTTATTAAAGCCAGTGAAGAAATGAAAATATTCCTACAGGAACACCAGTACCGGCAGTTTTTGCAAAGATTTGCCCTGCTCCAGCAGTATATAGATAATTTCTTTGACGGGGTTATGGTCATGATTGATGATGAGAAGGTCAAAACCAACCGCCTGGCTCTGCTGAGAAATATCGCTTGCTTAACTACTCCGGCCGCTGATTTAACGAAAATTGTCGATTAATAGAAGAGTATAAACATTTTGCAATTTTTTTAACATAAAAGGAGGACATTAGAGATAAATATAGTATAATAATATGAGAATTACGGTTAATTAGTATAACACATTGTCTTCGAAGGATGGTGAGCGGCTTGGAACTTACTAAGAGACAGGAAACCATTGTCGACATCGTCAAACAAGAAGGCCCCATCACTGGTAGACAAATAGCTGAAAAATTATCTCTGATCAGGGCAACTTTACGACCTGATCTAGCGTTGCTGACGATGACCGGGATCTTAGAAGCCCGGCCGCGGGTAGGCTATTATTTCACCGGTAAAACGCCAGCCAATTTAGTTGCTAAGACCGTGCAGAACATCAAGGTTGGTGACGTCAAATCTGTGCCGGTTGTGATTAGAAATACCAGTACAGTGTATGATGCAGTTGTGGCCATGTTTTTAGAAGATGTAGGGACGCTCTTTGTAGTAAAAGAAGGGGGGTACCTGGATGGTGTAATTTCCAGGAAGGATTTGTTAAAAACAGCCATGGGAGGCTCGGATATTCATAAGATCCCAATAAGAGTGGTTATGACCAGAATGCCAAACATCATTACTACTACTCCCGATGAGCCGGCCTTATTGGCAGCAAAAAAGCTATCGTCCAGGGAAGTAGATGCCCTGCCGGTGGTGAAAGCTGTAATAGGTGATTCAGATGAGGAGGAACTGGAAGTGGTTGGGCGAATAACCAAAACGACGATTACCAGGCTTTTTGTCGAACTGGGTGAGAGAAGGTAGATGGAGGTGGCAGGGATTACAACTGGACAAGAGCAACAACCTGTAGTATACGTAGTATCTGATTCAATTGGGGAAACAGCAGAATTTGTTGTCAGAGCAGCCGTTAGCCAGTTTACCCCAGGATTTGCTGATATCAGGCGGGTATCATATATTAATAATCCAGCCCACATTGCCGAGATAGTTCAGGAAGCTAAAGAAGTCACCGGGATAATTGCATATACCATTGTCCTACCCGAATTAAGGGAGGCACTGGTCCGGGAATCGGGCCAGTTGGGCGTGCCTATTGTCGACGTTTTGGGCCCTATGATGGAAGCTCTGATGAAGGTTTCAGGCGGGATTCCCAAAATGAAACCTGGGCTGCTACATAAATTGGATAAACAATATTTTCGTAAAGTTGATGCCATCGAGTTTGCTGTCAAGTATGATGACGGGAAAGACCCAAGGGGAATAGTCAGGGCTGATGTTGTTATTATCGGTGTCTCCCGGACGTCAAAAACCCCCCTCTGTATGTACCTGGCCCATAAAAGTGTGAAAGCTGCCAATGTCCCCCTGGTTCCAGAGGTTAAACCCCCGGAAGAAATATTTTCTTTACCCCGCAGCAAGGTGCTGGGGTTAACCATCAAACCGGAGCTTTTAAACGAAATCCGGCAGGAACGCCTGCGGACTCTTGGCCTGAAGTCAGGTGCCGACTATGCCAGTTTTGAACGTATCCTGATAGAACTGGATTATGCCGACGGGATAATGCGCAAAGTAGGCTGCCCCATCATTGATGTGTCAAACAAAGCTGTTGAAGAAACAGCTAGCAAGGTAATGGAAATCATCAGACCCAACTTACAATAAAGTGAAATTTACTTCAGGTGGAGTTTTAAACTCCATCTGAAGTTAGCTGAACTTATCCAGGGGCTTAGCGCCACTTGTCTCCCGCTTACAGAAGCGGGGTCCTTAGTGGCGATTAGCCATCGGAAATTCTTTTCTAATTTTTTGAGGGGGATAGGAAATGTCAAAAAAGTATGTATACCTGTTTGAAGAAGGTAATACCGACATGAAGGGTTTACTTGGCGGAAAAGGGGCTAACCTGGCTGAAATGACCAATATTGGTTTGCCTGTTCCGCAGGGAATCACTGTAACCACTGAAGCGTGCAATGATTACTATGCTCAGGGTACTCAAATGCCGGCTGGCTTAGTTGATGAGATTAAAGAAAAAATGGTCATTCTGGAACAAAAAATTGGCAAAAAATTCGGTGATATAAGCAATCCTTTGCTGGTATCAGTTCGTTCCGGGGCTAAATTCTCGATGCCGGGTATGATGGACACAATTCTGAACCTTGGCCTGAATGACCAAACCTGCGAGGCCATGATCAAGGCCACCAACAATGAGAGGTTTGTTTTAGACTGTTACCGCCGGTTTATTCAGATGTTCAGTGGTGTTGTGCTTAATTTGGAGCACCATAAGTTTGAAATTGCCCTGGATGCTCAGAAGGCCAAACGCGGAGTGACTTTTGACACCGAATTAAATGCTGATGACTTAAAAGAAGTGGTAGTGGCTTACAAGACCGTTGTTAAGCGTGAGACCGGCAAAGATTTCCCCTCTGACCCGATGGAACAGCTCCTGCTGGCAGTACAGGCCGTTTTTGGGTCCTGGAACAACCAGAGAGCTATTATCTACCGCCGGCTAAACCAAATTCCCGATGATCTGGGGACTGCCGTGAATATTCAATCCATGGTTTTCGGCAACATGGGTAATGATTGTGGAACAGGTGTTGCCTTTACCCGTAACCCGTCAACCGGGGAAAAAGTTCTCTATGGCGAATATTTGATGAACGCTCAGGGTGAAGATGTTGTTGCCGGAATCCGGACACCACTGCCGATTGCCAAACTGGCAGAGGAAATGCCTAGTGTATACCAACAGTTTGTAGATACCTGCAAACTACTGGAAGACCATTACAAAAATATGCAGGATATCGAGTTTACCGTTGAACGTGGAAAACTATACATACTTCAGACCAGACACGGCAAAAGGACCGCCGGTGCGGCCATCAAGATTGCCGTTGAGATGGTTGCCGAAGGGTTGATAGATAAAAACGAAGCTGTACTGCGCGTAGAGCCGGGTTCTTTGGATCAACTGCTCCATCGCCGCATTGATCCGGCTGCCAAGATTGAAGCAATTGCCAAGGGTCTGCCCGCATCTCCGGGGGCAGCCAGTGGTAAAGTTGTTTTTGATGCTGACGAAGCCGAAAAGCTCGGCCAGGCCGGTGAAAAGGTGCTTTTAGTAAGAACTGAGACGACTCCTGATGATATTCACGGTATTGTGGCAGCCCAGGGGATACTTACCAGCCGCGGTGGTATGACCAGCCATGCTGCCGTTGTGGCCCGGGGCATGGGTAAACCCTGTGTTTGTGGGTGTGAGGCTATCAAGATTGATTATGTAGCCAAGACTTTTACAGTTAACGGTTATGTTATTAACGAAGGAGATATCGTGTCAATAGAGGGTGCCACAGGTCAGGTTATCCAGGGCCAGGTGCCGATGATTGACCCGGAACTGTCAGATGAGTTCCGACAGCTTTTGCAGTGGGCTGACGATATCAGGACTATGGCCGTAAGGGCTAATGCCGATACCCCGGAAGATGCCGAGAAGGCCCGCGAGTTTGGAGCGGCGGGCATCGGCCTCTGCCGGACTGAGCATATGTTTATGGCTCAGGACAGACTGCCTATCGTGCAGGAGATGATACTGGCAGAAACCACTGAGGACAGAGAAGCCGCTCTGGCAAAACTACTGCCCGTGCAGCAGGGAGACTTCTACGGCATCCTCAAGGCCATGCAAGGTTTCCCAGTATACATCAGGCTTCTTGACCCCCCACTCCATGAATTCCTCCCCAACCAGGAAGAACTTGTCGTAGAAATCACGGAACTTAAGTGCACAAACGGTGATGCTGAGGTCTTAAAAGAAAAAGAAGAGCTGCTCCGCAAGGTTCGCCAGCTCCATGAATTTAACCCTATGCTCGGTCACCGTGGCTGCCGCCTGGCTGTGACCTGGCCTGAAATTTATGCAATGCAGGTCAGAGCTATTTATCAGGCTACTGCCCAGTTGATTAAAGAAGGTGTTGATGCCCAGCCGGAAGTAATGATTCCACTGGTTATTCATGTTAATGAACTCAAGATACTGCGGGATCAGGCTGTTGAAATTGCCCAGGCCGTTCAGAAAGAGCAGAGTGTCAAATTTGATATTCATGTCGGGACCATGATTGAGCTGCCTAGAGCGTGTGTTACTGCGGATGAAATTGCCACTCAGGCCGATTTCTTCTCCTTTGGAACCAATGATTTAACTCAGACCACTCTTGGTTTCAGCCGTGATGATGCCGAAGGTAAATTCATGCCTGATTATATCAACAAAAAGATCCTGACTGACAACCCTTTTGTGGTCCTTGATCAGGGCGGAGTCGGCAAACTGGTGAAGATTGGTTCCGATCTCGGCCGCCAGGCTAATCCCAAGCTGAAGGTAGGTATATGTGGTGAGCATGGTGGCGAGCCAAATTCCATCGCCTTCTGCCAGAAGGTTGGCATGGACTATGTCAGCTGTTCGCCGTACAGGGTGCCCATTGCCAGGCTGGCTGCCGCCCAGGCCGCTGCCGAGGGCGAGAGCAGTGTGAGCACAAAGTAACCTGGAGGAGAGATCTGTCAATGGCAATACTTGTAACCGGAGGAGCAGGGTATATCGGAAGTCATACATCTGTAGAACTGTTGAAGGCGGGTTACCAGATAATTATTTTGGATAACCTGTCAAACAGTAAACCTGAGTCATTAAACCGGATTCGCGAAATAACGGGAAGTGATTTTAGGTTCTATAAAGCGGACTTGCGTGAAAAGGATGCGCTAACATCTGTATTTACAGAAAACAGTATAGATGCGGTTATTCATTTCGCCGGACTCAAAGCAGTCGGGGAATCAGTGCAAATTCCTTTGCATTATTATGAGAACAATATTACGGGTACTTTAACGCTCTGTAAAGTGATGAAAGAATTCGGGATAAAAAAGTTAGTTTTCAGTTCTTCAGCTACCGTGTATGGTTCGCCCGAGAAAGTGCCAATCTTAGAGAATTTCCCATTAAGTGCCGCAAATCCATATGGACGTACAAAGCTGATGATTGAAGAAATCCTGCGTGATGTTTACAGATCAGATGGAACGTGGAGTATTAGTTTATTACGTTATTTTAATCCAATAGGCGCTCATGGCAGCGGCAGAATTGGTGAAGATCCCAGTGGTTTACCTAATAACCTTATGCCATATATAACTCAGGTAGCAGTGGGTAAATTAAAAGAACTCTACGTATTTGGCAATAACTATCCTACCCCTGACGGGACCGGTGTGCGGGATTACATCCATGTTGTAGATCTGGCCATCGGCCATCTGAAGGCCCTTGAAAAAGTAATGTCTATGTCAGGTGTTGAGGCATATAATCTCGGCACAGGTAAGGGCTATAGTGTTTTGCAGCTGGTAACAGCATTTGATCAGGCTACAGGTAAAAAGATTCCTTACAGAATAGTAGATCGCAGACCTGGGGATGTAGCTGAGTGTTATGCCGACCCCGGGAAGGCCAAGTGTGAGCTTGGTTGGACAGCTGAGAGAAGTATTGAACAAATGTGTATCGATGCATGGCGTTGGCAGTTAAATAATCCGTCTGGATATTGAGATCGCTAATCATCTTAGCAATTATTGGAATAAGGGTGTCGCAAAACTACTTTTTTGTAGCTGGCGGCACCCTTTTTTTTTAAAAACGATTATTATGCAGAATATGTAAGCAGTTGACGAAAAGGAATGTAATACATAAAGGTGACGATATTCGTAAAAAATTCGCTAACAATAAGCATGGGATACCGGCCAATTCCGATAATTGATGAAAATTGTTAGATGAAATAATGGCCGTCCTGTAAGCCCGCTGACTGATTCAGGAATTACAGCAACACATTTATACCTTCAAAACCGGGTTTAAAGGAGAGCTAAATGCGTCGACGGTTGTCGGAATATTTGGATTAATTCTCGTAGACATACATGTATTGAATTATTTATAATGATGTCGTGGGTTCAGACCAAATATTGGGATAGTTGCTAATTACAGTATGTTTAAATTTTTTATGGTAAGATGAATTTTATAAAAATTTATAGTATTTTCAAATTACGTATGTTTAGCCAACAGCTTGCAATTCTGGAGGGAAAAATGAGTGCAATAGCCGGAATATTTCACTTAGATGGAGAGACTGTAAAAACTGAGCATTCGAGTAGGATAATTGGAGCTCTGCAAAAGTATCCAGCAGACAGAACGCAAACCTGGGCAAAAGAAAACGTTTTTTTAGGCTGTCATGCCCAATGGATTACACCGGAGTCGGCTGGCGAGCAGCTGCCTTACTATGACCACAAGAGAAAGTTAGCAATAACTGCTGATGCGATTATCGATAATCGGGATGAACTGTTGGAAAGGCTGCATATTTTACAAGCATATAGAAAAACCATATCAGACAGTGAATTAATATTACTTGCATATCAGGAGTGGGGAGAAGAAGCTCCTAAGAATCTGATAGGTGATTTTGCCTTCATGATCTGGGATGAAAAAAAGCGGCGGTTTTTCGGGGCCAGAGATTTTTCCGGTTGCAGGACCCTGTATTATTTCAGAACTCCACAACGGTTCGTTTTTTGCTCAGTTATTTACCCATTGTTCTCTTTGCCCTATGTCCACAAGGAACTGAACGAACAATGGCTGGCAGAGTTTCTGGCAATACCAGGCCCGCATGATTCAACGGATATTACCTCAACAGTGTATCAAAATATTGAACAATTACCTCCCTCTCATAGCATATCAATAAGCAGTCAAGGTGTAAAGACTTCCAGATATTGCACATTAACAGGCGGAGAGCGTCTGCATTTTAGAACAAATCAGGACTATGAAGAAGCATTTCGTGATGTGTTCCAAAGTGCGGTGACAGCTCGCCTGCGTACTCACCGTAATGTTGGTGCCCATTTGAGCGGCGGATTGGATTCAGGTTCAGTTGTCAGCTTCGCTGCCAAGGCTCTACAGGAACAAGCTAAAAAATTATATACCTTCAGTTATGTCCCAACCGATGATTTTGTTGATTGGACACCCAAGCACAGAATTGCCGATGAGAGGCCTCTGATTATTAAAACGATTAGATATGTAGGTAACATTAAAGATAATTTTTTAGATTGCGCTGGGAAAAGCCCCTTTTCGGAAATCGATGATATGCTCGAAACCATTGAGATGCCATATAAATTTTTTGAAAATTCCTTTTGGATAAAAGAAATCTACGAGCAAGCCCAAAAGTTAAATATTGGAGTTCTCTTAAACGGTGCCAGGGGAAACTTTACCATATCCTGGGGGCCTGCCCTGGATTACTATGCCAGTCTTCTGAAAAAGCTAAAATGGATCCGGCTATACCGGGAGATATATTTTTATTGCCATAACATGGACGTAGGAAGGAGAAGGACACTCTCCATTGTCAGAAAGAAAGCCTTTCCGTTTATAGAACGAGCATTTGCGCCAAAAGACCGGTACACCTTTCCCGAGCTTATTAATCCGGAGTTTGCTAAGAAAACCGGAGTATTCAATAGACTTCACGAGCAGGGGGTGAATATCGGCGGTTCGTCGACGCCCAGTATATATGAAGGCAGAAAACAACAGTTTGAGCAGCTTTATTACTGGAATTTGAACGGCACAATGGGGTCAAAATTATCTTTGCGATACTCCGTATGGGACCGTGACCCCACCAATGACTTGCGGGTTGTCAGGTTTTGCATGGCCTTGCCGGAGGAACAGTGTGTGCAAAACGGTGTGGACCGGGCCCTTGTCAGGAGGAGCACGAAAGGCTTTTTGCCGGATGAAGTCAGGTTAAACCAGCGGGTACGGGGCATTCAGGGTGCCGATGGGGTTCACCGGATGCTTCCCGCGTGGAATAAGTTTATTGATGAAATCCTTAAGCTGATGGCAGACAATAATGTTTCGGAATTTTTGAATTTGGAAGCAGTTAAGGCCGCAATTTCTGCAATTGGGTCAAAGCCCAGTCCTGAGAACGCCTTTGATTCAGAATTTAAAGTCTTAATGAGAAGTCTTATTACATATCGATTTATTAAAAAGTTTTTATGAAGGAGGTGAAAATAATGAAAAAGCCGTGGCAAAAACCGATACTTGAAGCATTGGACATCGAAATGACGATGGCGGGTCCTGGAACAGTGATTCCAGACATGTTTCAACCCGACCCGGACGATCCAGTCAAGTATGTAAGCTAGAGAACGAAACTTTACAAAAGGGCTTGTTCAAATGCGCCTTTATACATCAAAAGTATGAGGGCCTCCTTTTAACTATGAAGATGTGGTCTGGAAACAGAATAATGATAAATTCGGGAGAATCTATGGTGATGCTGCCGGTTAACAAGTGCAGGTAGTATTATGTTAAGAATTGCTGTGTGTGATGATGAAAATGAATTTTTTTTAAGGGCTTGTTCTATTTTAATAAAGATGTGGTTTGGAGACAGTATATGATAATTTCGGGAGAAACCATGGTTTATAAGGCTTTCGGCTTAAAGATTTTAAGTCAAATACCTCTTCCAGAACTAATTCAAGTATCTCAACCGGTGGATAAGGTAGACATTATGATTGAAACAGGGGATTTATCAAAATCATGGAGCGAATTATCTCCCTGCCAAAAAACTGTAGCTGATATTAATTTGCTTATGTTTGAAATCCCTAAGACGGCTACGTTTTCTGTCCAAAAAGGCGAAAGAATTGTTGTATCTCCGAAAGAGGGAGCCGATCCGGATCAGATTAGACTATTCATTTTAGGTACTTGCATGGGAGCATTGCTGCTGCAGCGGAAAGTACTTCCCCTTCATGGAAGCGCAGTGGCCATTGAAGGCAAGGCTTATAGTTTTATAGGGGACTCCGGAGCAGGAAAATCAACCCTTGCTTCGGTTTTCCTGAACCAAGGATACCAGCTTCTCAGTGACGATGTAATTGCTACAAGTCTTATCGATGATACCGTCTTTGTGCTCCCGTCTTACCCCCAGCAAAAGTTGTGGCAGGAAAGCCTGCAGCGTCTTGGGATGGAAACCGAAGGTTACTGCCCTATTATCCAACGGGAAACCAAGTTTGCTGTACCAGTTCTTACAAAATACTCATCGGAACTGCTGCCTCTGGCAGGTGTTTTTGAACTTGTCAAAACAGAGAGCAATGACCTTGAAGTTCATCAAATTCAAGGACTTCAACAATTAAATACTTTACTTCGTCACACGTACCGCAATTTACTGATTTCCAGTTTTGAACTGATTGAATGGCATTTCAGCATATCAACTAAAATCGTGAACCAAATTGATTTGTTTCAAATTAAACGCCCTGCTTGTGATTTCACCGCTCCTCGTATAGCATCGGTTATTTTAAATGTTTTAAATAAGGGGGACTAAATTATGAATAAGTACCAAAATCTTGCCTTGCATGATACTGTTGCACAGGCTGAGGGAAATACGGTAGGTGTAATGGACGGAGAGAAGGTCATTCTAAGTATTCAAAATGGGAAGTATTACAACCTGGGCCAGACAGGCAGCAGGATATGGGAACTAATCGGAACACCGCTTCCTGTAAATCATTTGATTAATCAGCTGACAAAGGAGTACGAAATAGAAACAAGAGAATGTGAGGGACAGGTAGTATCTTTTCTTGACCATCTGTTGGGTGAAGGATTAATCCGTACCGACAATGGCGGATCTTAAGCAGGAATGTTGCATGAATATAGCAAAACTTGTTAGAAAAATTTTTACTCTGGACAAAAGAACCACCTTATTAATTATTGAGGCTTATATTTATTTAGGCTGGGCGAGATTATTGCTATTTCTTCCATTCATCAGGGTCGCTCCTATATTGGGATCTCAAATGAGGGAGACATCATACAACACGGTTTCTGAGAACAAACCGGTTTTAAAAGAGGTCTGTCGGGCTATCCGGATTGTCAGCCGGTATACATTCTGGGAAAGCCGGTGTTTTGTCAAGGCCATTGCTGGTTTGAAGATGCTGGAAAGGAGAAATATAGAGAGCACTCTTTATTTGGGTACGGCTAAGGATCACGATGCAAAACTTATTGCACATGCTTGGCTTCGCAGCGGTTCTGAGTATATCACAGGAGCGGACGAGATGAAGAAGTTTGCCGTAGTTGGAAAGTTTGCAAAATGTTTATCCGATAGCTAACTTGTCAAATGGTTCTGGCCCCGGAGAGGCGAGGTGTAGAGAATGAGGTATTTATTTTACTATTTCAAGAGATTGGAATCATTTTCCGGCAAGAAAATCTACATCAATCTCCTGGGAATGGTGTTAGCCAGTATGCTTCAGGGGTTGGAGATTTTTCTGATAATCCCGATCATCAGCCTAAGTGGAATTGGTAGCATTAATACCGATGTAGGTCCTATATTAGTAATTTCCGAGTTTCTCCAAAATTACCCGAGATTATTTGGACTGCCGTTGATTTTAGGGTTATATATTGTTCTAGTCACGGGGCAAGGCTTTTTTCACCGAAAGATATTTTTTCAAAATATAAAAATATGCCAGCGATTTATGGTCCATTTAAAACTCCAAATTTATCGAAGTATTTTGGAAGCTAATTGGGAGTTTTTTATTAATAAAAGAAAATCTGACCTTGTCAATTTGTTAACTAACCAATTGGGGCGTGTCAATGCCGGACTAGGCACATTTCTCCTTTTAGTTTCAACAGTTATATTTAGTGTAATTCAGGTTGGGCTGGCATTATGGTTATCAGTCAAAATAACTATATTAATAGTTGTATGTGGGTTGGCATTAATAGTCTTCACCGGAAAATATACTAAAAAAGCGAAAAGGCTGGGTTTCCAAGCAGCTGATTTATCCCAAGGTCATTTGGCCAATATTACCGACCAATTAAACGGCATAAAAGAAATTAAAAGCAATAACCTGGAAGAAAGCCGTCTGAACTGGTTTCACTCTTTATTGGAGGAAATTCAGGATAGACAATGTGATTACGCATATTTAAACATGACCTCACAGCTTGTATATAAAATTTCTTCCGCAATTCTAATCGCTGTATTTGTTTTTGTATCGATTAGGGTATTTAACACCCCCCTTGATCAGTTGATACTGGTAATAGTGATTATTTCCCGGTTGTGGCCGCGGTTTATGACCGTACAATCGAACATGGAGCAAATTGCTACTAATATTCAGGCCTTTAAAGAATTGGCACAACTGGAAAAAGAGTGTAAGGAAGTCAGAGACTTGGCGGTAAAGGACAATCGCCCTCAGGGTTCAAAACTTACTCGGATCGAAAAGGTTATGGAATGCCGGAATATTTTTTTTCGTTATAACCGAAAAGAACAGATATATGCCCTTCAAGACATCACCTTACAAATACCGTCCCAATGTACGACCGCTATTGTGGGCCCTTCGGGCGCAGGGAAAAGCACGCTCATCGATATACTGATGGGGCTGATGCAACCCGAGAAGGGTTGCGTTTTAATTGACGGTGTCCCTCTCAGGAGTAACAATATCTTTTCATTGAGGAGGTTAATCAGCTATGTTCCCCAAGACCCTTTTCTTTTCAATGGCAGCATCAGGGAAAACCTGCTGTTGGTCGAGCCGGAAGCATCTGAAGAAGAAATTTGGAACGCCTTGGAGTTTTCGGCATCCGCCGAATTTGTAAAGAAACTCCCTCAGGGACTTGAGACGGTCGTAGGAGACCGGGGAGTCAGGCTTTCGGGAGGGGAAAGGCAAAGGTTAGTTCTTGCCCGGGCCATATTGCGCAAGCCATTGATTCTAGTTCTTGATGAAGCCACAAGCTCCTTGGACACGCAAAACGAGGCAAAGATTCAGGAAGTACTGAACAGATTAAAGGGAACGATGACAATTATTGTGATCGCGCATCGCTTATCGACAGTAAGAAATGCTGATCAGGTAATCGTACTTGATCACGGAAAAGTCGTGCAAAAGGGTGGCTTTCATCAGTTGGCCGGGGAAAAAAAAGGTTTGTTCAGCAGTTTGTTAATAAATCAAACCGGTTTAAGCTCTTAATCATTGCCTTAATTTTCCAAAAACGAGAATGAGGGGTAAGAAAAATGAACCAAACAAAATACAGAAGACGTGACGAGTTAGATTTACGCGAATTATTCCTTGTGCTAAAAAAAAGATATAAATTAATACTTGTGGGAACATTTATAGCCCTAGCCGCCGGTATTGCATTCAATTCTTTCCTGATTCAACCAGTGTACCAGACTAAAGCTGTAGTTTCAGCTACCCAGGCCACTCGGGCTAAGCCGTCTTCGGTACCGGCCAAGGTTGTCGGCCTGGAAGACCTGATGGACAGTCTGGCCAGTGTGCCCCAATTGACTATTAACACATATGTGAACCAGTTGCAAAGTGATGCTGTCATGTCGCGGGTAATAGAAAAGCTTAAACTGGACCAGCAGGGCTACAGTCCGTCAACATTAGCCGGTTTGGTCAGTGTTAAGCCGGTTGAGGACACAAGCCTGATTGATGTTAGGGTAGTACATTCGAACCCATATACCGCCCAGCGAATCGCCAACACTGTGACTCAGGAATTCCTCAATTTTATGAATGAGTCGGTTGATCAGCAAATGGGTAAATCCATTGAACTCCTGAGAAACCAGAGTGAAACTGCTGCTAAAGAACTGAAGATGGCTGAAGCAAACCTGCAGAAGCTGCAGGTGGGCGAATCAAATGTAGTTGTTTTGGAACAGGCAATATCCTCAACCGTCAAGAATCTGGCAGAGGCCCAGTCAGGCCTGCTGCGGGCCAAAACAGCGCATCAGGGCATATTGGCCGGTATTGCCCAGGCCAGGTCCCAGCTTCGCGCAATCCCGCCCACCATAAAAGTTTTGTCTAAAACTTCTGCTTCAGAAACCACTCTGAATGTTATCCAAGCTGAACCTGCAAAGGATTCTATCGCCGGAACCCCAGGGCCTGCAAGTCATGAAATAGAGGAAACAAACCCCGTATATCGTGATTTTCAGGCGAAAATAAACCAAAAAATGATTGATGCGGCTCAGAAAGGAGCAGAGGCGGCAAGCCTAGGTCAACGGGTCGCTCAATTGGAAACCGAGCTAAAGAACCTGCAGGTGGAGATGGCAGGCAAAAAGGATGCCGTTGAACTGGCCCGTAAAGAAGTAAACCGCTGGGCAGAGACTGATTCTCTGATTAAAGCCAAGATTAATGAGGTCCAGGTAGCAAAGTCCCTCCGGCTTGGTGAATCAAATCTTAGTATAGTTTCACCTGCTTCTGTTCCCACCTATCCGATTAGAGCCCCGAAACAGCAGAATGTTATTGTCGCTGCGGTAATAGGCTTAATGGCATCAATTGCTTTGGCATTTTTGCTGCACTATATGGATGGCACATTAAGAACTCCCCAAGAAGTGGAAGATTGCCTGGGCCTGGCAGTATTGGCACAAGTCCCTGTCTATAAGCCTTATAAGGCTAAACGGTTGAGAACTTTTACCAGTGGCCGCAGTGGCAAGCTGAATTCAGCCTTTGAAAATATTAATCAGTGATTTTAGACCTAATTAATTCCTGGGAGGTCAGTAAAATGAATAATCTTGCCATTTTAGCTCAAGAAGACCCCATGTCCCCGGCGGCGGAGGCCTTTAGGATGTTAAGAACCAACCTGAGATTCAGTTCCATTGACAAACCATCAAAAACTATCCTAGTGACAAGTGTAGGCCCGGGGGAAGGAAAGTCAGAGATAATAGCCAACCTGGGAGCAGTTATTGCTCAGGCCGGCGCTCAGGTGATCATCGCGGATTTTGATTTAAGGTTTCCTGAACAGCATAAGTTATTCGGACTGGCCAACGAAGCGGGGGTGACCAATGTTTTGGCCATAAGGGCGGAAGTTGGCCGGGTAGTCAGAATGACTTCCATCCCCAACCTCCTGCTTGTTACAGCAGGGATTTCAGCGCCGAACCCCTCTGAGCTGGTGCAAACACAACGGGCACGAGAACTGCTGGATCAGCTTGCAGATATGTGTGATTTCCTTTTGCTGGATGTCCCGCCGCTTTTAACCAGGGCTGACGCCGCAGTCCTTTCCTCTATGGCGGATGGCGTGATTATGGTAGTCAGGACGGGCAGGACGAAAATTGAGGCGGCTTTGGAAGCAAAGAACCNGGCTCGGGCAAGCCGGGGCTAGGATCTTGGGGACAGTATTAAATGATTAGCAGGCTGTGATATTTGGAGGTAGTGCGAATTGGAAAGACAAGCGGTACAGTCTTTATATAGACAGGATACATACACGGATCAGGCGGAAGAAAGATTAGCTTTAGACAGGCTTGTCTTTTATTTAGCTGCCAAACGAATTATGGACTTGCTTGTAGCGGGATTTGGTCTTGTATTTGCGGCTCNGTTACTTTTGTTAGTGAGTATATTGATAAAGTTAGAGACTCCCGGCCCNTGTTTTTTNATATACAAGAGANGAGTTGGCAAAGATGGGCGGCTTTTTAATATTACTAAGTTTAGAAGTATGNAAACCGATGCTGAGGAGGCAGGGCCCCAGTGGGCGGGTAAAATCGACAACCGGGTCACCAAGGTGGGCAGGATTTTACGAAAAACCAGAATTGATGAAATACCCCAGCTGCTTAATGTTCTCAAGGGTNGAAATGAGTATGGTTGGACCGCGGCCGGAAAGACCCTGCTTTACATTGCAGTTTAGTAAGGAAGTACCCGGATTTATGGAAAGGCTCCGGGTTAAACCGGGGGTAACAGGGTTGGCTCAGGTAAATGGGGGGTATGACTTAAGCCCAGCCNGAAAANGCTGGAATTTGACAGGCAGTATATTGAGAACCAGGGNATCTGGCTGGATATTAAGCTGCTCATAATAACTATTTGGGTCATCCTTNAGCGGGNCATGGCGCCAGATGATAATTTCCTGACTGCGTTAATTTGGAAAGCCTTTGATAATTACAGAATAAATTTAGGAGATGGTTCTATGGAAGCCGTTTTACGGAAAAGCCAAGGAGCGAAAATTGTGGGTTTATCAGGGAAAAAATACAATGTCGGATATACGACCGGTGNTGTTTGACCTGTTTCACATAGGCCACCTGAATATTTTGCGTCGGGCGAAGGAAAATTGTGAGTATCTGATTGTGGGCGTGAGCACTGMTCAACTTGTCTTGGAATATAAACAAAAGAGGCNTGTCATCGAATACAGGGAGCGTATTGAGATTGTAAAATCGATCCGATATGTTGACCAAGTAGTGGCCCAAAAGAACATGGAGAAGATGGAAGCCTGGCAGCAGCTTAGATTTGACGTGATGTTCCATGGCGATGATTGGAAGGGATCGGCTCTATACAAGCATTATCAGGAGCTATTTTCCGCCGTTGGNTGTTGACATCGTTTTCCTGCCTCATACAGCTGGGACATCTTCTACTGAGTTGNCCAAGAAACTTTGTAATTTTAATGCAATTGTCAGAAATGAAGGKTGAGGCAGATGCGGTCAATTGAAGTTTTGGTAGCTGCAATGAATCAAAAGGATGCCGGATTATATTANCAAATTAGGCTTAAAAACAAATGCGGTAATCGGCAATCAGACTGACAGCTATTGGTATCAGGAATATAGCATTGAGGGAAATACGGTCAAGGTGGTTTCAACCAAAGAACGGGGAGTTGGCAAAAACAGGAACACGNGCTTTGCTGCATNGCTTCCGGGGATATATGTTTAATTGNGGATGAGGACTTGATTTACAGCCCGGACTATCGGGAAATGGTAGGTCAGGCCTTTGATGMGCTGCCGGAGGCGGACATTATTGTATTTCATATTGTAAATCTGAAAGATCCGAAGCAACGCCAGATTACCAGGATAAAGAAGGTTGGATATTTTAACTTCGCCAGGTTTGGTGCTTGCCAGGTTGCCTTTAAGAAAGATAGCGTGCTTAAAGCTAATATTTGGTTTTCACTGTTATTTGGCGGGGGAGCTAAATATTCATCCGGAGAGGATACCTTGTTTTTAAGAGAGGCCCTCTCCAAGGGGTTAAAAATATACACATATCCCCAAAAAATAGCTGATGCAATCCAAGAGACNATCAACCTGGTTTACGGGATACCATGAAAAATTCTTCTTTGATAAGGGTGTGCTGATGGCAAATTCGTTCCCTAAAATGAAGTATATCGCGGGGTTATACATCGCCGCCCGNTTTTAGAGCTAATAGCGGATTTTCTTATTTGAAGGCTATTAAGNTTGTGTTTAATGGCATAAATGCATTTAAGGATGGGGTTTCANTATGAGCAATGGAAAGAAAANGCTGCTGATTGTGAATAACAACCTTACCACGGGCGGGGTACAGCGTTCTTTTGTAAATTTGCTGCATGAAATTAAGGACCAATTTGATGTTACCGTGCTGGTGTTTAGTAATAGCGGTGAATACCGGGATTGCCTTCCTGTCCAGACAAGGGTGCTGGAAGGGTCAGGTTTTTTAAAGCTGCTGGGAATGTCACAGGTCCAGATCAAAAGTCAGGGTTATTTATATTACTGCGCCAGGGCTGCTCTTGTTTTATTCGCCAAGGTNTTCGGCAACCGTCTGCCGATCAGGCTGCTTGTCAGGACCCACGAAAAGTTGAGCGNATTTGACGCGGCTGTTTCATTTTTGCANTAGTGCNTCCTGAAAAATACTTTTATGGCGGATGTAACGAGTTTGTGTTGGATAGGGTMAACGCCAAACAGAAGATTACATTTTTGCACTGTGATTTTTTGAATTACGGTGGGTATACGGCCCGTTCCCGGCAAGTTTATAAATGCTTTGATACAATTGCGGCAGTTTCTGAGGGCTGCCGGAGGAGTTTTATCAAAGCTATCCCGGAGCTGGCGGAAAAAACCTATTGTGTTGGTAATTGTCATACATACTCCGAATATATCGCCAAATCCGGGGAGAATCCTGTGGAATACCTAAGTGACTCGTTAAATATTGTGACAGTGGCCCGCTTGAGTGTTGAAAAGGGTATTTTGCGGGGNTGTGGATGTAATCAGCAGGTTGGTCAGAGAAGGGCACCGGANTAAATGGCATATTATNGGTAACGGTGCGCAAAGAAAAGAAATTGAGAATAGGATTTCTGTTACTGGATCTGCATCTTTTATTTTTTTATACGGTAACCAGGAAAATCCGTATCGGTATATGAAAAATGCGGATGTTTTTTTNACTTCCNTCCCTGCATGAAGCCGCCCCGATGGTTTTTGCTGAGGCAAAATGCCTGGGGCTGCCAATAATTACTACAAATACCACCTCGGCGCAGGAAATGGTAGCTGACGGAAAAGATGGTTTCGTCTGTGAAAACAGCGAGCAGGGTATTTATGAAACATTGAAAGACGTATTGGGTAACCCCCAGAAGCTGCAGGTATGCAGGGAACATCTGGCCGGACAGAAATATTCCAACGAAAGAGCAGTTGGCCAATTTCATACCCTGGTAAATGGGAGGTCTTGATCAAGTGNACAGAGGACCATGAAAAANCTGACATTATTGATTATATCACTGCTGAATGTGGCAGTATTATCCCTTGGCCACGCCGGCAACAAACAACTGCTGATATTGGGCGCTTTGGCATTATTCTGGTTATCGGTAGTATTTTCCCCAAAAGCCAATTTTCTGCCCCTAATNGCTTTTTTATCTGCCATGGTCACCTGTCCTGAAANCNTCCGACCTGATTCTTTTACTTTCTTCACCCTGGTTGTACCGGCAATTTTTGTTATTATCTTTTTAACAGACCTCAAAAACCGGCAGAAATACAAGACAGAGCTCATTGTACTTTTATTTTTNATTTACTGCCTATACATTGCTGGTTAAATTTATAAACCAAATGTCTATAGATATGTCATATTTCTTCTTTATCATTATGCTGTTTTTTATTCCAATATATGCCAAACAATATATGAAGGACATTAGTTTTGAGAAGTGTACACTNGTTTTTAACCGCAGGTGTTTTATCAGCCTCTGCCGCATCAAANATACTCATGAATTTCCCGCAAATGCTCCGGTATATTAATGTTTATAAATNGGAATCAGTCNGTTTGACCAGATTTAGCGGATTTTATGAAGATCCGAATTTTTACTCCGTGCAGATAATAATGGCTGTTGCCGCAATTCTCACGGTTATGAGTAAAACCACAAAAAAACCNTTTAATTCCCTTACAGCTTTTAGCAGTACTTGCTCTGGTATTTTTCGGATTATTATCAGTCTCTAAAATGTTTTTGTTGTCCTTGGGTGCGATCCTGGCATTATGGGTATTTTCTTTAAAATTCAAAAAANCAAAACGTAATGTATGAGGCAGGAGCACTAATTGTTATCTTAGCTGTCGTGATTGCTGCATATTTTTCCGATGTACTTACCGCCGAAATAAATCAATACGTTNTTAGATTTACACAGAGTGCCTTTACAACCGGTCGGACAGATTTACAAATAATGTATTTGGACTATCTGTTTTCAAACTCGGATAAGTTGTTTTTTGGCATTGGCTTCTCCAATATATTGCTTAATTTGCGTGCATCACATAATACAATGATCCAAATTGTTTGGCAAATAGGTTTAATTGGCGGTGTACTGCTTTATTATTGGCAGAGGCTGGCTTTCGCACCGGTGTTAAACCGAATTAAATTTGAACCTGTAAACAAGATTACTTTCATTATGCTTGNTGGAGCATATTTCTTACCGTGGCTCGCCCTCGACTTTCTCAGCTTTGATGAGTTTTTCTACTATTTTTTACTAGTCCTGATAGGGAAAAATTATCTTGCCGAAAAGCAGCTTGGGGGTAATGCATATGGCTAGAAAAATCAGAAAGTTAATTGGTTACTTAAGTTATCACTTATTTGCCAGGCATTTGCCGGTTTCCTATGCCCGGGTTNACCTCTTTGCCAAGCCAATAAGGGGNTTGGTGTGCAAGACAGATGCTTGATAAGTGTGGGAAAAACATAANTATTGAAAGAGGCGCCCTTTNTTCAAGCCGGATAACGATTGGCGATAATTCTGGAATAGGCATAAACGCATCTATCGGGGGTCCTTGCCATATTGGCAATGATNGTAATGATGGGCTCTGATTGCGTCATTTACATAAGAAACCACCGTTTTGACAGAACCGATATAGCAATGTGGAGACAAGGCTTTTATGACGAAAAACCCGTCACAATAGGAAACGATGTATGGATAGGGNNNGGNCAGAGTGACAATTTTACCAGGTGTAAAAGTTGGCAATGGTGTANTCATTGGAGCAAATGCTGTTGTCACAAANAATGTGCCGGATTATGCCATTGTTTGCGGTAATCCGGCCAAAATAATGAAAATGANGGGCGTAACGATGATAAATATCAACGTGAGAAAGCTGCAGCTATTGCAATTGGATGCCTTTAAAGAAGTTGACAGAATATGCAAAAGAAATAATCTTAMATANTTTATGATTGGCGGAACTCTGTTGGGGGCTGTCCGGCACAAAGGCTTTATTCCCTGGGACATGGATCTGGATATTGCTATGTATCGGGAGGATTACGACAGATTTGCGGAATGCTNCGGGCGGGAGTTGTCCGGCAAGTACTTTTTGCAAAGCTTTAAGACCGATGTTGATTTTNTTCCGGCCTTGTCTCGTATCTGTATAAACAATACGTACCTGGAGATAGAANCGTTCAAGACACCTGCACCATCACAAAGGAATTTATATCGATATCTTTCCCTTAGACAATGTTTCTGATGATAAAAGAGCCAGAAACAGGCAAAAGAAGATTCTGGCTTTAATTGATAATATAATTTTGCTCAAGGCTTGTTATAGTTATGATATTGAATTTTTTTNCTTTAAAATATGTGATTAAAAAGCTTTTTACCATACTGCTNAAGCCTCTTCGATTGAAATGGCTCCACAAGATGCGAGAAAAAGTAATGGTTCAAGATGCAAAGGAGGATACCGGGTTGGTTTGCAGCACGGCTAGCCACTATGGTTACAGTAAACAGGTATTAAATCGGGAAATTTATGGCAGCCCGGTGCTTATGGAGTTTGAAGACGGATTATACTATGCCCCGCGAAAGTGGGAGGAATATTTAAGAATATTATACGGTGATTATATGAAATTACCTCCCCTTGAAGAAAGAACTGCTATGGAAAATGTATACAAAAAAATAGTTTTTGACTGCGAATTGGAGGGCATGAGACAACATGTGGACCCCTGTGAAATGGCAATCTAGAAACTCAAAAAANAGGCGGTCATTTGCTTGAGAACAAAAAAGTTTGTATACAATTCTATCTCATTTGCAGGCTTACAGCTTGTGATTTTACTGAGCGGCTTCATTCTGCCAAGGCTGTATATCACCACTTATGGTTCGGAGATAAATGGGCTTATATCTTCCATTGTACAGTTTGTTTCTTATTTTAACTACGTAGAAGCCGGGTTGGGGAGTGNCTTAATCTATGCCCTGTATAAACCCTTGGCAGNAGTGCGATACAAAAGAGATTAATGGAATCGTCNTTACTGGCTAAGAAATCGTATGTTAAGGCAAGCGGCGNTATACCTTCTTCTGGTCATGGTGCTTTCTATATTNGTACCCCTTTATGGTAAAAANGCGAAACTACAGACCCTATGACCNATAGCAKTACTTNGTGCTTGTCATAGGTCTGTTNGGAGCTTTAGATTTTTTTACTATGGCAAAATACCGGGTTTTGCTGACGGCAGACCAAAAAATATATGTTGTCTCATTATTCTCAATTTTGGCNACTGCTTGTTAATTTCACGGTAACTATTTTACTAATCAAGAACCACGCGAATATTGTGCTTGTGCGCTTGGTGCCGTTAGTTTCATTCATAATCAGGTCATTATTGTTTTATACCTATATGAAATATAAATACCCCTTTATAAAATATGACCAGCCGGTAAATGCCGTTCACCTGAACCGGCGATGGGATGCCTTGATTTTACAGCTTAGTATAAGTCTGAACCTGTCTGTGCCGGTGGTGCTCATCTCTATATTCTGTTCGTTAAAAATGGCCAGTGTATTTGCTGTGTACAGTATGGTATTNACCGGCCTGATTGCTCTTATTTCAATTTTCACCACAGGGTTATCCGCCTCTTTAGGGGATTTGGCGGCTAAAAAGGAATTCGCCACCTTGCGGAAAGTCCATACCCAGTTTGAGTTCTTCCTTTATGGTGTAATAACGCTGCTGTATTCCAGTGCACTAATATTAATAAGTCCTTTTATCAGTATTTATACAAAAGGCATAACTGATATAAATTATGTTAATTCCCTTTACGGTGTACTGTTTGTAATCTGGNGAATCTTACATAATATCCGCATCCCGTATNCCGCCCTGGTGAACGCTGCCGGCTTATACAGGGAAACCCGCGAGGTAAATATACTGCAGGTTGTCATCTTACTGATTTTATCTCTTATCCTTGTTCAGTTTTTGGATATTACAGGTGTTCTTTTGGCCATGATTGCAGCCGCCCTCTATAGGGGGATTGATTTGATCTTAGTCATTACCCGCCTGGCCATTAAGTCATCACCCGCAATTACCTTCGTGCGCATTACGCGTATTTTTCTTGTGGTAATAACCTCATATCTTCCGTTCCATTTTTGGATCCGTATCACGGCGTCTACTTTATATGAATGGTTGATCTGGGCCTTTGGAGTTGTATTATGGTGCGGCTTAACAGCTCTGTTAGCAAATTTTTTGTTAGAACGACAAGTATTTATGGATACNTTTGCAAGAATTAAAAAACTAATCCCGCAAACTGAATCGGATATTATTGTTTCTAAACAATAATTAAGGAGGAACTGCTTTTGACGTAGGGCAAATTATCTGGCGCAGAATATGCTGTTAGGGGATATGAAAATTCTAATAATAATAAGGTGGCGATGCTATTATGAAAGTTCATGAAATTACGGTCACAGGCAAATCTTATTATGTTCACCCAAGCGGCAGTGATTTGGAGCCAGGAACAATAAATAATCCATTTAAAACCATTAAAAAAGCAGTCAGTTTGGCAGAAGCCGGGGAGACAATATATATCCGGGGCGGGACATATAATGAACGGGTTGTGCTGCAAAGGTCGGGGCTGCCTAAGCAACCTATTACTATCAGAAACTATCCAGACGAAATTGCGATAATTGACGGAACCGGATTAACATGGACAGGAAGCAGCACCCTTTGGGGCGGGNTGATAGACACCAATGAAAAGAGTCATTTTAATTTAATAGGATTAACCATACAAAACTCCCNTGCTTTTGGNATCGGCAGGGCATATCGTTCTAATCCTCAAAAAACCAGCCNATGTTTTAGTTGAGAATTGCATAGTATATAACACTTTGGCAGCCGGTATATCTTTTATCTCAGGAGAAGATATTGCCATAGAACMTAATATCGTTGACAATGCTTGTAATACAACCATCAGTAATCAAGAATGTCTGTCCTTATCCCGAATAGNACAGGTTCACAATTAAACATAACATTGTTTGCAATGGCACCACTCCTCCGGCTCCGGTGGGGAAAGGAGGAGAAATGATTAATGTAAAAGATGGTTGCAAAAATGGTGTTGTCGCTTATAATACCGTCTTTAATTATCGGAAGCTGGGGATTTTNTTAGATGCTTACCNAAGCACACAAGAAAATATCGAGGTTTACCGGAATGTGGTGTATCAGCTTACTCCTCAATTGACAAACGGTATTGCCATTGGGTGCGAAAGAGGCGGTTTGTTAAGAAATATTAATTTACATCACAATATTGTCTGCAATACCCAGTGGGGGTTTATTATAGCCGGTTGGNGCGGCGGGGGATACAAACATACCATGGAGGACATTTATATATTAAACAATACTTGTTATAACATTAACACAGCAGGTATTTACCACACTAATCCGGATTGTCTTAATGTAACCATAAGAAACAATATATTGCATGGACGAAATTCCTGGACATTTCCCTTATATGCGGTCGGTGGAGCNAACCTAGCAGGCATAAGCATGTCATATAATTTGCTGCATAAGGATTATGTCATGCCGGCAAAAGAACCCTATTACATTACAGGGACTGATTACAAAGTAACTACTGATCCNGGGTTTTTGGATCCGCCTTTCGATTTTCATNCTACGGGCAGATTCTGCTGCAGTAAATGCCGGGAGAACCCAGGCAGNGNTGCGGTCTGCAATATCGGTGCTTTTTGATTTCTAAATTGGAGGAGTGCAGTCATGAACAATGAGTCAGATTTAGTTTCTATTATCACTCCGGCATATAATGCCTCCAGGTTTATTTTGGAAACCATTAAATCTGTAAAGGATCAGACCTATGCCAACTGGGAAATGCTGATTATTGATGACTGTTCCACAGATGATACGCGCAGGATTGTTGAGGAACAGTCACGTCTTGACCAGCGGATCCATTTAATTGCCGCACCACAAAACGGAGGGCCGGCCAAAGCCAGAAACCTGGGCTTACAAAAGGCCAAGGGGAGATATATCGCTTTTTTNGGACAGTGATGACCTTTGGCTGCCGGAAAAANCTGGAGCGCCAATTAAAATTCATGAAAACACGGCAGGTATCTTTTTCATTCACCCAATACCGCTATATGAACGAAAAAGGGGTCATCAGCGAAGAAATAGTTAAGGTTCCCGACTGTTTGGATTATAAAGGATTACTGCGCNAACACCAATCTGATAGGCTGCCTGACAGTACTGCTCGACCGGGAAAAAATAGGCCCGGTTAAATTTAAAAACATACCTCCGGAAGATTTTGTACTGTGGCTGGATATTTTGAAAAAGGGCCATAAAGCCTATGGGCTGCAAGAGGATTTATCGTCCTACAGGGTGGTCAGGNACTCTGTTTCCCGAAATAAGCTAAAGGCTTCATCCTGGGTCTGGAAGGTGTATAGAGATCTGGAGCGGCTCAACATGGCCGATGCCGCAATTTGTTTCATTAAATATGCGTGGCTGGCATTAATACGCAACAGAAAATATATGTCAATGGGGAAATTGCCAATAAATAAGGAGGCTGCTATGAGGGTAAGCCAAGGATGAAAAGGCCGGAAGCAAGGATACCAAGATTGTTTGAGATGATCAAAAAGGCCGTCNCTTTAATTGCGGTTTTCATTGCAGTMGCTTATTTATCCCTTACAGCTTTATTGTTCATTCCGCAGCCGGAGCCTTCCTGGNCGGAGGCCGGCAAGAGATATTACTATGTGCGCCCTGATGGTAACGACTCAAATTCCGGGACAATCGCAAAACCGTTTAANACAATCCAAAAGGCAGTAGATGTTGCCTTAGCCGGAGATACAATATATATCAGGGCCGGCAAATATCGCGAAAGGGTTGTACTGAAAAGGTCAGGGCGGGCGGGAAAGCTTATCACTATCAGGAACTATCCCGGCGAAGTTCCGGTAATTGACGGGGCTGGNTTAAAATGGGCAGGCAGCCATACTCTTTGGGGCGGATTAATTGACACCAATGAAAAAAGCTATTTTAAGTTAATCGGCTTAACTATACAAAWTYCCGCCGCCTTCGGTATCGGGAGGCAGTATCGATCTAATCCAANGGAATCCAGTCACATTGTGGTGCAGGACTGTAAAATTTATAATACTTTNGGCCTCAGGGATATCTGTTATTTACGGTAAAGATATTGTGATAGACAATAATATTGTTGATTATGCTTGCAATACCGTCAAGAGTAACCAGGAATGCCTGTCTTTGTCTGAAGTAGACGGGTTTGCAATTACTAATAATATTGTTAGNAACGGTACGACTCCACCGTCTCCNAAGGGCAAAGGCGGGGAAATGATTAGTGTAAAAGATGGCTGTAAAAATGGAATTGTTGCCTTTAATACTGTTTATAACTTTCAGAAACTGGGGATTTACTTAGACGCTTACCGGGGNAAGACAAGAAAATATCGCAGNTATATAGGAATGTGGTATATCAGCCTAAGCCTGGATTAGCAACTGGAATAGCCCTTGGAAGCGAAAAAGGCGGAGTATTAAAAAAGATTTATTTACATAATAATGTGGTTTATAACACCCAATGGGGATTTGTCATCGCANGCTGGGGTCACTCAGGCTATGCACATCCTATAACGGACATTTTTATCTTAAACAACACATGTTATAACATTAACACAGCAGGTATTTTGCTTACCAATCCGGACTCTCGAAATATAACCGTTAAAAACAATATACTGCATGGCAGAAATTCTTGGACTTTTCCCCTGTATGCGACTGACGGGGCAGATGCAGCGAGAGTAAAAATGTCCCATAANTTAATCCAAAAGCATTATTCCAAGCCGTCNAAAAGAACCTTATTACATCACCGGGACGGATTATATTGTTACCTCTCGGCCTAAATTTGCAAATCCGCCCGCCGACTTCCGTTTGCAGCCCGTTTCTCCAGCCATTAAGGCNGGCAGAACCTTAGATNGAGAAGTTTGCAACATAGGTGCTTATTAAATAGACTAAAAGAGCCCAAAAACCAATATTAAGCAANAGACTTAAGCAAGACCAAAAAGCCGCACTTAACCGTTCTTTTTTTAGTTTGTTATCATCAATACTATTATTATTCATCCATTTACCGTCCGTAAAAGTAGATTGGATCAAGGAATAAAATGCAAAGTATGCTTAAATTTATTTTATCTTCATTCCGGCCAGAATGCAACCTTGTAGATTCGTTATTTGNACACCTAAATTAGTATAACTCAGTAGAAAATTGGGTGTCTAAAGGAGGATGTGNNGNCAATGAGCAGATCAGAACTTATTTCTTTGTTTCAGACAGAATCGATTTCCAGCTTCGGCATCAAAGATTGGGATAAGCTCTTAGACGATGCTGATAATCATAAAGTTACAGAGTTGGNTATTTGATACCGTCAGAAAAACGGCGAATGAAGGTGTGCCGGAAAATGTCATATGCCGCCTAAAGCAAGCTTACTATAAAACTTTGTTGTGCAATANTTGTTTTCTGGGTGAAACTGAAGAAATACTGAAAGATTTNAACTACTCATAAGATCAGGTGCGTTGTCCTAAAGGGCGTGCATTTAGCAGAGNGATTATATAATGATTCGGGTTTGCGTNACAGTGGTGATATTGACCTGCTAGTAGAGGAAAGCAGTATTGACAAGGCAAAGGATGTNTTATTGCGGCAAGGATATATTGAGGTTGTCGAAAAAGAAATTAACGAAACATGCAGTAAACACCATTATCATCTAAGAAAAAATACATCAAAGGGCCCAATTGTTGTAGAACTGCATTTTCACCTGACCCGTTATAGTAATAAATACATTAACTTGTCTGAGATATGGTCACGGGCTACGACTAANGCAGTTGGTAAAGCTGTACGTTCCGATCTGGCAGCATCTGACCTAATATTTTACCTTTGTGTGCATTCGGCAGATCACGGTTTTCATACCTTAAGAACTGTCTTGGATGTTNGACCAGGTTTTAAAAATGGAAGGCAAATCAGTTGACTGGAAGCAATTNGTGGAAAATGTTAAAAGATACCGAATATCTACTCGGGTATATGTATCGCTCTATTATGCAGTATCCNTGATCAAGGTTTCTGTTCCGGGCTGGGTNTTGTCAGAATTAAAACCACNGGCCTATTTACAAAAAAGATTAGNCTGGTTTAAAACAAAATGAGTTACCTAAAAAATTAGACTTAGTAACTTTGATGATGATACGTCAAGAAAATCTGACCGGCTTTTTGACGAAGATGCTAAAATATATAATTCAATCGTTATTTCCTTCTGTGACTGAGCTGAGGAGAAAATATAAATTAGATGCTGCCAAGTCGGTTTATGTGTATTATCCGATACGTTGGTTCCAATTGGTGAAAAAGACCTTATTTGGCGGGGCAATTGGCTAAGATGTAGTATGGACAGTAAGTCCAAAGCTTACGGGCTACCATTTCTGGCAGCTGCAGCGAGGANCTGACCGGAGCAATTGATACAACAGACTGGGCTTTAGTTCCGGTAACTCCAGTGTTGATTATATTGTTAACTGCCGGCAGGATTATAAATGGCTTATGTGTTAGTGCTTATGTTACCCGCCGATAAAGGTGCTGAAATAGCATCTTCATCGGCGGTTTTTATGTTTCTATAAAAGGATAGTCCTTTGCCGAATCCAGGCAAANTGGAAATGATAGCTGTGTGAAAATACAAACTGTGATAGAATATAATTCATAGATAACCATACCGATTAGCGGAGGATAAACCTTTATGCCACGCATAAAAAAACAGGAAGAACAGCAAATATGCGCCTATTTCACATCCTCAGACTTTGTCATTGAGGAGGATCTATCAGAGCTGCAGGATCCTCTGAAGACCTGGATGATGCAGTTTAAAGCTGACAAATTCAGTGCCCTGTTTCATCTTGGCTATCTGGAAAGAGCAAAGTGGTTTTTGCCATCNCTCGAATAACTCCATTACANTGCAGAGTTACTAATTAGAAAAATCAGCCAACAGGCGGATCTCGAAATCAGCCGAGATGCCGTTCAGGTTGCCATCTTGCAGTGTTGAATTTCTTGCTGAAAAATCACAAAAANGGTATAATAAAAACTAAGTATTGTAATTACATAAATGGGGAGTTNTGCAAATGTCTCATGGTGGAGAAAAAGCAANTAAAGCGGCCCTTTTGGCCAATACAGCCATTGCGGTCATGAAACTTGCCGGAGCTTTATTAAGCGGTTCGGCNTTCGATGCTGGCTGAGTTTAAGCACTCTGTGGCCGACGCATCAAATGGCTTGTTTTTACTCGCNGGTGTCAGGCAGTCCAGAAAGGCACCTGATGCCAGGTTTCAGTTTGGCTATGGCAAGACGGCCTTTTTTTGGTCCTTCGWTGCTGCTATGGCGATGTTGTCAATAGGCGGCGCTTTTTCTATTTATGGCGGAATAAATAAAATACTGCATCCGNAACATTTGGAACATGTAGCCGTAAACCTTGGTATAATTACTGCCAGTATTTTATTTGAGATATACAGTCTGTACTCTGCCCTGAAAGGAATATGTATGGATGCCGGGCGGTCGGTTTNCCGGGTATAAGGTAGTCCCCGTGGCAATGGAGGAATTGAGTGATGCTTCGCCAACTACCAGATTTATCTTTTTCGAAGACACTGCGGCCTTATTGGGCTTGATCATCGCGGGTCTGGCCCTGCTGCTGGCCAATTTTACCGGCAATACTATTTATGATGGTCTGGCCTCTATTATAATCGGAATCATGCTTTTAACCATAGGGTTTTATACAGCCAGGGANAATATGGCCAGCATCACCGGAGAATCCGNCCGGCCCGGATCTTGTTTGTAAAATCGGGGATTTTGCCAAAGCACTGCCCCATGTACAAGATATTCATCGCATCAAAACAATGAGGGTAGGGGCAGAAGCTTATTTATTGAATTTGATTATAGAAGGGGATAAAAACCTGACTCTGGCCCAGGTAGATGACATTAATTTTGCAGTTAAGATGGAGATTGAGCAAAAGTTTCCCGAAATTCGCTATACCCATGTGACAATGATCGAGGATGACANCATTGACAATTGGAGCGAATACTGCAGAAATGCCAAGATTAAAACTGATAAGTAAAATCAGGATAATTCTGTAGACGGCGAGTTTTAACTATGTTATACTAAAATATAAATAAATAAAGAATCAACAGGTGCCCCGATGGGGATAATAGGGAATCAGGTGAAAGTCCTGAACGGTCCCGCCACTGTAAATGAGTAGTGCTTACATTAAACCACTCGGTTATAAACCGGGGNAAGGGGNTAAAGCACAATGATTCATGAGTCAGGAGACCTGCCTGCTTGAAAACATAACGGCCTTCGGAGAAGAGGCGGGATGTATATTATTAAAGATATATTTGCACCCCCACTTCTGAAGTGGGGGCTTTCATATTCTTAGGGTCGGGAAGGCACCTTTATAATTTAGCCANTCTCCTTCCTTTACTGGAAGGTTTTGACCTATTTTCCAATCTGGTAGAATCTATTTCTNACCAGAACTTTTTTTGTTTCTTGAGAGGAAGGATTAATAAAGGAAAATGCGCGGCAAACTGACTAAAAGGGGCCCGGNATATTCTGTCATCTGTTCTTTTGAATAGCAGGAACATTTTTGATTTGCGAGAATAATATATAAACTATATCAAATTTATTCGAGGTGGNTGATTTGTTAATCTTAGGTTTNAAACGGCAGTCCGCACCGCGAAGGCAATACCGTGGCTCTGCTGCAGGCCGCATTACAGGCCGCCGGTGAGATAGGAGCAGAAACCAGGATCCTGCATGTTGCAGAGGCTTTAAAAGGGGTGGATCAGCCCTTTTGCACCGCCTGTACACCTAATTGTGAAACCGCCTGCGCCAAGGACACCAACCTCATTGATGCTTTTGAAATAATGAAAAAAGCTGATGGCATCATTATGGGCAGTCCGGTACATTTTGGCAGTTTATCAGCTCAGCTCAAGGCCTTTTGGGATAAATCACGAGCCCTGCGTAATCACAGGTCACTGGTGAATGTTGTAGGCGGAGCTGTTTCTGTCGGGACATCCCGTTTTGGGGGGCAGGAAAAAACTATTGGGGCGATGCACGACATCATGTTGGTTCAGGGGATGACTGTGGTAGGAGACGGCTTTTTTGACGATGATGNCGGGTCACCATGGGGCTTGTGCCCAAAAGCCGGCTGCTGCTGACCAAAATGGTTTGAACAGAGCAGCCATTATGGGACGCCGGGTGGCTGAACTGGCCGAGGCAACAATAGAGCTTCGCAGAAGATAAGTAGATCGGGGNATTAAATTGAACCGGAAAAGTAGGTGGGTTTATGCAAATCAGAATGCGCACCGAACAACTCGAAAAGGAACAGCTGTCGCCATATGCTGCCCTCAGCCGGGAATCAAAAGGTCGTGTAGTTGAGGAAAGACCCTGTGATGTAAGGACCGCTTTTCAGCGTGACCGCGACAGGATTATTCATTCCAAGAGTTTTCGCCGGCTGAAACAAAAGACCCAGGTCTTTATAGCACCCTCCGGTGACCACTACCGGACCAGGCTAACCCACACTCTGGAAGTTGCCCAAATCGCCCGCACCATTGCCAAAGCCCTTAGATTGAATGAAGATCTGACTGAAGCTATTGCCCTGGGGCATGATTTGGGACACACGCCTTTCGGACATGCTGGGGAGGATGCCCTAAACGAAATACTTCAAGATTTTGACCTGACTTTTCGGCATAATAAACAAAGTTTGAGGGTAGTTGAGATATTGGAGCCCATGAATCTGACATGGGAGGTCAGGGATGGCATCCTGAACCATACAGGCAAGCAGGATCCGGCCACTCTTGAGGGATGTATTGTCAAAATTGCTGACCGGATTGCTTACATTAATCATGATATCGATGATGCCCTGCGAGNCGGTATTCTAAAACCTGAAGACCTGCCGGCTGAATGCCTGAAAANTTCTGGGGGAGCGGCATAATGCCAGAATTAATACAATGGTAATGGACATGATTAAATCCAGTTNGGGACAGCTCTAAAATTCAAATGACGCCCGAAATCTGGGAGGCTATGAATGCTATCAGAGATTTTCTTTTTGCCAGGGTTTATGTAGGTTCAGAGGCAAAAACTGAAGAGGCCAAAGCCAAAAAGATATTGCAAAGCCTTTTTTATTATTATTATGAAAACCCGTCGTTACTGCCCAAAGATTTGATTGACAGGAAGCCCCACAGCNATCTGGCCAGGGTAGCTGCTGATTATATTGCCGGAATGACCGACCGGTACGCCCTGAAAGACTATGCTGAAAAATTTTTACCGAAACCGTGGTTAGATTAGATGGCATATAATGTTAAAATATGGTTATAATATTGTTTGTTATGGGTATTTCACTTGCCTAATCAAAAAAAGGCTGCAGCAATATTTTCCTAAATATTTAAAAAAATTGTCGGTGAGGGAAGGAAAATATTTCGTGACAGCGAATAGTAGTACAACAGCTTTTAAAATCTTGGTAGATGCTGATTCTTGTCCTGTCAAAGATATAATTGTAGAAGAAGCCGTAAAAACGGCAACAAGAGTCTTAATGGTAGCCAGTGTTTCCCATCAGCTTGCTTTTGAAGAGTCTGAAATTTCCGTCATTACAGTAGATAATTTACCTCAGGCGGCGGATATGGCAGTCTTGAATAATGTAAGCCCAGGGGACATTGTTGTGACCGGCGATTACGGATTAGCGTCTCTGGTATTGGCCNAAAAGTGCCACTCCGGTCTCGCCCAGAGGGTTTATTTATACTAATNGTAACATTGACAGATTATTAATTCAGAGACATATTGATGCCAAAATCCGCAGAGCCGGGGGCAGAACAAAGGGGCCCAGGGCTTTTGACGCAGAAGACAGAAAGCACTTCAGGCGGACTTTACAAAAATTGTTACTAACTTGAACCTTTGTTTTGGCAAAAAATGGCAATTTTTTCGGGCTATGGGTTGAAGGCCCCGGAAGGATAACACAAAATTAAGTCGAATGTTAAACATATGATAAAACATATGTTCCGGGGTAAAGGGTGAGAGTATTGGGAGGATATCTTCCTGATGTAATAATTGACCAGGTTCGTTCAGGGAATGATATTGTCAGTATCATTTCTGATTATGTCAGTTTAAAAAAACAGGGACGAAATTATGTAGGCTTGTGTCCCTTNCATCATGAAAAAACACCGTCATTTATGGTCAGCCAGGACAAACAGATNATTTCGTTGTTTTGGTTGTGGGGAAGGCGGAAATGTTATCACATTTGTGATGAAAAGGGAATCACTTAGTTTTCCGGAAGCTGTCAGAATGTTGGCTCAAAAAGCAGGCATCAGTATTCCGGAAGAAGCTGGCCAGGAACAGAGTGAAAAGTTAAAAGAGTTAGAACGGTCCTATAAGCTTAACGAGTTGGTTAAAGATTTTTATCATTATATTTTACTGAATCATCAGACTGCAAAAGAAGCCAGACAATATCTGAGCAGCCGGGGAATAACACCCCAAACTGTTGAAAGGTTCCAGCTTGGGTATGCTCCTTTAAAATGGGATAGTCTTTTGGAATTCCTAAAGAAAAAAGGTCATTCACCTGTGTCCTTGGAGAAACTGGGTTTAGTACTGCCCAGGACCAAAGGCCGACCCGGTTATTACGACCGGTTCCGGAACAGGGTGATGTTTCCTGTTTTCACGGCACAGGGAAAGGTAGCCGGTTTTGGTGGACGGGTACTGGATGAAAGCATTCCCAAGTATCTTAATTCACCGGAAACTATGGTGTTTAATAAAGGCAATCTGCTGTATGGTTTAAACCGGGCTATAGATGGTATCAGGTCGGCGGATCAGGTTATAATAGTTGAGGGTTATCTTGATGTCATATCCTGCNACCAGGCCGGTGTTACAAATGTAGTAGCTTCTTTGGGAACGGCTTTGACCCGGGATCAGGGCAAACTGCTGTCCCGCTACACCAGAGAGGTAGTTATGGCCTATGATGCGGATACCGCCGGCGTAAAGGCTACCCTTAAGGGATGGCAGCTCCTGNATGACTTGGGTTGTAAGGTGAAAGTTGTAAACATACCGGATGGGAAAGATCCNGATGATTTTATTCAGANACACGGTTCTGATGAATTTTTGGAGCTTATTANCAAAAAAGCCTTATCTCTTTGGGAATATCAAACAGACAGGGCTATGGAAAAATTTGATATCTATACATTAGAAGGAAAATTTAAGATTGCCAGCGAAGTAATACCTAATATCAGGAATTTATCGAACGAGATTGAAAAAGACGAAGCTATCATAAAATTAGCCAGGCGTTTGCAATTGAGTCCGGAAGCAATTAGGGCAGAAGTTGAGAAAAATGCCCATAATGCAAGAAATTCCTGGAGTAATCGGGATAAAATTACTGATTTAAGGGATAATAACAATAATCATTTCGCGCCAAAGGTTGTCTCGAATCAAGATAAAGATGCCAGATCAAAAGCTGAAGATGTTTTATTGGCCATGATGTTGGATGATAAAAGTGTATTCCTGACAGTCAAGGAGAAGATAGGTATTATTTTTTCTGAAAGCCGGGAATATCTTAATATCATAGGCTTACTGAATGAAATGGCAGAAAAAGGCATAGATTATCAACCAGCGGCACTTTTTGACCGAACAGAGGATCAGGATACTTTGGCTTTACTTGGTAAAATGATGTCCTGGGAAGTACCCGCGGAAAACAAGCTGAAGGTTATGGAAGACTGCTTGAAAACTATTCGGGAAGACGAAAATCGGAAAAAGCGCGAAGAACTTCTAAGATTAATGGAAGAAGCAGACAGGAACCGTGATCAGGAGTTAAGAAACAGACTTCTTATGGAATACTCCAGGCTGCTTTGATAAATTTATTGTTTTTCAGGAAAGGGGGGAAGTACATGTCAAAGGATGTCACTCAGATTGATGGAGTTCAGGAACTGATTGAGAAAGGCAAAAAGCGAGGTATTCTTACTTATACTGAAATAATGAATTGCCTTCAGGGCACCGAACTTAACCCTGAGCAGATTGATGATATTTATGAAAAGCTGGCCAGTGTTGGTATAGATGTGGTTCCGGAAGTCGCCGAATTAGAGCCTCTTGATAATGAAGTAGTAGAGGCCGAAGGTGAAGCTGAGGATATTGAGGTTGATTTAACGGTTCCTGACGGAATTGGTATAGATGATCCTGTCCGCATGTACCTTAAAGAGATTGGCAGGGTTCCCCTCCTAACTGCCGACGAAGAGATAGATTTGGCAAAACGGATGGAATTAGGAGACGAAGAAGCCAAACGCCGTTTGGCTGAAGCTAACCTAAGGCTGGTAGTCAGTATTGCCAAGCGTTATGTAGGCCGGGGCCTGCTTTTCCTGGATTTGATTCAGGAAGGTAATNCTGGGCTTAATCAAGGCAGTGGAGAAATTTGATTTCAGAAAAGGCTTTAAATTCAGCACCTATGCGACCTGGTGGATTAGGCAGGCAATAACTCGGGCTATCGCCGATCAGGCCAGAACAATCCGGATCCCTGTGCATATGGTGGAGACCATAAACAAGCTGATTAGAGTTTCGCGCCAGTTACTTCAGACTTTTGGCCGTGAAGCAAGCCCGGAGGAAATTGCTCATGAGATGGATATTCNAGTAGAGCGCGTCAGGGAGATCATGAAAATTGCCCAGGAACCTGTCTCTCTGGAAACTCCCATTGGTGAAGAAGAAGATTCCCATCTTGGTGATTTTATAGAAGACCAGGACGCTCCTGCTCCGGCTGAAGCCGCTTCTTTCATCCTACTCAGGGAACAGTTGGAAGAAGTTTTGGAAACTCTTACACCTAGAGAGGAGAAAGTACTGCGATTAAGGTTTGGGCTGGATGACGGCAGGTCCAGGACTCTTGAGGAAGTCGGTCAGGAGTTCGGTGTGACCAGGGAAAGAATCAGGCAAATAGAGGCTAAAGCCCTGCGGAAATTGCGTCATCCAAGCAGAAGCAAAAAGCTTAAAGATTTTTTAGAATAGGTGAGTATTAAACAGGTAACAGGGGTAAAGCGGAGAAAAGTAATTACTAATTCTCTTAAATAATACTGAATAGCCTTGACCAAGTTCCCAAACTATCGTATAATGAATTTTGTCACTTGGAGCGTTCCTCGGTAGCTCAATGGTGGAGCACCCGGCTGTTAACCGGTAGGTTGCAGGTTCGAGTCCTGCCCGGGGAGCCATTTTAAAAACATTTTTCAGTGGTCATAAGCTTCTGGTGGAGTTGGGCCTATAGCTCAGCGGTAGAGCGACCGGCTCATAACCGGTTGGTCCNAGGTTCGATCCCTGGTGGGCCCACCAATTGTGAAGTGTGAAGTGGGAAGTTGGAGGTGGGAATCTCGACTGCCAACTTTTCACAAAAAATATAACAAAGAGTGGAGTCTCACCTCCAACCTCTAACATCTCACATCCCATATGGCCCCTTGGTCAAGCGGTTTAAGACACCGCCCTTTCACGGCGGTAACACGGGTTCGAATCCCGTAGGGGTCACCATAGTGCTACTTAACTAGTGAAGGTTGATATATATAATAGTGTTCTAGAGTTAGGATATCAACGGGATTACCTCACCCGTACGGGTTCACCTAAAGGCATGCACTCGACTAAGGCACTGAAGTGCCAAGTCTCGTAGCAACTCATCCCGTAGGGGTCACCATAGTGCTACTTAACTAGTGAAGGTTGATATATATAATAGTGTTCTAGAGTTAGGATATCAACGGGATTACCTCACCCGTACGGGTTCACCTAAAGGCATGCACTCGACTAAGGCACTGAAGTGCCAAGTCTCGTAGCAACTCATCCCGTAGGGGTCACCATAGTGCTACTTAACTAGTGAAGGTTGATATATATAATAGTGTTCTAGAGTTAGGATATCAACGGGATTACCTCACCCGTACGGGTTCACCTAAGGCATGCACTCGACTAAGGCACTGAAGTGCCAAGTCTCGTAGCAACTCATCCCGTAGGGGTCACCATAGTGCTATTTAACTAGTGAAGGTTGATATATATAATAGTGTTCTAGAGTTAGGATATCAACGGGATTACCTCACCCATACGGGTTCACCAAAGGTATGCACTCGACTAAGGCGCTGAAGCGCCAAGTCTCGTAGCAACTCATCCCGTAGGGGTCACCATTGAAGAGTTATCTTAAATTGATATTAATATGGGCGATTAGCTCAGCTGGGAGAGCGCCTGCCTTACAAGCAGGATGTCGGCAGTTCGATCCTGTCATCGCCCACCATATGCAAAGAGTAAAACCAACGTCTAGAATGGACGCTGGTTTTTTTGTTTTGCTTATTACACCGTCTTTTTTAAGCAACTCAATGTCAATTTTTTGTTTGCCCATTTCGGCGGCAAGGATATCGAATTTAGCATCAATATTGTCCAGTCTTTGAAGTGTTTCAGTGCGAAATTCGGCCAAGCCAGCAGTTTGCTCAAAAATAACATTTAATCGTTTTTCAATTCTTTGCTGGCCTTGCTCTAATCTGATTTGCCCTTCCTCAAGTTTGGTTTGCCCTTTCCAAAGCTTGCTTTGTCCTTCCCCAAGCTTGCTAACTTGTTGCTCGAGTTTGCTTTGTCCTTCCCCAAGCTTGCTAACTTGTTGCTCGAGTTTGCTTTGTCCTTCCCCAAGCTTGCTAACTTGTTGCTCGAGTTTGCTTTGGCTTTGCTCAAGCTTGCTAACTTGTTGCTCGAACTTGCTTTGACTTTGCTCAACCTTACTCTGACCTTGCTCTAGACTTTCAAGCCGATTGTTTGTTCTTTTTAATTCGTCAAGAATTTGTTTTAAAACTTCTTCCATTTGGAACCTCCTGGTGAGATAATCTTGCCTAAATTATACATTTTATTGACTGATAGCTCAATGATTTTTCCCTCACAGACTAATGTAAGATAACTGAGTACTTCGTGGGATTAAGAAACCAAATCTTGCAGAGCTTCAGTAACAGTTTCTATACTGATTTCGGTCTGCTTCAAAGATGAATATAGAAGTGCTTTGGCCAGAGCACCATTTAGTTCTCTAATATCAGACTGAATTTGGTCGGCTATGTAGATTAATACTTCATCTGGAACATGAAGATTTTCTAAATCAACTTTTTTTCTTAAAATAGATACCCGTGTTTTATTGTCTGGAGGCTGAATTTCTGCGACAAGCCCTCCTTTAAATCTGGAAATAAGCCCCTTTTCCAGGCTGGGTAAGTTCTTTGGAGGGCTATCACTACCGATAATTATTTGTTTGTTTGCTTCGTACAATGCGTTGAAGGTATTCAAAAACTCTTCTTGAGTACGCTCTTTGCCAGCAATGGATTGAATGTCATCAACAAGCAGGATGTCCAAGCTTCGGTATTTGTTTCGAAACTCGACTGTATTGTCATCTCGGATTGATTTTATTAATTCATCAGTAAATTTTTCAGAGGAAAGATAAGATACTCTTGCTTCCGGCTTAATTTCTGTAACAAAATTTCCGATGCCCTGCATGAGGTGTGTTTTGCCCAGTCCTTTCCCACCATATATAAAAAGTGGATTGTAAGCCAAAGCCGGAGACTGCGCTACTGCCAGTGCAGCGGTATAAGCCAGTTTGTTACTTTCACCTACAACAAAGGAGTTAAATGTGTATTTAGAGTTTAATTTAGCCGGCATCCATTCTATACTGCTTTTACCGGCAACCGGTGTTTTATTACCATTTACAGTTTCATCAGCCTCAGAGACAGCTACAAAAGTAGGGCATATTTCCTGGTCTGTTACGCCTTCAAGAGAAGTCTTTATCAAGTCATAATAACGGCTTTCCAACCAATCCTTGGCAAAATCATTCGGCACTTGTAGGATTACTGTCTGACCACTGAAATCAATGGGATGAATAGGCTTAATCCAAGTCTCATATGATGGATTACTAACTTGTTTTTCCATAATAGCTAATGCTTTTTGCCATGAATCACTTAGGTTTAATTTCATATCTTGCATCTCCTTAAAAAACTTCTTAAAAAACTTATTAAATATTTTCGTCTTATATGGGATTCTCCTTGTACAAAGCATCTGATTTTTTGCCTTTTGGCAGGATAAAAATATAAGGAAGCCAGGAGATAAATTTATATGAGACCAAAAGAAATACTTTGTCATTGGGTTGATGCATTTAACAATGCGGATGTAGAAACTATTTCAAATTTATATGATGACAATGCAAAAAACCATCAGGTTGCTAACGAGCCGGTTATCGGGAAAAAAGGCAATAAAGAGTATGTTCGAACAAGAGTTCTCTCAAACAAAAATGGTTTGCATTGTTGAAAACATCTTTGAAGATGGTCAATGGGCAATTTTAGAGTGGCGTGACCCATTAGGTTTGAGAGGTTGCGGTTTTTTTCAAATAGTAAACAATAAGATTTTATTTCAAAGAGGCTACTGGGATAAACTATCTTTTTTAAAACAGCATAATTTACCTATAGAATAAAACAGCGGACAATGGCCTGGTTGTACTATCATGATTATATGGTTTAGGCAAATGGCAGAAGGTCGCCAAACAAGGAAGATAGTATGAGAGAGACTAAGCTTCCAGGCAAAGCTAAGTCTCTCTTCATAGGCGCCCCGTTGGGATACAGCCACTTTTGCCTAGGAAAGTAAGAAGAACCCCGCCAAAAGCGGGGCCTTCATAAAAAGAGCCCATAACAACCTACCGCCGGCTACCATAGATCCCTACAGACCCCGCAGCAACCTTTCGGCTGCTACGGAACCTTACAGAACCTATGACAACCTTTGTCTGACCACAATGGATCCCTACCGAGCCTGTAATAACCTTTCGGCTATTACAAACCCTTAGGCTGTAGCATCAGATAGACTGAAAAAACCTTCCAGAACCCATTATGATCGTGGCTCGACTATTACAGACCTCTACTGAGCCCATAATGATCGTTCGGACCACTACAGACCCATACGAAGCCGGTAATAATCTGCGCTCCGGCTATTATAGAGCCTTTGACGACCCCATAATAACCTTTGCTCGACCACCACAGACCCTGTTAAGAGCCTGTAATGATCTTCGCTCGGCTGTTATGAACCCTTTACGTCATTATTTTGTCCTAACCTGGCTTTATCATACATGTAAAAATATAGAAAAAATTTTACATAGGCACCCCGTTGGAACCGGCCTAGACCATACTACGATTTTTACTGAAGGCCCCGCTTGTGGGTTTTCTTTTTATCTTAGAGTAAAAGTGGCTGTGTCCCATAAGGGGCGAGACTGATAACGGGCAGTTCACGAACGACGTAGGAGTGAGTGATTACTGGCCTGGTCGTACTATCATGATTATATTGCTTAGGTAAATGGCTGAAGGACGCGAAACAAGGAAGATAGTATGAGAGAGACTAAGCTTCGCCGTTATTTGCCAGGCAAAGCTAAGTCTCTCTTCATAGGCGCCCCGTTGGAACACACCCACCTTAGCCCAGAAAAAAGAAGAACCCCGCTAAAGACGGGGCCTTCATAAAAAGAGCCCATAACAACCTACCGCCGGCTACCATAGATCCCTACAGACCCCGCAGCAACCTTTCGGCTGCTACGGAACCTTACAGAACCTATGATAACCTTTGCCTGACCATAATAAATCCTTACCGAGCCTGTAATAACCTTTCGGCTAAATCTGATAGAGTGTGT
>JAVSMW010000011.1:0-174804 GCA_032027005.1 Thermincola sp. | reverse complement strand
AAAAAATGAAATCCCCCTGCCGAAAAGTAGGAGGAATTCAATATTGATGGTTCAAGCAAAGCCTTGCGCCATCTGACTCGGCGAATGCCGAGAGGCTATTTAACACTATTAAGGAGGAAAAAGGAAATGGCTTATATCCATTTATATCAAGGTAACCCCACCGCTGGGGGAGCTAACGGTACTCAAGTTTCCGAGGACAACAGCGGTTCCCAAGCAGTTAGCTTTACTCTAAACGCTACAAACAACGAAATAGGAGCCGCTATGAAGTTGGCTCTCCGTTGCGACAGTGGTTATCAGACCCAGAGTGGGCAGAATACAGTAGTTTCTTTTCTAGGTACTACTAATGCAAAATGGGAAGTAGCTGACGATAACGCTGGTTCTCCCGGTACTTGGGGTTCTTCCCTTACTATTTCCGCTCAGATCGGTGCGACCAACAAAATCATCTGGGTTCGTGCCAGGGCTACCAGTGACGAAACCCCTGTAAACGATACCTCTGTAGATATTAAAGTTGATGCTACTATTGAAGCTGTATAATTTAGAAAGTAGGTGCTAACAATGGCTTTACCACTTACCCCTAATTGTCCGTTCGAGCGTGAGGAAGGGGACGATTGTTACAAGGGATATTATGATGAGCAAGGCAACTTCGTTGGGGATTGGTGCTGTATCTATCACGACCGGGAGAATGGCTGTGGCTGTTAAAAAGGCAATACTTCTAAATACAGGAGGGCTGGACACGCTCGTTTCTGCTCGTATAATGCACGGGCAGGGCTGGGAGTTGTCCAGCCTTTATTTTGATATTGGACAGCTTAACAATGAAGCAGCAAAACCCTCAATCCAACGAATAGCCGACAAGTATTGCATTAACCACGAAACCATTGACCTAACAGGGGTAGCCCCTTTAATGGTGATGAAGAAGAATAACCTCTATGGAATCCCGTATCAATCTGGCGTAGTTATGATGTTAGGTGCTTCCTATGCCTTCTCCAAAGGATATGACTACATTGTAACGGGGCAGAAGTTGGATAGTGCAAGACCTGCGTTTTACCCCGCGTTAATGGAATTCCTGGCTTCTCACACGGTTGTAGACAACTCCGTCATGTTTATCCGTCCAGTTGAAACCCTGCTCCATATAACCCAGGTGGTTGAAAAGGGGAAAGAACTTGGATTGACCATTGAAGAAATGGCTGCTACCGTAAGTTGCAACATTCACCCGGCTTGCGGTATATGCCCAAAATGTAAAGAAAGGATGGCTTTAGGACTATGAAAGAATACATCAAAATGCTCTTTATGGGAAGCGTTATCCTGGCTCCGATTTTAAGCAACAAAATTCTCACTTTGGGGGGTTTTACTTTACCCGGAGGAATGTTAATTGCCGTTGTGCTTATGTACGGATTGATCGACCTTATAAACTACCGCTATGGGCAGCAAGAAGCGAGGAAAATGCTGGTTCAAGCATTAGTGGTTCGGCTGTTTCTTTACCTTACCATAGTACCACTTATATTAGCACTTCCCGGAACCGCAAAGGCTATCGGCTTCGCGTCGATTCTGGCTCAATCATTTAAGTTAATGATAGCCGGGGAAATAAGCGTTTTCGTTTCTCAATACTTTTTTGACGTTCCTATTTTCAATTACTTTAAGCGGTTCCCGTTTGTGGCGAGGGTTATGGCTTCCGACCTTGTGAGCCAAGCACTTCAAACCGTGGGTTTCGTGCTGATCGGTTTTATGGGACAGAATGTTCCCCATTTTAAAATGATTGTTTCGGCTTATGCAATGAGGATCATATTTTCCGCTGTTAAAGCCTTAATATTCTATCCGGGGGCGGTGATAAAACGTGAGGGAACTACTTCATAAGAGAGGCGAAAACGTCAAGGTTTTTGTTGACGACGATGGTAATGAAATCACTTCTCTATATCCCGGAATTACACACTATCAAGATGAGGGGAATAATTGGAGTGAAGTTGACAATTTCATTTATGAAAACACCGGCTCCAAACCTCAAGTATATAAGTATGCTACCAAAGCAAACTCGTTCATTGTTGGCTTCAAGGACAGGGCTGACGCTGTAAAATTCGTTGACTTTAAACACGGACGCGGGGCAAAAGGCTCCGTGTCCTATACTTTGAACGGGCTTTTTTATTATGACCCGGACACGCAGAACAAAGTTCAAATTCATTCGGCGAACCCGTCTATCCCTGTGGTTGATAAGAACGTGATAACCTACCCAGACGTTTTCAACGGAGTTGACCTTGAATTTGTTGTTTCCGAAACTAGGTTGAAGGAAACATTTATTTTTGAATCCGGGTTTAAGAATTGGTTACCTGACCCGGTAATGTTAGGATTCGACCCGACAACTGCTAAAGTCTTAGTTTCTATGACCATTCACAGCAAGCACGGATCACAGAAAACCGATAAAGTTGGGTTAAAAGGCTCCGACGGAATGGTTTATAACTGGCTTGCTCCTGCAACTGCAAAAAGTGCGACTAACTACAATATGCCTACCACGGAAGTTTTCAATGAACAATCCGGGGAATATCTTTACGGGATAAACTACCGGGGAACTCAACTAGCAAGTTACCCGATACAGCTTGACCCGACCCTTTATATTGACCGCTCGTTTCAAGACGAGGGATACCTACACAGGTCAAGCAGTTATAACACACAATACCAAGCCGTTTCAGGTACTGCACTTACCTATTCCTACGCCGGGGTTTACTATTCCGACGACGGAAAAGGGAATACCGCTTATGATGTATGCCGCGAATTCTCTCGTTGGTATATTACCGCTTATGAACACGCTACCATTTATGGGACGGTTCAAGTGTCTTATAAGCCATCTACAATTGGTGCAAGAACGCTGTCTTTAGAGGAAATCGAAGATTGGTACTCCTTAAACACTGGATTTATAAGTGACACGAACGATGATGCTTATAAGGATTGGAACAGACCTGTTTTTAATGTTTTAACGAACAACCTTCCCCAAAGTTACGGGTCATATTCAGGTGTAAACTGTAAAGACGCCCTCATTGTAGCTAAGAAGCGTATTGCTCCTGCTCCCGAAGCAAGTACAGAGCGAATTTTTGCTGTTCGTGTAAGGGCTAACGACGAAAACGTAGCTAGTGGGGCAACTCAAGGAAGTTACTCCGTTTTCTATGCTTCTGGCACGAACGCTCCGAAACTGGACTTCTCAAGCTATACCACGTTTACCCAGAACTCCTTGACAGCCGGGAACGGACAAGTTACTGTCAACTGGACGAACGGAGGCGGGCTTGTTTCCGGGGATAAACACCGTATCTATTACCGCCCTGGAACTGGCTACACCGCCCAACAGATCATTGATAACAATACCTATGTTGAGAGTTCCGCATATAACGATACTTCAAAAGTAGTGACCGGGCTGACAAACGATACCACCTACAGCTTCGTGGTAGTTGATATGCAGAATGTTGGTGGCACATTCTACGCTGGGGCAAGAAGTTCCATTCAGACCGCAACTCCGGTGAGTGCTGGCGGTGTTTACGTCGTTTCTATCACTTGCGATACCAGGAGGAATATTGGAGTTAATCAGGCTCCTGTTGGCGATACCAAGAGGAAAACCGCTATTAGGACTTCTGTAGCCGGTGACACCAAAAGGGGTATTGTTAAGGTTATTTCTGTTGTAGCCGATACAATACGAAGATCAGTTTGCTTCGTCACAGTGAACAGCGACACCCTAAGAAAGACCTCGAAGCTAGTTTCGGTTTTGGGGGACACCTACCGTCAAGTTACTGCTATTTATAGCACTATTGTAAATCTGGACACCTTGAGGAAGGTAATTGTAACCGCTGCCACTTCTGCCGACACGAACCGTAAAGTGGCACGGAGCGAAACCGCGACAGCAGACACTTTCCGCAAAGTTACAAATGCTATAAGCGTTATATCTGACGCTTATAGAGTAGTGAGAAAATCCGTTTCGGTTCAAGCTGACACTCTTCGTCAAGTAGTTTCCCAGCAGACCGTTATATTTAACGCCGATACTGTTAGAAAGGTAGTGAAAACCGTTTCGGTTACCGGCGATACTAAGAGGAAGGTTACTAACGCTATAAGCATTATTGGAGATACCTTACGGCAAGTGGTAAATCAATCTACAACCGTTGTCCACTTAGACACTGTGAGGAAGGTTGTTAAGTCCGTTTCGGTTAATTCCGATACCCGGAGGAAGCCAACAGTTCTAACCAACTTTGTAGCTGACAGCAGAAGGAAAGTGACAAACTCTGTTTCCATAGTAACTGACACCTACCGTAAGGTTATCAAGACCGTAACTGTTCAAGCTGACACTCAACGAAGGCTGGCTAAAATTGTTTCCCTAGTAGCCGATACCCGAAGGCAAGTTGTTTACCGTTTCTCACACACCTTCCAAGTAGATACCTTGAGGAAGGTTGTTCGCTCTGAATCAGTTCAGGGCGACACTTACCGTAAGACCCGGAAAAATGTATCCGTAACCGCTGACACTCGCAGAAATGCGAGTGTTTTTGTTTATCTACTCGCTGATACCAGGCGAATTGTGACCGACTTCGTGACCTCATTATTCAAGAAGGACACCGGCTATTATGTTCGCCAAACCGGGTTCAAATACGGAATAAAGGAGTATAAGCCTATGGGCAAAACATTTAGAGTGGGTGAGGAAAAGGAGATCGGCGTAGAAATTACATCGAAGGACGACAGCAGCTTCGGAATATCCCAAGCTATCTACGAGTACAGGGACAGCGAAGGAAATGTCTTAGCTCAAGGCGATGCTTCTGTTGACGGTCATTATGTATATGTGCTGTTGAAGCCGACAGTAGAAGGTTATTCGCACTCTATAGAATTCAGCTTTAGGTCGACACCGCTTGACAGTAACGGAAACCCGGACTTGAGTAAAAATTCCGAGGTGCATAAGCCACTGATCGAAAATATCATAGTGAAACCATAACGAAAAACGGGGAGGGCGAAAAACCCTCTCCGCTTTTTTATTTCCGAAACATAGTTACAAAAAGGTAACCAACTTAGTAACCAAAACGTAACTAACTTAGTTACGAAAAGGTAACGGACTTGGTTACGAAAAGGTTACACTAACTAGAATAGAATCATTAACGAGAATCAATAACTATATTCTCACAATCAAGGTTAAATAATATTCCGTAGAAAAAGAAGGGAACATTTATTATTGTCACCCTTGTATGACAATTCGTTACCTCCCCTTAAAGTTGAGAAAGGTAAATTCTATTAGCGTAAGGTTTTAACGCTAATAGCATAAGTGCAGGGTGTTGATTAGAGTCACCACGAGCGTTGATTAAATTCGCCGATACTGTTATTCAAGCGTCTAACAACGGCTTTATTACCGTTAGTAGGCGTTTTTTATTTTGTGCCACTTTTTTAAAAATGAAAGGAGCAGAAAAATCGTGAAAAAGTTCAAGGAATTCGTTTGGAAGGTAATCGAAAGTTACCGTTTTTTCTGGGGTTATTTCTGACAGAAAATCGCCTTTGTCATAGTGATGGACAGGGCGTTTTTTCGGTGCATATATAGAAGGAAAGATTTTAGGAGGTGTCAAAAATGTCACATAAAAACTACTACGAGCAGCCGACTTCACGCCTGGGCAAAAAACTCTCAATTCAGCAGCGGAAAGCGGCAGAACTCTTTGCCGTCAACGACCTGAAGTGTAATACCGTTGAACAGATCGCAGAGGAAGTAGGCGTTTCTCCGCGAACCGTTTATCGTTGGAAACGCGACCCCATATTCATAGCCTACCAGAATGAAGTGGCAGACCTTGCTATGGAGGACTTCTTGTCTGAAACCTACGGTGTATTAAAGCGTTTAGTTCGCTCTGGACGCTCTGACCACGCTAAACTCAAGGCTGTTGAACTGGTATTGAAGAATAGAGGAAAACTAACAGACAAGGTAGAACAACATACTACCATCGAGGACAACACTTCTAACGAAGCTATAGAGAAGGAAATACAAGAACTCAAGAAATTATTGGGTGAAATTACCGGGGAAGAAGAGTAGCAGAGTTGTCGTATATTCTTTACGATATGCGACGAGATATGATATTATAAACCTAACGGAACCGCATTAGTTCGTTAGGTTATCTTATTAAAATCTCGTCATATATCACAGGAGGTTACGACCATGACCACAGTAGAAAGGTTCCTCGAATACCTCAAAGAAGAAAAGAACGCGAGCGATCTAACACTTCGACAATACCGTTCGAGTTTCAACAGGTTCGCTCGCTTCTTAGACCCCCACACCCCCCCCGGCACCCCCCAAGCAGGTCTAGGGCTGGCAACTCAACTGGACATAAAAAATTTTAAAACCTGGGCTACCAATAATTTGAAGCCTAATACCGTGCGACAAACGCTAACCCACCTTAAAGCCTACTTTAACTACCTAGTGAGGCTAGGCGAAATCCCCGACAATCCCGTTGAGCATATCGAATCGGTAACCGCAGTTAAGATAGCTCCGAAATGGCTTGACCGTAACGAACAAAACGCTCTTATTCGGACGGTGCGTGGTCATGGTGACCTACGCGAACTCGCGATAATCACTACTCTAATGCATACAGGGCTTCGCGTTCAAGAATTATGCGACCTCACCCCGCGGGACATAGAAATTGGCGAGCGGAAAGGCAAGGTTATCGTTCGGAAGGGTAAATGGAACCGTTTCCGCGAAGTTCAGCTAAATAAAGATGTACGGCGAATTCTCAAACAGTACATGGACGAGCATAACGGCGAACTATTCAATACCCAGCGATCCGAGCGAATGTCAACGCGGGCGGTACAGCATATTATCGGGAAATACCGTAAGCTGACCGGGATAACTCATTTAACCGCTCACAGTTTACGACATACATTTTGTCACGAACTCGTTGTGCGTAAAATTCCCCTCGATGTTGTAGCAAGGCTCGCAGGGCATTGTAAAGCCGACGGAACACCAAATATTCAACAGACATTGGTATATACCCAGCCAGGAGAGGACGACTTGCAGAGTGCCGTCGAAGAATTAAGTTGGGTGTAAAATTATTGTTGAATGCGGATTGTTTTTTTGGTATAATCCCTCATTAGGGAGGGTCGAATCTTGCTAGACGTTACAATTGAACTAGTTACAAAAAACGGGGTTTGTATTAATGAAGTTAATCTAAATCCGTTGGTAACTTATACTATATGGGAATATAAAGATAAATTGGTTTATATTTATAAGCAAATTAATAATATTGCCTTTGTCTTAAATAATGTAACTGGTAGATTGGAATATATAAACGGGGAACTCAAACCGTAACAGGGTTCTTTTTTGAGTGTGTGAGGAATTAAGTTGGACTTAGAAAGGACTTTTCTACTGGAAAATAAAAGTAGGTTCGGTCAGGCTACGAACCATTCAATGTTACATATTATATATAGTAATGTTGCGTGGGGTGTTGCCATGAACCGTTGTATCTTCTGTGGGAGAGCTGATGAACTTGTTACCTACAAAAATAAATTTGTTTGTATCCGTTGCATTGTGAAATTAATAATGATTGGTTACCCCAAGCTGGAAGATAAAAACTCCAAAAAAGACTAAAATGGGGAATATCACACGATTAAGAGACACTCCAAGGCATTATGGAGTGTCTCCTCTTTTTGTAATTAGGGTAGCAAAGTTATCCTGCGACTGGACAGCCATTTCAGCGGCTTTTAGCATTATTTTTCTTAATTTCGGGTCTTGGATTTCTCCGGCAATCATTACAAACGTTTGGGCAGCCATTCTTGTATCTTTTTCATAATCTTGTAACATATCCATATCTGTAAATTTTTCAGTCAAGTCTATCACCCCTGTATAAAGTGCCGGTAGTATTCTTCGGCTATATTTTCAAACTTCTCTAAGTTCTTGTATTCTTTTTTGAAAATTTTTTGAACTTCTGAATCAGAAGCCAAACCTGAAAAAAATTCACATTTTCTTTTGGCTACCTGTGTTTCTGATATTACCCGTTTTAGAAAAGCAGCATCTTTGACTTCTGCCATTGTTTTTGGGTCTATTTCACGCATTAATTTTTCCCTCCTTGTTATTAACGGTTTATCATGTTTATTATTTATTGGTCAAATGGTATTCAGCTTATTGATGATGTTTCTGTTCTTGGATTCAAAAGATTAAGAAAGACACCTAGCAAAATTCCCCAAATGGAAGCACTAATTAAGCTCGATAATGCGGTCTTTGAAGGAATTACCGTTAGTGAAGGTATCCTAAACATTATCGTTATACTAAAGATGGCAAACCATAAAAAAAGTCCATAAATCAATCCTTTAAACCATAGGTATTTAGACTTTATGTTAGGGATTATTAACGAGAACAGTGTCCCTAAAACCGCAGTAAATAATACCCCAATTACCATAGCAAGAACATATTCCCACGAACTCGCTACTTTGCGCCGAAAAATGAATCCTGCAATAAAATCGCCCCAAACCAGGGTTGAAATATGAATAATATAGTACAAAAACAGATTAAATCCTAAAGCAATTACTCCCGAAAGTAATCCAGCGATAAAACCTCTTGTGAAACGGTCTTTAAGTAAAGAATTTATCACGAATAACCACCCTATCAACTCATTAATTAAAAGGTATAGTTTAAAATCACAGAAAATCCCACTATAAAAGAAACATACGATTCCGTAAGGTTATCACGATTTGCCTTACCATAGGCTTATGAGGTAACCTTAAAAGAATGTTTTCCTTGAGTTCTATTATCCTTGGGTTGCGGAAGTCTAATACTATTTTTTATTTTCTCTGTCGTCGGTTCTGAAGGATCAAGATAGTCGTTTTGTGGCTTTACATCAAATAAAGATGGGTGTCCTAATTTTGCGGCAATAGCAGTTGTTACAAGTCCGTATACGGCATGACTCAGCATATAGGATAGGTTGCTTGCGGCATCTTTAGGTCTAACTTGATTTTGGGGCAAAGTTCCCATAACAAAAGTAATAAGCGAACCCATCGTTATTCCTGAAGTAATTCCTTTGATTGCAATATGGTCACGTCCGGTTTTAGACAGTAAATACACCGATGAGATACCGCCCAATATACCCATTCCAAAATCAAGCAATCCTCCGAGGAGTTGTCCTTTTATATTCGTGGCTTCACTTTTTTTCGATACCCATACCCCTGCGGCAGTTTCGCGAAATGAACGCTGTGATATCTTCTTTTTGGTGGAAATTTCATCAATCGCCATTTTAATGACATTTCCGGTTAAACCAGCCACAACACCTAAAACAACTCTGTCTTTGATTTTGAACATTTTTACTCACTCCTAGTAAGTTTTTCATTCTTATTGTTGTCTTATTCAGATGATTTTATGATTCCAAACTTTAGTGGAATTGGTTTATGTTTCATTACACAAATACAACCATTTTTTACTACTCCACCTATTATACATGCTGTAACAGTGTTTAAAACCAGCCAAAGGCGTAGCCTGCCGCTAAACCAGATAGTCACCCAAATAAAGTTAGGAAATAATACTATTCAGCAGAATCCGTTGTAATTCAGGAACTTTGTACAAAGCTGTAATAGCATAAGTGATGAACCATATCGTACTACCGAATGTAGCACTTTTTAAAATAAGGTATTCATTCTTGATAATCGGAACCAGCAGGGCAAACACCGAGACTAATACCCTAAAAAAGCCCAACAAAACAATGAACGCAAACCACGCTTCCCCACGGGTTTTCGGTAAATTACCAAAAATCATTACTGAAGCGAAGTCCAAGTGGCGTAAACTTGATAATTTTAAAACGTAACTTGTTAGGTTTACAGTAACAGCCGGAATACCTGCTAATGTTACAGCAACCATACCTTTTGTAAATCTGTCACGCATATAATCACCGGCTATTAAACCTTTATAAAATCTGATCATAATTATTGTTTTTGTTCTAAATCCTTTTCTTCAAATAGTACCCTGCTAGAGAAATTGTTATCATTCCAAAAATAAGGTGACTGACCAAGAAAACCCCACTCGTAGCTAGATTTGGTTGTAAGACCTGCACTGGTACAACTAATTTAGCTATAGCACCCCAAAGCAAAAGATATATCACAGCCCCATATGCTACGCCTTTAACCTATAAGTAATCGTCGCCCATTAAACGAATCAAGTAGACGGCAATCACTCCAAGGGATATACTAGTAGTCAAATGTACAACCATTCCGATTTATACTAATCTATCCAGAAAAATGTTATCATCGTTTTAGGTTTTATTCATTCAAATGATTATATGCACTACCGTTTTTTTTTGGAAACAATGTAAGTTTTTTACTTTTGCATTTCTGCCAAATTAACAAGACTTCAACGGTTTTCAGAAATTAACTTTAACTTGGTACTCGGATTTTTATAGTCCGGGTTCTTTTTTTGCCCTTTTTTACCTCGTCACAATCGCGTAATGACAGGCTCATTAATCCCTGAAAGGGGGTGACGGCTTGGCGTTGCGCGACGACAATGTTTCAAGCACCGCGAGGATTCAGAAGTACGGACAGGCAGGGTTTGGCTTCGAGAAACAGTTCGAGCAGCAAGTAAAAGAGTTCGGCTTTCACATTGAACGGGGTGACCAACCTAACAAGAGGAACCCCGACTTTATTGTTTCTATCCGCATTGATTGTAAGAAGCGACATACTCCGCTCCTAAAGGCAAAGTCATTGGTGGGGATAGACCCGGACAAGTGCGTAATGGTTGATATGAACAAGATTAACGCATATATTGCGACAGGCGACAACGTGCTTATCCTGTTCGACGTTGACTACAGACCGCAGTTTGACACTGTGGGGCAATGGGTTATTACCACTAACAAGGTTAAGAAAATTATTGACCAAGGCGATCCCAAACGTAAAAAGACCTTCTTTGACTATGAGAAAAAGAAGGACATTGAACGGTTCTATATGTCTATTGACGAAATGGTTCCATTCTCCGAACTTACTAAATTATTCGTATAGGAGGTGTAACGTAGTGAGCAGCACCAAGAGAAGCCAAAAGAGATACGAACACGATCAAGATTACTACGTTACCCCTATAGACGAGATAGTTAAGTTCCTCCAAGAATTCCAGAAGCATGAGCCGACGGTATTACAGGGTAAAATTTTAGATCCGTGTGCCGGTGGCGATAGTACCCACGAAATGAGCTACCCCAAGGCGTTGCAGCAAGTAGGGGCTATTCACATTGACACTATTGATATTCGCGAAAATTCACTCGCTAAAGTAAAAGGTAACTTCTTGGAACTGGATGCTAAAGGATATGACCTTATAATTACGAATCCACCCTTCGCGGTGGCACAGCCAATTATTCTAAAGGCGTTAGAAGAAGTGAACCTCGGAGGGTTTGTAGTAATGCTCTTACGGCTTAATTACTTCGGAGGTAAGGCACGGTTCGGGTTCTGGAAAGATAATATGCCTAAATACACCTTCGTCCACAGCCGTAGAATGTCATTCACTGATGATAAAAAGACCGACAGCATTGAGTATATGCACGTTGTATGGCAGAAAGGACTATACCCGGAATTTACACAGTTGAAAGTAGTTGCATAGGGGGGAGCCTGACGGCTCCTTCTTTTTATCTAAAGGAGGTGACCCCTGTGAAATATACGCTCTCCAAAGTTTTCACTATGAGGGCAGAGGTTACCGACCGGACGCTCGCAGTATCGGAAGCCTTCGGGGTTCCGCTGGACGACGAGCAGACCTACACCGTTTACGAGAATTTAGAAATCGAAATCGCTTCCGGCGATGTTGTTTACATTTTAGGGGATAGTGGAAGTGGCAAGTCCTTGTTGTTAAAGGCATTGAAAGAATGTACTGCCAGGGCGGTATCCACGTCAGAACTTGAAATTGACCCGGATACAACACTGGTTGAGGGAGTAGGGCACGATTTTAACGAAGCAGTGAGGCTCCTAACATTGGTAGGACTTAATGACGCGTTCCTGTTCCTCCGAAAATACCGCGAGTTATCTGAGGGGCAGAAGTACCGCTTCCAGCTTGCGAAAATGCTGGACTCCGACGCAGAAGTTTTCTTTATTGACGAGTTCTGTACGCTCCTTGACCGGGACACGGCGAAGCTGGTTGCCTACAATATACAAAAGGTTACCCGAAAGCTGGGCAAGACCTTAATTGTTGCGACCCCTCACAGCGACCTTGAGAAAGACCTGTACCCTTCTCTTATCATCCGTAAGGGGTTAGAAAAAGAGGTGAGGGTGTACCGCTCCGACCTCCGGGGTGAGTGTTCCTTATTGGGTGAAATTCAGCTTCTGGAGGGAAGCCTTGCTGACTATAAACAGCTTGCACGGTTCCATTATCGTAACTCGAAGGTAACCTCTCCTCAAAAGGTTTTCAAACTAGTTCACAAGGAGGAAACCGTGGGAGTTATCGTTTACACTTACCCATTACTCGCGTCCGCTGGGCGTAATGCTTTTACAGACCGCTATAAGAACGCTACCTCAGAGGTTGCGAAGCTGCTCAATAAAGAAGTTTCCCTAATTTCCCGGATTATTATTCACCCCAAGTACAGAGGGATAGGGCTGGGGACGAAGCTGATAGCCGACACCTTACCGCTGACCGGGAAGCGTTACGTCGAAATGTTAACCACTATGGGAGCCTTTAACCCCTTCGCGGAAAAGGCTGGAATGGTGAGGGTGGACTATACTCCTTACGACCAGTACAAGGCTCTTAGGAACCGGCTACGGTTGCTTGGCTGGGACTTAAAGCTGGCGAACTCCCGGCAATATAACCTTGAAATGCTGTCCCGGCTCGACAAGTCAACCTATGAGGACGTAGCGTTAAAGATAATTAAGAAGGTTCGGCATTTAAAAGGCGGGGGGCTAAAGTCTACAGGCTCCACCACGAAGAAGTCTAAGGACTTGACCGTTGACGACTTTAGTATTACTCAAGTCGCCGAAATGATCAAAGAAATTCTACCGCGTGACCGGGTTTATTATGTATGGGAAAATCCGAAGTGGCATATTACCAGCAACTTCCTGTAAAAAAGTGGCATTTCCCTATTGCGTTATTATGCAATTGTGCTATAATAAAAACATAGAGAACAGCACAATACACTAACGCAAAGGGGAAATCCAAAAATGGCTATGGCAAACTTCTTAAAGGATACCAACTTTCAATCAGAACCGCACTTTCGGAGTAGAGATTGAGTTCTTCGGCGTAAGCTACCATAAAGTAGTATCTGCTCTCCGCGAAAAAGGCGTTAGCGTCCACCACGAACACTACAATCACAGCACCCGTCGTCATTGGAAACTGGTTTACGACATAAGCGTAACCAGCAGGGGAACCGAGCAGCGCGGCGGTAACGAAATCGTAAGCCCGATACTCAAGGGCAAGAGGGGTCTGCAAGAACTTAAGCTGGTTCTGGATACTCTGGACGAAATCGGAGCCAGGGTAGACAGAACTTGCGGACTTTACGTTCACCACGCCGCTAACGACTTCACAGTAGGGAACTTCAAAAATGCCTACGCTATGTACTACAAATTCGAGAACTTCTTCGACGCAGTAGTAGCCCCTAGCAGGAGACAATCAGTAAACCAATACTGCCGGGGAATCAGTAAAGAGCAAATCGAAGCTTTAGCCGAAGCCCGGAACGTGTATGAAGTTGGTCAAGTGTTCTCTAGCCGTTACTGTAAACTGAACGTACAAGCCTTCTTCCGTCACGGAACCCTTGAGTTCAGACAGCACGGCGGTACAGTAAACTCCGATAAGGCTGTAAATTGGGTAATCTTCACCCAAGCCATTATGGAGAGAGCCAGGGGTGAAGCCGTAAGAATATCCAAGGGCGAACATAACAGGGACGCGGTTGACAACTTCAACCACGAACGCAGGCTCCGCAGGACACTGTTTGGAGCCGTAACCAAGGAAACTCTTGAGAACGAACTTGGTCAAGCCTTCAAGTTCCAAATGTCTCGCAGGAAGCACTTCGAGAGCCGGGTTGCATAAGCCCGGTTCTCCCATATATAATAAACAGGAGGGTTATCAATGTTGAAAGGGTTGTTAAATATGTTAAGAGTTAGCTTTATAGATGGATTAGTATTGGAAGGGAACACTTTTAAAGACATAGTATTAAAGCTCCGGAAGGAAAGTTTCTCGCCCGGTAAGAACGTGAACGAGTTTATGAAGGAAACCCAGCAAAGGGCGAAGCTACAGACCGGGGAGCCGATATTCTACAGCGACGCAGAAACCTTTATAAAAGAACTGAAAAGGGTAAACCTCGTTACCGCTATCGAGGAATTCTAAGGCACTCCTAAAGAGGGTGTCTTTTTTCTTTTAAGATAGACAGAAATTGAGAAATCGTTTTTCAACGCTCTAGCTTGACGCTGGGGCGTTTTTTATTGCCGTTGCAATTATCACATTAAACAATTGCGCAATCGTGCCACAAACGAAATTTGACCCGTTTGCCACTAAATTTTTGAGGGGGTGAGAGTATGTCGTTCAATGTGTTAAACGCGGTACAACGTAAGGCGAGAATAAACCTTCTAAACGAGCGGAAACGGCTTTATAACAAGGCTTTACAGCAGGGCTTATTAACCGACGAGCAAGCAAAGGTTCTCAAGGAAACCCTGCTGGAACTGGTCAAGCTGAACCGTATAGACCGTTCTGACGAGGACGTTCTTTACTTTATGTATGAATACTTTTCCGACAACAAAAACCCGGAAAACGAGCAGAACCTTATCCCTGCCGGGGTGGACTTAGACGATGCTCCTAAGTTTCACCGGGAACTATGCGACATACTGAATGTAGTATCTAACGAGGAAATCAACAAGAGAATCGCGTGGGCGGCACCTCGCGGCCACGCTAAATCCGCTTACCTCTCGAACTGCTTCCCGCTTCATCAGATTGTTTTCGGTAAGAGGAAGTATATTCTCGTTATATCCGAAACAGACGGCTCTGCGAAGAAGTTTATAGAGTGGATAGCCTTACAGTTAAAATTCAATAAGAAACTACGCGAGGACTTTGGGGAACTCCTTAATCCGCGTAAAGCTATGAACGATAACCAAATCTACGTTTTCGGCAAGCAACACCACAGGGTATTTAGGCTCGCTGGAAAGGTTGACGTAGTTATAACTGACAGCCCTCTGATCCTCTCCGCTATCTATAAACCTGACTCACTAAGCGACAGTTTCACGAAAGTAGTTCTGGAACAACATAATGCTTTACCTTCCCTTAACTTTTTTATCGAAAGGATTAATCCTTACAACCCAAAAGGAAGGTGCCAAGATGAAGCCGGAGCGAGGGAAATTGACCGTAAAGTTCGCGAGTTTCTTGACACCCACGCTATTCCTTACACCGCTATTAAAGGAACCCCTTCTAAGGTAGACGAGTTGGCTGACATTATTAAATCCGCTGTAAAAGGACTTGAATAAATTGCAACTACCATTCAACTAATGCTTAAGGAGGTTACTATGAACACGAAAAAACTGCTTCTAGTACTGTCCGTTTGTATATTTACCTTGTTGCTGTCTGCTGGTATGGCGTTCGCGTCAACCACTCACACCGTAAACTCTGGCGATACTCTTTGGGGAATATCCAAGGCTTACGGCGTTAGTGTTTCCTCTATTATGAACGCTAACGGCTTGACTTCTACCATTATCTATCCCGATCAAAAGCTGATTATCCCCACTGCTGGCAACCAAACTACCTATACCGTTAAACCCGGCGACACTCTCTGGAGGATTGCTAATAAGTTCGGAACCACTGTTACTGGCATAAGACAGGCGAACAACAAATGGGACGACTATCTTTTTGTAGGACAAAAGCTGGTTATCCCCGGAATTAGTTGGGCTCCCAGCACTCCCTCTAATGGAGTTACCGCTCCTGAAATGGAGTTAATGGCTCGCGTAGTGCAAGCAGAAGCCGGGGGTGAACCGTACACTGGTCAAGTAGCCGTAGCAGCGGTAATCCTAAACCGCGTAGAGAGCCCGCAGTTCCCTAATTCCATTAACGGGGTTATCTATGAGCCTTATGCGTTTGAGGTTGTTAGTAACGGGATGATATGGAGTAAATACCCAGGCGACACAGCGTTCCAAGCTACTAAGGACGCTGTTAATGGTTATGACCCGACTTATGGAGCCTTATACTTCTGGAACCCGGCTACGGTTTCGGGAAGTAATTGGGTATGGACGCGGCAGCAAACAACGCAAATAGGGAACCATGTTTTCGCTAAATAAGGTCACTTTGCTGACCCGGACGCAATTGAATAGAGGATAAAAAAAGACCGCCTTTAACCGGGCGGTCAATCTTTCTCAAATTCGATTAAATCACTTATGCTTTCCAGTTCCAGCACTTTACCAAGAATGCACATATACTCTTTGTTCAATGCTGAACGGGCATCCCTGGCAAACAACGAAATAGCACTCTCTGTCATTGGGGTTCCTGCTTCTTCGGTCATTTTGGCAAGTGTCTTTTGGTCAATGTCCTGCTCCTTGAGAATGTCTTTTAATTTTATCTTTATTCTCCACATTTCTGTAAAGCCTCCTTAATTACTTGTCGCCAACTCTTCTCACTATAAAGCGATTATATCATAGCTCAATTGTAGAATCAAGCAATCGAAAAATAAATGTTATTTTCCCTGTAGAACGCTGTCACAACCTCCAAGTGGCAGGCTCATTAATCCTTGTAAGGAGGGTTCAGAGCGACAGAAAGGGGTGGCTGCTGTTGGTGGAAACATTGGAACTAATTCTTAACTATCCCGGTGAGGAAGAACTGCTGATGGAGGTGGGCGACGTTGCCAAAGAAAAAGGAATTAGTTGAGGAACTCCTAACGACGTGGTTGATCCGGGCGTACAATGCCAGGAGAGATAAGAGCCTTGACCTTGACGCTACCGACAAGGCTGTTAAAAACCATATTACCCAGCTTCTAAAAGTTATGGATGCTCCAATGGACAAGGCTGACTACTTTGAACTTCTCGTATGGAACTTTGTAACCGGGAATATATCGCTGAACGAATGTATAGAAGCCTTGTATGAGTGGGAGTTCCCCGGAAGTGCTATAGGTGGGCGTAAGTTGGTTCTCCGAAAGGAGTTGGAGGACTAATGGAGCAAGTGAAGCTGGCGTTGACCGGAAAAATGCGAAGTGGCAAGGACACTATCGCGGAATACCTCATAAGACAGTATAACTTTAAAAGGTTCGCCTTCGGTGACGGTATCCGTAAGGTATGCAGTGAAATGTTCCCCGAAATAGTTGCACAGGGCAAACCCCGCTGGTTGTACCAAGGAATAGGACAAGACCTCCGAAAATACGACCCCGACGTTTGGGTAAAGTGGTTGTTCCGGGAAATGGAACGCAACCCTTACCCGTGGATTGTAGTAACCGACCTGCGACAGCCTAATGAGAATGACGCTCTTGTAGAAGCAGGGTTCATTATCATCAAGGTTCATTGTTCCACTTAGCCTACGGTTTTTGTTAATTCTAGGATTGAATACAAATTAATCTAGTTAAGAACATCAACGGCATATCTCAGTCTATCCATATTGGTATGAGCGTAAATCTGAGTGGTTGTTAGGTCTTGATGTCCCAAAAGGTTTTGAATTGTTACCAAGTCTACGTGGTTATGGAGTAAAAGGGTAGCAAAGGTATGTCTTAATTTATGAATTGATAGACCTTCTTTTTTGATGCCAGATTTCGTAAGGTTTCTTTGAAAAATATTATGCACGGCAGTAGGACTCATTCTACCTTTGTATACACCAACGATTAAAGCATTATGTTCAACCTTTGGTCTATGCAGCAGGTAACTTTGTAAAACATCGTTTAATCGTTGGTTTATAGGAATAACCCTATCCTTATTACCCTTGCCCTTTCTGACCGTTAACAGGTTGTTTTCTAAATCAATATCTTCAAGATTTAGATTTACAAGTTCTTGCCGCCTAATGCCAGTAAACGCAAAGAGGTATAATACAGCCTTTTCAACTAGTTTGGTGGGAGTGGCTAAAAGTCTTTCCAATTCATCATTGGAGAGGTAAATAGGCACTCTTTTCTCTTTCTTGGGAACTTCTACTTTCTTCATTGGATTTTCAGTTAGGTAATCTTCATTCATACAGAACTTGGTAAAGGAACGAAGGAAGTTTATTTTTCTTGCTATTGTAGTAGGGGTGTAATCTTTCATTTTAAGGTAAACAGTAAATTGCCTTACCTTTTTTGAATTTAACTTATCTAAGGAACGAGGTGTTTTCATCTTATCAAGGTATTCAAGAAAGATTTTGAAATCAGCACGGTAAGCAGAAACTGTAAATTCGGAGTAATCCTTCATCCGTAGATACATTGTAAATTCTTCAAAGATTTCTTCAATTGACATAGATTCTTGTAATTCAGTAGATTCCATATTAATATCCCTCCGTTTTTTGTGGAAGGATAATCATTAATATAAATACAGAAGTCGATATATGAACACAGAATTTCTTTTTTAAAGTAATAAGCTTAGTTCTGTTCAATCGCTTCAGGACGCGGTTTTCAGCCAATTTTTGTGCTGGAAACAAACCTTACGGGTTAGGTCGCTTGAGGCGTCCTGGCAACAGGCGTCCCAGATAGATGATCATCCAACGACAGAACTCGGCTTATCGATTTACTCGGTTTTAAATTTTATTTAATTATGACTCATTGACCTTAGTTATGGCTTACTCAAAAGCCTTGGCTAGGGTCAGTGAGTTTTTTGTTTTGGTTTAACCCTCTAAGATGGAATGGCTTAACGAAAGTAATCTATGCAATTTATTCAAAGTATGGTAAAATCTTGTTAATTAGAAGATGTGCTGAAAAGGTGTTTGGTTAATTTCCGTGGCGAGCGATTACCATAGCAAACCTCATTCTTCGGTTAGCAAAGGTCTGCATTAAAGTTTGACACTGGTCTAGCAAATAAAAACAACCTTTTTTGTTGTAATATAAAAGTAGAAGGGGGTAGTTAAATATGTATGTCCGTCAATTTATGGTATCTCAAGTTATCACAGTTAGCCCGGATCAAACAATTGTAGCTGTAATGGCTCTAATGAAAGAAAAGAGGATTAGACGTTGTCCTGTTGTGGAAAAAGGAAAACTTGTTGGATTTATAACAGATGGTGATCTTCGCGCGGTCACTCCTTCTCCAGCAAGTACTTTGAGTATTTGGGAGCTTAATCATCTAATAGAGAAAACCACTATCCGAGAAGTTGCATTAAAAAAGGTTGTGACCTGTCGTCCTGATACGCGCCTAGAGGACGCAGCATCCTTAATGACAGATCACAAAATTACAGGACTACCTGTTGTTGAGGACGATAAGCTGGTTGGAATTATCACCTTAGTAGAAATAGTGGGTGCATTTTTAGATGTAATGGGATCTCGCAGTCCCGGTAAGCGTGTAGTGATTGAAGCCAAGGATCAAATTGGTGTTATATCAGACCTTGGTCTGGCCACCAAGGAGAATGACGTAAATATTGCGAGTTTAGCTGTATTTCATCGCAGTGAAAATCGCGTTCGTATTCTTGTTCACCTTGACGGAGACCGGGTAGCAGAAGTTGAAGCAGCTTTAGAAAAAAAGGGATACCAGATTACAAAATAATTTTCATAAAATGAATTCTGGTTTTTAAACAGTGCAAAAAAAGACCTCTTTTCTGGCAGTGCAAAGAGACCTCCTATCATAGAAGAAACTATGATCGGAGGTCTGTGTTTTTTGGGGCACAAAAAGGGTCTGCCGGAACATCACCGTCTGAAGGCCAGACTAACCCAGTCGGCGGTTTTTGGCCAAAGCATTTACATATGCTTTAGCACTTGCTTCCAGTACGTCTGTCGAGAAACCTTTTCCGACCACCAAACTGCCATCTCCGCGGCGCAGTTTAACAGTTGCTTCTCCGACAGCCTCGCTGCCCCGTGTCACCGACCTGAGGTTGTAATCCTCCAGGTTTGTTGTGTTGCCGGTTATTCGGTCAACGGTATTAAAAATCGCATGGACTGGCCCGTTGCCACTGGCACTGTCTGTAACAGCGTCTCCGTTAATATCTAAAGTAATTGTAGCTGTTGCCATTTCAACTCCGTTGGTCATAATTGACATGCTCTTTAACCTAATTTCTTCACTGGCGTTGCCCGGATCTCCCATCAGAGCATACAGATCCTGGTCAACAATTTCTTTCTTTTGGTCGGCCAACCGCAAAAAGTTCTGATAAACCTCATCAAGCTGTGTCCCTTCTACCTGATATCCTAACTCAGCCAAACGGTGTTTTAGGGCGTGCCGGCCGGATCTTGCGGTCAAACTAATGGTATTTTGAGGTACTCCGATGGTCTCTGGTTCAATAATTTCATAGGTTTGCCTGTCTTTGAGGACTCCATCCTGGTGAATACCTGAGGCATGCATAAACGCGTTTGCTCCAACAATAGCTTTGTGGTCAGGAACCGGAACTCCGGTGATTCTTGAAACTAGACGGCTGGTAGCGGCAATTTCCTTCGTATTTATCTTGCTCGTAATTCCATAGCTGTCACGGCGGGTGTAAATGGCCATCATCACTTCTTCCAAAGAAGTGTTGCCTGCACGCTCTCCTATCCCATTGATGGTTCCCTCTACCTGACCAGCGCCTGCTCTGATTCCGGCGAGCGTATTAGCGGTTGCCATTCCAAGGTCATTATGGCAGTGAACGCTGACAATGGCCTTATCAATATTTTTAACATTGGCCATTACGAACGAGATAAGCTCGCCATATTCCCACGGGGTTGCATATCCTACCGTGTCCGGAAGGTTAACCACTGTAGCTCCTGCATCGATAACCTTTTCCAGTACTTTTGCCAAAAAAACAGGGTCTGCACGGAATGAATCTTCGGCAAAGAACTCTACGTCTGAAACATATTTCTTAGCATGCCTGACAGCCGACACAGCCCGTTCTACGACTTGGTCGGGGGACATCTGCAGTTTTTTCTCTATATGTACGGGAGATACACCGATTCCGGTGTGTATACGCAGCGACTCAGCCTCACGCAGTGCCTCTGCACACACATCAATATCCTCCTCTGACGCCCTAGTCAAGCCGCAAATTGTTACTCCTTTTACTTCCCGGGCTATGGTGCGAACCGATTCCAGGTCCCCTGGTGACGAAGCCGGGAACCCGGCCTCAATGATATCTACGCCCAGTTTGACCAGTTGTTGGGCAATCTCAATTTTCTCCCTCGCGTTGAGGGTAATACCCAAAGATTGTTCACCGTCTCTGAGAGTAGTATCAAAAACATATAACCTGCGCATTTAAAACTCCTCCTTAATCGAATCTGTTTTCTTAGAATAGTTGCGGTGCTGGATTTCCAATTTGTTGTAATAATTTAACTCTGTTAAGCCATATAGGTCGCTTAGGTCAGATTCCATGCAACGCCACCTCCCTCTAAATATAAAAAACCCTTCGTCTCAGTTTGAGACGAAGGGTTACTTCGCGGTACCACCCAAATTAACGGCTGCACAGAGCCGTTCTCTCACAGATACGGGTTAATCGAGGTTTCGATAACCGATATCCTCTTCCTTTTAACGGTGGAAGCTCCGTCCGGGCCTACTTTATCATGATAATTTCGGCCGGCTACTCTAGGGAGAGTTCCAGGTTCCAATCTATAACTGCCTTGCACCAACCGGCAGCTCTCTGCAATAGATCCAGAAAATGTACTATTCCCTATCATCATCATTTTAGCATTTCTTTTTTTTTACTGTAACATCGGTTTCCAAAATTGTCAAGAGCTTACCACATTCGGTGTGTTCACATTCGGTGCAGGAAAACGTCAAAGTCATAGTCATATATTTGCGTTTTGTAGTAAAATGCATTTTATGCTTGGGTAAGAAGTATGCCGGTGAAGCCAAGCGGCGTAAAAAAGATATAGGAAATTTAATTTAATGTAGTCCCTAAATTACAGCGAAAAAAACCCGGAATACCCTGCTCCGTCTGGTATTGGAGAATTTTTACGCCAAGCTTGAAAGATAGTTTTCATAACCTAAATTTTAATTATTCCAGTTCCAAAGGGGAAAAGCTAGCAAAACTTTGTATCACCTACCATTCCTCAATAAAAAATTACTTTGACGTGGTCCTGGCATTCGGTGGTGGAAATAGTGGATAATTGTGGAATTTCACTTTAATTGGGCAAAGGTTTGCTTACGGAAAACTATGATTGCCAGACTATTACATTTCACTACAGTGTACTTTACAAGCATTAATAAATGCTATACTATAAAATGAGATTAGAAAAAAAGGTGATAATTATGGCGAGAAGAACAAAAGAACAGAGCTGCAATATTGAACTCTCACAAGAGTCCATTTTAATCCATGCAGTTGAACTTTTTCGCGAAAAAGGCTTTCGTGCCACCAGCTTGGAAGACGTTGCAGCAAGACTGGGTGTAACACGTCCAGCCCTTTACTACTATTTTAAGAACAAAAAAGAGATTTTGATGGCGGCGCAGCGAAAAGCTGTAGAAAAAGTCTTCAATATTGAGGATATATTAGATGATGAAGCGTTAACGGTTGAAGAGAAGTTCAAAAGGCTTTTACTGAACCATGTTGAAGTCGTGGGGTCAAATGCTAGGTTCATTGCCATGTACTTCGAAGAAGAAAAGGAACTACCGAAAAATGACCGCAGAGTTAAGGAATACCAGTCCCTGCGACGGCAGCATACTGATACATTGATAAAATTATACCGCCAGGGAGTGGAGAAAGGTGTTTTTCAAGATATTGATCCAAGGATTTCGGTATTTACGCTCTTAGGTGCCTGTAACTGGGTTTATAGATGGTATAGAGAGAATAAGGAGTATAATCCTTCGCAAATCGCAAACCTGATAGTTAATATACTAGGTGAAGGTTACCTATCACCGGGCCCCGATAGATTAACTCCAATAAAACAGTAATTACATTCATGCAAGAATACCTCGAAGACAAGTTATGCCCAATATTTACGGAAGAGTAAATAAAATGTTTTGGCCTTGTCATGAAAGGTGCTAACCGGCAGATCGTTCGGTTTATTAGCGGACAAAAAGTGTTTGTTAAATCCCGCACATAAAGGAGGAGTTTTTATTAAAACCATAAGCACGAAAATCATTGTTGAAGAAGCTGCAAGGTTATGTATTGAAGCCAATTATTATATTAGTAACGACGTAATGCAGGCTTTTCAAAAAAGCTGGGCACAAGAGGAATCAAAAATAGGGAAGGATGTCATCGAACAGCTCATTGAAAATGCAAAGATTGCCAGTGACGAAGCCGTACCCATGTGCCAGGATACAGGATATGCAGTATTTTTCGTTGAGCTTGGGCAAGATGTCCATATCGTGGATGGGTATTTGTACGACGCCATAAATGAGGGGGTTCGCAAAGGTTATAAAGAAGGTTATCTACGCAAATCTATCGTCGGCCATCCATTAAAAAGGCAAAATACCGGGGATAATACTCCTGCCGTAATACATACCACAGTAGTGCCTGGTGACAGAATTTCCATAACTATTGCCCCAAAAGGTGGCGGCAGTGAAAATATGAGCGGTCTTGCCATGTTAAAGCCTGCTCAGGGTTTAGAAGGAGTAAAAGATTTCGTCATAGAGCAAGTCATAAAGGCTGGGCCCAACCCTTGCCCTCCTATAGTAGTCGGCGTGGGAATCGGCGGTACCTTTGAAAAGTCTGCCATATTGGCTAAAGAGGCACTATTGCGGCCTATTGGGCAGAAGAACATATTGCCTGATATTGCTGAATTAGAAGAAGAATTATTAACTAAGATTAATCAGTTAGGTATTGGTCCCCAGGGCCTGGGAGGCAGCACTACAGCTCTTGCCGTTCATATCGAAATATTTGCTGCCCACATTGCTAGTTTGCCTGTAGCAGTTAATATTAATTGTCATGCCACAAGGCACAAAAATGTTGTATTGTAGGAGGAAAGAAATGGCTGAATACAAAATTAAAACACCATTAACTCCTGAAATAATTAATAAATTAAAGGCTGGCGATTTGGTGCAAATTACCGGTCAAATTTTAACTGCCAGAGATGCTGCTCATAAGAAATTAATAGAGCTTTTAGAAATAGGAGAAAAACTTCCGGTTAACATTGAGGGTCAGATTATTTACTATGTCGGGCCATCTCCGGCTAAGCCAGGAGCTGTAATCGGTTCTGCCGGACCTACCACCAGCGGCCGAATAGACGCCTATACGCCGACCCTGATTGGTTTAGGTCTGAGAGGTATGATCGGGAAAGGCTCCCGTACCACGGAAGTTAAGGAAGCTATGAAAATGCACGGGGCTGTATATTTTGCTGCGGTGGGCGGGGCTGCGGCCTTGATTGCCAAGACGATAAAAAAAGCTGAAATCATCGCTTATCCAGAACTAGGCCCCGAAGCTGTTCATCTTTTGGAAGTAGAGGATCTACCAGTCGTGGTCGTAAATGATGTTCATGGAGGCGATCTTTACCAAGAAGGAAAAGAAAAATACAAAAGAATCTAAAACGTAAACTCTGAAATTATCTGGTCAGTATGCCGAGGATGCGGTTACCAATGACCCCCAAACCCCCGGGGATTTATCGCATTAATTTCTCCGCAAGGATAACATGAGAAAGCCGGGAGTCACTTAGGCCACCCGGCTATCCTTGGCAGAACCCCACCGGACGCTCGGGTTGCTCTCCAGCAGAGCCCTATCCTCAGAGCAGGGAAAAGCCAAAACTAGTGTGTCCATGGTAGTATTTTTTCAGGTTAGGAAATTCCATTTACACAAAACTATTTACACTCCCCCTTTTAATACAAATGTATCAAAAAAGACGCATTAAGCGCCTTTTTCAAGTTTATCTATTCTATTCTCCAAGTTGCTAATATCTTTCCACATATACTGCGTCTGTTTTTTGACTACTGCTATATCGTTCTTCATATCTGCTATATCTTCTTCGATCCTTTTAATACTGTCATTAATAGGTTGTAACAACGCACTTATGGCGTCTAGCAATTCTCTATCCATAAAAACATCAGCCTCCTTCCAAATTATATCAGATAGTAATTTGAATAGCAATCATGTCCACCGTTCTGTTACTGTCCTGTGGGTAAACGCAACGTAATTATCGAGTAAGAACTAATGGTCTATGTTTAATATAAGTGATTGCGGATATTCGTCGTTTTTTAGTATCCAAATCATCCTAAAAAATGACCCCTGTTCAATACAGGAATCATCTTCTGACGGCTGTTATCTAGTGCGATTTTAGTAATGACCTCAAAATATCTTTGCCTGCGACTTGGAGGATGCTTAAAGCTAATTGAAGATTAAAGGAAATCTGGGGGTCTTTCGGGTTCTGCCCAATGATTTCTTCAATGCGCTGTAGTCGATATTTCAGACCACTCAGCGATATATTCATGCTTTTGGCCGTTCTCTCAACATTGCAGTGGTGGTTCAGAAACTCATGAAGAGTAGGTATTAGTTCAGCCTGATTAGTTTCATCATACTTTAACAGGACCCCAATTTGACGGGCTGCAAAGTCATATAAATCCTCCGGATCCATAGACCCAAAAAGCAGGGCATGAACACCGAGCTGCTCAAGTGAAATAACTTCACCCTCTTTCTTGAGGGTTTTTCCTATTTCTATAGCCTTCTGGGCGGATTTATAGGAATAACGAAAATCGGCGAGTTGGGTGCAGCAACTTCCAATTCCAGCTGAGAGCGTAATTTTGAGGAATTGTCGACTTACCAGATTTATAATTTTCTCGGCCATTTCTCTGGCCACACTTTCAGGGCTGTCGGGGCTGTCCAACTGTAAAAGCATAATTAGGTTATCGCTTTTATTGATTGTTATGCCCTTACCTAAATGCTGCAGGTGGGATTGAATAATGTTGGCCAGCTCTGTCTTAAAATCCAGGATTTTTTGTTCATTTTGTTTATAAGTACTACCAGTTGGCTAAAGTTATTAATTTTAAATACAAGCACCCGGTGTGGCTGGGTGATATCATAAGGCAGTGCGCGCGCCCGGTTAATAATTGATTGCGCATCAGAAAAATTACCGGACAGTAAATCATCGACAAAGTCACCTTTTAGACGGCTCTCGATGCTTGCAATTTTCCTTTCTTCCAGTATTTTAAGGGCATACACAGTCGCGGCCTGTTCTAAAGCAACATTATCCAATTCTGAAAAAGCCAGCTTGGTGCGGAGCAGGGAGACAAAACCAAGTAATTCACTGCCAACCAGGATTGGCGATACAAGGCGATAGATTTTCACGTCTTCGTAATCATCTGCTATTTGAAACGGGCGTTTCTGCCTGCGGTAAGCGGCGGCTGATTTTTGGAAAGAACGGCTGCTCCAGATATGTACATAAGGGGTCAGTTGTTCTTTGATCAACGGATCATCTGGAAAAAGATGGAACTGGGGGATAAGGTTCAGGTCTTCTAAAATTACGGTACAATTCATTAATTCAGTAAGACTCGCAGTGATAGCTTCCACGCCCTTAGCGGTTAAAAGACAATGGGTCAGCCTTTCGTGAACTGCGACGCTTCGTTCAAGTACACTATTTTTCATTTTAATTTCACGCAGGGCATCTTCCAGTTCCTCGGCTATTTTATCAACCTCATAATATGCTAATTCAGGGATAATTTCTTCTCCCCATTCTTCAACTGTTTTGCCAACAAAAACGCAGTGCTCATGTCCCTGCCCTGCGCATTGTATTTCTTTATAAACGACTTTTTTGCCCAGACATGCGGATTGATACCCGCCGGCATAACCTACCAGCATCCAGCAAACTGGTTCATCGCTGTAATCGAAATGCAGTATATGTTGTTCCACCTCACAAGAGTTAACCCAAATTCCTTTTCTAAGAAACCAGGATTCTTGTTCATTCAACTCTGTAGTCAGAGGAACAACCTTGACGAAGCCTAGTGAGGTATGCATAGTAGGACCGGCCTGTGACCACTCAAGTTCATTCTGCCATTCAAATTGCTCTTTGATACTTTTAGCTGCTTCGAAACCGCATGACCAGCCGTAGCGGATCAAAAACCCTTTGGCCCTGTCCTTCCCTAAGGTTGTAATTAAATCACTACGCAGCCTGCCAAGTGAGGTTGAATCGAAAATCATCACGCGGGAACCTTTTAACAGGATTTTACCTTGCTCGGGCTCAAACTTGAGCAGTTCTGCCATGTGCAATGTTCGCATGTCCCAGCCTCCATGGTATTTTCAGATTTTTGGAAAATGTTGATATCACTTAAAATATTATTGGAAGTATTATTTGAAATCTATCCGTTTACGTTGAACGGCAGATTTTTATACTTCAACGGGCAGTATTTGAGATGTGAACGGTTATGTGTAATTAACGGGTAGAATTATGCGCTTTACTGTGGTATATTGCATTTGGCGCGAAATCATTATTTGAATTTTAACACATTTCTATGTTTAACGGGCGGAAATCCTATTGGATTTCCGCCCTGTTTGGTTGTAGAGGCCAGACAAAATGATGTGCTATACTCTGTTTAAATTTAAATACGGAAGGGAGAAGCATAATGGCAGAGAGGTGGGTTTTTGGCGAGTTCGGCAGTGACTGTAATGACACCGGTGAAAACTTTAACAACATTGTCGGCAAGAAATGTGCCAACCTGGGGGAAATGAAAAGAGCCGGAATTACTGTTCCTCATGGTTTTGCACTCTCACTAAAGGCATATAAGATGTTCATGCATGAAACCGGTGCCTTAGAAGAAATCAGAAGATACCTGAAAACATTTGACGCTAATCCTGTTAACTCTGAACCCAGTCCCAAATTTGACATGGCAGCCAACAGCCTGCGAAGAATTGTGGAATCAAAGCGTATGCCTCTTTACATGGAAGATCTTATTACCAGATACTATGCAGAACTCTGTGAAAAGACAGGTATGCCGGATGTCCCGGTGGCTACCCGCTCGTCCGGAGCCGCCAGCCACCCGGGTCAATTCGAGACCTGCCTGCACATCAGCGGTATTTCCGAAGTGATGAAAAATATCATTAAGGTTTGGGCAAGTACCTTTAATACCCGGTCCCTGATGGTCCGAGCCCGGTTAGGATTACCCCTGGAGTCAGACCCAATTGGGGTTGCTGTGCTGCAGATGGTAAATGCCAAGTCTTCAGGTGTTATGTTTACAATGAATCCAGTAAACGGAGATCCTTCAAAAATAGCAATCGGAGGTAACTGGGGGCTCGGTGAAACTGTGGCCAGCGGAGAGGTTACCAATGATCAGTGGATACTTGATAAAGTGACACTTGAAATTATCGAGAGAAACATAGCCTCCAAGAGTATCGAATGTGTTTTTGATACCGAAACCCGGAAGACGGTTTATTCAGAAATTCCCCCGGAAAAACAGACTAAATCCTGTTTGACAGATGAAGAAATCTTTGAATTGGCGAAGCAGGCCAAAAGGATTGAAAAACATTTCGGCTTGCCTCAGGATATCGAATTTGTCATAGATGAGAACTTACCATTTCCCCAAAATGTGATTTTTGTCCAGACCAGGCCGGAAAGTATCTGGAATAAGAAAGAGTCAAAGCCAATACTTCAAACAAAAAACGCGTTTGGAGAATACGATATATTTTCCTTGCTGCAAAAAAATTATGGATAACCTCCCGTCAATGTGCTGTTAATCAAAATAAGCATTACTTGAAAGGAGCATGAATGATGGTTAAAGAAAGACATTTTGATGATCCCCATGCAATTCAACCCCTGTCAGGCACGGAGGGGTGGGAAGAAATGTATCCCTATTACTACCCATTTGCTAAGCCGGGTCAGATGCCGGAGACCGCGAAATATGAATCTTCGTCTCTCTGGTTTTACGATGGCTTACACTACCCCGAACCTGTTGGTCCCCTGGATCTCACCTGGGATCACATGTGGCATCATACAGCTTCTGCATGGGTAGGCAGAATTCATGTCTTCCCAACCAATTGGGGCCGGGATCATCGAATGATCAATGGCCGTGTATACATTAATTCAACAGATGTAACAGATCCTGAGGAGATTAAAAAAAGGGTGCCTCAATTCCAGGAGCGCGTGGATTATGCTCTGAAAAACTGGGAGGCTCTCTTTGCCAAATGGGAAGAAAAGGTCTCTAACGTTATCAAAGAAACCAAGGACTTAGCAGTGCCTGCCCTGCCGGAAATTGAACCTATGTCCGTAATTACCGATGGCAGATGGTCAACCGGTCATGATCTGCTGGTGGCCTGGAACAGGCTAATGGAAGCCATCCACCTTATATGGGAATGGCATTTTGAATTCAACAATCTCGTCTCTCTAGTGAACGTACAATACATGGAAACGGTAAGAAAACTTTTCCCGGGGATCACCGACAAAGCGATAACTCAGACTCTCAGCGGATTTGAAGCCATGGTATTCAAGGCCATGAATGCGTTGGTAGAACTGGCTAAATTGGCTATTAAACTAAAAATTGACGGGAGCCTTCAAAGCCCGGACAAATGGGAGGATGTTTCAATAGAGCTGGGCAAATCCGAAAATGGTAAGGAATGGCTCAAGGCCTGGGCAAAGTCCCAGGAACCGTGGTTCAATATGTCTTGCGCAAGTGGCTGGTACCACACCGATGGCTCCTGGAATACTAAATATGAGGTGCCGCTGCACCATATTCAGGAATATATCGGAATGCTTAAAAGGGGTGAGGAGATCGGCAAGCCCATGAGTGCGGTTTTGGCGGAAAGAGACCGTGTCGTCGAAGAATATCGGAGCCTCATCAAAGATAAACAGGATCGCGAGGTTTTTGACACCCTTTTGGCTGCCGCAAGAAAAGTTTCCCATTATCCTGAGGATCATGACTTCTACGTTGAGAACTGGTTTCACACGGTTTGTTACAAAAAGTTCAGGGAATTTGGACAGATTATGGTGGATCATGGCGTTATTGAGCAAGTTGATGACATATTCTTTATGAACCGTTTTGAGGTTCCTGAGGTTCTCCACGACATAACCGCCAGTTGGTACTGTGGGGTGCCGCCATACGGGCGTGAGTATTGGCCGCCGAAGATTGTGCGGCGCAAGGAAATTTTTGAGAAGTTCAAACAATGGCGGGCACCTGAGGCACTGGGGCCGGCTCCCGACAACTATACCAACCCGGTAATGATTAATGAGTACGGGTTTGATAATGACACAATTGACAGGTGGCTCTCTGCAAAAAATATTGATTCAGGTGAGATTTCAGAGATTAAGGGCTATGCCGGATCGGCAGGCATTGTTGAAGGCGTGGCCAGGCTCTGTTTATCAATGAGCGATCTGAGCCTCATTAAAAAGGGAGAGATTTTAGTAGCCCCTGCCATCAATCCTGCCTGGACGGCATATTTCCCCAACGTAAGCGGAGTGGTGACAGATATCGGCGGTATATTCGGACACGCTGCCATAGTCGCACGCGAATATAAGCTTCCCGCCGTTGTGGCTACAGGTACGGCTACCAAAATAATCAAGACCGGGGATAAGATTAGATGCGATGGTGATACCGGAGTAGTTTACATTATCGAGAGAGCTTAAAGAGTTATTAAAAGTTAAGACGAAATAAAGGAGGCGGTAAGTTAATGATCAAGGACCTGAGAGATTTTATTGCCCAGTGTGAAAAGCAAGGTGAGTTGAAAAGAATCAATGCAGAGGTGGATTGGAATTTAGAACTATCACATATCTGTAAGTTTAATGAGGCGAGAAAGGGCGGGCAGGCTCTGCTCTTTGAAAATCTCAAAAACGGAAACGGTGTATCTGTCTTAGGCTCCGCGCTGACTACCGAAACAAGATTAGCTGCAGCTCTTGGAATGCCCAATAACTACAGCCTGTGTGAGTTGGCACGGGAATGGGTGGAGCTTAGTGCCAAGAATTCGATTCCCCCTGTAGTAGTGTCTGACGGCCCAATTCTGGAAAATGTGCTGGAAGGGGAAGAAGTGGACCTCCTGTCCTTACCGGTGCCGAAGTTCGCTCCACTAGACGGCGGGCGATACATAGGAACTGCGGTTAGTGTCATAAGTCAGGACCCTGATGAGGGCTGGACAAATCTTGGGACCTATAGGATGCAGCTTCTCGACCGGAATCATACGGCAGTTCAGCTGCACCATGGCAAGCATGCCGATATGATGCTGGAAAGGTACAGGGAGCTTGGTAAACCCATGCCCGTAGCTGCTGTCATAGGTTCAGCCCCGATAATTTTTATGATGGCAAGCTCCACAGCACCCTGGGGAGTTTGTGAATACGACCGGGCGGGTGCAATCCAGGGAGAGCCGGTCGAGGTCATCAAAAGTGATTGTACAGGTCTGTTAATCCCCGCTAGAGCTGAGATTGTCCTGGAAGGGGAAATAGATCCGGACCGCACCAACTATAAGTCGGAAGGACCCTTTGGCGAATATACAGGCTACTACTCAGCCAAGGACACTGGCGAATACTTAGAGCCGGTATTTAAAGTTAAACGCATCCTGCACAGAAACAATCCGATTTTCTGGGTTACCACGACCGGTCAGCCAACTACTGATATTCATATGTTTGGGGCATTGCAGGTTTCTGCATCTATCTGGTCTGATCTCCGTGATATGAGGATTCCCGGTATCCAATCAGTATATTCTTTGCCGGAGGGCACCGGGCGCCTTACGGTGGTCGTCTCTGTAAAACAGCGTTATCCCGGCCATTCCACTCAGGTGGGTCATGCTGTAGCAGGATCAACCAGCGGGCATTACCGGCTGAAAAATATCATTATTGTTGATGAAGATATTCCCGCCGATGACATCCAAAAGGTGCTCTGGGCGATAAGTACCAGACTTGAAGCAAAAAGAGGTGTTCATGTACTCCAGGGAACCCGCGGTGGCCCCCTGGACCCGGCAGTATATATTTCAGACAGGGATGTAGGTTCAAAACTTATCCTGGATGCCACCATTCCCTTCCACTGGGACAGGAAGCCTCTCTTGACGCGGATGGATGAGGAAACGGCCAAAAAAGTGAAAAATCGCTGGGCCGAATACGGCTTTGAGGATTAAGAAAATATGCCTGGAGAGGAGACTTGTTATGGGGAAAAAGACAATCCTAATTATAGCTAATCTAGATACTCGAGGGTCTGAGTTCAAGCTGGTGAAGACGATTATTGAATCAAGAGGGCATAATGCCTTAATCCTGGACTTCAGTATGGAACAAGAGCCCTTTTTCGCCGGGGACATCACTTGTGAAGATGTAGCCAGGGAAGGTGGTCTTGACATTCAGGAGGTGCGCCGCCTGTACCGGGTCGAACGTGAAAAAGCCACCGAAAATCAGATCAGGGGCGCTAAAAAGATTGCCCAAAGCCTCTTTAAGAGGGGAGAAATTCATGGTGTTCTCGGGGTGGGAGGCGGTACATCGTCACTTGTTTCCACCAGCATAATGCAGTCTTTACCCTTTGGGATGCCGAAGCTTATGGCTTCCAGCAATGCGGCTCACCCAAGTTATGTGGAGAAATACGTGGGCACAAAAGATATCACGATGCTCAACACTGTAGTTGATATAGTAGAGTTGAACCCAATCTTAAAGACACAGCTGATTAATGCTGTTGGTGCTATTTGCGGGATGGTTGAACTCTCACCCGGTTGGCAGGTGGATTTTGAGCAGCCATTGGTGGCGCTGACTTCCTTTGGTTTTGTGGAGCGGTGTGTGGAACCTTCTATCCACCTGTTAAGGGAAAAGGGTTACATTCCAATCCCTTTCCATGCCCAGGGCCGCGGAGACCGGGCCATGGATGAACTCATCCGGGACGGCTGGTTTCAGGGTGTCATAGATTTTGTGACACGCGGAATCGTAGAAGAGCTGCTCAATGGTAACTGTGCGGCCGGCAAGGACCGTATCCTTGCCGCCAGCGAAATGGGTATTCCGCAGGTGGTGGCCCCCGCCGGACTGGATATACTCAGTATGGGCGGCAGGAAGGAGCTTACAGGGATTTATAAGGATAGGGCTCAGGCCCCAATAGATAAACTGCGCACCATGGTGCGTACGAATGCGGAAGAATTGGAAGAGGCTGCAGATATTGTGGCGGCGCGCCTGAACTGTGCAAAAGCGCCCTGTGCGGTACTCATACCTCTAAAGGGATGGACTTCCCTGAATCAGGAAGGGCTCGCACTTTACGATCCCAAGGCTGACCGCGCCTTTGTTGAAAAGTTGAAATCTAAACTGAGTGCCGACATCCCGGTGAAAGAGGTTGATCTTCATCAAAACACCCCGGAATTTGCTAAGGAGGCCGTAGAGCTTTTCTATGAACTTTTCACCAGGTGGCAGATAGAGACAGGAGATATGCGGCAATCACTTTGATAGAATAGAATATTATTTTTACTTTAGAGTACTAGGGGTAAGGGGAGGAGAAAACAAGAAAATCAAGGCATCAAGCCTTGAGCATAAATAAAAAGGAGGAATTAAAAAATGGCTTCAAAAGCAAAGTGGACCCCTTATGAATGGAAAGCGGTATTACTCCTTTCTTTGACCTTTGGTATTCTAAGCCTAGATCGCTGGCTCGTTGCTCCCTTATTCCCGGTAATAATGAAGGATCTTAATTTGAATTATCAAGACATAGGATTGTTATCCGGTGTGCTTGCGCTTACCTGGGGTCTATTTTCAGCAATTCTTGGCGGTCTCTCAGACAAAGTGGGCCGACGCAAAGTATTAATTCCTACGGTAATCGGATTTTCCGTTTTCTCTGCATTTGCCGGTTTTGCATCAGGTTTTGTTAGTTTATTATTAATGCGGGCACTCATGGGCGTTGTTGAGGGCGGTTTTACGCCTACCGCTATTGCCTCAACACATGAAGCATCACATGTAAGCCGCTCAGGCTTAAATATAGGTATACAGCAGAGCAGCTTTGCTTTAATAGGTCTTGGGCTTGGTCCCATCCTGGCAACCCAATTGCTAAAGGTTGTATCCTGGAACTGGATATTTTTCATTTCCGCTGTTCCTGGCTTGATACTCGCTGGGTTTCTTTACAAGGTGATACGTGAACCCGAGTTTATCCAAAAACCTGCGGCCGCTGCGGATCGACCAAGGTGGGGGGAGGTTTTTAAGTATAGAAATGTTATCCTGACAATGATTAGTCTATTAGGCATTATGAGCTGCTTTTTTGTAGTATCTGCCATGTCACCAACTTATTTAACTGATCACCTGAAATTATCTGTCCAATCAATGGGATTTGTCACGTCAGCCATTGGGTTTGGCGGATTTGTCGGGGCCTTAGGCCTTCCGGCATTGTCTGACCGGATTGGCAGGAAAACGGCTCTGATGATGTGTTATCTTCTTGGCTTTATAGCTTTACTGATTTTTATGATTACTGGTAACAATCCCTCATTGCTATTTGTTCTCTTATTTATCATTGCCGCATGTGGTTTTGGAAATTTAATTATGAACACAGCTGTTATTCCAGCTGAGTCAGTGCCAATCGCGCTCAGAGGAGCAGCATCCGGACTTCCCATCGCTGTTGGAGAAATGTTTGGCGGTGGGGTAGCACCGAGTTTTGCCGGATATGTTGCGCAAAACTATGGACTTGATAAAATTCTATTCATTGCAATAGCAGGATGGGTTTTTGCCGGTATTGTTGCATTATTCTTAAAGGAAACTGCTCCAATTAAAGTAGCGAAAAAAGCGATTCAAACTGGAAATGAGGTTGTAAGCGCATAAAAATGAGGCTGCTAAGCGTACATAGTATAAGTAATCAACCAATTCAGTACTCTGGGCTGTGGACAATACCACAGCCCTCTTTAAACTATTACATATTCATATTAAATAGCACCATCCACTTTATGATGGTGCTATTTAACAAATTACTTTTTTTGCATCCAATCTGATAGGAGAAAGTAACTTGCGATGTTTGTTTTATTGAATATTCATCGCTTTTTTATGCCCAGCTGCAAATAAACCTTCATACTTACCTTTGAAGTGAAAAATTTGGTGTTTTACGAAAAATCTGATGTGAGATGCAGGATAATAGGTTACTATCAAATTATAGATTAGTCGAATTATAGGAAGGAATAAGGAGGCTAAAATGAAGCAGGCTAAAATGAAGCATTTAAGTCATTTCAAAGAAGAGCTGACCGAAGTCTGGGATGAATTTATTCTTCAGGGCCGCATTAAGAATGATAAAGGGGCTCGAAAACAGTTACGGGCGGAAATCCTGCATTCATGGTACCGGTGTCTTGACTATAAAGTTAATCCCTTAGCTGAGGCTAATACAAACATCCTGAATCTGGCTGAATTTAATCGTAAGTTAGAAAAGAATTCGGAGTTGTTAGACATCTGCCTTCCTACTATGCAGGGAATATATAAATTTGTGGCCGGATCAGGTTTTTCAGTGAAAATCGCTGACCGGGAAGGATATGTGCTAAAGATTATTGGTGATCCTGAAGCCGTTGCCCGCATTAGACTTGCCAATTTTCGCGAGGGCGTTAAATGGGACGAAAGGAGCGGCGGGACTACCGCTATTGGATTAGTCTTAGCTATTGACAAACCAATCCAGGTCAGGGCTGCCGAACATTACTGCCGTAATTCACACGCCCTGACTTGTTCCGCGGCACCTATCCATGACCCAAATACAGGTGAGATTATTGGTGCTTTGAGCATGACAGGCACTGTTGACAAAGTACATCCCCACACCTTAGGTATAGTGGTAGCTGCCGTTGATTCAATTGAGAAACAGATGGCTTTATGCCGGAGCTTGCAAACTGCTCAAATGTCTCGGGCCAGGCGATCAAGCCAACAAATGGTTGGGGCCGGGGCGCGAGTTCATTTTGACGATTTGATAGGGAAGGAAGCCCAGTTTAAAGAGGCGGTAGAGCTTGGCAAAACGGCTGCAGAGACTGACTGTAATGTTCTGCTCCTTGGTGAAAGCGGAGCCGGGAAGGATATGCTGGCCCAGGCCATTCATAATGCCAGTTCCCACAGGACCCAGCCTTTTGTAGCTCTCAACTGTGCAGCTATTCCCCGGGAATTATTAGCCAGCGAATTATTTGGTTATGTGGAGGGTGCATTTACAGGAGCCAAAAAAGGGGGAAATGCCGGTAAGTTTGAGTTAGCTGACGGCGGCACCCTTTTTCTGGATGAAATCGGTGAAATGCCTTTAGACATGCAGACTTCGCTCTTGCGGGTACTGGAAGAAAAGGCGGTGGTTCGGGTTGGCGGCTGGGAGGTCACTCCAGTTGATGTCAGAATAATCGCTGCCACAAACAAGGACCTTAAGCTGGAGATGAGCCGGGGTAATTTCCGGCAGGATCTTTATTACCGCCTGAATGTCATGGCTATGTATCTACCGCCATTACGCGAGCGTAAAGTAGATATTCCAATCCTGGCAGCCAGCCTGATGCGCAGCATCAGCAGCCGTTTAGGGAAAAGGGTGGAGATCATCCAACCTGAAGTTTTGGAAATATTTCTGAATTACGATTGGCCAGGCAATATCAGAGAGCTGCAGAATGTTATAGAAAGATCCGCATACCTGGCTGCAGACAATTCTATAACATTACAATCACTGCCGCCTGAGATGCGAAGCCTGGGTCCAAAGCCTGTGGAGCAAAGAGACACCAGATTGGCTCTGGAGAGCATGGAAGAGGCTACAATACTATCTTATATGACCAAGTTTCAGGGTAATTTAACCCAGGTTGCCAGTAAGCTAGGGATTAGCAGAAGTACTCTGTACCGGAAATTAAAGAAATATAAAATTTCCGATTTCAGTGGGAAATGATCACTGTAATAAAATCACGTTAAGTTGGGTGACGTGTCAAATTAGGCCGTTGCCCAACTTTTTAATTGTTTTAAATTGATACAATAAAGCTTTTAAATCGCTGTTTCATCTGCGCCCGCTGTTAGAGTTCGCGACTCCCAATGCTTAATCTGACTTAATTCGAGCAAGCACGGTTAAACTCTTTTTCTGTTTTGGCATGGATATTGCAAATTTATTGTGGCATGTAGCCAAAACAAAACAGATAAAAGGGGTCGAGACTGTGACAGTAAATCACTTAATGGTTGACGAAAAAGGAAGAAAATTACTGTATTCAGGCAATGAAGCTTTTGCCAGAGGCGGCTTGGAAGCAAATATCCAAATTGCTGCAGGCTATCCGGGGACGCCTTCTTCGGAAATAATAGAAAGCCTGGCGAGTGCAGCAAAAGAAGCAGGAATATATGTAGAGTGGAGTGTCAATGAGAAAGTTGCTTTTGAGGTTGCCTATGCTGCAGCTGTAGCCGGAATTAGATCTATGGTAACCTTTAAAAGCGTTGGGATTAACGTAGCTGCTGACAGTCTGATGGTTGCAAATTCTGCAGGGGTTGAGGGTGGGTTTGTCATAATTTGTGCTGACGACCCGTATGCCCATAGTTCGCAGAACGAACAGGACTGCCGCCTGTTTGCCAAAATGGCTGAGATTCCGTTGCTAGAGCCTGCCAATCCTCAGGAAGCCAAGGAGTGCATGTCACTGGCCTGTGAACTTTCGGAGGCTTCTAAGCTGCCGGTAATTGTACGTAGTGTTACCCGGCTCAGCCATGTCAGAGGTGATGTAGAGCTGGGTTCGTTGCCTGCAGGAAAAAGAACTGCCCAGGTTGATGAAGCCAAGGTATTTAGTGGCTTTCCAGGTTTGGAACGACATGTGGAACATCACCGCAGGCTTAATTCTATTAGAGATTTGGTTAACGAATTTCCATTGAACAAGACCGAGTTGACAGGACAGGAGAAATTGGGGCTAATAACTTCAGGCCTGGGTTATGAATATGGGAAGGAAGTAATTCACTTACTGGAGCTGGAAGGCCAGGTTGCTGTGCTAAAACTGGGAGTGGTTAATCCCTTGCCCCGAAGGCTGGTCAGTGAGTTTGTGCAAAAATTTGACCGGGTCCTGATATTGGAAGACGGTTTTCCGTTTATTGAAGAAGAACTTAAAAAACTATGTTATGACCGGGGTATCAAGACTTCGGTTCTGGGCAAGCTATCAGGCCATTTGCCCCAGGAAGGGGAACTGACTCCGGAAATAGTGGGCAAGACAATGGATGAGCTGACATGCAGTAACACACAGCACTTTCAGCTGCCGGCAGCAATTGCCGAAGTCATCAAAACCGCATCAGAGCCTCCAAGCAGAGTACTATCCCTGTGCCCTGGCTGTGCTCACATGAGCATGTGGTATGCCATGAAACAGGCTGTTAAAAATGGCAAAAGGGATGTCCGGCGGGGAGCAGTTGTTTGCGGCGATATTGGATGCTACGGCTTGGGGCTTTATCCACCCTACAACATGTTTAATACTCATGTCTGCATGGGGGCAAGCATTGGTGTTGCCAATGGCATGAGTAAATTAAACCTGGACAAACCGGTCTTTGCCTATCTGGGGGAAGGTACCTTTTTCCATGCTGGATTATCGGCTTTGCAAAGTGCTGTTTTTAATAAAGCCAAAATGGTCGTGCTGATTCAGGATAACCAGAGTATTGCCATGACGGGGCATCAGGAATGTCCAAGTATGGGGCGCAACCTGATGGGTGACGAGGTGCCGGTAATCAAGGTAGAGGATATTGCCAGGGCTATGGGTGTACCTTATGTAAAAACAGTCGATGCGTACGACTTGGATGAAGTTGTTAATTGCATTGATGAAGCTATGAAAGTTGACGGTCCGGCAGTTATAGTCGGCCGCCGGAAATGTGCCGAACTGGCAAAACGGGAAATTAAACGGCAGGGCCGCCGGGTCACCCCGCCAACTAATGATCACAATTTGTGTAATGGCTGCAAAATATGTGTTAACGGACTGCATTGTCCGGCTCTGATTTGGGAGCGGGACACAAAAAAGGTCACTATCGATAAGATTTTGTGTGTAGGTTGTTCTCTTTGCGCGCAGGTTTGCCCGCAGAAGTCAATCATTGGAGGGGAGGGAATTGCTAATGTCTAATGAACTAAATCACACAATTCTTATCACAGGAGTTGGAGGTCAGGGAACACTTCTGGCCTCGACTGTAATAGGCAATACGGCCATCAAACAGGATTTGAAAATAAGGATATCCGAAACTTTTGGCATGTCCCAGCGCGGTGGTTCGGTGGTCACCCATATCAGGGTAGGCCGGGAAATTTTTTCACCAATCACGCCTCTCAATACAGCAGATATAATTATTGGCTTTGAACCACTGGAGGCTTATCGCAATTCGCTTAAATATCTAAAACCAGGCGGAAAAGTAATTATTAACACCCGACCAATTAATATAAACGACGGTGGAGCATCAGAATATCCTTCGATGGAAAAGATTGTTTCCACAATTAATGAACTTGGGGGTGAGGTTTTTACTCTCGATGCTACAGCAAAAGCTATTCAGTCAGGTGATGCCATCATGATGAACATGGTCATGCTGGGAGCGGCAGCTTCCATCTTGCCCTTTGAGGTAGAAGATCTGAAAAATACTGTGAGGGATACAGTGCACAAAAATATAGATGCCAATCTACTGGCTTTTGAAAATGGAGTCGAAACCATAGAGCAGACCATGCGCGGCTGCAAGTATTGCGCGGAGGAATGCTGAGAAAAACAGGAGGAGAAAAACAATGCAGTATGGATGGGCCAGATCCAACTTGGAAATAGATTTGTCCCGGGGGAATATTCGGGTAGAGGAATGTGATGACAATATTAACCGTAACTATCTCGGAGGTAAAGGTACAAGTGTGAAATTAATCTGGGACCGCGTTCCTCCGGAAGTCACCCCTTTTTCCCCGGAAAACCTATTGGTCTTTGGAGTAGGTCTGCTTTCCGGCACTCTGGCACCTGGTGCCAACCGGGCGGTTCTTGCCACCAGATCACCTGTAACAAATTTATTAACCTATTCCTTTATGGGCGGGTACTGGGGTCCAGAGCTAAAGCATGCAGGTTATGAGCATCTCATCGTATCCGGTAAATCTCCCCATCCTGTATATATCTGGGTAAACAATGACCGGGTGGAAATCCGGGATGCCCGTCATCTTTGGGGAAAAAACATCAAAGAAACGCAGCAGGCAATTAAGGAAGAACTTCAAGATAATAAAGTCCAGATATTGTGCGTTGGCCCTGCCGGTGAAAATAAGGTTCTCAGTGCCAGTATCGAACACAGTACCGGAGCCAGCTTCAGCCGGGCCGGCGTGGGCGCCCTGATGGGTGATAAAAACATAAAAGCCATAGCTGTCCGGGGAACCAAGGATATTCACATGGCTGAACCGGAAAAATTTTACCGGCTTTGCATGGAGATCCTCAATAAAACCGGGAGGCTCATGGAGTTTGTTGACAACTGGTCATATGAGAGAGAAGGTCTTCTGGAAAAAGCAGTTTACGGTAATTTGGGAGAATTCCAGCCGCTGGGGAACACCGGTGAACGGCACGACGCCTATTTAAAAGAAAACCGGGAACGGCAGATAAGCTGTTACAATTGTACCCTTCGATGTAAGCACGCCATGCGTTCAACTCAGGGGCATGGCAGTAATTCCTTCATTAAATGTGTATCCTGGTTTGCTTTTATCGCTTGCTGCAAAATCCAAGACTTTAATTTTGCCATCAAATGTTATGAACTTTGTGAGGAGTTAGGTTTTGACTCACTTTCTGCCGCTTATTTAATAGGATTTGCGATAGATCTTTACGAGAAAGGGATTCTGACCCGGGAGGATACCGAAGGGATGCATCTTGAATGGGGCAGCCCTGAGATTGCCCTAACGATGATTAAAAAAATTGCCTTTAGGGAAGGTATCGGGGACGTTCTGGCCGACGGGGTGGTGGAAGCGGCCCGGCGTATTGGCAGGGGTGCAGAGAAATATGCTTACAACGTCAAGAAAATGGAAATTCCAATTTATCCCCTGCATCACTTTTATCTAAATCTTTGTCAATCTTTAGATGACAGGGCAGATATGCTGAAATTGATTTCTGCCCTCCCCCAGCATTATCTGAGAAAAACTGCAGCAGAAAAAGAAGAGTACCTCGGATCTCAGTATTGGCCGTATCCAGAAGGCTTTAAGAAGTTTTTTGAAGACAAAGAGGATCCAACCGGTGGTGATTATGAGCGGTTAACAAATATGATTTCCTATGATCATGACTCTAATACCATGGCAGATATTACAGGAGTCTGCATTTTCTGGACCGGGTTCTGGCCCTTTAACCCTTATGTGTTTGCCAATCAGGTAAAGCTCGTCTCCTACGCTACCGGGTTGGATATTGATGAGAATGAAGGGCTGAAGATTGCCAAAAGAATTGGCACCCTGGTCAGGGCATATAACGTTCGATTGGGTATTAGCAGAAAGGATGATGCTCCACCTGAAAGATTTTTTCAGGAGCCGTCAATTCCGCCGGTACTTCCGCCTTTGGACCGCAACAACTTCAACAAAGCCATTGATACCTTTTATGAATTGCGGGGGTATGACAAAAACGGCATTCCTTCTGAGCAATCACTGCTGAATCTAGATTTAGGTTATGTCGCAGACGATTTAAAACAAAGAGGAATCATACCGGGTTAAAAAAGAAAAGCGTTTCAAAATGAGACGTTTCAGAGCCTTCTTTTCGTCTTAAGTTGACACAATGTATGCTATAATCGTAATTTCAGCTGATTTACATGAGATTTCAATTGACTTTTAACCTTAGGCTTGTTAACTTGTGCGGAGTATATTTAAGCAATTTTGTTAAACGATTTTATAATTTGGCATGGATATTGCTATTTAGTAATTGTCACAGGACACCGGAGGCTAAACTCCATGTCTGATGTTATTGATCAATTTCCGCTTAACAGGTTAGTGGCGGTAGGACAGGGAGTAAGGGGGTGTTAAAGGGGTAAACGAAACGTTATTTATTAGGGACCAGCTATTTCAGTTTAAAGATTAAAGCACTCAATAGAAGGAGGTAAACGGAATTATGACTAAACTTAATAAGCGCAAGAGTTTTGTAGTAGGTGTGGTATTGTTATTCTCGATCATGCTCGTTTTGGCGGGTTGCGGCGGCACTGATACACCCAGCGGGGAACAAAAAGGGGAACAAAAGCAGACAGACTCCGGTAAAAAGGGAGAAATATTAATCGGAACTGCAGGGCCTTTTACAGGGCCAAACGCTGAGTATGGCAAGGGGCTTCGCCAGGGAACGGAAATAGCCGCGGAAGAATGGAATGCCAAAGGAGGTCTGCTCGGTAAAGAGATTAAGTTAGTACATGGAGACACCCAGGGGGATTCCAAACAAGCGACTACGGTTGCCAATAAATTTGTCAGTCAGGACATAGTGGCTGTTCTCGGTGCGACATTCAGTAATGAGGCCTTAGCTGCCAACCCGATTTTTGAGCAGGCTAAACTCCCAGCTGTATCGGGAGTGGCCAGTGCAGCAAAAATTAGAACTGCACCCGGCAATGCTTACTTCTTCAGGACTGTCGGCAATGACTCAGGTATTGGAGGGTTCTTGGCCAAGTTTTGCCAAGAAGGACTTAATGCCAAGACAATAGCTTTTATAAATGATGGTACAGCTTATACCAAGGGGGCTGTTCAATCCATAAAAGCGGCTGCAGATAAATTGGGGTTAAAGACAGTATTTGATGAGGGGATCACACCTGGAGAGAAAGATTATACTGCCACAATCACAAAACTTAAGCAAATTGCCCCGGACGTTATTGTGGGGGGAACCTTTGCGCCTGAAGGCGGACTACTTAAGAAACAAGCCTTCGAAGCCAAATTGGATTCCAAGTTTGTCTTCATATCTGGGAACCAAAATCCAACCTTTGCTGAGATTGCCGGAAAAGAGGCTGCCAAAGGCTCATTTGATGTGGAATACATGGGCGTTATGGACGTGGATACCCCTCTGGCCACGAGTTTGATAGCTAAGGTCAAGGAAAAATATAACGAAAATGTTGATACCTTTGCCGGCAACTGGTATGATGCGGCTAATGCCTTATTTAAGGCTATAGAGGCTGCCGGGACAACAGATGGTGAAAAGGTCAGAGAGGCTTTGCTGAACCTCAAAACTTTTGACGGGGCTACTGGTCCGGTGACCTTTACAGAAGTAGGCGAACGAAAAGAACAAAGCTATGTTGCAAAGCAGTTTAACGGTGAGGCATGGGTTAAATACAATCCTAAAGGTTAATGTAGTGCAATGAAATAGGGGCAGCCAAGGTAGGTAAGAAATTATTTCTACCTTGGCTGGTTCCATCAGAGGAGTGATAATCATGCTCATGCAGCAAATCATTAATGGTGCAACAATAGGATTGGTTTACAGTCTGATGGGCTTAGGGTTTAGTTTGGTTTGGGCTACGGCACAAACTATCAATTTTAGCCAAGGTGCTATCTTCAGCCTTGGCGGGTATGCTGTTTACACGATGCTGATAACTGTCCTTATCAACGTAACATCGGGCTTAGATAGTGTGAGTGGGATGCTGTCCCTGTTCCTGGTTTTATCATGTATTGGACTAAGTATTCTAGTCGGTATTTTGGTTGGCAGCGGGGTTGAGAAGTTTTATTTCCGCCCCCTGAGAGAGGCCCCGGAGCTGGCTCCCCTTCTAGGTTCAACAGGTATAGGACTAGTCGTTTATAACCTGATTAATCTACTATGGGGCACCCAGAATAGAGGGCTTCCCAACATTTTACCTCAGGGCGGAATTCATATTGGCGATGCCCAGGTTTCATTTGTGCAAATTATAGTCTTGGCTGTCACTTGTGTAGTTGTTTATGGAATTCATCTCATCCTGCAGAAGACAAAAATAGGAAAGGCTATGAGGGCTACGTCGTGGGATCTGCGGGCAGCCAAACTAATGGGGATCAATACCAACCATATGATCCTAATTGCCTTTGCCATTGCCTGCGCTCTTTCTTCCACAGGCGGAATGTTGGTCGCCTTATACTATGGGAGCATCAGCCCTTTTATGGGCTTTTCGATAACAGTCAAGGGGTTAGCGGCAGCTGTTTTAGGTGGCTTTGGCAATCCTATGGGAGCCATCGTAGGCGGAATTTCCCTGGGTATAGTTGAGGCCCTTACGTCAGCCTATGTTACGACAGACTGGAAAGATTTTATGTCCTATTCAGTTCTTATCTTAGTTATAGTTTTCTTTCCGTCGGGATTATTCGGTCGTAAAAAAGCGGAGGCTTTATGATGAACAGGTTCTGGTCAGTAAGAATAGACAACACGAGGATCACCAAAAGTCAGATCATAATGGCCATAGTTTTTTTGCTTGCCTTAATTTGGCCTGGGGCCTTTTCTAATCAGTACTTTATCAGTGTGATGGTTTTTGTAGGAATCTACGCGGTACTTTCTTTAGGATTAAATGTGGCCATGGGCTGGGCTGGTGTCGTTTTACTCGGATATGCTGGATTTTATGCGGTTGGAGCTTACACTACGGCCCTGCTAATAACTAAAGCAGGAGTCAATTTTTGGCTTACCGTTCCTGTTTCGGCACTGCTTGGCGGTATCGCGGGATTTTTGCTGGGATTGCCGACCCTTAAGCTTAAGCCCATTTATGTGGCCCTTGTAAGCCTGGCCTTTGGAGAAATGATTCCCATCGCTTTAAAGAACGGCGAGGATTTCACCGGGGGGACTTTAGGAGTTGTAGCCATCACTAAACCAGAAATATTTGGCTATGCTTTGGTCAAACCTCTGCAGATGTACTATTTACTTTTGGCTGTGGTAGCGATAGTAGTTATTTTGATGGTTCGGCTGGAGGATTCGCGGATAGGCAGATCATGGAATTACATTAAGGAAAATGAACTGGCCGCTGCTGTTATGGGAATTGATGTAACAAGAAACAAACTGTTGGCTATGAGCATAAGTGCAGCCATGGCGGCCGTGGCCGGCAGTATTTTTGCAGTTGTCCAGGGTACTGTAACGCCAATGGACTTTCATTTCTGGGAATCGCTTCTGGTCATTACCATGCTTGTTCTTGGTGGTTTGGGGAGTATACCGGGTGCCCTGTTTGGCGCTTTTGTCCTGGTGTTATTACCGGAGCTTTTAAGAGGTGCGGATCTGTATCGACAACTATTATTCGGTCTTGCCTTAGCACTCATTTTTTTAACTATGCCAAAGGGGTTACTGGCAAAAGTTTCGCTCAAGAGCAAACCGGTGAAAGAACTCACACATTCTACTCCACAGGGCCGGCAAAACTTCGGCATGGAAATTGCCAAATTGGGTGCAACAGAAATACTGCTGGAGACTAAAGGCATAACCAAGTCCTTTGGGGGAGTAATGGCTGTCAAAGAACTTGACTTGGTGGTTAAGCGGGGCGAAGTCGTCGGTCTGATTGGGCCAAACGGAGCCGGCAAGACCACCTTATTTAACCTGGTGACCGGAGTTTACATCCCTACCAAGGGCAGTATTTTCATGAATGGGCTTGACTGCACTAAACTAAAGCCTCATGTCAGGACAAATCTGGGTATTGCCCGGACGTTCCAAAACATCAGCACATTTGGGTCACTCAGTGTGCTTGAGAATGTAATGGCCGGCTTATATGTACGTACAAAAACCGGCGTTGTAGGTGCTATGGTTAATTCAAAGACTCATAGGTTTGAGGAACTGTTGGCAAGGCAAAAGTCGACTGATTGCCTGGGATTTGTAGACTCGCAGATCTTTGAGAGGAGGTTCGAACAGGTATCCAGTCTCCCGTATGCCCTGCAAAAGAAAGTAGAAATTGCCAGAGCTTTGGCTACCGAACCGCAGCTCTTAATTCTCGATGAGCCGGCAGCAGGACTAAATTCGACCGAAAAAATGGAATTAGGAGAGTTAATTAAGAAAATCCAAGAAGCAGGCGTAAGCGTTTTGCTGGTTGAACATGACATCAAGCTGGTCAGCACAGTTTCCGACCGGATCGTTGTCTTAGATTATGGGGAAAAAATTGCCGAGGGTACCGCGTCCGAAGTACAGAATAATGAAAAAGTAATCGAGGCCTACCTGGGCAAAGAAGAAGATGACCCGGAATATGCAGTTGGGCAGTAAAATCAGCGGAGGTGTGGCCAAGTGCTAAAGGTGGAGCAAGTGTCTTGCTATTACAAAAACGTCAGAGCTGTTCATCAAGTATCCCTGGAAATTAAAGCAGGGCATACGGTTGCCTTAATCGGTAGTAACGGGTCGGGGAAAAGTACAATTCTTAATACTATTTCCGGCTTAATCAGGCCAAGAGAGGGCAAGGTGCTTATTCAGGGCCAAGAAATTCAAGGTCTGGAACCGCACAAGATCGTTAAACTTGGAATTGTGCAAGTTCCCGAGGGCAGAAGGATTTTTTCCAACTTAACAGTGCAAGAGAACCTGGAAGTGGGAGCATTTAATCAAAAGGGCAAACAAAAGGTCAATTCACTGCTAGAGCGGGTTTATCAGCTTTTTCCCAGGTTAGAGGAGAAAAGGCAGAATTTTGGCGGCGAGATGAGCGGGGGGGAACAACAAATGTTGGCCATCGGACGGGCTCTGATGGCAGAACCCAAAGTGCTGTTATTAGATGAACCCTCATTAGGGTTAGCACCTTTGATGGTGAACCTGGTTTTTCGCTCTCTGCAAAGCATTAAGCAAGACGGTATTAGCATTCTTTTAGTTGAACAAAACTCGAAGATGGCTTTAAAATATTCAGACTATAGCTATGTTTTAGAAAACGGGGAAGTGACTCTGGAAGGGTTCAGCATGGATTTGGCTCAGAAGACCGAAGTCCAAAAGGCTTATTTGGGTGCGTAATCTAGGATTAGAATGCGAACTTGGGTAAGTAATTATCTATACGAGGAGGGTAAGCAATGCTGATTACTTTGAAAGTAAATGGGCAAGACATCGAATCAAATCAATCTGAATCAAGCCTTTTGAATTACTTAAGGGATACACTTCATTTGACGGGTACCAAGTGTGGTTGTGAGGATGGTACTTGTGGCAGTTGTACTGTTATAATCGATGGTGAAGCAGTGCGATCTTGTCTTGTAAAACTAGATAAACTAAATGGCAAGAGTATTACTACGATAGAAGGATTATCCAAAGATAGTCAACTGCATCCACTGCAAAAAACTTTTATAGAATGCAGCGCTATCCAGTGTGGCTTTTGCACTCCGGGATTAGTATTAGCTGCAAAGGCTTTTCTTGATAAAAATATAAACCCGTCTAAAGATGAAATAATTAAGGCGTTGTCAAAAAATTTATGCCGATGCGGTTCTTATCCACGTCTGATTGAAGCTGTGCAAAGGGCGGCGAAAGAATTGAGAGGAGAGCCCCTCGAGTCCTTTATGCAGGAGGGTGTTACTGATTCGAGGACGATGGGGTTATCCGTTCAAAGGAAAGATGTCCTTGAAAAAGTAAAAGGAGAAACAAAATTTGTTGGGGATCTGTACTTTGATCAAATGCTGCATGGAAAGGTAGTTTGGAGTGAATATCCTTCGGCTGAAATTACATATATAGACACTGAAGAAGCATTGGCACTTCCTGGGGTCAAATTAATTTTAACATCAAAAGACATACCTCATAATAGATTTGGTATTTTGGAGCCAGACCAGTTTGTATTAGCTGAAGACAGGGTTAGATATATAGGTGAACCTGTGGCAGTGGTTTTCGCTGAAGACCCAGATATAGCTGCTGCCGGGGCAAAAAGTATTAAGGTAGGGTATAAGGAACTACCGGGTGTTTTTTCTATTGAAGAGGCATTATCTCCGGAGGCTCCGCAATTAAATGAGCAAGGTAATATAATTAAACAGGTATCGGTTAAACGCGGTGATCTGGACTCTGCATTTGAGCAAGCTGACATCATTGTAGAGGAAGAGTTTAGCACCCCACATGGAGAAGTTGCGTTCATTGAGACTGGGGGAGCAGTTGCCACCCCTGGGGAAGATGGCAAGGTAATTGTATACGCTTGTAATCAGTCTCCATTCACAGATCGCCAGCAGTTGGCGAAGATTTTAGGACTTGGAACGGAAAAAGTGAGAATAGTTCATTTACCGGCTGGTGGCGCTTTTGGAGGTAAAACTGAACTTACCGTTCATGCATTTGTAGCAATTGCTGCTCTTCGAACAGGTCTCCCAGCTAAGATCATTTTAACCCGCAAAGAAACCCTGCGCTCTCAGCCTAAGCGGCACGCCTACAACATGAAGTACCGCATTGCGGCGAAGAGCGACGGAAAGATATTGGGGATGGATGTTAAACTACTTGCCGATGGTGGGGCTTACTTATCTTGGAGTCCAAGAGTACTTCCTACGTCTGTAATTTTTAGTACAGGACCTTATTATATTCCCAATATGGATATTAATGCAGCTAATGTTTTTACTAATAACCTTGTTTCCGGTGCGATGAGAGGCTTTGGAGCAAGTCAGACTCTTTTTGCCGTGGAATCCTTATTGGATATGCTTAGCCGGAAGGCTAATATAGATCCTATAACCTTGCGGGAACGAAACGCTTTGGATATCGGGTTACCTACTACATCTGGACAAATTTTGACTGCGGGTGTTAGTTACAAAAAAACTCTGGAAGCAATAAAGAAGGCGGTAAACGAGGAACTCCTTCCCCTTAAAAATAGTGATAAAAAGATTGGGATTGGCATAGCCAGTGCTTGGCGTAGTGTGTCAGGAAGTATAGGTGTCGTGGAAGAGGCTGGCGCAACCCTACAGTTATTAGCAAATGGCAAACTGGTAATCAAGGTTGCTTGTACTGATATGGGTCAGGGGACCCACACTGCCCTCTGTCAAATAGCCTCAGATATAGTTGGGATAAAAATCGAAGATATTCAAATAGTGGCGGGGGATACCGAAGTTGTTCCTTATGGTGGAGCGGTAATGGCTTCACGAGGACTATATATGTGGGGACATGCGGTAACCCGAGCAAGTGAGAACCTGCTTAAGATATTGCTTGCAGAAGGTGCAAGTTTGCTGGGTGAACGGGAAGAAGACCTTAATTTTACTGGGGGAGCAATCGTTAACAGGGCTAGTGGTCAGACATTAATGAGTTTACAAGACCTAGCCTCAAGAAGCAGCCGTCAATTATTGGTTGATGAGCATTTTACCTTACCAAAAACCTACCCATTATTAGAAGACGCAAATGAGAGCTGCTCAATTGACCCTGAGCTTTATAGGACAAACCAAACTATAAATTATAATACTACGGCGATTTTAGTTGAGGTTGATGAGGAAACGGGTAAAGTAAAGGTAATTAAAGTGATTGTGGCCGTTGATGCTGGTAAAATTATTAATCCGGAGGCGGCAAAAACACAGGTTGAAGGTGCGGTAATTATGGGAATGGGGTTTGCTCTGACCGAAGAATTTCTCATTCAGCGAGGAATTAACTTAACTGATTCATTAGGTAAATACCGCATCCCTCGAATTTCCGTGACTCCGGAAGACATAAAGACTATTTTTGTCGATGCAAATGACCCTTCGGGGCCTCAAGGTGCTAAAGGAGTCGGAGAAATAGGGCTCCTCGCGATTGCCCCGGCAATTACAAACGCAATCTATGATGCAATTGGTTTGCGGATAAATTCCCTACCTGTTAGTAAACATGTAGACATGATTCGTCGTAATTAAAACCCTTTTCCTATTATGGAAAACAATGGGGAATATTCGGAGGCAATTAAAATTAAATGACGAACGTAAGCTCACGGTGGCAGGGTGTTGCAGCGGTTTTAGTGTCAGCGGGCTGTTTTGCAGCTTCCTCTATCCTCTACAAGATTGCATATCGTTTGGGGTTGACACCATCTCAGGTGCTAGCCTTACACTCTTGGATTGCCGGTGTAATTTTGCTGGTTTTTGTTATGGTACTTCGTCAGGAGGTGTTACGACAGAAGGCCAGGCTGCTAGGGATCTTGGTTATTATCGGATTAGTTGGCAAATTGGGTACAAACATATTGGTTGCTTATGCATTATTTTTCTTGCCGGCTTCTGTTGCGATATTTTTATTGTATATGTATACGGTTTTTACAGTAGCTGTCGGTGCGGTTTTTTTGCACAAAAAGGTTCAGAAAAAAGAGATTATTGCGCTTGCTTTGGTAACAGGTGGAGCGATATTGGCAAGTGGAGTTCTGACCGGAGTCAGGGGAACCTCACTGATGGGAGTTTTTCTCGCTTTGGGGTCAGCTGTTTGTTATACAATCTATAACGTAGTTGGAGAACTCGCTTTAACCAAAGTTTCTCCCTTAGCGGTCATGAGTTATACTCAATGGATCTCTGCGTTGGGTATAGCTGCATATTTTGGAAAAGACGTCTTTAATATGCCGTGGACCGTCCCTGGCGTTTGGGGAATAGGCATAGCAATGGCAGTTATCAGTTCTATATTGCCTTTTTATTTGGTATTGTACGGAATTCGGAAGATTGGTGCAGGGCAGGCCGCAATTTTAAGTACCTTCGAGTTGCCGGCGACTTTTGTGATTGCTTGGCTATTTCTTCAGGAACTACCCAATTGTAATCAAATTTTAGGAGGATTATTGGTGATCTTGGGGGTTGTTTTTCTTAACTTTTGGAAGAGACAAGCTCAGGCAAAACGGTGTGACCCGCATGAACCTAATTAACTATTATTCCTCTGAAGAACTGTATAGATAAATGTCCGTAAAGTTGGGTAGCGTCTCAAATTAAGCCGCACCCCAACTTTTTATTTGTTTCAAATTGACACAACTAAACCTGTAAATAGCAATTTCTTCTGTTCCTGCCGTAGGCCAATATGTCCTCAAACCACTACTCTGAGTCAATTAGAGTAAACTTGGCTAAACTCTTTTTCTGTTTTGGCATGGATATTGCAATTTAATCTAGCAAATCGACGCAACAAAACAGATAAAAGGGGTCGAGACTGTAGCAATAAATCACTTAATGGTTATAGACACAAATTTACTGGCTATTGAAAATGGAGTGCAAACAATAGCGCAGACAGTGCGTGACAGCCAATTGTGCAAGGCAGAAAGCTAAGCAAAGCAGAAGAAGAACAATGGTTTTGTTTGTCACCAAGAAAGGAGTTGAGGAATTTGGACAGGTCAAAAATACTTTTAACGGTAAATGGCGAAAAGAGAGAGTTTTTTGTTGAACCTGGCGCCAAACTCATTCGGGTGCTCCGTGATAATTTAGGTTTGGCGGGAGCTAAGGAAGGCTGTGGCACCGGTCATTGCGGCAGCTGTACGGTGATTTTAAATGGCAAAAAGGTTAAATCATGTGTAACCCCTATAGAACAGGCTAATGGGGGCGAAATCCTCACTATCGAAGGACTGGGAACTCCGGAAAATCCTCACCCCATTCAGGAAGCCTTTATCAATGCCGGGGCAGTGCAGTGTGGTTTTTGCACCCCTGGAATGATCCTGACGGCCAAAATTCTTTTAGATAAAAATCCTCAACCAACCAGGGAAGATATAATCAGGGAATTTAGCCCTAACCTTTGCCGCTGTACAGGTTATGAACCTATTGTAAAAGGAGTTCAGTTGGCCGCCAAAGTACTGGCGGAAACAGAGAATTTGACCAAAGGCATGGGCTTGGTAGGTGAAAGCATCCCGCAGAGTAATGCTCTGGGCAAAGCAAATGGGACGGCTGTCTACGCTGCCGACATAAAGAGGGCGAACATGAGTTGTGTAAAAATTCTCCGCAGTCCTCACCATCATGCCAAAATTCTTGCTATTGATACTTCGGCAGCAGAAAAATTTCCAGGTATCGAAATAATCCTTACTGCCAGGGATATACCAGGTACCAATTGTTTAGGGCCTGTAGTAGAAGATCAGCCGGTGATGGCTGACGGGGTGGTCAGGTTTCTAGGAGAACCTGTGGCTATTGTTGTTGCCAATAGTGAAAGAGCGGCTGAAGAGGGTCTGGGCCTGATCAAAGTCCGGTATGAACAGCTGGAGGCTGTTCTTGACCCTGCCGCTGTCCTTGAGCCAGGTACTCCCCTTGTCCATCAAAAGGGAAATCTGGCCTTCAGCAGAGTGTTGTTTAAAGGGGATGCTGAACAGGGTTTTTCCGAAGCAGATGTAGTGCTCGAAGAAACATTTTTCACCCCGGCTCAGGAGCATGCCTATTTGGAACCTGAAAGCGCCCTGGCTGAGATTGACGAAAATGGAAGAGTAGTAGTCTATGGCGGTACTCAAGCGGTTAATTACAATCAGAGAGAAATAGCTAAGCTATTGGGTTTAGACCTAAACCAGGTGAGAGTGGTGCAAACAACCACAGGTGGCGGATTCGGAGGCAGGATTGAAGGATTGGCCAAATATATGGTAGCCCTGGCAGCCTTCTATACACGAAAACCGGCCCGCTTGGTATTTAGCAGGGAAGAATCACTTTTGGTATCTTACAAAAGGCATCCCTTTAAGGTGACTGCAAAGCTAGGGGCAACCCGGGAAGGTAAACTGGTTGCCTTACAGATGGATGCTCTGCTGGATGCGGGAGCGTATACCTCATGGACGCCGGGCGTGGTCACCAAGAGCACTATCCACTTTACAGGCCCATATGTAATTCCTAACGTGAAATTTAAAGGGCAAGCTGTTTTTACCCATAAAGCTGTTTCAGGCGCGATGAGAGGATACGGAGCTCCCCAGGTTCAGTTTGCCTTGGAATGTCTTTTGGATGCTATGGCCAAAAAACTTGGCATCGACCCCTGGCAGTTCCGTTATCAAAATTTAATGGCAGAAGGATCTATAACCGCTACAAGACAGCAGCTTGATGAGAGCGTCAGCATCAGTGAATGCATGGAGGCGGTCCGTGAACATTATTTTGCACGAAAAAAAATAATTGAACAGGAAAACTCAGAACAGTTAAGACTGGGGACAAATATCAGAAAAGGACTTGGGATTGCCTGCACTATTCATGGAGTGGGCAAAACCGGTTATGGCAATTATACTGAGGCAGCAGTTCAGATGCAGCGTGATGGCTCGGTCACAATTTTTAGTGGAGCAGCGGATATAGGTCAGGGCTTGAACACAATTTTAGCCCAGATTGCCGCCACAGAGTTAAACCAGTCTACGGAAAACGTTTCGGTTGTCAGCAGTGACACTTTACTGACACCTGACGGTGACATTACCTGTGCCAGCAAACAATCATATATCTCGGGAAATGCAGTGAAAAAAGCTGTTTGTGAATTAAAATCACGCCTGCTAAAAAAAGCTTCGGAAATAATGAATGTGCCAATTGATGACCTAGTACTTACTAGTCAGGGGATCGTTGACGCCAAAAATCCCGGTCAGATTATCAGCTGTCGGCAGTTAGCTGAATTGGTGCCCGAGAGGATTACTGCCTCCCATGATGTGGATGTAACGAAACTTGATGAAAAAGATGGCCAGGGCAAACCTTATGAAACTTACAGCTACGGGGCCCACCTGGTAGAAACCCAGGTCAACATGGATACCGGCCAGATCAAGGTGGTTGAGGTGCATGCTGCCCACGATGTGGGCAAAGCTATTAATCCACAGGGAGTCGAAGGACAAATTTACGGCGGAGTAGTGATGGGTTTAGGCTATGCCCTTAAAGAAAACTATATTTACGGTCAAACTAAAAGCTTTAGAGATTATAAACTGCCCAAATTTTCAGACCTCCCTGAAATACATACCTATATAATCGAGAAGCCTGTTACTAGTGGCCCATTTGGGGCCAAAGGGACGGGTGAATGTACCATAAATCCGGTGGCCCCTGCCATTGCCAATGCCGTTCATCATGCAACCGGCATATTGTCTACCCAGTTGCCCATCCGTTTAGAAGTTTTCCCTGCGAAGGAGGGTGAGAGATAAGAAGACATTCCGGAGATGATTAGGAAGAAAATTGGTACTATTTAAAGAAGTATCTGATGGACGACCAAGGTGGACTTATTAACGAAAAAATTAGGAGGGAAGAAAATGAATTTTGTAAAAATGCGCAAAAAGATTAGCTGGATGATTATTATGGTGCTCCTGTTCCTTGGGGCTGTTGTCTTGGCCGGTTGTTCTTCAGCTCAGCCGGAAAAAACATCTGATGCCGGGAAAAATGCTGCTGAACAAAAGAGCGGTGCTGAAGAGAAAAAGGATGCAGAACCAAAAAGTAATGGCGGAGATAAAATTGTTTTGCGATTTGGACACAATGCTGTGATTGATAGCCCGGAACACCGGGGTGTTGAAGCTTTCCAGAAAAAACTAGCTGAATTAAGCGGTGGAAAAATGGAGGTGCAGATTTACCCGAACCAGCAGCTGGGACAAATGAGAGAGCAAGCTGAAATGGTGACCATGGGCTCATTGGAGATGACCCTGCAGCCGACATCGGTATTAAGTAATTTTGATAATAAGCTGGAAGTTCTGGATATTCCCTTTTTGTTTACCGATCCGACACAAATGTTTAAGGCTCTTGACGGACCAGCCGGGGCTAAATTACTTGCCAGCCTGGAACAAGCGGGAATGGTCGGGTTGAACTTCCAGATTGCTGGCATGAAACAAATAACTGCTAATAAAGTGATCAAGTCTCCTGATGATCTAAAGGGATTGAAAATGCGTACAATTCCTGCTCCGGTAATTGTCAAAACATATGAAACATTGAAAGCGAACCCTACTCCAATCGATTACAGCGAACTGTATAACGCCCTGCAGCAAAAAGTAGTGGATGGGCAAGAAAACCCACCCTTGGCGATTGAACAACAAAAGTTTTTCGAAGTCCAAAAAGCACTGACCGTAACTAACCATGGGGCCTTCTTCTACATCCCAGTGGCAAGTAAAAAATGGTTTGATAAATTGCCCAGCGATCTGCAACAAAATGTAAGAGATGCTATGGCTTATGCCAGTGAGATTGAGCGGAAAGAAGTTATCGATAAAGAAGCTGCTGCTATCAAGCGTCTGGGTGAAAAAATGGAGGTATATACACCCGCGGCACCAGAGCATGAAGCTTTCCAAAAAGCGACTGAGCCTGTGGTTGAGTTTGTTAAAGGCCGGGTTGGAGCAGAAATTGTAGACTCATTCTTAAAATAACTTCTGGAATAAATTACGCCCAGGACCGCGAACGACCGGGGCGTAATTTAATCAAATACTTCCCTACGGGCTATGAACTTTCAGTAAACAAAGTAATTTTCTTTCCTAAGTTTTTTGCGGGCCTATTAATTATTCAAGGGGGGTTGAGCATGAAGCGGATTCAGGCCATCTTCACCAGGGCAGAGGAAGCAATTTTAGCAGCCGGGTTGATGGGATCATTATTAGTAATGTTTCTTAATGTGGTATTGCGTAAATTTAATATAGGTTTTACCTGGTCTGAGGAGGTGGTGCGGTATTTGATAGTCTGGGTTACTTTTTTGGGCATTAGTTATTGCATAAAAAAAGATGCCCATATTGTTATAGACCTTTTAGTGAATTACCTTCCAGACCGGGGCAAGCGAACTGCTTTAGCATTTGTCGACTTTATCTCCGTTATTTTTAGTGCCTTATTAACGTATATGGGCTATTCATTAGTGGTCGGTCAGATGATGTTTAGCCAGAAAACAGCTGCTTTGCAGTTACCTTTTTATTTGGTTTATTTGGTTCTGCCTATAGGTTTTGCCTGGGGGGCCGTCCGGTTTGCCGACAGCTTCAGAAAAAGGTTAAAGGGGTGATTTTATGACCGGGTTTTGGCTGGGAGTTCTGTTTTTATCTCTGTTTGTGTTTTTGCTGCTGAGGATACCAATATTTATTTCTCTTTGCTTATCTTCTTTTATCGTAATTTTAGCAGTGGGGAATATACCCGAAGCTATGGTGGCCCAACGGCTTTTCGGAGGAATAGACAAATTTGCTTTAATGGCAATGCCATTCTATATTTATGCAGCCGACCTGATGATTGTTGGTGGGATTGCGCAAAGGCTGCTGAAATTCACCGGCAGCCTGCTCGGGTTCATCCCGGGAGCAGCTGCGTTAACAACTGAATTTGCCAGCATGCTGTTTGGAGCGCTTTCGGGTTCGAGTCCGGCAACAGTCGCGGCCATAGGCGGTTTGATGTATCCTGAAATGAAAAGACAGAAATATGATGAGGGCTTTTCCGTGGGCTTATTAGCATCAAGCGGGGCAGTTGCAATTCTTATTCCACCCAGTATTACGTTTATTGTTTACGGTGCTGTTTCCGGTGTATCAATAGGTGCTCTGTTTATCTCAGGCATAGGTGCGGGATTAGTCTTTGGCGGGCTTATTTGCGCTTACGTGGTGTATTATGCGAAAAAAAACAACATAAAATCTGAAGCAAAGTTTAGTTTAAAGGAAGTTGGCAGAACCGGCAAAGAAGCCTTTTGGTCGTTAGGCGTACCTGTAATAATTATCGGCGGCATGTACACGGGTTTTTTTACTGCTACAGAAGCCGCCGGGGTTTCAGCTATTTATGCAATCATCATTGGGATGTTTGTTTACAAAGAGATGAGTCTCGAAAGCCTTTATAAAACGACTGTAAATTCTGCCGCTACAATTTCATCAGTTATGGTAGTGGTAGCAGCAGCTGCCATCTTTGGCTGGGTTTTGACTATTTATCAAGTTCCGCAGTTATTGGCCGAGGCACTCCTGACTCCTTTTATGACCCCTACGGTGTTCTTAATAATAATAAATATAATATTTTTAATTGCCGGCATGTTTATGGACGGCTCAGCAGCTGTGACAATCGTCATTCCAATTATTTTGCCGATTGCCCTTAAGTTAGGCATAAATCCTGTTCATCTGGGCGCAATTTCAGTCGCAAACTTTGCTATCGGCATGTATACCCCTCCTTTCGGTTTAAACCTTTTTGTGGCAAATAAGATCTCAGGGGTCGGTATAGAGAAAATAGTAAAAGGAACCTTACCATTTATAGCAGTTACTTTAGTAGCTTTAGTGTTAATTACCTATATACCACAGATCAGTTTAGCATTACCCAGCCTGGTTTATCCTGATATTCTCAAGTAAGCTCTTACCCATACTTAAGTATAGGAGATGACAACCGTGAAGAGCGAGTTGGAAAAGAAAAAAGTCAAACGAATAAAAGTTAATCTCGACAAATGCACCGGCTGCCGCGCCTGTGAGGTGGCCTGTTCCGTATTTCACGCCAGGCCCAAATACAGCGGCAGCAATCCGGACAGATCCAGAATACAGGTGGTAATAGATGAATTCAATGATGAGTTTGTGCCCATTCGGGCTGCGGGATATACAAAATCCGAATGTGAAGGCAGGCATGTTTATAAAATTAATGGCAAAGAATACAGTGAGTGCAGCTTTTGCGGGGCTGTCTGCCCAGTCAGGGATTTGTTTAAAGAGCCCGATTCCGGGCTTCCCCTAAGATGTGATATGTGTGAAGATGATCCGGCGGTAGAACTGCCCCTATGTGTTGAGGTGTGCCGGGTTGACGCCCTGTTTTATGAAGAATATGAAGAAGAAGTCAAAGAGGAACAGGTAACGCTAAGTGAAATAGAGACAGGGTTAAAAGCATTGGCAGAAAAATATGGCTTACAAAAACTGGTCGAAACCATTGCCCGCCTGAACCCGAAATAAGTGTAGGCTCTCGAGAATAGTCTTAAAAGATGACGCAGAGGGACTAAAGGGCACAGAGAACACAAAGGAAACTTCGAATTTATGAGGGAGGTTAAGTGAATGAAGAAAGTAATTGATCTTACTATGCACATTTATGAAGGAATGGCTATTGGCAGGACTTTTCCGCAAGAACAGCAGTTTATCATTGAAGATGTATTTACTTACGAAAAACAGGGGCTGCGCTTAAGCCGCTTTACCATGTGGCAGGAGCCGGGAACGCGTTTTAACTTAGGCAGTATTTCTGCCAAGCGGCGTGACACCATCAAGCTGGATGAGATTGATCTGAATAATTATTATGAAAAAGAAACAGTAGTCCTGCATATTCCAAAAGGACCAGGAGAAGCCGTACAGGCTGAAGAAATAGAGCGGGCCTTTGCCGGGGCAGACTACCGGGAGGGAGACTGGGTAGTTATCCGGACCGGATGGGGTGATAATGAGCGTTACTTTGAGCTGGGTGATGACTATGCCATAAAAAGCCCCTACTACTCAGACGCTGCCGCCAAGAAGCTGGCGGAAATAATGAGTCAAAATAAGAGTGGGGTATTTGGTTATGATACAGCAAGTATGGGCCATCCCAATAAACATATAATTCCTAAATGGGTTGAGCAAAACCCCAGGCCTGCCGGCTGGCCCTCACCTGAAGCCAAGGAATTTGTAGGAAATTATACTCCGGAAATGTTAATCGAAGACTGGGGCGGGGTTATGCCTCTGCCACAGGCCGGGATTCAGATTTTAGGGGGACTCGTGAATTTGGGGAGTATCAGCAAGGAGCGGGTAAAATTGACGATCCTTCCGCTGAAAATCAAAGGTGTGGGCGGAGGTCCGTGCCGTGTGGTGGCGATTGAGGAGTAGATGAGGATTGTGGATGCTGTAATTACAAGAGAAGTCTGCCTGGCAGGACCGGGTGGGGCTTCTCTTTTTTGTGGGGTCAAGGAATATGTGGACAAGAATTTGGAATTTATCTTATATTTGATGTTGCGCTTAATTTAGGTTATAATACGCCCGTTGAGTGCTGAATTTTTGCGGTTTACGGAGAAAGGGTGGAAAGTATATTAGTTATAATTTATAGTTAGTATAACTTAAACCTACAACCATCACTCAAGGGACGTGGAGCTATGCCTGAATCAAAGGAGTACTGCTTAACTAATAAACAGAGAAAACAATTACAACATGAAATAAAAAATTACTTAACAAAATACTTCAAAATTTTATTAATTAAAGCTGCTGATTATCACAAAGTTGAAATTTGGAACGATTTTCTTATTTTCCGCGCTCACGGTTTTTTGACCGAATCAGATAAACAAATTATTAAATTACCAGGTGGAAGTGATAAGATTAAAGAAGCCCGTTTGCAGGTGGTAAAAAAGTACGCCAGTGATAACTTAGCATATTTTGAAGAAAAATTGGGCGCAAAATGTATTCACCAAATTTATGATATGGACGTTGTAAAGGATTTATTTATTCATGTAATGATTTTTGATAAGGTTTTTATAGAAGTTAACTAAACTGAATATTTATGGTGGTTTACGGAGAAACCGATGAGGTAGCTCTAATAAAAGGCCAATGGTTTTATGTCTGTACTTTCAATTTTGTACGGGCATAATACCATTGGCCTTTTTTATGACGAGGTCTTAATGATAAATGAAGCCTAGCCAGGAGGTCGCAAGGATGAGCTAAGTACTAAAATTTCGTATAGCAGAAATTAAACGTTATCCGCTTTTTTGCAACAAAAGTTAGAAAGGGGTACAAAAATGACAAAAAAACAAGACATTGATTTATCAGTAAATTTCGCCGGAGTAAAGATGCGTTCTCCAGTTGGGGTGGCCTCCCAAGCTCCGTTTTCGCCGCTGGCCATGTCTCCCGTATATTTGACCGAGATGCTGCTAAAACATGTTGAGGCTGGAGCCGGATTTGTGCATACCCCCTATATTCATCCCCAATATGAACACCCGAAAAATCGCCTTCCAACCGGTAGGTTTATGAAAGCGGAAGTCCCCGGTTTTGGTAAACTGGGTATGTATGCTGTGGCAGAGTCTTATCGTATAGAAATGCGGCTTCGAGAAGGATTACAATTGGTTGATAACTTAAAAGATTGTCTACCGAAGGATGTACCGGTTATTGCGAACATCCTGGGCCCAGGAGCTGATCCTCATGGATGGGCAGAACATGCGGCCAAATTAGAAGCAGCCGGAGCTGATATAATTGAACTGGATGTTTCTTGTCCACTACCGGCCGGGGCTGCTGGGGCAGTGGAGGCTTATACCAGCGAGAGAATACCTGAGCATGCCGGAGTTTTACTGGGGGATTTGCCGTCACTTACGGTGGCTGTTGCTAAAGCTGTGGTAGAACGCTGTAATATTCCGGTAGGGGTTAAGATGTCTCCGGAAGTGGGCTTCCCCAGGTTAATCGGTTTTGTGGAGCAGTTAAAAGAAGCTGGGGTACATTGGGTTTCCAGTATTAACGCCGTCCTGTCGGTAGCGCCTCCGGATATATATAATAGACTCTCGGCATTCGCCGAGCCAGTTGGGACAAGGGTTTCCCTGAACCAACCTTTTAGCATTCCTCCTACTTTTTGTGGGAGGATATTTGTTTTTCNTCGTTATTTTACTGACGAAATTTTTCTGCTGTGTCCCGAATTTCCAGCTACTTTTGGTAACTTCCGCCAATTTCACCCCCTGAATTCCGAGAGGCTATTATAATGGTGGCCGGCCTCTTTTCCCAGGTTTAAATCTTAATCCTATTGCTCCGGCTATCGGGCCTTGGACTAAATTCCTATGCTATCGCAACATTGGTACAATCTCTGCTTTCATCCCCGGGGTGGAACAAGCTGCCATTGGTGGACTGGTAAACCCCACACATGTAGCAGAAGCAATGATGCTAGGGGCAAAGATATGTGAATTATCTTCCGGAACCTTGTGGAAGGGCTGGAACCTGATTGAAGCTTCGATTGATTTCTTGAAAAAATTTATGCATGAACAAGGTTATCATAGCCTGGAGGATTTTCGTGGTTTAGGGGTTCAATATATCAGACCCGTTGAAGAGGTCGATTGGGGTTTGGGAAGACTGACTGCCTCAGTAGATGAAGAAAAGTGTATGGGCTGCGGAATATGCGCTAATAACCTTTGCTGGGCTATGAAAATTGAGGATGCCAAGGCCAAGGTCAGAGAAAAGGATTGCAGCGCTTGCAGTTTATGTATCGCGATTTGTCCAAGTAATGCGATATCGTTGGTAGAAGCCAAAGTTCGCCGGGAAGAGGAAGAAATTTACGAAGAAATATTAGGTTAGGCCACCATAGAGAGGTGATTGAATTTGTTGGTAATGGGTGAAATGTTGGAACGGAATGCCCGGTTGTTTCCTGAAAAAGAGGCTTTTGTTTGCGGTGATGAAAGATTAGTGTTTCGCGAATACCGGAACCGGGTTTATCGTCTCATTAATAGTTTGCTGGATTTGAAGATAGGAAAAGGAGAAAGAATCGCAGTTTTGTCCAGAAATTCCATCCGGTATTTTGAACTCTATGGGGCGGCCGACCGGGGCGGATTTATTCTGGTACCACTGAATTATCACCTGAAACAGCAGGAATTGACTTTCCTATTAAATGATTCCGGTGCCAAGGCTTTGTTTTATGAAAGTTATTACGCCGAAATTGTAGAAGAGATAAAGCAAAACCTTGAAACGGTAAGTTATTACATTGCCTTGGACGGCCCGGGGGTGTTGGTCTACGAAGACTTACTGATGGGTGCCAGCGATGAACAACCTGTAGTAAAAATTGACGAAAACGATCCTGTTTATATTATTTACACCAGTGGAACAACAGGCCTGCCCCTTGGTGCAATTCTCATTCATCGCGGACAATACCAGGTGGCCAACGCACAGGCGCTAGAGATGGGGTTGCGTAAAGAGGATATAACTTTGGATATGATGCCTCTTTATCATACAGGAGGTCATGCTATAGCCCAGGCACATTTTTATCGGGGTTGCACCAATGTAATAACTACCGGCTTCAATCCGCAAGAAGCATTAAGTATTGTTGAAAAAGAGCGGATTACCACAATGCAGGTAGTTCCGGCCATGATTGTTGATATGCTCAATCATCCCGATTTAGAGAAATATGATACCAGCAGTCTGCGGATTGTTTTTTACGCCTCATCCATTATGCCCGTAAATTTACTAAAACAGGCTATAGCTAAGTGGGGACAGATATTTTTCCAGGGTTACGGGTTAACCGAAAATGGTCCGGTTGCTACAGCCCTTCCCATTGAAGACCATCATGTGGAAGGCCCGGAGCGGCTTACTAAAAAACTGGCTTCCTGTGGCCTGCCATCAGCAAATTGCGATACCAGGGTAGTCAACGTGAAAGGGGAAGAAGTTAAACCCGGACAAATTGGTGAGATTGTTATTCGTAGCGAGCAGGTAATGACCGGGTACTGGAACAACCCCGATTTAACCGCGCAAACGATCAAAAACGGTTGGTTACATACAGGGGATTTGGCCACGGTGGATGAAGACGGCTATATTTACATTGTTGACCGGCAAAAAGACATGATTATCAGTGGTGGGGAAAACGTTTACCCGCGGGAAATCGAGGAATTGCTTTATGTTCACCCCGGAGTCCGGGAGTGCGCAGTGATTGGGGTGCCGCACCCCAAATGGGTGGAAGCAGTTCACGCCGTAATTGTTTTAAAAGAACAACAAAAAGCCGCAGAAGAAGAAATAATTGCTTATTGCAAAGAACACATAGCAGGCTACAAAGTTCCGAAATCCGTAGAGTTTGTTGACACATTGCCTAAAAACCCCAGCGGCAAAATTTTAAAAAATGTATTGCGTGAACGCTATTGGCCTAAGCGGTTAGGATAATAATAGAAGTAATAAATATATTGGGTAGTCGAAAAGAATGGAGGCCTCGTGATGAGCATGACAGCTAGAGCCAAGTCAGTTGGGTGCAAAGTGTTCAATCACTCTAACCTAGAAATTTTTTTACGCAAAAAAGTACAAATTGGGGTTGCCATTCTTGATGATGAACTTACTGTACTTTGGGCAAATGATATTTTTAAAAAATGGTTTGGTAACCTAGCTAGACAAGGTCAGCTTTGCTGCAATATCCATAATAGGTCTTGCAACAGTGATTCGTGTCCGGCGCTAAAGACTTTTGATGTTGGAAAAGTTGAGTATGATGTAGTTAGCGGACAAAATCTGCAAGGGGAAGAACGAGCTTATCGCTGTACTTCTGTTCCGATACATGACCGGAACGGGGTTATCATACGTGCCATGGTCATATTTGAAGATGTCACCTATAATAAAGTAAAACCGGGAAGCTCCCATGCCATTTTTTGTCTGGATAAGGAAGGGCGTATTATTAGTACTAACCCGGATCACCTGAGGATAGCCGAAGCTTCTTCGGAAAAGGTTATTGGTTTGAATTGGGTTGAGGCACCTAAATCACGGGAAGTGGGTCTCAGCGACTATCTTGACCGAGGGTTAAAAGGTGAACCCTTTGAACTTTTTAATTTTCGGTATTTAACTTATAGAGGTGATAAAGAACATTATGCAAACCTGACTGGCGTTCCACTGCAGCGAACAGACGGGCAGGTTGAAGGGTTACTTTGCATTTTAGAGGATGCGACCGAAAAAATCCGAGAAAAAGGTCAATGCCAGATTGTTGGACAGAGCGCGGCCATCAAAGAGGTTATGAATCTCGCCAGCAAAGTTGCTGTCCATTCCTGCCCTGTTCTTATCGGAGGCGAGAGCGGAACGGGGAAAGAACTTGTAGCTCAGGAAATCCACAAGTTAAGCCCGCGGGCGCAGCAACCCTTTGTGGTGATTAACGCTGCAGCATTTCAGGATACATTATTGGAAAGCGAACTATTCGGTCACACCCGGGGTTCTTTTACCGGAGCCGACTATGATAAACCGGGCTTGCTGGAACTGGCAGATAACGGTACGTTTTTTATTGATGAAATCGGTGAAATGAGCCTAGCCATGCAGGTTAAGTTATTAAGGGTTCTGGAGACGGGTATTTTTCGCCCTGTGGGTAGTTTGAAAGAGGTTAAGGTTAATGTGCGGATCATTACGGCGACTAACCGCAACCTACAGGCCGAAGTAATAAAGGGTAATTTTCGTAAAGATTTATACTACCGGTTAAATGTAGTAAAAGTTATAATGCCGCCTCTGCGGGAAAGAAAGGAAGACATTCCATTATTGGTACAACATTTTTTGCAAAAATTTAACACCAGTAGCAGTGTACATCAAAAGAGAATTCCTGCTAATACCATGGAACGGTTGCTTAACTATCGGTGGCCTGGCAATGTCCGTGAACTTGCTAATGTAGTAGAAAACGCCGCGATTTTATCTGGAGAGAAGATAATCAGACCGGAAGAGTTGCATTTGGAAACGTCTGAAGATGAGTCAGAAGCTCTGGAAGTACCCCGCATGGGAAAGCTTGATGAAGTAATTGCCCGCTGTGAGCAAAAATATATCTACACCGTCTTAAAAAGCTGCCAAGGCGATAAAATTAAGGCTGCTGAGATACTAGGGATCAGCCTGCGCGGTCTTTATCGAAAAATTGAGACTTATGGATTTAATGATAATTTCTGAAAATGTCTTTTGAGATTAAATTATCTCAAAACCAACTAGATAGGAGGGTTATTTTATGTACACTAAAGCATTTATTCCTTACCGAGGATATTATAGTTCCCCTTTTGCCCGCTGGCAGGGGAGTTTGCAAAATGAGCACCCGGTAGAGCTAGGGGCGGCAACAGCCAAGAAGTGGCTCGCGGCAAAGGGAATTGATGTAAAACTATTCGAATACCTCATTTTAGGGAAGACCATCGGGCAACTGCATACTTTTTACGCCGCCCCTTGGGCGGCTGCACTCATGGGGGCAGCGGAAATACCCGGCCATCATATCCCCCAGGCCTGCTCTACCGCGACTACCAGCCTCAATCAAGCAGCAATGGGTATTGAAACAGGCATGTATAGCAACGCATTTTGCCTGCTGACAGATCGCATGTCCAATGCTCCCCATACAATCTGGCCGAGTACGGCAACCCCTGGCGGGCTAGTGATTTCAGAAAACAGTTTAATAGATGCCTTTAATAACGACCCATGGGGTGGATTAGCGATGATTGAGACGGCGGAAGCAGTGGTCAGGGAGGTCGGCGGTATTACCAGAGAAGATTGTGATAACGTAACCTTTAGACGCTACGAACAATACCAGGATGCCCTGTCCAATGAACGGGAGTTTCAGAAACGCTATATGTTTCCAACGGAATACAAAAAGAACAAAAAGGAAACTGCCTTACTTGAGACAGATGAAGGTGCCACACCTACTAGTAAGGAAGGCTTGGCCAGGTTAAAGCCGGTTATTGACGGCGGGGTACATACATATGGAAGCCAAACCTTTCCGGCAGATGGCAACTGTGGAGTTATTTTAACAACAAAGGAAAAAGCGCGGGAACTCAGTATCGATAAAAGCATAGAGATTCAGGTTGTTTCCTATGGTTATGGCCGTGCGCCTAAGGGCCGGATGGCCATGGCCCCGGTCCCGGTCCCGGCAGCTCAAATGGCGTTAAACAAGGCCGGTATCGATGTCAAGGATGTAAGAGCCATAAAAACGCACAGTCCTTTCGTTGCCAACGATTTGTATATGGCGAAAGAAATGAATATTGATGTTATGAAAATTAATAATTTTGGGTGTTCTTTAATTTATGGGCATCCTCAGGGACCTACCGCCGCCCGTGGAGTAATTGAAATGATAGAAGAGCTGGTAAACCTGGGGGGGGGTTACGGAATGTTTACAGGATGTGCAGCCGGTGATACCGGTGCAGCTCTTGTTATTAAGGTTTCTTAAGTCTTAGTAATTTGGTCATTGGCCGGTTCAGGTTCAGGTATTCTTCCAGCAATGTTAACAGAGCCTGCCTCCGACCCATTGCAGAATCCACCCCGGTGTGGCTTAAAATATGGTGTAATTGACGGATAAATGGGGGAGTAAAATGTCTGAAAATGTTGATAAGACTTCAATAAGGCAGGAAAAAGAATGGCGTTCGATGATCGTAATATCCCACGATATATTTCACTGCTGGCGCCAAGTGGTAGAAGAAAAGTTAGGCCCTAAAGAAGCAGTGGAGTTGGTTGACCGGTTTTGGGAACGCGTTGGAGAAGGAACAGGAAAGGCTTACCTTAACCGTGGCCGAGACACCGGGGACCTGGAGCAGATTGTGGGGGCGATGGTCCGGGTTAGCCAAACTATGGGCGAAAAAGCCAGGATGATCAAGGAAGGGAATGATTATCTGCTTATTCATGATGCCTGCCCATGGATAGATTCCTTCCGGGATTATGGGGCTGCGGACCAGTGCCAAGCCGGATGTGACCGCTGGTTTGTCAAATCGACCGAAACTATATCACCGCAATTTACTGTTATGACTGAAAGCTGCCTGGCTGCTGGCGATAAGAACTGCACCAGGCGTTACTCAAAAAAAGTGCAAGGGGAGCAGAAGGTTTGGGCCAAGCCGATGGAAATTGAGGAGGGATTATAATGGGGTATCAGATGAGGGGTAAAACATTTGATGAATTTAATATTGGTGAAGATATTTTTACGGCACCCCGGACTATCACCGAGGCAGATGTAGTTAATTTTGCCGGACTCTCCGGTGATTTTAACCCGCTGCATGTTAATGAGGAATTTATGAAGAACTCTGATTTTGGGAGCCGGATTGCCCACGGGGCTTTGGTTGCGGCTATATCTTCCGGACAGGCCAATCAATTGGGTATCTACGAGGGAACGGCGATTGCGGTTGCCCAAGTGACAACTAGGTATACCGGGGCTGTCCGCTTTGGAGATACGGTTAGTACGGTTATCACGTGCATTGACAAAAAAGAAAGCAAGAAACCTGACCGGGGGGTGGCTACCTTTCAGGTTAAAGTGCTTAACCAACGTGATGTAGTAGTTCAGGAAGGCGAGTGGGTGGTCATTTTGAGGAGGCAGGTGTAAAAGGCGATTTTTCTTAACACCCTGGACCCGATGTTTGTTAATAAAATAGGATGTGTTTTACAATGCAAAAAACAAAAGAATTTGGATTGGTTCAGGTGTTCACCGGTGCAGGAAAGGGCAAAACAACGGCTTCTCTTGGGTTGGCTATGCGGGCAATAGGGCATGGATTCCGTGTCCACATGATTCAAATCATGAAAGGATGCGGTTACTCCGGCGAATTAGCAGTGGCCAGTAAACTCTGGCCGCTTTTCACTATGAGCCAGTTCGGCCGTCGCTGCCGTCATGCGGCCCTTATCAAACAGGGATATAAAAAGTGCCAGGCCTGTATGGAATGTTTTGTCAAAGACAATGGTGCTACTGCAAAGGACTTGGACTATGTTCAACTGGCAGTCAATGAAGCAGAAGAATTTATGAAGAATAAGTCATGTGATATCCTCATCCTTGACGAGATCGGCAATGTGCTCAGGTATAAGATGCTAACTATTGGGCGGGTTTTGGATCTAATTAGGGAAAAACCCTCGGATATGGAACTAATCCTTACCGGGCGAGGGATGCCGGCAGGAATTATTGATGCTGCTGACATGGTAACAGAAATGAATGAGGTCAAGCATCCCTTTAACAACGGGGTAGGCAGCCGCAGAGGTATCGAATATTAACAGTATACAGAAGGCAATTTATGTTTAAAAGGATGTGCTTGTGCTATGTTTTTAAATCATTTTGAGTATTTGGTTCCCCAGTCAGCGGCAGAAACCTTTGAATTAGTCAGCCGCCTGGGAAGCAAGGCCAAAATCCTTGCTGGCGGCACCGATTTATTGGTTTTAATGAAAGCAAAAGCCGTAGCACCGACATACCTGATTGACATCAATGGGGTTGAAGAGTTTAAAGGTATCATTTGCGAGCAGGGACATGGGGCCGAAATCGGAGCCGCTACAAAGTTATCCGAAATTCAGTTTTCTAAGGCTATTACCGCCAAATATCCTGCTCTCGCGTATGCCGCAGGAGAGGTGGGTTCTGCCCAGGTCAGGAACATGGCCAGCCTAGGCGGTAATTCCTGTAATGCTTCACCGGCGGCCGAAACTCCTCCCCCCTTGGTAGCCCTTGGTGCTAAAGTTATAGTGAGCAGCATGAATGGCGAAAGAGAGCTACCCCTGGAGGAATTTATCCGAAACGTCCGTCAAATTGATTTATTGGAAGGCGAAATTGTTACCAGATTCACCCTTCCCGAACCGGCTCCGCACTCGGCTTGCCGCTATGCATATGTGGGACGCCGGGACGCTATGGAGATTGATTGTGTAAATATGGCTGTAAATCTGGAACTGGATGAAGATGGAGAGACAGTAAAAAATGTTAGATTAGTTATGGGTTCCGTGTTTCCGCGGCCTTTGGTTTCAAAGGAAGTTCCCAAGCTCTTAAACGGTCATAAGCTTACAGGTGAACTTATTGAAAAGGCCGCCATTGCAACACGGGGAGAAGCAAAACCTATTGACGACATCCGGGCCTCAGCCGAGTACAGGCGGGAGATGGTTAAAGTTCTGGCAGGTCGTTTGCTTAGAGAAGCCTATGCCAAGGCAAAGGAGGTGTAGACAGTGAAGAAAATGATCGAACTGGATATCAATGACCGAATTTACGAAGTTGCTGTTAACTCCAAGGATTTGTTGATTGACGTAGTCAGGAAAAAAGTTGGCCTTTCTGGCACCAAGCAAGGCTGTGGGCAAGGTGACTGCGGGGCTTGTACGGTGTTAATTGACGGCAAAACGGAGTTGGCCTGTCTTAAGCTGGCGATTGCCTGCCAGGGAAAAAAGATCAGGACAATTGAAGGGATGACCGGGGAAGGTGGCGCCCTGCACCCAATTCAGCAAGCCTTTGTTGACCAGGGAGCGGTACAATGCGGTTTCTGTACGCCGGGCATGGTTATGGCGGCCAAAGGATTGCTGGACAGAAATCCTCATCCTACATCGGATGAAATCAAGCATGAAATGAGTGGAAACATCTGCCGCTGTACCGGCTACAAAAGAATTGTCGAAGCAGTCGAAAAGGCTGCTGTGGTTTTGGCTGAAGAGGGGGTGTAGTAGTGGATGAAAAAAACTCAAAACCGGGTTGGAATATAACTCCGGAAGATTGGAATCTTGAAGGGATTCCGGCTAATCAGGATGAAAAAAGGTATAGCCAGATAGGCCGGAGTGTACCCCGGGTCGATGGTCCGGCTAAGGTTAAGGGTGAAGCGGTTTATACCGGCGACATGACCCTTCACGGCATGGTTTACGGAAAAATAAAGCGTAGCACTTATGCCCATGCCATTATAAAAAAGATTGACTACAGCAAAGCTCTCGAGCTGCCTGGGGTTTTGGCCGTTCTTACCGGCGATGAGGCCCCCAACAAATGGGGCATTGTACCTCAGGCAGCCAATGAAACTGCCCTGGCAGTGGGTAAAGTGCGTTTTTACGGTGAAGGTGTTGCGGCAGTTGCCGCCTTGGACGAAGAAACAGCTGAGGCTGCCCTTGATTTGATTGAAGTGGAATACGAACCGCTGCCGGTACTGCTTGACCCATTTGATTCCATAGCCCGGGCCGGTGAAGTTCAGATCCATGAAGACAGTCCGAAAAATATCCTGCACGAAGGTGAACAGGCATATGGCAATGTGGATGAAGCCTTTGCAGAGTGTACATTTGTTCTGGAGAGGGAGTTTCATACAAACTACCCGCAGCATGGTTTTCTTGAGCCACAAACTGCTCTGGCGAGCTTCGATCCCCAGAGCGGGCAGCTGCAGCTATGGGCCAGCACCCAGGTTCCCCATTATCTGCATCGCCAGATGTCAATTGTTCTGGAAATTCCCATGAATAAAATCCGGGTCACGCTGCCAACTATTGGCGGTGGATTTGGCGGTAAAGGTGAAGCGTCATCGGCTGAGTTTGTCGCTTGTCTGCTGTCCAGAAAGGTTGGCCGACCGGTTAAGGTGACTTTTGAACGCAATGAAGTCTTCTTAACCAATAAGGGACGGCATCCATGCCATATGAAAGTAAAGATTGGTATGGATAAAGACGGCTATATTAAGGCCGTTGATTTTGACAATACCATGGATAAAGGTGCCTATTCGAGTTGGGGGATAGTGGTATTGTTTTATAGCGCATCTATGGTCCACTTGCCTTACAAGGTACCCAACGTCAGGTTCCGGGGCCGCAGTGTCTATACAAATAAGCCCAGTACCGGGGCGATGAGAGGCCTGGGTGGAGTGCAGCCCAGGTGGGCTTTGGAGTGCATGATGGATGAGCTGGCTGAAATGACCGGGATCAACGGTTTTGAACTCAGGATGAAAAATGCGATTAAATCTGGTCACACCTGTATCAATAACATGTTCGTACCGCATTCCGAGTATAAAAAATGCCTGCAGACTGCGGTAGAAAAATCAGGCTACCTGGAAAAGCACGGGAAGCTGCCGTTTGGTAAAGGCATTGGTATGGCCGGGGGCTACTATGTTTCCGGGACCTCTTACACGCTTTACCAGAACTATAAGCCGCACACCACGGTAATAATCAGGGTCGATACCGAAGCCGGGGTTACCCTCTTCTGTGCGGCGGCCGACATTGGCCAGGGCTGTAATACCGTCATGGCTCAAATGGCGGCGGAGGAACTTGGGGTTTACTTCGAAGATGTCCATGTCCAGTCAGGCGATACGGAGATCGGGGCTTTTGACCTGGGCAGTTTTTCCAGCCGCCTGACTTATGCCTCCGGGGCGGCGATTAAAATGGCTTGCCAGGAAATTAACCAAAGACTTAAAGAAACGGCAGCCGGGATGCTTGGTATCCGCGCCGATCAACTTGTCATAAAGAATCACGAAATCTATTCCATGTACGAAACCAAAAAACGGGTTCCCTGGGCGAAGGTTGTTGATGCCTATACAAGTATTAATGGCTCGCTAGTTGGGATAGGGAACTTTTCACCACCGCGGCGCAAAGGTATCGATATTGTAAGCGGCAATCGGGTTCAGGGAGGTAATATTGGTCACTCTCCCACCTTCGGTTTTAGTTCCCAGGTCCACGAAGTTGAAGTTGACTTGGAAACTGGCCGGATTTATGTGAAGAAGGTTACTGAAGCTGGTGACTGCGGCACTCCCGTAAATCCCATGAGTGTTGACGGACAGGTGGAAGGATCCATCGTGTTTAACCTTGGAGCATGCCTGTACGAAGACCAGAAGTTGGACGAACATGGCCGGCACTTAAACCCCAACTTCCACGATTACAAAATGCCAACCATGATGGAAATGCCGGAAATGGATACAAACATTGTCGATAGTTATGACCCGACTGCTCCGTTTGGAGTAAAGGAAACAGGTGAAGGAGCCGTACAGCCCACTTTCCCGGCGATTACCAACGCAATCTACGATGCCATTGGCGTTAGGTTTTACAGCCTGCCAATTACTCCAGAAATGGTTCTCAAAGCGTTAAAAGAGAAAAACTAAGTTTATTAGCTGACAGAGTCGGCTGACGATTAAGGGTGTTTGGCGGGGGAGTGTGACGGGTAGTGGCGAGTGAGGAATAAGTGAGGATGAAGTGGATTATGAGAGAAGCCTGCCTGGGAGGACCAGGTGGGGTTTCTTTTTTCTTGTTGGGCCAAGGAAATACATGGACAGCGACCGAAAATTTGTCTTAGCGCATGTGCTGCGCAATATTGATAAGCATGTCAAGGCATTCGATTAGCTCCCTTTATAAAAGACAGTTGAAATGTCTGATTTCGATATTCTATCGGAGTCAGACCTTTTAGGTTTTTCTATAATCTTCTTGTGTCTCTGCTTAAGTTTCTTAAAACTATGGTATAATGGTAACGTATAATTTGAAAAGGAGTAATGCGTTTGGGAAAATATAGCCGAGTTGTCGCGCTGTGGCAGACGTTTAAAATTGTGTCCACCGCCGATCTTGATAAATACCTTAACAGCTTCCGCATCCTGTTCGCGTTCCATTCCGGGAAGATAGAGAACGAGGAAATTACTTATCATGATACAAGAGAAATCTTTGAAAGTGGCAGGGTTGTGAGTTATACCGGAACTCCCCGCACCCTGTTTGAACAGCAAAATCAAAAACTATGCTATGAGGTTTTGAAAGAAAAAATAGCGAAAAAGGAGCCTCTCAGCACGGAGTTGGTCACGGAAATTCACAAGGTGCTTACTAGCGGGACATATGATGAGCGCAGGTATATTGAAAATGAGGAAAGGCCAGGCGAATTTAAAAAGCACGATTATGTAACCGGCGTCAATGAGGTCGGCTCCGCTGCGGAAGATGTGGAAAACGACCTGGCAGAACTGATTGCCGAAGTAAATGCGTATGAGGGCAAGGATGTTTTAAAAGCCGCTGCCTACCTTCACGCGAGGTTTGAGTATATTCATCCCTTTGCAGACGGTAACGGTCGTGTGGGCAGAACGCTCATGAATTACTTTCTCATGACGCATAATCATCCGCCCCTCACCGTCTATGACGAGGATAAGCGGATGTACTACGAGTGCCTGCAAAAGTATGACGAAGCCGAGGAATTAAATTCCCTGTATGAGTTTCTCAAGTATGAAACGGAAAAAACATGGGAAAAGGTGCTGGCTCTTGCCGATGGCATGAAGATGGAACGCAAAGATTTGTCAGATTTTACCTAGAGTATGTGACCATTGTCAGGAAAAAGGTTAATAATTTTATCATCAAATAATATAGTAAAATAACCATCCCCAGTGCACAGGTTAAAAAAATGACCGCTAATATTATTTAGCGGTCATTCTGAAATGAAAGTATATAAAAGGGGGGGCAGCCAATGGAAACAGCATTACTAATCACTTTATGTATTCTAACTGTTATCAATCTAATAATAACCATTACTCGCAGCAAAACGGCTCAGCAGGACCTAAGCAACGAATTAAGAAGAAAACTAGACATCATCGAACACTGCCTAAACAAAATAGAAGGGTACATAAGAGAAGAATTCTCACAAAGCCGTGTAGAATCAAACAAAAGTGCCCAAACCACCAGGGAAGAACTAAGCAATTCATTGCATAAGCTGATCCAGTCCAATGAACTTAAAATGGAAAAACTCCGCGAAACGGTCGAAAACAAGCTTAATGCCATTCAGGAAGACAATGGTAAAAAACTGGAGAAGATGCGAGAAACAGTTGATGAAAAGCTCAACAATACGCTGGAAAAGCGGCTCGGCGAATCCTTTAAACTGGTCAGCGAACGTTTGGAGCAGGTCCATAAAGGGCTGGGCGAAATGCAGTCTTTGGCTAACGGAGTGGGTGATCTCAAGAAGGTCCTGACCAATGTCAAAGCAAGGGGAACTCTGGGCGAAATCCAACTAGAGGCCATACTGGATCAGGTTTTGAGCCCGGAACAGTATATTAAAAACGCAGCAGCCAATCCCAAGAGTGCCGAGAGGGTTGAGTTTGCCATTAAAATGCCAGGGCGTAACGACGATGACAGTTGTGTCTTGTTACCTTTAGACTCCAAGTTTCCAATTGAAGATTATCAAAAACTGCTTGACGCCTATGATTCTGCCAATATAGCTGAAATAGAAGAACACACGAAACAGTTGGAGGCAAAGATAAAATTATGTGCTAAAACAATAAAAGAAAAATATATCAATCCTCCGGTTACTACCGATTTTGCCATCATGTTTTTACCGGTGGAAGGCCTTTATGCGGAAGTTTTGCGCAGACCAGGGCTTTTTGAAACCCTGCAGCGGGATTACAGGATTTCGGTTGCCGGGCCTACGACTTTAGCCGCTTTTTTAAATAGTTTGAGATTGGGCTTCAAGACCCTGGCTATTGAAAAACGGTCAAGCGAAGTGTGGGGTTTGCTGGGCGCAATTAAGACTGAGTTTGGCAAATTCGGCGGGCTTCTGGAAAAAACCCATAAGAAATTGCAAGAGGCTAGTAACAACATCGACCTGGCCAGCAAAAAATCCCGCACCATTGAAAGAAAGCTTAGATCAGTTCAGGAGCTGCCACCCACGGAAGCGGGTAATCTTTTGGGCATGGCGGAAACCGACGACGATGGGGATTTCGAAAGTGCATAGATGAAAAGAGGAAAAAGAATACATAAAATCGAGCGTTACCGGGGCAGCCTCATGGGACTTGCGGCAGGAGATGCTTTGGGGACTACCCTCGAATTTAAAGAACCCGGTTCCTTCACTCCAATCACTGATATGACCGGCAGAGGGCCCTTTGGCCTGGCCCCTGGCATGTGGACAGATGATACCTCAATAGCCCTATGCCTGGCGGAAAGTCTGATAGAATGCCAGGGTTTTAACCCTGTTGATCAGATGGAAAGATACCTGCGCTGGTATCGGGAGGGTTATATGAGCAGTACCGGGAACTGTTTCGACATCGGCAGCACGGTCCGGGCTGCCCTGGAGCGGTTTGAAAAAACCAGGGAACCTTACTGTGGTTATATGCTTCGGCATTACTACAGATTTGAAATTAGGGGTAATTTCGCTTTAACTGTGGTTTTTTTGCCATTGTTTTTTCTTGACCATATTTTTCAATTAGTTTATGCTAAGTGTATAGTTAGTTGAAACTTATGGTGTTTTGCTTTTTCAATAGGACTCAGCTCTGAGGAGGATATGCTATGTCTATTCATGATGAAAAACTCCAAAGAATAAGCAACAAGATATTTAACAAATTTGATCCGGTAGACGTGATTTTATTCGGTTCCTGGTCAAAGGGATTGATCAGAAAAAACAGTGATATAGATATTTGTGTGATAAAAGATACCCAAAATAAAAGACAATTAGTTCAGGATATATTATTAGAGATTGACTGTGACGTAGATTTGGATGTAATTGTGTACACGCCGTCACAATGGGAAAGGTACAGAAACGACAAGTCCATGTTTGCTCATGTTATTAACAGAACGGGGGTGAGCCTTGGTGGTAGATACAAAACGATATAAGGAATGGCTCATAATGGCAGAAAAAGATTTGAAGAGTGCTAGAATTCTCTTTGAACATGATGCCGACTATGGAATTGTATGCTTTCACTGTCAACAAGCCATTGAGAAATATTTAAAAGGGTACTTAATATTTAAGTCTGGGGAGTTGGCCGAAGGGCATAGCCTGGTAAAATTGTGCAAGAAGGTTGCAGGATTTGAGCGAAGCTTTGAAAAATTACTAAAAGACTGTGCTTTCGTAAATGCATTTTATATTGAAACCAGATATCCCGCCGAAGATCCAATGTCAGTTGCCAGGGAAGATGTAGTAGAATGCTTCCGAATTGTAGAAACTGTTATTAGTAAAGTAGCTGAAAACATGGTCGAAAATGAGTGATTTCTGAAAACGTTGATTCTATGGGAAGATGTGTAGCCGGCAGCGCTTAAGAGCCTGTCGGTTTCTTTTTTTTTTAGCCCAGGCCAAGGAGATGGCCGTATTTTTTGCCGTTAATAGATTTACTATCTTTTTCTATGCCATAATCAATATTCACATCTTCCATACATCTTTTCCCCCTCCTTTTCCAATACTAACAATGTACCACAAAAAAAGGAGGCGAGTTCCCGTGAAACGTTTATTGGCAATTTCATTGTCCGCAGCATTCTTCATCACTTTGGGAGCCGGGTGCGCACCGGTCAAAAAACCGGTCCCGCCCAGGCCCGATCCCAGAATCGTTTCCGAACCTAATGATCCAGCTCCGCGTAACAATCAGAACCGTATGCCAACAACTTCTTCTGAAATGAATAAGCTGGCAGAAAAGATGTCTGATGAAGCTGTCCAGGTCTCCGGAGTGAAATCGGCGGCAGTTGCCATTTCCGGTACCGATGCTTATGTCGGCATTGATTTAAAATCTGGAGCTGAGGGAAAAGAGACAAATAACATTAAAAAAGCTGTGGCTGACAGGCTGGAAAATGCCGACAACAGGATAACTAATGTCTACGTATCCACAGACGCCGATACCATCACTAGAATCAAGAGGGTTGCCAAAGGGATAGCAGCTGGGAAGCCCCTGGCAAGTTTTACTGCCGAGTTGGCGGAGATTGGCAGGCGCATCACCCCCCAAAAGGATAAATAAGTGAAACTTATTTCAGGTGGACTTTTTTCTCCACCTGAAGTTTAGTTGAACTTATCAAGGGGCTTAGCGCCACTTATCTCCCGCTACAGAAGCTAAGTTTTAGTGGCGCTTGGCCATCGGATAAGGTGAAACTTACTTCAGGTGGGGTTTTTAAACTCCACCTGAAATTTAGTTAGACGAATTTTTGCCCGGCATGGGCATAATAAACAACAAAAAAAGGGAGGCTGGAATTATGTTTTGGAGTGGCTGGCCCTGGGAACGGGTCATTCTTCTGTTTACCGGTTTGGCTTTTTTGTTGATTGGACTGCAGGTTACTATGTTCCACTCTCGCCAGAATTTTCGGGCCTGGCCGATGTGGCTCCCTGTTGCGGCAACTCCTCTCTTGGGAGTAGTGGCCATCGCTTTGACCTTTTACAACCTGCCGTTATTACGCACAGCTTTTGTCGTTCTTTTGGGGGTAGGCGTTGTGGCTGGGATTGGGGGGTTTGTGCTGCATTTGGAAGGAGTCGGAGAACGGGTCGATGGGTATAGGATGAATAATTTTTTGGTCGGTCCGCCTATCACTTTACCCCTGATGATCACGGCCATGGCGGTTCTGGGAATTATTGCCCTTTACTGGAGGTGATCAGATGAATACAAATAACACACTTAAACCATGGTATCCGGATTATAATGTTTTAGACCGGATAGAACGATGGGACTCCCATACCCAAGAAATTGTCCGCCGCAGACTAGGCCCCTTTCCGGCGGCAAAGGTCTTATCCGGTCCGGAAGCAGGTTGTCTGGCCCAGATAGCCAAGCATATCATTTATGATGACAGAAAAGAAATGATTTCATGGGTCGTTCATCATGTGGACCAAAAGCTAAGCAGTGAAACTGGTGAAAATCAGAGAGAACAGGGAGTAAAACCGGAACGCCGCCTTGTTATCGACGGTCTCAGGGCACTGCAGCAGGCCGCCAATACCAAGTATCACAAAGATTTTACGGAATTAGCCGAAAATGAGCAGTTTACTTTGATTTCCAGCCTGCAAAAGGGGCAAAATGACCTAATACCCGCTTGGTTGGATATTCCCCAAAAAAAATTATTTAAAAAATTAGTCGGTCTTATTGTCGAAGCCTATTATGCACATCCTGCAGTTTGGTCGGAGATTGGCTATGGCGGGCCTGTTTATCCTGATGTCTATGTGCGTGTGGAATTAGGGCTGACTGATCCCTGGGAGGCGAAGCGGATTGGAGAATAAGGATTTTGTCAAACACAACTGTGACCATTATGACGGCCACTGCCTGGGAAATTTGGCCAACCGGAAGTTTGGCGAACAGGAAGTTGATGTATGTATTGTCGGTGCCGGGGCGGCCGGCAGTGTGTTGGCTTATGAATTAAGCAAGGCCGGCATGAGTGTGGTAGTAATCGAAGCCGGGCCCTTCTGGAATCCGCAGACAGACTTCGCCAGTGATGAGCTGGCCATGCAGGGATTGGCCTGGAATGACACGCGGCTTGTGACGGGAAAAGACCCCTTGGCCATGGGGCACAATAACTCCGGACGGGGAGTAGGCGGGGGCACAGTGCATTTTACGGGAGTTTATCTGCGGTTTCATCCCAGTGATTTTGAGGTCAAAACCAGGGATGGGGTGGCCGAAGACTGGCCGCTGAAATATCATGACTTAGAGCCTTATTACAGTAAAATCGAAAGTGACATAAAGGTTTCCGGCCCCAAAGATTTTCCCTGGGGTGAATTTCATGGACCTTACCCCTATCCGGAACGCGAACCTATCAGTGCCAATGCCCAGATTTTCCGGCGCGGCTGCGAGGCTTTGGGGATTAGAAGCACGGTAGCGCCCCTGGCCATATTGTCAGCACCCTTTGACGGCAGGCCGCCCTGTACCAACAGGGGTTTCTGCAACCAGGGGTGTATGCCCAATGCCAAATACAGTGCTTTAATCCATCATATTCCAAAAGCCATGGGTTTGGGGGCTGAGGTATTGTCAGACTGTATGGTGACAAAAATTTTAATTGATAAAAAAGGGGAAAAAGTCACCGGAGTAGAGTTCGTGCATGATGGACAGGCCTTCCGGCAAAAAGCCAGGGTCGTGATAGTTGCTGCATTTGTAGTAGAGACGCCGCGTCTCCTGCTCTGTTCAGCCACTGCCGGGCATCCTAATGGGTTGGCCAATTCCAGCGGACTTGTGGGGCAGTACATTATGCCCCACAGCGGGCACGACATTTATGCCAAATTTAATGAAGAAATCAGACTTTATAAAGGCACTCCCGTGTTGGCCACGACCCAGGATTTTTATGAAACTGAAGACCGGGGCTTTTTTCGCGGTTACTGTCTCCACGCCCATGGCAGCAGGCCGGTGGAGATGGCTAGGGGGCTTGCTAAGAATGCAGGCATTTGGGGGGAAGAGCTTAAAAAGGTGATGCTTGACTTTAACTATTATGCCCGCATAACCTTGGTCGGAGAGGTTTTGCCGGATGCGAAAAACAGGGTCACATTATCTGACGAAAAAGATGAGTATGGTTTGCCAAGACCCCTGATCAGTTTCTCTTATGGTGAAAATGACAATAAGCTGATAACCCACGGTGTGGCCAAAGCTGAGGAGATTTTACGGGCTGCAGGTTGTAAACCGGAATATGTGGTCCCGGATACCGCCCACCTGATGGGCGGCTGTAGGATGGGGAAAGACCCTCACAGTTCAGTTGTCAATGAGTTTTGCCAAAGCCATGATATTGCCAATCTGTTTATTTGCAGCGCCAGTGTTTTTGTCACCTCCGGGGGAGCCAATCCTACGGAAACAGTGATGGCAGTTGCCGCCCGGACAGCCGATTTTCTGATTGACAAAATGCACAAAGGTGAATTAAGGTCAGATGCTCTTAGGCATCCGGTCCCTGTTGTGTAAATTTTACTGAGTAAATGTCATGAAGTTTGGGGATAACTGTAATGAAAGCACTACAAATGTAGGCTGAAATTATTATGAGGGAGGATTAGAGATGCAAAACAATCAGCATATCCATTGCAGCGTTAACAACTGTCATTACTGGGCTCAGGGCAATAAGTGCGAGGCTCAGGAAATTCTGGTGACCTCTGACGCAATTGGAGCCTCATACCCGGACAGCTTTGACTGTTCACAGGCCCAGCAGTTATCGCCCACACCGGTTGACACTTGTATGTCAAGCTGCTGCAAAACCTTTGTCGCCCAGAATTCGAACCAGATCAGAGCAGATAAGGTGAAAAAGCTCTAGGTGGTCCCGCATTGAAATTAACTTTGCAAAATCCTTTAAGCATTGCGGCTTAAAGGATTTTTTTTTAATATTAAAAAGGAAACCGGGCAGAGCACGAAGAATTCAACTTTAACAAAAAAAGGCGGGATGGCATGAAACAGGTAATTATTTACACGGACGGAGCTTGTTCGAAAAACCCGGGACCGGGAGGATGGGGTGCAATACTGCAGTTTGGGCCTCATTCCAGGGAAATTTCAGGCTTTGAACCTAACACAACTAACAACAGAATGGAACTGACTGCAGCCGTCAAGGCCCTGGAAGCCCTGAAAGAGCCCTGCAGCATTGCCCTGCACAGTGACAGTGCTTATCTGATTAATACATTTCAACAGGGCTGGCTTACTAAATGGCAGTTGAATGGCTGGAGAACAGCAAACAAAGGTCCCGTGGAAAACCAGGACCTTTGGCGGAAACTTCTGGATCTGGCAGCGAAGCACCAAGTCAAATGGGTTAAAGTCAAGGGACATGCTGACAATGAATACAACAACCGGTGCGATAAGCTGGCCAGGGATGAAATTAAAAAGAATGTCTGAACAGACAAGTTGCCTTATTGGAGCAGTTTATCAATCTGATTGCGGTCAAACCCGATTATCGTGCTGCCGTTAATCAATATTGTAGGTACCGCCTTGCTCCCTGTTTTGGTGATCATTTCCTGCCTGGCAGTGGCATCTGTGGCAACATCAAAGGCCTGGTATTCAACACCCTTTCGTGAAAGATACTCTTTCACCTGGTGACAGGCAGGTCAGGTTGGAGTGGTGTATAGAGTTACGTTATTTGACATTTTTATTCCCCTTTCGTTTTGTAATTTTTAGGCAAATTAAGCACCTAACCGATTTTAATTAGCTTTTCCTGCCTGATTGCCGCTTATTCGACTAAATTTTTACCCCGCAAGACAACATATTTTTCCATAATTTATGTATAATTATTTAGAATAATACTCAAATTAGGAAAATGGAAATTAAAATTTTTCGACATGTTAAGAAAAGGAATTTAGGTTGTTTTTGTAGAATAATTATGTTTACAATTTAATATGATGTATAGTTAGTTCAGTCTAGATTGTCCGGACCGAGATAGGAGGCAGCACCTATCGCAACCAGTATTTTGTTTTAAATACTACTAATCGGGGGGCGTTGAAGTTGAAAAGCTATCAGACAGGTCAGTTAAGAAATATTGGTGTAGTTGCCCATGGCAGCGCAGGTAAGACTTCTCTGGTGGAAGCCATGCTATTCAACACAGGAGCCATTAACAGATTAGGGCGTGTAGAGGACGGAACAACTACTTCAGACTTCCATCCAGAAGAGATTAAAAAACAAGTAACTATTCACACTTCTCTCGTGCCTTGCGAGTGGAAAAACACAAAACTCAATCTGCTTGATACTCCGGGATTTTCCGATTTTATCAGCGATGTTAAAGGTGTATTGAGGGTGGTTGAGGGTGCACTTTTTGTTGTGTGTGCAGTTGCCGGGGTTGAAGTACAGACTGAAATTATCTGGTCAATGGCAGACGAAGCGGAACTGCCAAAAATAATTTTCATTAATAAGATGGATCGGGAAAATGCCAACTTTGATAAAGTAGTCAATGAGATCGAGGACACTCTGAACGGTAATTTTGTACCTGTCCAGATTCCTATTGGGACAGCCGAAACTTTTAACGGTTATATTGATGTCATTTCTCAAAAGGCCTATACATATGGTGCCAACGGTGAAGTAAGCGAAATTGCGGTGCCAGGCGATTTGGCCGGTCAGCTCGAGAGTTACCGGGAAAGATTAATTGAAGCATCGGCAGAAATGAATGACGATGTCCTGGAGAAGTACCTTAACGGAGAAGAATTAAGTGCTGCGGAAATAATGGCAGGCCTAAAAGCCGGTATCAGAGCCGGGAAAATATCACCTGTCCTGTGTGGGGCTGCAACCAGGAATCTCGGTGTTAAGCAGGCTATGGATTTTATCGCTGAATTCTGCCCCTCACCGGCAGAAAATTCAACAGAGCCTTTGTCATCCTTGGTTTTTAAAACCCTGGTTGACCCTTTTGTCGGTAAAATGAACTTTGTTAAAGTCTTTTCCGGCAGTTTAAAAGCAGACAGTGCCATTTTCAATTTGGCTAAGGATAAAATGGAAAAAGTCGGTCAGGTTCTCTATATCAGAGGTAAACACCAGGAACCTGCTCAGGAGGTTGTCTGTGGAGATATTGCGGTTCTGGTAAAACTACAGGATACCGGGACCAATGATACACTATGTTCCAAAGAAAACCAGTTTAAGTTGGAGCCAATTGTGTTTCCGACTCCCACTTATTCTGTGGCCATTGAGCCAAAGGCAAAGGGTGACGATGATAAACTGGGCACTGCCATCTCCCGTACTTTGGAGGAAGACCCAGCCCTCAGGGTAGAGAAAAATGTGGAAACTCACCAGACTCTCCTAACAGGGATGGGAGAGATGCATCTGGACATTACCCTGGATAAATTCAAAAGGAAATTTGGTGTTGATGTTGTGATGCGTGATCCCAGAGTTCCGTATCGGGAAACTATCCGGGGTTCTGTGAAAGTTGAAGGTAAGCACAAGAAGCAAAGTGGTGGTCACGGTCAATACGGGCATTGCTGGCTGAGAATGGAGCCTTTAGCTGACAAAGATTTTGAGTTTGATGAAGAAATATTTGGCGGAGCTGTTCCCAGACAGTATTTTCCGGCTGTGGAAAAGGGCATCAAAGAAGCCATGCTGGAGGGTGTTTTGGCCGGCTATCCCGTCACAAATATCAAAGTTGTCCTGTATGATGGCTCATACCACAATGTTGACTCTTCAGAAATGGCTTTTAAAATTGCCGCCGGTCAGGGATTTAAAAAGGGTGTACTGCAAGCCAAACCGGTGCTTTTAGAGCCCATCGCCAGTGTTGAAGTTGTGATCCCGGAAAGCTTTATGGGTGATATTATCAGTGACTTCAATACAAAGCGGGGACGGATTCTGGGGATGGAACCCAATGGCCGATTTACGACAGTCAAGGCCCAGGTTCCCATGGCGGAAATGTACCGGTACTCCATTGATTTAAAATCTATAACCCAGGGCCGCGGCTCTTTTAGCATGGCTTTTGATCATTACGAAGAAGTTCCGGCTATGTTGGCTGATAAGATTATTGCCAAGGCTAGGGCAGATAAGGAAGCAGCTGAAAAATAGGCGTTCTTAAGAGGGAGGGTCAAGGCCTCCCTTTCGATTTGCAGGAAAATAGGTTATTTAACCTTGGAAAATATTTCTTTCCCCTGTGATATATCTCACGGTGTGGTTTTATATTGCGGTGGTATACTAGTATAAAGTACAAAATTAATGATTTTACAGGAATCCTACAGACCTGTAATATTAAATTTCTCCGGAGGTGTTCAGGAATGGCATCAAAAATGATTGCGGTCGCCGGGAAAGGCGGCACTGGAAAGACAACTTTTACAGCAACATTACTAAGAGAATTGGTCAATAAAAAGAAGGCATCTATTCTGGCTGTTGACGCTGACCCCAATGCAAATTTAAACGAAGCCCTGGGTGTTGAGGTTGAGTCAACTATCGCCGAGGCGGTAGATTCAGTAAAATCCGGTGAACTGCCAACAGGGATGACAAAAGAAGGCTTTATCGAGTGGAAACTCAGCCAGTCTTTAATCGAAACCAAATATATTGACCTTTTGGTCCTGGGAGTACCCCATGGTTCAGGATGCTATTGTTATCCCAATGATCTCCTGCGCCGCCACTTGGATAACCTGAGAGGCAATTATGACTATGTTGTGACAGATAATGAGGCCGGTTTGGAGCATTTAAGCAGGCAGGTAGTGCAGGACATAGACCACTTCTTCATTATCAGTGATGCCTCCGCCAGGGGCATTCGCTCCGCCGGAAGAGTAAATCAAATTGTAAGCGGTCTGCAGACAAAGGTGCACAATACCTATCTGGTTGTTACCAAAGCAATGAACGAGGGAATTGACGACCTGATGGATGAAATCAAAGCCACCGGGCTCAACCTGATCGGGGTAATTCCTTATGACCCCATGGTTGCGGAATTTGACCTCAAAAGCAAACCCCTATTTGAACTTCCCGAAGATTCCAAAGAAGTTCAGGCAGTAAGAGAAATTATTGGGAAAACCGGGATGTAAAATTGTAAAAAACCCAACAATCCTCTGGACACAGAACCGGGGGGTTGTTTTTTAAATTACACAAGATAGTGCATCAGAGAACGGGCTCTGCGGTAATAATAAACATATATAAAACACAGCTAATAGGAGGCAGACCATGAAGAAAAATAATGAACCGAGAAAACCGGCACCCAAGGAATTTATTCCTACTGAAATGGGCTCAGCCGTATTTGCCAATGTCGGCGGCAGACCTACTGACGAGGAATACATGATTCAAAATTCTGATAAACAGAAAGGTAAACAGGATGGTACAGGTAATCCGGGACAAACCGACTAATCAGAACGTCGCCGATAAAGGAATATTTCCATTTGTCCCGGTGCGGGCCTTTTTCGAGCAGGAAGCGTTGGAATACCCTGTTGGGCGAAAGATCTACGATACTTTAAAAGACATGGGTATTGAAACTAAATTTACAGGCTCCCATAACAGGATTTCCGGAATACCGGGTAAGACCGCCCGGGAAGCTTATCATGAAGGGAAAAGAACCCTGGTGGTGGGGGTGCGCAAAACACTGGATTTTCAGACCTGCAAACCCTCGGCTCATTTTCAACTACCACTGGTAACAGGTTGTCCTGGGCGCTGCCAGTATTGTTACCTTAATACTACCATGGGCAAGAAGCCCTATATCAGGGTTTATGTGAATGTGGAGCAAATTTTGGATCAGGCTCGCCAATATATTAATTCCCGCCTGCCGGAAACTACAGTTTTTGAGGGAGCTGCTACTTCGGATCCTCTGGCAGTAGAGCCATACACCGGTTCTTTGGCTGAGACCATTTCCTTTTTCGGTCGACAGGGCAAAGCCAAATTCAGGTTTGTGACTAAATTTACCAATGTTGATTCATTGTTGAAATTAAATCACAGAGGTAATACCCGGTTTCGTTTCAGTATTAATGCGCAATCGGTAATCACTGCCTATGAAAGTGGTGCTCCCGGACTTAACCAACGTCTGGAAGCGGCATCAAAGGTGGCGGAGGCCGGATACCCCCTCGGTTTTATCATAGCCCCTGTAATTCTTGATGAAGGATGGCAGGAAGAATACAGTCAGATGTTTGCCCGGCTCGGCCGGCTGTTTGGAGCATACCAACACCTGACTCTGGAGATAATTACCCATAGATTTACGCCAAAGGCTAAGCAAATCATCCGGGACGTTTTCCCCGAAACCAGCCTGCCCATGGATGAAGAGCAGCGGAAATTTAAGTATGGACAGTTCGGTTATGGTAAATATGTTTATCGCCCGCAGGAAATGGATCAGGTCAAAAATTTTATCACAGATATGATTCACGAAAATATACCGGAAGCAAAAATTGAATATCTGATTTAAGCAATTACGGGCCACAAAGCTTCCTGAGCTTAGGCCCGTAATATTTTTTACCAAATTGGCAAAGGATTTTTACTTTAGTTTGTCGAAACCTAGGAAAAACAAGGAAAAAGGAAGTAATAGGGGGACACGGAATGAAAAATAATGTCAGCAAGTTAATAAGCACAATATTTCTGACGCTGTTTCTTTTGATTTTCTCACCGGCTGCCGGTGTATTTGCCATAGACAGGCCTGTAATAAGTATTTCCACGCCGGTCGATAATCAGGTCGTTGACGTACCTTCAGTTAATATTCAGGGTTATGTAACTGATGCGGAATCTTTGGAGATCGACAATGTGAAGATTGCATTTAGTCCCAACGGCTATTTTTCATACAAAAAGACTTTAGTCACAGGAACAAACTCTATCTATGTCAAAGCAGGAAATTCAGCAGGTATGTCTGCTTATTCTTTAAAAGTAATCTATGATCCGGCTGCAGTCAGTCCCACGATAGTTGTGACGAGCCACCAGGACGGCGAAACGGTCAATACATCACCAATAAGTCTCGTCTGTACTATCAACGATATTGACAGCCTTTCTTACACAATCAACGATGGTGCCCCTGTTCCGGTGGCTGGGCCATATACCAGTCCTATTACCATACCGAATATTATGCTTGGCTCAGGTAACAACACTATAATCTTAACAGCTATCAAAGGCACCAGGGTCGTTAGCCAGCCAATTCATATCAAATATTTCAGCGGAGGCCCGGAAATTACAAATATTTCGCCCCAAAATGGGGATAAGATTAATTCACAGACGATTGACTTTACAGGTGTGGTGTCTAATGTTAACCAATTGGAAGTGCTGGTTAACGGAGTTTCGGCAGGTTATGCGACTATAACTAACGGAAACTTTTTAAAGCAAGCAGTATCCCTTAAGCCAGGTGACAATACTATTGAATTTATTCCCAACAATGCCCCTCAGGACAAACAGATAGTGAATATCAGGTATGAAGCAAGCCCAATTATTGTTATCACATCTCCCAAGAATAACGATATTGTGACCAGGGACTCAGTTACCATATCAGGTCAGGTGTTAAACACAGAATCCGGCGGTTTAACGATAAATAACGAAGATGTATCTTTTAACAATAACGGGACATTTTCCAAAACCGTCTACCTGGATAAAATCATGAATGACATTCAGATCAAGGCAGTCAACGGCAGTTTAGTCAACACGACCGATTTACGGATATATTTCAGTGGGATACCAAGAATCGATATAGATTATCCTGTCAGCGGAGATACCGTCAACACCGCAGATGTAGTTTTCAAAGGCAGTATTTTTCCCACTGACGACCAAATTATCGGGTTTACTATCGAAGGGGCTGCCGGCCCAATTGACAACCGCAGCACAATCTCGGGGAGTACCTTCTTGTCATTACCAGTCACCCTGGAGGATGGAAAAAGCACTGATGTAGTGTTCACACTCACTACCGCTGCTATAGCTGCACCGACAGGCGTGCTTCCGGCCAGGACGGTAACGCGAACTATCACTGTAAACAGCAACGTCGGTCCGGTTATCACAGTTGCCTCTCCGGAGGATGGGGCCACCGTATACAGTAATACCGTGACTGTGCATGGCAGACTCCAGAGAGCTGACGTAAACAGCCTGAAAGTGGATGGCATCTCCACCAAAGTCGCTTCTGATGGCACCTTCAGCCAGACCGTGACCCTGCCGAAAGGGAAAAAAGCAATCAAAATAGAAGCCAAATTAGTCGGTGCCAAAGATATAACTACTACTAAAACTATTACTGTGTATTATGATGCCATTGCCACAGAGTCTGCTGTGGTTAGAACTCTGATGACTGACGGCAGTGAGGTCAAAGCCTTTAATGAGATGATAAAAGTTAAGCTATCCAAAGGATCGGTCGGGCTTAACACTACTTCAGTATTAGCCGTCGTTGACCAGGATGACTGTGAAAACCTTCCTGCCCAATCCGCCTTGATTGGACCAGTGATTTCAGTAGGATGGAATGGGGACAGACCAATAAATACTTACCGGATTACTCTGAAATATGATGAAGTGGTCAGAGACAACCAGGCTCACAAGGTATCTGTTTTTCATTACGATCCGGGAGCTGAAAAGTGGACTGTCCTTGGTGGAATTGTCGACTCCAGGGCGAAAACCGTCGCTGTTGAAACAAACAGGACAGGGTATTTCACACCGGCTATTTATTTTAAAACCTTTGATGATCTGCCTAAACACTGGGGGCAAAAAGATATTGAGTATTTGGTAGCCAGGGGTGCAATCCCTCTGAATACGACACATCAGTTCCAGCCGGATGTGTATATTACGCGGGCCGAGTTTGTAATGTTCCTGGTCAAGGCTCTGGGGATTCAGCGATACCGTCCGTCTGTGGCCTCTTATGATGATGTGGAGTACAATAGCGATTACTATGAATACATTGAAACGGCTCTTAGGGCCGGGCTTGTCTCCGGAATTTCCCATGATAAATTTGCTCCTGGCCAGCACCTGACCAGGGAAGAAGCAGCGGTTATTCTGGCGCGGGCCGGTAATATGAAAACACTTAAGGACCCGGATATTATCAAGCTGCTCAGCAAGTTTTCTGATGAAAAAAATATCAGTACCTGGGCCAGGAATCAGCTTGCAGCTGCTGTTAAAGGCAAGGTTCTGAACGGCTTGGCGGATAATACCTTTAGACCTCAGGGGAAAACCACCAGGGCAGAAGCAGCCGCGATGATAGTGCGGTTATCCGAGCATTTAAATTAACAAAAAGAACAGGCATTTTTGCCTGTTCCATGTAAACTAATTAAATTTGGCTTTGCGTATTCTCACTGAGCAGCTTGGGAGTTCGCTCAGTACTGTTGTAGGTGTGACAAATTCCTTTATTTATTTCTTTTATTTTTTGCATTTTTTCTTTATAAGGCATTTCTTTAGGCATTCGATGAAAATCCACCAGTTGAACTACAGTCGTGATGGTGTCATTTGTAAGTTCTACCAAATGCACGCAGCCGTCAGCTCCACTCAGGATTTTCTGCACCTGTTCATTAATCCCCTTTTGGATTCTTAAGCCCACAAGTTCTTCCATTTTTGATAAAACTTCATAGCATAAGTCCCATGGTGCGGCAGTCATTTTTGCCTCTGCTGACAATATTACCTTAGTATCAAGATTGACGGTGATAAAACTGTTCATTTCGTGGAAGTAATCTTTGAAATGGACATCTATTTTGACAATTCTATCCTCCTGTTCAACACTGATTGATTTATGTTTTTGAAAAAGCAGCATTTTTGTCCTCCAATTTATGGTTAGGAATTTTTTTGACTACCATTATTTTAAGACGATAAATGCTGAAAGGCAAGGTTATTTTGTGATTATGCGGTAAGGCTAATAATAATATGAAGGATTGCGTCATAAAGTTTTAGCAGGTATAATTTTATTGACAGTGACTCGCATAATCGATTTTACATAATATTACATAACGGGAGCGGTTTATGCAGATTCGCAAGTTAATTCTGATTTTATCCATTGTTATATATATGATTACAGGTTTCATTTCCCCAGCCCGGGCTGAACCAAATGTGGTGGGCCGGGCAGCGGTGCTGATTGACAGTAAAAGCGGGAAGATTTTATACACCAAAAACGCCAATGAACAGTTACCACCTGCAAGTACAACGAAAATACTGACCGCCCTGATCGCTTTGGAAAACTGCAACCTTACGGATATTGTAACTGCCGGTACGGAAGCAACTTTAGTGGAGCCTTCGGCCATTGGTCTGAAGGAAGGCGAAAAAATATCGGTGGAAAATCATTTGTGGGGCCTCCTGTTAAAGTCCGCCAATGATTCGGCAGTAGCCCTTGCTGAACATATATCCGGTTCTGGCAGTGCCTTTGCCGAACTTATGAATAGCAGAGCCAGGGCTTTGGGGGCGACCAACTCAAATTTTGTTAATCCCAACGGTCTGCCTGACCCTAATCATTATTCGACTGCTCACGATTTGGCACTTATTGCCAGGCGCGCCATGGTAATTCCGGAATTCAGAAATATAGTGTCAACAAAAGTGAAAACTATTCCCAGAGATGATGACGATGCTATCAAATGGCTGCAAAACCATAATAAGTTGTTATGGCAATATGATGGTGCGATTGGTATTAAGACCGGATATACCAGGGAAGCCAAACAATGTCTGGTCGCTTCGGCGGAAAAGGATGGACAGGAATTAATCGCCGTAGTGCTGGGTTCTGAGGGGAATAATATCTGGTCTGATGCCAAGACCCTGCTTGATTATGGTTTTAACAACTACGTGACCTTCAAACAGAAAGATGCCAATGTTCTTGTGCAATCACTGGAAGTTGCTAAAGGAGCCGAACAGGTTTCATTGGTAACTGAGAAAGAATTTTTCCATACTTCGCCCAAAGGAGACCCAGTCAACTTAAGTGAAAAGGCAGTAATTAATCCTGATATTGTAGCCCCGGTGCACAAGGGGCAGGTTTTAGGCAAACTGATGTTTGTTTTAGAAAATGAAGATATTGGTTTTGTAAACCTAGTAGCCGCCAATGATGTTGAAGAGAAAGCTTTTCCCATCACGTCCGAGGTTAAATCTGTCAACCTTTACCTAGTGGCTGGGGTGCTCCTGGGGATATTTCTGGTCTTTAACATCCGTCGGCGCCGGCGCCGGAGAAGGAAAAGGCGGCTCTGGATGAATAGGGTTATAAGGTAGCTGGGAGGGATCACAAATACAAATGAAGAGACTGAAGAGTGCGATAATTGAAGAAGCCAGTAAGATGTTTACTGCTTTTGTGTCCTGGGGTATTGGCATATGTTTTATGGTTTTGTACTGCCTGTTTATTTATTGGTTGAACCGCAATTACAACATTTATGTGGCCATGGTTGGGGCATTAGTGTTTCTAAGTGTCATTTTCTTTTTTATTGATTTATGGTGGGGCTATAACCGCAGAAAACTTTTAGGCTGAGTTTTACCGGGTCCAGGGTTAATTGCAGCCCCCGGCGGACATAATATTCCTGCAGGGGGTGGTTAGATGAGCCCATTAAGTGAGCTCAAATTGTTGCCAGGCGGCCAGGGAAAACTGGCAGAACTGCATGACAGAGTTATGGCGGTTTTGGATACTCCTGAGAAAAAGGGGATTCGACAGCTTCTACAAAAGAACAGTGAGTCATGTAAGAAGCTGGTTTTTCCGTACATAAAATCAGAAAAAAATAAAGCCGCGATCATGACAGCTCTGGCCGGAATTCTGGAGGCACATGCCAAAGAATGCTATACCATTGGTTACCTTGATAGTATTACAAACAGAGACATGGAAAATAAAGCGGTTACCAGTGAAGACCCGTAGGAAAATTTCCTACGGGTTTCTTACTAGTGCAAGTTTAAGAAATATCACACTGTAAGAAGGAATAACCTGGTAGTTTGTCGAAATAAAGCTAAAATTAGTTAGATTTTCTTTTTTCCGCAGAAAAGAGGTGTAGCTGTGAAGAGGAGTTTTGGTTTTAAATTGGTGGGCGCATTTATGCTTATGCTTTTCTGTATTGCGACCGGTGTTGGAATTTATGCTCTCGAGACTATGAAAAATTTTACCACCTCTATGATTGACGATCATTTGCGGAGAGATCTTGTTTTGGGGCAGGACCTTCTTAAAAATGTATTTCCTGGTGAATGGAGCATTGAAGGAGACCGAATCCAGAAAGGGCCATTTCAAGTTGATAAGGAGTTTCCTTTTATCGATAGGCTCAGTCGATTAACCGGCAACGAAGTTATGTTCTATAATGCGCGGGGGGATTTGATTGCAACCAGTAAAGAGGAAGGAGCTCCCGGCAGTCATAAAATTGCTCCGGTGCATGTATCATCCATTCTTAAGGAATACCGGGCCACTCTGATTTCGGCTGAAACTTCGGATTCCCCAATGAGTATTGGGGCTATGCCCGTATTTGATCAGGACGGGAATCCAATTGGATTTTGGACAGTCAATTTTCCTGTCATCCAGTTTAATTCCATGGCCAACGAAATGCAGGTTAAGATGATGGTCGGTGCCTATGCGGCTATGCTTGTGACAGGTTTTATTTTTTACATTCTGACCGGATTTATATCTAAACCAATAACTCAGATAGTTGATGGGATGACCAGAGCCGAAGGCGGGGACCTGTCGGTTCGTCTGCACATCAATACCCGGGATGAATTTGCTTTTCTGGGTGAAAAATTTAACAGCATGATTGAAAATTTGGCTGGTCTCATCAAAAATATTTTGGCGGTAGCTGAACAGGTTGCCACTTCCGCCGAAAACCTTAACAGCGGGGCCCGTGAATCTTCGAAAACCACAGAACAGATTGCGGCTACCATTCATGTGGTGGCTGCCGGGGCCGAGGACCAGGTCAAAAGTGTCGAACAGACATCAACAGTGATTGGAGATATGTCCAAAGGTATCCAGGAAGTCGCAGATCATTCCCAAGACGTGTTGACAATTTCCCTGAAAGCCAGCAATACCGCATCCTCTGGAGCCGAATTGGTGCAGGATGCTGTCAGGCAGATGGAGTATATTAATCAGACTTCTAACTCCACGGCCAATTTGGTTCGTACCTTGGATGACAAATCAAAACGAATCAGCTACATAGTTGATGTTATTACCGGCATAGCTAAGCAGACTAACTTACTGGCATTAAACGCAGCCATAGAGGCGGCAAGAGCCGGGGAGCAGGGCCGGGGATTTGCCGTTGTGGCTGAAGAAGTGCGTAAACTGGCGGAACAATCCGGGGGGGCCGCCAAAGAAATTGCGGAATTGATTCTGGAGATCAGGGCTGAGACCGAAAATGCAGTCAAAGCTATGGAATCCGGCATTCAGGAGGTTGTTAACGGTACCGGAGTTGTAAATGAAGCAGGAATAGCCTTTGGTGATATAGTTCAATCCATTAATGATGTAACGCAGAGGATTCATGAGGTTTCTGTGTCGGCTGAGCAAATGGCGGTCGGTGCTGAGCAAGCAGTGTCGGCTGTGGAAAATGTAGCCGGGATATCACAGGAAGCTGCCACCAGTGCGGAAGAGGTTGCAGCTGCCGCCCAGCAGCAGACGGCTTCCATTGAAGAAGTCGCCACCTCGGCCGGCAAGTTGGCGAGGTTGGCGGAGGATCTTAGGGTAATGGTCATGAACTTCAAGCTGTAAAAAGATGGGTGCCCCGAACGGGGGCACCCATCTTTTTACGGGGTGCATGCTGAGAAAAATCCGTTCTGGCGTCGTTCCACAGGCTGCCCCAATCCTCAACGTACATCCAGTACGCGTGCAGCTTAGCCGTAGTCGCGTATGCGGCGTACGGATGAGGGTACCCATGAATCAAGGCATCTGGGTGCGGTGGGGGCAGCCTGTGCGCCTACCAGAACGGATTTTTCTACCTCTGGGTCGGAAAGTTGACCAATGATGTTATTCTGTATCCAGCCGCTTAGCGGCTGGTGATTAAGGGTATTATTTGGGTAGATGACACATTGACTAAAGCTACCCTTCCAAAAACTTCTTCTTCAAAATTTCCACCCCGTGTTGGCAGTAAAATTCTGCTGTGGGGCCCATTTTTTCGTGGGGTGAAGGGGGGAGGGGTTCATCGGTTAATAGGATGACCAGGGCATTGATGAATTCAAAAATTCTGACCCCGTTTTTGCCTGCCTGGACGACACACTTGAATTGTTGGCAGTTATCCGGGTTGATGACAACAGCTTCAGCATTTCGGTTTGCAAAAGTAAATTCCATTTTATCCTCGGTTTGTTTAACTTCTATTTCCAGGCGGGCGCAGATTTTTTCGAAAAAGGTAGGACTCAACAAAATCTTGGGTGATTTTTGGGCAATATTTATAACCTTCTCTAAAGCCTCGGTATGCATGGGAGCAGTTCTCCTTCCGTAAAATGAAATTTGCATATATTGTAACATACAGTTTGCAGAAAGTGAAACTTACTATCCCTTCACTCAGGCAAGATTTTACGGACCAATGCTGCAAACTGCCTAGAGAATGGCAGTATCAACAGAGAACTTAGCACATTAAAAATAGTATGGGCATTAGCTATTTGCCTGGGCAGAGTTGCGGCTGTGGCGGTGACCAGATCAGTGAAAGGATTGATGAAGGGCATTATGATCGCGACACCCAGGACATTGAGGAGAACATGAGCAGCAGCCACTTGTTTGGCTGCTGTGGGTGTACCAATGGCAGCCAACACACCGGTGACGCAAGTTCCAATATTACTGCCCAGAATTATGGCAATTGCGGTAGGTAAGTCAACCAGGCCCTGAGCGGAAAGTGCCATCACTACTCCCGCTGTGGTTGCGCTGCTGTGGATGAGGGCAGTGAACAGGGCCCCGGCGATCACACCAATAAACGCGTTAGAGCTGACTTCACCCAGGAGTTTGACAAAATAAGGTGAGTTCCTTAGAGGTTCCAAAGAATTTGACATCGTGCCAATTCCCAGAAAGACAATCCCAAAGCCCACGATGGATTGACCTAAATAACGCAGGGACCTCCGATTAGGGATTATTATGAGCAATACCCCCAGACCGATAGCAGGCAGGGCCAGATCTTCCAGGCTGAAGGAAATCATTTGAGCTGTGATACAGGTCCCGACATTGGTGCCCAGGATAATGCCGATCGCCTGGGAAAAGGTAATCACCCCTGCATTGACGAAGCCAATCGTAATAACTGTCACCGCGGTACTGCTCTGTACCAGAGCAGTGAGCAGGGTTCCGGTGATAAAGCCAAATAAAGGATTGCTGGTTAACACCTGAAGAGCCCGTTGAATCCTCCTTCTAGCCGCTTTTTCCAGTCCCTCTTTCATAAATTTCATTCCAAACAGCAGGAGGGCCACACCTGCCGCAAATTTTAGTAAAACCATCAGCTCCTCCTTGATTAAGAAAAATATTTCCATTATCAGGTTATTTGGTTGGTTGTATAGATATGCCGCAGCAGGGGTAAAAGAGGTTAATCCGATAGCTAACCGCCGCTAATACTCCCACCTCTTTAGGTGGGAGATAAGCGGCGGTTAGCTCCTGGATAACGATTTCTAAGCGTCAGATGGAGTCCAAACTCCACCTGGCGATAAGAACTCTGTTGATACTATTGCTATAGGACAGATAATATTGTAAGATAGTTTTAGTATCAAGGATTGATATACTGGCTGAAAACCGTTATTGAAAGAGGTAGAGAGATGTTTTTAGAAAAATTAATTTCCGATTTTAAACCGCACAAAATGGGCTATAAAAAAGTCTTAGGTGACCTTGAGGCCGACGTCATGAAAAATATCTGGAAAATGGAAAAGGCTACGGTCAGAGAAGTCTATGAACAACTGCGCCTGGAAAAGAACCTGGCATATACCACTGTTATGACTATTATGGGACGATTGGCTGAGAAAGGTTTGCTGGCTAAGGAGGCCCAGGGAAATGCCTATCTCTACATTCCCACTATCAGTGAGGATGATTTTGCCAAAAAGGTTGTTTCCGAGGTCCTTGACGGTTTGTTAGAAGAATTTGCTGAACCAGCCCTTTCTCATATGGTTGATAAATTGAGTACTGAAGATACCGGCAAACTGGATAGACTGGAACAAATTATAAAGGAGCGCAGAAAAAAGGGGGCTGAGTAAGAGATGGGCTATAATTATTTTTTAAACCAATATATTCACCCCTTTATTATTTATGTGATTTTCGGCACACTTGTCAGTTATGTACTGGCTCTTGCGGCATCACGGTTAAAGATATGCAGGGACTCCAAATCAAGGGCCCTCATCTACGGTCTGCCTTTTGTGATTCCTATAGTCGCTTACCTTATGCATAAACCATTCATGGCCTTTGGATGTTTCGTATTTGGCAGGCCTTTTGGGATCTTAAATGACTGGCTGTGTGCTGTGGGAGCTGCCATGGCTGTTTTTCTTACCCCGATTTTTGCCGTGGTCCTGGTTTTGGGGGCGGTTAAAGCCCTTTTAAGTATATTTGCCACCTTAGCGATAATTAAGAAGTATGGTTATGCCGATGCCGCAGAGTTCCCGCAGCTTTTTGCTCTGACTGAAAAATTGTGCGGCCTTGGCAGGATCAGAATTCCACGTATAATCGTGACCGGCGATACTTTCTCCAGATGCTTTACAATGGGTTACAGGACGCCTGTAATTGTTTTATCCCAAGGGATTTTGGCGGCAATGGATGACGAAGAACTGGAGACGGTGATTGCCCATGAACTTGGTCACATTGCCAGGGCTGATTCTCTTTTTACTTGGTTTACAGTGCTGCTTAGAGATGTAATGTTCTTTTCCCCATTGGTTTATTTAATCTTCAGAGATCTGGCCGCCGAACGGGAAAAAGCTGCAGATGATATTGCCATCACGCTGACAGATAAACCGCTGGCTTTTGCCCAGGCTTTAATCAAAGCCTGGAGGTTGTCCCCGCGTTCCTTCTTAGATAACATAATGTTGGATAACTTCATGCCACACCCAAATCTGGCCAGTAACGCCGGAGTTCTGGAATCCCGCGTCAAACGCATCCTGGCCGGAGACCACCAGACCAGGAGGCATTCCTACTTTGGTTATGCAATCGTTTTAGGCATCTCAGCTCTAACTGTGGTAGTGTTATCCTGGTTCTGCTAGTCTAGTTGAGCTCAGAACTGCATATTATCTTAGGAAAAGCCCCCTAAAACGGAAGTTCTTCGTTATTGGGGGTTTTTTCAACGAAACCACAGAGCACACAGAGGCACAGAGGCGGATGCTGTAGAATTATTTATTAACTCAGCTGAATTTTGTGCTATACCAGTGAATCAAAGCATGTATGATCCTTTGTGGAGGTTTCCTTGGGCGGCATCGTCAGGAATCTGGCTGTAAAGCGGAGAGCAGCAAGCCGGGGAGTCCCCGTATGTCCGCGGACGGCGGAGGTCGCCGGGAAGTTTTGCTGGCTCAAATAGCGAAACGTGAGGCGGCCATCTTGTAAGGAATGCCTGCTGAGCCGTCAAGTTCGGGGACGCCGGGTTGCTGCCGGAGCTTTATTGCCTAGATGACTAGATGCCGCCCTGGGAAACCGGAGCAAAGGGTCATACATGCGAGAGTTATGGTTAACAAAAAATTGAAGACGAGTTACTAAAATAATTTTGACAGAACCAAGGATTATTTACTTTGATCGGGGGTTTTCCATTGCATTTACTGACCATTACATTTACAGCTTTCATAGTGGGCTTTTCCGGGGCCATGATGCCAGGGCCTTTACTTACAGTAACAATCAGTGAAAGTGCCAGGAAAGGTGCTAAGACCGGGCCATTGTTAATGATTGGCCACTCTGTTCTGGAACTGGTTTTAATAATCGCTTTGGTTGTCGGCTTAAAACAATATTTGGATAATGATACCTTTCTTACTGTGATGAGCATTACCGGCGGGTTCTTTCTCCTTTGGATGGGCTATGGTATGGTCAGGGATGCGCTGAAAGGCAAAGTTTCTCTGAACTTTTCAGGACATGGGGAGAAAACATTTTTAGGACCTGCAATAATGGGGGCTTTGGTGAGTCTGGCAAATCCATATTGGACTATCTGGTGGGCTACCTTTGGTCTCAGCTATATCACCAAAGCCTGGGTCTATGGTTTTGCGGGGGTAGCTGCTTTTTATGTAGGTCACATCCTGGCTGACTTCACCTGGTACGGGGCTGTGTCTCTGGCTGTGGCCAGGGGCCGCAGTTTGATGAGCAATGGCCTTTACAGGGGAATAATCACAGTATGCGGTCTCTTTCTGATTGGCCTGGCAGCAACATTTATTTACACCGGCTTCTCTCTCCTCAAAATTTTTTAGTATTGGGATATAATTTTTGGGGAAGTAACTGTTAAGTGTCCAAAAGGTGGGCTTAAAAAGCTTATCAAAATGGGGAAAGGGCGGTTATCCGCCCTTTCCCCATTTTGGCAAAAAGTTGCATTATTTTCTCCAATCAGAATATTCCGCCGAACGAAATGTAATTTGCGGTCATGTGGATGGAATTATGAGCATCTATTGTCGATTTAGGAGAAGAATTACCATTCAACAGGCTAAAGTAACCAATCGCCTTTAAATTATGTTCAATCATGAAATAATTAATGAATTACTTTTTAAAATATAGTACCATAAATATAGACGATGTCAATGTATGATGGACATAACGATTGTAAAGACTGTTATTCAATTTGCATAATTTTTGCCAGTAGAAGAAAAGTAAGAAAGGCGGTGGAAACTCACGCCGGTTACCGGATTGACAACGACCATTTGGTTGATACGATGATCAAAACAGAGCAGAGGCTGCTATTAAAGCGGGTAATTTTGACGAAAGAATGAACAAAAAGTTGATTTTAAAAAATCTCAGCAGGGGGGAATTAATTTGACTGGGTTAGTCGACACCGAACTTATGGGCGCGATTGATAGATTGGTGCTAAGTGAGAGAGCGAATCGATTGCGTGACAATTATTTTAACTGTATTCCCGGCGTTGCTGCCGAGCGAGCCGGGTTGGCAACATCTTCATGGAAGGAGACCGATGGGGAGCCTCTTACCATCCGGCGAGCCAAGTTGGTAAAGAGAGTACTCGAGGGTGTACCCACCCCCATCTTTCGTGACCAATTGCTGGTCGGAAGCGAAACTAAATATTTTCGCGGAGCTTATCCGCAAATTGATTATGATGGTTCTTTTTTCAATTCATTGGTCGATGAGCAAGCAGGAAAAGTTACCCTTGGCGGCCCCGAAGTAAAGGGGATAGTTACCGAAGAGGATATGCTCATATTAAAGGAAGCAGTTGGCTTTTGGAAGGGGCAGACGGCGGCTGAGAAGGTAAGAGATGCATTAAGGCGATCTATGGGGCAATGGTATGAGGATTTTACTGCTGCAGGCAACCATGATCCCTCAGGCTGGTTTGCTTGGCCGACTGGTCTTGCGTGGGAGGTGCTGTTAAAAAAGGGACTTAGATCCTTTATTCAAGAGGCGGAGGTTAACATCCAAAATTGGCAGCAGGGCCTTGATGATGACGTTGAAAAACTATATTTTTGGCAAGCTGCAATCATTGAATGTGAAGCTGCCATTAACTATGCCAAACGGTATGCACAAACTGTCAGAGAGGCAGCTATGAAGGAAGAAGACCTTGAGTGGCGTCAGCAGCTTTGCGAAATTGCCGAAATTTGTGATTGGGTGCCTGAGCACCCGGCCAGGAGCTTTAGAGAGGCACTGCAATGTTTGGTCTTGGTCTTTTTGGCAACTAAATTGGAAATACCCATGAGCGCACCTGGTTCATGGGGCTTAGTTGACCAGTATCTGTATCCATATTTTAAACAGGATCTGGTAAAAGGGCTTCTTTCCTTGGAACAGGCGTTAGACCTCCTCGCCGACTTCATGTTATTCAACAATCGCTTAGAACTGGTGACTGAACTAAGTTGGCGTGAACAACAACAGAAAGGGTTCCTAGTGAGCGTCACCTTGGGCGGGCAGGATATAGACGGGGAAGAAGTTAGCAACGAGTTTTCATACCTCGTCCTACATGTGATGGGACTCGTGAAACTCGCAGAGCCGCACATGGTGATAAGGTGGAATAAAAAGACCCCAGATTGGCTCATGCGCAAGGCCATTGAAACCAATTGTTTGGTAGGTGGCGGGGTGCCTCAATTTCAAAACAGTGATCATATCGTAAACTATATGCAAAGTCTTGGGATATCTTTAGAGAATGCCGTCAATTGGATAGGGCAAGGGTGTTCTCAGTCCATTCCTGCGGATCAGGGCGGATATCCGGTGGCATCGTACATTAATGTTCCTTTATGCCTGGATCTCGCACTCCATAATGGAATTGCCCCTAGGACCGGGAAACGTCTGGGTCTTGAGACCGGTGACCCCCGGAGCTTCACTACTTTTGAGGATTTTTATGCTGCCTTCAAGAAACAAACAGAATACATTACACGTAAGCAACTCCGCCGTGACCGTATTGCCGACAAAGCTAAGGCGGCGAACTTTCGTCAAACCTTTGCTTCCGTACTGATCAAAGGCTGTATGGAGAAGGGGGCCGATTATATGAATGGGGGTCTCCCGCATTACAGGCTAACCCTAAAGAAGGACAGAGGCCATGTTCCTGCAGCAGATGCTTTGTTTGCTGTCAAAAAGTTGGTATACGATGATAAAAAAATATCAATGGTGGAGTTATTAGACGCCTTAGATAGTGACTTTGCGGGTGAAAAAGGTGAGGATATAAGGCAGTTGTGCCTGGGCGTACCAAAGTTCGGAAATGATATTGATGAGGTTGATTTTATGCTAGAGGATGTAGCCAAATATACCGGCGACATCATCCGCTCCGAAAAGAATATTTGGGGTTATCCATTGGCGGTTAACAGAAACGGCCAAGGTTGGCACATGATGGCAGGTAAGAAATTGGGGGCCTTACCTAATGGCCGCAAGGCGGGAGAGACTTTGCCAGATGGCGCACTTTCCCCAATGCAAGGTATGGACCGCAACGGTCCTACGGCCGCACTGAACTCAGTACTGAAGGCAAACTTCGCCCAATCGGCGACAGGTGCAGTTCTTAACCTAAAGTTTCCGGCTTCATTGTTGAAAACCCAAGAGGTACGGGACAAAGTGGTGGCATTAACAAATGGTTTTCTTGCTGCCGGAGGGACGTACATTCAATATAATATCCTGGATACAAGCGTATTACGGGAGGCCCAGAAGAATCCAGAGAAGTATCGGGATCTGGTGGTTAGAGTTGGTGGATATAGCGCATATTTTGTGGAGTTGAGTGCTGAAATCCAGGAGGACATAATCAGTCGTACAGAACACGGTGTGGTGTCGGCATGACGGTCAAAACCACAGTTTTTAATATACAAAGATTTAGTGTACATGACGGAGCGGGAATTAGGACTACAGTATTTCTAAAAGGATGCCCTTTGCGGTGTAAATGGTGTTGCAATCCGGAATCAATAAGCTCTGCTCCTGAGCTGGGCTTAATTAGGAGTAGGTGTAATGGTTGTAACAAGTGTACAGTAATTTGTCCAGAACATGCCCTCGTCACTTCTACGGAAAAAGTGTTAGAAGTAGACCGGTTTAAGTGTACCCTCTGCGGTGAATGTGTGAAAGTATGTAAGGCAGAAGCTATAGGTATATATGGCTTAGAAAGAACAGTAGAAGATGTTTTTCAAGTAGTGAGCCGGGATATAAGGTATTATGCCAGTTCGGGAGGCGGGGTTACTGTTTCCGGAGGGGAAGCTACACTTCAGGCGCCTTTTGTTAAGGAATTGTTTCGGTTATGCAGGGAAGCAGGGATTTCCACATGCATCGAGACCTCTGGATGTGTTGATCCGTCTTCATTGGCTGAGATTTTGGCATTAACAGATATGGCCTTCTTCGACCTCAAGCATATGGATCCATTGGAGCATCAGTCACTTACCGGTCAATCCAATGAGGTAATCTTAAAGAATGCTGTCATGGCAGCCGAAATGGGGGTCGATCTTCGATTTCGCATGCCCTTAATACCCACCTTAAACAGCGGGCATGAAAATATCGCTGCAACGGCTCGATTTATACGGGAGATTCAAGGGCCCGCGGCCGCAATTGAATTGATGCCATACCATCGCTTGGGTAGTGGTAAGTATGAGGCGTTAGACAAAGAATATTCATTAAAAATGCTGGAAGTACCTGACATGGATTTTATCAATGGAGTTAAATCCGAATTTGAAAGATTGGGAGTACGATGTAGGGTATCTCTTTAGGTTGGCAGGGAAGGGGCGATTTAATGTGGTTAAAACTGACGAGTTAGTCCGTTTCATAGTTCATACCAATTTTTCGGACTTTGAACCTGAACTCATCGATCTGGCCAAGGGTCATTTGTTGGACACCCTGGGGGTATGTTCTGCAGGTACGGGCATGGAGGCTGCACAAATGTTTCAAAGATTTGTGGAAGCTAATGGGGGAAGTGGCGAATGTAATATTATTGGTACGACGATAACTACCAGTGCACCACTGGCTGCTATGGCCAACGGTATTAGCGGCCATGTCCTCGACTATGATGATTCCATAGCTACCCCAACTCCTTTGCATCCAAGCGTTGTGATCATGCCTGCTATATTTGCAATTGGCCAGCAGATTAGAGCGACCGGTAGAGACATTTTGACAAGTTACATTGTTGGGGTAGAAGCAGGTGTGAAGGTGGCAAAATCGATGACGCTGGCCGGTTTTCGAAAAGGCTGGCATGCCACTGGCACAGTAGGCACACTTGCCGCCGCAGCGGGAGCGGCAAATCTGTTAAGGTTAGATGAAGCGCAGACAGAGCATGCGTTGAGCATTGCGATGTCGACAGCCTCTGGTTCCAGGCAGCAGTTTGGCACAATGGTGAAGCCGGTTCAAGTAGGTAATGCAGCACATAACGGAGTCCGGGCCGGGCTTTTGGCTAAAACCGGATGTACGGCCAGTAAAAGTCCGTTAGAAGGCACCCGTGGTTTTTATCAAATTTTTGGTGACATGGTAGCTACAGATACGGACAATAGTGAACAAGTGCTTCTTGGAAATCCGTATTCTTTAATTTCGCCGGGGATTGCCATAAAACAGTATCCGTCCTGTTACGCGACTCATTCAAGCGTAGAAGCTATTCTTGATCTGGTCAGGGTTGACAAGTTCTCACCACAGGACGTGAGAATGATTGAGTGTCTGGTTGACCCGCACACTATTGCCACCTTGAGATATCACACACCTTCAACACCTTTGGAAGCAAAATTTAGTATGAATTTTTGTGTTGCTGTGGCCAGTATGTATGGGGCCTTGGGTCTGGAACATTTTAACCAGGACATATTAGCTAACCACGAGCTTAGAGATCTTATGGCAAAGATAAAAATGAGGCCTGCAGAAACTGCTGAAAATGAAAGATACCTAGGAAGCACAGTCATTCTGGAGTTGACTTCGGGACAAAGAAAGCAGCGGCATGTTGAAAGCCCGCGGGGTTATCGGGCGAGTGATCTGAGCAAGGAAGAACTCATCAAGAAATTCGCCGATTGCCTACTTTATGCTGGAAAAGGAGGAAGCTTAAGGGCGCAAAACGTGGAAGGGATAATCGATATGGTATATTCATTAGAGAAGGTAGGTGAGATTAACGAATTAATAAGTAAACTAATTCCATAATAGAATACCTCCATAAATTGTAGTCCGAAAATCCGCTGTAAGGAAACTGCTTATTATATCTAATCTTTAATAGTCTCTCGGATTAAAGAGGTGGAAATTGTAAAAACAGACAAAACAACTAAAAATTTAGGGGCTAGACGTTTAAAGACTATCCTGTTTTTATTTACTATCCAAAACGTAGGAGAATTTAATATCGATGGCTCAAGCAAGGCCTTGTACCATCTGACTGGCGAATGCCGAGAGGCTATTTTATTAATAAGGAGGTCCTATAAATGTTAGGTTTTTCAAAGGTGAAAGTTATATTTTTAATTGGTGCTCTATTTCTTTTAGCTGCAGGTTGCGGTACCGGTGCAAAACAAGATGTGTCCCAGAAAGAAGCTCCGTCTCCAAAAGTAGAAACGAATACGTCGGGTGAGCCTGCCAAGGATTCCGCTTTAGAAAGCGAGCTAACCTGGTACGCTAATATTCAAAAGCCGGCCGCAGAAGCCATTGCTAAAGCTTTTAAAGAAAAAACCGGCGTAAATATCGTGCTCAAGAGGACTGGTGGAAGTGAAGTCATGATCAGGCTGAAGGCCTGGCAATGTCTGATAAAATCGCTATTATGAATAAAGGTCAAGTAGTTCAACTAGGAACTCCCAAGGAGGTATATAACCGGCCGGCTTCTAAATTCGTAGCAGAATTCCTCGGTGATATCAATCTCATCAAAGGACAGATGAAGGGCAAGACAGACAATGGACTCCATAATTTGGCTTTAACGTCGCTTGGAATCAATCTGCCATATCCTGGGTCTTTACCAAACGGATGCAAAGCCGGAGATGTTGTTGAAGTGGCTCTCAGGCCTACAGATGTTCAAACTTTCCATGAACTAAATGGGCTTCACGGTCAAGAGTTCAAAAATCTATGTGAAGGGCGGGTCGTGGAAGTAGAGTATTTAGGGCATAGCAGCATGTTGAGGGTGGAAGCCGGGGGGGAAACCCTTCTCGTCCAGGAGAAACAATTAGTTGATTACCATGTGGGGCAAAAAATATGGTTGAAAATTGATTCAGATAGGTTGATACTCTTTCCTTGCGAGTAGAAGGGAGTGATTCTGTCGATAAGCCAACCATCATCAGTTAAAACAAAGGTTAAATTATGGACATTTCACTTCATTAAAATAATGTTTGTTGGATTTATCATTTCTTTATGTACTCAGATGCAGAAAGTCATGTTCCCTCTGTATATGCAATTCATCGGCGGGAGTAAAACTACTGCCGGTCTAATGGTGGGCATATTTGCCATATCTGCTCTTTTATTTCGCCCATTGGTGGGAACTATGCTAGACAAAAAAGGGCGAAAAGTAATTCTTGTTACCGGAATTACCATTGTGTTAATTGCATCATTGTCATATTACTTTGTGTATCATATTTGGCTATTACTGCTTTTGAGATTGCTCCACGGTATAGGGTTCAGTGCATGTTCTACTTCAGCCGGGACAATCGTAGCTGATGTGGTTCCCAAGGTAAAATTGATGGAGGGCATAGGATATTACAGCATAGCAACTGCTAAGGCTGTGGCTGTTGGACCTGCCTTAGGCCTATATTTGACAACAAAAATCGGTTACAATGAGTCGTTTTTAATCATCGCAGGTTTCTCTGTATTAGGTTTAATTGCAGCCTTAATGACCAATTATGAAAAAAAAGATTTACTTGCAGCTGCAAATAACAATCCCCATCCTTTTTTTGAAAAAAATGCGGTTAAGCCATCGTTTGTTATGTTTTTTTTATCTATAGCCCAAGGTGCTGTACTTAGCTTCTTACCATCATATGCTTATTCAAAAGGTGTAGACAACATAGGTATTTTCTTCACAATTTATGCAGTCACAATGATGTTTTCAAGACCCGCAGCCGGGAAGTTATGTGATTACTTTGGAGCTTTCAGAATAATCCTGCCGATGATGCTACTGGCAATTATCTCTTTAGCTATGATTCCGTTAGCTTCTTCTCTTTCCGAATTTGTTTTCATTAGTATTTTATACGGTCTTAGTTTTGGGACGGTTTTGCCATTATTAAATGGGATGACGATAAAACTATGTCCCCCGGATAACCTGGGATCGGGAAACGCTACTTTTCTTTCATCAATTGATGCCGGCTACGGTATTGGTTCAATCTTATGGGGTGTGGTGTCCCAAAATGCGGGGTTTACTGCAATGTTCTTTGGAGCCGCTGGTAGTGTGAATGTCTCCATGATGCTGTTTATTATGTTTTTTAGGAAAATAAAGATTTAAGGTATTCGCTATAACAACTCCAGCAATCATTTATTGAATTATCATATTAAATACGGCGAACTTTTCATTAAAGGTTCTCCCTTCCTAAGCCGAGCAAAAGAAAAGCTCGGTTTAGGAACTTTAGTGGTTATTCACGGGAATATATGATCCTCAGGATTTGCCTAAAATCCTTTTATTAGTGGGATTTTTGCCTAAATCCTGGGGATTATGTTTATCTGCGTGTGCGAAAGACAGGAAAATATGTTATCATTGAATAGGCTAAACACTATCAATAAATTCATATTATTATGTGTCAGTAAGTTGGGAAAGTTGATTGAATTCAAAAAAAGGAGAATTTCTAAATAATGAATGATACAAAAAAGGTTGGTTCAGTTCAATCCGTTAAACGTACATTGAAATTGCTTGAAGTTATATGTGCAGAAAAAGAGATCGGGATCAGGGAATTAGGTAGGCGCACGGGATTTAACAGAAGTACTGTTCAAAATTTTGTATCGACTATGGAAGAAGAGGGATATTTAATTAAGAATACTGTTACTCAAAAGTATTACCCGTCTTATAAGATTGTTGCGCTTGGGTATCAAGCCGTTCGTCGAAACGATATTTGCTCTCTTGCACGTCCGGTTATGGAGAAAATATATTCTGAGTTTAAGGGAAAGGGTAGTATTGCTTTATCTGTTCTAGGTGAGGGTTGCAGCATTGTTTACATTGATAAAATTGAATCCCATGCCGAGCCAGTGCTTTCAACATCGGTGGGAAGCAGGATGCCGGCACATTGTGTAGCGTCAGGGAAAGCAATTTTGGCTTTTTTTTCAGAAAAAGAGAGAAAGAAAATATTGTTAGCTGAGGAACTTAAATCTTACACAAATAATACCATTACGGATATTGATCAAATAGAACAGAATTTAGCAGAAGTTAGAAAAAATGGATATGCTATTAGCAGCGAAGAAAGGATTTCGGGTTTTATTTCTGTTGCGGCTCCGATATCGGATTACTCGGAACGAGTGGTAGCTGCAGTTAGCTTTGCGGCATTTTTGAACAATATTGATGTAGATGATATCCCCAAAATTGGAGTAAGACTTTTGAACGTTTCTAAAGAAATTAGCGAATTATTGGGATTTAAACCTTCATAAAAGCTATTGGTAAAATGTCGGGTTGGCAGGTGTATAAATACCTGTCAATTTTTTTTGCTTTATGGCGAGCCATTACCATTCAGTCGTTGAAATTAACCAATCACCGTTAAAATTTGTTCAATTAGGAAATAGAAAATGAATTGCATTTGGATATATAGTATCATATATATAGACGCTGTCAATATATGATGGACATAACGAAAGGCGCTGGATTTTTTCTCTCGGTAGCGGCAGTTATACGTTTGGCTTGGGCCTAACTGCGAGAGTCGAATAGTAATACCGATGATGAAACCTGCTATAACTTGACAAGAGAGGGGGTAAAAGAAACAGACAGCTTTAATATGCCAATGTTTTAATAAGTGCAGGATGTTGGTTAGGATATGTTACTTAAAGACAGTTTGAATTATGAGAGGAGTTGATAGCTATGGTTGATGTGAAAACTGGCTTGGTTGAGATATTTGGCAAAGAAAATGTACTGGATGCCCCGGAAACGCTGGAGGCTTATGCAAAAGACGAGAGCTTTGTTCATCCGTTGAAACCGCGGTTTGTTGTAAGACCGAAAAACACTGAAGAGGTACAGGAATTGGTGAGGTGGGCTAAGCAGACCCGTACCCCCTTGGTCCCGGTAAGCTCAGGTGCACCGCATTTTCGCGGTGATACCGTGCCTAGTGCTCCGGGAGCAGTCATCGTAGATCTTAGCGGAATGAACAAGATTATTAAGATTAATCGCAGAAACAGGCTGGCAATAATTGAGCCGGGGGTGACCTACAGTCAGCTTCAGCCGGAGCTTGCCAAGGAGGGTCTTTGCCTATCCACTACCTTAATCCCGCGGGCCAACAAGTCGGTGCTGGCCAGTCTTCTTGAAAAAGAGCCCAGGTTGATCCCTAGATTCCAGTGGGCAATACTCGACCCACTTCGGTGTATTGAAGTGGTTTGGGGTGATGGGCAAAAGTTGGTCACAGGTAATGCGGAGAACGCTAGCATAGAGGCGGTTGAGGCTAACCTGAAAAGAGGTCAGGCCCAGTTTATCGCGACAGGCCCGGGACAAACAGATTTCTATAGGCTGGTTTCAGCTGCTCAAGGAAGTATGGGCATAGTTACCTGGGCAACAGTTAAATGTGAGGTATTGCCTCAAATCCACAAGACTTTTTTTGTAACGTCGGAGAAACTCAAAGATCTTCATGATTTTACATATAAAATTCTCAGGTTCAGGTTTGGTGATGAACTAATGATACTGAACAACTTTAGCCTGGCTTGTGTTTTAGGAAACTCACCTGATGAAATCAGGGAACTTAGAGAGGATTTACCGACATGGATTGCGATAGTGGGAGTGGCAGGGCGTGATAGATTGGCCAAGGAAAGGGTTGAATTTCAAGAACAAGACATTTCGGACATTGCCCGGAGCTTCGGACTTCAACTCAAGAACGAAATTCCTGGAACACGCAGCAGTGAGGTGCTGCGGGCAATAAATAACACATCGCGGGAACCTTATTGGAAACTCGGTTACAAAGGGGGATGTCAGGAAATCTTTTTTGTGACTACACTTGAAAAAACTTCCGAATTTGTCAGGTCAATGTACTCAGTAGCAGAAGGACAAGGGTACAACCCCTCCGATATTGGAGTATACATTCAGCCAATCCATCAGGGCGCGAGCTGCCATTGTGAATTTATCCTCCCCTTTGACCGGGAAGATCAAAGAGAAATGGCTAAGATGCAGGTTTTGTTTGAAAAAGCTAGTGAAGAACTGCATCGGCAGGGGGCGTTCTTTTCCCGGCCCTATGGAATGTGGGCAGACCTGGCGTTTAATAGAGATGTGCAAACTACGAATACTTTGAAGAAGATAAAAGGGATTTTCGATCCTAACAATATTATGAACACTGGTAAACTCTGTTTTTGAACTAAACTAGCAAAAAAAAGGGGTGTCTAAGAATGGCATTAGAAGAATTTAGGGCTGATATGGAGAGGTGCAGCCAATGCTCAGCTTGCAAGTGGATTCCATTTGACCAGATTAAAAGCTTGAAGTATGCCAAAGGTTGTCCCAGTATTGCTTTTAGCAATTTTAATAGTTACTCTGCCCGCGGTAGGCTGGATGTTGCCCTTGCTCTCCTGGACGGACGGATCGATTATTCAGACAGGGTTCAGGATATAGTTTTTAGATGTTTAACCTGCGGTTCCTGTGATGTTTCACACAAGGTCTGCCGTTATGACGTTGAACCTTTGGAAGTAATGCATGAGTTGCGGACGAAATTAGTACAAGACGGGCAACTGCTGCCTGAGCATATGGTTTATATAGACCACCTCCGTAAGGAGGATAACATGATGTTGGCGCCCAAATCAGGGCGTGGCGATTGGGCGAATGGGCTGGACGTGAAAGTTGTTACTGAAGAGCCGGCCGAGGTAATTTTTCATGCCGGCTGCCGTTTCAGCTACGACGAGGAGCTCCAGAAAATAGCCAGAACTGCTGTGACTTTGATGAAGGAAGCGGGCGTCGACATCGGTATTATGGGGAAAGACGAGGCCTGCTGTGGATCCAGGGCATACCAGATGGGATATGAAGGGGAATATCGCAAATTTGCCGAGAACTCAATCGATGCCTGGAAAACAGAAGGTGTCAAAATGGTAGTGACCTCATGTGCTGATTGTTTCCATGCGTTTACGCGTCTTTACCCCCGCCTCGGTGCGCATTTTGAGGTTCTTCACACCACGCAGTACCTGGAGCGTTTAATTAATGAAGGAAAGATAAAGTTTAGCAAGTCAATACCTATGAAAGTTACTTTTCACGACCCCTGCCACCTGGGCAGACAGGGAGAGCCTTATGTGCCGTGGGACGGTGAAGAAAAGAAAATCAAGGGACAAATAATCACTTATGAACCACCTAAACCCAGGTACAATGGGGCGTGGGGTGTATATGATGCGCCGCGGAATGTGTTAAAAAGCATACCGGGCATTGAATTGGTGGAAATGGAGAGAATCCGGGAGTACGCTTGGTGTTGTGGTGCCGGAGGCGGTGCAAGAGAAGGCTATCCTGAGTTTTCTAACTGGACGGCTGCAGAGAGGATTGATGAGGCAAAATCGACAGGTGCTGAAACCATTGTAACTGCATGTGGATGGTGTGAAAGAAACTTTATTGATGCTGTTGAAACAGCCGGTGAGAAAATGAAGGTCCTTGACATCGTTCAGCTTGTTCAGCAGGCAATTTAGTTATACGAGGAGGGATAAAGTAATGGCATTAGCAAGAGAGATATATCAGGCATTGGAGGATATTGTGGGTCCGGAGAACATTTCTGACGATCCGGCCGATATCGAAGCATATAGATCTCCACTTAATCGAAGTTCTAATCATGTTGGACCTTACTATGGGGTCTTTACACCTAAAGGCGAGGCTGTTTTACTGCCGGGAAGCACAGAAGAGGTTCAGGCTATCGTCAAAGTATGTAATAAATATAAACTAAAAGCCAAGGCATCAAGTACTTTCTGGTCGAGTATGGGATATCCTTCCGGTGACCACACCATCCAATTGGATATGCGCCGGATGGATCGAATCTTGGAGATAGATGAGAAAAATCAGTTTGCTGTTATTGAACCATACGTTATAGGGGCACAACTTCAAGCTGAGGCGATGAAGGTTGGGCTTAATACCCATATGATCGGGGCAGGTGCCGGCTGTTCTCCGCTGGCTAGCTGTTCATACCTCGGGTATGGTCCGGACAGTATTTTTATGGGTTATGCCAATGAGAACCTACTTGGGGCAGAATGGGTTATGCCCAATGGAGAAATCATGAGAACAGGTTCTCTGGGTTCCGGTCTTGGTTGGCACTACGGTGAAGGGCCTGGTCCAGGGGTTAGGGGCATATTTAGAGGTGCTCTTGGACCGATGGGGGTGATAACTAAGGTTGCCCTAAAGCTCTATCCGTGGCCGGGTCCGGCCAAACTTCCGGTCGAAGGTATTATTCCGGCCTATAGAACGGTGCTGCCTGACAATATTAATGGGTATACCGTAAGTTTCCCAACCTGGCAGGCTTGGGCCGATGCTTGCTACAAGATATGGGATGCGGGAATCGGATATATTGCACACCGGCAGTTCAATAAATTTGGGACAGATCTAAAAGCGGCAATGATTAGAATAGTAACCGATCCTGCTAAGACCCTTTCTGACCTCGAAGAACTTCTGGAAGATCCTGAGGTAAAACAACACACGGAAGAGGCAAGGTATGAATTCGAAATTGTGCTGGCAGGCATGACTTCTCGGGATATTATGTGGCAGGAGAAAGCTTTGGACGAAATATTAGCTGAAACTGGAGGGTGGAAAGTATCGGCTATGACCGACCCCGTTAGTAAAGGGTGGCTCCTGCTTTATTTAATCAGGATGGGGCACAAAAACCTGAATTTTGTTTATTCAGGAAGCTACGAGGGATGTTATGGCATGAACGGAAACCCTGATTTTGGAACTCAATATGTTGAAGAGGTCTCCGAAATGAAGCGGGAATGGGAAAAGAAAGGAAATTTTGTAGCTGCCGGGGGCGACTGCATGATGGGAGGAATCGCTAGAATAGGCGGAGGCGGAGGAGTCGGATGGGAGAACTTTACTCATTTCGATGGGCACAGTAAGGAATCAACTGAAGGAACCTTTGAATTCTTTGAAGCTGTCAATAAATTCTGTAAGGAGAAAAAGCTCGGTTTGGACATGGGCAGAATGAATGCTCCTTGCAGGGGAGCCGATGGCCGGACACCGCCTCAGGAGGTTAGGAACGAAATGTTTTCGGCCTCGGCACAGCCGGTAGTTTATCAATATCAAAAGAAAATAAAAGATACCTTCGATCCTAATGACTTGGGTGATGGGTACTACCAATGGGCCGATTTGAAATAAGGCGCTTTAATAACAGGCAGGATGTATAAAACCGGAAAAGGAGGTGGTAATTCTATTGTTAACTATCGTAGTATGCGTTAAACAAGTGTACGATCCAGAGGCACCAGCCTCGTTGTTCCAAGTTTCCCCCGATGGTAAAAAAGCTATTCCCCCCCAGGGCACCCCGCCGGTCATTAGCCCATTTGACGAAAATGCCTTAGAAGCGGCTCTCAGGATTAAAGATGTTCAGGAGGCCAAAATCATTGTAGTAAGTATGGGTGCTAAATTGGCTAAACCAGTTTTGAAAAAGACTTTAGCAGCTGGTGCTGATGAACTTATTTTACTGGCAGATGAGCAGTTCGAAGAGCTCGACAGCTATAGCACGGCCCGCGTATTAACTTGTGCTATCCAAAAACTCAAGAATTTTGATATTATCTTGTGCGGCCGCCAGGCCGCGGATACAGACGCCGGGCAGGTTGGACCGGGGATTGCGGAATTCCTGCAAATTCCAGACATCACTTTGGCACGCAAAGTAGAGGTAAGTGGCGACAAGGTGCGGGTGGAACGTCTATTGGGTGATGGTTACGAGACAATCGAGACTTCGATGCCGGTGTTAATTACCGCAAGTAATGAAATTGGGGCTTTGCGTTACCCTCCGGTGAAGAAATTATTGGCTGCTCAGAAGATGGGCGTTACTTCCTGGGGCAGTGCCGAGCTTGGCTTAGAAGTAGTTGTCGATAATCGAGTCAAACTGCAGAAACTGTATATCCCCGAGCGGAACAGCAATTGCCATATGATAAGCGGGGAGAATCCAGAGGAAATGGCAGCAAAGCTGGCGGATGTGTTGGCCGGGGTTGCCAAATAAGATTCTTCGCAGAGACAGTAAAAATCCGGGGGGTGAGTGTAATTGGAATTGAACCAAAGCAAGGGAGTAATGTTTTTAGCTGAATTTAGAAACCAGGGACTGGCGGAAATTAATGCTGAGCTTGCCAGTGCCAGTCTAAAAATCGCCAGACAGTTAGGAGAAGAAGTATCTGCTGTGCTGATTGGTTCAGGCATAACAGGTAGTGCTCAAGAATTAATCAGTTTAGGTGTAGACAAAGTTTATCTGATTGATAATACGGACTTTATCCGTTATCGTTCGGAACCATATTTGGCAATAATGTCTCAAATTTGCCAGGAACTGCAACCAAATGTACTTTTACTGGGCCATACCGACGTTGGCCGGGACCTGGGTCCGCGCTTGGCCTTCAGATTGAATACCGGTCTAGTCTCTAATTGTTTTGAGTTTGAGAAAGATCCGGTAACAGGAAATGTGCGAATGACTCGTCTGGCCTATGGGGGGAAAGCGACCGGTATTTTTACGGTAGAAAATAGACCGCAAATGGCTACGCTGGGGCCTAAACGTTTTGAACCGGCCCCTAAAGACCATACCCGGCAAGGAGAAATAATCAGCTTTCCCTATAAAATTGATGAAACTTCTGTCAAGAAGCAAGTCGTCAATTCCAGTGAAGCCAGCATTGACGGAGTGAAACTGGAGGATGCGGAAATAATTGTATCCGGTGGACGTGGCATAGGAAGCACGGAAAATTTTGAACAGCTTAAGGAACTTGCCGAAATACTCGGTGGATGCGTTGGGGGCTCTAGGGCTGCTATTGATAACGAGTGGCTGCCAAGTAACCAACAGATAGGGATAACCGGCAAGGTGGTCAGTCCTAATCTATACATAGCAATCGGCGTCTCAGGTTCGATTCAGCACATGGCCGGTTGTTCCGCCGCCAAAACCATCATTGCTATTAACCGTGATCCCGAAGCACATATTTTTAAGATGGCACATTTTGGAGTTGTCGGCGATTGGAAAAAAATATTACCACCTTTGATAGAGAGCTACAGAACATTACGCCGCTAAGGTCAGGTGGAAATATTGAGAGGAGACATTAAAATGACTGTCAAGAGACTCAAATATTGTGTTAACAATGAATTCAAAGAATCAAAAACTGAAAAATATATGCCTATCACAGACTCCAGTACAGGTCAGGTGATTGCCGAGACTCCCTGCTGCACCGAGGAAGAGATAGTTGAAGCTATAGCTGCAGCAAAAGCCGCATTTACCTCTTGGTCGGATATGCCGGTACAAAAACGCGTAGGCTTTATGATTAATATAAGAAATATCTTTAATGAGCATCTTGAAGAGCTTGCACATAGCGCAAGTGTCGAACTGGGCAAGACTATTGCTGAAGCCAGGGGTGACGTTATTAAGGCTATTGAGGTTTGTGAGTGCGCCATTTCTACCCCGTATTTAATGCAGGGTGATTCACTAATGCAAGCCAGCGTTGGTTTTGATACAGTATCATATCGCGAACCGCTTGGAGTATTTGGAGCTATCACACCATTTAATTTCCCGGCCATGATTCCATGGGGTTGGATGGTCCCGTTTTGTATTACAACGGGGAACACGGTAGTTATGAAAGCATCCAGTATGACCCCAATAACCAGCAATAGAATGTTAGAACTTGCCATTGAAGCCGGTTTACCGGCGGGGGTAGTAAACTGGGTAACCTGCAGCCGTAATGAAGCCGACATTTTACTCAGACATCCTGATGTAAAGGGAATATCTTTTGTTGGATCAACTCAGGTGGGCAGACATGTTTATGGTACAGCCGCCTCCCACGGCAAGAGAGCGCAGTGCCTGACCGAGGCCAAAAACCATGCACTTGTTTTAAGAGATGCGCCTTTAGAGGCCGCAGCACGTAGAATCATAAATTCAACTTATGGTTGTGCTGGAATGCGCTGCATGGCCCTGCCCGTAATATGTGTTGAGGAAGTAATTGCTGATGAGTTTATTTCTATATTGATGAAATTTGCCAAGGAACTTAAAACAGGCTGCGCATATGATCCGGCTACACAACTTGGGCCAGTGGTCTCAGAGGAACATAAAAAGTTTGTATGTGGCTGGATAGACAAAGCTGAGCAGGAAGGTGCAAAGCTGCTCTTAGATGGCAGAAATATTATTGTTCCCGGTTTCGAAGGTGGGCACTTTGTTGGCCCGACAATTTTTGACCACGTAAAACCGGAACATAGCTGCGGAAATGAAGAGGTATTTGGCCCGGTTACATTTATCAAACGTATTAAAAACTTTGAAGAAGGTCTCGCTATCATAAATGGCAACCGGTTTGCAAACGGTTCTTCTATCTTTACCAGGGACGGTAAGATGGCTAGAGAATTTATGAAGAGAACTCATGGCGGTATGGTAGGCATCAATGTTGGCATTCCGGTACCAATTTCTTATTTCCCGTTTTCAGGGCACAAGGAATCCTTTTTTGGCGATCTTCATGCCATGGGCAAGGATGGAGTCGCCTTCTATACGGAAACAAAAACAGTTACAACCCAATGGTATTCAGATGCGGATGAAAACAAGGCAGTCGGCACTTGGGAAGGCATGATGAATAGGGAGTAATGACCAAAAGCATCCCGATTTTGGTAACTCTTGCCACAAAATTGCTTGTGAACATATTTAAAATGAAATGGAGGGAAGAAATGATGAAGACTTTGGGCGAGCTTTTTACCCGTAATGCTGGACTATATCACAAAAAAGGTCTAATTTATGAAAACCGAAAGGTTAGTTACCGGGAACTAAATTTACGGGTAAACCGCCTGATTAGTGCTTTGGCCAACAAGGGGATTGGCAAAGGGGACCGGGTTGCTATTTTAAGTAAGAATCGCATCGAATCCATAGAAGCTTTTGGCTTAGCTGGAAAAGCAGGTATAATACTCATTCCGCTCAATTGGCGTCTAGTCGCCAGGGAACTGAAATTTATGCTGGCTGACTCGGGAGCCAAGGCTCTAATCGTAGCCCCGGAGTTTTTTTCAACTGTTGAGGCTATTCGCCACGAGCTTCCGGATATAGAGGTCTATATCAGCCTGGAGAGCCCTGCTGAAGGATATGAGTTTTATGAAGATATTCTCGCGCAAGGGTTAGAAACAGAGCCCGCGATTGAGATTGAACCAGAAGATGTCGCCTATATCCTCTATTCCAGCGGAACCACCGGGCCGCCTAAAGGAATCATGTTAACCCACGGTGGCCAACTGGATTGCGCCGTTAACCAACTGGCGGAATATCGTTCAGCAGAACATCATGTATTTCTGGTCCTGATGCCGTTATTCCATTCTGGGGGAGCGACAAATATGCTCTCCCATCTGTACCGGGGATGCACAATGGTGATTATGCCGGAATTTGAAGCCAAGGAAGTTCTGGAGATAATTGAGAGCCATAAAGTAAACGTCACCTCTATGGTTCCCTCAATGGTGGCCTTCCTTCTGGAACATCCGGATTTTGAAAAATATGACATAAAAAGTTTGCAGACTATTTTTTATGTCGGGTCACCAATGCCCTTAAGCCTCTTGAAAAGAGCCATTAAGGAGATTGGCCCGGTTTTCTGCCAGGGCTACGGCTTAACTGAAGCAGGTCCGCTGGTTACTTTCTTCAGCAAAGAGGATCATGTTACAGAAGGCGAATTAGTTCGTCTGTTAAGATCCTGTGGTAAGCCGGCGTTGGCTTGTGAAATCCGGTTCATCAAAGAAAATGGTGAGGAAGCCAAGCCGGGTGAACCTGGGGAGATAGTGGTCAAGAGCCGTCGTTTAATGAAAGGCTACTGGAACCAGCAGGAGAAAACCAAAGCAGCAATACGAGACGGCTGGCTCTATAGTGGGGATATAGCTAAAATTGATGAAGATGGTTACATCTATGTAGTGGACCGAAAAGCAGACTTAATAATTAGTGGGGGAGAAAATATTTACCCGCGAGAAATCGAAGATGTATTGTATAACCACCCGGCAGTTCTGGAAGCTGCGGTCATTGGGGTACCCGATGAGAAATGGGGGGAAGCAGTCAAAGCCTTTATTTCCTTAAAGCAGGGGGCTACCGCCAATGAAGCGGAAATTATAGAGTTCTGTAAACAGAATTTGGCCAGCTATAAAAAGCCGAAAACAGTAGAGTTTCTAAATGAATTACCCAAAAACGGAACTGGCAAACTCCTCAAAACAGCCCTTAGGGAGAAATATTGGGCTGGGCGTGAACGAAGGGTCTAATCTGAGGGCTAGGATGTAATTAAGAGTAGGAGGGATTTTTATGTATACAAAAGCTTTTATCCCTTACGGAGGATATTATAGTTCACCTTTTGTCCGGTGGCAGGGAAGTATTTCCAATGAGAATTCAATAGAGCTTGGAGCGGCTACTGCCAAGAGATGGCTGTCCTCAAAGAATCTGCAGGCAGAAATGTTTGATTACCTGATTGTGGGGACCACTGTCGGTCAATTGCATAGTTTTTACGCTGCTCCTTTGGCAGCATCTCTATTAGGTGCAGACAGAATCACGGGTCTTCACGTGCAACAGGCTTGCTCCACCGGCACCACAAGTGTCAGCCTGGCGGCAGGCAGCCTTGAAACGGGCAATTTTAACAAATCGTTCTGCCTGATGACAGACAGGATGTCTAATGGTCCCCATACCATCTGGCCAAATTCCAACGGTCCTGGAGGTCAGGTGGTTTCAGAAGACTGGGTAATGGATAACTTTAAAGACCCGCTGGGTAAGTTTGCCATGATTGAGACGGCTGAAAACGTAGTGAAAAAGGCAGGCAACATTACCAGGGCAGAGTGCGACGCGGTTACTGCCAGACGGTATGAACAATATCTCGGTGCATTGGCTAATGATCGTGAGTTCCAGAAGAAGTACATGTTCGCGATTGAATTTAAAAAGGGCAAAAAAGAAGTAGTGGTAGCTGAAGACGAAGGGGTAACCCCTACAACTTTAGAGACTCTAGTAAAACTAAAGCCGGTTCTTGAAGGTGGTGCGCACAGCTATGGCTCGCAGACCCACCCATCTGATGGCAACGCTGGGATTATTGTAACAACCAGGGATGAAGCCCAGGAACTTAGCAGTGATAAGAGCATCCAAATTCAGGTGGTATCCTATGGTTATGCCCGGGCAGAGAGGGCTCATATGGCTATGGCAGTGGTTTCCGCAGCCATGATGGCATTGGAAAAAGCGGGTATCGGTATCAATGATGTAAAGGCTTTTAAGACCCATAATCCATTCGCAGCCAATGATGTACATATGGCCAAAGAAATGGGTATTGATGTAATGAAATTTAATAACTATGGGTGTTCACTCATCTATGGACATCCCCAGGCGCCCACAGCAAGCAGGGGGATTATTGAGATGATTGAAGAGTTAGTTCTTCTTGGCGGCGGCTATGGCCTGTTTACCGGCTGTGCAGCCGGAGATACCGGCGCAGCTCTGGTTATCAAGGTATCCTAGGGATGAAAAAATTCACATGAATTATGAAGTAATAATAGTAATCAGCTTCAAATACGAGGTGAAATAAATGAATAAATTACCTAAGGGCGGGAGCTTTCTCTTAGGGCAAACCAATCTCCAGGACATTTTTACCCCTGAAGATTTCACCGAAGAACATTGTATGATCTTCCGAACCACCATGGGTTTTATTACAGATAACGTTCTAACCCGAATGGACGAACTCGAATCCAAGAAGGAAGGCTTAAACCGGGAACTTTTGGAGGCTTCCGCAGAATTAGGTCTGCTTGGTACCGAGATACCTGAAGAATATGACGGCCTGGCAATGGACAAAATTAGCTCAGCCATTATCGCCGAGTGTATGGGATGGGCCGGTTCATTTGCTCAGACTCAAGGTGGTCAGGTCGGTATTGGCAGCCTGCCTATCGTGTTCTTTGGCAGCCACGAACAGAAGAAAAAGTATTTGCCGGGGATTAGCAGTGCTGAGAATATTGCGGCTTACGCTCTGACTGAACCGGGGGCAGGTTCAGACGCCATGTCTATAAAAACCAAGGCAGTTTTAAGCCCGGATGGCAAATATTATATCTTAAACGGGAACAAACAGTTTATTACAAATGCCGGAATAGCAGATGTATTTATTGTATTTGCCAAAATAGACGGGGATAAATTTACCGCCTTTATTGTGGATGGTAATTCGGAGGGCCTATCGTTTGGGCCGGAAGAAAAGAAAATGGGTATTAAAGGTTCTTCAACCAGAACATTGTTCTTCGAAGATGTAAAAGTGCCGGTAGAAAATGTTCTGTATGAAATTGGCCGTGGTCACGTGGTGGCTTTTAATATCCTCAATCTTGGCCGGTATAAGGTGGCTGCCCATTGCGTGGGTATGGCCAAATATGCCCTGGAATTATCTGCAACCTTTGCTAATGACCGCAAGCAGTTTGGTATCCCTATTGCGAATTTTGGTCTAATTAAGGAAAAGCTGGCTGAAATGGCTGTTAGAATCTACGTTATGGAGAGCATGGTCTACCGTACAGGCGGGCTCCTGGAAAACATCCTGCACAATCTGGGTACTTCAGGGCGTAACGGGGGCCTGGTTGCAGCCAGAGGTATTGAAGAGTATGCTTTGGAATGTGCAATGAACAAGGTTTTTACAAGCGAGGAATTGGCTTATGTTGTGGACGAAGGAGTACAGATCCATGGGGGCTATGGGTTTACCTCTGAGTATCCCATAGAAAGACTGTATAGGGATGCAAGGATTTATAAAATTTTTGAGGGTACCAATGAAATAAACCGTAGTCTGATACCTGCTGCCCTGCTGCGCCGGGCGGGAAAAGGAGATCTACCCCTCCAGGAAGCCCTGGAAAAGCTACGGGTTGATTTGGAAGAAGGTGTGACTTTTAGAGAGGGTGAATCCGGGCTGGTACAGGCGGCAAAAGATATCTTTCTCTTGACCATAGGTGCCGGGCTGCAAAAGTATGGAGACGGTTTAGTTAAACATCAGGAAATTATTGGCAGGCTGGCTGATTTAGCTATTCAGGCCTTCGCCATGGAAAGCGCCTGGCTGCGGGCTAGGAAGGCAGTGGTTAAGGATGGAGAAGCCAAAGCCGGGCTTAAACTGGCTATGGCTAAAATCTACATCAACTCTACCATTGGTCGATTGGAGCAAATAGCAAAGGACACTTTGGCGGCCCTTAGTGAGGGTCAAGAGTTAAGGAATTTCTTGGAAAATCTGCAGAGTCTATCCCGGTATATTCCTCTGAACACTGTAGTTGTAAGACAGGAGATTGCTGCAACTATATCGGCTGCATGTAAGTATGTTGTGTAAGTAGAAATATGCGGCTTGTTTTTAATTGCCCTGCTTATTTACACCGGCTTCTCTCTCCTCAAAATTTTTTAATGTTAGGGAAGATTGACTTCCTTTAATTTGTGTTGATGAAGTCAATTTTCTTGGTATTTAATGTGGTTTCCGGGGAATGCTAAACACTAAAAAATGCGCTGGAAATCTTAGGTGAATTTGGGTAAAGGTAGGCTCTCGGCATTGGGGCCGAATTCCCTTAGAGGAGATGTAGGATTGTGGACCTTAAACAAAATCTTGATGCAATATTTTCTCACCTGGAAAATATGTTTAAAGCCAAAACTGTAATTGGTGAACCCATAGAGATTGGCGAGATAACCCTGGTCCCGGTGGTTAATGTTACCTTTGGTATCGGGACCGCCGGAGGCGAAGGCAAAGATACTGGAGAACAGGGGGCAGGGGGGATCGGGGCCGGGACAGGGGCCAGGCTTATACCGGCGGCAGTAATTGTAATCAAGGGAGACCAGGTTAGTATGCTGCCTGTTTCCGGCAAAAGCAGCCTGGAGAACATAGTGGAAATGGTTCCTGAGGTGGTTGCCAAGTTAAAGAAAGCAGTACAAAAGGTGGATTGGGATACAGAACAGGACTTATAAAATATTGACTTCAAAGAAAGTGTACAGTAAATTATAGCATACCCCCGCGGGGGTATGCTATAATTTTGTATAGGCGTGTGACAAATATCACCCCCGGGTGGAATCTGCTTCGTGGATGATAGACGTTTTTTAATCTATGATTTATTTAACATAATTTTCTAGCAAGTATAATACCGGAAAAAAGGCGAGTGATTTTTGTTCTATAAAATTTCAGACCCGCATATAATGATTTTGCGCTGTTTTGGGGAGGAGGTAAAGGTAATGACTGTTAACGTGCCGAATTACGGGTTCCCTGCCGGGTATGATGAAAACTATCTCATCCTCCTGGTTAGGGACCCTCGCTGCATTTTCGCCTATTGGGAGTTCTCCGAAGCACAAATGGTGCTGGTTGCTAAAGAGTTTTGCTGCCAATGGGGGCAAGTACCCCTGATGCTTAGAATTTATGACCTGACAGGGCTAAACTTCAAGCCGGAAAAGGAGCATAGTCATTTCGACATTTCGGTTCATCCCTTGTCTAATAATTACTACATAAATGATGTTTTAAGCAACCACTCTTACTGTGCCGATATCGGAGTAATGACGCCTGACGGACAATTTATCACCCTGAATAGGTCAAATGTTGTCCAAACTCCACGAGACAGTATGGCTGACGGGTCGGGTACATTTATGGCCGATCTGCTCGACCACCTGCCTGTACATAACCCGGAAGAAGACAAAGAAAAACAGGAAAAGCAAGAAAAAAGAGATAGCTTCCAGAAAAGCTGCAGCAGTGACGGAGTCTACCTGAATACGAGTGGGAAGTGAAAAGTGGGTAGTGAAGAGTGAAGAGTGGAGAGTGGATTTAGAGGAGGAATATTGATGACAAAAGGGTACTTGGCTTTGGTGCTGCATGCGCATCTGCCATATGTCCGGCATCCGGAGAGGGGAAATTATCTGGAGGAAAAGTGGTTTTTTGAAGCCTTAACTGAGACATATATACCTTTAATAAATGTTTTTGACACCCTGGTTAATGACGGCGTTGATTTTAGGATTACTCTGTCTTTATCTCCGCCATTGATTTCGATGATGAGTGATTATCTTCTTAAACAACGGTATCTTATTTACCTTGATAAGCTGCAGGAACTGGCGGCCAGGGAACTTTCACGGACCAAGGGTACCGGCTTTGAAAAAGTTGCCCGGATGTATGGCAAGAAGTTTAGCGCAATCAGAGAAATTTTCGTCAGCAGGTATCAGATGGATTTGCTGCAGGCTTTCAAGAAATTTCGGGATCTGGGTAAAATTGAATTGATTACTTGTTGTGCGACTCATGGTTACCTGCCTTTGATGATCAGGCCGGAGAGCATAAAAGCGCAGGTGGCTGTGGCGGTAGATACCTTTAAGAAGCACTTGGGTTTTGCTCCGCGGGGGATGTGGCTGCCCGAGTGCGCTTATACTTCAGGGGTAGACCAGATCCTGAAATCTTATGGAATTCGGTATTTCTTTGTGGATACACATGGGATCATGTTTGCCACACCCTGCCCTGTTAACGGAGTCTTTGCTCCGCTGCATACTCCGGCCGGTATGGCTGCCTTTGGCCGTGATGTTGAAACCTCCAGGCAGGTCTGGGATATGAATCACGGCTATCCTGGGGATTTTTATTACAGGGAATTTTATCGGGATATTGGTTTTGATTTGGATATCGACTATATCGGACCTTATATTGGGGATGACAATCTGCGCATTGATACGGGCGTTAAGTATTACCGGATTACCGGGAAGACAGATCAAAAAGAAGTCTATGACCCGGTAAAGGCAGCAGACAGGGCAGCTGAACACGCCGGTCACTTCCTTTACAATAGGGAGAAGCAGGTCGAACACCTTTCTGCTAAAATGGACCGGCCGCCAATGATTGTCTCTCCTTATGATGCGGAGCTTTTTGGACATTGGTGGTATGAGGGTCCCCAATGGTTAGATTTCCTGTGTCGTAAATTACACTTTGATCAGGATACGGTGAAGACTATCACTCCCTGGGAGTATCTGCTGAAGTTTCCGACTAACCAGGTCGCAACTCTGCCTATGACCAGCTGGGGGCACAATGGATACAGTGAGGTGTGGCTGAATTCCTCAAATGACTGGATTTACCGGCATATTCACCGGGCTGAGGAACGCATGGCTGAATTGGCCAATAATGTGCAAAAACCTGGTCGGCTGCAGGAAAGAGCTTTGCGCCAGATGGCCAGGGAGCTGCTCTTGGCTCAGAGTTCCGACTGGGCTTTTATAATGAAGATGGGGACCTCGGTCGGGTATGCCCAAAAACGGACCAAGGATCATATTGCCAGGTTTAACCACCTCTATTGGGCCTTGCGAAACGATGAACTGGAGGAAGAGGAAATCAGTAATCTGGAAGAGCTGGATAATATTTTTCCGGAGCTTGACTACCGGGTATATAGCACTGGTATAGATAATGTCGTTCCCATGAATAAAAAAGCAGGTGACACCTTAAAAAAGAACCATAACATTTTGATGCTGTCTTGGGAATTCCCGCCTAAGACCGTTGGAGGCCTGGCCAGGCATGTTTATGATCTGTCCAGGGCCCTGGCCGCACAGGGCGAAGAGGTTCACCTGATTACCTGTCATGTCCCTGAGGCAAAATTTTACGAGGTAGTCGAAGGAGTGCACGTATACAGGGTTGCTGTGGAAAATACGGACGATAATGATTTCCTGAGCTGGGTAGAAAAACTGAACCTGGGTATGATTGAAGCAGCACAAAACCTGGTGCATGACCAGAAGTTTACTTTGATTCATGCCCACGATTGGCTGGTGGCCAAAGCCGCTATCACATTAAAGCATGCTTATCAGCTGCCGCTGGTGTCTACTATTCATGCCACGGAATTTGGCCGGAACCAGGGAATTCATAATGAGATCCAGCGTCATATTAATCAGAATGAGTGGACCCTGACTTATGAATCATGGAAGGTAATTGGCTGCAGTATGTATATGGCTAAGGAAATCGCCCAGGTATTTCAGCTGCCGGCTGATAAAATCCGGATCATTGCCAATGGTGTAGAGGTGAAGAATATCAAGCCAAGTGTTATCGATCCCGGATTTCACAATAGATATGCTGCACCTGTAGAAAAAATAGTTTATTTTATAGGCCGGTTAGTGCCTGAAAAAGGAGTTCAGGTCCTGATCGAAGCTGTCCCGAGGATTCTGGCGCAGTGCCCAGAGGCCAAGTTTGTCATCTCCGGTAAAGGGCCTTACGAAGAGTATTTGCAGCATTTGGCGGAGTCTTTGGGGATCAAGGAAAAAGTTTTGTTCACTGGCTTTGCTGATGACGATACCAGAAATATGCTGTTTGCTATCAGCAGTGCTGCTGTTTTTCCCAGTCTTTACGAGCCTTTTGGTATCGTTGCCCTGGAGGCTATGGCGGCCAGAACGCCTGTCGTTGTGAGCGAAACAGGCGGCTTGACCGAGGTAGTTCAGCATGAGGTGGATGGGTTAAAGGTCTATGCCGGGGATGCAGAATCCCTGGCTCAAAACATCACCCGAATTCTTACCGATGAAGGACTCGCTCAACGGGTCAGCCAGGCTGCCTGGGAAAAAGTCAACACTGTATTCAACTGGGGAGTGATTGCGGCAGAAACTACCAGGGTTTATCAGGAAGTATCCGTAGAAGCCAGGCGGGTCGGTTTTGCATCTGGGGAGTGAACTCGTTCAGCTAAAGCTGAACATCGGGGCTTCGGTGGGGGACTCTACCCCCACCGAAGAGCCGAAGCTGTAACCCCCACTTATAGAAGTGGGGGTCTTGGACGGTGATAAAAAAAGGAGGGCGGAATCACATGAAAGCTGTAATAATGGCTGGGGGTATGGGGTCCAGACTGCGTCCGCTGACGTGCAATAAGCCCAAACCGATGGTACCGGTTCTGAATAAACCGGTCATGGAGTATGCTGTGGAGTTATTGAGAAAACATCACATATCTGATATTGCAGTTACTTTGCAATACCTTCCTGAAGTGATTAAAGATTATTTTGGCGATGGCTCCCGATATGGAGTAAATCTGGCTTATTTTGAAGAGGTTTCTCCTTTGGGCACCGCCGGAAGCGTTAAAAATGCTGAAGATTTTCTTGATGAGACCTTTGTGGTGATCAGTGGTGATGGCATAACCGATTATAACCTTACCCAGGCCGTGGACTTTCATCGCCGTAAAGGCGGTCTGGTCACCCTGGTCCTGGCCAAAGAGGAAAACCCTTTGGAATACGGGGTTGTGATGTGTGACAACAATGACCGGATCATCCGTTTTTTGGAGAAACCCAGTTGGGGTGAGGTTTTCAGTGATACTGTAAATACAGGTATTTATATTTTGGAGCCTGAAATTTTTAATTATTTTGAAAAAGACACTATTTTTGATTTTAGCAAAGATCTTTTTCCCAAACTGCTGGAAATGGGCAGACCTATGTATGGCTATGTAGCTTCAGGGTACTGGTCAGATATCGGAAGTCTGGAACAATACAGACAAACCCACTTTGATTTGCTGGACGGACTGCTGAAAATTAATATCCCGGGAAAAATGCTTGAAGAAGGTTTGTGGGTCGGCGAGGGCACTACCCTTGCACCTGGGGTGAAAATAACCCGGAAACCGGTATTTATCGGGAATTCCTGTGTGATTGAACCTGGCGTTGAACTTGGCAGATACTCGGTGCTGGGTAATCACAGTTTCCTTGGCCGGGGGGCATCTCTGAAAAGAAGTATTCTCTGGGATTACAGTGATGTGGAGCAGCATGCCGAACTGCGGGGAACCACAGTCTGCAGTCACGTCCAGATCCAGAAAGGTGCTGCTCTGTTTGAAGATAGTGTCGTTGGGGACAAAAGCACAATTGGCCCAAAGGCAATTGTCAAACCAAAAATCAAAATCTGGCCGCACAAAGTAGTAGAAGAAAACTCAATAGTGGCTGAATCCCTGATTTGGGGCGAAGTGCGCCGGAAAACGATGTTTTCTGCTAAAGGTGTGACAGGAGTTGCCAATTTGGAAATTTCACCATATATGGCTGTGCGCCTGGCAGTGGCCCTTGGCTCGACATTGCCCCAGGGTGCTCAGGTAGCCATTGGCAGCGATCACCATAGCGCTTCTCAGGTAATTAAAGGAGCATTTACGACCGGCCTTTTGGCCGCCGGGGTTAATGTAAGTGATATAGGCGTCACCACCACTCCGGTTGCCAGATATGCCGTCAAGAGCCTTCAGGCAAAGGCGGGCGTACATATCCGGGCTTTAACGTCAACACTTGGAACCAGATTAACAATAGAGTTTTTAGATGCCCAGGGCATTAATATCAGTAAAGATACAGAACGCAAAATAGAAAATACATATATTCAGGAGGATTTCCGCAGAGTGGATGCCGCCAGTCTGGGCCAGTCAAAATATATCCCGCAGCTGGCTGATGCCTACCGGGCAGGATTAATGAAAGTTGTTGAGGCCGATGTATTAAAAAAATGCCGTTCCAGGATCTTGTTCGCCTATGATTATCAGAGCTTAAACTGGTTTATTCCCTCTTTTTTAGAAAAGCTTGGCTGTCCCATTACAACAATTAATTCTGCAGACCACTCTCTGGAGGAGACTTGTGGATTGGTGCAGAGCGGCCAGATGAGCCTGGGTGTATTCTTAAGTGATAATGCTGATGATATTGTTTTGATTACCTCTGAGGGGGAAATTATAAATGGTGATAAATTACTCACTCTTTGGGCTTATATCATGTTTAACGAGAACCGGGCCCAGGCTATAGGGGTGCCGGTAACTGCACCTTCCGTCATTGAAGAGATGGCTGCAAAAATGGGCGGGAAGGTAATCAGAACTAAAATCCACCCCCGTTCAGTCATGGAAGTTTCCCGGGAAAGCTATTTCCAGCCTCTGTTCGATGGAATGTACGTTTTTTTGAAAGTTCTGGAGTATATTGAGCTAAGGGTTATTGATATATCACGCTTGCTGCAGCTTGTTCCCGGAAGTTATCTTTATAAAAAAGATGTCCCTTGCCCTTGGGCGGAGAAAGGCATGATTATGCGGCGGCTGCTCGAGGAGGCTAAAGACACCCGTGTTGAGCTGCTGGATGGGATAAAGGTATTTTCCGAGGAAGGGTGGATTTTGATTTTACCTGACGGTGAAGAACCTGTTTTTAAAATTGTCAGCGAAGCCGCCAGCCAGGAAGCAGCAGAGAAATTGGCAAATCGCTATATTAAAATCATTGAAAAGTATAAAACAGCAATCTAAAAAGGGGGGGCTAATATGCCGCGACAGCTTGTAGTAGGCAACGGTAAAATGCTGGTAAATTTTGATTCAGATACTAACATCAGAGATCTTTACTTCCCGTATGTTGGCCAGTCGAACCATATTCAGGGCAACAAAAACAGTATCGGGGTATGGGTCGAGGGCAAATTTTCATGGTGTGACGAGGCGGGGTGGGAAAAGACCCTGCGATACCGCAAGGAGACTTTGGTTACCTGTGTGCAGATGATTAATAAAGACTTTGGCCTGTCCCTTGATATCAGTGATGCAGTACATTACGAAGATTGTGTTTATGTTAAAAAACTGTCTATCCATAATCTCATTGACAGGCCGCGGGAAGTAAGAGTTTTTTTCACCCATGATTTTACCATTGATGAAACTGAAGTAGGAGATACGGCTGTTTATGAGCCCCAGGGAAATTTCCTGTATCATTATAAAAAGAGTAAATATTTTTTAATCAATGGGTTTTCCGGTTCCGGCGGGATTTTTCAGTATGCTACCGGGACTAAACGCTTCAGAGGTGCCGAAGGCACCTGGAGAGATGCTGAGGACGGAAAACTTGAAGGGAATCCGATTGCCCAAGGCTCAGTGGATAGCACGCTGAGCTTTCGGGCTGACTTGTCCTCCCATGGCAAAGACAACGTATATTATTGGCTGTGTGTGGGGAAGAATTTTCAGGAAGTACAGCGGCTAAACCGCCACATCTTAAAAATTCATCCTGAGACCATGCTGGAATCGGTGGAAGGCTACTGGCGGCAATGGGCTAATAAAATATCTTACGATGGGGTGAACCTATCTGATGAAATTCTGGGCCTTTATAAGCGCAGTTTGTTAATTATCCGGACCCAGGTTGATAAAGAGGGAGCTGTCACTGCAGCTAATGATTCCGATATCCTGCACTATAACAGGGACCATTACAGCTATTGCTGGCCCCGTGACGGGGCTCTGGTCGCCCAGGCCATAATGAAGGCCGGTTATCCCGAGATGGTCCAGAATTTTTTTAAGTTTTGCGAAAATGCCCTTACGTCAAGGGGATTCCTGATGCATAAGTATAACCCGGACGGTTCGGTTGGTTCAAGCTGGCATCCCTGGATTGTAAATGGCAACCCTCAGCTGCCGGTTCAGGAAGATGAAACGGCCCTGGTTCTTTTTGCCCTCTGGGAATATTATCAATGTACAAAAGATATTGAGTTTGTGCTGGCCTTATACAGAACCTTTATCAGGAAGGCTGGGTCCTTTTTGGTCAAGTATATGCGGGAAGAACTTGAGCTGCCTTATGAGAGCTACGACCTCTGGGAGGAACGGCGCGGCATCTTCACTTTTACTGCTTCGGCTGTGTTTGCAGGCCTACAGGCAGCTGCTAATTTTGCCGAAATGTTTGCCGACTCCCCAAAAGCCGCTGCCTTTAAGGAGACAGCGCAAAAAGTGCGGACAAGTATAATCACGAAACTCTATGATGATTCGTTAAACCGGTTTCTGCGCGGCATCTATGTCAAGGATGACGGTTCAGTTGAAAAGGACCTGACTTTGGAAAGCAGTGTATTTGGTGTGGTCAAGTTTGGGGTGCTGCCTGCTGATGATCAACGGGTTGAAGCCACGATGAAAGCCATAGAGTCGGGACTGTGGGTGAAGACAGATATCGGCGGGATTGCCCGATATACTAATGATAATTATTTCAGCAAATCATCAGACATCGCTAATGTTCCCGGGAACCCCTGGTTTATTAGTACTTTATGGCTTGCCGAGTGGTACATTGCCAAAGCCAGGTCAATGGAAGACCTAGACAAACCAAAGGAGATCCTGGGATGGGTTATCAGGAACGCCATGCCAAGCGGAATTCTCCCGGAACAAATCCATCCTTATACCGGGGAACCCATGTCTGTGGCTCCCCTGACCTGGTCACATGCAGAATATGTCCTGACAGTCAGGATGTTAATAGATAAAATGACCGAACTCAGTTGCAGCCAAGTGTGCAATTTGCCTGAATAGTATTTTTGGCAATTATCCCGAAAGAAGAACATAAAATTTCGGGAAAAGGGGACTATAAACATACTTACTCAAACTATTAGGGGGTTTGTATGATATGGTTCAGATTGGTAACATCCACATTGGTAAAGCTAACTCAGCTACGCTACCAAGGTTAGAGATTGGTGAGGCTTTTATATTATCACAGCAGCTGTATTATAGATATTTCTGTGTAGAAAAGACTCAACAATTTTACAAGTGGGCAAATGATACTGAGCTAAAAGCTATGATCAAAGTAGGATTAGATTTCTTAGAAAAAGAAGTAGCGATCCTCGAGGAGCAGATGGATAAATACAATGTTCCTCAACCGACCAGATCACCAAAGAGTGTAAAAGTGACTGTAAGTGCAAATGAATCTACTTTAATTAATGACCAATTAATATTCGAAAATATTCGTGATGGTTGTGTGGCGGCAATAGAAAAAAACCTGAGAAATGCCATTGCTATACTAAATAATGATTCCTTACGAATAATGTTTTTAGACTTTGTCAAAGAGGAAGCAGATATAATGGTTCTGTGTTGTAAGTATGGGAAATTAAAGGGCTGGCTGCCAATATACCCCATTTATAAGGCGGACTGAAGCTTTTTTCTTGTTACAAATCTAAAGCCCTTGTGTCTTTTCATCCGCGGCTAAATTTTTAATTAATTTCACATGCGCAAAGAAGCCACTCAGCTGGTATAATCACTTACCGGCAGAGTTTTTTTTTTGGAGGAAATTGGCTGCTCTAATGTGACAGCTTATGGAGGCATGAAGGGTTTATAGTATAAGAACTCGGCCGGCAAACAGGTGATATATTTAACTTAATTTTCCGATTACAAAAATGAAACATCCGGCCATGATAGTTCGTCTTATAAGTAGGTCCTAATTTATACTGGCTAATTAAGGGGAGATTTTTATGCAGGCAGCATTAACGAAAAAAGGATTGGCGGCCAAGGGAGTTGTCATATTTGTCCTGGTCAATGTGTTTCTAATGTTCACATATGGAGGGGTTTTAGCTACTTCGCATTTCGGTTCTTCGATTAAACCGGGTATCAAGGTTCATGGGGTAATGCTTGGGGGGCTTGATCAGGCGGAAGCCCTAAGAGTCTTGGCGCAAGCCTATGCCGGGGAGCCAGACCGGGAGGTCAACTTTCTTTTGGGAAAAAATAAATACATATATAGTTACAGGGAACTTGGCATCCTGGCGGACCTGGCAGGATCAGTGCAAAAGGCCTTTGATTTTGGCAGAACGGGAACAGTTCAGGCCAGGTATCATGAGATTTCCCTGGCCAGAAGCGGGAAAGTAGATCTGCCCCTGCGTTATAATATAGACCAGGCCGCTGTGATGAAAAAAATAGACGAATTGGCCCGACTAGTTGAGAGAACTCCCCGGGATGCCGGGTATGCTGTGGGAAAAGACGGCACTTTCCAGGTAATCGACGGACAGCCTGGAATAAAGATAGACCGGCAGCAGTTATTGGCGGAACTAAGCCAGGCCAATTTATCTGCTCCTGTGTTGATCACACTGAATCCAAAATCTATTGTCCCGCAAGTATCCGCTTCTCAAATCGAGGGGAAAGCCCCTACCGAGCTAATCAGCGAGGCCGCAACCACTTTTGACCCTTCTAATTTGACCAGAAAAGAAAATTTACGGGTAGCCGCAGAGAAGATTAACAATAGAATTTTTGCTCCCGGCGAGGAGGTTTCCTTTAATGAAGTTGTGGGACCGAGGGTAGTGGAGCGCGGCTTTAAAGAAGCCAATGTTATATTAAACGGCAAATTTGTTCCCGGAGTGGGCGGGGGTGTCTGTCAGGTGTCCTCAACACTTTATTATGCAGTCTTAAAAGCAAATTTAAAAGTAATCACCAGGTCAAATCACAGCCTTAAAGTTGCCTATTTGCCTGTAGGTCTGGATGCTGTTATTTCAGGTAATGAAATTGATTTCAGGTTTCAAAATATAACCCCCGGTTATCTGATGACCAAGGCGGAGATCACGGGAGGAAAACTCACTGTGCAGCTTTTTGGTGTTCCAGAAGCGAAAAAATACGAGGTTAAGGTGATATCTAAAGTGATCGCCACCATATCAAATAAAGTGATAACTGTCTCCGACAAGGACATACCCTTAGGAAAGCAGGAGGTCGAACAAAAAGGTCAGCCAGGCTATAAAGCCAGGGTGACCAGGGAATTATGGCAAGACGGCAAGCCGGTGATGAGCGAAATAATCTCCAATGATACGTATAAAGCCCAGGACAGGATTGTTAAAGTAGGTGCCAAGCCTTTGCTGCCTGGGGATTTAAATGGTGCGCAGGATACCACAGAGACCACAGAGACCACAGAGGCACAGAGACAGACTGATGAGTAGACGAATATTGAGTTTAAACAGTATCAGCTTAATAGCGTTGAAACGTATGCCCATTACAAATCATGGAAAAAACTTTTCATAACAGGGCTCGTATGGTACAATATCAAATATATGTATATTTTTGAGGTGTCATGTGAGTTGAGAGAATGGCTGCTTTCAATATTAGCCCAGAAATAACTAAAATAGCTGAAGATTTTGCCAAGCTTGTAAAAAATCAGCTAAAACTTGATCGAGTTTATCTGTATGGTTCATATGCAAAAGGTTTTTCTATGAAAGACAGTGATATTGATATAGCAGTTGTCGCTGAAGATTTTAGCGGAGATTTGGTTGAAGATACATTAAAATTAATGAAAATTAGGCGGTACATTGATACTAGAATTGAACCTCATCCGTTTACCAAAGAAGATTTTAACGAACAAAATCCATACGTTAAAGAAATAATTGACACTGGGATAAGAATAGTATAATTTAAACTATTCTTGAAAGTTTTTTCTACTGAAAAAACTGAAGTCATTGAGCAAGAAAGAATTTTTATGACCGATACCTTAATTAAGAATCCATGAAACCATTTGAACACACCACAATATGGTGTGTTTTTTGGTCGATTGAATATGTTTCCGCATACGAGTCACGTTGAGACGGTTGTATTGATATCAGCCGAAGCCTACCGTCAACTCCGCAACTATATGATGGAAATTCCGTCTCTGTTCATCTACAACGCTTTCTGCGTGATGAGCGACCTCGCCATTTCCAAAGCCGGAACCATTACTGCGGGCGAAGACCGCTACATGGAATGGCAAACAAAGGACGGCAGCTACGAAAACACAAGTATCTGAATACCATCGGCAACTTGACGTTGACGGCATATAATTTTGAAATGGGCGATTCTTCCTTTGTTGAAAAACTCGACATGGTAGGTGGATTTAGGGCAAGTGCGCTTCGCCTGAACAAGTATGTAGCCTAATTTTATTTAGTAAAATTCAATTTATACAGCCCCAGCTTCAGGTACTCCAAGGCCACCAGTTTGGCGATGCGCAGGCGGTCGGGACCGTCGGCCTGATAAAACTCGCCGTCCGGTACGGGAGCAGAAATGACTTTGATGCCTTTCTCCTCAAATAAAGTTTTGGCTCTTAAAGCATGATACGGTGAAGTAACCAGGACAACCGAGTCCAGATTTTTGTCCAGCATGACTTTTTTGATAAATAAAGCTTTTTCCCAGGTACTTTCCGAACTGTCTTCGATCAGGATTGATTCTCTGGGAAATCCATTAGCCATGGCCATCTGTGCCAACTCCTGAGCTTCTGACGGCTTCTCCCGCAGGTTTCCACCTGAAAAAAGCAGGTATTTACCCAGCCCTTTTTGAAAGAGCCTGATTCCATATGTGTATCCTTCTATGGTGTTTTTGCCCAGCCTGCCTTCCTTTTCCCAACCACCGCTTAAAACCACAATGGCATCTGCTTTAGCCAATGGGTCCTGCACTATCAGTGGTGACGCGGCGGTTTGAATCAGAGGGGTGTATAAAATGACCAAAATCAGAATCACAGCCGTAATTAAAATGTACTTAAGCCTGCCCATAATAATCCCACCCAAAACATATTAAGAAAAACGATTCTACCAATAATCGGGAAATCCTGCCAGAAAAGCGGGCAGGAGAAGTGATTAATAATGTCAGGAACAGGGATACTAGATTAGCGATCAACTTTAAACGGTGGTGATATTTTTGGAATACGGTTGCCCGGTTTGTAACGGTTTAACAAATATTGAGAAGTCCTGCCCGCAATGCGGAAGCCCATTAAAAGATAACGGAATGGTTGAAAATTACTACGGACCTTACAGCCCTTATGATGACCCTGAAGCTTATGAACCACAGGTTCTTTGGCCCATGCCAGAAACTTCTCCCTGTATGCACCTTTGTTCATGTCCACGGTGCGGCTTCGACACGCGGATTGAAGTTTGCCAGGTGGTCATGGGGTAAAGAAAAGTATTGTAATTTGGCCCGGCGGCGTTTTATAATAAATGCAAAAGATGAATTATCTTGCCGAAAAAAGGGTGAAATTATTGAACTTATTTCATATAATGCCATTTTTGGTCGTGCTGTTTGAATACACGGCTATATCCTCTTCCCTGGCGTATGCGGAACATGCCGCCGATTATGTACCGCCGATTGTAGGTTTATTGGGAGGCATAATCAGTGTGGGGGGGAATCTGCCGTACCAGTCCGTACCACATATAGTGATGATTTTACACCTGCTGGCATTAACAGTTAGTGTAATTTATCTCGTGTATTTTATGTTTTTTAGCCCAGCAAAATTTGAGCAGCAAGAATAGGCCGCGTTCACCCGCGGCCATTATATTTTTTGCTGCAAAACTTAGCATAAATGATTAAATTGAGGTGTGGGAATATTATGATTAAGGCCAAGCTTTTGCAAAGATTAAACAGGTTTACAGCTCTGGTTGAGTTAGACGGAGAAGCTGTCAAAGCACATGTGGCTAATTCAGGCCGCCTGACTGAGTTGTTCCAGCCCGGATGCGAGGTATATCTGGTCAGGCAAGAGGGGGAAAAACGTGTGACCGCATACGACTTAAGCCTGGTTAAATATAATGGGATGTTGGTGTCGGTGGATGCCAGGCTGCCTAACTCTGTTGTTGCCGGTGCTGTTAACAATGGGGAATTACCCGAGTTTGCCGGGTATATGGTGCAAAAACGTGAGGTTAAATTTGGCCGGAGCCGTCTGGACATGGTTTTGGAGAATGAATATAAGCATAGGTGCTATATAGAAGTGAAGTCTGTGACCCTGGTTAATGAAGGAACAGCTAGATTCCCGGATGCTCCCACTGAAAGGGGGAACCGTCATCTGGAAGAACTGGCTGCAGTTGTGGAGGCGGGTAACAGAGCAGCGGCGATCTTTTTGATTCAGCGGGAAGATGCCAAATCCTTTTCTCCTAATGATGCCACTGACCCGGTTTTTGGCCGCACGCTCCGCCAGGTTACGGCGGCAGGTGTGGAGGCTTATGCGTACATATGTAAAATTGCAGCGCGGGAAATCAGAATCATCGGGTCGGTGCCGGTGGTTTTGTAGAGGGGGGCGGGCTGTGTACGGCAAAAGAATTATTCTGAAGGGGCGTCTGGTCACTCCAAATGACGTTTCATCTAGCGGGGACGTTATCGCCATTGAAGGAGACAGCATCAGTTTTATAGGCGGGTTTGATTCGAGGCTTGCCGGCTCGGATAATCAAGTTTTTGATTTTGAGTCCAGCTACATCTGCCCGGGTTTTATTGATATGCACATTCATGGATATGCCGGGGCGGATGTAATGGACTGTACTGTTGAATCTCTGGATAGGGTTTCCTGGGAGCTGGCTCAGCGGGGGACGACATCTTTTTTGGCTACTACCATGTCCGCTCCCTCTGCGCAGTTGGTTAGAGCAATCGGGAATATCAGAGACACAAAACAACAGGGCACCCGGGGTGCTCAGCTGCTGGGCTGCCACCTGGAAGGGCCCTTTCTTAATCCCGGTAAAAAAGGTGCTCAAAAAGCCGGGTTTCTTCGCCTGCCAAGCACTACTGAACTTCAGGATTACCTTGATGCCGGGCGTGGATGTATCAGGATGATTACCATGGCCCCGGAATTGGCGGGGGCCTTTGAAGTTATCAAAATGGCCGGGCAGATGGGAATTATAGTGTCACTGGGGCATTCTGAAGCCTCTCTGCCACAGGTGGCTGAAGCCTGTGAAGCAGGGTTAGGGCACGTCACTCATGTTTTTAACGCGATGGACGGACTTCACCACCGGGACCCCGGAACGACCGGGGCCGTTCTAAGCATGCCAAGCCTCTCAGTGGATGTAATCCCCGATGGATTTCATGTTCACCCCAGTGTAATTAAAATTCTGATCCAATCCAAAGGAATTAATCGGGTCAGTGCCATTTCTGACTGCATAAGGGCCGGAGGGCTGGGGGACGGGGAATATGAACTTGGTGGCCAGAGAGTTCTCGTGAAAAACGGATTTGCCAACCTGGCAGATGGCACCTTGGCCGGGAGCACCATAACCCTTTCCGAGGGTCTTAAGGTGCTAGTTGAGAAAGTCGGGCTCTCTCTGGCCGAAGCGGTCAAGATGGTTTCTCTAAATCCCGCCAGGACCCTTGGTTTAACCGACCGGGGGGTTCTGGAACGCGGCAAAAGAGCTGATATTGTTGTGCTGGATACTCACTTAAATGTGTTGATGACCATAATTGCGGGAAGGATAGTATATAAAGCTTAGGTTTTTCTTTTAGGTCAGACATGTTTACTACCTGACCAGGTTGGTGTAGAGAATGACCCCAAAGACGACCAGGGCATTGATGACACAGAGGAGGACGGAACAGGCCGCAATATCTTTGGCGATTTTAACCTGGGGGTGGTAGGCACCTTTAACCTGCAGGTTAAGGGTGATTTCAATTGCTGTATTTAATACTTCTGCCACTGCCGTGATGATGACAGTGAAGAAAACTATCACGGTCTGCCACAGAGTAAAGCCAATTAAAGGGCCAAGAACAGCAATGGCTATTGCGGCCAGTAGGATGAGCCGGGTATTTTTTTCTTTCCTGATGAGGTAAAACAGGCCTTCAAAGGCGTACCCTGCGGCCCTGATCAAGCGGGTGATTTCGTTCATACCAACTACCTCCGGAGTTATAACTGTTAGTTTGGGACAAATAATTTCTTTAGTAATTTTCATTTGGGACAGATAAATTCTTTAGTAATTTTCAAAAGTTTATATTCGAAAACAGAATATTAAATTCCTCCATTTGCTTTTTGGTAATTAAATCTTTATTTACTCATTGATTATTCTGCATTTTAAGTATAACATAAATAAAAAAAACATTGACCGGTATGATCCGGACATAGGAGGATTGATCATGAGCTTAAAAACGCAATTCCTGGCCACCGGAATAGGAAGTGTCCCTTATACTGTGCCAGAAGAAGCTTTAGATTTAATATTTTCTTATTTTCCGGAGGTGCCCTACTGGCCCCAGCTGCCCTTGAGAAGTGAGACTGAGGGAATGCTCAGCCAGTGTATTGCACCTTTGCTTAAACTGGGGATTGTAGAATGCAGGGACCATAAATACTTTTTTAACACTGAGCAGGAAGAATGGGGTGCCAGGCTCGCCCAATTCTATGAATTATATATTGCCGCCAGTGAAGGCGATGCCCAGGCCCTGGATTTTTTCAAATTTCCTGAAGACTCAGCTGCAGGCTTCTATGCCTTTTTAAAGCATCTCGAATCAAATGGGACAGGGCAGGCTAAGCTGCTTAAGGGTCAGGTCAGCGGCCCGCTCTCTGTTGGCTTGGCTCTGCCTGATCAGGACCGGAAGGCTAGTTACTACAATCCGCAAGCCCGTGATGTCCTTATTAAGACCCTGGCCATGCAAGGCTTGAATCAGGCTAAGTCTCTGGCCCGGTTCGGCCTGCCGGTGATAGTGTTTGTAGATGATCCCGGTCTTTATGCTTCCGGGCAGTCAACATTTATCACTTTGCGGAAGGATGAGATTGTTGCAGAATTAAACAGTATCTATGAGGCTGTTAAAAGCGGCGGTGCAATTGCCGGTACCCATTCCTGTGCCGGTATGGACTGGTCTATTTTGTTTGATTCCGAGGTTGATATTGTCAGCTTTGATGCCTTCGAATATTTCTCCACTGTAAGCACTTACATGGACGAGTTGAAGGCTTTTCTGAACCGGGGAGGTATTCTGTCTTGGGGGATTGTGCCAACTTCCGAAAACAAAATAACTGACCAATCAGTGGAGTCCCTGGAAGTTAAACTTTTTGATAATATTTCGTATTTAGTCAACAAGGGCCTTGATCCCAGGATGCTGGCCGAACAGTCAATGATCACACCCAGCTGTGGGACCGGGACTTTATCCCTGGATATGAGTATTAAGGTTCATCAGCTAACGAGGAATTTATCTCTAAAATTAAGAAGTTCTGAAAAGGAAAATAATAGATAATGTTCTCATTTTTTGGCTGCCTCTCAATATATTTTATGGGAGGTGTTTTTTTTATGAATCGGACCATCATTGTGCTCACCAAAGGGAGGATTTACATTACCCTGTTTGTGCTGATTGGCATAATGGCCCCGTTGCTTACGGCCAGTTATACTATTCCGGCGGGCAAAGTGACTATTGAGGAGACAAAAATGATGACCTACTCTTCACAAAAGGAGGGGGTCAGGTTTGATTACCCCGAAGGGTGGTCAATCCGGACCGAACGGGACTACTCGGGAGGGGAGATTATTGAAAGCATTAGTTTTATCAGCCCCGATCAGGCAGCTCACGGCTTTGTGCAGGTAATGAAACTGAACAAGCCGATTCCCGAATATGTAAGCCAGGCAGAAAAAAGCATGGCCCCCGGGTATGATTCCATGCAGTTCCGGCAGACAGTGAACGGAGATAAACAAGGCTTTGTGCTCTCCTATAAACGGGGAGTGGCCTATGCCCGTTCAGTGGCGGTGGAGTATTTTTACAAAAAGGGTGAAAAAGTATACCGGTTCTCTTACTACTATCCGGAAATTCATGAAGAAAAATATCTGCCCCTTTTTGAAGCAATGGTAAAGAGCCTGAGTTTGCCGGAGTAGCTAACCACTCGCCACTTGTTATGTTATAATGAAAATAAATAACGCTCCTTTTTTCGAGCCATGGCTGCGGTTTTGGATGAAAACCCTTCATCTGGTTCATATTACAATTAGGAATAAGTACATGTGAAGGGGCGAAAATCTTGCAAAAGATTGCTCAAATCAAGGCTGAGTTAGCAGAAACCGTCCTGGCCCGGGAAGAAATGATTCAGGGCATGTTACTCGGACTTTTGACCGGTCAGCATGTTTTGTTCATCGGCCCCCCGGGAACCGCGAAAAGTATGCTGGTCAATGAATTTGGCCGCAGGCTTGAAGGGGGCCGGTATTTTACCTATCTGATGACCAGGTTTACCAAACCGGATGAAATTATCGGGACAATCTCACTCAAAGGTCTAGAAAATGACCAGTATGTACGGGTTCTTGATGGGAAGACAGCTGATGCCCATTTTGTTTTTCTGGATGAGATTTTTAATTCCAACAGCAGCTGCGCTAACGCGATTTTAACAATACTTAATGAGCGGAAATTCCATAACGGGACCGGTATGGTGGATGTTCCTCTGATCATGATGGTGGGGGCGGCCAATGAGGTGCCAGGCGAAGTGGAAGGAGAACTGCAGGCTTTTTATGACAGGTTTCTGTTCCGCTATGAGGTTGATTATTTAAATGATGCCGAAGATCTGCGCAAACTGTTTAACTATGGCACTCCGGGAGAACGCCGTGTTCAATACAGTTTAGATGAGCTTCACCGGTGGCAGCGGGAAGTGTGGAACGTGGCAGTTCCGGCGGAAATTACCAATAGGGTAGTCGCCATTGTGATCAAGCTGCGGGAAGCCGGCATAACAGTTTCTGACCGCAGATTTAAAGACAGCAGACGGGCTCTGCAGGCCCAGGCTTTTCTTAGTGGGAGGTCACTGGTTGAGTTGGAAGATTTGCAGGTTCTGCAGGATATTTTTTGGGTGCAGCCCCAAGATAAGAAAGTATTTCAGGAAATTCTCCGTACTGTCAAATTGACTTTTGAGGTCCAGGCGGCTGAGCTGCTTAAAGAAGCAGCACAGATTAAATACAATTTTGAGTCCCTGGAAGACCAGGCCAGATTGCAGTTACTGGGTGGTGAAATGAACAAGCGATTAACTGATATTGAAAACCGCCTTTGGGAATTAAATGCAGTTGCCGGCGTGCCCAGTGCGGTTTTGGCCGAGGCTGCCAAAAAAGTTGAGCTGATTCATACAGAAATCATTACAAATTGTCTTGGCGTTGATGCCCTAATGTAGGTGGTCATATGAGGGACAGCAAAACTATTGTGGAAACCGGTTTTATTGGCGGGTATCAGGAACTTCAGGAAAAATCTCCGGTATTTAAAGACACACAGGAAAAAGGAAGCGGTATTTTGTATTTGTTCCCGTTTCTTTTTCATGATCTTTTTTCAGTCCTTTATGAGGAAGCCCCCAAATTTCTCCCTCCGGCTGTCACTTCCGCCGGATCCAGGCTTAACCGCCTGGTCCTTGAGCAGCTGATGAAAAGCAGCGATTATGGGCGGGTGCGGCATTTTACCAGGCAGAACCGGCTCAGTGCAGGGATGGCAGCAGTATATTACGGGAGCAGGATTTGTCAGGGGCTTGATAGAGGTGTAGTGGAAATTGCCAATGAAATTTATATTACCGAAGAGGAGTTAGCTGATGCCCTCTTAGAAGTTCAGGCAGCCGGGAAAATTGTGCAGCTGGCATACATTGCCGGCAGCTTTGCCACAGCTGAATTATATCAGAGGTCTCTGGCCTGCTGGAACGAGGAGATCAGCCGGAAAAAGAAAAAACTGCAAGGTCTTTTGGCTCGCCTTAGTGTACAATGGAACACTGCGGGTAAAAGATGTATAGGCGACAACGGGGATGGCAGAGATATTGATAAATTTGCTGCAGATACCGGGGGGCTTGGCAGCAAAGGGGTATGGACCACAAGAGACTTGACCCCGCACCTAAAGGCCGCGGAAACGTATCTAACATCTCCTAAACTGAAACAACTGGCCCTGAGGGTGGGCCGCCTGAAACAGGTCAAGGAGCTGAAATTCGGCCTGGCAGGGCCAGCGGATAATATGGAAGTGCGGGGAATTGAATATGGTAATGATTTGAATTTAGTGATTCCTGAAGAATGGGTCGAGTATTTTAAGCCTAATAAACGGGCGGTTTTTCATAAAAGGTTTGCCGATGAATCCCTTTGCCTGTATGAGGTTCAGGGAAGAAGCGGCAGGGGGGCCGGCAGCCTGATTATCTGTCTTGATACTTCCGGTTCCATGCAGGGCTCTAAAGAGGGAACTGCTAAGGCTGTGGCCATTGCTCTGATGGAAATAGCCATGGCCCAACAACGAAATTTTGTGTTGATAATGTTCGGCGGGCCCCGGGATGAAATGAAAATTTTTGATATCCCCTTAGGGCAGTGCACTTTTGCGCAATTTAGAGAGATTAGCGAATTTTTTCTCCGCTCTGCCGGGACAGATTTTGAAAAACCCCTGAATGAGGCCTTAAAATATATAGAAAAAGACAAATATCCCGATGGAGACATCGTATTTATTACTGACGGAGTCTGCCAGGTCAGTGCTGAATTCCGGAAAAAATATGAAAATCAAAAAAAGAGTAAACATTTTCGGACCATCGGTGTTTTGGTTAACTATGGTCAGGTTTCCCAGGAACCGATGCGGGCTTTTTGTGATGAGATTTTATGGAGTAAAGACTTAAAAGGAATTGACATAGCCGGAGAATTGTTTGGTAAGATCCGCTCCGGTCATAATCTGAGGGGGAGAGGCAGATGCCGGTAGATTATCATATACACACCAAAATGTGCGGTCATGCCGAGGGAGAAATGGAGGAATATATAGCTGCGGCCCAGAAGATGGGTTTGCAGGAAATAGGTTTTTCCGAACACATCCCGATGTATTTTCTGCCTGCAGAAGAACGGGACCCATCCGTAGCCATGCGGGACGATGAATTGCCAGGGTATGTGCAAAAAGTCAAAGAACTGCAGGAGAGGTATTATCCCTGGCCAATCAAACTGGGTATTGAAGCAGACTATGCCCTCGGGATGGAAACAAAGCTGACTCAAATCCTCAGGCAGCACGATTTTGACTATATTATGGGATCTATCCATTTTATTAACGGCTGGGGTTTTGACAATCCGGCCCACATAGATAATTACAGGACATGTGACTTATGGGAATTATATCGGGATTATTTCCACATCCTAGGGCAGGCTGCTGCCAGCGGGCTATTTGATACTTTGGCCCATCCGGACCTGATTAAGAAATTTGGTTTTAGCCCCGCAGGCGACTTAACCGGGCTTTACCGGGAGGCTTTACAACAGATTTCTGACAGCGGTGTTTGTGTGGAACTAAATACGGCCGGTTTAAGAGTACCGAAAAAGGAAATTTATCCTTCCCCCGAATTTCTGAGACTTTGTTTTGAGAATAAAGTTCCCGTGACTTTGGGTTCAGATGCCCATAAGCCGGGGCTGGTGGGAGCGGATTTTGATGTGGCCACCGCACTCCTGAGGACGATAGGCTACAAACAGGTGGTAATGTTTGACAAAAGAAATAGAAATTACTGTAGGATATAACCTGTTTTATTAGTGAAAAAGTAATCTGGCTGTGGTATACTTATGGGTAGACTCCCATACCGCTTGATCACTAGGGGTAAAAACTACTCGCGACTCGCAACTCGTGATTCGCGGCACTACTAGGAGTAAAAACTACTCTTAACTCGCAACTCGCTACTCGCGACTCGATTGAAAGGACTGATACTGTGGATTTAATTTCACACGGATTAATGGGTACCATTATGGCCGGCCTGGGATTAAAAGGGAAATTCGGATTAACCGGCATTGTAGCCATGGTAATCGGCAATATCGCTCCTGATTTGGATGTGGTAACCGGGATCCGGGGTCCAAAATATTTTTATAAGTATCACCGGGAAGCGACTCATTCACTGTTGGGTGCCCTGATTCTTTGGGTTTTGATCAGCACTGGGATCTACCTGTTCACACCTCTTAATAATTTGCTGGCTGTCATTGCCATGGTCGGAATAGGCCTGGCCGGGCACCTCCTGATGGACTCTCTGACCCCCTGGGGGCTGCCTCTGTTCTATCCCTTTAACAGCAAAAAATATGGGTTTGACCTGATTTGGTTTTGTGACCCTGTCCTGCTCGCCTCGATGATTGGTGGTGTTTATCTGGCCTACATCTTGCCGGCGGGGGAAAAATTTTTCTACTTGGGCTCGCTCCTATTAATTTCTTCGTATTTAATCCTGCGGGTCCTGCAAAAACGGAAAGCATGCCAAATGGCGCAGGCAGAGATAACTCCAAGGTTTAAGGAAGCAGAAGTATGTATTTTACCTTCAGCAGTCAGCCCTTTTTTGTGGGATGTGATTTATACCGCCAGGGGTCAGTATCTGTATGTCAGTGTGGATACCAGAAAAGAAGAAATTCTATTGGTCCGGGAATTTAACTCTTCGCCCTATCATAAATGTGTGAAGAATTCCTGCCAGGGTGATATGACAGATGTATTTTTAAAAAGAGCGCGTTTTCCCTTTTACAATGTCGTCAAAGAAAATGGTGTTTACACCGTAGAGTGGTACGATGTCCAGCTTCTGAATCTGGGCGGCGTACACGGGATTACGGTGTATTTGGACGAATTTGGCCAGGTGACCGGAGAAAAGCTCCAAATCAAAAAACCAGTTCGCCGGCGTAAAAAACAAATCGAAGATTACCTGCAGGAGGAGGGCTAGAGCCCAATGTCATCAACTTAAGGTTGCTTGACAAAAAAAGCTTTATGATAGTGGAATTCACCTACTATCATAAAGCTTTTTTGTCTTGCTTTAAATTATACTCTTAAAATTGGGGACACAAAAAACACAACGCTCNAAAGCTTTATGATAGTGGAATTCACCTACTATCATAAAGCTTTTTTGTCTTGCTTTAAATTATACTCTTAAAATTGGGGACACAAAAAACACAACGCTCCCATTAGAAACATGTTACACTACATTATTAATAGCTTTTTCGATACGCAATCTTTGACTTGTTAACAGCTAGCTTGTTTCGTCGGTATCGTCGATGTTTTCTTACCGGACATGTGTGTTTCACTATTTGTTCTTCGAACCTTTTACGAGCTGCTTCGGCAGCCTTTTTGTCCCTGTACAAAACAAACATTTCAAGAAAATCTCTCTTTACTACCCCGATAGCATAGTTTCGATTGACTTTCATTTCATATCGATATCGTTCCTCAGGTAATTTCTTTACTTTCTCGTTTTCAGCTATTGTCATCGAAATGGTATTGTAAACAAAGGCGCTGGCATAAATATCCTGTCGAATCAAAATATCCCTATTCCCGCTGAATTCTTCAATTTTAAACTGTGATTTTAATGAACGGTAACAGCTTTCTATATCCCATCGAACATGATAAAGTTCTTTCAAGGCAGCAGTGTCGAACTCTGTATCATCAAGATTTGTAACCAGATATTCAATGACTTGTTCTCCATCGGATTTTATCAAAGGAATCTTCACGAATCTAAGATGGTATTTGGTCCCCAGAAGTTTCTGCCTGAAACGTATATCCTTTCTAAATGCATTTGTTCGAGTACTATCGTAGATAACGTCGATCCATTTGTCGTCTGTCTCTTTTATTAATTTGGCGGTTTCTCGTTTGAAGTCTGTATTTTTTAATCGGATTAAAAATTTTTGTCCGTCGTCTATCATTTGGTCAATCATACGTATAGAAGGGTATCCCCTATCAAAAATGCATAACATCTTACTGTCTTTGGGCAATACCTCTTTTACTTTCCTCAAATGTTCCCTTGCTGAAATTTGTTCAGAATATTTGTATGGATTGATTTTGATGTCAAGGAAAAGCTTGTTTATACAATCAAAGGCGGAAGACACGGAGGCCATGACCACCTCTGAATCAGTTGCATTTTTTGCAGCGCCATAAATCTCTTTGTTAGTAGGAGTTGAAGGCAATATAAAATCACTTCCATCAATAGCGCAGACAAAATACCCATTAAGCGTAATCAAACAATCCTCTGTCTCATAGGTCTCTTGCATAAGATCCTGCATCATTTTAAGCAGAGCCTCTGGATTAAACTTCATTCTGGCATTATAAAAGGCTGTTTGCGACACTTCAACAGGTGATTTTATGTTTTTATAGAAATCGTTGATTTCGTTTTTTTGAGACTTCCCCTTATTAGCAAACATCTGCAGATAAAGATGAGAAAGTGTAATTTTTCGATGTCTAGTAAAATCGGATTCTCGAATTCTTATATCATCTATGTAACGGGTTCCCAGGCTATTACCTAACTCAATTACTTTTCGAATAAAAGATTTTATATTCAAACCTAGACCTCCTCATCGTAGACAAGTCTTGGCTTCTTCTTTGCGTAAGCAGCCTTAAGATAGGGAAGCTGTTCTGCAGTAACTTCCCCGAGGTAAACAACTGTTTCTTGAATCACTTTATTTCCCAAACGTTTGGATTTGACAACGCTGGCATACGTTTTATTTCCCTTATTCCAAGAGCGTACGAACATAACATCACCTTTTCCACTACATTATATATCTATTAGTCAAATATGTAAATAATATATAAGTAAATATTCACACTACACTTTTGAACAAAAAAAGAGAAACAGTCTACTTCCTTAACTATTTCTCTTCATGAAGTGATTTTGTTATTAGCAGATTTCACATCACTTGTCAATAACCCTTAAGTTGATGACATTGATACAGCCCTCTATTTTTTATGAGTGAAAAGAATGAATAGAATGGATGAATGTAGCACAGATCGTTTATATGAGATAATCGCTTCGTAAAACAGTCTATTTGTTACCGTCGTTCACGGCTTAACCAGATGTGAATACAGAATAACACCGAAGACGGCTATCGAATTTACAACACAAAGGAGGACGGTACAGGCAGCAATATCTTTGGCAATTTTAACTTTGGGATGAAATGCTCCTTTGATATGCAGGTCAAGGGTGATTTCGATGGCTGTATTCAACACTTCCGCTACTGCTGTAACAATTACTGTAAAGAAAACAAACATGGTTTGAATAGGAGTGAACCCTATGAGCGGGCAGATGATCACAACCGCAATTGCTGACATAAGGATAAGCCGGGTGTTTTTTTCTTTTTTGATGAGATAAAACAAGCCTTCGAAGGCGTACCCTGCGGCACGAATTAACCGGGCGATTTCTTTCATATATAACTACCTCCGGAGTTCCTAGCTAGTCTTTGGAACGAGGAACTTCTTCTTGTATTCTAAAAAGGTTTTTTAAATTCCTCTTTTTGCGTTTCGAAATTAGCTTGTTTATTTATTGATTTTTCGCCAGTTTATGTATAACATAAATAGAAAAACTAGTTACCGGGAACAACCCGGATACAGGAGGATTCGTCATGGGCTTAAAACCACAGTTCTTGGCCACCGGAATAGGAAGTGTACCGTATTCTGTTTCGGAGGAGGCTTTAGATCTTATTTTTTCTTATTTCCCAGAGGTGCCTTATTGGCCACAGCTTCCAATGAGAAGCGCGACCGAGGGTTTTCTCAACCAGTTTATCGCCCCCTTGGTGGAACTGGGAATTGTAGAAATCAAGGGAGGCAAATACTTTTTTAACACCGAACAAGAAGAATGGGGTGCCAAGCTTGGCCGATTCTATGAACTATATATGGCTGCTGTTGATGGGGATACCCAAGCCCTGGATTTCTTCAAATTTCCGGAAGACTCAGCTGCCGGCTTCTACGCTTTTTTAAACCATCTCGAATCTAAGGGGACAGGTGAAGCCAAGCTGCTCAAGGGGCAGATAAGCGGTCCGCTCTCGGTAGGCTTGGCTTTGCCTGACCAGGATCGGAAGGCGAGTTACTACAATCCGCAAGCCAGGGATGTCCTGATTAAGACCCTGGCCCTGCAAGGCTTGAACCAGGCCAAGTCCCTGGCCCGGTTTGGACTGCCGGTGATAGTTTTTGTGGATGATCCAGGTCTTTATGCCTCCGGTCAATCAACATTTATCACTTTGAAAAAAGATGAGATTGTTTCTGAACTAAACAGTATCTATGAATCCATTCGCAGTGGCGGTGCAATTGCCGGAACTCATTCCTGTGCCGGCATGGACTGGTCGATTTTGTTTGATTCCGAGGTCGACATAGTTAGCTTTGATGCCTTCGAATATTTCTCTACAGTGAGCACTTACATGGATGAATTAAAGGTTTTCCTGAACCGGGGCGGTATTCTGGCCTGGGGGATAGTACCAACCTCCAAGGACAAATTAACTACCCAATCAGTGGAGTCCCTGGAGGCAAAGCTTGAGGAAAAATTTTCGTATTTAATTAATAAGGGAATAGACCGCAAGGTGTTGCTTGACCAGTCATTGCTTACTCCCAGCTGTGGAACCGGGACTTTATCTCTGAAATTGAGTATCAAGGTTCATCAGTTGACCAGGGATCTATCTGCCAAATTAAGAAGACAAGCCAAGTGACCGCCGAGGGGGTACTGACCCGCGGCAATACTTAAGAAAAGTTAACCACAAAGAATAGAGGTGTTTTATGTTAGATGGTATTGTTCAATGGCCGAAAGAGTTTCAGGAGATTTATGTTAAAAAGGGTTACTGGGAGAATGCTGCCATTGGTGAAACATTTGATAGGATCGCTGGGTGTACCTTGTTTCTTCAGTTCGGGATGGCCGAGGGCATGATAACAATGAGTGATCCAAATGAACCGAATGAAATGACAACCATTGGCAGACCCTTGTCTCCAGCCGACGAGGTTCGAATTGTTGACGAAGAGGGTTGCGATGTTAAAGCCGGGGAAGTCGGTGAAATGTTGTGCCGGGGGCCGTACACCCTTCGAGGCTACTTCAACGCACCAGAGATCAATGCCCGCTCTTTTACATCTGATGGTTTTTATCGAACCGGAGACGTTGTCCGCCTAGATCCCTCAACTGGGTGTCTGGTGATTGAAGGTCGTCAAAAAGATCTTATTAATAGGGGCGGCGAAAAAATCAGTGCTGAAGAGATTGAGAACTTGATTCTGGCCCATCCCAAAGTGAAGAACGCAGCAGTTGTGGCTATGCCGGACCCGGTCTTGGGTGAGAGAAGCTGTGCCTTTGTTATCTTGAAGTCTAACGAGGTCATGGGGTTGGAAGAATTAAATAACTTCCTGCGGGAAAAGCAAATGGCTAGTTTTAAATTACCTGAGCGTCTGGAAGCAGTTGAGGCATTCCCGCTGACTAACGTTGGAAAAGTGTCAAAAAAGGACCTAAGGATCTTAATTGAACAAAAATTAGAGACAGAAAAGTGTAAGTAGCCTCTCGAAAATACGGGTAATGTCTGTTTGGAAAGAACATATCATTTTTTGGTCACCTCTCAATATATTTTATGGGAGGTGGTTTTTTATGAACCGAAGGATTATAGTGCTTACAAAAAGCAAGCTGTTAGTTACCCTGATTATGCTGGTGGGAGTGATGGCCCCGCTGCTCGCGGTCAGTTACATGACTCCGGTAGGCGAGGTGACTGGTAACGAGACGAAAATGATGACCTACTCTTCGGAACGTGAGGGGGTTAAGTTTGCTTACCCCGACGGGTGGTTAATTCGTACCGAACGGGACTATACCGGAGGGGAGATTATTGAAAGCATAAGTTTTACCAGTCCTGACCAGGCTGCCCACGGCTTTGTTCAGGTGATGAAACTGAACAAGCCTATTCCTGATTATGTCAGCCAGGCCGAAAAAAGCATGGCCCCCGGGTTTGATTCCCTGAATTTCAGGCAAACGGTGAAGGGAGAAAGACAAGGTTTTGTGCTCTCTTATAAGCGGGGAGTAGGTGACGCGCGTTCGGTGGCAGTAGAATATTTTTTTAAAAAAGGTGAAAAGGTCTACCGGTTTGGTTATTTTTATCCTGACATAAGAGCAGAGCAATACAAGCCACTGTTTGAAGCAATGCTGGGCAGCCTTATTTTACCGTAGAGTGGCGAGTGGCGAGTGGCGAGTGGCGAGTGGTGAGAGGAGTAAGCTGTAGCTACTCGAAACTCGAAACTCGCCACTCGCAACAAATTTTGTGAAAGGTAATCCGAGTGTATGGTATAATAGGCTCATATTTCAATTAAAGTTTGTTGATGAATCCCTGGCAATCTTCGATCTATTATATTTATTACTGATGGGGTCTGCCAGGTCAGTCCTGAATTCCGGGGAAAATATAAAAGCCAAAAAAAGAGTAAACAGTTTCAGACAATCGGGGTTCTGGTTAATTATGGCCAGGTTTCTCAAGGACCTATGGAGGCTTTTTGCGACGAAATTCTGTGGAGTAAAGATTTAAAAGGTATTGACATCGCCGGAGAATTGTTTGGTAAGGTTCGATCCGGCCATGTCCGAAGGGGGAGAGCCTGATGCCAATAGACTACCATATTCACACTAAAATGTGCGGGCATGCTGAAGGGGAAATGGAGAAGTATATAGCTGTGGCTAAGCAGCGGGGTTTGCAGGAATTAGGCTTTTCTGACCACATCCCCATGTATTTTTTGCCTGAAAAAGAACGGGATTCTTCGATTGCCATGCGTGAAGAAGATTTGCCCGGTTACGTTCAAAAAATCAAAGACCTGCAGAAAACCTTTTATCCCTGGCCAATTAAAATCGGTATTGAAGCTGACTATATTCCCGGTATGGAAACGAAACTGGCCGATATACTTAGACAGTATGATTTTGACTATGTTCTGGGATCTATCCACTTTCTTGATGGATGGGGGTTTGATAATCCTGCAAACATAGATGGATACAAGAAATGTGACTTGTGGGAATTGTATCGACAATATTTCTTCACATTGGGGCAGGCTGCCGTGAGCGGACTATTTGATGTTTTAGCCCATCCCGACCTGATTAAGAAATTTGGTTTTGATCCCGGACGAGAGTTAGACAGGTCATACCGGGAGGCTTTACAGCAGATCTCTGACAGCGGGGTTTGCGTCGAAATAAATACTGCCGGTTTAAGAGTGCCGAAAAAGGAGATTTATCCTTCCCCTGAATTTCTTAATCTATGTTTCGAAAATAAAGTCCCGGTAAGTTTGGGTTCGGATGCCCATAAGCCGGAGCAGGTTGGTGCGGATTTTAATCTGGCTCTCGAACTGCTGAGGTCGATCGGCTATAATCAGGTGGTAAAATTTGACAGGCGGAATAGAAATTACTGTCGAATATAACTGCTTTTCTAGTGAAAAAACAATTGGACTGTGGTATACTTATTGGGGATATTTTTGAGAGGAATGATATTGTTGTGGATTTGATTTCACACGGGTTAATGGGCACAGTGATGGCGGGTTTGGGTTTAAAGGGAAAATTCGGGTTAACCAGCCTCGTTACGATGGTAATCGCTAATATCGCGCCTGATTTGGATGTTATAACCGGTATTCGGGGTCCTAAATATTTTTATAAGTACCACCGGGAAGTAACTCATTCGCTGCTGGGTGTCTGTATACTTTGGGCGTTAATCTGCACCGGTATATACTTTTTCACACCACTTCATAGCTTACCGGCGGTGATAGTTATGGTTGGAGTTGGCTTAGCCGGTCATCTGCTGATGGACTCTTTGACTCCTTGGGGATTACCCCTCTTCTACCCCTTCAATAGCAAAAAATATGGGTTTGACCTGATTTGGTTTTGTGATCCTGTAATGATTGCCTCGATGGTCGGCGGGGTTTACTTGGCTTACCAGTTCCCAGCGGGCGAAAAACTATTTTACTGGGGATCGCTTGTAGTGATTGTTTCATAATTTAACATTGCGGGTATTGCAAAAACGGAAAGCATGTAAAATGGCACAAACAGAAATAACCCCCCGCTTCAAAGATGCGGAAGTATGTATTTTACCCTCGGCGGTCAGCCCTTTTCTGTGGGATGTGATTTATACGGCCAGAGGTCAATATTTGTATCTGAGTGTAGATACCAGAAAAGGTGAAATTTTGATGGTCCGGGAATTTAATTCTTCACCCTACCACAAATGTGTGAAAAGTTCCTGCCAGGCTGAGATGGCAGACGTATTCCTTAAGAGAGCACGTTTTCCCTTTTATAATGTTGTTAAAGACGAAGGTGTTTATGCAGTGGAGTGGTTTGACGTCCAGCTCCTTAACCTGGGCGGCGTCCATGGAGTTACTGTTTATTTGGATGAGCTTGGGCAGGTGACTGGAGAGAAACTGCAGATCAAAAAACCGGTTCGCCGGCGGAAGAGACAACTTGAAGAATATCTACAAGAGGAGGCGTAGAAAAGGCAGGTTTCATAACCCGCCTTTTCTATGCCGGATTTAGGTTATTGGTGCATGCAGGGGAAAATGAGATCTGGCGTTGTTGCAAGCTTGACCGCAATCCTCAACGTACGCAAAGTACGCCTCCGGTTGCGGTCAAGCTTGCGCCTAGCCAGATCTCATTTTCCCACCTCTGGGTCAGATGAATGCCAATGAGGAATAATACTTATGCGCTCGCATTGATGCGGGCGTGGGCTTACTGACCGGCGTACGATGAGGGTACCTATGAATCACGAAGTTTAGGTGTGGTTACTGTCAAGTTCGCGCCTAGCAAGATCTCCCACCTGTGGGCCTGAAGAAGTTACAGCTCCATTGTTTTACGCTTACGATACCAATATAATAATTTAAGCCGGGGTGTAATACCGTGGTTTTTTCATTGGTACATTAAATTAGCAATAGCGAAAAAAAGGTAAAAATGACAAGGCATTGAAATATAAATAATAGATTTTTGTGGAGGAAAATTAATTGAAAGAAATGGAGCTATTATTAGTGCTATATTGGGTCGAAAGAATTAGCCGTAAAGCATCGATTAAAGGCATGGAGAAGCAGTGGAAAAAGCACGCTGATACAATAATGCATTAGCTGATATTAAAGCCAGTAAGTCTTACAGTGGCTGATAACTTTATGGTTTCAGAAATCTTAGAAACCAAGCATAAATTACGGTTTTAAAGTGAGTGATATGGGTAATGTTAGTTAGGAACTTAATTTATTAATTAGCTGCTGATTGTTTAATTGTACTTAAATAAAATACGTTAAAACTGATGTAGGGGTTGATATAAAGTGGAAAAAGATTTGTTGAGTAGGGACAGTTCTTCCAATAGGAAGGAAGAAATAATTCGGGCCGCGGCCAAGCTTTTTCACCATAAGGGTTATCACGGAACATCCATAGGTGATATTGCCCAGGAAGTCGGCTTGCCAAAAGGGGGATTATATTATTACATTGAGAACAAAGAGGAACTTCTGTTTGAGATAATCAATAGGGGAATTCGCAGTTTTTTGCCGGTATTGGAACAGATCAAGCAGTCAAATCTTGAGCCGGATGAAAAGCTAATAAAGGCAGTAACTATCAATGTTAAGCTGCTGGCTGATCATCAGGAATATGTTTCAGTTTTTCTTAAGGAGAAGAATTCTCTTTTACCACAGCATTATGAGCAATATATTAGAGATCGTGATGCTGTGGAATGGATATTTCGCGATATCATCCAGGAGGGTGTTAATCGCGGGATTTTTCGTCAGACCAATGTTAAGGTAATAACTTTTGCCGTTTTAGGTATGTGCAATTGGCTTACTCAATGGTACCGGTCGGAGGGCAGCATTTCAGCCGATCAGATTGCTCAACTGTTTGCTGACGCGGCTTACCGAATTCTAAAAAGTTAGCAGTCAAGGAACTTTCTATTAAATATGAAGTGAATAACGGAATGTTAGAGCTGATTACCTTCGGGTGATCAGCTTATTTATTTTATCTAACCTAACCCATCAGGTGGGTATATCTCCCCAATAATCGTATCCACTAAAATAAAAATGAACATTTATTCAACAGAATGTTCGACCGGGGGGATTTCGGCCCAGAATTTGAGATTGACCAATTAGCCGAAAATATTGCCATTCAGTCTCAATATTTGGCATTTCAATCTGGTTTTATTGTCAGGCATTACCAGCCAATATATACTGAGTTAACCGTTCGATTCGAATTGAGCGTTCATTCAAATGCTATGAAGGAGGGCAATAAATGAGGGAGATTAATGATCTCAGGGATTGGATTAGTATTCTAGAAAGGGAGGGGCAAATCAGTCATGTAAATACCGAGGTGGATTGGAACCTGGAACTCGGCGGAATTGTACAGGAAGTTTTTGACCGTGGTAATGGTCCGGCCTTAATGTTTAATAACATCACCGGTCACCAAGATACATGGTGCAGGAGATTATTTACAGCTTCCCTTTCCAATTATCAACGACTGGCTTTAATGCTTGGAATGCCTAAAGAAACTCCCTACAAAGAACTTATTAATATTTGGCGCCAGAGGACTAAGGAATCTGTGAAGCCAATAATGGTTGATTCTGGACCGGTTAAGGAAAACATTAAAATGGGTGACGAAGTTGATTTACTCCAGATTCCAGTTCCTTACTGGCATAAATTAGACGGCGGCCGGTATATCGGGACCTTCCATGGGGTAGTTACAAAAGACCCTGACACCGGCTGGACTAATGTCGGTATATACAGAATGATGCTTCACGATCGTAATACAACAGGATTGGCAATTCCCACCGGACAACATATCTGGGAACACTGGCGGAAGTGGAAAAAGAGGGGACAAAATATGCCGGTGGCTATAGTTATCGGATGGGATCCTGTCCTGCCGGCAGTTGCTTGTTCTCCTAGTCCCAGGGGAGTTGACGAGTACGATATCATGGGTGCTTTAAGACAAGAACCCGTAGAATTGGTCCGTTGTGAAACAGTTGACTTGGCCGTGCCGGCTAGGGCAGAAATTGTTATTGAGGGTGAAGTACCCATTGATTTCGATAGCTTCCTGAGTGAAGGACCTTTTGGGGAATACACAGGTTATTACACATCGGAATCTTTTAAACGACCCATTGTGAATGTTAAGTGTGTGACATACCGGAATAATCCCATTTTTCAAGGAACGATGGAAGGTGTTCCAATAAATGAGGATCATTTCATAAGTTCGATAAATCATAGCGCAGCCGTATGGGATATTCTTGACGAGCGGATGACTGGTGTTACTGCAGTTAATTGTGATCCAAGCACAGCCTGGGCTAACCTAATTGTGCAGATAGATAATAGTTATTATGGGCAAGTGCAACAGGTTGGGGCTAACGTCTGGAGTTCACACCTGTCTTTGATGATTGGCAAGAATATCATAGTTTGCGATACAGATATAGATATTTTTGATTTACGTAAAGTTTTCTGGGCTATTGCTTACCGGGTGCATCCACCTAAAGATATAATTCAATACCCCGGTTGGATAGGAATGCTCGATCCGGTAGTACATCCTGATGATCGAAAATTCCCGGCGGTTAATGCAGGGGTAAGGATGCTTATAGATGCTACCAAACCAATCGAAAATCGTCGCTCCGACAAATGGTGGGGCGAAAAATTTGCACCGCTGGCGTATCCAGATGATGAAACTATGGCTAAGGTCAGGGCAAAGTGGGATGCTTATGAAATTCGCCCTATTAAATAGCCTCTCGGAATTAGAAGGAAGGAAACATAGCTAAGTGGTAGAGTATGGTAAAGATGTCTAAAATTTAAAACGAATTTCCAGTTTAGAGCAATGAACAACAAGTATCCTCCCGCAAAAACTAGGAGGAATGCTAAAAGGTTGGTTCGGGGAAATCCTTGTCCAACTGACTCGGAGAATTCCGAGAGACTATTTAATAGCCTCTCGGAATAAAAAGGGGGTAAATACCAAAATTAGATAAAAATAACTGGAAATTTTGGTGTTAGAAGTTAAAAGGCTGCCTTTTTTCTANCAAAGCCTTGCGCCATCTGACTCGGCGAATGCCGAGAGGCTATTTTAAATAAAAGGAGGGGGAGCAGTGGATTTTCTTTTACCGGAAGAACTGATAACTTTTAAAAATTTGGCCAAGAAATTTGCTGAAAAAGAAATTGCCCCAACGGTAGCTGATGATGATGAAAAACACTACTTCAGACGTGAGCTGGTTAAAAAAATGGGTGATCTTGGCTTCTTCGGTTGTCTTGCACCAGATAAATACGGGGGCAACGAGGCTGGTTATCTAGCCATGGTCTTAATGATCGAAGAAATAAGCAAGGTAAGCGCGTCTATGAGCACACCCTTCAATAACCAGTGCGCTGGGGCACCTAGTGCTATTCTCAAGTGGGGAACGGAAGAACAAAAGCAAAAGTATTTACCGGAACTGATCAAAGGGGAAATTATTAGTTGTTTTGCAATCACCGAACCGAATACCGGCTCCGATGTTGCCAGCATTTCGAGCACCGCGATCAAAGATGGCGACCATTATATTCTAAATGGAAATAAAACGTGGATAACTTTTGCTCCGGTAGCCGATATCTCCCTGGTTTATGTTTATACAGACCTGAGCCAACGTCATCATGGGATGTCCTGTTTTATTGTGGAAAACGACCGGCCGGGTTTCTCTACCCGGGAGATAACTACTAAGCTGGGGTTGAGGTCAATTCCAACAGGGGAAATCATCATGGAAGACTGCCGGGTACCGGCGGCCAATATGCTGGGAAATGCTGGTGATGGTTTCCGAATTTGCATGTCTCAACTTGAGGGAACGAGAATCGGCACCACTGCCCGGGGTCTCGGCATAGCGGCAGCTTGCCTGAAAGTTTCTACAGAGTATGCCCAACAGCGTAAACAATTTGGTCAACCAATTGCCGAATTTCAAATGATCCAGGATCAGTTAGCGCGCATGGCTGTTGAAGAAGAGGCCGCACGTCTATTGCTTTATAAAGCGGCATGGAGCATGGATAATTATCCCGATAAACGTCATACCAAAGAGATCGCTATTGCTAAATACAATACGGCTGAGGCTGCTGTTCATGCTGCTAACGAGGCTATAAAAATCCTTGGGGCTTACGGTTATTCCGAGGAATACCCGGTGGCCAGGTATTTGAGAGACTCCAAAGCTTTGCAACTAACCGAGGGAAGTTCCAACATCCAAAAGATATTAATAGCCCGCGAAATTCTAAAATCGGACCTATAAAATTCAACCATAAACAACTTGTATTTATTGGCTTTGGATAAACCCCATTGGCTTGTTGTGGATTGGTGGGTTAGCCGATGTACTGCTCTAAAGTCAGATTAGTTAAACCTTAGATATTTATCTCCCATTTACTGTTACCCCTAAATCAGCGTGATAAATGTTGGTATTAAAAACGTTAAAGGGGGATGATTTTCATGTAAAATTATAATCTAAGCTTAAAGCTGAATTTTCTAATTTACTATAAAAGGGGAGGCATAAGTATGGTGAAAAATAATAAATGGGTGCTGCTTATTTTGTGTTGGTTAACATGGGGATTTATATTTGCAGACAGGATGGTAATCACATTTGTAGCACCACTGATGGTAAAAGACTTAAATATATCGATGACTCAATTTGGGTTGACTATGTCAGCTGTTACGATCACGTGGTTAATTATGGCTGCTGTTGGGGGGAACCTATCTGACCGTGTTGGTCGGGTCAAAGTAATTGTCCCTGCCATATTTTGGTTTTCTATTTTGACTACGTTGGTGGGCTTTGCGCGCGGATTTAAACCGTTACTATTTTTACGGGGATTAATTGGCTTGGGTGAGGGGAGTTATTGGGGTCCTGGAGTTGCCCTGATTAATGAGAGCTGGCCTCCGGAGCGAAGGGGGATTGCTTTAGGATTTCACCAAACAGGTTCACCTTTTATTGGGGTATTTTTAACTGGTATAGTTTCAGGATTAATTGCAGCCAGATGGGGATGGCGAGCGCCTTTTTGGGTTTTCGGTATCTGCGGCATAGTGACTGGGTTACTTTTTTGGTTACTCATTAAAGAACCAAAGAACGAAGCGACCCATGAGGCAACTAGCCAGCCAAAAGTTAAAGTTAAGGCTAGCCAGGTTTTAATGTCTTCAAAAGAATATGTGTTTAACCTAATTATTCTATTCTTTGTCATGGTAATGTACTGGTCAATTTCCTCATTCTTACCAATTTATCTTTCCAACGTTAAAGGATTAGCAGTTTCTGCGGCGGGTAGTGTGGCTGGAATCACCGGTCTGGTGGGTATGGCTGGAATGATTTTATCAGGGTTATATTCAGACTATATTGGGCGCCGCGCTGCTCTGATTATTTCCTTAGTTGGTGTCTTAGTGGGTTTACCAATGTTATTTGTTAGTAATTCCATGTTTTCCATAATGTTAGCGTCAATTATCTTAGGATATGCAATCTACGCACCCTTCCCGCTGTGCCTTGCAATTATTCCAGGAGATGTTATTCCGAATGAGTTTGTTGGCACGGCAGCCGGTATTACCTTAGCAGTCGGTGAAATAGGCGGAATAGTAGGTCCCATTTTAGGTGGTTATCTTAATGATCTATATGGTATAACTGCTTCCTTTTGGTTGGCTTTTGGCGCAGCGATCATTGCTGGCATCTTGTCATTGGTAATGAAAGAAACTGCCCCGCGCATTGCAAAACCAGTTGACATTGGTAAAGCGGATTTAAGTTCGTAGTAAGACGTTCTGTAGAAGGAAGTGATAAATATTGAGTAATGATACATACCAAAACGGCCTGGAATATATGGATAATACTGATCTTGAAGAAATTCAAAGCAAAAAACTGGTTCAACAAGTAGCCTATGTTTATGAAAATTCCAGTTTTTATAGAGATCGGATGGATGCCATAGGTATCGGGCCAAATGATATTAAAAGTAAAAAAGATTTATTCAAGTTACCCTTTATCACCAAGGAAGATGTTCGAGAAAGCCAGGCTAAACAACCACCTTTTGGCAGCCATCTTACTGCCAATATAGATGATATTATTAGAGTCCATGCCAGCTCAGGAACTACTGGCGTTCCAAGTTTCATGGCAGTAACCAGAAATGATAATCAAATTTGGACAAATATGGTTAGCAGGGTATTGCATACTAACGGATTCAATTCCAAAGACCGGATATTGTTTGGCTTAAATATCGGCCTATTTGTCGGGGGAGTACCTGTGGTAAACGGTATCCAGAATATTGGAGCTGCACTTATACCGGTTGGTACAGGTTCATCGCAGCGTATGTTAGAACTCGCCAAGTTATTGAAACCAACTGCTTTGTTATGCACCCCTTCGTACGCTCTTTATCTTGCTGAAATTGCTGAAAAAGAACTAAAAATTGATCTTAGATCTTTAGGTATTCGGCTCATTCATACAGGCGGTGAACCAGGAGGTGGTATCCCTGGCATCCGAAAGGCTATTGAAGAAAAATGGGGTGCTAAAGTTGTGGAAGCACTTGGCAACTCAGACATAGCTCCTGTTATATGGGGTGAGTGTGAATATCAGGACGGCATGCATTTCTGTGGACAGGAAGGAATTATTCCTGAGTTAATCGACCCGGTAACTTTAGAACCATTAGAACTGAGGGATGGTACTGAAGGAGAATTGGTCTATACAGTAATAGACCGGCAAGCTACACCAATGTTACGCTTCCGTTCGTATGATCGCGTAGTAGTATGGACCAGTCCATGTCGTTGCGGTAGAAAAAGTTTAAGATTAAAATGCATTGGCAGAACTGATGACATGATGGTTTTTAAAGGTATCAATGTTTTTCCAAGTGCCATTCAGGATCTTATTACCGGTTTAAAAGAGACAACCGGTGCTTTACAAATAATTGTTAAAGAAGCGGGCGGCCATGCAGTGAGTGATATAAAAATTCAGGTGGAGTATAAAAAAGAATATCCTAGCGAGAAACTTGATCATCTAAAAGATACAATTGAGAAGCTGCTTCAAGAAAAGTTATTTGTCAAGCCTAGGGTTGTTCTTGAGCCAGAGGGCACTCTGCCAAGATTTGAGATGAAAGCAAAATTAGTAAGGAGGGAACAAGGATGATAAATGTAACCAATGACAAGAATAGATGTTCAATATTTACTGATACTGGTGGAACTTTTAGTGACGCTATTATTGTACATGAAGATGGAACGTTCACGTCTGGTAAATCTTTTACGACGCCAGCGAATTTAGAAGAATGTTTTATTCGAGCTATTGAAAATGCTTGCAACAACGAACAAAAAAATTTAGGAGATGTCCTTCCCAAAGCGGAGGCTGTTGGTTATGGCACAACTCATGGCACTAACATCATCGTAAGCGGCACGGGCGGCGCCAAAATCGGGCTTCTTACAACAATAGGGCATGAAGATCGAACAGTTATCGGAAGATTACGAGCTGCGGGATTATCTAAAGAAGAGGGTATGCACATCGTAAATGCTGACAAGGCCCAACCAATTGTTCCACGTTCGAGGATAAAAGGCATAATTGAAAGGGTAGATTGTAAGGGAGAGGTAATCATACCCTTGCAAGAAGATAGTGTTCGCCGCGCCGTAACAGAGTTATACCAACAGGGTGTTGCCGGTATAGCAGTTGGATTTTTATGGAGCTTTTTAAATCCGGTTCATGAAATTAGTGTCAAGAATATTATTAATGAAATGTATCCTGACCTTCCCGTTGCTATTTCTTCCGAAGTAGCACCGGTTGTACGGGAGTACCCACGTTTTATGAGTACCATGCTGGATTTGCATATCGGCACGGCACTCAGCAAGTTATTCTTAAGAATTAAGAATGACTTAGCGACAAAGGGTTATAAACGTCCACTTCTAATAATGCAAGCTGCCGGTGGAGTAGCCCGGTCTGAGATAGTACGTCCCGCAGCTACCTTGCATTCCGGGCCTGTTGGTGGGTTGGCCGGGGTTGAGTTTCTCAAAGAGCTATATAATTATGACAACGCAATCGGTTCGGATATCGGTGGAACAAGCTTTGATATCTGTATTTCACCCAAGGAAGGGAGCCCTCTGCTTCGGGAACCAATAGTGGGCCGTTTTCAAATTGCCACACCCATGAAAGAAATCGTCACCATTGGTGCCGGTGGCGGAAGTATCGCCTGGTATGATGAGGTTACCAAGATTTTAAAAGTTGGACCGAAGAGTGCCGGTTCAGACCCTGGTCCGGTGTGTTACGATACCGGCGGAACTCTGCCCACTGTCACTGATGCGGACGTAGTTTTAAATAGGGTCGATCCAGATTACTTCCTGGGGGGCACCAAAAAACTTAACCGGGATAAAGCCTGGCAGGCAATTAAAGAGCATGTCGCTGAACCATTAGGTATGGATGTTCCGGAAGCTGCTGAGGCAATTTGTAAAATAATCGACGGAACAATGCAGGCAACGTTGCACTCAACTATTGCGATTCGCGGTCTGGATCCCGAAAAATTTGTATGTGTAGCCTACGGTGGCGCGGGACCTGTACATTGTGCCGGTTACACCTCTGGATTAGGATTTAATAAAGTTATTATTCCACCTTTTGCATCTGTCTTTTCCGCTTTTGGGGCTTCCACTGCCGGGGTAATTCATCGTTACGAAGCATCTCCGCTGGCTCAGTTTAAAGATCTGGCGTATGACAATGTTAATTTGAAATTTAATCTCGATGAATTAACTAGTCTTGAAGACCTTGGAATGGAATCTCTGACTCGCATTAACAATATGTGGAAACGTTTAATAGCTATGAGTAATGATGATATTGCTGCCGAAGGGTTTGATAAAGATCAAAACAAGATAATTCTTAATTATGAAATGATGGCAAGATACGGTGGTCAGCTATGGGAATTAAGAATCCCTTTAAACAAGGCTGAAATCTCTTCATTAGAAGACTTTAAGGAAATGCTCGTAACGTTTGAAGATAAATATCGGGAAACATATGGCGAAAATGCAATGTTTCCCGCCGGGGGAATAGAAATAGTGAGCATAGCTCTGGAGGCCAGGGTTCCCTTATGGAAACCCAAGCTGGAGAAGAAAGCAGGATCAGATACAAGTCCGGCAGCTGCCTTAAAAATTGAAAGAGATGTTTATTTTGATGGCAAATGGGTTAAAACACCGATTTATGAAATGAGTAAATTAGATACCGGAAATATTGTGCCTGGTCCGGCGATAGTGGAAGGTCGCGATACCACATTAGTAATTCCGTCAGACAGACAAGTCGCAATAGATGAATATGGAATGTTGGTTATGACTGATAAATAATAATGATTTCCGGTGCTAAACAAATATAAAAAGGAGGTCAGCAGAATGTCAATAGAAAATTTGGACCCCGTAAAATATGCTATATTTTGCCATAAGATTGATAATATCCTTGAAGAGGGTAAAGAGGTAGTGAGATACCTTTCCGGTAGCACAATTACCCGGGAAGCCGGTGAAGTGCAAGAAGCTTTTTATCTGCCTTCTGGAGATGGTGTAGCCATCGCGTGCGGTATTCTAATGCACATCATGAATGTAACCAGAGTTATCAATTACATGAAAGAAGAGGGTTATGCACGAGATATAGGTATTTATGAAGGTGATCAATTTATTAATAACGATGCCTATATTGGTGGAATGCACGTGCCGGATACCGCGATAGTGGAGCCCTTATTTTTCGATGACAAGTTAATTGGTTATACTGCCTCGATATCACACACCCCGGAAGTCGGAGCCATTGAACCAGGTGGTATGTCTCCCGCCGCCAGGGAAGCATATCATGATGGGCTTCATTTACCGGCAGTAAAGCTTGTTGATCGCGGTAAAATGCGGCGTGATGTTTTTAATATGATTTTGAGATCTGCAAGAGAACCTAGAGGAATTGAACTTGATATGCGGGCCAGGATTGCCGGGAATGAGCGGGTACGTGCCAGATTAAAAGATTTGATCAGAGAGGTTGGCCTGGAATTTTTCCTAAGTGCCTGTGAGAAACGCGTTAATGATGCGGAAGCCTTTGCCAGAAATCGGGTTAAAGAACTTAAACCGGGCATCTACCGGTCGCAAGCCTTTACCGATACATTTTATGGCAATGAAAATAAACTGGCTGTTGTACAGGTGGAGTTAGAGGTCAAGGAAACGGGTGAAATAATAGTATCAACACCGGTTGTCTCACCCCAGGCCCCGTGCTTTGATAATGCTTATTTACCTGCTGTCGAAGCAACATTATTTTATACAGTACTTGTAACCCTTTTGCCTGATGGTATCTGGAATACGGGTCTCGCCCGGGTTATTAAAGTGGGACATATACCATCGCAGTCCAGGTTAAATGCAGACGCGAGCGCTTCCGTGGGCTATGCCACTGTTGGCATAGGGTCGGTTTTTTGTAATGCCTTAACTGACGCGCTTTCCCGGGCCTTTTATGCCTCAGGTAAAAAAGATGAAGTTCTCGCACCGGCTACGCTAATAAATGATACACCTATTGGAGGACTAAACCAATGGGGTAGACCATTTGGCACTATGTTAACATCTTCGGCCATGACATCAGGGGGTGGAGCCAGGATAGGCAGGGACGGCATTGACACGGGTGTAAACATGTGGAATCCATGGACCTATATCACCGATGCTGAAGGAGAGGAGCAGCTAGCGCCAATCATTCACGTTCTTCGTAAGCAACGCCCCGAAAGCGGGGGACCTGGTAAGTGGCGCGGCGGGGTAGGCGTGGCACATGTAACCATGATACACGGCAGCGATAAAGTCCAAGTTCTCCACTTCGGAGCCGGGGGCAAAGTTCCAACCAACCAAGGCATGTTTGGGGGCTACCCTGGTGCTGCTTCATATTTTGATTGGGTATTAGACAGCGATATCTACCAAAAATTTAACGAGGGAATTGCTTCTTCGAATTCACAGGAAGCTCTTGAAAACTTTGAAGGAACTCATATACCAGGACCACCAAACGTGCTCGCCCGCTCTGTAAAACCCGGTGATTTTTGGTTGTCTACGAGCAATGGCGGCGGAGCCGGCAGTGGGGATCCCCTTGAAAGAGATCCGGAAGCTGTACAAAAAGATATTGAAGATGGGGTTACCACACGAGAATTCTGCGAAAAGAACTATGGAATAGTGTTTAACGATGACGGTATTGATTTTGCTAAAACTGCCGCAAATAAAAATGAGATGAGAAAACAAAGGTTGTTAAAAGGTATTCCAGCATCAGATTATATTAAAGCATTGGTTAATAGAAGAAATGAAGGTAATTTGCCTAAAGTAGCCATTGATTTTATCAATGAAACCTTGGCCTTTTCGGAAGATTTTAGTGAGCTTTTACAAGCAGAAGAACGTATAGCCACTCAAAATACTAAAAACAATGCCCAAAAAGCGTCAAGGAAAAAAACGATATTAAATTTAACTCCTTATCTTGATCTTATCGAAGACAGCAATGGGGAGACCCTAATCGTATGTAGTCAATGTGACACTATTTATTGTCGACCTTCTGAAAACTTTAAATATTTTTCATTGATTTCTGAACGTGCGCCCAAAGAAATTCAACCCGGTCGCCTGTCCTTTGATGGAGAATGGATAACCTACCGCGAGTTTTATTGCCCTGGGTGTGCGGCGCAAATTGAGGTGGAAGCTGTACCGCCGGGGTGGCCAATCTTAAAAACCTACGAAATTCAACTTTAAACAAAACCAAATGATCGGAGGCGTCTAACCTTGCAAAGTAAAGTACTGGAAGAGGCCGGGATTGAACCGGCCAGCGTTCCTCATACCGTTGGCGACGTCATATTTCGTGAGGTTGTTAATACAGAGGAGTTGAAGTTTGTAATTGGCAATATCTCTCCCGGTGGTGGTACAACGCCTCACATTCATAATAACTCTACCGAAATATATTACGTAGTTCATGGGAACCCGACTTTCGATGTTGGCGATCAACAGATAGAGGCCAGGCCTGGAAACATTATTCGTATCGAACCTGGAACTTTACATGGAGTTAAAAACCTTAGCGATGCGGAAGCCAAAGTTATTCTGGTGCATATAGCCGGGAGCTTAGCAGCAGTTTAAAAATAACCAGCCGGAGTTAAGGAAATGGCAGCCAGGCGGGATTTATTCCGCCATGGCTGCCCAAAATTTTAGTAGAAAATAACCGGTGATAAATATTTGAAAGTAGGTGGTAGTTATGCCTAATAATGGTATTCGGGATTACATAGCAAAATTGGAGAGGGAAGGTGAGTTGGCGAGAGTAAGTAATGAAGTTGACTGGGATCTGGAGTTAGGCGCCGTAGTTCGTGAAACTATGGAGAGGGGGGGGCCCGCGTTACTATTTGAGAACATCAAAGATTATAAAGACACATTGTGCCGAAAATTTTTTACTAATTCTCTTTCCACTTATGCCAGGATTGCGCTTATGCTTAATTTACCAAAGGATACCCCATACAAAGATCTCATTGGCGCCTGGCGTGAGAGGACCAAGAAACCTTTAAAACCTGTCATTGTCAATAATGGTCCTTGTAAAGAAAATATACTGAAAGGTGATGACATCGATCTTTTGCAGTTTTGTGCACCCCGCTGGCAAAAAGGGGATGGCGGGAGGTATATAGGCACATTTCACGGTGTTGTGACCAAAGATCCTGATACTGGTTGGGTTAATGTTGGAATGTATCGCATGATGATTCATGACAAGAATACGACTACCATGTCAGTAGCTCAGGGACAGCATATCTGGGCTCACTGGAGGAAATATCGTAAACGAGGGGAAAATATCCCCTGCGCCGTGGTCTTGGGCGCGGATCAGGTTTTACCTGCCGTGGCTTCAGCACCAATTCCTATGGGTGTCGATGAATATGAAATTGCCGGTGCTTTGAGAGGGGCCCCGGTTGAACTGGTTAAATGTGAAACGGTAGACCTTTATGTACCGGCATCAAGTGAAATAGTCTTGGAGGGTGAAATTATAACGGATCGAGCCCAGTTTATACCATGTGGCCCGTTTGGTGAGTTTACCGGCCATTATGGACCAAGTAACCTTAGACCTCGGTTCAAGGTAAACTGCATTACTTTTCGCAATGATCCTATTCTCCAGGGGACGCTGGATGGAATGCCCATCAATGAGGATCACCGGATTTCTTCCGTAAACCATAGCGCTGCTATTTGGGACCTGCTGGATGAAAGGATGACCGGGGTTACGGGGGTAAATAATGAAGCGAGCGCTTATGCAAACCTCGTTATACAAATAGATAATAGCTATTATGGTCAGGTTCACCAGGCTGCGGCCAATGTCTGGAGTTCACATCTATCAAATATGATGGCCAAAAATATTATCGTCTGTGATACTGATGTCGACATCTACGATTTAAATCGGGTTTTTTGGGCCCTGGGTTACCGGGTTGACCCTGAAAGAGACATTATTAAATTTCCGGGCTGGATAAGTGCGTTGGATCCAGTTGTGCATCCAAGTGATGTTCTAAGCCCCGGGGGTAATAAAGGGATAAGGCTGCTCATTGATGCCACTAAACCTATAGACAAACCACGGGCCAAGGAATACGGAGGAGAAAAGTTTGCAGCTGTCGCTTACCCCGACGATGAATCAATGAAAAAAGTCAGAGAAAACTGGGCCAGGTACGGTATCCAAACAAAAAAGTAGGCTAAGCTAAAAGACTTTTTAGAAGGAGATCATATGATGGAATATCAAGATATTTTATTTGAAATTCGTGAAAAAGCAGCGTGGATTATCATTAATAGACCAGAAAAATATAATGCTTTTTCAACCAATACAATAAAAGAAATTTGTTTGGCCCTTGAAAAAGCCGAATTAGATGATGATGTTCGTGTCGTTGTTTTAAGAGGTGCTGGGGATAAAGCTTTTTGCACAGGCGGGGATATCGATGAGAAAGGTGAAGGAGGAGGCTATAACCGGGAGATGGACTACTGGCATACAAGAGTCCATCAAATGATCAGGATGCTTTCAAAACCGGTGATAGCCGCTGTGAATGGGTGGGCAATAGGAGGTGGTCATATCATTCACCTTATCTGTGACATCTCCATTGCTGCCGATTCAGCAAAATTTGGCCAGGCGGGTCCGAGAGTTGGAAGTTTTGATGCAGGATTTGGTGCAGCCTATCTGGCAAGGGCGGTTGGGGAAAAAAAGGCCAGAGAAATATGGTTTCTATGTAAGACATATACAGCTCAAGAGGCACATAGTATGGGACTCGTCAACAAAGTTGTTCCGCTTTTGGAATTAGATGCGGAAGTTGAAAAATGGTGCCAAGATATAACCGAATTAAGCCCAACAGCCATAAAATTCTTAAAAGCATCATTTAATGCAGACACCGATCACATGTTTGGATACGAAAGTATGTCACAAATAGCAGTAAGACAATATTGGGGTTCTGAAGAGGCGAAATTATATAAGGAAAAGTTTAAACAGAAAAAAAGATGAAAAAAGATAAAAAAATGCTCTAATTTTATCAAATTGTCCCCATTTATTAAGAAATTTTTATAATACAGGTTGCAATTTTATTCCCAGCACAGTTTACTAATAATAGTATTACTTTTTTGGGGAGGGGTATCATGCGTAAATTAAGACATCTTGCTTCTGTTGAAAAGAATGAGGAAATTTTTAAAGCGGCTGCTAACCTTTTCTTTCAAAAAGGTTTTAAGGGAACTTCTATGAAAGATATTGCGGAAGCAGTAGGACTTCCGCCTGGTGGTCTTTATTATTACATTAAAAGCAAAGAAAAGCTTCTCTATGAGATTACGACCACTGGGATAAACATTGCCTTGTCTGAACTCAAGGAAATAGAAAAATCAGGACTTTCTACCGGAGAAAAGTTTAGAGAAGCGGTTAAGAGTAATGTAAAAGTTTTACTTAATCATAAAAATTATTTATTAATCTACTTACATCATAAAAAAGCATTATCTCCGGAATATTATGAGGATTACAAAGCTTTTCGAGATGAAGTAGAATTGGTTTTTCTAAGGATTTTAAAAGATGGAGTTAATGAAAGTATTTTTCGTGATGATGAAGTCCGTTTAATGGTATTTTTAGTATTAGGCATGTGTAATGGGATTCCGCAATGGTATGACCCAGATGGTAAATTTAACATTGAGGAAATAGCTAATTATTATGCAGATGCTGCTGAAAGAATAGTTGGAAAATAGTATTTAAATTGGCTTCCCAGATGAAGATTGAATTGCCGAGAGGCTGCTTATACAGCCAAAAAATAAAAAAGTGGAGTGGATGAGATGGCGGAATTTAAGAGGATCGTTGTCATCGGTGGAGCAGGCACAATGGGGTCTGGAATAGTACAGACCGTTGCCCAGGCAGGTATTGAAGTTTTATTATTTGAGACCAATCTGGCAGTGGCAGAAAAGGGAAAGGCTAAACTTGACAAGGTCCTGCAAAAACTTGTTGAAAAAGGCAAAGTATCTGCAGAAAAAAAACAAGACACCCTTGATAAGATTGTTTTGTGTGACAACTATCAATCAATGGCAGACGCAGATCTGGTAATAGAAGCTGTCTTTGAGAATATTGAGTTGAAAAAGGAAATTTTCAAACAGCTTGATGAAATTGTAAAACCTGAGGCCATTCTGGCCAGTAATACCTCTGCCCTGTCTCTGACAGAGATTGCCGCTGCAACCAAAAGACCGGACAAAGTTATCGGCCTGCACTTCTTCAATCCCGTTCCCGTTATGAAACTAGTAGAATTGGTAATGGGTTTAACAACCAGTGAACAAACCTATCAGGCCGCAGTTTCCTTCTGTGAGCAAATTGGCAAAAAGTCAATCCGAGCCAAGGATACCCCCGGTTTCCTGGTGAACTATCTGCAGATTCCGTTGCTTAACATAGCTGTATCTGCTTACGAGAATGGATTAGCTTCGGCTGAGGATATTGATAATGCTTGTGTGTTAGGGATGAATCACCCCATGGGCCCCCTTGCTTTGTTAGACTTAATTGGGCTGGACACAGCTCTGGCTGTATTCAACGTGATGTATGAAGGCACAGGAGATCTAAGGTTCAGGCCTTGTACTGTGCATAAGCGGTTGGTCCAGGCTGGTCACTTGGGTCGAAAAAGCGGGAAAGGCTTTTATACCTACAATCAATAGAACATATATTTTTTGCCCCTATACTATAGCCTATAGTACAATGCTGCAGGGTAGTTTTGGGGCTAAAGGTTTCTACAAATATAAATAATTGGAGGGATTGTTGTGTATTCAAAAGCATTTATTCCTTATGGAGGATATTATAGTTCACCGTTTGTCAGGTGGCAGGGAAGCATCCAAAACGAAAATTCTATAGAGCTGGGTGCAGCGACTGCCAAGAGATGGCTGGCATCAAAGAACCTGGAAGCGACAACATTTGATTACCTGCTTGTGGGAAAAACTGTCGGCCAATTGCATACTTTTTACACTGCTCCCTTGGCAGCAGCTCTGTTAGGTGCAGAGAGAACCACGGGCCTTCACGTTCAACAGGCCTGTTCCACCGGCACTACGGCTGTCCACCTGGCGGCAGCCGGCGTGGAAATGGGCAATTTTAATAACTCGTTCTGCCTGATGACAGACAGGATGTCTAATGGCCCCCATACCATTTGGCCAAATACAAACGGCCCCGGAGGACAAGTGGTTTCAGAAGACTGGGTAATGGATAACTTTCTGGATCCCCAAGGTAAGTTTCCCATGATTCAGACGGCTGAAAACGTAGTAAAAAAGGCAGGCAACATCACGATGGAAGAGTGTGACGCAGTCACTGCCAGGCGGTATGAACAATACCTCGATTCATTGGCTAATGACCGTGAGTTTCAGAAGAGATACATGTTTGCGATTGAATTTAAAAAGGGTAGAAAAGAAGTAGTGGTGGCTGAAGACGAAGGGGTAACCCCTACCACTTCAGATACACTGGTCAAACTGAAACCGGTTCTTGAGGGTGGTGTGCACAGCTTTGGCGCGCAGACCCACCCATGCGACGGCAACGCTGGGATTATCGTAACAACCAGGGATAAAGCCCATGAACTAAGCAGTGATAAGAACATCCAAATTCAAGTGGTATCCTACGGTTATGCCCGGGCTGAGAGGGCCCACATGGCCATGGCAGTAGTTCCGGCAGCTATGATGGCTTTGGAAAAAGCGGGTATTGGCGTCAGTGATGTGAAGGCATTTAAGACCCATAATCCATTCGCAGCCAACGATGTCCACATGGCCAAAGAAATGGGTATTGATGTAATGAACTTTAACAACTATGGGAGTTCCCTCATCTATGGTCATCCCCAGGCACCTACAGCAGGCAGGGGGATTATTGAGCTGATTGAAGAGTTGGTAATTCGCGGCGGCGGCTACGGCCTGTTTACCGGATGTGCTGCAGGAGACACCGGGGCAGCTTTGGTTATCAAGGTATCCTAGAGAGGAGAACAGTCACATGGCTTATGAAGTAATTCAATTGCAAAAAGAAAATGGAGTTGCTACCATCACCCTAAATCGTCCCCCTCTTAACCCCCTGAACAGCCAGGTATTTCGAGAGCTGAGCCAGGCCGCAGATGAACTACAGGCCGATGCTTCCGTGAAGGCTGTTATCCTTACTGGGGCGGGAGATAAAGCCTTTGCAGCCGGTGCGGACGTTTCCGAAATGGCGCAGCTGACCCCGGTAGAGGTATACGACTTTTGCCAGGCTTCTTTAATAGCTTTTCAGAAAATCGAAAATTTAGGCAAACCGGTTATTGCTGCTATCAAAGGTATGGCTTTGGGCGGTGGCAGCGAACTTGCTATGTGTTGTGACTTCCGCCTGGCAGCCGATAACGCTAAATTTGGCCAGCCGGAAGTTAACCTGGGCATTATCCCGGGTGGCGGCGGCACCCAGCGCTTGCCACGGCTGGTGGGTACTGCTAAAGCCAAGGAAATACTTTTCCTGGGGGAAGTCTTCGATGCCGCTGAGGCAGAAAAAATTGGCCTGGTCAACAAAGTAGTACCGGCGGATTCCCTCCTTGAAGAAGCTCAGAAACTAGCTAAGAAGCTAGCTTCCAAACCTGCGGTAGCTATGAGAATGCTCAAGACAGCCGTCAACACCGGGATAAACCTGGATATAACTTCTGCCTTAAACGTGGAAATTCAAAATTTTGCCATCGTCTTTGCCAGTGATGACCGCAAAGAAGGTATCGGCGCATTTTTAGAGAAGCGAAAGCCTAACTTTACTGGTAAATAAATATGGTCCTAAATTGCAATATTAAATGCAACACACTTAGTGAAAAACAGAAGCACGCATACCGGACATCTTAAACTCCTCATGGCTGTGGCGGAAATTGGTGCCGTCGTACTCCCGCCTATGCCGGCATTTTACCATATGCCCCGGTCTATTGATGATATTGTCAACCAGACTGTTGGCAAGACCCTGGACCAATTAAATATCGAGCACCAGCTTTTTAAACGCTGGGACGGTGGGGAAGCTAAACTTTAACTGCGCGCATTGTTGAACAATCTTGATACAGGCGCAGGTGGCTAAATAACTTCTCGAAAAAGAAAAAGATGTGGCTGCAATCAGGCAGCTGCATTTTTTTTATTGCCTAGGAATTTATAGAATTTGCATTTGTGGAAAACCTTAGAGCGAAGCGTGACCGTTAACGGTCACGTCTTTTAATATTAATATTTAACCTATAGAAAAATGCCTTAAATAACGATATTAATACTATGAGAACGGTTGAAAAGAGGATAACATTCAAACAAATATTTAGTGAACAATGGGAGCCATTCAAATCCGAGAATAAAATTAGACCAGTAGTTGAAAAAGAAGTTGAAAAAATGCTTAAGTGCAAGGAAATCAGTAATGGCTTTATGGAGTATCTTTGTCCTCATTGCGGGGAACGGAAAAAAGTTGCATTTACATGCAAGAGTAGGTTTTGTACATCTTGCGGTAAGGTATATATAGACGAATGGGTTGGGGAATTATGCACACAGTTATTGAATGTTGGTCATCGTCATATGGTGTTTACGATACCGGAAGAACTGAGACAAATATTTCTGAGGGACAGAAAACTTCTTAAGGTGTTATCTGACTGTGCGGCAAATACTGTGCTGCGATCTGTGAGGCTTAGGGCGAAGAAGCGGAAACTGGAAGCAGGAGTAGTAGCGGTAATCCATACATTTGGCAGAGACCTAAAATGGAATCCGCATGTTCATCTAATCGTAACTGAGGGAGGACTTGGAAACGACCACATTTGGACAGACATGAAGTTTTTCTCTTATGAACAGTTACGGAAAAGTTGGCAGCATGGGTTGTTGCTTGAATTAAAGAAAAGGCTTAAGAAAACAAGAGAAAACAAAGAATTGATAAATAGGATGTATAGTTATAATACAGAAGGATTTTACGTCCATGCCAAAAACCGATTAAAGGATTCAATAGGTGCGACTCGATACATTGGACGATACACTGGAAGGCCAGCAATGGCAGAATCAAGGCTGATATCTTATGATGGTGAAAACGTAAGGTTTTGGTATGAGAGCCATGAAAGCAAGGAAAGAATTGAGGTAGAGATGTCAGCATCTGAGTTCATCGGTAAATTAGTAAGACACATACCGGAGAGACATTTTAAAATGGTAAGGTACTACGGAATCTATGCGCGAAACAAAAAAAGAAAAGTACAAAAAGTGATGAGCGTTTGGAAAAGGTACAAGCAAGTAGTATATAAAAGAGCAAGCTGGAGAAGCCGAATTAAGAAGACTTTTGGCTATGATCCGTTGAATTGTAGTAAATGTGGGCATCAGATGGAAATGAATGATATAGTGTATCCCAAATATGGTAGTTTATTGGCGATAATGGCCAGGAGGGCAGAAATAGCATATGAAAAAGAGATCGAATACATCAAACAAAAACTCGGTGGGGAAACGCCCCAGTGGGGTTATCTATCAGTGTCGTAAATGCGGAGTAACTGAGACAATACCTCAAGATGTTATAGAATACTTTGATTTGGTGAATCCGCCTAACCCTTTATTATGCCACAGACGGATATGACGTTTTTCGCTATCTTTATGTTTTCGATTTAAAACAAGGAAAACAATTGCATTACTTTTCGCTTGGTCAAGTTCCTGGTGACAGGGTAACAATAAGCAAGGATCGGAATTATCTTGCATTTTTTGATCGTCCTGATACCACAAATATTTATAACAGTCAATTTGGTAACAAGATTAGGATTATAAACCTAAAAAACGGAATAGAAATGGCCAGCATTGAAACTTCAGTAACAGGAGTTAAATTTAGTGAAGATGAAAAGTATTTAGTTTATAATGATGGAAACGATAAAATACAAGCCTTTGATCTAGAAAATGGGGAAATCAATACCTTATACTCTGGCGGCGAGTCGATTGGTGGCTTTTGGCTTACCCCAAATTATAGATTAATCCTTCAATCCAGGTATAAAAATGAAATTGGTCATGAAAGTTACAATTTAGTTGTTGTAAACCTAAATAACAAAAATAAGACATCAATCTCTGTCGGGCTACCTTGGGACTACATTAAAAAAGAGGATACAGAAGTTATTGTAGACGAACAATCAAATGTCCTTGGTTTGCGGATCGAAAATAAGGCTTGGTTGATGCTTTATGATTTGGTAACTGGAAAGCAAATTTCCAAGATAGAAAACATTATTAATGCGAGTAGTCAGGCAGTATTGAAAGGTGCTGAGTTCCTCCCAGATAATAAAACTGTAGTGACCTCATGGGGAGATAGTACAATCCGATTATGGGATATTGTTAGTGGGAAAAATGATAAGACATTCAAAGATAAATATAAGAATAATGGTTTTTTTATGTCTCAAGACAAAAGATACCTCGTCACTCGTCAAGATGTTAGATATTTAATGGTTGATAAGGGGCTGTGGGACAAGGAAAAAAAAGACATGCCATACCATGAAATCTGGGACATAAAAACAGGTAAATTACTTAAAGAATTATACGACATTAATTTTAGAGAGGTTTTTGAAATCAGCATTAATAATAAATATTTGATTTCGTCCGATTCTGTTTACGCCACAATTAGAGGAGATAATAGGACTGCAGATACAATTTATATTTGGAACATATCAAATCTTATTCCACCTTTCAACAACCCAATAGTTAGGTTTAATGGAACCATACTTGAAATGGATGTATCTCCAGTAATTCAAAATGGTCGGCTGCTGATCCCATTCAGACCTATAGCTGAGGCAATGGGGGCAGAAGTAAGTTGGGACCAAACTACACAAACTGTAGGAATTTCCTTAATGGGCACCAATGTGCGGTTGAGTATTGGCAGCAGTGAAGCGTATGTCAATGACCAGAAAAAACAATTAGACGTTCCGGCAAAAATTATCAATGGCAGGACCATGGTTCCTTTGCGTTTTATTAGCGAGAGCCTGGGAGCTGAAGTTAGTTGGGATGCTTTAAATAAAATAGCTTCAATTTCGTTCCCATTGATAATTGACAGTAAACCATAGGATTAGAAACACAATGATACTTCTTTTTCATATATCGAATAGTAAATCACATTCGTTACTAATGCGATATATTAAATTGGCACGGAGAGGGGATTTAACATGAAAAAGGTTTTGTCTTTTCTATTAGTGACGGTAATGCTTTTCACCATGCAGGGTATACCTGTATTTGCGGACAATACGATGCAGGGAAATGGAATTAAGGCGATTGCTGTTGGTCCGTTACACAATCTGGTAATTAAGAAGGACGGAAGCCTGTGGGCATGGGGTGTGAACAATCGGGGCCAGCTAGGCGACGGGACAGAGGTAGACAAAACCACACCAGTAAAGATTATGGACAAGGTCAGGAGTATCTCTGCTGGCGGTATCTATTCCTGGCCGCAATACGGAGGTTACAGCCTTGCAGTAAAGGAAGATGGGACATTATGGGCTTGGGGTGATGCCGGTGATCTCGGAAATGGAGTGGTTACCACGGGGCAAATATCGCCGTTGAAAATCATGGATGATGTTAAAACTGTCGCTGCGGAAGGTCACATAGCTGCAATTAGAGGAGATGACAGCCTTTGGGTATGGGGTGTTGACCAAAGCAAACCTATCAAATTTAACCCCAATTTGCCACTGGGAACAGTAAGTTATGCGCCTGTTAAGATGATGGAAGGAGTTAAGGCTGTATCCTCAGGATATTCCGCCGTTTATGCCATCAAGAAGGACGGAAGCTTGTGGAGCGTCGGAGTTAATGGTTTACATAAGGAAACACCGGTAAAAATATTAGACGGGGTAAAAGCCGTCTCCGCAGGACTTCGTCATTGCCTTGCGATCAAGGAGGATGGAAGTCTTTGGTCCTGGGGCGAAAATTATTATGGCCAACTGGGTGATGGAACCAATGGAGCCAATGAAGGAAAGAAGACGCCGGTAAGAATTATGGACGGAGTGAAAGCCATTTTTGCAGGATATAATCAGAGTTTCGCAGTTAAAGAAGACGGCAGCCTTTGGGCATGGGGATATAACAATGCCGGTCAACTTGGTGATGGAACTTTTAAAGATAGGTACAGACCGGTTAAGGTAGGTGACGGTTTTGTAACAGTTTCCACAGGAGAATATCAAACTCTCGCAGTTAAAGAAGATGGCAGTCTTTGGGCATGGGGGGACAATAATAACAATTTACTTGGCGTTGGAAAAATGAAAATCGTAATAAATAAACCGGAAAAAATATCCGACGATATAGAGGGAATAAGTGCGGGGCGCACCCATAGTCTTATTACTAAAAAAGACGGTAGTTTATGGGCGTGTGGCGATAACAAAGACAATCAGTTAGGTGATGGATCCGGAGAAGGCGGGGGTTTTGGACATGGAGCAGATAGCGGGGTTCTTATTAAAATCATGGACGGTGTCACTTCATTTGCTGCCGGAGGCAACTTCAGCCTGGCAGTTAAGAATGATAACAGCCTGTGGACATGGGGGGAACGCTATGTTGGTGCATCAGTTATATCAAATTATGCCACTCCAATCAAGATTAAGGCTGATGTTAAGGAGGTTTCCGCAGGGTATAACTATGGCTTTGCAATCCAGAACGATAGAAGCTTATGGGCATGGGGAGCAAATCACTATGGTACACTTGGTGATGGAACGACCACAGACAGAGCGGAACCGGTGAAAATTATGGATGGTGTGAAGGCGGTTTCCGCAGGGGTTATCCATAGCTTTGCAATAAAGGAAGACGGTAGCCTATGGGCATGGGGCAGAAATGATTATGGCCAGCTCGGTGATGGAACAACATCCGATAAAAATAAACCGGTTAAAATTATGGATAAGGTAAAGGATGTCTCTGCAGGGGGGTCTTGTGGCTATGCAATAAAGGAAGACGGCAGCCTGTGGGCGTGGGGGTATAACTATTATGGCCAACTTGGCAATGGAACAACATCCGAGAATCACAAACCGGTCAAAATTATGGATAAGGTAAAGGATGTCTCTGCAGGGGGGTCCAGTGGCTATGCAATTAAAGAAGACGGCAGCCTGTGGGCGTGGGGATTTAATGGCTATGGACAACTTGGCGATGGGACAACGGTCGATAAACATAAACCTGTAAAAATTATGGAAAAAGTTAAGTTGGTTTCCGCAGGCCAAAGCCATTGTCTTGCAGTTAAAGAAGACAGCAGCTTGTGGTCATGGGGAAGACTCGGAGATGGTCAACTTGGCAATGGATTAACAACTAATATAAATCAACCGATGAAAGTCGTAATTTTTTCGTCATCAACTAATATGGCAATTTCCGCTTTACCAACGAATTCGAAAATTCTGGTAAACGGTAAGTCAATATCATTTGAAGCGTACAACATTAACGGCAACAATTATTTTAAATTGCGTGACTTGGCAATGGCTGTAAACGGAACTGAGAAACAGTTTGAAGTAGGCTGGGACGGCACTAAAAATGCAATAAGCCTGACAACCAATAAGGTATATACTTCTGCTGGAGGAGAGCTTTCGGTATCAGCAAATCCAACATCAAAAGAAGCCAAACCTACAACTTCTAAAATATTTCTGAACGGGCAAGAGGTATCACTTACTGCTTACAATATAAATGGGTATAATTATTTTAAACTCAGGGATGTTGGAAAAGCTATCAACTTCGGTGTTACATGGGACGGTAGAACGAATACCATAGGGATTGATACTTCAGCGGTTTATACCGAATAAAGTTTCTGATATAAATAAGTTTTTTATCCTCTTGTGCTTGCTTGCCACGTACCCGATTTGATGGACAGTGTTACAATATCGATGTGATATGCTTCTAAACAAAAACCATGAGGAGTAGCTCTGTCAGAGCGAAAAGTTGGTCATCTCACCCAGACTCCCCTCACTTTTAGGGGGTCTAACTTTTCTGCAAAATAAACATTCCGCGCATCAGTATCACTTTATTGCCAAAACACACGTTGAGAGTATAGTTCTGATGACAAAATGTGGTCAGAAGGAAAAATAAGACGGTTTGACCACAACATATAGTGGTTCTGGAACAAAAATGTGCAAAAAAATGCATTTTTTGCACCGATTTTTTGGTCTATTTTATAGATGACATCATGTATTTTTGATGTTTATGCAAAAATTTGGAAACGATCACGACAAATGGATCCAAAGGCGGAGCCAACGATCACGTGGAATGGAGCCAGAAGAAGGGCTCTTTTTTTATGTGATCATAAATTGAGCCACTATGTAACGAAGGCATTGATCTGTAAAAACTGACAAAAAAAGTGGAACATCCAGACATTTTAGTGTATGTTTAATTTGCGAAAACAAAACGAAACTAAAAGAGGATGTCCACATGTTCATACTAACACAACCCTGCTCGCTTGAAAACACCTCCGATCAAAAAATCATCATCATATCTCTAAAGCAAGAGCAACTGCTTTTTCGAGGAAGGATATATCATCAAGTATCATAGCCGCAGCATCGAATATCGTCACCGGGTATATGATATCCAGGTACCAGAAATCTGGTTGGCCGATGTCGAAGATACGCCTCATATGGTCATACTGCCTGAGTACCTGATGCCACGCAAGTGGTACCCAATACAAGTATATCTTTACGCCATCAATGAATACTGCAACGACGGAAACAAGTCCCAACGGAAGGCGGCTGAAAAGGCAAAAAAGCTATTTGGGCTTACGACTTTCGCTCACACGACGTTGGGGCGGACGCTTAAGAAGCTGTACATGATTATTGGCGATATTGAAGAAGCGCAGTCAATCAGCCGAAGGTTCTCAAGGTTGTTGTCGCCATTAACAAATATAATGTCAAATTCGTTGTCCTTCGGGTCAAGGCAGTGCTTGGTAAAGAAAGCATCCAATGCAGCATTGTCTGATGCTAAATCGTCGGAAAGGTTACGCCAAATTAACAGGGCTTTATCTCCATTTGGCATAATACCTTCAGTTTGCTTAAATGCATATTTACCTTCCTTGTTTGCTATGAGCTTTACAGCATTTTCATATTGACCCTTATCGTCAGGGGCAGCATTAAAGCGGTTAACAGCGCTTTGGCGCAGCACGGTAAGGCCGAGTAAATAATTGAATGTTTCTACAAGGTCAATATTCGTTTCTTTCATCTCATTGTTTTCGACTATGTTCATTTTATAGTCAAACGGCGCTTTGAATCGATCAAGACTAAGCAAGCTGCCTCTACTTTCGATATCCAGTATATAAGAGACAAGATATTCGTTAAACAGCATGGAATTCTGTCTAAACTGGCCTTCCTGCTCTGCTGAACGAACAAGGTCAATATTGTTCAAGGTGTCTTCATAGCTCTCAAGCCGGACATACTTGAAAATTTGTGAAATTCCTGTATTTTTGTTTTGTGGCTTGCCATCCTTCCAATCCTTCGAGTAAACAGCCTTTTTAATTCTTGGCTTTGTAACAGTATTAAAATAGTTTCCCATTTCAACAAGGATATATTTGCGATTTCCTTTGTCCTCACGGTTTAGATCAATTACTGCGTGCCCGGTAGTACCGGAGCCTGCAAAATAGTCTAAAATGACACTATCATCAGTTATATTACACACTCTCAAACAATCAATTACTGCAAAAATAGATTTCGGGTACGAAAAAACATTCAAATCCATAAAAATATTTTTCAATAGGTTTGTACCATATGCAGTAGCAGAATATTCTTTTTTATCCCACCAAGTTAAGGGAAGTATTCCTTCATCATTCAAACGTGCCTTTACATAAACAGAAGGTATACCATTCCTATCATTCCGAATACAAAATTCAGTTGGATTTGATAAAACACGGTCAACGCCCCACTTCCAACGACGTTCAATATTATTTTCATCAATAGGTAATGAGATCGTTTCACCTTCCTGTGGATTCTCCATCAATTCCCACTTTTTCTTTTCTTCATCCCATTCCATATTAGGTATTCGCATACTTCCTGTGCTGTTATTAATAAAAATTGGATAAAACATAGAAGGCGACTCTGCTTTGAAACCTCCATGTTTTCTAAAATTAACCCATTCAAAATAACCTTTTTCATCTTTTTCATCATATCTTGCATTTTGATCTTCTGTCCTGTCTAATCTCCCTATTTTAGTTGAAGGACCATTGGCTATAAAAATCGCATATTCATGAGCAATTGATATTCCCTTTTGTGTCGATCTTCCTGAAGGGTTGTTTTTTATTACGATAGTCCCAAGTATATTGTAGTACGCCGATTTGTTTTTACCCGGCAAAGCATAAATACTGCAAAATATTTTTACTCCGTCATCCATCAACCCGGTAAGATTATTTAGTAAAT
>JAVSMW010000010.1:0-179371 GCA_032027005.1 Thermincola sp. | reverse complement strand
TTTTTTTATTAGAAAGTCCTTTGCCAAGGCAGAACAAAACTTCCCTTTCCCTAGGGGAGAGTATTTCCCAAAATCCTTTCGGTTCAATGCTGTGACCTGGGTCATTTCTCTTTTCCATAAAAACAGGGTCAAAATATTTTCTTCCCTTAGATACGGTTTTAATGGCGTAAACAATATCTTCGGGAAAGGCATCCTTGAGAATATATCCATCAACTTCTGCCTTTATTGCTTTTTCAAAATCTTCAGCCATGGAAGAAGATGATAAGATGATAAATTTACATTGCGGATAAAGGTGCTTTGCCCTCTCAATAAAATCAATACCGTTTTCATTTTTTAATCTCATGTCCACCAGCACTAGGTTGAAGTAGTGCTCGGACATCAAATCCAGAGCGGTTTTAATGTCATTAGCCTGCATCACATTTTCGATTTCCTGTTCCGCTGTGAGAATAGTCCTGATCCCATTACAAACCAAAGGATGATCATCAACAATCAGCACATGCATCTAAGTGTACCCCCTATCAAAATCCCGTTAGATTATTGCAAACTATCGAAGCTGTTCATTTTTCACGCCAAATATAGTATATCAAAGAACGAATAATTATTGCAATCAACTTTCCGGAACGGCTGGTAGGTTTAAAATGTTTCACTATCTCACCCGACTGAATTGGAGGCGGGACCATGAAATTAATTGATTTTAACGAAGGGATTGAGAAGGGAACAGGGGTAAAAGGAAATCTCTTCAGGCCGCCTAACCGGGTGGGTGTGCCATTGGTTCAAGGCCAATGGATCTGCATTTAAAGGGCTTTATATCCCTGGGGGCCAGAATATCTGAGAGACACGGCTATGTGGTAGCACAGTCAGATGGACTTAAGGGAACTGAGATACACTTGGATTTCCCAAGCGTAGGGGCCACGGAAAACCTGATAATGGCAGCAACCCAGGCAGTTGGACGGACTATTATCAGAAATGCTGCCAAGGAACCCGAGATTGTAGATGTCCAAAATTTCCTTAACAGCCTTGGTGCCCGGATCAGGGGAGCTGGGACTGATTTGATTAAGATTGACGGACCTACTACACTAGGTTCTGGCCGGCATACGGTGATACCTGACAGGATTGAAGCAGGAACACATATGGTGGCAGCTGCTATTACCGGAGGTAATATTAAGGTTGAAAACGTGATTCCGGAACATGTGGAAGCGGTTATTGCCAAATTAAGGGAAACCGGCGCGATAGTGGAGGTGGGAGATAACTGGATTAGGGTTCAGGGAGCAGCCAGGCTGAAGGCTGTGGATCTGAAGACCCTTTGTTATCCTGGGTTCCCGACAGATATGCAGGCCCAAATGATGGCCCTCTTGACTATTGCCGAGGGAACAGGAGTAGTATCTGAAACAGTGTTTGAAAACAGGTACAAACATGTTGATGAATTGCGGCGGATGGGGGCTAATATTAAAATAGAAGGCCGGGCCGCCATTGTCAAAGGGATTCCCAAATTGAGCGGAACCTTCGTAGAAGCAACGGATTTAAGGGCCGGAGCTGCCTTGATTTTGGCCGGTTTAGTCGCTGAAGATGCAACGGTTATAGATAATGTCTGGCATATTGACCGGGGCTACGAAAATCTCGAGCGCAAATACTCAGCTTTGGGCGCAAGAATAATGCGGGTAAATGGATTTTAGCAGCAGCTGTGCTGCTTTTTTTTTATACTACAGGAAAGTATATCTTTTCCACATTTGTGGAAAAGGCTAAGTGTGTAGTACATCTATAGCCGTTGCAGCTTTGCTGCTTACGGATATGGATACCCAGAGGGTAGAAAGGCGCGCTCCGAGGGAACTGAACGATGCGCGCCTTTCTAGACCCGAAAAAAATTTTGGGCAAATGTCATTTAAAGAGAAGAAAGCTTACTTAATAGTTCTATTCCACCGGAAATGGGGCTGTCTCGCAGACGGGCAGTTTTATAAGCAGAGTAGAGCCTTCGCCCGGCTTGCTTTCTGCCCAGATACTACCGCCATGATATTCTACAACTTCTTTGGCGATGGTCAGTCCCAGGCCGCTGCCGCCTGCAGTTGAGGTCCGGGCTTTTGAACCCATATAAAAACGGTCGAAAATAAACGGCAGGTCTTTTTCTGCTATGCCTGCCCCAGTGTCAGTCACCTTAAACACCACATCGTGACCTGACAAATCGCAGCTTAAAATAATAGTTCCACCCTGTGGAGTGAATTTGACAGCATTTAAGATGAGGTTAGCAAAGACCCGGTCCAGATGGTCGGTATCAATCAAAATCATGGGCCATTGACTGGTAAACTCGGCTGGGACCGTAAGTTCATAGTGAATTTCACCGGCCGAAACCTCCAGTTTATATCTCTCATAAATGTTTTGGAGCAGTTTGGCCACCGGAACCAGACGTTGAATAAACTCAACCTGCCGTGCTTCCAGCTTTGTCAAACGAAAAAGTTCTTCCGTCAACCGGTACAGACCGGTTATTTTGTTTCGCACCCGCAGGAGGTAATCACGCTGTTTGACCGGATCTTCGACCAACCCATCGATGATGGCATCAACATATCCCTGAATAGAAGTCATGGGTGAGCGGAGGTCATGAGAGATGTTACTTAAGAGGTTTCTTCTGGACTTTTCTAACCTGCTGAGTTCTTCACCAATCTTCTCCAGTTTTCGATTAGTTTGTTCTAAGTTTGAGCTTAATTCACGTACTTTTTCTTCGAGAGCTTGATTTGCCTGCCTCAGAGACAGGTTTTGGGCCTCTAAGTCTGCGCTGTTGTCGGTAAGGGGAGCAGAGGCGGCCGCTGCTTCGCTGACAGCAGCTTCCGTAAGGGAGGCTTGAATTATTATTCCGGCCTCATTTTGGTTAGTTTCCGGTGATTCATTAAGGGCTGCCGGCAGGGTGAAAATAATTTTAAACTCCTGTGCCGGGCCGGATTCGGCCCAAATGATGCCGCCGTGAGATTCAACAAGACTTTTCACAATACTGATTTCCAAATCGGTGGCATCCAGGTCCGGCTGAGCCAAAAAGTTAGACCGGTCCAGGGAATGAAAGGCTGCATCAAGTTTGTTTTTGGGAATAGCACCACCGGAAACAGTAATCATGATTTCTACGGCTTTTTCCGAGTTCTGGCTGGAGATGGCAAGAACGCCCTTCGGGGTATATTTAATGGCAGCTTCCATAAGGTTAACCAAAATTTGGCGGACCCGGTTGTCATCTGCCCCAACGGGAGGGATTTGCTCCCTGATTTCGTTTTTCAGTTTCACGGGTTTGCCCTTTAATAAAGATTGATATTGGTCGCAGACCGATTGGACTATGGCATTCAGGTTATGGGGCTCTGCATCGGTCGGGTTTTCCTTTTTATGTATTCCTAAGTAATCAAACAGGTCGCCGGTCTGGGTTTGCAGTCTTCGCGCGGCAGAAAGAATCATAGAAATGTTGGACTTTTGGATGCCGTTTAGATTTCCCGACTCCGCCTCGCTCAAGGATTCTGAAATCTTTAGAATATTAATTAAAGGGGAGCGTATTTCCTGCAAAGTATTGGATAGGAAGTTATCTTTTACTTTAGTCACAGCTTTATCTTTTTGCAAAAGCTCCTCCACTTTTGTCATAACTTCGGTAGTCTTTAAAACCACGACAAAAGAAATTGAAATCAGGAATAACAGTAAGCCAAAAGAAACAAAAATTTCATCAAACAACTGAGATATTAGATAGTTACCCGTAATAATCAGGGAAATGACGAATGAAAATGAAAGGCAGAGAGAGGCCGTCAAGCTTAAAATTGCCCCTTCTCTTTTTCTTATGATGGCGGCGGCCAGAATGAAAAAAAGGTACAGAAAGTAAATGACGGTAGTGCCCAAAAAGAAAGGTGCTGCCATCTGCCAGCGGGCGATTGGCATAAACAAGGCGGCGAAGGCCAATATCGGACCACTAGTTTGGGAAACACGCAGAACCACGGGGGGCAATGCCTCAGGGAAAAGAGATTTGATAAACGTTAAATAAACCGGCATTATGATAAATATGGCTAATACTACCACTTTATACAGGTTCTCCTGAGCCAGGACCGGTAAACTTGCTGATAAGAAGTTTTTTTCGGAAAGGGCTGCCACCAGTCCCAAGAAAATACACAGAATGCCAAAATACAGCTTATCCGGTTCATTCTTATGTAAGACAAAAAGGGCGAACTGGGCAAAGCCTGCGCAAATGAAAGTGCCCAAAAGGAAAATGGAAAGGAATTCATTCATAAAAATACCTCAGTTCATGGTCATGATCATGGGGAAACAAATTTTACTCAGAGGCGGCCGGAGGACTGAATTTGTAGCCGACTCCCTTAACTGTATGAATGTATTTCGGATTTGCAGGATCTGTTTCAATTTTTTTGCGCAGATTACTGATGTGAACCATTACCGTCCGGTTATCACCCAAACTGTCGGCTCCCCATAAAGACTGAAAGAGCTGTTCAATGCCAAAGATAACGTTAGGACGCTTGGCCAAGGTGGCTAAAAGCTGAAATTCTTTGGCCGGCAGGGCTACCAGCTGGCCGTTAACCAGTACGGAATGACTGGCCGGATCAATAGAAATACCCGGGAAGGTGATAGCACCGGTTTCGGGTTTTTTCTGTGTTCCTACAGTTCTGCTCCGACGGAGGTGGGATTTTACTCGGGCCAGCAGTTCACCTGCCATAAACGGTTTGGTGATGTAATCGTCACCGCCAATAGTTAACCCCACGATTTTATCTGTTTCTTCACCTTTACAGCTGAGAAAAAGGATAGGGACATTTGATTCCTTGCGAATTTCCTGGCAAACCTCAAATCCGTCAAGTTTGGGCATCTGAATGTCTAAAATGATTAAGTCAGGTTTAAGTAAACATGCTGTATCGACGGCCTTTTGACCGTCATCGGCGGAAAAAACCTCAAAACCGTTCTTGGTTAAATATAAGTTAATTACTTCACTTATATCTGGATCATCGTCGACTACCAAAATTTTTTCACCAGACATTAATTTATCCTCCCAGATTAATCATTTTTAAAGCGAGCTTTAAGCAAACTTTAGGTAAACTTTAGGTATGCCGAAAGTTAGTTTAAACAGAGGATGATATAATTTCTTCACATGGCAGGGATGCCATTTAATTAATTCTACATTATCTGCCAATATCCTACAATTGACCCAGATTTTTTTATGTCTCCATGAAATGGTTAGGGGGAAATCATATGGCCGGCTTTAGACGCAAATTATTTGGATATCGACGCCAGGAAGTTGACGATTATTTTGCGACAATGGAAAGAGAGCATCATGATGCTATTGCCAGAAAGCAAGCTGAATTAGAGAATTTGCTGCAAGCAAATGAAAATCTGCGGTTGGAAATAAGCAGTTTAACAAAAAAAGTGGAAAGCTTGAACCAAAGCAAACTTCAACTTGTTGATTCTTTAAACAGTGAACTGGAGTCAATTGATGTTAAGCTTCAGCAAAGCCAGGCCGAGGCCCAGGCCCGGAAAATGGCCTCCTTGCAGAAATTGCGGGAAAAACGAGACGAAGTAGTTCATTGGTATTCTGTCTTGCAACAACTGCAGGAAGAACTGCAAACTCTGCAACAAGGCTATAACGGGAGGATGAGTTAAATGAAATTTGGCCGTTCCTTTCTGGGATATGATCGGGCAGGTGTTGATAAAGAGCTGGAACAGCGGTATCTAGCGCATAAGCGGGGGGAAGAGGGAAAACAGCAGGCCCTGACCAGAGCGCAAAATGAAAAGGAAGAGCTGGCGGCCAGGCTTGATTCTTTGAAAGCACAGTTTGAAGGTAGTCGTGGGATTGTTCTCCTCACAGAAAAATACCAAAAATACGTAATGAGCAATCTTATCGAGAAAGCAAACCAGGTGACGGAACAGAAAATCAACCAATTGTTGCAAGAAACAGAGGATTTTGAAAAAGACATACAGGTCAAGACAATTGATTTGGATGATTACATTGCGGAGATCCGGCGGGAAATCAATTCAGTGCTCAAAGTAGTCGAAGACCTCCTTGAATTTAACGATTTTGGCCAAGCAAATGCTGACTTGCGAATTAAAAATCTGGACAATGTCATCAACCAATTTCAGCAAAGGGCCGAAACCCAACAAGATTTAACAGTGCTCAAGGATGATTACCCTGTTCTTCCATTCATAGATGAAGCCGAATACAACAGTCAGGAAAAGGAATTGGCCGAAACAGCCGTGACCCGGAATTTTACCGATTCGTTGGTCCTGGATCGGCAAAATAAAAACATTCTCTTGGCCGAAAATGATGAAGATACAGCAATCTTAACTAGGCAGGCCCTCGAACAGGAGGGTTTTCAGGTGAAATGGGCAAAAGATGGTCACCAATTATCTGTGTTGATTAGCGAGGGGTTACCACCGATCCTGGTATTGCTTAATCTAAAGCTGCCCGGTATTGACGGACTACAGGTTATAAGACAGATTCGGGCCAAGGAAGAATGGAAAGACGTACCCATTATCGGCATGACTGATCATTATAATGAGGAAGAAATTATCGAAATCCTGGATTCCGGGGCCGGCGATTGTTTGCAAAAGCCGTTTAATCCAAAGGAATTAGCGGCCAGGGTCATCCGATTCTGCCGCTGTACAGCGAATTAAACCAGGAAGGAGGTAGAAGTGAAATGTTTTCCCGGTCTGTCTCTGGGTATGACCCGATAATTGTAAAAAGTGAAACGGCTGCCCGCCGGCAAAAATATCAGGTGTTGGAGGATGCTCAAAACAATGCTATAGAACAAGGCTTACAACACAAGGAGGAACTGGAAAACCAGTTAAATTTTGTAAAGTACCGGCTGGAGTCAGCCCGCGGAAGCAAATCCTTGGTCCGGAAATACCAACAGTATTTCGGCAGCAGCCTTTGTGGCGGGATGCATGGTCGGGTGGAACATAAAATACAGGCCATAATCAAAGAAGCGGGCCTTTTTGAGGAGGAAATAAAGGACCAACTCGCTTCTTTAGACAAGGAAATCATGGGGATAAAACGTGAAATCCGGTCTGTTGTGAAAATAGTTGAGGATATCCTGGACCTTAATTTATTTGGAGAAAGCACTACCGACCATCTCATCAGGGAATTGGAAGATTTCATTGGTCATTACTCCGGCGCTGCCGAAATTACTTCTTCACCGGTGAGCTCCATTTCCTTAGAGGACGATGTGCTCCTGCTGCCAACCATTCTCTTGGATGCTCCTGATGAGTTCCTGAAGAAAGAACTGGCTCAGGTAGCCCTTACCGGGCACGAAGCACCTCCGGTAGTACAGATTCCGCCGCAAGTTTTTGACCCCCAACCACCGGAGCCTGCAGCTAAGCCATCGGAGCCTGCGACGAAACCACCGGAGCCAGCGACCAATCCCACGGTATCGATCGTAAAGCCTGCACCAATATCCAGCCTCTTTGGGAGTGCTCCTACAGTATTATTGGCAGAGAATGATGAACCAACTGCCCAACTTCTGCGAAATCTCCTGGAACAGGAAGGGTTTCAGGTGAAATATGCTGCGGAAGGATACCAGGCCGTCAAGTTAATCCACGTTGGGCCGGCACCGGACTTGGTAATTATCAACATGCTGCTGCCATATATCGATGGATTGCAGTTAATCAGTCAGATCCGCCGGAAATCAGGATGGCATGATATTCCCATCATTGGCCTGACAGTCAGCTACAACGAACAGGAAACTATCGAAATTCTTGCATCAGGAGCCAGTGCCTGTATGAAGAAACCTCTTAATCATAAGGATTTGCTGCATAAAATCAGTCGTTTAGCTAATTCTTCGGCCAACCCTCAACTAAAATCATAAGGGCTAAATTTGAAAAGACCCAAGATCAAGGTGGTGCGCATGATGAAAGTCCTGATCACGGGAGGATATGGTTTCATTGGTTCCCATACCGCCGAACGATTTTATAAAGAAGGCTACAAAATCTACATCATGGATAACCTCTCAACAGGCCATCAAGATAATGTTTCCATTGAGCACAAATTTTATAAGATGGATATCGGAGATCAGAAATGTGAAGAGATTTTCGCCAATAACGAGTTTGATGTAGTCGTCCACCTGGCGGCTCAGAATGATGAAGCCCGGTCCTTAGAGCAGCCATTTTCAGAAGCTGAATCAAATATTCTGGGCCTGATTAATATTCTACATTTATCTAGTAAATACGGCGTAAAAAAATTTATTTTTGCTTCATCAGGAACAGTTTATGGCAATTTCGAAAAACCCATTCCTTTCCGGGAAAATGACAAATGCAATCCGCTTAGTCCTTATGGCGTGAGTAAACTGGCCGGAGAGCAATACTGCAGGCTGTGGAGGCAAACGTATAACCTGGAAACCATCAGCCTTAGGTTTTCCAATGTATACGGACCACGCCAAAGGTTAAAAAGTGAGGGCGGTGTGGTAGCCACTTTCATGAACAACCTCTTTAACGGTGAAACACTGCTGATTCATGGAACAGGTGAACAAACCCGGGATTTCATCTATGTCGGTGATGCGGTTGAGGCTATTTACAGGTCTGTGGAGGCCGTTTCTGCCGATACTTTGAATATCTCGGCCAACATTAATTTCAGTGTTAAAGATTTGGTTAATTTTATCAAAAATCTGCACCGTTCAGTTAATATTGAATATACCCTGCCCAGAAATGGGGATGTCATGCATTCACGTCTGTCCAACCATCGGGCCAAACTTGAACTGCAATGGTCTCCTAAGTACACTCTGGACAAAGGTCTGGAAAAAACATATGAGTGGTATAAAGATTTTTACAGTCAGAAGAAACCTAAAATAGAAAAGAAATCCGAATTTAAGGAAAAACCTAAAAAAGGGGCTTGGCTGAGCAAAATGGTCCCCTATTTGGAGAGTTTTGCTTCATTTGGATTAGTTGTTTTTCTCTCGACATACGCTGAAAAACATGGCATCCGGACCCCTGTTGATTTTCCACTGATTTATATTATTATTATGGGGACAATGTATGGCTTAAAACATTCAACCATTGCCACCGTTTTGTCCTGTGTCTTGTTTGTGTGGCAAATGCGAGGTACCGGAGATTTATTGTACTTAATCTACAATATCAATACCCTGGTTCAATTCGGCCTGTATATTTTTGTTGGTTCAGTATTGGGTTATTCTGTGGATGCTAACAAAAACCAAGCTGAGGCTGCTAGAGTTGAACGGGATGAAATTAAAGGAAAATTCGACTTTCTTTACGAAATGTATTTAGAAGGCAAAATTGTCAGGAAAGAACTGCAGGACCAAATTACCAATACCGAGGACAGTTTTGGCAAAATAGTACAAATTACCAGTGTTTTGGATTCATTGGAACCCGAAAAGGTCTTCGGTGAAACTGTTGGAATCATTGAACGAATGATGAGATCAAAAGATGTTTACATTTATTCTGTTTCCCGAAACCAAGCTTTTTTGCGGCTAAACTCTAAATCTTTGGAAAGTGCCGTTAATGCTGCCAAGTCCCTCCGAGTCGATGATGTTCCGGAAATAAAAGCTATGATGGAAACCAAAGCCATGTTCATTAACAAAAAATTAATAGCTTCTTTACCCATGATGATGTCACCTGTTGTGGTTGATAACAAAGTGGTAGCGGTAATTGCGATATACAATATGGAATTTGAAGCCATGTCACTATACAAACAAAATCTCTTAAAAGTAGTTACCAGCCTGATCACATCGGCTTTGGCCCGGGCCTATCAATATGATCAAGCCATCTATGATGAAAAGTATTTTAGCGGTACATCAGTATTTAAAAGTAAATATTTTGCACAGTTGCTGAAGAGCAAAGCTGAAGCAAAACAGTCACATGGAATTGAATTCACCGTCTTGTTGGTAAGAGATTCCCATAACTGGGGGACCGATTTGGCGTACGAGGTTGAGAAGGGCATCCGGGAAGTGGATTACTTGGGTGTTAACGAAAAGAATGAATTATTAATCTTGCTTTCAAATACGCAAAAAGAAGAGGCGGCCTATGTAATATCAAGACTCCAGAAAAAGGACATAAAAGTTGAATTATTAGAAGAGGGAAAACATGATGCCTTTAATAATAGGGGGACACTTACTGCTTAGCGTGATTATTGCCTTTATAGGTGTTAACCGCATTAACAAACAAGAGAGATTTGCAAATTTCTGTATTTCACTGTTCTTTCCGGTTGGGGGTTGGATCACCATCCTGATTCTGTATTTGTTCAAGGACAAAAGAATTAAGGAAATTGATGACGAAACCGAGGAAGACAGTCCCGTTACATTATTTGCTGAACGGGTGGACATGGACAAAGAAAGAAATGTTGTACCCCTTGAAGAGGCCTTATTGATTAATGACACCAAAACCAAGAGGCAGCAGTTGATAGACACCCTCAAAAAGGATTTCAGTCAATATGTGGACATGTTAAAAACTGCTGTCCGGGATGATGATGTGGAAACATCACATTACGCTGCGGCAGCGGTAACAGAAATAAAGCGGAAATTGGATTTGAAAATCCAGGAGTTTTCGGTTCGATATGAAAAAGAAAAACAGGATCTGGAAATCGCTAAAGGATATGCCGGTGTTTTGGAAGAATACATTCACAGCAACTTGTTGGACGAAATAAACAAGAAAAAAGTTATGTTCACTTTTATTCACGTGCTGGAAAACATCCTTAATAGCTGTCCAGGGGATTCTAAATTTTACAAAATACTGATCAATAGTTTGCTCGAAGCCGGGGAAATGGATAAAGCCGGCGAATATTGCAGGGTCTATCTCGAAAATTGTGCAGATGAAGAGGCCTTTTTGGTTAATTTCAAGTATTTTTATCTCATGAAAGATAAACCATCTTTTGATCAACTGCTGAAAAAGCTTCAGTCATCAAATGTCCGGCTCACCAGTAAAGGTGTTCAGGTAATCAGATTTTGGGTGGATGGTGTTTAAATGGGAAAGCGAAAGAACATTTATGTTGTTATTGGAATCATTCTTATCTTGGGTCTGGTGATTGAATTCATTCGGCTGGATTTGGGCACAAAACTCAGCACAAATGAAAATACAAGCCTCATTGACCTGGCGCAGGGGACGGGAGTGAAAATCTCCGAAATGAATAATCAAACTGAGCAATTTCTGATTATCTATGATGAAAATAAAGAAGAATTTATTAAAATTAAAGAGAACTTTGAGAGGGTTTTGAGCTATATCAAAATCGGGTATGACTCTGCTAAGGTTAGCGATGTCAGCAGCATTAATCCCAAATACACGTCCGTAATTTTAATCATGGAAAATCTTGACCGGCTCCGTACTGTAAATGAATTGATGGAGTATGTATTTGAGGGCGGGAATTTATTGGTTGCCTTTAGATTAGGTGTCGGCGCAAATTTTAACACTATATACAGAAAACTTGGAATATATGAATTTGGTGATTATTATACTGCGAACGGTATTCGTTTTATGAATAACGTATTATTGAAAAGCAAAGGTCTGGAAATAAAAGAACCGGACTTTTTTGTAAACTCGTCAATGGGTCTGCGTATTTCAGATGATAGTGAGTTATTGGCCGAATCAATGGAAGGGGTTAGCTTACTTTGGAAAAAGAAATATGGGCAAGGCAACATTATCTATTTTAACGGTACAATTCTGGGCGATAAAAAGAATAGAGGGCTGATTTTAGGGAGTATTAGTTTACTTGACGATTATTTTATTTATCCGATTATCAATGCCAAAATCAATTTTATTGATGATTTTCCGGCCCCGGTACCGGAAGGTAGAAATGAAATAATATTTCAGGAATATGGCCGGACTATACCTCGGTTTTATAAAGACATTTGGTGGCCGAATGTGCTTGAAATAGGGTCAAAATACAACATTAAGTATACAGGGGTGATTATCGGCTCGTATAACGATGAAACCGGAAAAATTGAACCGGGGTCGACCGATTTGGATATGAGTGATTTAACTTATTACGGCCGGGAAATCATTTCCCATGGGGGTGAAATCGGACTTCACGGATATAACCACCAATCGTTGGCTATGCAGCCACTAGTTAATCAAGAACTTGGTTATAATGCGTGGAAAGATGCTGCCACCATGGTTGATGGAATTAAAGAAGTGATAGCTCTGGCCCAAAAAGCGTTTCCCAATTATACCCTGCAAGTTTATGTCCCTCCGTCGAATATCCTGTACCTGGAAGGAAGGCAAGCTCTCCTGGCCGCCGAAACCGGCATCAAGATTATTTCTTCACTATATTCCAAAGGGCCTAACCTCGATGCTTATGAACAGGAATTTGCCATTGCTGATGATGGCATCATCGAATTCCCCCGACTTACTGCCGGTTATGAGTATACCGCCGAAAGCCTTTGGACCATGATCAACGGCATCACCATGCATGGCTTTTTCTCTCATTTCATCCATCCTGACGATATTCTTGATAATAGCCGATCCAACGGAAAAACCTGGTCGCAGCTATTGAAGGAATTTGATAAATTTAGCCAACAGGTGTTTGACGATTACCCCTGGGTAAGGGGTATGACGGCTTCAGAAGGGGCCAATGAAATGATCAATTACCGATTAATTGAACCTAAATACGAAAAGACGGAAGAATACCTAAAAGTAACTATTGACAACTTTTTCGGTGAAACATTTTTTATTTTAAGGAGTAAAAAACCCATTGAATCTGTGGAAAATGCCAGCGTTAAAGTAATTGACGAAAATGTTTATTTGGTGCAAATTGACAAACCGGTTTTTCAAATCAACTTTGACAGGTGAACTAATGCGAATTTGTTTGATTTCTGAAGGAAGTTATCCATATGTCCTGGGCGGGGTATCGAGCTGGATTGATACATTAACCAAATCATGTCCCGAACATGAATTCATTATTTATACAATCTATCCGGATTCCAGGGCAAAAGGCAAATATAAATATCAACTTGGCCAGAACATTGTCGAAGTAACAGGTGTTTTCCTTGATGACATAAAGCTTGAAGGAGGGAAAAAGGGCAGAAGATTTAAGCTTTCCAAAGAGAAGCACGAAGCTTTGGAGGGACTTTTAATGGGGGATGTTTTTTCCTGGGCAGAAATATTTGAATTTTTTCGCGATACCCCTTTAGGCAATGTCACCGATTTCTTTATGAGTAAAAATTTCTTTGATTTAGTGATGTCTTTATATCGAATGAAATACCCCTACACTCCCTTTACCGAATTTATTTGGACCATTCGTTCAATTTATATTATTTTATTTTATCTGCTGATGAATAAAATGCCGGAAGCAGACATTTATCACTCCGTTTCCACAGGCTATGCTGGGATAATGGCAAGTTACGGAAAATTTCTTTACCACAAACCTTTAATTTTATCTGAACATGGGATTTACACCAGAGAACGCGAAGAAGAAATCATCAAAGCCGATTGGGTTAAAGGTTATTATAAGGAACTGTGGATCAACTATTTCTATAGCCTTTCCCGCTGTACGTATGATTTGTCAGATGTGGTGACGTCTTTATTTGCCACCAACAGGGAGCTGCAAATAGAGATTGGCTGCCCAGAAGAAAAAATCAGGATTATTCCTAACGGGATTGACCTTGCCAGGTTTGAGGATATCCCTACCGAAAAAGAAACAGATAAAATTTTTATCGGAGCTATCGTCAGGATAACCCCGATTAAAGATATTAAAACAATGCTGCAGAGTTTTGCTTTAGTCAAGAATAAAGTGGCAAATGCCGAATTTTTCATCATGGGACCGGCAGACGAAGATGAGGATTATTATGAGGAATGTTTAGAAATGGCCAGGCAGCTAAACTTGGAGGATGTTCACTTTACCGGTGCTGTTGATATTCGCCAATATATTGGGAAAATGGATATTCTGGTATTAACGAGCCTCAGTGAAGGACAACCTTTGGCTGTTATGGAAGGCATGGCTGCCAAGAAACCTCACGTGTGTACCAATGTCGGCGACTGCCGGGGATTAATGTTTGGAGACCAAGACCTCTACGGACAGGCTGGGTTCATTGAATTCGTGATGGATTACAAAGGGATTGCCCAATCTATCATTAAATTGTGTGAAAATGCATCTATGCGGCAGGAATTTGGGCTAAACGCCTATCATAGGGTTTCCGCTTTCTATAGGAAAGCAGACTTTATTTTAAAATACAAACAATTATACCAACAGGTTGGAAGTGAAGAAAATGGCGGGAATAGGCTTTGAGTTAAAAAAGCTTTTCCGGAAAAGCGGATTGTTTTCATTCGTCAGGGCGCACCTTTATTCAATTTTTGTTACGGTTGGGCCCATTGTGATTAGTATCCTGGCGATAACTTTTCTGCAATTTTTATTAAAATACATTGGGACTCCGACTTATCAGAGAGAATTATTACAAGCCACCATCATGTACTCCTTCGTTTTTTCGGTTATTTTGACAGGCGGCTATTGTATGATGTTATCCCGCTATTTATCGGATCGGCTGTATTTGGGGAAAAATGAAGATATTCTGCCGGCCCTTTATGGTTCGGCTGCAGTATTATTAATTGTTGCCGGGACCATTGGTCTGGTTTTTTACCTTAGATCCCCTTTATTTTTTGCCTATAAGTTTTTTGCTTATCTATTGTTTATCCAGCTTGTTTTCGAGATTTTGTTAAGCATATATGTATCAGCGGTAAAAAACTTTAAAAGAGTCGCCTTTAGTTTTTTTTATGGGACCATTGCCGGATATATTGCAGCATGGGTTCTCATTAAGTTCACTCTAATGGACCATATTTTAGCCGTTTTGATCGGTTTCGATTTATGTATTTTTGTTGTCAATGTTTTACTGGCCGTTGAAATTCAACAGTATTTTCGGGACAAAAGCTCTTTATATTTTAACTTTCTGAAATCCTCAACTCATTATTATTTGGTATTTTTGACGAATTTTTTCTTTAATTTAGGATTGTATATTCATAGCATGGTTTTCTGGGCCAACCCTGAGGTGCAACAAATTTTGGAAAACACTTATGTTTTCGCTCCAACCTACGATGTACCGGCCTCTTTTGCCTTTTTGAGCAGCATTCCGACCCTGGTGATGTTTGTTGTGAAAGTTGAAACAGCATTATTTGAAAAATTTCGCAGCTATTTTTTTCTGATAAACAACGGTGCCTGTTATGAAGATATTGAGGTGGCGAAGACAGCTTTAAGAAAAACTGTTTTCCGGGAACTTTTATATGCCATGGAAATCCAGTTGTTTTTCACCATTTCCAGTATAATTTTAGGCATGAAATTTTTACCCTTAACCGGGTTTACAGCCAGCATGGTTTATATGTATAGTATTCTGGCCCTCGGATATTTCTGTGTGATCATAATGTTTGTGATTATCACTTTGCTCCTTTATTTTGATAACCAAAAAGGGGCTTGTTTGATTACCCTGCACTTTGCAGTTACCAGTTTTCTCTTTTCTCTCGGCACGGTTTATCTGGGTGAAAGCTACTATGGCTTCGGATTTTTTATGGCGGGCCTGCTGTCGTTATTGCTTTCGATAATGGTCCTGGTTAAATATTTTAAGAACATTGATTATTACGTTTTTTGCATTCATGTTTCCTGGAAAGAAAAAGAAGGCGGCTTCTTAGACAATTTTATTGACAAACTAAACCAAATTGGAGGATAGTCTATGAAAAGAAATCTGCGGGGGGTGGGACTGGTTTTTTTTATCTTCCTGGCTATCGTCCTCTTCATCGGTCTGCCGAACCAGAAAAATGGAGATAAACCGGAGTTAGCGGAAACAATCGGCCCGGTCAGCGATTCAGAAAAAGAATGGTCCAGTCCCTTAAACGATTTCACCCTTGTTGATAACAAGGCCATCTACGGTCAAGACAATGATGCCCGGCTTTATAAATTGTATGTGACGGTTCTGCGGCCTACCCACCAAGGTGCTGTTACTTTTGAAGAATTAAACAATTATAGTTCTGCGGGTTCCGACGAATACCTGAATGACTCCCTTGATCCGGTAGTGGAAGTTTTCTTTGAGGCGGAAACGCCCGGTGCCCAAAATCTTGCCAATCTTCAGGCCAACGCCACCATGGAACTGAGAGGGCAGTCACAGCGCCGGGCCCGGCAAAAATCCTATAAAATAAAGCTTTTTGACAGTACCCCGGCATGGGACGGGTTTTCCATCATTAATCTAAATAAACACTTTAATTCTACACTCAAAGTTGAGAACAAATTAGCCTTCGACTATTTCGAAATGCTCCCCGATATTGTTTCCCTCCGGACACGTTTCGTCAGACTATATGTGAGAGATCTTTCATTACCAATTCCTGCTCAAACTTTCCAGGACTTTGGGTTATTTACCTTAGTGGAGCAGCCGAACAAAAAGTTTTTGACTAATCATAACCTGGATAAAAACGGGAATTTCTATAAAGTTGAAAACTTCGAGTTTTTTCAATATGAAGATGCGCTTAAACCAATAGAAGATACTACCTTTAACCAAGATAAATTCGAAAAAATCCTGGAAGTGAGAGGCTCCGAAAATCACCGTAAGCTGGTTGAAATGCTGGCTGCTGTAAATGACTACACCCAGGACATTAATGATGTGGTAGACAAGTATTTTGACCGGAATAACTTAATGACTTGGCTGGCTGTAAACATCATCTTCGATAATTTTGATACCAACAGCCGGAATTTCTTGTTATATAGTCCGTTGAATTCAAATAAGTGGTTTTTCTTTCCCTGGGATTATGACGAGATGGAATATCAACCCGAAAACAGGGCCAAGTGGCAGAAGGGCTTGGCCAATTACTGGGGTATGGTTTTATTCAGCAGGATGTTTAAAGATACAGAGAATGTTCAAGCCTTAGGTCAGAAAATTGCGGAACTTTCAAGGATTATTAATGAGGCGAATACGCGCAAATTGTTGGATAGTTATTATGGTGTAGTGACAGAGAACCTGTTAAGACCACCTGATTTGGATTATCTCAGAGTTTCCCCTGAGCAATATAAAAAGCAGTTCTATACGCCGGTGAAATTAATGGAACAGGATAAACAGTATTTCTTTGATTCTTTGGAAAACCCCATGTCTTTTTTCTTAGGGACTCCTAAATTGCAAGATGGGCAATATATTTTCACCTGGGGGGCTTCCTATGATCTGCAGGGTGATGATTTGATCTATGATTTTCAACTCAGCCGGGATCCTGACTTTAAAACAATTGTTGCCGCAGATAAAAATTTGCATGCCACTAGCTATAGTGTCCGCAGCCTCCAACCGGGTGAGTACTACTGGAAGGTAGTCGTTCGTGATGCCAAGGGGAATTGGCAGTATCCTTTTGACGAGTTTAGGGGTGATGACCACATAACCAGGCATGGGGTGCAAAAGCTGGTTTTGGAAGAAAACCCAGCAGCATTAGGGAAAGGGGAGATTCAATGAAATATGGAGAACATAAACTCCGGCATGAGCTGAAGTATTTTGTTAACTATCATGAATACCAGTATTTGCATAACCGACTGCTGAATGCTTTGGAGTTAGATAAATATGCGGCTTTAACCGGAAGCTATCATATTAGAAGTCTTTATTTTGATGATATATACCAAACTGCCCTGGAAGAAAAAGAAGCTGGAGTGTTGTTGAGACGGAAGTTTAGAATTCGTATTTACAATATCAGTGACAGGGTCATCAAACTGGAGAAAAAGTCCAAATTTGGCCAATACATCAGTAAAACCTCCAAATCAATCACCAAAGATCAGTTTTACCGATTATTAGATAATGACTGTGGTTTTTTGCTGGAATCGGGGGACAAGCTCTTCCGGGAATTCTATATCGAAATAAAGAATAACCTGATGAGACCGGTAGTGATAGTTGATTACGACAGGGAAGCCTTTGTTTTTGAAGCCGGAAATGTGAGAATTACTTTTGATCAGGGTTTAAGGGCAGGCATAAATTCTTTTGATATTTTTGACTCTACTGTTGTCACCAAAGGAATTTTTAATTCACCCATGATGATTATGGAAGTCAAATATGATTCATTCCTGCCGGCCCATATTCATGATTTGATACAAATTACTAACCATAATCTGACAGCAGCTTCAAAGTACGTGATGTGTCATCATGTAAAGAGTGGGATTAGATATTTACCGATAGGAGGTTGAAGCGTGAATACATTAAATTTTCAGGATATCATCAAAAAAAGTATTCTTGAGCTGCCTAATTTTGCCGAGATGTCCCCGGTGAATATTTTATTGGGCCTCATCATTTCGCTGGTCGTCGCCTTGTTTATCTTTTATATTTACAAATTAACTTTTCAGGGCGTAGTTTACAGCCACACCTTTAACACCTCGCTGGTGCTGCTTTGTTTGATCACTTCCCTGGTGATTATGACTGTGAGTTCAAACATCGTTCTCTCTCTCGGTATGGTTGGCGCCCTAAGTATCGTAAGGTTTCGAACGGCCATCAAAGACCCCTGGGACGTAGTTTTTATGTTTTGGGCCATTGCGGCAGGAATTGCCACCGGAGCCGGGATATATCATGTATCGGTTGCCGGTTCGTTATTTATAGGAATTGTGGTCATTATTATGTCCCGGGCAAAGTTTAATGTACCTATTTATTTGCTTATCGTTAAACATGATGAAGCTGCTAAAGAAGATGTCATGTACATATTGAATAAGCTTAATTATGTCATTAAATCAAAAACTGTTGCGAAAGGTAAAACTGAACTTACCCTGGAATTAAGAAAAACTGGTGACAATACTTCATATGTTGATTATCTGACCAATATTGAAGGAGTCGAAAGTGCTATCCTTGTCAAGTACAACGGAGATTATGCGAGTTAGACACTGATGACCGAAATGGGGGTTTCTGCATAATGAGGCTCTGGATGAAACTGGGCATCATATCAGTATTTTTTTGTGCTGTACTGTATTTTGGCGGTTATTTTCTCTATTTTTATTTCACTGGGGGGGACACCAAGGAAGCATTCGATGCCGAAAATTGGGTGAATCCGCTGGATAAGGAAAGAATTACCGACAATGCCGACATTTATCAAGACGATGTCCAAACCAAAGCAGACAAGATCTATGTTACTGTCTTTCAAGCCGCCAAGAAAAGTGACCAAGAAAACCTGACTTTCCAGGACATAATTAAGTACAGCAAAAGTAATGAAACAGCGGATGTGCCATTTAAAGTGTTCTTTCAAGATGCCAACAAGACTCTTTTGGATAACGGTATTTTTGTCCGGGAAACCAATGCCGAATTGGAATTGCGTGGGAAATCTCCGGGCAATGATGTTCAGAAATCTTTTCAACTAACCTTACATGATAAAGAAGGATTATGGCATAATCAAAAGGTTATTAATCTGGTCAAGGATTATAAGGATCCGTTGAGAATTAGGAATAAACTTGCTTTTGACTATTTTTCTATCATGCCTGACATCACAAGTTTGCGAACCCGCTTGGTCAGGCTGTTCATCAAAGATTTATCTGCTTCACCAAATGCGGAATTTGAAGATTACGGCCTTTTTACACAAATTGAACATCCCAATAAGCTGTTTTTGACCAATCACCAATTAGATCCCAATGCCCATCTTTATAAAGCGGAAAACTTTAATTTTTCCCGATACCCTGAGTATATAAAAAACAAAAATGACAGCTCCTATGTGAAACAACAATTCGAAGAGATATTGGAGATCAGGGGCAGTGATGATCACCAGAAGTTGATTAATATGCTGGAAGCTGTTAATGATCCCTCTGTTAACATTGATGACATAATTCAGAAATATTTTGATAAAGAAAACTATTTAACCTGGTTAGCGGCTAACATTTTGTTTGACAACCCCCAGGTAACTCATTCCAATTTCTTCCTGTACAGTCCCTTAAACTCGACAAAGTGGTACTTTATGCCGTGGGATTACGATGAAGCCTGGGGCCTGATAACAGAAAGACCAACGTGGCAAAAGGGTGTGGCAGTTTACTGGGATAATGTTTTGCACCGAAGATTTCTGGAAAAACCGGGCAACATTGAGCAGCTGAACCAAAAGGTGGAGGAGTTAAGGGCCATTGTTAATGAGGCCCGAACCAAGGCTTTTCTGGACTCTTACTACGACATTATTATGTCAAACATTACCCAGCTGCCGGACATAAAATACTTACCAATAACTATAGATACCTATGAAAAACAGTACCAGGATTTCCCCGCTATGGTGGCAAGAAATCTCCTTTACTATTACGAATTACAGGAAAATCCGATGCCCGTCTTGCTTGACGAACCAGAACAATTTGGCCATAAAATTTTGTTTCATTGGGACCAATCTGTCGATCTACAGGGTGATAACTTGGCATATGATTTAGAAATTAGCCAGGTCCCGGATTTCTCTACTGTCTTAACCTCGATCAAGGACTTAAAGGAGACAAAGACCGAAATTAATAATTTATCACCGGGAATTTATTTCTGGCGCGTAGTAGTTAAGGATGACAACGGGCATTCTCAAATGGCTCTCAATGTCTATGAGGATGATTTTGGCGATAAATATTTTGGAATTAAGAGACTAATCGTGAAGCAGTAGCGTTTTCGCAAATAAAGGGGAGCAGTTTAATTAAGTTCGATGCTGTTAGCAATATAGACTTTATATCCGGAAAACAGATATGTTAACCTGATAAAGAAATCAACAATGGGTGTGTTGGAATATTCAACCACATAGATTTCGGGTCCCAACGCTTTCATTTGTTTGAGCCGATTTAAGGCCCAATTGACCTCTTCTCTGGGCCTTACGGAAAGGGTTTTATTGGCAAAGTCGACTGTTGTTAAAACAGATTCTCTGGTTACACCTTGGACAATGGCAAAAATGTCCACATTTTCTGATAAGGCTTTGTCTAAAAAATCAAAACCACTGTTGAGGATAATTTTCTTGTCATAATTTTGCTTCAGGCCTTTCAATATGGTTAGTATTCCATCGTAAATTTTGTCTTCCGGATAGATGCTGTACACATCGGTATTGTCGATGAAAAAGCCGTCAACCCCCTTATCTGTCAGGTCTTTAGCCAGGACATTGATTACATAATGGGACCATCTGTTTGAAGATACATCCAGCCATTTTTCATCCGGCCAGTTTTCGTAGTCACCCAAAGTGATATCTTGGAATTCGTTATAATAGGGTCGAAAGCTCTCAATTGAACCAATGTTAAGATAGCTGTATACCTTGACATTGTTTTGATGAAGGAAATCGATGTCCTTTTGGGAAAAGTACCCGGCATCAACGATGACTTCTTGATAGGAAACCAGCTTTTCAAGCTCATCAGGCCCAAGGCCGACAAAAACACCAAAGGCCGGCCTCTTATTTGCAGCCCCTGATTGATAGGAAACCAGCTTTTCAAGCTCATCAGGCCCAAGGCCGACAAAAACACCCAAGGCCGGTCTCTTATTTGCAGCCACTAATAACATTAGAAGATTGAGGCCCACCACAAATAAAAAGATTAGGGAAAGCAGCGCAATTTTAGATTTGATGTTCATTATCGACCCCTCAATTCCTGATTCTTGGTTTTAAAAAACTTTTCTGGCACACAATATTATTCATGATTTTATAATGTTTTCCTTTAGAAAAAAACCTTTTTTGCAAGTTATTTGTTGTAAACTGACGGACTGACCGAATCACTACAATATTTCTGGCAAAGTTATTGCTGAATCAAATGCAACCAATAATGTTACGGCTAATTATGTATGGGGACCAGACCGGTTATTGGTCAAAAAAGAAGCTGCCGGTGGCCAATACTATTATCTATATAATGGCTACGGCGATGTTGTTCAGATTGTTGATACGAACGGGAATGTGGTCAACAGTTACCAGTATGATGAGTGGGGGAATATTTTAAACCAAAACGAGACGATATCGAACTCATTTAAGTATGCCGGTGAACAGTATGATTCGGAAACAGGATTGTATTACTTGAGGGCAAGGTATTGTGACCCGAACGTGGGAAGGTTTATTAATAAGGATACTTATGAGGGGGATACACGAGCCAAGAGATGAAACAGCCTAATATTGACTTTTTAATGAACATGACCANGGGGAATTCAAGAAACTGATACGGAAACAGTATAACTACATCAAAAAAATTGCACGAGAAGGATTTTATTAAGAACAGCTCCACGCCAAACCAGTGGAGCTGTTTTTATCCCATACGGTAGGTGTTCCACCGCTTACTAATTTTATGTTTAGCCAGAATGGAGCAGGTATGAGCGTTTACGGAGGTTTCCTTGGGCGGCATCGTCACGAATCTGGCTGAAAAGCGGAGAGCAGCGAGTCGGGGAGTCACCGTATGTTCGCAGATGGCGAAGGCTGCCGGGAAGTTTCGCTGGCAGGAATAGCGAAACGTGAGGCGGTCATCCTGTTAGGAATGCCTACTGAGCCATTAAGTTCGGGGACGCCGACTTGCTGCCGGAGATTTACAGCCTAGATAAGTCGATGCCGACCAGGGAAACCGGAGTAGACGCTCATACCTGCCGCGTTTATGGCGAACAGAAAATTGAGGACGAGTCATCCAAATAATCTTGCCAGTATCATATATTTTTGCCAAACTTTTTGGTATAATGATATTCAATGAGGTGATGGAAATGCCTAGTATTCATTCAATCAGTCATTCCCGTCCAAAAAAGAGACAATGGCAGGTTATTCAGAGCCTTTTTTTTATTTTTATTTTTTCCCTGTCAGCTTTTTTTTTCCTGCAGTCCCCCATATTCAGGGTTAGGGCTGTGGAGATTAATGGCAACAGCCAGCTGAGCCGGGATCAAATAATGGCTCTGTCGGGTCTTGGTAAGGACGTAAATATATTCAAGGCAAATTTAAAACTGGCCCAGAGTAAAGTGGCCCTTAGCCCAATAATTAAACATGTTGAGATATCCAGGCATCTTCCGGCTACAATTGTGATTGATGTTACTGAGCGTAAAGCTATCGGCCTGGTTTCAAATCCTGGGCAGTTCATCGCTATAGGAGATGACAGCTATTGTATTTCACTGGTCAGCAGCCTGGCTAGTATAAATCTGCCTATTATTACAGGTGTAACGGCTTTTAATACTTTGCCCGGTCAACATATTCAGGATGACCACCTAAGTGCTGCCCTGGCCTATCTGGCGGCCATGCCTCTTGATATGAGGGCGGCTGTATCGGAAATTAACGTCTCAGATGTGAATAACATCCGTGTCTTCACTATTGACGAAACTGAAGTAAGACTCGGTGACATTACCAGGATAAGTGATAAAGTAGAGCTGTACCAGGAAGTTATCAGTCAAAAATACAATGAAAAAATCCAATATGTAGACATCAGTTATAAAGGGAATCCGGTGATAAAGTTTTTCCGATAGCTAACCACCGCTAGACTCCCGCCTCTTCAGGCGGGAGACAAGCGGCGCTAAGCTTCTGGATAACGATTTCTAAGCGTCAGATGAAGTCCAAACTCCACCTGACGCTAAGAACTCTGTTTATAACTCCTCCTGAACTTCAAGACAAATAATATTAGAAGGTGAGTCGTATATGTGGCTGCCCTTACTTGGGTTAATCATTGGAGTGATCATTGGCATTAAGACTCCGCCCCTGCCTCAGGCCTATGCCCATTATATGTCAGTGGCGGTGCTGGCCGCTATGGATTCTGTTATTGGCGGGATCCGGGCAGGGATGGATAAGAAATTTGATGACACTGTTTTTATTACCGGTTTTTTCAGTAATGTGCTGCTGGCTGCAGGTTTGGCCTACATCGGTGAGCGGGTAGGTGTGGCCTTGTACACGGCAGCAATATTCGCTTTCGGGGTGCGGATTTTCCAAAACATGGCTATTATTAGGCGTTACCTCTTAAAAAAATAAACAAATAATTGAAACCTAAAAAGAGGGAATTTAGCTTCTATGTGGAATTTTACCATTTAAAGTTATGTTAATTTGAATTTTACAAGGTATTGAGTAAGATAGATGTCAGGTTTAAAGGCATTGAAAAATGTCTCATCAAAAGGAGGTCAATCATTAATGCTGGAGTTTGAAATCGACATGGACCAATTTGCTAACATTAAAGTAATTGGTGTTGGCGGCGGCGGCAGCAATGCTGTTAATAGAATGATAACAGCCGGTCTGAAGGGTGTTGAATTCATTGCAGTCAACACCGATGCCCAGGCTTTGTATTTATCTAATTCCCCGAATAAAATTCAGATCGGTTCTAAACTGACTAAAGGCCTAGGAGCCGGTGCCAACCCGGATATTGGCCAAAGGGCTGCTGAAGAAAACCGCGATGAATTGCTGCAGGCTCTGCGGGGCGCAGATATGGTGTTTGTTACAGCTGGTATGGGCGGCGGTACCGGGACAGGGGCAGCCCCTATTGTCGCCGAAATCGCCCGGGAAATAGGTGCTCTAACAGTTGGCGTGGTTACCAAACCCTTTACCTTTGAGGGCCGCAAAAGGCTGACTCAGGCCGAAGGTGGGATCAGTAACCTGAAGAATAAGGTTGATACCCTGATTACTATTCCCAATGACAGGCTGCTTCAGGTAATAGACAAACATACCTCGATCGTAGAAGCGTTTCGCATTGCAGATGATGTGCTGCGCCAGGGCGTGCAGGGCATTTCTGATTTAATCGCTGTTCCTGGGTTGATTAACCTGGACTTTGCCGATGTTAAGACAATTATGACTGAGACCGGTTCAGCCTTGATGGGTATTGGTGTAGGCAGTGGTGAAAACAGAGCCGCCGAGGCCGCCAAATACGCAATTTCGAGTCCTCTGCTAGAGACTTCCATTGAAGGAGCGAAAGGTGTCCTGCTGAATATTACCGGTGGTTCCAGCCTTGGTTTATTTGAAGTTAATGAGGCCGCAGAAATTATTGCCCAGGCTGCTGATCCCGAAGCTAATATCATCTTTGGAGCTGTAGTTGATGAATCAATGGCGGAAGAAGTAAGGGTAACAGTAATTGCCACAGGCTTTGACCATAAATTCAGCCGTAAAGAAATTAATGCGGAGCTGGATATTAAGCCTTTTACATCCACAGATGATCTTGACATTCCAGCCTTTTTGCGCCGGAAATGATAAGTGGCTAGTGGCTAGTGTTGAAATGCCGGTTTTGGTAGGCCTTTTTGTGGTCTATTAAAACCGGTTTCTTGTTTTTAAAAGATGACCTCTTTGTTCTTTCTTTTAGATCTCTGCGTTATATTTTCTGCCCCTCTCCCAGAACATTTTTTTATTGCTTTAGTTATCCGCGTTAATCTGCGTTAATCCGTGGCTGGTTTTTTCCAAAACACTTTCAGAGCAGTGGCCTTTTGGCTGCTGTTTTTTTGTATAAAATTACCGAAAAATGTTCTCTCTTAGCCGAGGTTAACCAAAAATGGCGAGAGGTTTTTTTTTGTATCTGCACCCATAGACAAATTTTGAAGGAACGGCGTTGTATAATAAATGAGGTAGTCTAAAGCAGGGTTAAGAATCTTGGCAGTTTGAAGTCATATAGAAAAATTTGCTGTCATATAATGGTATTATTAATTGTCTAATACGTAACAGGTGGTGGCGAAATGGGACTCCGTCAGGTAGTCTACATTTACCCGGACATTGCTTTCGCTGTGAGTTTTTTGATGAATGCTCTGATTCTCTGGGGTACAGCCCGAATCTGTAAACTTAGGGCTGCAAACGTCAGAATTGCTGCTGCAGCGGGAGTTGGTGCCGCCTACTCTTTCGCTGCTGCCTTTCCTTCTTTAGGTATCTTGCACAGTTTTTGGCCGAAGATCGCCATATCTGTGGTAATGTTTGCTGCAGCTTTTGCTCCATTTAAATTAAAGCGCTTTATGTTTTCTTTGCTGATGTTTTACATCATTTCTTTTTTCCTGGGCGGTTTTTTAATCGGTATCTTGTATTTTCTGCAATCAAGTCCATTCGGCTTTTACACCAATAGTCTTTCACAACTGGTGGCTGCCTATTTTTGGCCGGGACTGCTGATAACAGTAGGTTTATACCTTTTCTTTACGCGGATTATCGGCAGATTTGTCCAGAGGCGTATGTCCACTGACCTCTTTCACGTACCGGTGAAAATCATCTTTGGTGAAGCCGATATTGAGGTAGAAGCCCTGATAGACACCGGTAACCAACTCCTGGACCCTTTGAGTCAAACCCCGGTTATTGTCGTGGAATACAACGCATTAAAAAGCTTACTGCCCCGCGAAATTCAAATTCTCTTTGAATATGGCGATAATCCTGATTTGATGATGGTTTTGGATTCGTTGGCAGGGACATCATGGTCAGCGAGGTTTAGGGTCATTCCTTTCACTTCCCTCGGCCAGACTAATGGCATGCTGATTGGCTTCCGACCGGACAGGATTGAAGTTCATAGTGGGGGCAACCATATCCGCACCGGGAATGTAATAGTGGCTGTTTACTACCATGAATTAAGCCCTGAAGGAAGTTATCGGGCCCTGCTGCACCCTGATGTTTTGGACGGTTTGTCGGCTTAATGACCTAACCAACTGGAGGTAATAGGTGTGTACAATCACATTATTAAGTTTAAATGGCTGATCAGGCTCAAAATCTTAAAATTTTTTCTGAGGCTGGGACTCAGAAAAGAAGTGCATTATGTTGGGAGCAGTGAGGCTCTGCCCCCGCCTCTGTCCAATGATGAAGAAATTTTCTTGATTTCCAAGCTAGAAGATGGTGACCGGACAGTGAAAAGTGTGCTTATTGAACGTAATCTTAGACTTGTCGTCTATATCGCCAGAAAATTTGAAAATACCGGAGTAGGTATTGAAGATTTGGTTTCTATCGGCACCATCGGCTTGATTAAGGCTGTCAACACTTTTGACCCCAACAAAAAAATAAAGCTGGCTACTTATGCCTCCCGCTGCATTGAAAACGAAATCCTGATGTACCTTAGAAGAAATAATAAGACCCGATCCGAAGTTTCCTTTGATGAACCACTGAATATCGACTGGGACGGAAATGAACTCCTCCTGTCAGATGTTTTGGGCACAGATAATGATATTATTTATAAGTACTTGGAAGAAGAAGTGGACCGTAAGCTTCTGAATATAGCTCTGCAAAAATTAAATGGCCGGGAGCGCCGGATTATGGAGCTGCGTTTTGGGTTGTTGGATAGCACCGAAAAAACACAAAAAGAAGTTGCCGATATGCTTGGCATATCCCAGTCTTACATATCAAGACTGGAAAAAAGAATTCTCAAAAGGCTGAAAAAAGAAATTCACAGGATGGAGTAAAAAGTGGGTGCATTAGCGCACCCATTTTTTTCCGAAGTCTGAAAAAAGAAGCGGGCCCATAAGCTAAAATCTTATGGGTCCGCTTTTTATCCGATAGCTAACCGCCGCTAAGACTCCCACCTCTTTAGTTGGGAGTCTTAGCGGCGCAGAGCTCCTGGATAACGAGTTCTAAGCTTTAGAAGGAGTCTAAACTCCACCTGAAGCTTAGAACTCTGTTGATGCTATGACGCGGCATGGTTGTCGAGCAATACCATTGCCGGCTCTAAATGCCATGATATAGGATGGCCCTGGGCGAGGTGGTATCCTGTTTCAAATACATAATTTTTGGGAACTGACCAGTATGAATAAACTACCCGCTTGACCATCAGGCGATAACCTATCCATTCCTCCTGAGAGGTACTTTCTAAGATTTTGACGATACAAACCATACCGTGATTTTCTTTGTAAATATAATAACCGCCAACCTTAATCCGGTCAGGCGGGATCACAGCCCCGGGCTGTTTTAACTGCTGCAGGTGACAGTGGTCCTGGCATTGCCAGTGCACCTGCTTATCTTTTTTTTGATGAACTACTAAATGCATTGCTATCTCCACGTCTGTTGAATTTTTTAGGTTTAACACAAAAAGAGCCGTAGTAAGGCTCTTTAATTACACATACTTTTATATTTTAGCTGTTAACTGAATTTTTTTCAAGTGGAAATTTTGACTTTGTGTAAATTTTGACTTTGAAACTGTTCAAAAAACTACCCACCACTCACTACTCACTACCCACTATTCACTATTCACTTCTCTTTTCCCTGTATAAACCCGGTACCTTTGGGCAATAATCCTAATGAATATGTCGACCTGCAAACCAGAAGGGGTGTCGAAGCAGATGATGATCAACAAAGTTGAAATTTGTGGAGTTAACACATCTAAACTACCCGTTTTAAACAGTACAGAAATGAGACGATTGTTTGAAATAATGCAGGCTGGCGAGAAGGAAGCCCGCTCAAAACTGATTAACGGTAACCTCAGGCTGGTACTTAGTGTAATCCAGCGATTTACCAATCGTGGAGAATATGTGGATGACCTGTTTCAGGTTGGCTGCATAGGGTTAATGAAGGCCATTGATAATTTTGACCTGGGCCAGAATGTTAAGTTCTCTACTTATGCTGTGCCGATGATTATCGGCGAGATTCGCCGTTATCTCCGGGACAACAACCCGATCAGGGTTTCCAGGTCACTGCGGGATGTGGCCTATAAGGCCCTTCAGGTTAGAGACAGCCTGGTCAACAGACTTTCCCGAGAGCCATCTATCAATGAAATTGCCGATGAGCTTAAAATGCCGCGGGAAGAAATAGTTTTTGCCCTGGATGCAATTCAGGAGCCGATTTCACTATTTGAACCGATTTATCATGATGGCGGGGACCCCATTTTTGTGATGGACCAAATAAGTGATGATAAGCATATTGACGGCAGCTGGCTTGAGGGAATAGCCGTCAGGGAGGCCATGCATAAGCTCAGTGACCGGGAAAAATTAATTCTGTCACTGAGGTTCTATGAAGGCAAGACTCAAATGGAAGTCGCCGATGAAATCGGTATTTCCCAGGCCCAGGTCTCCCGCCTAGAAAAAGCGGCCTTGAAACACATGCGAAAGCATATGTGAATTGTATATTTTGTATTTTTATTCCAAAAATTGGCTACCCTAAAAATAGAGAGAGATTATTTAGAGATAGAAATTTAGGGGGAATTTATTTGCGGAGTAAGATTTTTAAGGTTCTATGGATTTTGGCGGCGGTGAGTGGAACGTTAATGATGTCATCCTTTCTGACGCAGGCTGTGACGGCTGTGGGGCCAAAGACAGCTACAGGCAGCGGGGTTGTGTTACCGGCTGATATTGCCGGCGGACGCTATGCCGAAGCTTATAAAAAGCTTGAACTAATTCGGTTTCATGTAATCGCCAACAGTGATAATGAACTGGATCAAGCCATGAAATTGAGGGTCCGGGATCTTATAGTTCAAAAAATGACCCCTGAATTCGCCAAGGCTGATAACCTTACAGAAGCTCGTGCTATAGCCAAAGCCCACCTCGCGGAAATTGAGGCTATCACTGCTCAGGAAATTAAAGCCTGGGGCAAAAATTATTCGGTCAGTGTTCAATTAGGCAGATATGATTTTCCGGCCAAAACATATGGTGAGTTAACCCTCCCGGCCAGTAATTATGAGGCAGTCCGGATAGTTATCGGACAGGGCAGAGGTGCTAACTGGTGGTGTGTGCTGTTTCCGCCCCTGTGTTTTGTTGATGTTTCCAAGTCATATCTTCCGCAGGAGACCGCGGCCAAACAGTTTACGGACAGTGACAAGCCTGTCTACGAGGTGAAATTTAAGATTTTGGAACTGCTGGGCAAAAAATAGTATATTGCCGTGCACATAGTGACAACCTCCCACATATAATATTGGTGAGGAGGTGGAAGACTTAATGGTCAAAATCTCGGACCTGCGTATGCGGGAAGTTATTAATGTGATGAATGGCAAAAGACTCGGTTTAATCAAAGACATTGAGATTGATCTGGAAGCCGGCCGCATAAAATCAGTGGTACTGCCTGGCAATGGTAAGATGCTGGGGCTGTTTGGCAAAAATGACGACGTTATCGTCCCCTGGCAGAAGATTAAGAAACTCGGCATGGATGTAATCCTGGTTGAGCTTGCAGATTATGCAGACTCAAGTCAAGGTATGATCTATTAGGACAAAAAATGACTACCATCGACAAGGTAGTCGTTTTTTTTATTATGGGTATTTTTTAATTGAAAATTAGTTGCTAGATTTTGTAAGATCCACGGCTTGTTTTCGCAAAATTTAAACTTTTGCGACTGGAAGATTTCACCTTGACTCTACTATATGTGGTACTCTATAATGAATATGTGCCCAAGATATTGTAGCGCAGGGGTAAATTTGCTGACAACACAGGTTTAATTATTCTACATCTAGAACGATTTTCCTGCGCAGAATAATTCTGAATATTTTAAGGTGGGGGAAACATGAGATGTCCCTATTGTGGGTACCTGGACAGTAAAGTTTTAGACTCAAGACCGGCTGATGAAGGAAATGCGATCCGCCGCAGAAGAGAATGCATTGAATGCAGCCGCCGCTTTACAACATACGAAAAAGTTGATGAAATCCCTTTGGTAGTCGTAAAGAAAGAAGGCAGGAGGGAAGTCTTTGACAGAAACAAGGTTCTCGGGGGAATTATTAAAGCCTGCGAAAAAAGACCCATTTCGATGAACCAGATGGAGCAAATAGCTGACGATATTGAAAAAGAGCTGAAGAACCGCATGGAAAACGAAGTTGGCTCAGAACAGATCGGGGAGATGTTGATGGATAGCCTCCGGGATCTTGATGAAGTGGCTTATGTGCGGTTTGCCTCTGTCTATCGACAGTTCAAAGATGTCAACAGCTTTATGGATGAATTGGACAAGTTGTTAAAGAAAAAATAGCATAGGGAGGATTCCTGATGATTCAAGAAAAAGAGATTTATTCCGCACTAAATTTAGCACAGCTTCGCTCTTCACGGCCTGAGCGGGGTATTTTTAAGGCCATTCGCAAGCGCGATGGACGGTTAATGGAGTTCAATGAAGGCAAGATTACCGACGCTATTTTTAAAGCTGCCCAGGCTGTAGGCGGGGAAGACCGAACCCTGGCCATGGAATTAACCCTTGATGTATTAAAACTTTTACGCCAAAATTTTGCCGATGAACTTTTTACAGTGGAAGATGTTCAGGACAGTGTGGAGAAAATTTTAATTGAGAAGGGCCACGCCAGAACAGCGAAGGCCTATATATTATACAGAGCCCACCGCAACCGGATCAGGGATGCCAAATCCGAACTGATGGATGCCGTTGAGGAGATCCTGGTTGAGACCAACAGGGAAAATGCCAATGTCAGCAACTCCCCTTCTGCCAAGATGCTTCAGATAGCCAGTGCGGCCAGTAAGAACTTCTATCTTTCCAGGATGATTCCCGAGGAACAGGCCCAGGCTCACACTAACGGAGATATCCATATCCATGATCTGGACTTTTACGGGAAGACCCTGACCTGTGTGCAGATTCCGCTGGGCAGGCTGCTGGAGGAAGGCTTTAACAATGGTCATGGGTATATCAGGCCCCCAAAAAGACCGGCCTCGGCTACGGCTTTGGCTGCGATAATCCTGCAGAGTTCCCAGAACGATATGCACGGCGGGCAGTCTTTTCCCTTTTTTGACACCCATATTGCCGAGTTTGTGAAAGATGCAGAAGAAAATGAAGTTTATCAGGCCATGGAAGCTCTGATTTATAATTTAAACAGCATGCACTCCCGGGCCGGGGCCCAGGTTCCCTTTTCGAGTCTCAATGTCGGAACTGATACTTCACCGGGCGCCAGGAAAGTTGTAAAAAACCTTCTGCTGGCTTATGAAAAAGGCCTGGGTAGAGGTGAGAACCCGATATTCCCCAATATAATTTTCCGGGTGAAAGAAGGTATTAACCTTAATGAAGGCGATCCTAACTACGACCTGTTTAAACTGGCTATCAGGGTTGCTTCCCGGAGACTGAACCCGACATTTAGTTTTATGGACTCATCTTTTAATAGTCCTTACGGTACTGAAGTAAGCTACATGGGCTGCCGGACAAGGGTTATCGCAAATGTCAACGGACCTGAAATTTCCGAGGGGAGAGGAAATCTCTCATTTACAACTATCAATCTTCCCAGGGTTGCCATCAAATCAGGGACTAATATCGATAAATTTTACCGGGAACTGGGAAATATCATCGATTTGGCCATTCGGCAGCTCCTGCACAGATATAAGGTTCAGGCCAATCTTAAGGTTAAGGACATGCCTTTCCTGATGGGTCAGGGTCTTTATATAGATTCCCAGGGATTGCAGCCCAATGATAAGATAGAAGAAGTTATCAAACATGGAACCCTTTCAGTTGGTTTCATCGGCCTGGCTGAGGCCTTAAAAGTTTTGGTTGGCAAGCACCATGGGGAATCAGCAGATGCCAACGCCCTTGGCCTGAAAATCGTTGAATTTATGCGTAATAAAACAGAACAGGCTACCGGGGAACACGGGCTTAATTTCAGCTTGCTGGCAACCCCCGCTGAGGGTCTGTCAGGTAGGTTTATCCGTCTTGACCGGAAAGAATACGGATCTATTCCCGGGATCACTGATGGAGAGTACTATACTAACTCATTCCATATCCCTGTCAGCCACGAAATCAGCATTTTCGACAAAGTGTCCATAGAAGGCCCTTATCATAAATATTGCAATGGCGGCCATATCAGTTACATAGAATTCCCATCCCCGCCGATGCACAACCTCGAAGCAATTGAAACAGTATTAAGACACATGAAGGAATCTGATCTCGGGTATGCCGGAATTAATTTTCCCATAGACTATTGTTCGGGCTGTAGTTATACCGGAGTTATTAACAGTGACGAATGCCCGATGTGCGGCTCAATTGATATTAAACGGGTCCGCCGGATCACCGGTTATCTCAGTACTGTGGACAGGTTTAATGATGCCAAACAGGCCGAACTCAGAGACCGGAGATCTCACCGTTTATCCGATGGCTAACCGCCATTATGAATCCCGCTTCTGTAAACGGGGGATAAGCGGCGCTATGCCCCTGAAGTTCAACTAAACTTCAGGTGGAGAAAATGGGCCACCTGAAGTAAGTTTCACTTTATTGGCAAGAGAATAGTCAACTTCTCATACTACTGCCCCAATAAGGAGGAGAAATACATGTCGAGGCCGTCGTGGCACAAATATTTTATGGATATCGCTGAATTGGTAGCTACCAGGTCAACCTGCTTAAGACGCCAGGTGGGTGCTGTGGCCGTAAAAAATAAAAAGATTATTTGTACAGGGTACAATGGTGCGCCTTCGGGTGTGACCCACTGTGAAAAGCGCGGCTGCTTGCGGGAGGAGCTGAAGATCCCGTCAGGAGAACGCCATGAGTTATGCTGGGCAGTTCATGCTGAAGCTAATGTGGTAGCCCAGGCGGCAATGCACGGTGATGCCCTGGAGGGAGCTATTGTGTATGTAACAATTCAGCCTTGTGTAGCTTGTGTCAAGCTCCTGATCAGTGCCGGGGTTGATAAGGTTATCTATAAAGGGGACTACCCTGACGAGCTGGCTCAAAAAATTGCTGACGAGGCATTTATCGACTTGGTTAGGTACAAAGAATGAGAGATGCTTACCGGGGGGCTGGTAATGGAGGTTAGGATAGCAGGAGTTATACCGGAGTCAGTTGTAGATGGCCCGGGCATCAGAAGTGTGATATTTGCTCAGGGTTGTCCGCGAACCTGCCCCGGCTGTCATAATCCCGATACCATTGATCCCGGCGGGGGCAGAATCATGCAGGATCATGAGATTATAAGCATTGTTGAGAAAACCAGGCTCTTAAAAGGAGTTACCTTTTCCGGTGGTGAACCATTTCTGCAGGCTGAAGCTTTTGCCAAAATGGGGCACATATTTAAGGATAAGGGCCTTAATATCATGACATATACCGGGTACACCTGGGAGGAATTGCTCAGCCTGGGTCAAACAAAACCGGAAATAATGGACCTCCTTTTTGTATCTGATTATCTCGTAGATGGGCCTTTTATTGAAGCACAAAAAGACCTTAACCTTGCGTTTCGGGGCTCTGCAAATCAAAGAATAATTGAGGTTAGGGAATCGTTTGAAAAATCTCGGGTTATCACGGCATCGTTTGTCTAAATTGAGTCCCGTCACCGTATTTTGGTGGCGGGACTTTATTAATAATTGTCTGAAAATCAAAATATTATGAAGTTATTTAACATAAAATTAACATAGGACAAACAGGAAAACGGCAATGTCATGCGAACTACAAATAGGGTGAAAAAATTGTTCATTATTTTGAATATAAATTAACGGGGGGAAACTGATGTTTGAAAGATTCAAACCGGCAGATGAAGTGTTTTTCAAACTGTTTGAAGAAGCTGCGGATATTCTTTATCAGGGTGCGGAACTGCTGCGGGAAATGATGGCTAGACATGAAAGTATTGATACTCGTCTGGAAGACTTGATCAAGCTGGAACAAAATGGTGACAAGATCACCGAAAAAATTATTGACAAATTGAATGAAACCTTTATGACGCCTTTTGATCGTGAAGACATTTACAGCTTAGCCAGGGAATTGGATGAAATTCTTGATTCTGTCTGTAGTACCGTGGAAAAAATGGTTATTTATAAGACAGGTAAACCTGACCAAAAGTTCAAGGAAATGGTTGATGTCTTTGTCGCTGCGACGGAAAAAGTTAAGGATACTGTTTATTACTTAAGAAAAATGAAACATAATACCGTTCAGATTCTTGACCTTTGTTATGAGATTAAGAAGTATGAGTCGGAGGGTGACAAAATATACCGTTTTGGTGTGGCCGAATTGTTTAATTCATGCACTGATGCAATAGCTGTAATTAAGTGGAAGGAAGTTTTTGAATCCCTTGAGACTGCTTTGGACAGGTGCGAAAGGATTGCCAAAGTTATTCGCGGGGTTGTGGTGAAATATGCATGAGTTTTTTATTGTTTTAGTGATAATTTTGGCTTTGGCCTTCGATTTTATAAACGGATTTCATGATACCGCCAATGCCATTGCCACTTCAGTCACCACCAGAGTACTTTCGCCATTACAGGCCATTGTCATGGCGGCAGGACTCAACTTTATCGGGGCTCTGATCAGCACCAAAGTTGCCAGTACCATTGGTAAAGGCATCGTTGATCCGCAGTTTATCAATAATCAAGTACTGATTGCCGGACTGAGCGGTGCAATCATCTGGAACCTGCTGACCTGGTATTACGGATTGCCCAGCAGTTCTTCCCATGCCCTGATCGGCGGTGTGGTGGGAGCTGTGATGGCAGCTCAGGGGTTTGCGGTCCTGGATGCCGGAGGATTGGTTGAAAAAATATTTTTGCCTCTAATAGCATCTCCCATTATTGGTTTTGTGATCGCTTACATGGTTATGGGACTGGTTTTTTGGCTGGTAGGCAACATGGCTCCCAAAGTTGTCAACAGGTATTTTTCCAGGCTGCAGATTGTTTCGGCCGCCTTTATGGCTTTCAGCCACGGCTCCAATGATGCCCAAAAATCAATGGGAATAATTACTGCCGCTCTGTTGTCTTCGGGGTTGATAACAACCTTCGAGGTGCCATGGGAAGTTGTGATAGCTTGTGCAACGGCGATGGGCTTGGGAACATCCCTGGGGGGTTGGCGGATTATTAAAACCATGGGTTCCAGGATTATTAAAATTGAACCTGTTCACGGATTTGCCGCAGAAACTTCAGCTGCCATGGTTATCATTGGGGCCTCATTATTAGGCAAACCTGTCAGTACAACCCACGTTATTTCCGCTTCCATTATGGGTGTGGGGGCAACCAAACGCATGTCGGCGGTTAGATGGAATGTAGCCAAAAATATTGTCACTGCCTGGCTTCTTACAGCACCATTGGCAGCTGTGGTGGCAGGACTTATATATTTTTTCATCAGTTTATTTATATAAGACTTCTAAGCAGACGTATATTTTCTTAACTTTTGCCACACGGCTTAAAGCCTCCGGAAAGATTCCGGAGGCTTTCCCTGCTCAGAAAGACAGAATTTATATTTTGTGCTTTTAAAATATTTTTTGTGTTTTTAAGATTTGTGCTTTTAAGATATTGACAAATAAATCATTATGCTGTAAACTCAAACTACACTAAACAAGTATAGTTTTGCTTTAGGAACTGGGTGATAAAATGAAATTAACTCAAGCAACAGATTATGCATTCAGAATTGTCCTTTACCTTACAAAAAAAAGAGAAGAAGTAATTGAAGCAGAAGTTATAGCTGATGTTGAAAAGATTCCAAAGAGATTTTTGTTGAAAATATGTCGGGACCTGGCCATGGGGGGGATCATAGATTCAAGCCGTGGAAAAAATGGAGGTTATAAATTAGCCAAAGACCCGGAAAAGATTACGCTGAAGGATGTATTTACAGCCATTGAAGGGGATATCATCCTGAATAAATGTCAGGAGGATCCTAAAGCCTGTAGTAAAGATGCATCCAGCTATTGCGTAACACACCATACCCTTTTTTTAATCCGGGATATACTAGCCAAAGAATTTGATAAGTATGATTTTGCCACATTGGCGGGACAGCATCGAAAGTGTTAATTCAAAGTATGCTTTTTTTATTAACCTAAAAGTACACCAAAGTTGTATACTTATAATCATGTTAATTTTGGAGAAATTAATGCCTTAGGGCATTGATAATAAAACAATATAAATCAGAAAAGGAGTGTGTTTTAAATGGCGGAATTGATCAATGAGGACAAAATTGGGGTAGCGAAAGGTTCAAGTGTGGCAGATATTATCGAGGGCCAGTTCAGAGGAGAAACAGCAGAGGTTGGACTATATCTTGCGATGGCCAGGCAGGCCCAAAGAGAAGGTTATCCTGAAATTGCAGAAATACTTAAGATTATTGCAATAGAGGAAGCCGAACATGCTGCACATTTTGCGGAATTGAATGGCAAGATATCAACCAGCACCAAAGAGAATCTCCAAAAGATGTTAGCTGGGGAGATCGGAGCAAATAAAGTAAAGCGCGAAGGTGCTCTGAAGGCAAAAGAGGAGAACATTGACCATGCCCACGATTTTCTTGACGAATCATCCAGAGATGAGGCAAGGCACGCCAATATGTTGGAGGGAATGCTAAAACGTTATTTTGGCGCTTAAAATATGCCGGTAACTTCAGTGGAAATGAAAGGAGAGATTTTGATGAAGAGAAAACAAATCAAGATTCTTGGATTACTAACCGTATTACTTACTCTGCTTATTACATCAGAGGCCAGCGCACATGTTAAATGGGTTATTGACGTTAATGAAGTTCAAAATACACCGAAGGATATGTTATTTACACAGTTTACTATGCTGAATGTTACATTAGGGTTGGTAACCCTTATAATTATCGGAGGTCTGGTGGCCTTATCGGTTTACTTAAAAAGAAACGAAAACGTTCAAGCAAAGATTACCAAAATCATGAGTTTAAGACCCTATGTGTCAACAGTGCTCAGTATTGCTTTAGGCATATCTTTAATTGCCTCCGGATTAGGGCACGCACTGTTTGCCCCGGAATTAGCACTGGATCATCATTTCGGTTGGCTGGCACCTGTGCAGACGATTCTTGGCGTATTCCTGATCGTGGGGCTGTTTACCCGAATAAGTGCTGCCCTTACTTTGCTCCTGTATGTTCTGGGAATCTTTATGTATCAAGGCGGGATGATCGACTACATTGAATTAATTGGTGTTTGTATATATCTGATTATTACCGGTCGAAAGGCGTTCGGCTTAGATAATATGATAGCCATGTATTTTGCTAGTGCTAACGCTGATATGTTTAGTAAATTTGACAAATATGCCATGGGGATTTTACGGGTAACCACAGGAATTACCCTAATCTGGTTAGGAGTTGATAAATGGTGGCATCCCCATTGGGTATATGCCGTGATTGACAGTTACAACCTGCCCCTGTGGGGTTTTAGTAAAGAAATGTACGCTTTTGGTGCCGGCTTGGTGGAAACAGCAGCTGGCATAGGAGTCCTGGCTGGAACCATAACCCGGATTATTGCCGTGGTATTAGCACTGTTATTCAGTGTTACAGCTATGGTTTTCCAGGGCGAGATAATAGGTCATATTGTTCTCTTTGGTGTAGTGTTCGCCATGCTGATTGAGGGTGCAGGCACCTGGGAAATTGCAAACCTGTTCAAGGAAAAGGTATCCATGCCAACACACCAACAGCTGGGCTTGGCCGGCAAATCTTAGTTAGCCACGAGTCGCGAATTACGAGTTACGAGTTGCGAGTTGCGAGTAGAGTGGCGTGTGAGCAGTAATCAGTGAACAGTAATCAGTAATCAGCTGTTCACTGTTCCACTCAACGCTACCCTGAAAGTACTTTATATATACTCATATATTTAGCTGCGGATAGACGCGGATTAACGCTGATAGAAGAGTCACCCACCACTATTTATCCGCGTTTATTCGCGGCTTTTTTTTACGTCACTTTCCCTTTGCACCTAATCGCCTCTTTTTGGATATTTTAAAAATGGCCGGCATTGCTTGCTTGGCAAAAATTTGCAATTTTTAGGCCGAATGGAAAAACTCCCTTGCACTTTTTATCTCACCTTCATACGAAGTCCTGGGTTTTTTTGGCCGGATTGGCTGATTTTGAAGGGTTATCCAGACTTGCAAAATAATATATACTATAGTTGTCCACTACATCTATAATTGCCGAATCCGCAAGGTACGGAGGAACCAAGATTTAGGCCAAAGGCCAGGGGTGAATCTTTCGCCGTGAACCGGCGAGGTAGGGTTGTCCTTTCAACCGAACCCGTCAGCTAACTCCGGAGGCAGCATGAAAGGGGGATAAAATGAATAGGATTAATTTAAGGTTGGTACAAATCTTCCTGGTAGCTGTGCTGTTCCTCCAACTGACAGCCGGCCCGGCTATTGCTGCCAGTTCGTACATTGTGCAAAAAGGTGACTCACTTTACCTGATTGCACAGAAAAACGGAGTGTCAGTGAGTGCCCTGAAAGCGGCCAACGGTTTTTCCAGTGACCAGATTTACCCGGGCAGTGAGCTTGTAATACCCGGGGCAGGCGGGAGCACCAAATACACAGTAGTTTCCGGGGATAACCTGTACCTTATTGCCAAACGTTTTGGGGTGTCTGTAGATAGCATCAGGCGGGCCAACAACATTTGGAAAGACGTGGTATATCCCGGGCAAGTACTGTATATTCCAGGAGCACGTACCGCATTATTGACAACAGCATCCAGAGGTTTAGCAAGAAATGACATTGATCTTCTGGCCCGGATTGTCCATGCTGAGGCTAGGGGTGAAGTCTATGAGGGCCAGGTAGCTGTAGCTGCAGTTATTCTGAACAGGCTTAAAAACCCTAACTTCCCGAATACAATTTCGGGAATAATTTATGAACCATGGGCTTTTAGTGCTGTAGACGACGGTCAGATTAACCTTAAGGCTGATGCCACGGCCCACAAGGCTGTGCAGGATGCCCTGAATGGCTGGGATCCAACATATGGGGCTATTTATTACTGGAACCCGGCAACAGCCACCAGTAAATGGGTTTGGTCAAGACCAATCACCACCAGAATTGGTAACCATGTTTTCGCTAAATAGCATACATAGTGAACCATACACCCGCGCCTGGACAATGCGGGTTTTTTCTTTTTCCGTTGAAAATCTATGGCTGCTGACAGTGCCCGGTTGAGACCAAAGGAAGCTTTTGGCCAGGCTTTGGGTTGGGCTGGTCAGGAAACAGAGAATCATCTCCTAACCTGGAAACTGCCAACCCGATTGTAGCTCCACCTACAATATGGTCAACAAAACCTAGTAAAGAAGTTAATGGCTTTTTACTCTTTGGTAACATTCCCGAGCCAGACGTTACTCCGTATAAGGCAAACCAATAGAGCACGCCCACCCCTATGCCTTTTAAAACTGCATGATCGCGGCCTGTTGCCGACAGGGTATAAGCGGTAAGTACTCCCGCAGAACAGTTTAAGGTTTGATTAGCAAAGGAGCCTAAAACTTTGCCGGTTGTACTTTTGTTTTTATGAGCAAATAAACTTGAGGCCATTTCATCATAACTTCTGTCGGTTAGTCCGAGCTTGTTCTCTATCTTGTTTAAGAAATCGGCCGGTAAACCTGCTAGAAATCCGGAAACAGCTCCCAGTAAAATCCGGTCCTTAATCTTTTTCAATTGAAACACCACCTGAAATATCATTTAGTGTTATGATTTCCCAAAGTTTATATTTTAATCCCGGTGAGGTGGGGACTTGCTGAAAGCCGAATAAAATGTACAACCATACTTCCAGATTATACTTGGTGAAAAAAGGAACAATCTTTGTTATAATGAAAACCGAAAAAGATCCTACGAGTCTCATCAAAGGGGATCATCTATATTTACTCCCTTTGATGAGGCCTTAAATGGATCAAATAATACTGAGCTGGAAAGGAGGGTTTTATGCAAAGGAAAGAGAGGGTTATCCCTGTTATCCTGGTGCTTACTGCGCTCCTTTTACTGTTTTTCCCGGCTTTTGCCTTGGCTGACGACAGTGCAGTACAGAGTGCCGGACAGTCTAGCCCAGTTGAGCTAACCGTTGCTCAAACCAGCGAAACTACGGCACTGCCAGCCCCAGAGCCGGAGTTGGCCCGAGAGCCGGAGTTGGCTCGAGAGCCGGAGTTGGCCCGAGAGCCGGAATTGGCCCGAGAGCCGGAATTGGCCCGAGAGCCGGAGTTGGCCCGAGAGCCGGAGTTGGCCCGAGAGCCGGAGTTGGCTCGAGAGCCGGAGTTGGCCCGAGAGCCGGAGTTGGCCCGAGAGCCGGAGTTGGCCCGAGAGCCGGAGTTGGCTCGAGAGCCGGAGTTGGCCCGAGAGCCGGAGTCGGCCCGAGAGCTGGAGTTGGCCCGAGAGCCGGAGTTGGCCCGAGAGCCGGAGTTGGCTCGAGAGCCGGAGTTGGCTCGAGAGCCGGAGTTGGCCTCGAAGCCAGATTTGGTCCCAGAGCCAGTACCGGTGCCTGAGCCAACGCTAGCACCAGTGTCAGTGCCTGTACCAATCCTGGTCGATATCAGTAACCCAGTGATTACACCGGTACCTCCGCAGACAGTTACATCGCTAAACACAAATTTTCTGGATTGTGCAAATGGGAACTTTGATGTCCTAGACTCAGGGAGCGGCCTTGTTCCGGCGAAATCATCAGATTCTCCGGGGTATATAGTTCAGCCTGCGGATTTTCCGGATAAAATCAGCCGGAAAACTGATATAAATCCATCTATGCAGTTGCCAAATCAGGTTGATACCCCTGGCGGCCATGACAAAAACTCCAGCCCGGAGCAACGCGCTCAAGATTCGATACAGGCAGAAAATCCCGTTCCTTCCCTGGCTTACAGAATCAGGAAGGGTGAATCCCTGTGGCTGATAGGCCGCAGCATGGGCATAACATATGAAGAAATTATGGCAGCAAATAATTTGTTGGACTACCTGATTTATCCTGAACGAGAACTTCTGATTCCGGGGCTCGACTTATCTAACGGGATAATTAAGTACAGGATCAAGGCGGGCGATACATTTTACCTCATTGGTAAAGCATTGGGCATCAATTATGTAGATATAATGTCACTAAACGGGATTGCAGATATATGGATTTATCCGGACCAGGAATTACAGATTCCGGGTAAAAATAAAGACCGGGGTTACAAACAGGCTGCCACCGGTTTCCTGACTGCCGAAACAGACCTGGAAATGCTGGCCCGGGCCATATATGCTGAAGCAAGAGGGGAAACGTATACTGGACAGGTAGCAGTTGGGGCAGTTATCATGAACCGCCTGAAAAACGCATCCTTCCCCAAGACTATCCCGGATATTATCTTACAGCCCGGAGCCTTTAGTGCAGTTGATGATGGGCAAATAAACTTTACACCTGATTCTGCAGCGTATAGAGCCGCACAAGATGCACTAAAAGGGATAGACCCAACGTTAGGGGCAATATATTATTGGAACCCTGATGCGGCTACCAGTAAGTGGATTTGGACTCGCAGGGTTATCACCCAAATCGGCCGCCACCTCTTCGCCTTGTAGCGTGCATGCAGGGGAAAATGCCCTCTGGACCGTTGCACCGGCCGGCCCAATCCTCGGAGTACTTCCAGTACGCCTCCGGTTGGGCCGGCCGGTGCGCCTTGCCAGAGGGCATTTTCCCACCCAAGGGTCGGAAATGGGGCCAATGATGCTTGGGTAAAAAAGGAGGCCGTGATTGAGGAAGAGTCATGAGCGGCTTGGTAGTTGCCGCAGGGCGGCAACGTGGGCTCGGCGGATATTAATGCGGGGCATGTTGCTAGTGCGTGAAACATGCAAAAAGTACATAAAGGAAATATCGGTCCTCTCTAGAAAAAGTTTGTTGTGCATGCTTCTCAATACAGTTAAAATACATGTATAATCCAATTAATGGGATAGTAAAAATTTTTAATAACGTAGTGATGATTAAAGGAGGCCTACCTTTGCACCACGGCTTTATCCTCACCGATTATCCCGAAACAAAAATATACACAATACCCCGCTTTACCCAAACAGGCCTAGTGGCCCATGGTTTTACCACAAGGCTGGGGGGGAGGGGCAAGGCCCCCTATGACACCCTAAACCTGGCCTTTCACGTGGGTGACGCACCTGACACAGTAATTGCCAACCGCCAGGTCGTTTGCAGAACCCTGGGGGCCCACATGGAAAACTTAGTTTCCGCTCAACAGGTTCATGGGACCAATATCAGAATAGTCTCGGCAGATGATGCGGGGAAGGGAGCCTTCACCTATAATACAGCTATTCCTGATACAGACGGTTTGATCACTAACCTGCCCGAACTTTTACTGGCCACCTTCTATGCCGACTGTGTCCCCATCTTTATTCTGGACCCGGTGCATAAGGTTATAGGTAGTGTACATGCGGGCTGGAAGGGCACAGTGGGGCGCATCGGAGCCTTGGCAATCGATAAGATGAGAGCTGCTTTTGGCAGCAATCCACGGGATTGTCTCGTCGGCATCGGGCCCTCCATCGGGCCCCGCTGTTATGAAGTGGACGATCCGGTGATCGCGCGTTTCCAGGATGAATTTGGCCAACATGACCAAATCCTGGAGTCCAGCAGCAATGGCCGGGCCAAGCTGAATTTATGGCAGGCCAACCGGCAAATTATGGCTGAAGCAGGGATTTTGCCGCAAAATATCGAATTAGCAAACATATGCACATGCTGCAATCCTGATACCCTCTTTTCATACCGCGGCGAAAAGGGCACAACCGGCCGCATGGGTGCCTTTATTATATTTAAGCCGTGACAAGTTGCGGCTCTAACAGGAGGTGTTTGCCTTGAGTAAGCCTACGGTTTTAGTTGTTGATGACGAACGGAACATCTTGGAATTGGTCAGATTTAACCTCCAAAAAGAGGGCTATCACGTAATTTCAGCAGAGGATGGCAGGGAAGCCTGCCGTTTGGCCAGGGAGGAAAAGCCTGATTTGATCATTCTTGACGTGATGCTGCCTGAAATGGACGGTTTTGAAGTGTGCCAGGAGATCCAAAAGGACAATAGTATCAGTGAAGTGCCCATTATTATGCTGACGGCCAGGAGTGAAGAATTAGACAAGATTTTGGGACTGGAAATCGGTGCCGATGATTATATGACCAAGCCCTTCAGCCCCCGTGAGCTTTTGGCCAGGGTCAAAGCCAGGCTTCGCCGGACAGCTAAAAAGCCGCCGGAAACCATTGAGGATAGTGATGTGATTCAAATTGACAGCTTAGTTATTGACCCACAACGGTTTGAAGTTACAAGGGGCGGGGAAAAGCTGGATCTCACGCCTAAAGAATTTGAACTCATCAGATTTTTGGCCAGAAGTCCGGGCAAAGTGCTGACCCGTGACTACCTCCTGGAAAATATCTGGGGATACGAATATTTAGGTGATACCAGGACAGTTGATGTTCATATCAGGCATCTCAGGCAAAAAATCGAACTCGACCCGGCACATCCCCAGTATATCGAAACCGTGCGGGGAATTGGCTATAAATTTAAGGAGAAAAGTAATGTTTAATAGTATAAAATGGCGTCTGACCGCGATTTTCTTTGGTGTAACAGCTGTTTTTCTTTTTCTGCTGAGCTGGTACCTGACGGAATCCATGACGGAGTTCTCTTACCGGAATACCCAAACCCGGCTCATATCGATTGCCCGCCTGATGTCGGCTGATTTGGAAAGCTATTTCAAAAAAACGCCTGATGAAGGCTTTTTTCATGATTATGCCCGGAAAGCCAAAGAAGATATTAATGCCCGGGTCACCATCATAGATACAACAGGAAAAGTTCTTGGGGATTCCTTGCTAGATGAGGAGAGTATGGTTAATCATGCCGGCCGCCCTGAGATTAAAGAGGCCCTTCAGGGTAATATCGGTGAGTCAGCGAGGTATAGTTCAAGTTTGCAGAAGGAAATGTATTACTTTGCCGTCTCTGTGAAATCAGAGGATAAGGTCCTGGGAGTGGTCAGGGTAGCGATTCCCTGGACAGAAATTCAGGCAGGGCAGAAGCAAATCAGATTTATTATTGGCAGTGCAGTTCTGGCAGCATTAATCTTAATGGTCCTGGTCGAATCAACATTTACTTCGTCAATGATTGTACCACTGCAGCAGATGACGGCAGCAGCCTGGGAAATGGCTGAAGGGAAGCTCGATACAGTGCTGCCGGTAAATTCCAATGATGAAATCGGGAGCTTGAGCAAAGGGCTCAATTACATGTCCCAAAAGCTTAAAGACACTATCCGGCAGATTACTGAGGAGCGTAATAAAATTCAGGCCATCCTGGCGAGCATGACTGATGGGGTGATTGCTATTGACGCCAGAGGAAACATACTCTTAATCAACCCTGCCGTGGAACGGATGTTCAATATTACGTATGAACAAAGCCTTGGCAAGGGTGTAATTGAGGTAGTGCGCAATTATGAGTTGGAAAAACTCCTGCACAGCACCCTGGAAAGTGGGGAGATTGTTACCCAGGAGATGCAGATACAGGCTCCGGATTCCAAAACTTTTCGGGTCAGCATTGCTCCTTTGACAAGTGAAACAGGTTTGGTTGGGGCAGTTACAGTAATGAGAGACATTACTGCCCTCATCCAGGTGGAAAAAATGAAAACCGATTTTGTGGCTAATGTTTCTCACGAACTCAGAACTCCTCTCACATCCATCAAAGGTTTCGTGGAAACTCTGCTGGACGGTGCATTGGCCGACCCTGACACGGCTACGCATTTTCTGGAGATAATTAACGAAGAAACAAACAGACTGAACAGGCTCATCACTGATCTGCTGAGTTTGTCAAAAATAGAGGCCGAAAGGCTGGAAATCAAAAAAAAGCCTGTGAATTTGGATAAACTGATTGCTAACGCGGTCTCCATATTATCACCCCAGGCTGTGGAAAAAGGAATCGAAATCAGTGTTCATATCGCAGACTCCCTGCCAACCGTTGAATGTGACAAGGATATGATTGGCCAATTGTTAATTAATTTAATTGACAATGCTGTCAAATATACACCCCATGGAGGGGCTATCAACATAAGTGCGGGACCGTCTGACAAAGGGATCAGAGTTTCTGTGCAAGATACCGGGATAGGTATCCCGCGGGAAAGCATTCCGCGTTTATTTGAGCGGTTCTATCGCGTTGATAAAGCCAGATCCAGGGAAATTGGCGGGACTGGTTTGGGTTTGGCTATTGTTAAACACATTCTGGAGGTCCATCACGGGAGCATCGAGGTCCAAAGCAAAATCGGCCAGGGCAGCATCTTTGCATTTTATTTGCCGTCCCGCAGCAGCCGTGCAGGATAAGTGTAAACTTGTGTAGAATATTATTCCTGTTATAGCTTATTCCGGGAGATGAACTAAAAAAATGTATAAACGCAGCGACGCAGAAATCAAAGTCAGGGTTCGCAGAAATCCGCGTAAGGCTCTCCGGAAGTTGATTCTTTTTGTTATTGCATTTTATGTGGTTTTCATGACCTACGGGTTTATCAGAGATATGGCAGTCGACCATTTAGCCGGGGCCCAGCAGGTTAAGCCCGGTGTGATTGAGATCAAAGTTCCCGCCAAGGGGATCCTGGTGCGGGATGAATTGGTAGTTAATGCTCCTCGCAACGGAGTTTTAAGAGTTTTAGCTCAGGATGGGGAACGGGTCAGGGTCGGTGCTGTCCTGGCTCAGGTGGTGGTGCCTTCCCTGGAGAGTAAAGTTGGCGAAACGGTATTTAACATTGTGACACCAAGGGCGGGAGTTGTCAGTTACCATCTTGACGGCCTGGAAAATGTTTATTCGCCTAAAAATTTGACGGAATTGGATCTCAATAAAATTGACACAATAAAATCTGAAGCACGAAATTTTACGCCCGGCAGTCAGGTTGAAGAAGGCCAGCCTGTATGTAAGATTGTGAATAATCTGGTGCCAATCAATATATTGGCGGTGACAGATAAAGTTTTGGATATTCCTGAAAAGTTTGCCAAGAGCAAAATCAATATTTCTTTAAATGATGACCGGCAGGTTTATCAGGCGGCCTTGACGGAAAAAGCATTCCGGGGCAAAGCAAATCAAACCCTTTTTAGCTTGGAGAATTATGACAACAGCCTGATGACCGCCCGGGAACAGGATTTTACCGTTACCACAGCCCGTTATGAGGGTTATATTGTACCTGCTGGGGCGATTGTCCAAAAAGAAGGCCAAGACGGCATTTACACAATATATAAAGAACGGGTAAAGTGGAAAGAGGTCAAAATAGAAGGCTCGTCACAGGGGCAAGTTGTCATTTCAGGGGTCACCCCGGAAACAAGAGTCATCTTCAACCCCGAATATGTCAGTGAGGGGCGGCCTTTTAGGGGATAACAGACAGCCGGAATAACAGGTGGTGGACATATGGGCAGTATTGCCGTACAAATAAATCATGTTTTAGATCAGGTACGGGCTTCAGCCGCCAAAGTCAACCGTGATTCAGCAGAGATTACTGTGGTTGCCGTGACCAAAACGGTACCGGTCGCAAGGATAGAGGAGGCAGTTGAGGCGGGCCTTAAGGTATTAGGAGAAAACAGGGTCCAGGAACTGACTGCCAAGTACCCGGATCTGCCCGGTGTAGAGTGGCATATGATCGGACACTTGCAGTCCAATAAGGTCAAATATATTGTTGATAAAATTTCGCTGCTCCATTCTTTAGACAGTATTGCTTTGGCTGAAGAGATTGACAAACGGCTGACCCGGCTGGGGCGGCCTATGGATGTTTTAGTCCAGGTCAACATAGCCGACGAATCTACCAAATCTGGCATTAAACCGGCTGAAACTGAACACTTTATAGATAAAATCAGGTGTCTGCCCGGAATTAAAGTCCGGGGTCTCATGACCATAGGCCCATATGCAGCCGGTGAGCAGGAAATTCGCGGTGTTTTCAGGCATTTGAGGCTGTTGGCTGAGCGGGTTAAAGCCCTAGACTTCCCGGAGGTGGAGATGAAGCACCTGTCCATGGGAATGTCTAATGATTATAAAATCGCTGTTGAAGAAGGGGCGACCCTTGTTAGATTAGGCAGCACAATTTTTGGTCAAAGAAATTAAGAAGGCGGTTATTATCGGAAAAGGGGGAAAATGAAGGTGGCGAAAATCATGGACAAAGTCCTCGGCTTTATGGGGTTCGAGGAAGAAGAGGTCGAAATCCTTGAAGAGGAAGAATCTGCAATAAACGAAGATGATGCCGGAAAGAGAAAGAAAAACGGCACACTTTTTAGCCTGCACTCCCAGAAAAACATCAGGGTAGTGGTTTGTGAGCCCAAAGTTTTTGAGGATTGTCAAACAATTGCAGATAATCTTAAAAACAGGAGACCGGTGATTGTTAACCTGGAGGAAGCTGATAAAGACCTGGCCAAAAGAGTCGTGGATTTTGTCAGTGGATGTACATATGCCTTAAATGGCGGCACTCAAAAGGTGGGAAACGGAATCTTCCTTTTTGTGCCCAGTAACATGGATATCGCGGCAGAAAACAGGGAAGCGGAAAAAGAGAGAGAAAAAGAAAAAGAAAAAGGACTGTTTACCTGGGTCCGTTAGCAGGAGGTAGGCTTAAAAAATGCCCTTAACCAGTAAAAATTTAGGATTTATCGGTGCCGGTGCCATGGCTGAAGCCATAATCAAAAGTATCCTGGGGAGCGGATTAGCCCGGGGATCAGCAATTTGGGCCAGTGATGTGAACCGGGAGCGGGGCCGGTATTTAACTGAGCAATATGGGATAAACTTTTTGACAAACAATGGGGATTTGGTTAAGAATACAGATATAGTTATATATGCAGTCAAACCGTACATGCTGGGTGAAGTACTGGCCGAAATTTCGCCATACGCCAGGCATGGGCAGCTGCACATTTCTATTGCTGCGGGAATAACCCTGAACTTTATCGAAGGGAAACTGCCTGAGGGAATCCCAGTTATCAGGGTCATGCCCAATACTGCGAGCCTTATTGGGGCGGGTGCTTCCGGTTACGCCCTGGGCAAAGCTGCCGGGGCGGACATTGAAAAAGTGGTCAAAGCCCTGTTAGATTGCACTGGTGTTGCGGTAAAGGTTCCGGAACATCTGCTTAATGCGGTAACCGGCCTGAGCGGAAGTGGACCGGCCTATGTTTTTATGATTTTGGAGGCCTTAACCGATGGCGGGGTAAAAGCCGGTCTGCCGCGTGATACATCCGGGGCATTGGCTGCTCAGACTCTTATGGGAGCTGCCAGGATGGTCCTGGAAACGGGGAAGCATCCGGCGGTATTAAAGGACATGGTTACTACACCGGGAGGAACAACTATGGCCGGCCTGCACGTTTTGGAAAAGGGTAATCTGCGGGCCACCTTAATGGACGCTGTACTTGCTGCCACCCAGCGGGCCGAAGAATTGGGCGCGGAAAAGTAAAGAAGGGGGTTATTCTTTGGATCAGCAGCTAATTTATATAATTGTTCAGGGCTTATTTACTGTGGCCAGATGGTTGATTTTTGCCAGAATAATAATTTCTTTTTTGCAGGTAGTAGTAAGAATAGATCCCTACAATGCCGCGGTTCGTTTTATCTACGAGATTACAGAACCCGTGATGGCCCCATTCCGGCGGCTTATACCGCCCATTGGCGGGATGGATTTCTCCCCGATCGTACTGTTCCTGGTTCTGCAATTCCTTGAAAGAATTGTGTATCAACTGGTTGGCATGCTGCTTGGTTAAGTAAAGGTCATTACTTTAGATTTCAGGCGGATATAATAGCAAGAAACCGGAGTTGGCAAATGTGTATAGAAAACAGCTGCTGGAACGTCTGCAATCCCCGGAAGACCGTAGATTTGCAGCCAGGGTTCTGGACAAAATAAATTTGGTTTTAAAAAATCATGAAACTGTGGTCACGGATTTTTGTGATCCGTACCAGCAAAGCCTGATATCACCTGGACTTAAGGTTCCAGGGATTTCCTTTCTATGGACGGGTGGGTATGCAGGGGCGGAGCGGCAGAGGCTTGTGCTTGGCCCTGAATATCTGGATTTGGAGGAAGCTGACAATGCCCTGGCCCTGCTCAATGTTACCGGGAACCTGAAATACCAAAATCTGACCCATAGGGATTTCCTGGGTGCTATTTTGAGCTTAGGGATAAAGCGCGAAAAGACTGGAGATATTATCGTTAATGAACATGGCTGTCAGGTGATAGTTGACGAAAGCATTTCCGGCTACATAATAAATAATCTCACCAAGGTCCATAAAGTCGGTGTCAAAGTGGTGCCTGCCGCTTTAGCGACCATTGAGCTGCCGGAGGAAAAAACCAGGGAAATCAGTACTACGGTTTCTTCTTTAAGAATTGATGCAGTGGCGGCTGCCGGGTACGGGGTTTCCCGCACCAAAATGGCTGCTGATATCACGGCAGAGAAGGTGAAAGTAAACTGGCATACTGTTAGTGACCCTTCTATTAATGTCAGGGCAGGGGATAAGATTTCAATCCGGGGCAGGGGCAGGGTTGAAGTCGAAACAGTTAAAGGCGAAACCAAAAAAGGTAGAATTGCGATAATTTTAAAGCGATATCAGTAAAGAAGCATCTATAATTTTTTTTCTGCTGCGAAGGATTTTTTTTCCTGGCCGTCGAATATTTTCTATAATATCCAAAGAATGAGGAGGTGCTTAGTTTGGTGTTTACCCCTCTGGACATCCATAACAAAGAGTTCCGCAAGGCATTTAGAGGGTATGATGAGGAAGAAGTCGACGGATTTCTGGACCAACTAGTTAAGGATTATGAAAAACTTTATAAGGAGAACCTTGATCTTAGAGAAACCCTGGCCGCAAAAGACTCTAATATTGGGCAATATAAAGATTTGGAGGATACACTGAAAAAAACCCTGGTCGTCGCTCAGCAGACTGCTGATGATTTAAAATCCGGGGCCGTCCGGGAATCTGAAATAATAATCAAGGAGGCTCAGTTAAAAGCTGAACAGATTATTGCTCTCGCTGAAGAAAAGGCCAAATCTCATCTCAGGGAGTACCAGGATATTCAAAAAGAAACTCAAAAATTCAAGGCTAAACTCAGAGCCTTTTTACTGAGCCAGTTAGATCTGATAAATGACGAGGAAAGTGTAATCAATGAGCAGACGAAATTAAATATTATTGAGTCAGCAAAAATTGAGTCAGCTTAATTAGGAGGATTCCTGTGTTCTACCAGGAGCACCCTGACGGTGTAGTTTTAAAAATCAAGGTTCAGCCGCGGGCTTCCAAAAGCCGTATTGCGGGGGTATTAGGTGATGCTCTGAAGGTAACTCTGACGGCCCCGCCTGTAGACGGAGCTGCCAATGCAGCCTGCATTGAATTCTTTTCACGGCTGATTGGTATCCCTAAAAACAGAATAGAGATAGTCAGCGGCCAAACTGGAAGGACAAAACTTATAAAGATTTTTGGGATTAATAGTGCGGACTTAAGAGAAAAAATAGATAATTTATAAAAAACTCTCTTTTTTTGTCGAAAAAATTGAGAAAATTCCGAATATTAGACGTCCTTTTCTAAGTTTCGCAAGATTAGGAGGGACCTGTAAAGGGAAATTATGAAACCTGTGATACTTAGTTCTGCAATGTGGGGTTCGGTTTTCATCAAGGAGAATATGTCGGGAATTGAGCCGAGAAATTTTCAGGGGTTAAGTGCCTATACCGGTAAATTGTGCGGACAGCCCGTGTCCTTGCTTGAGGTTGAAGAAAACAACTGTCTTGATGTTGATAAAGAATTAATTTCAAGCTTCGCACCGGATTGTTTAATCTCCCTGGGTGAAGCCTACAGCTGTAAAAAGAGCCTGAGGGCAGGAGATTTTATTATTTCATCTTTTGCAACTTACCTTGATTATCTCTGTCAGAACCAACTTAAGGATGCAGCTGCAGACAATAAATTAATTGATTTAAGTTTAAAATCAGTGGAAAAATTCATTAATGACGATTGTAACTTTAAGGTGGTAGTGGGTAAGGTTTTTATTAATCCGGGAAACCGTACCACCGGTCGGAAGCTGAATTTTTTGCCGCAAAATGGCATTTACTGTATAGATACCAGTGGCTTTCCTTTAACTCAGTGGGCAGCTGAGAGCAATTTGCCTTTTGTATTGATCAGAGCTGTTGTGCCACCGTTTTTCAAGTGCACCCAATATGAAATTACAACTTTTAAATGGGAAATGGCCAAGAGAAATTTCTGGATAATTAAAGGCATCCTGGAAGGCCTGAAGAAAAGGCGTTTTCCGGAAACTGTCCGAAAAGTTGACTAAATTTGATGTTTTGGCTATAATAGTAAGATAGTTAATGCCATAATATATCAGATATCAACTATGATGGGGAGAGTAAGTACGGTGCTTTGGTCAAGCGAGTCCGGGACGGTGTAAGCCGGGTACAGGTTCGGTGCTGAAAATCACCCCAGAGTTGTGCGGCTGAACGCCTGAAGTAGGCTGCACCGGGCATCCGTTATCTGCAGCCAAATAAGTGCCGTACCAAGACAAGCCTTCCACAGCAGAGTGGCGTTTGTTTTTTTGTGACGGAATTTAGGGTGGTACCGCGGGTTACATAAAGTTATTAAAAACTCCCGTCCCTATACAGGGATGGGAGTTTTTTATTATATTTGAGGAGGATCATGAAAAATGGATTACAGCAAGACTCTTAATCTACCCCAGACCGATTTCCCAATGCGAGGCAATTTGCCAGAAAGAGAGCCGGAAACACTGAAGTTATGGGCAGATGCAGATATCTATGGAAAGGTTCAGCAAAAAAATGCCGGGCGGCCCAAATTTATTTTGCATGACGGACCGCCCTATGCAAACGGGGATATCCACCTGGGACATACCCTGAACAAGGTTTTAAAAGATATAATTGTTAAATTTAAGTCCATGGACGGCTTTGACGCGCCCTACGTACCGGGTTGGGATACCCATGGCCTGCCCATCGAACAACGTGCCATTAAAGATTTAAAGCTCAACCGGCACGAAGTAGGTCAGGTCGAATTCAGAGAGCGGTGCAAGGAATATGCCCTAAAGTATGTTGATATCCAAAGGGAAGAGTTTAAAAGATTGGGTATCAGGGGGGACTGGGCTAATCCATATCTCACCCTGCAGCCTCATTTTGAAGCTAAACAGATTGAAGTATTTGGCGAAATGGCCAAAAGGGGATATATTTACAAGGGCTTAAAGCCTGTCTATTGGTGTGCTTCCTGTGAAACTGCCCTGGCCGAGGCAGAGGTTGAGTATGGGGAGAAAAAGTCAGCTTCAATATATGTCAAATTTAAAGTTGCTGATGGCAAAAGCGTCCTGCCTGAAGATAACACTTATGTCGTTATCTGGACCACCACACCCTGGACTCTGCCGGCGAATGTGGCAATTTCCCTGCATCCTGATTATGAATATGCCCTCATCCGGTCAGAAGGAAATAACCTCCTGGTTGCTGCGGGACTGCTGGACAGTTTTGCCAGGGAAGTGGGGCTGGGCGAATATGAAGTCAGACAGACCTTTAAGGGGACTGACCTGGAAGGCGTGACCTGCCAGCACCCCTTTATGGACCGCAGGTCGGTGCTGATCGTCGGCGAGCATGTAACCTTAGAGCAGGGCACAGGCTGTGTTCACACTGCGCCTGGTCATGGTGTGGAAGACTTTGAAGTTGGTAAGAAATATAATCTTCAGGTAATCTCCCCCTTGAATAACAGCGGTGTTTTTACTGCTGATGGAGGCTTTGTAGAAGGTCAAACAACTGACCAGGCCAACAAAAGTGTAGTCATGAAGCTGGAAGAACTGGGCGCTCTGATGAAAATGAGCTGTATTCAGCACCAGTATCCACATTGCTGGAGATGTAAGCATCCTATCTTATTCAGGGCCACTGAGCAGTGGTTTGCTTCAATTGATGGATTCCGCCGGCAGGCCTTGGAGGAAATTGATAAAGTTCACTGGATTCCTGCCTGGGGCCGGGACCGAATCTATAATATGATTGCTGACAGAGGCGATTGGTGTATCTCCAGGCAGCGGACCTGGGGTGTGCCGATTCCTATTTTCTACTGTGCGGATTGCGGCAAAGAATTGATTAATGATGACACTATCAACCACGTCAAAGAACTATTCCGGGAGCATGGGTCTAATGTATGGTTTGCCAGGGAAGCTAAGGATTTGCTGCCCGAAGGCATTAAGTGTCCCGCCTGCGGAGGGGCTGAATTCCGGAAAGAAACTGATATTATGGATGTTTGGTTTGACTCCGGCTCCAGCCACTGGGCGGTATTGAACCAACCGGAGTACTGGCCAGATCTGACCTGGCCGGCTGATTTGTACCTAGAGGGCAGTGACCAGCATAGGGGATGGTTTAATTCATCATTGTGTACATCAGTGGCCACTACCGGCCAGGCTCCTTACAAAGCCTGTCTGACCCACGGGTTTTTAGTTGACGAACAGGGCCGTAAGCAGTCAAAATCAATGGGTAATGTTACCGATCCCTTGGATGTAATTAAACAAATGGGTGCTGATATTTTGCGCTTATGGGTTTCTTCGGCTGATTATAAATCTGATGTGGCAGCATCGTCAGGCATTTTTAAACAGATGTCTGAGGCTTATAGAAAAATCAGAAATACTTCCAGGTATTTACTGGGTAATTTATATGATTTTAATCCGGGCCAACATATAGTTGCTTACGAGGATTTACTGGAGCTTGATAAATGGGCTCTGCTCAAACTCCATAAGCTCATTAAACGAGTGCTGGATGCTTATAGGAACTATGAGTTCCACGTAGTTTACCATGCAGTACACAATTTTTGTGCAGTCGACATGAGTGCATTTTACCTGGATGTTGTCAAAGATCGGTTGTATACTTCACTTCCTGATTCCAGGGAAAGACGGGCAGCCCAGACAGTGATGTATGAAATGGTTAACTACCTGGTGAGGCTTTTGACACCTGTACTGGCCTTCACTTCAGAAGAAATCTGGAAGTATATTCCGAAGCAGGCAAATGATCCTGCCAGTGTACAGCTTTGTGATATGCCGCCGGTGAAAAATGAATATATTAATGAAGAACTGGATGCCAAGTGGGAGCGGATTTTGAAAATCCGTGATGAAATCTCCAAAGCTTTGGAAGCTGCCAGGAAGGACAAGGTCATCGGCCATTCCCTTGATGCCCAGGTGAAAATTTACGCCAGCCAGGAATTGGCCCAATTCTTGGCACCATTGACCGGAGAACTGGCAACAATATTAATTGTCTCAAGTGCTGAAGTTATCTCCGACAGTCAGGCACCTGCAGGAATTTTTGTCTCAGAAGAGGTTCCGGGTCTACGAGTCGGAATTACCCAGGCTCAAGGCGAAAAATGTGAGCGCTGCTGGACCTATTCGGAGGAAGTAGGCAAAGACGGTCAACATCCTGCAGTTTGCAAGCGCTGTCTGGAAGTAGTCGAAAATTTGTAATATATAAAGCAGGATTTGTTTTCAGCGGTGTCGAAAAGTTAAAATTATAAAATGGTTGCTTACCGCATATGGTTTAGGAACTAAGCAATTATCATATTGCAACTACCATATCTAATACGAGGAGGGATCAGGATGCCCGAGTTTAAATGCACTAATTGTGAAATGTGTGGCAGAGAGGTCGACGCAGAACTCATGTGCTCAATCATACTTAATGACGAGCAAGAAAAAGAAAAAGCTTGCTGGTGTGTCTGTAAGGATTGTTTGGAGAATTTTAACGAAAATATCAAGAAATATTACCGTGAATTGATTAACGATAAACCAGCTAAGTAACAAAAATCATAGAGTCTTTTAATTACGTACGCTTTTTCACAAATTGTGGCAAGAGCCTTAAACGTACACCAAGTGCGCCTCCGGCCTTGCCATGATATGTTTTGTCAGTTTTTAGGAGCATCTGCTGTTTTACGCTGCCGCTTTAGGCGGGCTATTTGGTATTCGCCCAGGTTTTTGAATTTTCTCTGCCGCATTTTCCTGGTCATATATCCACCTATCTGTCCGGTTTCAGCGGCACTAAGTCCGGCCCAGCCCACCTCTTTAATTTTATTCCATAAGCCCAGTTCTTTGGCGACTTCAATTTTAAACTTGTCTACAGGTGTAAGCGGCTTTTTTTTCTTTTTTTTCTTCTTCTTTGTGATAGTGGTATTTTTAACACTTGTTGTTGGCATTTGTAAAAACCTCCAGTTAAAGTATCACCAGGATTTAAGAAAATAATAACATTGAGGCTGACTTTTCAGACAAGATATTATATTATACTAATAGGTGCCATTAATAACTCGAAAGTATGAACTTAAATTATAGCAAAACAGAGTTAGCTGAAATGTTTGTTTAGAATAAATCCGCTCACTGGAGGATAGTATGAGAGTTTTTGTTAAAGATGTAATGTCAAAAGGGGTATTAAAGCTAACCAAGGATCAGACCATCAAAGAAGTCACCCAGTTGTTTCTGGACAGACTGATCGATGGGGCGCCTGTGGTCGATGCAGCCGGCAAGGTAATTGGGGTATTCACCAAAACCCATGTCATGAGAGCACTGGGGAAACCTTTGGATACACCTATCCATGATTTAATGAGTAAGAATATTATATCCATTAATGAAACAATGCCCATTGAAAAAGCCATGAATATACCGGTTGGCCGTTTACCGGTGGTCAATAATGATGGTACGATGGTTGGCTGGTTGACCCGTACGGACCTTGCAACCGCCTATGTGGCCCATTACAAAAAATCAATAGAGGGTCTCGCCCAGATTATACATTCAACTTCCCATGGTTTAATTGCCATTGATAAAGAGGGGAAAATAAAAGTAATCAATAAAACTGCGGAAAGGCTGTGTCAGGTCGAGGCGGAACAAATTGTAGGGCTCCCTGTAAATCAGGTGTTTCCGGCAATCAATATGGAAATTGTCTTAAAGACAGGTGAACCTGTCAGCCGAAGAATAGAAATTAACAAGACTTTCTTTAATATTGATATCAGCCCCATTTGGTCTGAGAACACCCTCAATGGTGCTGTAGCTGATTTTTACCAAGCGAAATGATATGAACGAATGATATGAACGCAATGATATGAAACTAAAAACCCTTTGCCGTCGGGCAAAGGGTTTTACTATTCAGCGATATCTTCGGCCCCTAGGAATACCACGCCGAGGTCATTTATCCGTCCTTCTGACATACCGAACTGGACTTTGTATATTCCGGGCAGACTGTTTTCCCAATCCACTGAAAAGGGTGTAACCCTGGCCGGTGTCTGAATTTGCGGGATGCCATAAAGAGCCAGCACTTTATTTTTGTCCTCCGGATATTTATAGGTTTCCTTTAAAGTAATCCATATATGGCCTGCTGTGCCATCCAAAAAATTTATCTGAACGGTTTCTCCTAAATAACTGCCAACAGTAACAGGAACCTGCTTACCGCTTTTTAATTTTAAAGTATGGTTACCGCCCTGTAATGGAACAATAGGACCATTTGGTTTTCCCAAAATTTTTTCAATCTCAGCCGGGGACTTATGAAACAGCTCATGGATATCTTTTATTACCTGATTTGCCTCTCCTGAATTGGTCTGAGCCTGACCCTGACCCGTATTGCTTTGAGCCTGTGCGCTGACCTGAGCCGAATCGACTCCGGGAGCCTTCGGAATAAGAAACACACCTGCTCCTAACAATAAACCTCCAATTACCAGAACAATTCCGGAAATCCATGCTCTCAGCCCTTTTTTAAACAACAGCTTAATGGCCAGCAGCAGAATTGCCATGTCAATGGCGACAAGACCAACTGATACCAATACCTTCGAAACTATGCCCATATCTTTTCTCCCCCAACCAATCCACAGCCAAAATTATCCAAGAATGCGAAATCAACAGATATAGGCAAAATTCGCTATAATATATCAAATTCCTGCAAGATTCTGCAAAAAAACCGTCCCCTTCTACCCACTCACCACTCACCTATCCTCCACATCATCAGGATTATCATTAACAACAATGGTTTTTCCATCACCAGTCTGCTCAGTAATTCTGTCATCAGGATTATCCATAACTGTGTATTGATTTAGCTTATCCCCTGCGGCATTAACTATTTTGGTATGCTGGGTATCAGGTGAATTATTTTTCTTCCTACCACTCATTATTTTTTCCTCCTAAATCATTATTCGAGACGCGCTAAGTTCAAGGCTTCCCACCTCGAATTTTTTTATTTTTCCTTCACTTTTTCGAACCTCCTTATGACAAAAGCACTTTTCCGATAATTGTCACGCAATTGCCGTCAGCTATTACGGCAGCGTTAGCCTCGTCAGTATCTACGTGCATCTCCGTAATAAAATTTGAATCAACTCTGACCAGAACTTCATTAAAAATCAGATCCCGCTCGCCATCCACCAGTACCTGTACCCGATCACCGTTTTTCAAACCAAACCTGTCTGCGTCTTCAGTGTTCATATGAATGTGTGTTGCTGCCAGGATAACACCTTGTTTTAGTGTAACGGCTCCTGAAGGCCCAACCAGAACAATACCCGGAGTGCCATGCAAGTCTCCGGAATCTCTGACCGGGGGATCCATACCCAGATGGTAACCGTCAGTGCCGGATATTTCAACCTGTGTCTGGCTCCGAACGGGTCCTAAAATTCTTACAGCTTCAATTACACCATGCGGGCCCACGACAGTGACAGTTTCCTTTGCGGCATATTGGCCTGGTTGGTCCAGGTCCCGGTATTTTGTTAAGTGTGAATCAGAGCCGAAGAGCTGGTTTAAGTCCTCCTGTGAAATGTGAATATGGCGCCCGGAAATACGCACAGGTATTTCATTGAGAGATGAAGTTACCGGCTCTATTATCGGCAGAATGCTGTGCACCGGCGGTGGAGGCTCTTTGGTATGGCGGCAGCTTTTATGGTGGACAATCATCTGTATCGGGCCTCCTCAATCTTTACTAAGTGAAACTTACAACAGGTGTTACCTTATACTCACCTGAAGTTTAGTTGAACTTTATTCTGCCCATATTTAGAATGATATATTTGGATTAGTTAATAGTTGAAATATAGTTTCTGTCTGTTATAATGTTATTATTATGTTTACCCAATGTGATGTTAATAATATCATAAAAGGAGAGAATTAAATGGTTGACCATAAAGTTAGCTCTGCTACCGTCGGCAATAGAGTGATAATATCAGTCTTGGGTCGCGATAAAGTGGGAATTATTGCCAGCGTTTCAGGGATATTAGCTCAAACCGGGGTTAATATCCTGGATATCAGCCAGACTATTTTACAGGATATTTTTACGATGGTCATGGTCTGTGATATTAAGAACAGCACTGTAAATTTTGATGTCTTAAAGGAAAATCTTGAGGCCAAAGGATTGGAGTTAGGGGTGCAGGTGCAGGTTCAGCATGAGGATGTGTTTCAATTTATGCACAGGATTTAGGGGGGAACTAAGTGCTCAGTGTTCAGGAAATAATGGAAACAATCCGCATGGTTCAACAGGAAAATCTTGATATTAGAACTATTACCATGGGGATTAGCTTAAGGGATTGTGCTCATAGTGACAGTAAAATCGCAGGTCAAAAAGTATATGATAAGATTACCAGGCTGGCGCAGCACCTGGTGTCTACCGGTGCGGAAATTGAACGGGAATACGGCATTCCTATTGTCAACAAAAGAATTTCAGTAACCCCGATGTCGTTGGTGGCAGAAAGCTGCGACAGTGATGATTATGTATTTTTTGCCCAAATCTTGGATAAGGCTGCTGCCGAGGTGGGGGTAAATTTCATCGGTGGCTTTTCAGCCCTGGTGCACAAAGGATTTACCAAAGGGGACACCAATTTATTGGCTGCAATTCCAAAGGCCCTGGCCGAAACCAACAGAGTCTGTTCGTCTGTCAATGTGGCGACTACCAAAGCGGGCATTAATATGGATGCCGTCTATCAAATGGGTAAAATAATCAAAGAAGCAGCAGCCCTGACAGCTGACCAGGACGGCTTGGCCTGTGCTAAACTAGTGGTGTTTGCCAATGTTCCGGAGGACAACCCCTTTATGGCCGGAGCTTTTCATGGTGTTGGTGAGCCGGAATGTGTTCTTAATGTCGGCGTATCGGGGCCGGGTGTGGTCAAAAATGCAGTAGACAAAGTTAAGGGAGCTGACTTTGGTACCCTTGCTGAAACCATTAAGCGTACTGCTTTTAAAGTGACCCGTATGGGCGAATTGGTAGGCCGGGCTGCCTCAGCCAAGTTAGGAGTACCCTTTGGCATTGTTGATTTATCCCTGGCGCCCACCCCGGCTATTGGCGATAGTGTCGCCGAGATCCTGGAAGGAATGGGCCTGGAATGCTGCGGGACTCATGGCACTACAGCCGCTCTGGCCCTTTTGAATGATGCAGTTAAAAAAGGCGGTGCCATGGCTTCGTCCTATGTCGGAGGCCTGAGTGGCGCATTTATTCCTGTCAGTGAAGATGCCGGGATGATCAGGGCTGTTGAAAACAAGGCCCTTACCTTAGAGAAGCTGGAAGCCATGACTTGTGTCTGCTCTGTGGGCCTGGATATGATAGCGATTCCGGGCGATACAAGCCCTGAGACTATTTCGGCCATCATCGCTGATGAAGCGGCCATCGGGGTAATAAATCAAAAAACTACTGCTGTCCGCATCATTCCTGCCCCCGGCAAATCGGTGGGAGATTATGTGGAATACGGCGGGCTGTTGGGGAGAGCACCTGTCATGCCTGTAAATAAATTCAGTTCGGCAGATTTCGTCCGGCGAGGCGGGCGCATACCTGCTCCTATCCACAGTTTACGTAATTAATATGAGGGATTGTCCGGTAAGATTTTTCTTAAGGACAATCCCTTTTTTATACTTCATTTGGTTATGAATGATGGCTTCGCAGTAGCCTGAACCCAGCGTACAGGAGGTGTTTGGACAATACCGAAGGAATTTATGGATAAAATGAAAATAAATGAAGATGAACAAGTTACCCTGCATTTTGGTTCTGCTCAGATTTCTGCCAATGTTGATCAGCTGCTACCATCTGGCGCTTTTCACGATAACATTATTGGCTTTTGACAATATAATAACCAATTCATCGGAAGAAAAAAACCTGCTTCATACACTCCCATAATTTTTCGCGTAAGCCATTGGTATTAAAGGTTATTCCGGTGCTGCAGCAAGATATGTGCAAAAAGGATTTGGCTAACAAAACTAAAGTTTTAAACCGCCAACTGTCACAGTTCTGTGTATTGATATAGGCGGTTTCTAAAGCTGACAGAGCCTTAGGACAGAGTATTTGGGCAATTCCGAAATCACTGATCAAGATGTCCCGGCATATAGACATGATTATGAAACTTGCCGCCTCAATATTCTTATCTTTAAGCAGTTTCTCCAGTAATGAACTTTTTTTTTCAGGAGTGCAAAAAGACAGAAATTTTTCCAGCCTCAAGTTGGGATGCTCCCTGAAGATAGCCAACATCTTATATAAGGGCAGGAGGTAGTTCGGTTGGGCTTTAAGTGCCAGAAAATAAAGATAAGGGGTTTCAGACCAAGTTTTTTTGGCCGCATGGGTGTCTCCCAATGTCTGGTAGACCTGGTTTTCCTTAATAGGAAGGGGGCCTGAAACAACAACCGGCAGCCTCAACATACACTCCCTGATATTCTTTTCAGCTTGTACAAAGTCACCTTGATTCAGGAAGGCCAAACCGGTCAAGAAAAGTAGTACAGGCGGAACTGGTAAAATGTTCTGAAAATGCCGCACTAACTGAAGAATCTCTGTTTTGTTTTCAAGTATATAGTGGCATAGGCCGGTCTTAATTATCAGATCGGGCAAATAATCTACATCTAATGGCTTTAAGTCATAAGCCCGGTGGAAGATATCGGCCGCCTCTGCGAAGTTCTGTACTATAAAATACTCGCATCCCAGGCAATAGAGAAGAAACTTATCTTCAGGCGTATCACTGAGGGCCTTGTTTAGGATTTTTAAGTTACGTTGAGTTTTTTCTTTTTTTTTAGGCAGTCCGCTAAATAACCATCATGATATATGGTCAGGGGTATTCTTTTTAACGTCTGATCTCCTCTTTTGCGGGAAATAGAATTTTTTATCTGTTCATGAATAACCCCTTCAAACTGATACTCCTGCCTATTTCTAAACAGGCGGACTGCCAAACCATCACTGATCTCAAAATCCGGAGGCTCTCCCAACAGGTTAACGATCCTGATGAAATAACCCTCTGCATCATCGTCTTTGAGTAAGCGTGCAATCTGTTCGTTACTGTCAAACATTAAGATTTCATCTGCATCCAGCACTAATATCCATTCACCGGTGACATGGTTGAGAGAAAAGTTTCGTGCTGCAGAAAAGTCGTCGGTCCATTCATATTGTAAGATGATTGCTCCAAAGTCTTTGGCAATATCCAGTGTTTTATCTGTTGAGCCGGTATCTACAATAATAATTTCGTTAACTAGGCTCTTTACACTTTTCAGGCATCTGGCCAGAACATCCTCTTCATTTTTTACAATCATGCAAAGAGATAATTTTGGCAAAGTTTTCATACTGATCACCCGAACCTTATAATTATTGCAGAAATCATTACATGATTCACTAACTTAGACCTCAATCAAATTATCCTTCAGGTTCTTCAGAAGTTCCGCTATTTCTCCGCCGGCCGGGTAATTATATAGGCCCTCTTCCAGGGTTTTAATGGCCATTTGCTGATACAGGCGGGCGAGTCCCCAATGCACTCTGGGATTGTTGTATCCTTTTTCGATTGCTTTTTGCAGGTAGTGTTCGGCGTCAGCGGGGCTGCCTAAATTTTGGTATATTTCGCCAAGGCGGTACAGGGTTTCCGGTGTAGCCTGATTTTGACCCAGCAGTCGAAGATATTGAATCAGGGCCAAATCATAAATATTGTATTTATAAAAGAGATCAACCAATACCTGGGTTGACTGGGGAACGAAGAGACCCTCAAAACAATTCCAGGCTTGCTCAAAACCTGCCCGGTTCTTCATTTCGATTAATATCCCCAGGATTTCTATCATTTCCTGATTAATACCGGAACTATTGGTTAAATCGTCAGGGGTGGCATACAGGCCTTCCTGCAGGATATCCAGAGCTTCGGTCAATCTTGGATTTTGGCCGGAGTTTTTTAAGTTTTTGAGATGTAACCCGGATTTTTCTTCTTCACCTTTTACCCAGAAATACAAAAACAGGTTTTCCTGAGCGGAACCGTAAGCGCTGCAGTTTGCCGGAATAAGGCTTAGCTCCTGGATTGCATCCTCACTTTGCCTGCTTCTGATCAAACTAAGGCCTTTGATTAAATGGGCTTCAGGAGGCAATGAAACCTTGCCCGCTGCGTAACTAACACAGTCTATGGCCAGATTGTAAGCCCTCTCGGCAAAAAATAAGTTAGCCAGATCGAGTTGGATTCCGGGATCGGAAAGATCAAAGACAGTGTTCAAAGCTTCCATTGTATAATCTGAATTCTCGCGGGGGTTTAAAATTTTAATGATCCCGGTCAGGGCCGCGGCTGCCCGGGGATTATCCTGTAAGGCTCTGATATAATATTCCAACGCTTTTTCCTTATCACAATAATATTCGCTTATTTCCCCCAGCCGAATGAAAACTTGATCTTTATGGTGACAGTATAAGTTTGCGTAATATGCGGGTTGGGGCGGGGCTTCCAGGCAATGCTGAAAGCTTTCGTAAGCATCCAGGTATCTGCCGGTTTCCAGAGAAATCTGTCCTTTGAGGAAAAAAAGATCGCCATGGTCGGGATAGAGCTTGCTCCAAACATCATCAATGAACCACAGGGCATCCTCGGCGTTTCCCAGCAAGTAATGGCATTTGGTGATATACCGAAACAGTTTTGGGACATAAAAGGCCTGCGGGTCTGCTCTGTCAGCTACAAACAGAAATTCGGCCAAAGCTTTATCGAGTTGTTTGTCCCGAAAAAATTCAATTCCCAGGTGAAAACGGTCAGGCAGGCTGTGGGGGTTCCTCTTGACAGCCTTAAGCAGTAATTTGGTGTTCCGTTCTATAGTGCTTTTGGCCACAGCTTCGTCGGGAAAATAACCGTAATGTATTATACAAATATCTTCTGTAACAGCTATTTTGGCGCAAGGGTTTACGGCCAATATGTTATCACAGATTTGTTCGTAAACCGCTCCCGAATAGCGATACTCTTTTTTATTGCGAAAAATGCGGAAAACTACATCAGGGGCAATTTTAACTTGCTTCCCGGACTCATAATAATTAAGTACCTTAACCAGAAAACCTTCATAGTCATTGTTTAAGAGGTTTGCCAGTATTCTGCCTATGCTCTCTGGGGTTAATTCTTCATCCCCGTCAAGAAAAAGTATCCATTCGCAGGTTGCTTTTCCCAAGGCGTAGTTTCTGGCCATGCCAAAATTATCACGCCATTTAATCGAATAAACTTTGTCCGAATATTGCCGGGCAATCTCTATTGTCCGGTCAGTTGAACCAGTATCTACAACTACAATTTCATCAGCAATGCCGGCAATGCTTTCTAAACACCGCAATAGGTATTTTTCTTCGTTTTTTACCACCAAGCAGACACTTAGCTGCTTCCTTTCCAACGTCTGACAACTCCTTGAGAATGCTCCTCAGTTTATTTTATTGTATGGTGAAATTTTCAAAAAAGTTCTCAGACTGTTGAAATCACTCATAATTACCGTTATGTCACAATATGTAAACTTATTTCATAGTATAGAGCAAGCCGAAGCTAGTTTTTATGAAGAAAGGAGAAAAGATAATGCCCAACTATAAAATATTTCAAGATAACCCAGAACAGGCCAAGATAAAAATATATGGTTCCGATATTGCAGGTGATGTTCAGCCACTGCTGACCAGTACCAGTGGTATAATGGCCATGTCAGGTATTGTCGGGGTCAGTGGGCCGGTTGCTGTCAGCGGTCCAATTGAAATTACGTCTAGTGGTATTCTTGCAATCAGCGGAGCTGTAACAGCCGGTATCAGCGGAAGTGTAGCGGTCAGCGGCCCAATTGAAATTACGTCCAGTGGAATCCTGGCAATCAGCGGAGCTGNCGGTCCAATTGAAATTACGTCCAGTGGAATCCTGCCAATCAGCGGAGCTGTAACAGCCGGTATCAGCGGAAGTGTAGCGGTCAGCGGCCCAATTGAAATCACATCCAGTGGAATCCTGGCAATCAGTGGAGCTGTAACAGCCGGTATCAGCGGAAGTGTGGCGGTCAGCGGCCCGATTGAAATCACATCCAGTGGAATCCTGGCAATCAGCGGAGCTGTTATTCTTAGCGGGCATACGATTGTGGATTCCGGTCCTCTCACAGCTGATGTGCTCCCAGACTCTTCAGGAGAAATCAGCGGCACTTTTGATGTCCTGGGCTATAGTTCCTGGACACTGGCGGTAAAATACAGCGGCACCAGCGGAGACGCGGTTCATGTTGTTCTGCAGAAATCTGCAGTGAGCGGCGGGGATGCCTCCGGCGGGGATTATATCTTTGATTCCAGCGGCACCTTCGCAAATCAGAACTGGCTTTTCTTAACTACAGATGTAACTCCAAGATATGCACGTCTATATTATATCAATCCGGGTGCCGGCAGTGGTACACTGTATCAAACCTTCCAGGCCCAAAACTAATAGCCTGATATAAAGTAGATTATCAAAAAAAGGCGACATTCGCAGTAAAAAAGGATAGCTTATTCGCTATCCTTTTTATTGGTCAAATAACTTCACTTTTATTGGCCAAATAACTTCACTTTTATTGGCCAAATAACTTCATAAAACAGCTGTAGCGACTAATGACAAAACCAAGATAAAATTTAGAACTGCAGGTCTTTTGTCAGCAAGTCGGCAATTTCCCAGAGCGTCCCCTGGCCCCCCTTTGCTGTAAGTACAAAATCAACCTGCTGCTGCACGTCGGGTGAAGCATCTTTCGGCGCAAAGCATAATCCCACATTCCTGAACAATTGCCAATCTTCCCGATCGCTGCAAAGACAGGCAATCTCCGAAATGCTGAGGGAATGTTTTGCCATGACAGTATCTATTATTTCCTTTTTATTTGTTGTAATAGTATCCATTCCTAATTTCTTGGCCACCTGGTCTAAAAGAACGCTGTTTTCGCAGTTGATCAGCAGGAGCTGAATACCTTTTTCTTGTAAAATGCCGGTACCTATACGGTCTTTATAATTGAAGCCTTTCAATTCTTCCCCTGAGGCGGAAACATAGACAGACCCATCGGTGAGGATACCATCGCAGACTAGGAGCAAGACCTTGGTACGGTCGGCTTTCTTCCGGACTGAGTATATTTTGTTAAAATGCTGAAGCTTTCGACTCAGTTCCTGGTAGATGGGCATAAGGGAGTGGATATCCTGTTCGCACACCTTAAGATATGTACGGAATTCTTCTTCCATCATGCGAGCTTTTCTCAAGGGGTTTCGTTCCCGAGAAATCTCAGGAATAACTTGGTGCAAAAAATGCAGTTCTACACGGCTCATGTGAGTAATTAGGCTGGCAAAAAATATATTTTCACGTAGGTTTTCCATACTGACATTAAACTTTTGATAGCTTTCTTCTATATTCACCGCATCACCGCTTGGTGCCAGTAAAACGATGTTATCCAGGTCCAACTTACATTTCTCCAGCAGTTGGCTAACCTGGGCACTGGCAATGTTCATGCTGTTGCATTGCTCAAACAAATAATCCAGGTCATAACTGCGGTTTGTTAAACGCCAGCAATCTTTTTCCACCACTGGGGAAAGCAGATATTTTCTCATGACCTCATCCAGCGGTAAAAATTTTGTTCCCTCAATGTGAGCGCCTTTTTTTGTAGTGTTGATTACATTAACACCCTGATAATTACGAAGGTAGTTCTCGATCTGTAGTCTTATGCGATTATAAGTTTCAGAGCTGGGGATTTCATTGCCATTGACATCCTTAATCAGGAAAGCGTCTTTAAGATGTAACTGACATGCCTCATGGGACGGATAGGTTGATCCGTCCGCATAATTCTTGCCATCCAGGTAAGCCAGATTCTGCCCTGCCAAGATGATTGGGTTGAAACCCAGCTTATATAGGAGTTGGAGGGCAATCACTGCAATGGATGGCGCATCGTTGATAAACTCCAGGGACTCAGACCCCTGGGGTTTTAAACAAAACCTGGACAGGGTATCCTGGCTGATTAACATATGTATTTTGGGGCCCGGGTATTTTTTCACAGTTTCATAACCCACCGTACTACCGAAAAGTAAGGGGATAGATTTGATGTCTTTTTCCAGGACTTCCCTGCAGACAATCTGGTTTTCCTCACTGGGGTCGTAGGTGCAGGCTGCATGGGGATATATACCGTGCTTAACCAGAGCATTTAGGGCTGTTCCTACTGAGAAAATATAAGCCAGTCCCTTTTGCCTGATTTCTCTCAGATTTTGGATTTCCTCCTCCAGTGAAGGCCCGGAGGCCACCAATATTGCCGGCTTGTTAACAAAAAATTCCCGTTTCCCCGGCAGAACGTTAGGACTGTTCAAAATATGGGTGAAGTTTTTCACAGTGTTAGTGGTCCAAAGCTTTTGAAAAATCATATAGGGGCCCAGTTCCATTTTTCTTTTATCCAAATGAGTTGTAAACTGGTTAAAAAATGTCAGGTGCTTTTCTGGGAAGAGCCCGTGGTAGGCGGGAAGAGCAATAATCAGTATTGATTTTCTAACCCGTGTTACCAGGTGACGGCAAAAGTTTTCCGGATCATCCCGGCTGGATTCAAGATAGATGTTTTTGGCGAGATGAAGAGGGAACTGGGTGAGGTCTGTGTTACAGAGAAACTGATAAAACACCTCAGGTATAGGTTCATAGACGGAAAAAGACTTATCCGGGTATTTTTTTGCATAGGCACTTATATGGTAACCCAGGCCTAATCCATAAAAAAGGATGTCCGAATGATCAGGAATGTTTTTGAACTGTTCTATAAAATCCTTTGCTTCCTGATGGGGATTTTTTTTATCATGAATATATGTTTGCCCAACCTGAAGATTGGGTGTTTCTTTTTTATTAGTGACTACTTTAACCAGGTTTTTATCCAGGCTCGTCGTCAGCTCCGAAATTTTCTGCCAGGTTTCAGGAAAAGAGTTCTTCAAGATGTTCAGATTAGCTTGTAATGTCATGGTATCCTCCTTTTTGCAATGAACAGTAGAAGAAATCAGATTCATTGTCTATATCCCATGAGCGCTCGGGAAGCATTACATAGGCTAGGGTATCCCCGCCGGTAAAGCTCTTCGTGTTAAGTAAAAAGTCCTTCTGGGCAACGTAAACTGCTCCGTTTTCAATGTAAACAGGAGGCAGATCCTGCCTCCGCTGGATTGACTGAGCGGTTGGAAACAAGGGATGTAAACGGTGGCGTTTATCTAAGATATGCATCCAGTATGGGTGTTTATCTGTCAAAGATACAGAAACGCAGGCCGGTGCCCCTTCCTGAACGCAGAAACAGATGCAGCCGTCAATGTCCTCAACAGTACGCAGGGGAGAGGTTGGCTGCAGCAGCACTACATAGTCGAAATGTTCACCTATTTGAAACAAAGCGTGCATTACAGGATCTATCCCCGGGGTATCGTCCCGAGCCAGTTCGGCCGGACGAACAAAGGGTGCTTCGCACCCCCATGATTTTGCCGTTGTGATGATCTCTGCGTCTTCAGAGGAGAGAATAAAACGGTCCAGGTACTGTGACTTTTTAGCCTCTTCTATAGTCCAGGCGATCAACGGTTTACCGGCCAGTAATTTGATGTTTTTGCGGGGAATGCCCTTGGAACCACCCCGGGCGGGGATTATGCCCAGAACCTTTTTATTGTTTATCATTTAAACACCTTCGAAAAATCATTGTTAGCTCTTTGATAGTCAGCAAAATGACCGATATCTATCCAGTATTCGCGAATGGGAAAAGCGGCAATGTTTTTTCCCTGAACTAAAAGTGTTCTGAAAAGGTCAGGAATATCGAGACTTACGCCAGGCAGGATATAGTCAAGAACTGCAGGATTAAGTACATAGATTCCTCCACTGATAAAGAAATGGCGCTGAGGTTTTTCTTCAATTTTCAGTAACCGGTTTTTTTTAACGGTAACTACTCCATAGGGTATCTGGTTATTATATTCCTTAACACAGACAGTAGCTTCGGACAGATTTTTATTGTGGAAATCCAGCAGTTTTCTATAATTCATTTTGGTTAGGATATCACCATTCATTAAGAGCAGTGGTTCTTCCGGTTTAGCAGGCAGTAGTCCCAGGGCACCGGCCGTGCCCAAAGACTTGCCTTCCTCCAGGTATTTGATCTCTACAGCCCAATGGGAACCATTACCAAAATGTTTTTTAATCATTGCCGCTTTATAATTCACTGAGATGTAGAAATGCCTGAATCCCTGCTCAATAAAGCTCTCCAGGATTGTCTCCAGAAGCGGCTTGTCGCCTACTTTCAACAAGGGTTTAGGGCAGTTTGCGGTGAGCGGTTCCAGGCGTCTGCCTAGCCCGCCGGCCATGAGTAGTACCCAGTTGTTACGGGGAGGGGGAGGAAAAAGTTCATCGGCAATTTCCAGACCTACTAGATGATGATCTTCATCAACAATGGGGATATGGTGAAGTTTTTTATTTTTCATCAGCTGGATGGCATTTTCCCGGGATTGTTTCCGGTAAACAAAAGTGGGGGCCGGGTTCATGACCGCACTGACCGCTTCATCCAGACTCAGGTGGTTGAGAATTGCGCGCCGGACATCACCATCGGTAACTGTTCCCAGTAGCCTGCCGTTTTCATTGGCCACCAGGGCAATTTGCAGGCCTGACCGATCAATTATTTCTATAGCTTTCAAAATAGGTGTTTCAGGGGTGATAAGAACATTTCTCCACATCTGTCGTTCCTTTTCTTCCTATATTTCATTATGATATTTCATCATATGTGATTGTCTCAGAAAGCGTGCTGCAGTCTGCAGGTTCATTGGAGACACAACCCGCATTTTCTGTGCATAACTTGTAGTGAACAGTGACGAGTAAACAGTAAACAGTAAACAGTAAACAGTAAACAGTAAACAGTAAACAGTAAACAGTAAACAGTAAACAGTAAACAGTAAGTGATCTCGCCACTACCCCTAACCCTAACCGCTGATCACTGATCACTGTTCACTGATCACTTATAAGGAGGAGAGGAATGAGGATACTTTTGGTGGCTTATGATAATGATTCTTTCATTTCCTGGTTTCCGCAAGGGTTAGCTTATATCGCAGCAGCGTGTAGGCAGGCCGGTCATGAGGTCGAAATGTATAACCAGGATGTTTATCACTGGCCGGAATCTCATTTAACCGATTTGTTGGATAAAGAACACTACGACTTAATCGGAGTCAGTGCATGTGGAGGATATTACCAATACCGGAAAGTGCTAAAAATATCTGAAGCTATTAATAATGCAAAACACCGGCCTTTTTATGTTTTAGGGGGACATTTAGCTGCACCGGAACCCGATTATTTTTTGCGAAAAACTTCTGCCGATGCTGTCGTTATTGGAGAAGGAGAGCTTGCTGTTATTAACCTTTTGAGAGCTCTGGAACAAAAGAAGCCGTTTCATTCGGTAAACGGTATAGCTTTTCTGGAAAACGGGAAATGCATCCGGACTCCCCGGCAAAGTTTAATTACCGATATCGACGGGATAACTTTTCCGGCCTGGGAGTTATTTCCGATAGACCATTATGCTTTGCTCAGAATGCCTTACATTAAAAACAGTGAACGCTGGATGCCGGTCTTGTCGGGAAGAGGATGTACTTTTAAATGCAATTTTTGTTACCGCATGGACGAAGGGTTTAGGGGGCGAAGCCCGGAAAGCATAGTTGAAGAAATTCAAATACTGAAAAAAGATTACCGGATTTCCTTTATAACCTTTTCCGACGAGCTGTTGATGAGTTCGGCGCAAAGGACCGTTGAACTCTGTGAGTATTTTATTAAGACCAAACTTGACGTCAAGTGGGACTGCAACGGTCGGCTTAATTACGCCAAACCTGATGTACTTAAGCTGATGAAAGAGGCAGGATGCGTGTTTATTAACTATGGAATCGAATCTCTGGATGAACAGGCCCTGCGTAATATGAATAAAGCGCTGACCGTAAAACAGATTACCAGCGGTATAGAAAACACCTTGGCTGCGGGACTTAGTCCGGGGTTTAATATTATATTTGGCAATATTGGTGAAACTGCTGAGTCACTAAGGTTAGGGGTTAAATTCCTGTTAAAATACACTGATCATGCCCAGATGAGAACTATCAGACCGGTAACACCCTATCCCGGTTCCCCTTTATACTATTACGCCATTGAAAAAGGCCTTTTGAAGGACTGTGAAGATTTTTATGAGCACAAGCATGTGAATTCTGACTTATTGTCAGTAAATTTTACCGATCTAAATGATGATGAATTTCATATGCTCCTATATGAAGCTAATAAAAAACTAGTTACGAATTATTACCAGACGCAGATTAACAAAACAAACGATGCGCTCCAAAAACTATGTCTCGAAAGGGACAGCTCTTTCAGGGGATTCCGCCAGACCTAGTTAGACTATTTTCTCCACTTTTGTTAAAGAAGCAAAAAATATAAACAAAATTTTTTCTAACATTTCTATAGAGGTGCTTTTTCACTAACTTGATTTGGCACAATCAAATTATCAGATAAATCGTAAAACCGTTTCCTGGTCAGACCCTCGAGTACTACCTGTTTAAGAATATCCCGGATCCGGGCCGCGGCTCCTCCAGTGCCATAGGGGTTTGCCAGGGATTTGAGTCCCGCTTTGAACTCAGCTGACTGGGCCCGGCGAATGGCCTGATAAATCTTTTCCTTTTCATGGGGCACATTGATTACAGATTCTCCGGCAACCCTGCCTTTTTGACGGTCGCCGATATTAACAGTGCCAATACCAAACAAAGGCGCTTCCACTATACCGCTCGAAGAATTGCCGACAACTGCATCAACATACTGCAGCAGTGACAAATAACAGGTATGTCCAAGGGACTCAAAAATATAAACATTTTCGGTTTGAATGCCAAATTCCCGTATTTTTTCAATGATAGCCCGGCTTCCGGGATCTGCGTTGGGCAAAGTAATAATGGTTGTGGTGTCAGCTAGTATTTTCAATGCCTCAAGCAGTGCCTGCACATTGTTTTCCTGTTCCTGGCTGTTTAATGTTTCGGGATGATGGGTAACACAAATGGTTTTTCCATCCAGTGGAGTGCCTAATCTGGCCTCCACCTGTTTTTTGTTTAACAGGGGAATATCTTTTATAGCATCCACATGAATGCCGCCAACGTTAAAGACACGTCCCGGCATCTCGCCCAGTTGAATGACCCGCTGCCTGTACGCTTCAGTTGCCGTAAAATGCAGATGGGCCATTTTCGTGATGCAGTGACGGAAGGCATCATCCAGCGCTCCTTCTGTTATTTCGCCGCCATCAATATGGGCTAAGGGGTATCCGCAAACCATGGCGGCTGTGGCTGCCGCAAAGGTCTCAAAACGGTCGCCCAAAACAACTACAATATCCGGTCTGAGGTCTTCCAGGGCGTCAGTAATTCCAATCAGCGCCAATCCCATCGACTTGCATGTTCCGGTTCGCGTATCAGAGGATAAAAGAATTTCTACTTTTTTGGCTATAACAAATCCGTCTCTGACAATTTCCTGCCAGGTCAGGCCAAATTCAGGAGCCAGATGGCTTCCGGTAACAATAAGCCGGCAATCAATTTCCTTGTCTTCATGAAGGTGTCTGATCAGACACCTGAGCAGGCCATACTCAGAGCGCGAACCAGTTATAACACAAATTTTTCTTTTCAAAAGCATATAAAATCATCCTTCTCATAATCCCGGCCCGCTGCCTGTCCGATGACCCGGTCCCAATAGATAGGACTGGTACCAAATCCCGGCCTCTTAACCGTAATGTTTTCTTCACTGAAGATTTCGCCCATTCGAATCGGTTTTTTGGCGACTATCGACTTGCGGACAAAAGGCATGTTTTTCTTTTCACTGGGGCTGGGTACTTTGATGCCCGACCCCAGGGCAAGTTCAATCTTCCTTATACCTTCAACCATTTTCCTGAATTCTGCCGGCTCAATACTGGCCTTGTGATCCGGTCCCGGCAATCCTCTGTCCAGCGTAAAATGCTTCTCAATTACACAGGCATCCAGGGCAGCTGCCGCCAGTGCAGCTTCAACCCCTGGTGTATGGTCGGAATACCCGGTTCTGACGCCAAGCTTTGCAGCAATAGTTTTTATGGCCAGCAGGTTCGCATCTGCAAAGGGCGTCGGATATTCGGTGTTGGCATGCAGAACAATTACCTGATCTTTGGACAGGCCGTTTTCGCTTAAGACTTGCAGGGCGGCAGAGATTTCGGCAAGATCGCTCATGCCGGTCGAAAGGAGCACCGGCTTGCCAAAAGCCGCGATCTTCCGTAAAAAAGGCCAGTCTGTCAGTTCCGCCGACCCGATCTTAAAAAAATCCTGTAGGTTGTTCAAAAAAGCAGCACTCTCATATTCGTCTGCCGTTGAGAGAAATGTTAAGCCACAGGCATCGCAGTATTTTTTAAGGTCAGCAAAATCAGCATAGGACAGTTCCAGCCTTTTCAACATTGTAAACAGGTCTGTCTCAAGACCTGCCTGTGCAAACTGATAGGCTGTCTTTGGCGCGGAGCGGGTGGTTACATTTTCTGTTTTCCAGGTCTGAAATTTAATGGCGTCTGCCCCGGCTCCGCGGGCAGCCTCAATTAATTCCCTGGCTATGGCCAGGGAACCGTTATGATTCACACCTGCTTCGGCAATGATGAAAATTTTATCCTTCCCAAACATTTTCCCTGACCCTTCTGGCTGGGTTGCCGTAGACAATGGAATAATCAGGGACGTCTTTGGTTACAACGGCACCATCGCCCACAATACAGCAGCGGCCCACACTTTTTTTAAAACCGATGGAAGCCCCGTCGGCAATCAGGGTATTATCACCAATACGTTTGCCTGCCATGCTGACATTACCGGCCAGCAAAACATTGTTCCCGATTATTTGGTCATGGTTTACACAGGTATTGCTATTGAGAATACAATGAGATCCGAGAATCACACCATTGGCGATCTTGGTATAGGCTTCAAATAAATTGCCTGTTCCGATAGCGGCATAGCGTGACACAATGCAAGCCGGATGGATAATATTGACGGCCTTGAGCTTACGGTCATATTTGGCCGCCAAGAGCTGCCTAATCCGCATGTCTCCGACCCCCAGAAAGTATCCTGTGATATCGGGGTTTTCCTGCAGCAATATGTCAATGTCATCATCACAGCAGACAACTTCATACCCCATTGTTTTCTTGCCTGTATCTGCTTTGTCTGCCGCGATCAAGCCGAATATTTCAATGTTTTTTATCTGATCGATATTGTCGATGATCATGCAGGCATGTTCACCACAACCGATGAGGATAATCCTTTCTTTTTCCATCAGTTATCACTTCCATCAAGATATTTGACAATAATGCACCCTTGGTCATCCACCTGGGCCGTATCCGGAAGCCGGTAATCCGGGTTCCAGCGTAACCTGTCTTTAATCTGATATTTGGTTCGGATATCTATATAGCCTTGTTCATCTTTGGCACCGAGGCTCCCCTCATAGAGGGTTACTTTGCCAACATCTGTCATTAATGAAAGCATCGGTTTGATCCTGCCGGATATTTGGCCTGATGACGTTAGTTCCTTGATCAGGGAAAGGGCTTTGGCAATACTTGTGCGGAAATGGTGTGTTCCGATTAAAGGAACAGGATGAAAAAGATAATGTGCCTCTACGCCCATATATCTGAGGTTGTCGTATAACTCTACCAAGGCGGTAATATTATCATTTGCGTTTTTTAAGAGAACGTTTTGACTGTAAATCCGCACTCCGGATTTCTGCATTTCGTCAATAATTTTTCGGGGTTGTGCCTGTAATTCTATGGCATGGTTGATTTGCATGGCACATTCAAACCTGACTCTTTGGTGATAAGATTTAAAAAAATTGAACAGCTCTTCATCGAATTTATCCGGAGATTGCACCGGCAGGCGCGTACCAATCCTGATAATTTGAATATTGGGGGCCTTTTTGACTACTTCTGAAATCAACTGCATGAGCAAATGCGGCACTATAAAGGGGTCTCCCCCTGTGATCAGCAGCTCTTTCAGGTACTCATCAGAGGCTATGTAAGCCACAATTCCCTCTATGTCACTTCTTTTGATTTGAAACGGATCATAGTTCGAGCGCAGGCAATAGCGGCAGTGGGCGGCACAGACCATTGTCAGATCAATAACCAGCTGTCTTTTATACAGCCTTTCAAGGCCCCGTGGTAATACGCCCTTACTGGTGACTGCCGCTTCATAATGCTTCAGGTTATGTTCTTGCCCGGCCAGGTCTTCATTTGGCGAATAGAAATACTGGTTATATATGGCGTAATATTCAGGTGATTTTTCCCCGAACTTGGTCCTTATTTCAGTAAGCAGATGTTCCAGGTATTCCGGTACCTTCTGTTTAAAGGCGGCTTTTTTCAATTCTGTCATGCGGCTTCTGCCTCCTTGTCAGTCTAGTAATTTGTTAAATCCCGTTTACCGCACAGTTCTTTTCTCTGTACTCTCTGTTCCCTCTGCGTCATCTTTTAAGACTATTTCCGAAAGCCATGTCTATCATTGAGCGGACGCGCAGGCACACCTGCATATGTACACCCCGCGGCAAGGTCAGATGTAACCACACCGCCCATGCCAACGACCGTCCCGTCACCGATGATTATCCCTTCCCGTACCGAACAATTGATTCCCAGAAAACAATCCCGGCCAACAGAGACATTATCAGCTAAAACGGCTCCGGCAGTAATCCTGCTGCCCTGGCCGATTTTAACACTCTGGCCGAGATGAACCAGATCATCCACCTTAACATTCCGACCGATTTTTGTAGCGCCAAAAAATGGTCGTTCAATAGTTGCATTGGCGCCAATCCAGACTTCTTCGGAAATATCGATGAGCCCAAACTGCGGCATATAAATGAATCTACTGTCATCTTCGCGGAGAAAAGCATAGCCATCTGCGCCGATTATGGCGCCATCCTTGACAACACAATCATTCCCGAGCAGGATTTTTCCGGATAGAACCACATTGCTTCCTATGTAAGTGTTATTTCCTATTTTCACACCATCATCAACGAAGGTGTTTCTGCCGATGTTTACATTGATGCCAATTTCCGCGCCATCCCTAATCGCTGCCGTGGGATGAATATCATGGGCTTCCCGTTTGGTAAAAAATTCATTTACGACCAGATAAAAATCCTTTCGGGGATTATCGCTTACAATAACGGTAATTCCTTTTCCTTCAGGAACAAGGCCCTTCCTGGCAATGACGATAAGTTTCAGTCCAGCCGAAAGTTCAGGCAGTGCCACATTCTCTTCCAGGTAAGTAATAGTATTGTTTTCAGGTGAAATAAAACTGGAAGGGTAATATACAACAATATCTTCCCCCGTATATTCAAGAGCCAGATAGTCTGCTATTTCACTGGCCAACAATTGATTCCGCTTCAGGGCATACCTGGTTAATTCCACCTTTCCACCAGACCGATTTTGTTTTCCCCGCCTGCCAGGTCTTCGACCAGGAAAATTTCCGGCGAAATAAAAAGTCTGTCCCTGATTTCTTTTTTGATCTTGCCGGCCAGGGCAGTATGGTTCTGCCATCCTGCCAGCACCTGGACTTTGACGGCAATTTCATCAATGGGCTGCCGGTTTGGAACCATTACAACATAGGCCCCGGTACATTCGGAATAGGAGGAAAACAGAGAACGGATGGATTCAGGATAAAAATTTATTCCTTTGATAACAAGCATATCGTCACTTCGCCCCCGGGTGAAGAAGCGAAAGCCTTCATTTCCGCAAGGGCAGTCTGAGGTTGAAACAATTTCAATAAGGTCTCCGGTACGGTACCTGATCAAAGGCTGGGCTTCTTTAACCAGGTTCGTCAGGACCATTTCGCCGCAAACACCGACCGTGAGGGGCAGCCCTGTTCCGCTTACCGGGTTAATCAGCTCCACATGTAAAAAAGGCCAAGCTGTGAAATGAAGTCCTTCCCGGCGGCTGCACTCGGCACCCAGAATACTTATAACTTCTGAAAGTCCGTAGTTGGCATTAATTGCCTGCATGTGCCATTCATCCTCTGTTTTCTTGCGAAAACCTGTATCCTGCATGCCGGCCTCACCGCCAAAAAAACCTTTCTTCAGCCCAAGGCGTTCAGGCGGCAAAGCATATTTCTCATGCAGAACCTTACGAAGTACAGCAAGATAAGAAGGGGTGGAGTGAATACACGGATCGTCGATTTCCAGCAGCATGTCGATGAGGTTTTCTGTTTTTCCGACGCCATAGGGTACAACAGCGGCACCGGTCATTTCCATGCTCTGATGATCCATAAAGCCGCCCATCCACATGCAATAATTCATGCAATTAAAAACTATGTCTGTATCATCCATACCGGCGGTTCGAAAGGCACGGCTGCCGGCCAGGATAACCTGGTCAACATCACGAGCTGTCAGTACCAGGGTCAATGGTCGCGTGGTGGTTCCCGACGTTCTATGCAAACGGGCAATTTTTTTGCGTTCCACACAGATATTTGTGCCAAAAGGCGGATTCCGTAACTGATCTTCCAATAGCATCCGCTTGGTAGTAAAGGGGACATCAGTAAAACGTTCAATCGTAAGTCCCTTATATAAATTGCGGTAAAAAGGACTCTTTTCCGCTTGCTGCCTTGCTAATTCCAGGAGTACTTTTTCTTCTCGCAACTAACCTACCCCCTTTAAAATCATGTAAAAAGAACAAATTTAATTCACTTGGTACTCTCCTTCTTTGAACTCCGTGTGCTCGGTGTTCTCTGCGCCATCTTTTCCAATTTTAAGCTTACCTGGCCAGAGTTGCACTGCTGGGAATGTTGATAATTCTTCTTTCCAGATCTTCCGCACAGGCAAGATTCATTCTCGGGCAATTTTTATACATGATTAGTTTATGCATCAGGGTCCAGGCGGGGCGACTCATAATTCCCCGATTGTTAGTTAGGGCAAGTAGTTTATCGCGTTCACTGGAATATTCTTTTTCGAGCAGGAGAACGTTGAGCCAGTAATTGCTACAGGCAAACTCGGCCTCTTTAAATATCCTGGCTCCTGCAATTCCGGCAAAAGCCTCCTGATATCGTAAAGCCAGGGTCCTTTTCTGCCTGAGAAACTCCGGCAGCATTTCAAGTTGAGCGCAGCCTAAGGCAGCATTGATATTGGGCATCCGATAGTTATATCCCACCATGTCATGATTGTATGACCAGGGGTGGGGCAGTTTGGCCTGAGTGGTCAGGTGCCGGGCCAAAACAGCCAGTGAGGATTCATTGGTTAAGATAGCCCCGCCTCCGCCGGTAGTAATAATCTTGTTGCCATTAAAGCTTAGAACTGAAAGGAGTCCCCAGCTTCCGGTGTGCTGCCCCTTGTATAACGAGCCTAAGGATTCTGCCGCATCTTCAACCAACACCAGGCCGAATCTTCGGCAGATGTCTGTCACGGGATCCATATCCACCGGATGTCCAAAGGTATGCATGGCTGCCACCGCCTTAATGCGGCGGCCGCTGATTTTGTTGAAACAGCCGTCACGCCGCAGTTCGGTGATATCCTTTAGATAGTCACCTAACTTCAAGGGGTTCAACCCCAGGGTTTTTTCCTCACAGTCTGCGAAATGAGGCACGGCACCGCAATACATGACGGCATTGGCGGTGGCGGCAAAGGTTAATGCCGGCACTATGACCTCGTCACCGGCCCGGACTCCCGCCAGTTGCAAAGAGGTATGGAGTGCGGCGGTCCCATTTACAACTGCTATCACGTGTTTGATTCCGGTGTATTCTGCAAGTTTTTTTTCAAAGAGGGATACATATTCTCCGCTCGAGGAAACCCAGCCGCTGTTCAGGCACTGTTTGACATAATTCCATTCATTGCCTTTAAAGAGCGGTTCGTGCAGGGCAACATTTTTTTGTTCCCGGGGCAAAACCCTTTGCAAAGTTTTGACGACAGCATTTAGATCAAATTTCTTTTTCATAGGTTATAAAGTTCCGACCGGTATTTTTTCAGATTTTCACTCTGGCAGAACCAGTTAATTGTTTCTGTTAAGCCACGTTTTAAACCCTCATAACCGGCATATTCGGGCCCCCAACCCAGGATTTTTGCCGCTTTGGTATTATCCGCCCATAAGCGATCCACTTCACTTTTTGGGGGACGCAGCCGAATATCCTCGGTCTGGACAGTTATATTCACCTGCATTATTGCGGCGATTAATTCAACTAACTCTCCGATAGATATTTCATAATTATTGCCCATATTAATAACATTTCCGATAGCTGCATCAGTTTGAGCCATAGAAATAAAGCCTTGCACAGTATCCTTGACATAGTTGAAATCCCGGGTGGGGTATGTGGAACCCAACTTAATAACCTGCTGCCCGCTGGCAATCTGCGTTATTACAGTAGGTATAACAGCTCGAGCTGATTGGCGGGGACCATAAGTATTGAAGGGGCGGATGATGGCAACAGGGGTGTCGAAAGAGTTATAAAAAGCCATGGCCATTTGGTCGGCGGCAATCTTGGTGGCCGCATAAGGTGACTGTCCCTGCAGCGGGTGATCCTCGTTGATAGGGGTAAACCGGGCGGTACCATATACCTCACTGGTGGATGTGTGGACGACTTTTTCTACTCCCAGCCGGCGGGCGGCTTGCAGAATATTTAAAGTTCCTTTGACATTTGTATCAAGATAAGTGTCAGGAGAGTGGTAGGAATAGGGAATAGCAATCAAAGCAGCCAGGTGTAAAACTACATTACACCCTTTCATAGCTTCATAGACCCCATAGGGATCACGAATATCTCCTGAAAACATTTCCAGATTGTCTTGGAGGGAGCTTGAAGTATCGTCCAGCCACCCCCGGGAATTAAAAGAATTGTATAGCACGAAAGCGCGCACGTTATAGCCTAATCTAAGCAATTCTTCCGTCAGATGGGAACCGATAAAGCCATCAGCTCCGGTCACCAGGATTTTTTTGTCGCGCAGATTCATCCTCCCAGCCTCCCTAAAAATTAACCCAGCTCTCTCAGTAATATTGGGGCTCTACTATAATATGGGGAATCCAAATGAAAAGTTCAAAATCTTTGCATCTATTATTAGCAAGGTTAATTGTAACTACATATCTTGTTGTATGAGAGTTTTACCTTGCAATAAGGGGGGAAAACATTGTCCTTAACTTTTGTAAACTTTAAACAAACAGTCACAACTGCAACGACCTTTAGAAAGACAAAAATCCGCAGGGTTTCCTTTGCGGGGGATATTTCTTATTTTATTTTTAATAAATGTTTTTGCTATAAGGCGATAGTGCAGTTACTTACCAGTCCCGACCGGAAGGTCTGGATGAATGACGGGCTGGAAATTGAAGTAAAGCCCAGGGAGCTAATAATACTCGTACCGAATTATTTTTCCAAATATTTGACAGTGGCTTATAAATCTGCGAAACCGTGTCATTCCACCGAACTTGATATCTGGTTCCAGATGACCCGGCCTCCCGCTAGGAAATGCTTTGGAGTTGGCAATGATCCATCCTGATCTGCAGTTTTTCAGACTTCAAACACCAAAAACTGGAAGATGCTCATAGGCCTTCCGGTTTTTTGGTTTTTTTCGGTCTAATGATAGAGCCCTGAGTGGACAGAAAAAAATGGAAGGCCCATATATTTATGGGACACTTCCAAAACCTGCAGCTCAAGTCTAAAGGATCTGAGTTTTAATTTGTAAACCACTGGGTCCAGTAATATTTCATACTGCCTCCTTCAGCGTAACCTACACCAATTTTGCTGAACTTGGCACTGAGAATGTTGGCGCGGTGGCCTTCGCTGTTCATCCAGCCTTTAACCACTGCTTCGGGTGTACCGTAACCGGCGGCAATATTTTCACCGGCTGCCATGTACTTAATACCGAAGGCCTTCATCATGTCAAAGGGAGAGCCGTAAGTTGGCGAGGTATGGCTAAAGTAGTTATTGTCTATCATATCCTGGGATTTGGCAGTGGCGCCTTTTGTTAATAGAGCATCTAAAGTCAGGGGCTGCAGCCCGGCCTTTTGCCTTTCCACATTACATAGCTCCACCACCTTCTGGGCAAACTGAGCGGCTTTGTCGGTCGCTACAGGAGCCGGAGCAGGCACTGGCGCTGGAGTTGGCGCAGGTGTTGGCCCAGGAGCAGGTTTCGGAGCAGGGATCGGAGCTGGAGCCGGGGCCGGTGCTGGGGTGGGAGCAGGTGTCGGGGCAGGAGCAGGCGCTTGCCCAGGGGCTGGAATAGCTGCCGGCTGAGGCTGATTTCTCAGAATCAATACCCAATATTTTAGATAAGTATTAAAGCTGGCCGGAGTGACAGCAGAAAATATAAAGTTATTTTTTTGCTCAATAATTTTAAAGTAGTCGTATGGGGCTGCCATCAATGGAGAGACTGTTACGCCAACGAAGAATACGGTCATTAAGAAGAGAACCAATAATTTTTTGAATTTCATCAGAAAACCCCTTTCGTTATTTTTTTGTCGTCTACTTTGTCGGGACGCTGCTAAATAAAGTGAACCCGTTCAATAAAAAATAACACCCCCTTCAACGCTGGCGAGGTTAGCTGACGGGTTCGGACAGAAAGTTGCCCGGCCGCATTGCTGCAGCTTCACCCCAGTTGAATGGTTCCCCCGTTTCTGTAAGAATTAAGCGATTACGGTGTTGGAAATGAGATATTCTATTTTTTATTCAACTTCAAGCTAAGTGAAGATAATCCTTTAGGTAAATTGTGACAATAATTGGGGTGCCGGATTATTCCATCAGTGGTCTATTTTACCGGGAATAGAACGGTTAACGAAGAAAACGTAATTAGCCTTGCCGGCATGGGGGAAGGATTTAGATGGCAGGGATGGCAGTAATTACAATTGATTTTTCTCAATATTGCGAAGGAAACAGGGTCGCTATGTCGAAAAGCATAGTATAAATGTGTACATAATATTGCACTGTTGGACTGGAATATATTACTGTGGATAACATGACTTGTGTAATATTATGGAAAGTTGACCTTGCCGGAAACATCGATTAGTCATAATAGATAGCGGAGGGGAAAAAATGCAGAAACTTAAAGTTTTGATCGCCGACAGTCACGAAGTTGTTCGCCTGGGAATCAGCTTTATAGTCAAATGTACAGAGGATTTTGAGGTTGCTGGGGAGGCCGGCACTAGTACAGAATTGATTAGTAAAGCAGAAAAACTCTGCCCCGACATAGTCATTATGGACAGCCACCTGGGTGAGGGCAACGCCTTTGAGGCATGCCGGATGATTAAGGAGAATCATTCTGAGGCTAAAGTTGTAATGCTGATTTCATCAACCGACGATGACCATATATTTGAAGCAATTTCGGCCGGTGCCGATGCCCTCCTGCCTAAACAAATCAAAAGTGACGAACTGACCGGTGCCATCAGGATGGTTAATGCCGGCAAATCCATGCTTGACCCTTCAATCACCACAAAAGTAATGAATAGGGTGAAGCACGGTTTTCCCAACCCTGAACGCAAGGAGATCCTGTTAAACCCGCAGGAACGGAGAATCCTGGCTTTGATTGCAGAAGGCAAAACCAATAAAGAAATTGCTCAGGTGCTGCTGCTTAGCAATAATACTATCAAGAACTATGTCAGCGGTATTCTAAGTAAACTGAATTTCAGCAACAGGGCTGAAGCCGCTGCTTATGCCGTCAGAAATAATCTGATGAAACCTCCGAGGTATGTTAACGAAGGCCACGGGCAATAACCCGCGGCTTTTTTGTGCCGGTGAAAAGCGTCGTCTAGCGGCGTCGGCAATTTTACCGACTTGTCGACGTACATGCCAGTACGACTCCGGCGTCGGTAAAATTGCTTCCTTGCTATACTCGCTTTTGACCGGCACATAAGACGATGAATGGGAAACTTTATTTATTATACCCTTGGCTTAGCTATATTCCAGATCTATATACCTAAGTATATGTCCCATCTTACCGGAAACATGGTAAGATAGGACATTTTTTTAATGCACTTACGGCTAGGTTATTTAAGGAAATTCGACTCATGTGTACTGACAGAATTTGTGATACATTTTAAGTGACCGGAAAGCTCCGCAGGCTTCGAGGGGGAGAAGAGCTGTATAATTGAAGCATAATCCTCTGGAATTATCGAACTACCCTGGCCCGGGGGGGACCGTGATGAAAATGATTAAGTCCTTTACTGACAAAAAGAAAATACTAAAATTCACAATCGTCTCCGCAGGAATTCTGGTAGGGCTGGTCCTTTCGGCGATCGGGATTACCTGGGGGACTTCGACTCCGAAGTTTTGTGCAACTTGTCACATAATGAAGCCGGAGTTTGCCACCTGGCAGGCATCTGCCCACAGCAAGGTTGATTGTGTGACCTGCCATGTTGACTCAGGGATTGTAAATGCCCTTGCACATAAAGCAGTTTCAGCCAAAGAATTGTACAAGTATGTAACTAAAACCTACGAACTTCCGATAAAGTCTTCGGAAAAAATTCCAGACAACCGCTGTATCCAGTGCCATTCACTGGATAGAAAAGTTTCCACCACCTATCCCGATCTCAATATTCCCCACGACCGCCACAATGCTAAAGGCGTTCCGTGTGTCAAGTGCCACCAGGGGGTGGCCCACGGTAAGGTTGCCTCCAGCGGTTTGACAATGGGAGGGGATTTAGCTAAATGGAATGAAACTATGGGAGCCCAATTGATGACCGTTAAAAATACCGTGCCAACTATGGACCTTTGTGTGGACTGCCATGGCCGGCGCGGGGTTACTGTGGCTTGTGAGGCCTGTCACAGCGGGAGTATGAAGCCCGAGTCCCACCGGCAGCCAATCTTTAAAACCAACCACGGTCAACAGGCAAAACAGAATATTAATTACTGCGATACCTGTCACGCCTATATAAAAGCACCTGGAGTGGTATCCAAGGAACTGCCTGAAGAAGACCCTGTGGCCAAATACCTGAACTCTATGCAGGCGGAAACAGGCTCGGCCAATGGTTATGCCGATTATGCCAGAACTAACGAATACTGTATTGCCTGCCACCAAAAGCGGCCTCCTGGCCATAATGATGAGTGGCCCTTTATCCACGGCCGGGAGGCTGACAAAACTCAGGACAAATGTTTGGTTTGCCACAGTCCCAGGACTGATGTTGGTGGAACTACTCAGAAAGCCGCCTGTTCTGCGTGCCATCCCAGTATCCATAAGTCCCCGTGGCGTAATGCCCATCCTATAGAGGTACCTCAGAAAATTGGCAAACTGGACCCAAAATGCTTCAGCTGCCATGTCAGAGATATGTGCAGCAGTTGTCACAGTACCAAGGAAGCTAAAGGAGGATGATACTCATGAGTACTCTTGCACCCGATGTTCAGAAGCTTCGTATCCCATCTCATGAAAAAAGCTTTACCCTGCTGCAGGCCATTGCAGTAATCCTGATTTCCGCAGTGGTTTTTGTAGGAGCCGGTTTTGCCGCCGGGAAGGTTTTCTTCTGGAAATCCTTGGAGGAGAGCCGCCTGGATCAGCAGTTAGCCTTCTATAAGGCAAAAGTTGACGCTCAGCCAAAAGTTGCCGAGGACAGGGTCAACCTTGGCTACACCTACTACCTCAAAGGTGATTACAAAAACGCCCTTCAGCACCTGAAAATAGCCACTGAAATCGATCCCAAGTATGCTGACGCATTTCACAATGTTGGTCTGGTATACAGAGAACAGCAGAGCTATGACGAGGCCCTGGAAGCATTCAGTAAGGCAGCCAAGCTGGCTCCGCGGGATTACAAGAACTTTATGCAGATGGGTGTAATCTACAATGCCCAGGGGAATTACAAGGACGCTATTACAGCCTTAAACAGGGCCAATGAGGAAAAGCCCGGCTCAGCTGATGTTATTTATCAGATTGGCGTCGCTGCCGAGAAGAGCGGTGACAAAGACGGAGCGCGTGAGCTTTACACTACTGCTGTAAATTATGATCCCAATTTTAAAGAGGCTAAAGATGCCCTGGCCAGACTGGGCGGTCCCAAAGGGTTGGAGAATTAGAGGCCCGGCAGGTTTGTAAACAGACTACGACAAGTGAGGTGAAACCTGGCTGCGATTCCAGTCAGGGGTAAATATGGCAGAAATTGTACAAAAAGGCACAATCACAATCAAAAGAAAATATGTTTACTGGCTTGTCCAGCTTATGTTTGTCACATCCCTGGCAGGCTTCCTTTATACCTACATGACCAACAAGGATATTACCCAGTGGCTCGATAAAGTGGAAACCACTGCCAACGGTGAACCGGCCTTCGTCAAGTTCATCTATGGCAAGTTTGGCGGCGGCGAGTTTGACAAGCCGATGGCTGTTAGTGTTGTTGCAGACAGGATTTTTGTAGCCGACACCAATAATAAGAGAGTGCAGATTTTCGATTATGCCGGAAATCCTCTTAAAACCTTTGGCAAATGGGGCGACAAGCCGGGAGAGTTCCAGTTTCCTTATGGGATAGCTGGAGACAGCAAGGGTGTGATATATGTTGCTGACCTGTATAAAGGAAGTGTTGCCAAGTTTGACAAGGATGGCAAGTTTCTCGGACTTTTCGCGGAAAAAAAGGAATCCGATCAGATTTTTAAAGCACCCGCAGGGATTACCGTCAAAGATGATCTGATTTATATTACCGATGTGCAGCTGCACAGCCTTAGGGTATTTGATCTCACCGGCAAGCTGGTCAAAGAGGTTGGCAAGCCTGGGCAAGAACCTGGCCGGCTTTACGCTCCCAATGCAGTCAGTGTGGATGGAGAAGGCAACATGTATGTCACCAACACCGGGAACCAGAGAATCGATATTTTTGATAAAACAGGTAAGTTTGTAAAAATTCTTAATGGCTCCATTGACGGCAAAGGCCCCTCCGTTTTCGTTAACCCCAGGGGGATCGGGGTCGATGACCAAGGCAATGTCTTTGTAGTCAGCAATTTGACCCACCGCCTTTATGTTTTTGACAAAGACGGCAAGCAAAAATTCAATCTTGGCGGATATGGTGAAGGAGAGAAGCAATTCGCCCTCCCTAATGGATTATTTGTCGATGACAGGGGCCGGGTCTATGTAACAGACACCATGAACCTGAGAGTGGCCGTGTTCCAGTCATAACAGGATAACCCCCGGCGGCTCCCGGCCGGTCCATACAATAAGGTTGTTAAGTGGTTTGCCACTTAAGCAATAACACTAATCTGCTGGTGAAAGGAGGTGAAACAGTGCAAAGCATAGTGAAAGATTCTAGAATGACCAGAAGAATTAAAGGGGGAGACACGATGAAAAAAATTAGCTTAGTTTTAGCGTTGGCAATGGCCTTAATGCTAACACTCGGGATAGGTGCGGCAATGGCAGCACCGGGAGATTATCCGCCCGAGCAGACCTCGGACAATTACACCTCAGCCCTGACGGGTACAGAGGGTCAAACAGTCACCAGTGAATGGGGTCTTTCCAATGGCCAGGTTAACGCTCACAAAACAGGTGATGGAATCGATGTAAATGACGGTTCCACATTGGGGAAAGTTATCAAAAACATTCCCAACCAAAGAACTCATGGCGAATATGCCAATGATACCAACTCCTGTGCTTCCTGCCACCAGACTCACACCGCTTCCGGAAGAGCCTTATTGGTGAAAAACGGTATCTACAATACATGTGCCGCCTGCCATGACGGAACATTGGGCTTCTACAATGTGTTCGAAGCTTCTAACGCCGGTACCTTTGGCGGCAACCCTGATAAAGCTGTAGGCAACGCCTCTGTTCACCTGGCTACAGGCATTATGAAAGTCAGTGCCGCTCCTGGCGGCAACAGGAATAGCGCCGATGCCGGTACCTGGGGCAAAGACTTTACCTGCGCCAGCTGCCACAGCCCGCACGGTTCCTACAGTGACAGACTTCTCCATTACAACCCGAACGGTATTGGGAACACCTTACCTGCAGATGGCGGCAAGAAAATCATTGCCACCACTGCTAACGTAGTTTCTAACGGTACTGATGCTGCAGGCCATACCAAGTACTCAGCTAATGACGGTGCAGCAACTTCCAAGATTATCGCCGGCCCGTACCTCTATGGTTATAACTACGGTACTCCCAAGGTATACTGGTCCCAGATCCGCGTACTCTATGATGCCGACGGTGACGGCACTGCTGAGTGGAACTATAAGGTAAAGGGTAATCCTACCCAGTCTTACAACGATGTTCTCGAAGTTAACTACCGCGGTGGTTTCTTCACAGATCCTGACAATGCCTTAGCCGGTGTTAACATTGCTACCGAAGTTCAGTGGGATGTTGCTTCTGCCACAGTAGTTAAATTTGACACCACAACCGTTGCCAATGCCGCAGCTGAGGCCATGGGTCTGCCAGTTGTTGCAGTTACCGGCTACAAATCTGGTGTCAGCGGCTTCTGCTCAGCCTGCCACACTGACTACAACTCCGGCAGCGCACAAAATCCATCCGGAACATTCAGCAAAGCCTTCCGCCACAAGATTGTTCAGGGTCTTAAGGATGGGATGGTTGGTGAAGAAAAGCTTGTAAACGGGGTAATGACCGCGAATCAAAACATGGTTTGTCTGACCTGCCACTTTGCTCACGGTACTGACAAGTCCCTCATGCTCGATGCCCGCGACCAGGCTGTGGAAACACCTGATGTGAACGCATCCTCGGCACTTAAACGTTACACCAACATGTCTGTATGCTGGAAGTGTCACACCGACTCCAAAGCCGAACAGTTGAAGAACAATGGTGCTTATTGGGATAAAGTAGATGCAGGTACTGCACCTATTCACTAAAATACAAATGGCAGCAGTTTTAAGTAAGCATTAAATCCAAGGGATATGGGGTGCCTCAGCCGAGGTGCCCACTTTTTTTATTACTGCTGGCATCACTTAATATGTTTGGCATTTGTTAAAAGGATAAGACGGTTTATTTAAAACTAATATGGGTAAATTATTACTGAACTTGGCGGAGGTGATCAGACTGGCAACCAGGAACCCGATAGACGAGGGCGTACTTACCCAAAAGGAGGGCTACCTTGAACATAAAATAGAGCAACTGGGAATAGCTATGGAAAAAATGAAGCTGGCTGAATATGTTGAACTTCTGAACCGCCCGGCCAGATTGTTTTATATCAATTTCTTCTCCGGAGTCGCCCGGGGCTTGGGAATGGCTGTCGGATTCACGATCCTGGGAGGGTTATTGATACTGGTTCTCAGAAAGCTTCAGGTACTAAACATCCCTGTCATCGGCGGGCTGATAGCGGAAGTAGTCAGGATTGTACAGACTAATTTAAGACTGCACTAAACAAGGAGGAAAATTCTGTGACTAAAGATGTCATTGCGGCTATTCTGGAAAGACGTTGTGTGCGGAGTTTTAAAGAAGATCTCGTACCCAGGGCGACTATTGGCAGGCTAATTGATGCGGCCAGATGGGCTCCGACGGCGGGCAATCTGCAGGCCTGGCAGTTTTATGTAGTCTATAATGATAAAAAGAAACGGGAGCTTGCCCGGGCAGCCACGAATCAAAGTTATGTAGGCGAAGCCCCGGTGGTGATTGTGGTATGCACCGAGCCGGAGACTTTAGCTGCCAAATACAATGACCGGGGCAGAAACCTCTATGCTCTTCAGGATTCGGCGGCAGCTGCCCAAAATATTATGCTGGCGGCTTGCGGGTATGGTTTAGGGACCTGCTGGGTGGGAGCTTTTGACGAAAAACTGGTGGCTGAGGTCATGGAACTTCCGCGCGGGGTGCGTCCGGTGGTGATAATTCCTGTAGGATACCCGGCCGGTGAGAACAAGGCGCCGGCCAGACGCCCTGTGGAAGAAATTGTACAAATAATAGAATAGGAGGCCATTTTGAATGAATAAGGAGCTGCAAAACAAATTCCGCCAGAAACTGCTTGAGGAGAAACAGGAACTACAGCATACACTGAACAATATGGAAGAAGGGGCTCTGGATATTCCGGTGCAGGATTCCATCAGTGAGCTTTCCATGTATGATAACCACCCGGCCGACCTGGGCACCGAAACCTTTGATAGAAGCAAGGATCTGGCCCTGCGGCAGCAAACAGAAGGGCTTATCGCCAAAATTGATAACGCCATGGCTGCCATCGAAAATGGCACCTATGGCATTTGTGATACCTGCGGGGCGGAAATCCCTCTAGAACGGCTTGAGGCCATGCCTTCTACGACAATGTGCCGGAAATGCAAAGAAACTGAGGAAGCTCTGCCGGACAGGCATCCCCGGCCAATTGAAGAAGACGTAATTGCCCCGCCTTTCGGCGGATTTATGCATGATGACTCTGAACTGGAGCTGGGCGATGCGGAAGACGAAATAATGTTCGACGGTGAAGATACCTGGCAATCGGTAGCCAGATGGGGAACCTCAGAAACCCCGCAGGACATCAGTGTTAACGGCATTACAGACTTTGACCACATGTATCTGGATGCCGATGAAAACGTCGGTACAGTGGAACGGGTGGAACAGATTCCCTATGAAAAGAATGTAGACGGGATGATTTACCAGGACTTCGACGGGGAAGATGATGAAACCATCCACAGCCGGGAAAAGAAGGGCCGGCAGGAGAATAGCCATTTGTAGTACTAACCATTAATTCAGAGCAGGCATGACCGTTTACGGAAGTTTCCCTTGGGCGGCATCGTCACGAATCTTGCTGTAAAGCGGAGAGCAGCAAGCCGGGGAGTCCCCGTATGTTCGAAGACGGCGAAGGCCGCCGGGAAGTTTCGCTGGCAGTAATAGCTGGACGTGAGGCGGCCATCTAATTAGGGATGCCCACTGAGCCGTCAAGTTCGGGGACGCCGGATTGCTGCCGGAGCTTTACAGCTTAAAGGAGTAGATGCTGCCCAGGGAAACTGGAGTAAACGGTCATGCCTGCGGCGGGATTATGGTGGACAGAAAGTCAAATTAAGGTTGCCGGATAATTTTGATGACATTGCTCAGCCAGTGCTTGATTACCAACTGCAGCCTGTGATAACATTAACCATAATAAAACTTGAAACGAGGGAGTTTATCTTGAGGTTTCTCCTCCTGGCGGCAGGAATAATTTTTTTGGACCAGTGGTCGAAGTGGCTGGTGATGGGGAGACTGGCGGAGGGCCAATCGCTGCAGCTGGTTGAAAATATTTTTTACCTTACATATGTCCGGAACCCCGGGGCTGCTTTTGGCATGCTGCCATATCGGACAACCTTTTTTGTTGTTGTCACTATATTAGTTATGGTAGGGATATTTTTGCTTTTCAGATATATTCCGGACGATAGAATCATGTTGAAATACGGACTTTCACTTCAGGCGGGCGGGGCTATAGGAAATTTTATAGACAGGCTGAGGTTTGGACATGTTATTGACTTTTTTGATTTGCGGTTCTGGCCGGTTTTTAATATCGCAGATGTCGCTATAGTGCTTGGAGTTGGGATACTCATTGTCCAGCTTCTCAAAAGTGACAGCAGAACCCCAGGCGAAGCGGGAAGGCTGCCGCGGGAAGAAACTTCCGACAGTTAGCGGAGTCTCAAGTTAGCAGTTAGGCAGGGAATTTATGAGTGATTCATGGGAATACTTTGTGCCGGCTGAAAAAGCCGGTACACGCCTGGATGTTTTAATAGGACAACTGGATAACGAGCTTACCCGTTCCAGGGTTCAAAAACTGATTGCCGAACAGGCTGTAGAGGTTAATGGCCTTCAGTGTAAGGCCAATTACAAGGTGCGGGCCGGTGACACGATTGTTGTTTCAATTCCGGAACCTGAACAACTTGATGTCAGAGCCGAAGATATACCACTGGACATAGTTTATGAAGATGCCGATCTTTTGGTAATCAATAAGCCCCAGGGGATGGTTGTTCATCCGGCGGCCGGAAATTACTCCGGTACACTGGTTAATGCCTTGCTGGAACACTGCCATGATTTGTCCGGCATTAATGGGATAATCCGGCCCGGAATTGTGCACAGGATTGACAAGGATACCTCGGGCCTGCTGATGGTGGCTAAAAATGACAATGCCCACCTGGAGCTGGCCCGGCAGATCAAAGAACATACGGCTGCCCGGAAATATATTGCCCTGGTGCACGGCAATATTTCCGAACCGGGAGGAGTTGTGGATGCTCCCATTGGCCGGGACCCCAAGGATCGCAAGAAAATGGCGGTTATCACCCGCAACTCCAAGCCTGCTGTAACCAGGTACAGAATTCTGGAGCGGTTTGGTGAGTATACCCTGGCAGAGTGTGCTTTGGAAACAGGGCGAACCCATCAAATCAGGGTCCATATGGCCTACCTGGGACACCCGGTTGCCGGGGATCCGGTGTATGGGCCGCGAAAAAACCCATTGGGTCTTAAGGGCCAGGCTCTGCATGCCTTTTCACTACAGTTTAGCCACCCGTCCGGTGGCCAGCCCATGGAATTCGAAATCGAGCTGCCGCCTTATTTTAAAGATTTACTAAAAAAAGTGAGAAATAAATAAAGTGAAACTTGCTTCAGGTGGTGCCTTTTTCTCCACCTGAAGTTTAGTTGAACTTATCCAGGGGCTTAGCGCCACTTATCTCCCGCTTACAGAAGCGGGAGTCTTAGTGGCGATTAGCCATCGGATAAAAAAGGGCTTGGACCACCCCCAAAATGCAAAAAGTATTCGTATATTATATATAACGGTAGAGAATGCCCCAACTTCTCTACCCACTCACACCAAGGGAGCAGCCTGACTCAGCTGCTCCCTTAATAAGATTTGTGGTCTGGGTGAAAGGAATCTATTCTCAGCGATTTTGTGATAAAGTGGAGGTATCGTGATGTCGGATATTATTGAAACTATTGCTTGCGGGGGCAAGTTACTGGAGACTGTGGAGATTATTTATAAGGACAGCAATGGCAGGGTAATTACGACTGAAACAGAACCATACGAAATTCGCGGGGGGATTTTTGTCTGCTGGTGTAGTTTACGGAATCGCATGGTAGAAATTTTGTTGAGCAGTATTATTGATGCAGTAATCACAGGAAACTCATACAAGCCGAGGTTTCAGGTGGGTTTTAAGAATAATTAAAGCTTTAAAGGGTTTGTTGACTTTTATTTGTCGATTTGTTAAACTTAATAAAAATATACCTTTAAATTAGTCCGGGAGACTAGTAAGGGAATATATAGTTTTTGCAATTAACGGGAAAACTATGCCTGCCTGCGAATCTCCGCATGCAGGCATTTTTACGTGACGGTGCATGCAGGGGAAACTCGTCAAAGGTGGTGATACAAATTGGTCCTTCAGGAGAAAGCGGTAATCCTTGATGCTGACGGGATTCGTCGGGCGCTGACCAGAATAACCCATGAGATTATTGAAAAAAATAAGGGTGTTGAAAATGTAGCTCTTATTGGTATCAGGCGGCGGGGGGTGCCGTTGGCAGAACGGCTGGTCAAAAGGATTGCGGAAATTGAGGGCACTGTAGTCCCTATGGGTATTTTGGATATTACCCTGTATCGGGACGACTTGACTACAATTACTCATCAACCTGTGATTCATAAAACCGAAATTCATTTCAGCGTGGAAGGCAAGATAATCGTATTGGTTGATGATGTGTTATTTACCGGCCGGACTGTCAGAGCAGCTCTTGATGCCATCATCGATTTGGGACGGCCTGAGGCCATCCAGCTGGCCGTACTGGCTGACAGAGGTCATCGTGAATTGCCTATCAGAGCCGATTATGTAGGTAAAAATGTTCCTACTTCCAGGAAAGAAATTGTTTCGGTATATCTTACCGAACTGGATAAAAAAGAAAAAGCAGTGATTGAATTAGATACCGAATGACCCTTTAAATGGTCCTGTGAGGCTAATAAGGGCAGGTAGGCGTTAAATTTTTGGCATTTACCTCCTTATTGGCGTTAGCTGATAAGGATTTTTTATTTGAGGAGGGAAAAACAATGGGCCTTAAGCGGAAAGACCTGTTGGGGATCAAAGACCTGACCGTAGAGGAAATCGAATTAATCTTAGAGACTGCAGAGCCCATGCAGGACATTATTGGGCGGCAGATCAAAAAAGTTCCTACCTTGAGGGGAAGGACCGTTATCAATCTTTTCTATGAACCAAGTACCAGGACCAGGACCTCTTTTGAACTGGCCGGTAAGTACATGAGTGCCGACACCATCAACATCAGCACATCTACCAGCAGTGTGGTTAAAGGTGAAACTCTAAAGGATACGGGCAAGACTTTGGAGGTTATGGGTGCCGATGTAGTCATTATCAGACACGCGGCTAGCGGGGCTCCGCACATTCTCAGTAAATACCTGTCGGCTTCAGTCATTAATGCCGGAGACGGTTTTCATGAACACCCGACTCAGGCCCTGCTGGACATGTTTACCATAAAACAGAAAAAGGGCGGCTTATGCGGCCTGAAGGTGGCCATTGTGGGCGATATTCTGCACAGCAGGGTGGCCAGGTCAAATATCTGGGGTCTGACGAAAATGGGTGCTGAGGTGAGGGTGATAGCGCCGGCGACCTTACTGCCCCCTGAAGTCGAAAAACTGGGGGTTACTCCTTACACCAAGGTTGAAGAAGGGCTTATGGATGCTGATGTGATAATGGTCCTGCGGATGCAGTTGGAACGACAGCAAAAGGGACTGTTTCCCACCATCAGGGAGTATTCAAGATTATATGGCATAACAGCCGAACGGGCCGGGCTGGCTAAAGAGGATGCACTGATTATGCACCCTGGTCCAATGAACCGGGGAGTCGAAATCGCCCCGGAAGTGGCAGACGGAATGCAATCGGTAATAAATGAGCAGGTAACCAACGGGGTAGCGGTCAGAATGGCCTTGCTGTACCTGCTGACAGGAGGAGGTGGTTCCCATGAAGCTATTGGTTAAAGGAGGCAAAGTCATTGACCCGGCCAATGGCCTGACCGGGAAAATGGATATTCTTATAGAAGACGGCAGGATTTCAGCCGTCGGGGCAAAGCTGCCCAAAAGCGGGGTAGAGATTATTGAGGCCGGAAATAAACTGGTATTACCAGGACTCATTGATATGCATGTGCACCTCCGAGAACCCGGTCTGGAAGCCAAGGAAACCATCGCTTCCGGGACCAGGGCGGCTGCCATGGGCGGTTTTACCGGTGTGGCCTGTATGCCCAATACCAAACCTGTGGTCGACAACCAGGCCCTGGTGGAATTCATTAAAGCAAGGGCCGCGGCTCAGGGCGCAGTTCATGTTTATCCTATCGGGGCTATCACCAAAGGTTCGGCAGGACAGGAACTGGCTGAAATAGGAGATATGAAAATGGCTGGCGCGGTGGCAGTGTCAGATGATGGGCGGCCGGTGATGGATGCCCAGGTCATGAGATTGGCCATGGAATATGCCAAAATGTTTGATCTGCCGGTTATCGCCCACTGTGAGGACACCAACCTGGCAGCCGATGGTGTAATGAATGAGGGCTATTATTCCACGATATACGGTCTGAAGGGGATCAGCCGGCTGGCAGAAGAGACCATGGTGGCCAGGGATATTATGCTGGCCGAACTAACCGGGGCCAGACTGCACCTGGCCCATGTCAGTACTGCGGGGTCTGTTGATTTAGTTCGCATGGCCAAGAAAAAAGGTGTGCGGGTGACTGCTGAAGCCGCACCTCATCACTTTGCTCTGACTGATGAAGCCGTGGGGGGATATCATACAGCCACCAAGGTTAACCCGCCGCTGCGGGGAGCAGCTGACGTAGTGGCAGTAAAGGAAGGTCTCCGGGACGGGACTATTGACGTAATAGCCACCGATCATGCGCCCCATACTGCAGAGGAAAAGGATGTTGAATACAACTATGCCCCTTTTGGCATGGTCGGACTGGAAACAGCAGTGGGGCTGGCCTTCAAAGAACTGGTTAGGCCGGGGCTCATCAGTGTAGAGGAATTAGTAATGAAAATGAGCTGCCACCCGGCCAGGATCCTGGGATTGAACAAAGGACACCTAGGTGTTGGGGCCGACGCTGATATAACAATTATTGATCCCGACCAATCTGAAGTGGTAGATGTGCAGAAATTTGCTTCCAAAAGCAAAAACTCTCCCTTTGCAGGATGGGAGTTAACAGGGATACCGGTCTGTACTATTGTTGGCGGTAAAGTAATTATGAAAGACCGGCAGCTGGTTGAGTAGCAGGATGAGCTAATAATGATCTATACTTTGGAGGGATTATCTTATGAAAGCGGTACTGGTTCTGGAAGACGGCACAGTTTTTGAAGGAAAGGGATTTGGCGCGGAAACTGAAAGTTTTGGGGAAGTGGTATTTAATACAAGTATGACAGGCTATCAGGAAATTCTCACAGACCCCTCATACTGTGGACAGATTGTGACAATGACATATCCACTGATTGGCAACTATGGCATCAATCTAGAAGATTTCGAATCACGCAAGCCTTTTGTACTGGGATTTGTAGTCCGAGAGTTTTGTGAATATCCCAGCAATTGGCGCTGTGATAAGACTGTCGACCAGTATTTGAAGGAAAACAACATCCCCGGCATCTGTGAGATCGACACCAGGTCTCTGACCAGAAGGCTGCGCAGCCACGGGACTATGGGCGGCGTGATTGCGACCGGGGAGAGTATCGATATTGCCGGGATGAAAGAACGGGTTATAGGATATCCGGACCTTATGGGCTCCGAACATGTCCTGAAAGTTACTACAGAAAAAACCTATACACTCCCAAATGATGGCTTCCGGGTTGTTCTGCTGGATTTTGGGGCTAAGCTCAATATCGCCAACACCCTGCACAGTCTAGGGTGTGAAGTGGTAGTCGTGCCCGCCGCAACCACAGCTCAGGAAGTCATGGCTCTCAACCCGGACGGGATTATGCTCTCTAACGGACCCGGCGACCCCCAGAATGTGCAGTTTGCGGTCCAAACAGTACGGGAACTGATTGGCCAAGTGCCTATCTTTGGGATCTGTCTGGGTCACCAAATCATCGGCCTGGCTTTGGGTGGGACAACTTATAAGTTGAAATTTGGCCACCGGGGTGCTAACCACCCGGTTAAAGATCTGACTACCGGCAGGGTTCATATTACTTCCCAAAATCATGGTTATGTGGTAGATGCCGAATCCATTCCCAGTGATGAAATAGAAGTAACTCACATCAACCTAAATGACGGCTCTGTGGAGGGCCTGAGGCACAAAACACTGCCCCTCTTTTCTGTGCAGTATCACCCCGAAGCAGCACCCGGTCCCTGGGATTCCAACTACTTGTTTAACCAGTTCTTAGATTTAATGAAGCGGGAGAGGAGGTAGCATATATGCCGATTAAACAGGGAATTAAAAAAGTAATGGTTATCGGCTCAGGCCCAATTATTATCGGCCAGGCTGCCGAATTTGACTACGCCGGAACCCAAGCCTGCCGCGCCCTGAGGGAAGAGGGCATGGAAGTTATCCTGGTAAACAGCAACCCGGCTACAATTATGACTGATGCCAATATTGCTGATCGTGTTTTTATTGAGCCCCTGACCCCGGAATTTGTGGCCAGGATTATCCGGCAGGAAAAACCCGATGGTTTGCTGCCAACCCTGGGTGGCCAGGTCGGCCTGAATATCGCGGTGGAATTGGCTGAGAGCGGGGTCCTTGCAGAAGAGGGTGTAGTTCTTCTGGGTACACCTCTGGAAACCATCAAGAAGGCGGAAGACAGAGAACTCTTTAAAGCGATGATGCAGGAAATTGGTGAACCCATTCCGGAAAGTGCAATTGTAGATAAATTAGATGATGCCATTACTTTTGCCGAAAATATCGGATACCCGGTTATTGTGCGGCCGGCTTATACCCTTGGCGGTACCGGGGGAGGGATTGCCAACAATGTTGAAGAACTGCGGACAATTGCTATCAAAGGCTTAAAGCTCAGCATGATTGGTCAGTGTCTGATTGAGCGGAGTGTGGCCGGGTGGAAAGAAGTTGAATATGAGGTCGTCAGGGACAGCAATGATAACTGTATTACCATCTGTAACATGGAAAATATTGATGCCGTGGGCATACACACCGGCGACAGTATTGTAGTGGCCCCGTCCCAGACCCTGGCTGACAGAGAATATCAAATGTTGCGGTCAGCATCGTTGAAGATAATCCGGGCTTTGGGCATTGAAGGCGGGTGTAACGTCCAGTATGCCCTTAACCCTTATAGCTTTGAATATGTGGTTATTGAGGTTAACCCCAGGGTTTCCAGATCAAGTGCCCTGGCTTCCAAAGCGACAGGTTTTCCCATTGCCAAGGTGGCTTCCAAAATAGCTATCGGCTTAACTCTTGACGAAATTCGAAATGCTGTCACAGGCAAAACTTACGCTGCTTTTGAGCCCGCTTTGGACTATGTGGTCGTAAAAATTCCGCGCTGGCCCTTTGACAAATTTGCATTTGCCGACCGGATGCTGGGTACCCAGATGAAAGCCACAGGTGAGGTTATGGCCATCGACCGGACCTTTGAAGCGGCCCTTATGAAGGCTATCAGATCCCTGGAGATAGGCCTTTACGGTTTATTCCTGAAGGGTGTGGGCCAGGTCCCCCAGCAGGTACTGGAAGAAAAGCTGAAGAGTGCCGATGATGAGCGGATTTTTGCGGCGGCTGAGGCCTTACGCCGGGGTATGGACCTCGAAACTGTACACCAAATGACTAAAATAGATATGTGGTTCCTGACTAAAATCAAAAAGATCATTGATTTTGAAGTGGAACTGGCTCATGGGGTAAATGCCAGGGGAGCAGACTACCTGACCAAAGATGTCATGACCAAAGCTAAGCTTTTAGGAATACCTGATGTCTACATGGCCCAGCTGACCGGTCTGACTGAAACTGAAATCCGCCGGATTAGAGCCGGCTGCGGCTTGAGGCCGGTCTACAAAATGGTTGACACCTGTGCCGCCGAATTTGAGGCTGTAACTCCATATTACTATTCGGCTTACGATCAGGAAAACGAAGCAATTCCGACTTCCCGGCGTAAAGTCATAGTTTTGGGTTCAGGTCCGATCAGAATCGGCCAGGGGATTGAGTTTGATTACTGCTCGGTACATTCGGTCTGGTCTCTGCGGGAAGAAGATGTTGAAACCATCATCATCAACAATAACCCGGAAACAGTGAGTACAGATTTTGACACCTCCGACAGGCTGTATTTTGAGCCCTTGATTCCGGAAGATGTTTTAAATATAATCGAACTGGAAAAACCTGAAGGTGTGGTTGTTCAGTTTGGCGGGCAGACTGCTATTAACCTGGCCGCACCCCTGGCAAAGGCCGGAGTAAAAATCCTGGGTACTGCGGTGGAAGACATTGACGCGGCTGAAGACCGGGATAAGTTTGACCGTCTTTTACTGGATTTGGGTATACCCAAACCACCGGGCAGAACAGCCACCTCTGTTGAGGGGGCACAAATTATCGCCGAGGAAATCGGTTTTCCCGTCCTGGTCCGGCCATCTTATGTGCTGGGCGGCAGGGCCATGGAAATCGTGTACAACCAGAGTGAACTGGTGGATTATATGACCTCTGCGGTACAGGCTTCTTCTGCGCACCCGGTCTTGGTAGATAAATACCTTATGGGTAAGGAAATCGAGGTTGATGCTATCTCTGACGGCGAGGATGTTTTAATTCCCGGTATCATGGAGCATATTGAAAGGGCGGGTGTGCACTCAGGTGACAGTATTGCCGTATACCCGGCCAGAAGCCTGACTGAAAAACTGGTCAACGATCTTGTGGATTATACAACCAGGCTGGCCAGGGCACTGCATGTCAAAGGCCTCATTAACATTCAGTACGTTTTGCACGAAAATCAGCTTTATGTGCTGGAAGTCAACCCGCGTTCCAGCCGGACAGTACCCTATCTCAGCAAGATTACCGGAGTTCCCATGGTTAATGTGGCCACCAAGATGCTCCTGGGTAAAAAGCTGAAGGATTTGGGGTACCAAGGCGGCCTCTATCCGACTCCGGATTTTATCGCCGTCAAAGTCCCGGTATTCTCCTTTGCCAAACTTCTCCAGGTGGATACATCCCTGGGCCCGGAAATGAAGTCAACAGGGGAGGTTATGGGAGTTGATGCGGACTTCTCTCTGGCGATGTACAAGGCCCTGGTGGCTGCAGGAGTGGATATACCCAGAAAAGGAACTATTTTGGCTACTATAGCAGAAAAGGATAAAGAAGAAGTGATCCCTATCTTAAAGGGGTTTGTCGACCTGGGCTTTAAGCTTGTTGCCACCAGTGGAACTGCTAAGTCTTTAAGTGAAGCCGGGCTGCCGGTGGAAAAGGTAAATAAGATCAGAGAAGGATCGCCCCATCTCATAGATTTAATCAAACAGGGCAAAATTGATTTTGTAATAAATACCCTGACCAAAGGCAAAATGCCTGAACGGGATGGCTTCCAAATCAGGCGGGCGGCTGTAGAGCATGCTATCCCCTGTCTGACCTCCCTGGACACTACGGCAGTTATTCTCAAGGTGCTGAACTCCCTGGAAAAAGGGCAGGACTTTGCCATGGTGCCCCTCCAGGAATACCTGAATTAATAAAGTAATCGGATAGAGCAGGCTGTTGCCCGTAAAGGGCACGCCGCTGTTCTAATAACGCTAAAGCGTTAAGAACAGTGCTGTCAACAGCCTGTGGGCCGCGGCTGCGGCCGTTACATAGATGTGAGGTGAATCAAGTTGGCCTTTGCCGGAATTGTTGAAATTGTATGCCAGGAAAAAGTTGGCCCAGAACATTATTTGATGAGGGTTTATGCTCCCGAGCTGACAGGGCTGGCCAAGCCAGGACAGTTTGTCCATGTGCGCGTAAGTCAGGCCGCAGATCCTTTGTTACGCAGGCCTATTAGCCTGCACGGTATTGATTATAACAAGGGGACCGTAAGTATGCTGTATCAGGTGGCAGGGCAGGGAACCAGGCTGATGTCGGAAATGAAAGCCGGGGAGCAAATTGATCTTATGGGACCTTTGGGCCGTGGTTTCACGGTTCCTGACGGGATCGCAAAAGCTCTTGTCATAGGAGGCGGGATTGGGGTGGCGCCTCTTTTTCCTCTGGTGCAAGCCTTAAAACACTACAAAGTTGAGCAAACTGTGCTCTTGGGAGCCAGGACGGCTGATTATGTAATTGGTGCCGGGCAGTTGTCTGCTCTGGGTGTAAAAGTGGAAGTGGCTACTGATGACGGCAGTCTTGGTCATTACGGATTTGTGACTGACCTGGCTGAAAAACATATGAAATTAGCTAAGCCTGATTATTTCTATGCCTGCGGACCTAATCCAATGCTAAAACAACTGCTGAAGGCAGCCGGCAAATACGGACTTGACGGTCAGGTTTCTCTGGAAGAACGGATGGGTTGCGGGGTTGGGGCCTGCCTGGCCTGTGTGTGTAAAACAAAAACCGGGAGTGATAGGCCCGGAGCTTTTGAGTATAAAAAGGTATGTCATGATGGGCCTGTATTTGAAGCACACGAGGTGATTATTGATGGCTAATCTGATGGTGGATTTAGGCGGGCTGGCCATGAAAAACCCGGTCACCACAGCGTCAGGGACATTTGGATTTGGTCCTGAATACGCACCATATATTGACCTTAATAAACTCGGGGCCATTGTGGTCAAAGGCACTACCTTAGAACCCCGGGCCGGTAATCCGACTCCCCGGATTGCCGAAACACCGGCCGGAATGCTGAATTGTATTGGGCTGCAGAATCCGGGCGTAGATCATTTTATTGAAAAAAGCCTCCCTTTTCTGAAGGAATACGATACACCGGTAATTGTCAATATTGCAGGAAATTCACTGGAAGATTACGCTGAAGTCACCCGCAGGCTGTCGGGGGCTAAAGGTGTCAATGCCCTGGAAGTAAACATTTCGTGCCCAAATGTGAAGCAGGGCGGTATGGTCTTCGGAACCAGCTGTGTCATGGCTGCTGAGGTAATCAGAGTAGTCAAGGCCAATACGGCCTTGCCTGTGATAGCAAAGCTTTCCCCTAATGTGACTGATGTTGTGGAAATCGCCCGGGGTGTTGCCGAGGCCGGGGCGGATGCCCTGGCCCTGATCAATACCCTGCTGGGCATGAAAATTGATATCCATACCAGAAAGCCTGTTTTGGGAAATGTGATGGGTGGATTATCAGGTCCGGCGATCAGGCCGGTTGCTGTGCGCATTGTCTGGCAGGTGGCCCAGGCGGTCAAACTGCCCATCCTGGGGATGGGCGGAATTACAACTGCTGATGATGCCATAGAATTTATCCTGGCCGGGGCAACTGCTGTGGCTGTGGGGACGGCGAATTTTGTAAACCCCCGGGCCACTCTGGATATATTGGCAGGAATTGAACAGTATATGGAGAAATATGGTGTGAAAGATATAAATGATTTAGTGGGAGCAGCGTGGAAGTGAGGAGAGACTCATCACTATTACGGAGGTGTTAATCTTAATGTTACCGGCTAAAGATAGGCTGATTGTAGCACTAGATGTGGACAGTATTGAAGAGGCTTTGGGCCTGGTTCAACGCCTGCAGGACCATGTCGGTGTTTTTAAGGTAGGAATGCAGTTGTTTAACAGTGAAGGACCTGATGTTGTGAGGAGGATTCAAGATGCTGGGGGTAAGGTCTTCCTGGATCTGAAGCTCCATGATATTCCCAATACTGTTGGCCAGGCCTCGGCTGTCCTGACCAGGCAGAGGGTTTTTATGTTTAATGTACATTCTGCCGGTGGTTCGGAAATGATGACAAAGGCTGTGCAAATGACCAGGCAGGAAGCCGTCGGTGCAGGCATGCCACTGCCCTTGGTCATTGGAGTGACCGTTTTAACAAGCATCAATCAGGCTATCCTGGAAAATGAAATGGGAGTGGCTCGGAGTGTGGAAGAACAGGTTGTCTGCTGGGCAAAACTGGCCAAAGAATCAGGACTTAATGGAGTTGTTGCTTCGCCACAGGAAATCAGGGCTATCAGGGCTGCCTGCGGCAGTGATTTTTTAATCGTAACACCCGGTGTCCGTCCAGCCTGGGCGGCGGTTAATGACCAGAAACGGGTAATGACCCCCAGGGAAGCCGTAGAGGCCGGGGCCAGCTACCTGGTAGTAGGCCGTCCCATCACAGGGGCTGCTGACCCGGTTGAGGCTGCCCAAAGAATTGTGGAAGAGATGGAGGAAGGTTTAAGTGTTAACTAAAGAGCAAGCCATTCAGATTTTTACTAAATCAAATGCGCTGTTGACCGGACATTTTCGTTTAACTTCAGGCCGGCACAGCAATCAATACATGCAGTGTGCCCAGGTGCTGCAATATCCGGAGTATGCATCTGAGCTATGCGCCGACCTGGCCAAAAAATTCGCCGGGACTCAAATAGACCTGGTAGTTGGCCCGGCCATGGGCGGAATTATTGTCGCCTATGAGGTTGGCCGCGCTTTGGGCGTGAAAGCTTTTTTTACCGAAAGGGATCAGGGTGTAATGACCTTAAGACGGGGCTTTGTAATTGAACCCGGACAGAAAGTCCTGGTCACGGAAGATGTTGTCACAACCGGCGGTTCTGTGAAAGAAGTCATCGATGTTGTCCGGGCTCAAGGCGGCGAGGTAGTTGGTGTGGGTGTGCTGGTTGACCGCAGTAACGGCAAGGTGGACTTTGGGGTGAAAACTGAGGCTATCCTGAGCATGGAGATTGTCTCATATGATCCGGATGAGTGCCCTTTGTGTAAAGCAGGAGTGCCGGTGGTCAAGCCGGGGAGCAGGCAGGTGTAGTTATCTTCTGAGAGAACCAATAACTGTAAGATTGTATCAAAGTGGCTGTTGCACAACGACTAAAAAGTTCGTTATGAGGCAGCTTTTTTTGCTATAACAAATATGGGGTGTGTCTCAGCAAACTGTTGTAAATGGAATAATCCGCCATCACGCGTAAAATCAAAATTACAAAGACTTAGAATCCATATTCGACAACCCTCCAGGATTTAACCATATATTTATAATTTAATAATAAAAAGAGGGGGATTTCCCCCTCTTGAGACTGCCAAACAGTTACTCACTTCTTTTCATAGCTCTATTCTGGCGATACCATCAATTCTGTCAAAATGCTTATCAAATGAGTATATCTCGGTGATCTCGCGTTGTAGCATTTGACTAGCCGTAAACGCATCCGACCAATCTGTTTTTTTATCCACATAAATATCCAAAGCTTCCAATGCCATATCTTTATCGGAAAATGCCAACCCTTGTAAACTTAATATTGCAGTGATCCATTCTCGAATATTTTCTTTTGTTTGCTTGTAATACCCTTCAAGAATCCATATTATATCCGCCAGAATAATATCAGGTAAAAATACATTTTCGGTTCCTTCATCAATCCTTTTAAGCAATTTCTCGGCTCGCATTGCCTGGTCTGGAACATCGTTCGTCAAATATCTCAGGATAATATTAGCGTCAATGGTTCTCACGATGACGGGCCTCCATTACCTGATTGCGTATAACTCTGAAGTCTTGTTCCCCATCAACCTTTACAACACCCCGCAAAGAGGATATTCCCCCCTGATTAGTGGGAACCAGTTTAACGCCATCTTCCAACGGAATGATTCGTACATAGCTCGCTTTGTTAATATTATATTTCTGCCTGATCTCTTTAGGTAAGGTAAGTTGACCCTTTTCTGATACTTTAGCAAGCGACATTGTGACCGCCTCCTTAATAATTCTTTACTTTTATATTATGTCATACTATATCAAAAAGTAAAGCAAAAACAATAAAATATTAACAACAACAAAAGCCCCGGCTCAAGGGCTTTTCGGTTCCACATACACTGTTTTCTGATTCTCATATATCACCATCCCCGGCTTGGTCCCCTTTGGTTTACGCACATGCTTGCGCAGGGTGTAATCCACCGGGGCCTTGGTTGACTGCCTGGCCTTCGAAAAAAAGGCGGCAAGTTGAGCAGCCTGCTCAATAACGGGATCAGGGATAACGGCTTTCAGAGGATTTTTCACAATCACATGGGAACCGGGTATATCTTTAACATGAAACCACAAGTCATCCGGCAGGGCGAGTTTCAAAGTCAAGTAATCATTTTGCCTGTTATTGCGTCCGACCAGAGCCTGAAAACCTCCCTCCATATCAAATTTAATCGGCTCCGGTTCTGGAGAGGTTTCTGTTTTGCGGCCTTTTTTTGGTTCCAGGGGAGGTTTAAGATATCCTTCCTTAATCAGCTCAGCCCTTATCTCGACCAAGTCGGCTGGCTTTTCAGCCTGTTCTATACTAACCATTACCGACTCCAGATAGGCTAATTCGCCGGCTGCCTCGGCCAGATAGGTTTTGGCCACTGCTTGTCCGCTGCGGGCTTTGGTATATCTTTTAAAATAGGCCTGGGCATTTTCGGCAGCCGTCAGCTGGGGGTCAAGTTCCACAGAAATTGTTTTAGCTTCCGGGTCATAGTAGTTAATTAAATCTACTGCATGAGCTCTGGCTGGAATCTGGTAAATATTTGCTGTGATTAGTTCCCCGGTGATTTTAAGTTTTTCGGAATCCCCGGATTTGCGGAGCACATCCTGGTGGATGGAAATTTTCTTCTGCACCTTTTTCATTTCATTTTTAATAACTTTTAATAACTCTGCCGCCGCCCGGCTGAGCTGTTCCTGTCTTGCCCTGGTAGAGAAAAATTCATCAAGGATGTCATTCATGGTTCCTGTTTTGCAGGTAAAATCAGCAAAGTGGGACAGCCTGACAGCGGAAAAAGCTGCCGGGCCTTTGGCATCAAAGCAGAGAACCGGGGAAAACCTGCCGATATGTACACACTCTGAAATCTGATGAAAAGCGGTCCATAAGCGCTGTAAATCAAGTTCCCCAAGGTCCTGACTGCTCCGCTCCGGGTTTATCCCGGCACTGGCGGCAATTTCCCGGCAGGTTTGGGGGCTGAAGCCTTCGAACTTATGCAAAAGCAGTCGTTCTACCGGCCAATCTTCCTCGGGGGCCCAAACAGCTTGACGGAAGGTATCCTCATCAACATCCGGGGGACTGAGCTTGCCTGTTTCCGGTGGCGGAACGTACCTGCGGCCGGGCAGCACTTCTCGATGCCGGCTGGTGCCATAAGAATAACGCCTGATTCCGTCCAGGATGGCCTGAGTTCCCGACTCAATCAGAATAATGTTGCTGTGTTTACCCATGACTTCACAAACCAGGCATTTTTCCGCCATCCTGCCCAATTCATCCATGGCTTCAACTTTTATCATTAATACCCGTTCGAGTCCTGCTTGTTCAATGGAGGTGATTCTGCCGCCTTCTATGTGCTTGCGCAGGACCATACAGAACATCGGAGGGGTGAGGGGATTCTCCTTAACGGTGGAAGTCAGATGGACCCGGGCATCTCTGGCGTCGGCGGAAATCAGGAGACGGAATTTATCCCTGTTTTTATGCACCAGGATAGTTATTTCACCAGCCAGGGGCTGATATATTTTTTCAATCCGGCCGCCGGTGAGCTTTTCCTGCAGCTCTGCCTTAACGGCCGCCATAACTAATCCATCGAATGCCATTATGATGCTCCTTTTAAATAGTCGCGAGTTGCGAGTCACGAGTAATGAGTCGCAAGTCGTGTGTAACGAGTCATGAGTTACGAGTTACTAGTGGCCAGTAAGGCTAACTAGCCACTTTATCTTAGTATATATCCACCCGGAGACCCCGTCAAATTGCATGAAAAACAAAACTAAAAAACTCAAGGTTATTAACCATTAATAAAAATAGTTACTAGCCTTGAGTTGATGTACAATTATAAGTTCCTTATCCCTTAAGACCCTGAATTGTCTCTGTGTCTCTGTGCCCTCTGTGGTAAGGTTCTTTTATTTAAAATTAAAACTTACCTGGCTGCAGGGGCTCCGCAGATTTCGTCAATTTTAATTTTGACTACATATGCGGGTTTGGGCAGGTTCATTTTCATAGCGGCCACACCGGCACAAACCTTATCGTAAAGCTCACCTTCATTGATTAGCTCAGCTTCCCCTTTGAACTGGTAGCCAACCATTTTTTTATGATCTCCGACAAGAATGCAGATTTTATTGTTTTCCATCAGGTTTTTCCTGGTCTTAGGTGACATAATGTCTGCAAAGATCAGGTGTTCATCATCCAGCACCTGTACTGAGCCTTTAAATGAAGCATTTGGCATGCCGCTCTTGTCAGCAGTGGCTGCAATACCCAGCCTGACTTCACTGATTAATGTCTTCATTTCATCTGTTAATTTTGCCATAATACGAATCCCTCCAAAAATTAATTTTATCTGTTCATGTGTAAACGTTAACTGGTGATAAAACGGCTTGTTCACCTCCCGTGGTTAAATTTTATATGAAGAGGAATCTAAGCGCTGTAAATTTATTTACACTTTAAAATAAAAAGCTTAATCTGCGATGTTGAAGTGTTGAATGCAAAAATCAGTTTTTACCGTATAGTACTTGCCTTTTTTACCGATGATTCCGGCCTCCCTAAATTCTCTGAGGATTTGGGCTACCTTGACCCGGGAAGCACCAAGCATATTGCCTATTTCCTGCTGGGTGAGGTGTAATTCGATAATTGTCATTTCTGCAGATGTTTTTCCGTGTTCGTTAGCTAGCTTGACAAGCAGCTTCATCAGCTTATCTTTGACTGAAGCCCCCGCAGACTCACTAACCTGTTGGATGGTATTATTCAACTTTTGGGCTAAATGACTTATTATTTTTACGGCAAAACTAGGGTTGTTCTCAATCATAAGTTCAAGGTTTCGCCTGTCGAAGCAGCATAATCTTGCATTGTCAATGGCAACTGCGCTGAAGGCCAGGCCTTGTTCCTGAAATAACGCCGTTTCTCCGAGGACTTCACCGGGACCGACAATGCATATAATTACTTCTCTGCCGTCCTCCGTATTTTGAATGAGTTTAAATTTGCCCGATTTTACCAAATAGACGGTTTGGTTGATATCACCCTGGCGGAATAAAAACTGTCCTTTAGCCACAGCTTTGTTTATTTTTCCGGGACATACCCCGTTAAACTCAGCTTCGCTCAGCCCCTGAAATAACTGCAGCTCTTTTAAACACAACAAATGGTGCTGCATCGAACTCACCAACTTTTTAAAGATTAAATGATTAAAAATCATTATTCGTGCTACCTGGGAATTCTCCTGCTACAGACCTCTTTCCTCTTTTCTCAATTTATGACATCTTGTAATATATATTGTATACACAGCCGTTGCTGGTTGCATTTCAAAAAAAGATGGTATAAGATTAATAAATAGGAACAAAATGCGGATTAGCCGCATTTTTTGTTGAGTTTAAGGTGCTTCTTTTGCTTCTGGTATTCTTACAGTATGGCTCTGGGAGGTGGAAAAGTATGAAGTTTACTAAGATGCAGGGATTGGGCAATGATTTTGTTCTCGTTGACGGTTTAAAGGAAAAACTCCCGGAAAATCTGGGTGAGCTGTCTCAAAAACTGTGTGACCGCCATTTCGGTGTCGGAGCAGATGGCTTAGTGGTTGTCCTTCCATCCCAAGCTGCCGATATAAGAATGAGAATATTTAACCCTGACGGCAGCGAACCGGAAATGTGCGGCAATGTAATCAGATGTTTTGCCAGGTATGTATATGATCACGATATAGTCTCAAAACAAACCATTACTATAGAAACACTGGCAGGCATAATAGTCCCCGAATTGATATTTTCCGCGGATAAAACGCTCAATATCAGGGTAGATATGGGTGAACCACGTCTTGAGCGCAGCTTGATTCCCATGGAGGGGCCGCCGGGACAGGTGGTTGACGAAGCTATAAAGGTTGACGGGAATACATACAAAGTCACCTGTGTTTCTATGGGGAATCCCCACTGTATCACATTTGTACCCAACGTTAACGAAGTACCTATTCATGACATTGGCCCCCAGCTTGAGGCCCATCCTCTTTTTCCCCGCAAAACCAATGTTGAATTCATTCATGTCCTAAATAAGGATGAAGTTAATATGCGGGTTTGGGAAAGAGGTGCGGGCGAAACCCTGGCCTGCGGGACAGGTGCCTGTGCAACGGCTGTGGCCTGTGTGCTTAACGGTTTGACCAATAGAGCAATTACTGTACATTTGGCCGGCGGTGATCTGTTTATTGAGTGGGCTGAGAACAATCACGTTTATATGACGGGTCCGGGCCAATATGTTTTTTCCGGTGAAATCGAGATATAACTAAAGAGCAAAAACAAGTTATGTTTTTATATAAACCAAGGAGGTTCTAAAGTGGAAGAGGCTAAAAGAATTCAGCAGTTACCCCCCTATTTGTTTGCCAGAATTGAAAAAACGATTGAAAATGCAAAAGCTGAAGGTGTTGATGTAATCAGCCTGGGCATCGGCGACCCAGACCGGTCTACACCTGAGCATATTATCACCCGGTTGTGCGAACAGGCACACAACAATGTAAACCACCGTTATCCCTCCTCAGTAGGGATGCTCACCTTCCGGGAGGCTGTGGCTCATTACTACAAAAACCGGTTTGGTGTGGAACTTGACCCCAGGACCGAAGCTGTTACACTGATTGGTTCTAAGGAAGGGATTGCCCATATTTCCTTCTGTTACCTTGATCCCGGTGATGTAGCCCTGATCCCGGACCCCGGATATCCCGTTTACGGTACCGGTGCTTTGTTGGCCGGGGCGGAGCCTTACACTATGCCGCTAACGGCTGAGAACGGCTTTTTGCCCGACTTGGATGCAATTCCGGCAGATGTTGCCAAGAAAGCCAAACTGATGTTTGTCAACTATCCGAATAACCCGACAGGGGCCATTGCTAATGACGATTTTTACAAAAAATTAATAGCCTTTGCTAAAGAGTACAACATTCTGGTCTGCCATGATGCGGCTTATCAGGATCTTGCCTGGGACGGTTACCGTCCGCCCAGCTTTTTGGAATACCCGGGGGCCAAAGATGTCGGCATCGAGTTCGGTTCCTGTTCCAAGCCGTACAACATGACCGGCTGGCGGATTGCCTGGGCCGTAGGAAACTCAAAGGTGATTGAAGCCCTGGGAAGGCTTAAATCCAATATTGACTCAGGTGCCTTCCAGGCCGTCCAGTATGCCGGAGCTGCTGCCTTAACCGGCCCGCAGGACTGTACTTTTGAAATGAGCCAGGTCTACAAAGAGAGAGCAGATATTGTTGTTGATGGTCTAAACAGCCTCGGCTGGAACATAGCAAGGCCAAAGGCCACCATTTATCTCTGGATTCCGGTGCCTAAGGGCTACACCTCCATGTCTTTTGCCGAGTTTGTCTTTGAAAAGACCGGAGTTGTAATCACTCCTGGCAACGGTTACGGCCAATATGGCGAAGGATACTTCAGAATTGCCCTGACTGTAGAGAAGGATAGGCTTCAGGAAGCCATTAACCGGATCAAAGAAAAAGTCGGTCGCGTCGAGTTTTAATCGGCAGCTTTGACGGAAAAGATTTTTTGAAAACGATTACAATAAATAGAAAAGGGTTTGCTTTTTGCAGAAGAAACAAAATAATGCAAAGGGCAAATCCTTTTTTATACTACAGGAAAGTATATCTTTCCACATTTGTACCCGCAAGGGGCAGCCGGATCTGTAAGCCGCTAAAGCGGCCCGCTTACCCAGGGACATGTAACGTTCTGGTATTCGCAGCCGGATCTGTAAGCCGCTAAAGCGGCCATAGCTCCGCTATGGAAAAGGCTAAGGTGTGTAGTACATCTATAGCCGTTGCAGCTTTGCTGCTTGCGGATATGGATACCCAGAGGGTAGAGAGGCGCGTGCCGAGGGAACTGAACGAGGCGCGCCTTTCTAGTGCACCTGCCTTGGGTTCTGGAAATTTAAAGAAATAAATTTTAATACGCAGGAAAAACCCGAAAAAAGGAGAAAGTTGGTATAGAGTCTATATTGCGAGGTGGCATAATGCAGAGGCTAAGAGTTTCATTAAGACTTAAGTTCTTCATTGTTTTCGTGGTTACATTTATGGGACTAACCGTCATCACCGGGTATCTAAGTTATTCAAAGGCCAAAAAAGCCCTAGAAGATCAACTGGGTCACAGGCTGGTGTCAATTGCCAGTACAGGCTCACTGATGATTGACGGCGATGCCCATGCCACCTTGAAAACACCCCAGGACGAAGGCACAGAAGTCTATAAAGAAATAAAGGCCAAACTTCAGCACATAAGAGATATAAACAAAGCTACCTATGTGTATACCCTGGCTCCCAAGAATGAGGAAAAGGTAATTTTCGTTGTTGATGCAGCTACAGGTGAAGACATGTCAAATCTGGGTGACGAATATGACTTGGAGCCTGAAATCCAGAAGGCTTTGCAAGGTCAGACCGTGTATACAGAGGAAATGTATACTGATCAGTGGGGCACCTTTAAGACCGGATATGCCCCGATTAAGAATTCCCAGGGTCAGACTGTGGCGACTTTGGCGGTGGACATCTCCGCACAACAGGTGCTGGATGAGGAAAAAGCACTGCTAAATCGGTATTACTATGCCGGTGGGATCGCCCTTTTAGTCGGAATTGTTTTAAGTATCCTGTTTTCTGGATATTTGACTCGCCCTATCAGAAAAATGGTTAAGTCAATGCAAGATATTGCCGATATGCAAGGAGACCTTACTCAGGAAATAAAAGTTAGTTCACATGACGAGATTGGTGACCTGGCCGGGCAGTTTAACCGGATGTTGGCCAATTTGTGCGGGTTGATTGGACGCGTCAGGGAAAGTATTGGGCAGGTAGCCCAAACCAGTAATGAGTTATATGAAACTTCCCACCGGGCCCGGTTGGGCACTGAGGAAATTGTCGAAGCTATTGCCAACACGGTTAAGGCTGTTGAAGACGGCAGTGCCGATCAGCGGGTGAGTGTCACGCAGGCCGTGGAGGTCATGAAGCAATTTTATGATTCACTACAGCAAGTGGCCTCAGGAGCCGTAGAACAGGAAAAACATGTGGTTAAAACAGCCGGGTATGTCAATGAAATTGCAGAAGAAATTCGCCAGGTTGCCCAAAATAGTACTACTGTTGCAGACTCGTCGAATAAAACAGCTGTTTCATCCGCTCACGGCCGGGAAGTTATTCTAAGAACCCTTGACGATATGGGCAATATCAAGGTGGTTGTTGATCGGGCGGCAAAAACAATTAAAGCTCTGGGCGACAGGTCGAAACAAATTGGGGAAATTATCTTAGTTATTGATGAAATTGCCTCTCAAACCAATCTCCTCGCCCTTAATGCTGCCATTGAAGCGGCACGGGCAGGCATTCACGGAAAAGGTTTTGCTGTGGTTGCTGATGAAATACGTAAACTGGCGGAACGCAGCAGCAAGTCCACCAAAGCCATCGAGGAACTGGTGGCTTCAATCGCTCAGGGTATTGAACAAGCGGTTGCCGAAATGAATGCCGGAACACAGGAAGTAGAGAGGGTGTTTGAGCGGGCAGGCCAAGCCAGCGTGGCTCTTCAGGATATACATCAGTTAGCTGACCAGGCCAACCTGCAGATACAACAGATAAAAGATGCAACAGACCGGATGCTTGACAAAAGCGAAGATATGGTTGGGGCTATCAACACGGTAGCTGCAATAGTCGAAGAAAACGCGGCGGCTAGCGGTGAGATGGCCGACGGGAGTATAAATGTTAAAGCCATGGTTGAGAACATTGGCTATGTGTCTGAAAAATCGGCCCTGGCTGTTTCAAACGTGGGAACGTCCGGTCAGGAAATGAAAAATGTTGTCGAGAATATTGCCAGGTCTGCGGAAACTATGGCCTTAATGGCGCGGGATCTGGAAAACCTGACTGCCCAGTTTAAATTAAATTAAAATACATACTGCATCTAATCCACCCGCGTAAGAACCTGGGTGGATTTTTTGATGATTTTCCATGAAATCGTTAAATTTCTCAAAAAAACCCAGTAATTTTAAGAAAATCAAAAGGAATTTCTATTATCAGGTAGAACTATAGATTTTTAGCAAAATTTGCGGTTGAGACAGGACCAGACCACTCTCCACTACTCTACGGGGGTCTACCCACTTTAAAAGGAAATTATTGAAAACAGAAAAAGAGTGTATAATAATGCAGAATAAGTCGTATTAAACCAAGGCGAGGTGTAGTAAATGATAAAAAGTATGACCGGCTATGGGCGCGGGGAAAACGAAGCTGTGGTCAAGTCTTTCAATGTGGAAATCAAATCAGTCAATCACCGGTTTTGTGAAGTGGTGGTCAGGCTGCCTAAGTATTATGTTGCCCTGGAAGACAGGATCCGCAAACAGATTCAGGAACGCGTTTCCCGCGGCCGCCTTGATGTGTTTGTGACAGTGGAAAATCATGGCCAGGGCACAAAGACAATCCGAGTTGACAAAGACTTGGCTATAGCGTATTATAGTGCATTGGAGGAATTGCGGGAAGGTATTGGCATCGAAGGAAAGCCTTCCGTAATTGACATAGCGCGGCTGCCGGAAGTAATCTCTATCGAAGAGGTTCAGGATGACCTGGAACAGCTGTGGCCCTCCTTGAGCCAGGCTGTTGACCAGGCATTGGCCCAATTGGTGGATATGCGGACAACTGAAGGCCGGAGATTAAGCGAGGACTTACATAAACGTGTGGCCAGACTGGAAGAGTATACCGAAGGGATTGCCGGCCGGGCACCTGCTGTGGTAACCGAATATAGAGACAAACTCCAACAGCGCCTAAAGGAACTAGCACCTGAGGTAGATGTCGATGAGAGCCGGATAGCTGCTGAATTGGCGATTTTTGCCGACAGGTGCAGCATTTCCGAGGAATTAGTGAGACTCAGAAGTCATTTCCAGGAAATGCGGAATACGCTGAACTCTGATGAGTCTGTGGGCCGGAAACTTGATTTCCTGGTCCAGGAACTAAACCGGGAGTTTAATACTATCGGGTCCAAGTCAAATGACCTGAATATTTCATCAGTTGTAATCAAAGCTAAGAGTGAAGTCGAGAAAATCAGAGAACAGGTGCAAAATATTGAATAATTACCGGTTCTCCGCGGATTAAACCGAGTATTTTGGCGTTATACGGGGAAAATATAAAGTACCCGTTTACAATATTACTTATATATTTGCACTTTAAATTATGAGGAGGGAATGAAATGGAAATCAAGCTTATTAACATTGGATTTGGCAATATTGTTTCTGCTAACAGAATCATTGCCATTGTCAGCCCGGAATCAGCCCCTATCAAGAGGATCATTACTGAAGCCCGTGACCGGGGGATGTTAATTGATGCCACCTATGGCCGTAGAACCAGAGCGGTAATTATTACAGACAGTGATCATGTAATTCTTTCGGCTGTGCAGCCGGAAACTGTTGCTCACCGCCTGGCTGCCAAGGAATCATCACATCAGGAAGATATCTCTGAATAAAATATTATAAAGGGGAGAGGTGGATGACAGTACCGGGCTTGCTGATTATTATTTCGGGCCCCTCGGGCACAGGAAAGGGCACCATTTGCAAAGCCTTGCTCCAGCACCGGCCCGACATATATTATTCAATTTCTGCCACAACCAGGTCACCAAGAGATGGAGAACAGGATGGTATCAGCTACCATTTTAAGAGCAAAGAAGAATTTGAGGAAATGCTGGATCATGATGAGTTTCTAGAATGGGCCCGGGTTTATGATAATTATTACGGAACACCAAAAGCTCCTGTAGCAGAAGCTATAGCTGCCGGCAGAGATGTAATCCTGGAAATTGATGTTCAGGGTGCCTTAAAGGTTAAGGAAAAAGCACCTGAAGGGATTTACATTTTTGTTGCTCCCCCGTCAGTAGAGGTTCTGAGAAGCAGGATTGTAGGCAGAGCTACAGATTCGATGGAAATAATTAACAAAAGAATGGACAAAGTTTTAGGAGAAATGTCCAAACTGAATGAATATAATTATATTGTGATAAATGATGTCTTAGCTCAAGCCGTCAATAAGGTAGAAAGTATTATTGAGGCAGAAAAATGCCGGACTCAGCGGCATCGCTTTATGCCCGACGGTGGGCCGCAGGCAGCACTGGTAGTTCCCAAGTTATAAAACCAACCTGTAGTGGTGAAGGGAGTTAACAAATTGAAGCAACCTTCTTTGGATGTCTTGATGAATCATGTTGATAGTAAGTACACATTGGTAGTTGCCACGGCCAAGCGGGCCAGGGAAATTACTGAAGGCAGCGCCAAAATGGTGGAAGCAGACTCATATAAACCGGTGAGTCTGGCCCTTGAGGAAATTGCCAAGAACAAAATAGCTTACGAACGGACCAAGTCTGGCATAAAGTAAGTGAATCCAAGCGGAAATGCGGTGATCTGGTATGCTGGCTGACAAATGCATAATTCTGGGGATAACTGGGGGAATTGCCGCATATAAGGTTCCGGACCTGGTAAGCAGGCTTAACAAAGCCGGGGCTGATGTTCATGTAGTGATGACTGAATCTGCAGCTGAGTTTATTACTCCTCTTACCATGCAGACTATTTCCCGCAACCGGGTAACTACCGGGTTGTTCGAAGCTCCCAAAGAGTGGGAAGTGCAGCACATTTCCCTGGCGGACAAGGCTGACTTGCTGGCTGTAGTACCTGCTACTGCTAATGTGATCGGAAAAGTGCGGGCTGGAATTGCGGATGATATCTTAACAACTACGATTATGGCTACCGGGGCACCGGTGCTGTTCGCTCCGGCCATGAATGTACATATGTATGAAAACCCAATAGTTCAGGATAACATCAAAGTACTTTCCTCTTATGGTTATCACTTCATCGAACCGGCGGCCGGACACCTGGCCTGCGGATATGAGGGTAAAGGCCGGCTGCCCGAAATAGATCATATTTTCCGGAAGATAACTGATTTGTTAGTCTGTCCCAGGGATCTGACCGGTCAAACTATTCTGATCACAGCAGGACCAACCAGGGAATATATAGATCCGGTGCGCTTTCTTACAAACGGCAGCACAGGTAAAATGGGCTATGCCATTGCCGAAGCAGCGGTGGCCAGAGGTGCCAGGGTAATCCTGATTTCCGGCCCGGTGAACCTCCCGGTACCGGCGGGGGTAACATATGTCCCTGTAATTTCAGCCCATGATATGTTTGATGCTGTTGTTACCCATTATGGCGAGTCCGATGTGGTTATTAAGAGCGCGGCTGTAGCAGATTACCATCCCAGGGAAAGACTGGGTTCGAAGCTGAAGAAAGGGCCCTCTGATTGGTTCCTGGAATTGACCAGGAATCCCGATATTTTACATTATCTTGGGCAAAACAAAGGTGACCGAATTTTAGTGGGGTTTGCCGCCGAAACAGATAACTTAATTCAGAACGCTGAAAAAAAGGTCCGGGAAAAGAACCTGGATTTTATTGTGGCCAATGATGTTACTTTGGCCGGTGCAGGATTTGGCACAGATACCAATATCGTCAAATTCCTGTATAAAGACGGACGGACAGAACAGTTGGACAAGATGGACAAAAAAGAGGTAGCCAACAGGATATTGGACCGGATCAAAATAATGCTGTAGGATCAGCATGAGGAGGTATGCAAGTTGACAAAAAGGTTTTTTACTTCTGAATCGGTGACTGAAGGTCATCCTGATAAAATAGCTGACCAGATTTCTGATTCAGTATTGGATGCCATCTTTGCCAAAGACCCAATGGCCAGGGTAGCCTGCGAGACGGCAGTTACTACAGGTCTGGTTTTGGTGATGGGCGAGATTACGACTGGCTGTTATGTGGATATCCCCAAGGTTGTCCGGGAAACCATCAGGGAAATCGGTTATACCAGGGCTAAATTTGGTTTTGACTGTGATACCTGCGCTGTGATTACTTCTATCGATGAGCAGTCACCAGATATCGCCATGGGTGTTGACAAGGCCTTGGAAGCAAAGACCGGTGAGATGTCTGATGCTGAAATTGAGGCCACTGGTGCTGGGGATCAGGGTATGATGTTTGGCTATGCTTCCAATGAGACACCCGAACTGATGCCACTGCCGATTTCTCTTGCCCACAGGTTGGCCCGCAGGCTGACTGAAGCCAGAAAAAGCGGAGAATTGGAATATCTCAGGCCTGACGGAAAAAGTCAGGTAACTGTGGAATATGACGGGGATAGACCGGTCAGGGTTGATGCAGTGGTTATTTCCACCCAGCACGGACAGGATGTTTCCCTGGAAACCATCAGGCAAGATATCATTGAAAATGTTATTAACCCGGTTGTCCCTAAGGAGTTAATGGACGCCAACACCAAAATCTTTGTCAATCCCACCGGCCGATTTGTAATTGGCGGTCCCCAGGGAGACTCAGGGGTGACCGGCCGGAAAATTATAGTGGATACCTATGGCGGGATGGCCCGGCATGGCGGCGGGGCTTTCTCCGGGAAAGACCCCACCAAGGTAGACCGCTCAGCTGCCTATGCTGCCCGTTACGTAGCCAAGAATATTGTGGCTGCCGGATTGGCTGACCGTTGCGAGGTCCAGCTGGCTTATGCTATTGGTGTGGCCAAGCCTGTATCGATTTTGGTGGAAACCTTCGGGACCGGGAAAGTAGATGAAGAAACCCTGGTCGACCTGGTTCAGAAAAACTTCGACCTGCGGCCTGCCGGGATCATCAAGGAATTGGATTTGAGAAGACCTATCTACAAGCAGACTGCAGCTTACGGGCATTTTGGCCGCAATGATCTGGACCTATCCTGGGAAAGAACCGACAAAGCTGAAGCCCTACGTAAAGGTGCCGGATTATAATATTCTATAAATACAGTGAAACAATGGGGCTTTTGCAAAACGAACATAGTTCGTAGAGCAGGGGCCCCTTTTTTGTCATATAAAAAGAGAGTGCCGCTAACTACTTAAAAAGTAGTTTTGCGACACTCCCTTTTTAGCTGATTATTTTACCACTTGCCGTCTCCAAAGAATAAAAGGACCAGAACTAAGAAGAGAATAAACGCAAAATTGTTGTCACCAAAGAATCCTCCACCCATCGAAACATCCTCCTTTATAAAAGTTTGATCGCTTTCGGCTCTCAATTAATAATATGAAAAGGAGTTCTAATGGGTTACAACCGTTTGCAGAAAAAAACGTTTAATTAAGCTTGGAGACTGCATTGATGACTATAATCCTTTAATCCGCCGGGTATTTCTGATATAATATAATAATATGGAAACTTAGCCAACTTATGCTGTGTGGAGGAATTATGACCAACCAAGCCTATGCTGAAATAATTGTAGATGTGTCAGCCAAAAAGCTTGACCGGGTTTTTCACTACCGGATTCCTGACCACATGACCGGTCGGTTAGTTGAAGGAATGAGGGTAATTGTTCCTTTTGGACAGAGAACCGTGGAAGGCTATGTAGTGGGTTTCAGTGAAAAACCAGATGTTCCCCAAACCAAAGATATTATCTCTGTAGTCGATGATTCCCCTTTGTTCAACAGGGATTTGCTTGACTTGGCCAGATGGATGTCTGAACGTTATATGTGCCCCTTGGTCGAGGTCATGCACAGTATTATGCCGGCGGGTTCCAGAATGGTTGATCACCGGTACGCATTGGCGGATGATCATATTGATAGTCTCTGGCAGAATACTGGAGATTTCCTGCAAAGTACTGAAAAAGAGATTTACAGTTATATCATAAACAGGGGGAAAACACCTTTCCCGGAGTTATTCAGAAATTTTGGCCAGAAAGCAGCCCGGCAGGCTTTAAAAAAGCTCACGGAGCAGGGCCTTATTAAGACAGTTGGAGTGATGAAGGCCAAGATCAAACCGCGTACTGAACAAATTTTGGTTTCTGCAGTTCAGGATGCAGAACTGTCTGATTTGATAGCAGGTCTATCAGCCAAAGCACCAAAACAGGCTGCTGTGATGCGGTGTTTTACCGGTCAGGTGAGCCTGCCTATGGCTGAAGCTGCCAGCCAGGCCGGAACAACACCAGCCACAATTCGTCAACTGGTGGCTAAGGGATGGCTTAAAATTACAGAAGCTCCTGTCCGCCGGGATCCTTTTGCGGACAGGAATTTCAAGGCCACTGTCCCTTTACCGCCTACACTGGAACAGTTGTCAGCACTTAATCAAATCAAAAAATGGCTGGATACAGGACGCTACCATCCTGTTCTGCTGCACGGAGTTACCGGCAGCGGTAAAACCGAAGTGTATCTGCAGGCCATTGCCCACTGTCTGCAAAAGGGCAGAGAGGCTGTTGTCCTGGTTCCGGAGATTTCTCTGACCCCGCAAATGGTGGAGAGATTTAAGGGCCGTTTTGGTGACCTGGTCGCTGTTTTACACAGCAGACTAACCCCAGGGGAGCGCTTTGATGAATGGCAGCTGGTCAAGGAAGGCCGGGTTAAGGTTGTAGTCGGGGCACGGTCTGCGGTTTTTGCCCCTTTTGCCAATCCTGGCCTGTTTATTATAGATGAGGAACATGAAAGCTCATATAAACAAGAAGACAATCCCAAGTATCATGCCCGGGATGTAGCTAACGCCAGAGCCCAGTTGTGCGGCAGTGTCGTAATTTTGGGCAGTGCCACCCCCGCCCTGGAAAGCTTTACCAGGGTCAAATTGGGTAAATACGGTTTGCTTACCTTAAAGCAGCGGGTCCACAACCAGTCACTGCCCCCGGTTCATCTGGTAGATCTGCGGGAAGAAATGCATGCCGGGAACCGCAGTATATTCAGCCGGTTATTGCTGGAGAAACTCAGCGGGACTCTTGATCGGGGTGAACAGGCCATCTTGTTCTTAAACCGCAGAGGGTATTCTACCTTTATAGTTTGCCGCGAATGTGGTCTGGTTTTAAAATGCCCTAAATGCAGCATTTCTTTGACCCTCCATGCCGGTGAAAATCTTCTCCGCTGTCATTATTGTGATTTTCAGCGGAAAGTTCCGATGACCTGCCCACAATGCGGCAGTGGCAGTATTAGACATTTTGGGGTGGGCACCCAGAAGGTTGAGGCAGAGGTCAGGAAATGGTTTCCCGCCGCCGCAGTGGCCAGAATGGATGTGGATACCACTGCCCGCAAGGGGGCTCATGAACAAATATTTAATGAATTCCGGGACGGTAAAATTGATGTACTGGTCGGAACTCAAATGATTGCCAAAGGCCTGGATTTCCCGCGGGTGTCTATGGTAGGTGTGGTTACCGCTGATACTGCCCTGAATTTACCGGATTTCCGCTCGGCTGAACGGACATTTCAGCTGATCACTCAGGTGGCGGGCAGAGCCGGGCGCAGCAGTATTCCGGGTGAGGTGGTAGTGCAGACATATAATCCAGAGCATTACAGTATTGTTTGTGCCCAGCAGCATGACTACACCGGTTTTTACGAAAAGGAGATGAAAAACCGGGAGCTCCTGGACTATCCGCCTTTTAGCTCCCTGGTGCGCATAGTTATCCTGGGAATGGAAGAAAATAGTGTTATCAGAAGTGCCGAAATTCTCGCCGATGGCCTGCAGAGAGCACTGGCGGTGCAGAGTGTCGGTGTCGAGCAGGCTATGCTCGGGCCGGCCCCGGCCCCCATCAGTAAACTGAGGAACCGCTATCGGTGGCAGATATGTGTCAGGGGGAAACCGGGAAGACTTGTCCGCCGGATAATTGCCGAGGTAATTGCCAGCCTGGAAAAAGGCCGCCAATTTGGCGATGTTGGACTCAGTATTGATGTTGACCCGCTAAGTACAATGTAAAGGAGGAGAGTTATGGGAGTATATCGCATTGTAGAAGTCGGTGATCCGGTACTCCGCGAAAAAGCGCGGCGTGTGCCAAATATTACACCGAATGTATTAAAACTTCTCGATAATATGGCTGAAACCATGTATGACGCGCAGGGTGTGGGTTTGGCCGCTCCCCAGGTGGGGGTATCCAAAAGAATAGTGGTAATTGACGTAGGTGACGGGTTAATTGAGTTGATTAACCCTGAAATTATCCATAGAGAAGGTACAGAAATGGATGCGGAAGGCTGTCTGAGTATTCCGGGAGTCAGAGGTGAAGTTAAAAGGGCAGCCAAAGTAACTGTAAAAGCTCTGGACCGGACAGGTATAACCATCACTTTGGAAGGTGAAGGGCTTTTGGCCCGGGCCTTCCAGCACGAACTGGATCATTTGGATGGGATTCTGTTTATCGATAAGGCAGAGAGACTTTCCAAAAAGTAAGCGAGGTTAACTTATGAAAGTTGTTTTTATGGGGACACCGGATTTTGCGGTGCCATCCCTAAAGGCATTGTTAAATGCCGGACATCAGGTGGTGGGAGTTGTAACTCAACCGGACCGGCCCAAAGGCCGGGGCCAGAAACTGGCGCCTCCCCCGGTGAAGGCAGCGGCCTTGGAGGATGGCCTTAATGTGTTTCAGCCGGAGAAAATAAAAACTCCTGAATTTTTGGCTCTTTTAAAGACAATGGCCCCAGAGCTGATTGTTGTGGCAGCCTTCGGACAGCTCTTATCGGAAGAGATCCTGAACCTGCCGAAGCATGGCTGTATCAATGTGCACGCCTCCCTGCTGCCCAAATACAGGGGCGCGGCACCTATTCACTGGGCAGTGATTAATGGTGAGCCGGAGACCGGCGTTACTATCATGCAGATGGAGCGCGGCCTTGATACCGGTGATATGATTAACAGTACGGCAATACCAATTATGTCTGATGATACAACCGGTGCAGTCCATGATAAATTGGCTCTTCTGGGGGCCCAATTGCTGGTTAGGACTGTTAGCGATATTTCTTCCGGGACAGCTGAGAGAACACCACAGAATCATCAGCTGTCAACTTATGCTCAACTCCTGAACAAAGAAACAGAGAAAATAGACTGGTCTAAAAGCTCTATGGATATTTATAACCTCATCAGGGGTTTAAACCCCTGGCCGGGAGCTTTTACCTTGATTGGTGATAAAGTTTTGAAGGTCTGGGGTTCTAAGGCCTGCACCATCGATTGTATTCCAGGGCCCATCCCGGAACTCACGGTTTATCCTCCGGGACAGATTTTAGGGCATATACCTGATGTAGGCTTCGCGGTGGCCACGGGAAATGGTTGTCTTGCGCTGACTGAAGTACAGCTGCAGGGCAGCAGGAGAATGAGTGCTCTGGATTTCATCCGTGGGCATCAATTGGCAAAAGGCACTGTACTGGGTTGAGAGAAGGGACGACGATTAGTTTGAAAAATAAAAATGCCCGGGAAATGGCTCGTGAAGCACTTCACGCAGTTTTGGAGGAAGGAGCCTACTCCAATCTGGCCTTAAACAAGGTTCTGGAAAAATACCAGCCTGAAAAGATAGATCGTGGCTTTATCACAGAATTGGTTTATGGGACCTTAAGAACACTAAATACCCTGGATTGGGTCCTGTCTGGGTTCCTTAAACAGCCACTGAGCAAGCTGCCGGCCCGGATTAAAACAATCCTCCGCATGGGTGCTTACCAGGTCATTTATATGGCCAAAGTACCCGATTCCGCAGCCTGTAATGAATCTGCCAACCTGGCGCGAATCCATGGGCATGCCGGGACAGTCAAATTAGTCAACGGTGTTTTAAGGAATCTGGTCAGAAACAAAGAACAGTTGGCGTATCCTGATATTGAGCAAGACCCGGTTCAGGCTATTGCAGTGAGATATTCCCATCCCGAATGGCTAGTCGCCAGATGGATTGAGGAATACGGGGTCACTGATGCTGAAAAGCTCTGCCGGGCCAACAATGAAATCCCGCCCAATGCAGTGCGGACCAATACCCTTAAAACTTCCAGGGCAGAATTGCAGAAAACCCTGGCCGGTGAGGGTATCGAAGCCCGGGAAGGCAGGCTGGCCCCGGAAACTTTGGTCATCGACGGTTTTAAGTCTGTGGGTGCCATGGCCGCACACCGGACAGGTCTATTTATGGTGCAGGACGAAAGTTCAACCCTGGTCGGCCATGCCCTAAATCCCCTGCCCGGAGGCCTGGTGATCGATGCCTGTAGTGCGCCGGGAGGGAAATCGACTCATATCGCCCAATTGATGAAAAATACAGGACGGATTATCAGTTGTGATATCCATCCACATAAAATAAAACTGATCGAGGAAAACGCCTCCAGGCTGGGCATTAACATCATCGAACCGGTGGTCTTAGATGCTGCCGTCCTGGATCGTGACCTTAAGGAGCAGGCCGATTACATCCTTGTTGATGCTCCCTGTTCAGGCCTAGGGGTGTTACGCCGCCGGCCGGAAATCAGATGGCGCAAAAAGCCGGAAGAGATTTCAGAGCTGCCAAAGCTGCAGCTAAAGATTCTTTTAAGTGCCGGAAAGTGTCTAAAGGCCGGAGGGGTTCTTGTTTACAGCACCTGCACCATTACCCATGAGGAAAATCTTGATGTGGTTAATGAGTTTCTGCAGCAATGCGGCGATTTTCAACTGGAGAGCCTGGCCGGGCATCTCCCGGAAAGCCTAAGCCAAATGCCTGGGACCGAAACCATGACCAATGGGTATATTCAGTTTTTTCCCCATATTCACGGGACCGACGGGTTTTTTATTGCCCGCCTCAGAAAATCCGGATAATGACAACCGCTTTCTGCAGAATACTATTGCAGTTAAAATAAAAATGATTGCCGGTGAATGAACTTGGATTTAATTAATCTCATGGATTTGAATATTGCTGAAACCGAACAGCTCATGCAGGATATCGGTGAACCAAAATACAGGGGGCGTCAGCTCTTTAAATGGGTCCATCAGAAAGGAGCCGTCCAATTTGGTGAGATGACAGATCTCCCTAGAAGTCTCCGGGATAAACTGCAGGACTCAGCTGCCCCCGGGGGTTTATCAGTGATTACCGCCAAGACTTCTGCTGATGGCACTACCAAGTATCTGTTTGGTCTGGCAGACGGTAATGCTGTGGAAAGTGTCTTTTTGCCTCATGATTATGGGTGCAGTGTATGTGTTTCCAGCCAGGTAGGCTGCCGCATGGGCTGCCGGTTTTGTGCCTCAACGATGGAAGGGTTGGTGCGGAATCTTTCGGCTGGTGAGATTTATGCCCAGGTTATGGGAATCCAGGCCAAGACCGGGTCGAGGATTGACAGTGTGGTCATGATGGGTTCCGGTGAGCCCATGGATAATCTTGATGAGGTGTTAAAATTTATTGCCCTGCTTACCTCCCCCGATGGCTTAAACATCGGTTCCCGACATCTTACCATGTCCACCTGTGGAGTGGTTCCTGGCATTCTCCGGCTGGCCGAAGCAAATAACCAGGTCACCCTCTCAATTTCACTTCATGCTCCTAATGATGAAATCAGGGACAGGATTATGCCTATTAACCGGAAGTATTCCATAGCCGAGCTGCTCCGGGCGTGCCGGGACTATGTTCTGAAAACCAACCGGCGTGTTACTTTTGAGTACGCTCTCATTAACGGTGTCAATGACAGCAGGGAACAGGCCATTGAGCTGGGGCGGCTGCTAAAGGGGCTTTTATGTCATGTTAATCTTATTCCCTTAAATCAGGTTGAGGAGAGAGCATATAAGAAACCTGAGCCTGCCAGAGTAAAGGAATTTAAAGCTGCCCTGCAGGCTTTGGGGATTCCGGTGACTGTCCGAAAGGAAATGGGCGGAGATATTGATGCCGCCTGCGGTCAGCTGCGCCGCAGGGTTTCCGGAGATCAATCCGTACCGGGACGGAGGTAGAAGAATGGGTTTCCTGACAAAACTTGAAAAATTATCCGAAAAATACATAGAAGGGTTTTTTAAGCACAAGTTTGCGGCCCACATTCAGCCTGCTGAAATCGCCAAACATTTGCTGCGGGCTATGCGCGATAATAAAAATGTCAGTGTTTCTAAGGTATACGTTCCTAATGAATACACCGTGCTGCTCAGCCAGGCCGATTGGGAAACCATCGATTCTGTACAGCATTCCCTCTCCGAAGAACTTCAGGAATTTGTAAAAAATAAAGCTATAGATAAAGGCTATGAGATGGTCGGGGCACCCAGGGTGAGCTTCGAACGGAGTGAAGACCTGCTCATAGGAACAGTTAACATAAGAACCCATTTTTCCGAGGAGATCCCCCTGCATCAGCCGCCAGAAGAGGAAAATCTTCCTGAGCCGGTACTAGGCCAGAACACACTGGTTGTTGACAAGGCTCGGTTTTATCATAACCTGCCTCAGGCCAAAACCCAGGGAACTCTGACCAGGCTGGATGCCGAACCCCGGCCCACAGCTGTATTGGTGGTGAAAATGGGAACAAAAGAAGGTCTGAAGTTTCCTTTAGGCAGGCGAGGCGTAATTATTGGGCGCAGGCGCACCTGTGATATCAGGCTCGAAGACACCAATGCTTCGCGGGTGCATGCTTCCATCGATTCTGTTGATGCGGATTATTTCCTGACTGATTTAGGCAGCACCAATGGAACATATGTGAACGGGACCAGGATCAGCAAAAAAAAGCTGGCTGCGGGCGACTTGATCAGAATAGGCACGACTATCCTGGAGTTCAAGGTGGTGTAGCGGGTGGGGGTTATCCTTCTGGTTCTCAAATTTGGTCTGTTAGCTGTGCTGTATGCCTTTATTCTGCGTGTTTTTTATTTTATTTTTAATGATCTGCGGCAGTCAGCCGGTAAACCCGCTGCAGACCACATGGCCCAAACACCGTCCTTTGGGGCAGAGCTGGTGGTCACTGAGAGTAGTGATCCGGCCCTCCGACAGGGGGATATTATCAAGCTCGGTTATAAGACAACCGTTGGCAGAGGAGCCAATCACCAGATTGCCCTGACAGATACCTTTGTTTCCCATGACCATGCAGCGATTATTTTTCAAAAGCGAAATTACTATTTAGAGGATTTAAACAGTGTAAATGGAACATATATAAATGGTGTGCGAGTCAATCAGCCTGTTTCTTTAAATCACGGTGACACTATTAAAATAGCTGGGGTAACCTTCAAATTTGTGAGGTGGGAGTATGAAATGGAGTAAGCTGTCACATATTGGTCTAGTCCGCAAAAACAACGAAGATAACAGTTGTGTTTTTGAAGATATTCCTCTCTTGGCAGTAGCAGACGGTATGGGGGGGCATAAAGCGGGGGAAGTTGCCAGTAAATTGGCCCTTGACTCACTGGCCCTTTATTTGCGGGAGAACCATGAAAATTTGCGCGCCAAGCCCGGTCAGTCTTTACTGCAGGCCTTTAAATACGCTAATTCCAGGGTCTATGAATATGCTATAGAACACGGTGATGATTTTCGCGGGATGGGTACCACCGTCACAGCGATCATTCCTCAGGGAGCAGATATACATATAGCCCATGTCGGAGATTCCAGAGCCTACCTGGTCAGGGGACATGAAATTAAAGTGCTTACTGATGATCATTCTCTGGTTAACGAATTATTAAAGAGCGGGGGGTTAACGGAAGAAGAGGCCCAAAATCACCCCCAGAGAAATATTTTAACCAGGGCTATCGGGACTTCGCAGGATGTGGAAGTAGATATCAGGACGGAACCGGTGATTCATGGAGATATCATTGTCTTATGTACCGATGGTTTATTCAACCGGGTCAATGTGGAAGAAATCAAGCAGATGGCAGGTCACGAAGAATCTCTTGGAGAGAGGGCCAAACATTTGGTCGAAAGAGCCCTGGAGCGGGGGGGAGCGGACAACATTACTGTTGTCCTGTACCAGGTGGAAAAACTTTAGGTGATGGTTAAGCCATGTTGTTGAAGAAACGAGGCCATGAGGGCACATTATTAATATACGTTTTTGTTTTTTTATTGCTGGGGATGTTAAACCTGGGTGCAGCCGGTTTTATGACCAGCTATAAGCTTCCCGTTGGATTGCTGTTGGCAGTAACGGCATCTTATCTGGCTGTCCATTTTTTGCTGGCCCGCTGGGGAGTCGGGGGTGATATGCTGCTCCTGCCTTTAACTGCTATGCTAAATGTGGCCGGAATGCTGGTTATCCTGCGCCTGTCTCCGGAAATTGCGGAAAAACAGTTGTTCTGGCTGCTGGCGGGGTTAACTGCTTTTTTGGTGACAGTAAAAGGCCTGCCAAATTATAAAAATCTGGAAGATTACAAATATACATATATATTCACCGGGCTGCTGCTCCTTTTGTCTGCCCTGATTTTAGGCACGGAAACCGGAGGAGCCCGCAGTTGGATAAATTTTGGTTTTTTCAAGTTTCAGCCTTCCGAAATTGTGAAGATAATCTTGGTTATTTTTCTCGCCAGCTACCTGGAAGAGAAAAAAGAGATATTGAAAGAGGGCACAACAGAGCTTATGGGTGTTCCGGTTCCCAGTATTCAATATGTGGGACCTCTGGTTGTAATGTGGGGTTTTTCTCTGGTCCTGCTGATATTTCAAAATGATCTGGGGACTGCTTTAATATTTTTCGGAACCTTTTTGGCCATGATTTTCATTGCTGCCGGCCGATGGTCTTACATAATTTCTGGAACCTTGCTCTTTTCTCTGGGAGCTTGGCTCTGTTATTTATTATACCGGCATGTTCAGGTCAGGGTGGACATCTGGCTGAATCCCTGGCATGATATTGACGGCAAAGGATACCAGATAGTGCAGTCCCTGTTTGCTATCGGTTCCGGCGGTTTTTATGGAACAGGTTTGGGACTTGGCCGCCCCAATCTGATTCCGGCAGTACATACGGATTTTGTCTATTCGGCCTGGAGTGAGGAAATGGGTTTCCTGGGAGCGGTTGCCCTGTTGCTGTTATATTGCCTGATGATCTACCGGGGCTACCGGATTGCTATGTCTGCCCGGTCTGGGTTTGGCAGTCTGCTGGCATCGGGACTTACCTCCCTGCTGGCTGTGCAAACCATCGTCATAGTTGGCGGTGTCATCAAACTGTTTCCCCTGACAGGGGTGACCCTGCCTTTTGTGAGTTATGGCGGCAGTTCCCTGGTTTCCAGCTATATCTTGCTGGGCTTGCTAATTAACATTTCTGCTAAGGATGGGTCCTGAAATGAACAGGAACATGGTCAAAATTGCCGGGCTGGTATTTGCCGCTTTCCTTGTGATTATTGGCTACCAGACATATCTGCAGGTTTTTCATGCCGGCTATTTACTGAACCACCCGCGCAACAGGCGATTGCAGCTTCTCGAAGAGGCTGTTGAGCGGGGCCGGATTTTGGACCGGAACAGCCAGATCCTGGCTGAGACGGTCAGCGGTCCTAAGGGCAGGTTTCGGCAATACCCCTACGGACCGGTGACATCCGGAATTACCGGATATATTTCCGGCCGGTATGGCCGGTGGGGCCTTGAGGCCGCTTACAACCCGATTCTGCTGGGCTTTGACAGGGACCTTGCAGAGGACGATTTTTGGGCCGTCCAGAGGGTAGGTAAAAATAAAAAGGGAAATGATATTATATTAAGCATAGATGTCAACTTACAGCGGGAGGCATACCGGCTGCTGGGAGACCGCCGCGGTGCGGTAGTAGCTTTAGAGCCATCCACCGGCCGAATCCTGGCTATGGTCAGTAAGCCTGGCTTTGACCCCGCCAAGGTTGATACCGGTTGGGAGAGCCTCATTAATGACCCCGCCAGCCCTTTACTGAACCGGGCTGCTCAGGGTCTTTATCCGCCCGGCTCGGCCTTTAAGGTAATTACTGTTGCCGGTGCCTTAAACCAAAATCCGGATACTGCCCAGCGGATTTTTGACGCACCGGGATATATTACAATAGAAGGCAGGCGTATTGAGGACAGACAGGCCATTGGCAGGCTGAATTTTGCCCAGGCTCTGGCCAGGTCAAGCAATTATGTTTTTGCCACTCTGGGCCTTGAGCAGGGGGCGGAGAATTTACTGACAACAGCCCGGAACTTTGGTCTTGGCAGGCCCCTTCCTTTTGATTTGGCTGCTGAAGAGGGTAATTTGCCTCAACCGGCAGGCATGTCAAAACTTGAACTGGGGGAAAGTGCCATCGGCCAGGGCCGGATATTGGTTACGCCCCTAAGCATGGCCATGGTGGCGGCAGCCATTGCCAATGAAGGGGTTATGATGGGCCCTACACTGGTTGATGAAGTACGGGAGCCGGGTGGAGTGCGGATAAAGTCAACACAGCCCAAACAGCTCCGTATTGCCGCGAGTCCGGACATAGCTAAAACTTTAGCGGCAGCAATGATTTTGACCGTTAATGAAGGAACAGGTACGGCGGCAGCTTTGCCGGGAGTCCGGGTGGCCGGGAAAACCGGTTCGGCTCAGAATCCCCACGGTCAGACCCATGCCTGGTTTATTGGCTTTGCTCCGGCTGAAAATCCCCTGGTTGCGGTCGGTGTAATTGTGGAAAATGCAGGTGCCGGAGGCCGGGAAGCTGCACCCATAGCCGGTGACATAATCAAAAAGGTAATTGGACAGAAGAGGTGAGAACTGTGATAGGAAGTTTATTGGGAAACAGGTATGAAATAATCTCCCAGCTAGGGGGCGGTGGCATGGCCCTGGTCTATAAAGCCAGGGATACACTGTTGAACAGGCCTGTAACAGTGAAAGTGCTGCGTCCAGAATATACCGGTGATGAGGAGTTTGTTGCGCGCTTCCGGCGGGAGGCCCAGGCAGTTGCCAAGCTGTCACATCCCAATATTGTCAGTGTTTATGACGTTGGGCAGGAGCGGGATACCCATTATATCGTCATGGAATATATTGAAGGCCGCAATTTAAAGCAAATTATCAAGGAAAACGGGAAGCTGCCTGTGCATCAGGCTATTGATATAGCGAGCCAGATTTGTATTGGCCTCCAGGACGCCCATGAACACGGAATTGTGCACCGGGACATCAAGCCCCATAATATCCTGGTCACTGACAATGGCCGGGTCAAGGTCACTGATTTTGGGATTGCCCAGATGATAAGTTCTGTCACTGTAACTGATTCAGGTACCATCGTCGGGTCTGTCCATTATTTTTCGCCGGAACAGGCCAAAGGCGGGGTAACTGGGGCCAAATCCGATATTTACTCGGCCGGTGTGGTGCTCTACGAAATGGTCACGGGCAAGGTCCCCTTTGAGGGGGAGACTCCAATAGCTGTGGCCCTTAAGCATATCCAGGAATCACCGCTGCCCCCGAGTAAGATTAATGCTCAGGTTTCCCCCGAGTTGGAACGTGTCATTCTGAGGGCCATGGAGAAGGATGTGACCATGCGTTACATGAGTGCCGGGGATATGGCCCGGGATTTGCGCAGGCTGACCACCGGCGGCGGACCTGATGATACCAGGGTGATGGATGCGGACGAGTTTGCCACTAGGGTGCTGAGTGGCCCGGTAATTATCACCAAAGATATGCCCTTTGATGAGGAAAACGAATATCGTAAAAGAAAGAAGAAAAAAATGCGGCCCATGGCGAAAGTATTCCTTGTGGCTGTTGTGCTTGGTCTGCTGGCAGGGGCCGTTTATGGTGCCTTCTTAGGCTTGAATTCATATCTAAATGTGCCGGATGTAAGGGTTCCCGATGTTAAAAATAAGCCCTTGGAAGAGGCTAAAATAATTCTCGAAAAAAATCAACTGGACTATAATCCCCAGCTTCGCAATGACCCGACGGTCCCTAACGGAAATGTTATTTCCCAGGATCCTTTTGCCGGGAGTACTGTGAAGCAGAATACTAAAATTGTCCTGATTGTCAGCAATGGGCCAAAGTATGTGCAGGTTCCTAATGTAGTGAAAAAAGAGAAAGCAGCTGCCGAAGTTGACATTGGCAACGCTGGATTTGATGTTTCTCACTCAGAAGAATTTAGTAATGAAGTGCCCGCCGGTTCGGTCATATCCCAGACTCCGAGTGGCGGTAGTGATGCTGTTGAGGGTAGTACCGTCAAGCTCGTCATCAGCAAAGGTGCCGAACCCAAACCTACGACGGTGCCGAATTTGGTTGGATTGACCCGGGAGGCAGCAGAGGCGGCCCTGAAGGATGCCGGTCTTGTGCTTAATCCCCAGGCGGCAGAAAAAGAAAGCACTGATTTTCCGCAAGGTCTTGTTATCAGTCAAAACCCGGCTGCCGATGTCCAGCTTAATCAGGGGGACACTGTGAGCATTGTTCTCAGCGCGGGTCCCGGGCCTAAAGCGAAGATGGTCCAGGTAGACGTGCCTATACCGGATGATGGCATGATTCATACAGTTAAGATAGTAGTTACAGATGTAACCGGCACCCGGGTGGCCCTTGGTCCGGAAGAACACAATTCCGGGGAGAGGTTCACCACGTTAATTAACTATTATAATAAGGGGAAAATTCAGGTCTATCTAGATGAGAAATTGGTCAGAGAAGAACTGGTTAACTAACAGGAGGTCTGTATGCAGCAGGGCGTCGTAATCAAGGCCTACAGCAGTTTTTATTATGTGGAAATCAATAATGAATTGTGGGAATGCCGCTTGCGCGGCAAGTTCAGGCTGACCAGGCAGCATGTTTTTGCCGGTGACCTGGTAAGAATCAAGGAAACCGGCAGCAAGACCGGGGTTATTGAGGAAATATTGCCCCGCACTTCTGTACTGGAACGGCCTCCTGTGGCTAATGTGGATCAGGTTATCATTGTTTTTGCCTGTGCAGACCCTGATCCCCAGACCGAATTGTTGGACAGAATGCTGATTCGGACTGAATATCATGGTTTAAAGCCTGTGATCTGTTTCAATAAAGCTGATCTGGTAGATGGCAGCACTGTCTCGATGCTCACCGGAGATTATGCTGAGGCCGGTTACCGGCTGTTAATTTGCAGTGCTAAACTGGGCACAGGTGTAAATGACCTGCAGGAAATTCTCATCGGGCATATTACCGTATTCGCCGGACCGTCGGGCTCAGGCAAGTCTTCTTTGCTCAATGCCCTGCACCCGGGTTTTAAGTTGAAAACAGGCACAGTCAGTGAAAAAATCGGGCGGGGCCGTCATACGACAAGATATGCCGAACTCCTGAAACTAAATCCTGGTTCCCTGGTAGTGGACAGCCCCGGTTTCAGCAGTTTGGATATGCCCGAAATCAGCAAAGTGCATTTAGCGGAGTTGTTTCCTGAATTTTTACCATATCTGGACCGGTGCAGATTTAATGGCTGTTTACATAAATCAGAGCCCGATTGCGGAGTAAAACAGGGTGTGGAAGCCGGGGAGATCAGCAATCAGCGTTATTCCCATTATCTGTTGTTTTTGGACGAACTTACGCAGCGGGAGAGGAGATACTAAAATGGTCAAACTGGCCCCTTCGATTTTATCTGCTGATTTCAGCCGCCTGGGCGAGCAGGTTAAACTGGTGGAAGAATCCGGTGTGGAATATTTGCATATTGACGTCATGGACGGGCATTTTGTGCCAAACATTACTATTGGGCCCTTAATTGTTGAAGCGTTAAGACCTCACAGCAAACTGGTTTTTGATGTTCATCTGATGATTGAAAACCCCGACCGGTACATAGCCGACTTTGTCAAAGCTGGTGCCGGCTTAATCAGTGTCCACGCAGAAACCTGTCCCCACCTGCACCGGTCTATCCAGAATATTAAGGCCAGCGGAGCTAAAGCTGCTGTAGCATTAAACCCGGCTACGCCACTGCATACCCTGGAATATGTCCTGGAAAGCCTCGAAATGGTTTTGTTGATGACAGTAAACCCCGGCTTTGGCGGGCAGAAATTTATTCCCGAAGTACTGCCTAAAATTTCTGCCTTGGCAGACATGATCAAGCGGACCGGAAAAAACATTGATATCCAGGTTGATGGAGGAGTCACTCCCCAAAATGCCGTGGAGGTAGTCAGAGCAGGTGCCAATATATTGGTCGCCGGTTCAGCTATTTTTGCCGCAGCGGACGTTCCGGCAGCCGTGAAGGCACTTCGGGAAGCAGTGAAGCAGTGACGCCGTGGTTAGTGGATAGTGGTTATACACTGTCCACTATTTTTATGCCAATGTTAAGGATTGCAAAAATTTTACACTAATGACATAAAAATGTTATAGAAAACTTGCATACTGGTTAATTTATAGTATATAATATAAATGCGAATGCGAATGATTTGCAAATGAACAGAAGGGAAGATTGTCAATGCCAAAAACCTTGGTCAAAATTCTGTCCCTGATTGTAGTATTAAGCATTACTATTTTTTCGGGATGTATTTCAACAACGAGTACAGATAAAAAAACCGGTGATGAAAAGAAAATTTCAGTTTTCACCAGTTTTTACGCAATGTATGATTTTACGAAAAAAATCGGTGGCGATAAAATTGATTTGGTTAATCTTGTTCCTGCCGGAACAGAACCACATGAATGGGAACCAACGCCCACTGATATAGTAAACCTTGAAAAAGCTGATGTATTAATCTATAACGGGGCAGGAATGGAAGCATGGCTTGATAAAGTATTAAAAACTCTTAATAATCAAAAGATTATAGCTGTCGAAACATCGAAAAATTTAAAGCTATTAGATAATAAAGATCAGGACGAGGATTTGCAATACGACCCACACGTCTGGCTCAATCCAATGCTCGCTAAAAAGCAGATGGAAGCGATTAAAAACGCCCTAGTTGAGGCTGACCCTTCCAACAAGGTGTATTATGAGGAAAACTACTCCGAAAATGCGAAAAAGCTTGATGACCTGGATAAAGAATTTAGGGATACAGTCGCAAAATTTAAGAAAAAAGATGTAGTGGTTGCTCATCAAGCTTTTGGATATATCTGTGACGCCTATGGCCTGAGGCAGGTAGCAATTGAAGGACTCACCGCAGATGCAGAGCCTTCGCCGGCCAGGATGGCGGAAATCGTCATATTTGCTCAGGAGAACAATGTTAAATACATATTTTTTGAGGAACTAGTTAGCCCCAAAGTTGCTGAGGCAATCGCCAAAGAAGTGGGAGCTGAGACGGAAGTCTTAAACCCATTGGAAGGGCTAGAGGAAGAAGATATTCAGGCAGGTAAAGAATATTTTTCTGTGATGATGGAAAACCTGGAAGCCCTAAAAAAAGCATTGCAATAACAGGAGATATATATAATGGGAAAAATTATTGAAGTAGATAATTTGAATTTCGCATATAACGAAAGGCTTATATTGAAAAATATCAGCTTTGCTGTAAATAAAGGCGATTTTATTGGTATTGTCGGAGCAAATGGGTCAGGGAAAAGCACTCTTGTTAAGCTAATCCTAAGAATCCTTCCCCCTTTAGATGGCGATATAAAGTTATTGGGTGAAAATATCAATACCTTTAAAAAATGGGATAAACTTGGTTATGTTTCCCAAAAGGTAACTTCCTTTAACGGTAGTTTTCCTGCTACTGTGGAAGAGATAGTCGGGGCCAACCTGTTTTCAAAAATTGGTCTTTTTAAACTGCCGAAAAAGCAGTATAAAGAACAAGTATACCAAGCTTTAGAAAAAGTAGGAATGCAGGATTACGGAAAAAGTCTGATCGGTAACCTGTCGGGAGGGCAGCAACAAAGAGTATTTATTGCCAGGGTGCTTGTCAGTGAGCCTGAAATCTTGTTTTTAGACGAACCGACTGTGGGAATTGACGCCAAGTCAGAGGAAGCAGTATACTGTTTACTTGCACGGCTTAATAAAGAACTTAATTTAACTGTTGTTATGGTTACACATGACATAGGGGCCATAAGCATCCATGCCAACAGATTGATATGTTTAGGTGAAAAGGGCTTATTTGAGCATAAACCGGAAGAGGGCATAACACATGAATTCCTGACAGAGTTGTATGGCTTTGGTGTAAATCTTCACATACATGACTGCAAAAACTGCTGTAGAAAAGTGGCAGGATGATGTTAAGTATTTTTCAGTATGATTTTATGCAAAAAGCTTTCATCACAGGAATATTAATCGCAATTATTACACCATGCATTGGTGTGACGGTTGTGCTAAAAAGGTTTTCTATGATGGGAGATTCTCTTTCACACAACTCCCTTGCAGGTGTTGCTGCCGGACTTGCCGCCGGTGTTAACCCAGTGCTTGGCGCTGTTGTATTTTCCATGGCTGCTTCATTCAGTATAGAAAGGATAAGCAAAGCATTTCCCAGATATTCCGAGATAGCAATAGCAGTTATCATGTCTACAGGTATCGGACTCGCCGGCATTATTTCGGGTTTTGTCAAAAATACTGCCAATTTTACCAGCTTCCTTTTTGGAAGCATCGTGGCTATAAGTGACTTCGAACTTTATTTGGTAATAGGATTAAGTGTAGTAGTTATCTTGGCTGTAATTTTTTTATATAAAGAACTATTTTATATTACCTTTGATGAAGAATCAGCGAGACTGGCGGGAATCCCTGTTAAAACCATAAATTTTGTATTTACCCTCCTTACAGCCGTGACAATCTCCATATCGGCAAGGACTGTGGGAACTCTGGTAATTTCATCTTTGATGGTTCTTCCTGTTGCGTCTGCAATGCGGATTGCTAAAAGCTATAAGCAGACCGTGGTTTTCGCCATTATTTTTTCTGTCATGTTCACTATTTCAGGACTATATATTTCGTTTTATGCAGATTTTAAACCAGGTAGTACAATTGTCATTGTAGGCGTTTTATCACTTATTAGTATTTTAATTTATGAGAATATGGTTAGCAAGGTGTTTCTTAAAAGGGCTGCAAAAGCCGATTGCTAAAAGCAAATTAAAGTAATAAAATGGATATGACAGCATAGTCAATATATAGCATTACTAAAAGGATGATTTTATTGGATCAAAATAAAGGTTATAAGGATTTCCTGGCCCGGGAAGGTGTTAAAAGGACAAAACACAGAACCGCAATAATAAAAATATTGGAAGAGTCCGATACTACTTTGACAGCAGAGGATATATTTTTAAGGTTGAAAGGAAAAAATGTTTCAATCTCGCTTTCTACAGTGTACAGGACCCTGGAAACGCTTACTTCAAAAGACCTGGTTATTAAAGTTAATTTATTTGACGATGGTCTGGCACGATTTGAACTAGACCGTAAAGAACATAAGCACCACGTTGTTTGTGTCAGTTGTCGCAAATCGCTCTCGATTGGGGACTGCCCTTTTGAAGAGTTTGAGAAGTCTCTAAAAGAAAAAATGGATTTTGATGTAACAGGACATAAGTTTGAAATATATGGTTTTTGCAAGGAGTGTAAATCAGCAAATGCAAAAGGTAAGTAGTAAGAGTTATCTTTCATTTGGTGTCAAGATATTACTATTACTCTTCCTGGTGCAATTTCTATTCAATCCGGTTTGGCGGACAGGAATTGTCAAAAACGTTGACTATCAAATGGTACAAATGTTTACAACAATATTTGTAAGTATCTTGTTAGAAGCATTTCCTTTTATTTTACTTGGAGTAATTATATCTTCTCTTATTCAGGTATTTGTATCGGAAGAATTTATTGCGAGGGTTATTCCGAAAAACGGCATCAAAGGAGTTTTGTTGGGAACAATCCTGGGGTTCTTTTTTCCGGTATGTGATTGTTCAGTAATTCCCGTGGTTCGCAGGCTTATTCAAAAAGGAGTACCGGTATATATTGCACTTATCTTTATGTTATGTGCCCCCATTATAAACCCGGTCGTTCTGCTGGCAACCAATTATGCTTTTAACAACGCATTACCTCAAATGGTGTTTTACCGAAGCTTTTTGGGAGTATTTTTAGCTGTAGTAATTGCCTATGTGTTGCATAAAATGACAGGGAATAACCCAATTCTGAAAAGCAGTCACCATTACCACAGCCACTGTGGTTGTGATAGTTGTCATCATGATCATTCACCAAAAAGAAACGGAATAATAACGATATTAAGCCATGTTGAACAAGAATTTTTTGATGTCGCCAAATATCTTATTATGGGTGCTTTTATTGCTTCTCTCTCTCAAGTAATCCTACCACGGGACGTTTTACTTGGTGCAGGTCAAAATAAAGGATTATCAACTTTTATAATGATGTTCTTTTCTTACGTTATATCTCTCTGTTCTACTTCTGATTCCTTTATTGCAAGAACTTTTATAGGCCAGTTTACCAACAGCTCTATTTTAGGTTTTTTAATTCTTGGCCCCATGCTGGATATAAAAAATACAATTGTCTTATTGGGCAATTTCAAAACTAAATTTGTAGTAAGTTTTTTAATAGTAACTTTTGTCGTGGTTTTTGCTGGTGTTTATCTTGCCGACTTTCTAATTGGGTATTAGGGGAGAGTTTAAGTGATTAATAAACAGGTCTTTATGAAGCTTTTGATTCTCATAGGTTATGCCGGTTTTATGCTTTACCTGCTCGTTTCCGGCAAAATTGCTATGTATGTTCACCCCAAAATGAATATTTACGTAACTATTTCTGCCGCCGTTTTCATTCTTTTGGCCCTGGTAATTATAAAAGATTTATTCAAACGGGGTCATACACACGGAGATAGATTGTCTTCTTACGGTATTTTCATCATAGCCTTGGTTATAGCAGTTTTCGTTCAGCCAATATCATTAAATAGTGTGCTGGCCCAAAACAGGGGAGTCACAATCAATAAAAAAAACGTACAAAAATCTGTCCCCCAAAGTAAGAGTGAAGATAAGCTAAAGGAAACAGGAGGAGAAACCGGGGTTGTTACACTCGATGAGCAAGTCGAGCCGAATGATTTATTCAAAGGTCAGAAAGTAGAGAATATCGATCTAACTGACTCTGAGCTGGTAGTTAAAGATGAAAACTATGCACAAATTCTCGATGTCATCTATAGTGATTTTAAGAGTTTTATAAATAAAAAGATTGTGATTAGGGGATTTGTATTCAGAGAAAATGGGATGGAAAAAGACAATTTTGTTATCGCAAGAAGCGCAATCAATTGTTGCGCCGCTGATGCCAGTGTGGTAGGTTTTTTGTGTCAGTTTTCCGATGCTGATAAACTGAAAAATGATGAATGGATAGAAGTAAAAGGAAATCTGCAAGAAGTAACCTATGATGGGGAAAAGATACCTGTTATTGTTGTTGAAGAATTTAAGAAGGTTGAAAAACCCAGTAATGAATATATTTATCTCTATTAGAAGGTAATCACTCACCTATTGACATCCACACTCAAACCCACTATAATAATCAACAATAACAAAAATATACCAACGAACTTCAGGGACAGGTGAAATTCCTTACCGGCGGTAATGCTCAGAAGAGAAGAGATAAGCCCGCGAGCCAAGTTTTGGTTGATCCGGTGTGATTCCGGAGCCGACAGTTAAAGTCTGGATGGAAGAAGTGTTTATTTATGTCATTATTTTTTATGGCATGGCGAGGTTGAGCCCTGGAGTAATTGTTTACTCCAGGGCTTTTTAATTGGTGCAGGCCAAGCGCCGAGCCAGCTGAAATTTTCCCACTTCTGAGTCAAAGAAAACATCTTAGGAATATAGGGCTTCGATTAGGCAGACATTATAAAAAAAGGAAATGACATTACTTATGACTACTTCTAATTTACAGCATGAACATTATATGCACATGGCTTTGGAGCTGGCGGAGCGGGCCCGGGGCCGGACCAGCCCTAATCCTCTGGTGGGAGCTGTGATCGTAAAAGATGGTGACATTGCAGGTCTTGGCTATCATCAAAAAGCAGGGACCCCTCACGCAGAAGTCCATGCTTTAAGGGCAGCCGGAGACAAAGCCCGGGGTGCAGCCCTGTATGTCACTCTGGAGCCGTGTTCGCATTATGGCAGGACTCCACCTTGCAGTGAGGCTATTATTGCTGCAGGGATAAAAGAAGTCTATGTGGCAATGCAGGACCCCAATCCATTGGTGGCAGGCAGAGGCATTAAACAAATGCAGGACGCTGGTCTTACAGTGCATCTCGGTTTGCTGGAAAAAGATGCCCGCCGCCTGAATGAGATTTTCATTAAATACATTACTACCAAACGTCCATTCATTTTATTTAAATCAGCTATGACGGCAGATGGCAAAATAGCCACCGGCTTAGGACATTCCAGATGGGTCACCGGGGAAGCTGCCAGGGAAAAGGTACACAGGCTGAGGGATTGGTATGATGCCATCTTAGTGGGAGTAAATACTGTCTTAGCTGACAACCCCGCTCTGACCTGCAGGCTGCCCATCGGTGAAGGGCGTGACCCTATCAGAATAATTCTGGACAGCGCAGCCCGTACACCGCCTGAGGCCCAGATATTAAACCAGGCTTCTGATGCTCCCACTTATATTGTAGTGACAGATAAAGCCCCTCTTGACCGGATTAAAACTCTGACATCAGGCAAGGCTAAAATAATAAGAATTTCTCAGGATCTCCACGGCAGGGTTGATTTGCGAAAACTTCTTGTCAAGCTTGGCGAAATGGAGGTAACCAGTATTCTGCTTGAGGGCGGAGCAGAGATTGCCGCTTCATTCCTGGATAACGGGTTAATTGATAAAACCATAACTTTTATCGCCCCTAAGATAATCGGGGGTCACAAGGCACCAGGGCCCGTTGGAGGAAAAGGCAGGGCCATGATGAACCAGGCCATCAAATTAAATGACACATGCTGGGGTCAGGTTGGCGAGGACTTTTTTATTGAAGGTTATCCTGATTACAGTGTTTGCTGGAAGTAAAACAAGACAGGCTGGTGATCTTTTGTTTACCGGAATTGTTGAAGAAATGGGCAGATTAAAAAAAATACATCACGGAGCGGACTCGGCCAGACTTACTATCGAAGGGGCCAAAGTACTTACTGATGTTAAGCTGGGTGACAGCATTGCCGTAAACGGCATTTGTTTGACTGTGGTAACCTTTAGCGACAGGTTTTTTGAGGTTGATGTGATGGCTGAAACTTTGCGGAAAACTAATCTGGAGCAATTAAAGCCGGGAGATCACGTCAATCTTGAACGGGCTTTGCGGGTTGGCGACAGACTGGGGGGACATATTGTCAGCGGTCACATTGACGGCGTAGGGGTAATTAACCGCCAGCAAAGGGAAGATATAGCTGTAATTACAGAAATTAAGGCACCCATGGAAGTCATGAAATACGTAGTTAAAAAAGGGTCAGTGGCCATTGACGGAATCAGCCTAACCGTAGTGGACTGTACCGATGAGGTTTTTCAGGTATCACTTATTCCGCACACGGCTAAGCTGACCACGTTAGGTTATAAAAAACAGGGAGACAGGGTCAACCTGGAATCTGACATCATAGGCAAATATGTTGAGCGGTTGCTGGGTTTTGGGGTAAGTGCCCGGGATCCGGCAAAATCTCCCGGACTAAGTCTTGATTTTTTAGCCCAAAACGGTTTTCTGTAAGTGAGTAAAAATTTTGGAGGTAGAAGGCTATGACAAAATTTAACACTATCCAGGAAGGAATTGAAGAAATCAGGCAGGGCAAAATGCTGGTTGTAGTTGACGACGAAGACAGGGAAAATGAAGGCGACCTGGTCATGGCTGCCGAAAAAGTCACTCAGGAAGCGGTCAATTTTATGGCTGTACACGGCAGGGGGTTAATCTGTGCTCCCTTAGCCAGTGAGAGATGTGACGAATTAAATCTGCATGCGATGGTTAAAAACAACACAGACTCCCATGAAACAGCTTTTACCGTCTCCGTTGATGCCAAAGCTACAAGCACAACTGGGATTTCCGCCAATGAAAGGGCAATGACCATTAAGGCTCTGCTGGACCCAGATACAAAACCGGAAGATTTAGCCAGGCCAGGACACGTTTTTCCGCTGCGGGCCAAAAATGGCGGAGTGCTCCGCCGGGCCGGCCACACTGAAGCGGCCGCTGATCTGGCTAGGATGGCAGGGCTAAGTCCGGCTGGGGTGATCTGTGAAATAATGAAAGAAGACGGAACCATGGCCCGGGTGCCTGAATTGTTGGAATTTGCCAAACAGCACGGTTTAAAAATTATTACCATAGCTGATTTGATAAATTACCGGCGGAAGACCGAAAAGCTTGTAGAGAGAGCGGCAGAAGCAAAATTGCCGACTGTCCATGGAGAGTTCAGGGTTGTTGTTTACCAGAATCATGTGGATGCCAAAGAGCACCTGGCCATAGTCAAAGGTGATGTTTCTACCGGCGAACCGGTTTTGGTCAGAGTACATTCAGAATGCCTGACAGGTGATGTGATGGGTTCTACCAGATGTGACTGTGGAGAGCAACTGGACAGGGCACTGGAGATGATTGAGCAAGAGGGCCGTGGTGTCGTACTGTATATGCGTCAGGAGGGTCGGGGTATTGGCCTGGCCAATAAAATAAAGGCATACCACTTACAGGATATGGGCAAGGATACTGTTGAGGCTAATGAAATTCTGGGATTTCCTGCAGATTTGCGGGATTACGGCATCGGGGCGCAGATGTTGGTGGATTTGGGCTTGAAAAAAATCAAGCTAATGACTAATAATCCTAGAAAAATTGCGGGCTTAGAGGGCTATGATCTGGAAGTCGTAGAGCGGGTGCCCATCGAAATTCAGCCTTCCGAATCTAATGCCTTTTATCTGAGCACTAAAAAAGATAAACTGGGCCACATGTTAACTAATAATAATTAGGAGGTAATATAAATATGAGCCATATTTATGAAGGGAAACTTATTGCCAAGGGTCTGAAATTCGGTGTGGTCGTAGGCAGGTTTAATGAGTTTATCACCAATAAGCTTCTTGGGGGGTGCCTGGATGCCCTTAAGCGGCATGGTGCAGAAGATGAAAACGTTGATGTGGCTTGGGTGCCTGGGGCCTTTGAAATCCCTTTGGTAGCCCAAACCATGGCCAAAACAAACAAGTATGATGCTGTAATCTGCCTGGGGGCGGTAATCAGGGGAGGCACACCACATTTTGACTACGTTTGTGCCGAGGTCTCCAAAGGTATTGCCAAGGTCTCAATGGACACCGGGCTGCCTACAATATTTGGCATGATTACTGCAGATACTATTGAACAGGCTATTGAGCGGGCCGGGACCAAAGCCGGTAACAAAGGCTGGGATGCCGCCGTGACAGGAATTGAAATGGCTAATTTGCTTCAGGGAATGAAGTAGTGGTGAGTAGGTAGTGGGTAGTGGGTAGACAGTCATACTGTTACGCGGCACCACAGAAGGTTGAAAGTTGTAAAAAATAATAAATCAGTCGTTGATGAACGCGGATGAACACGGGGAGCAGCCGTCAAGGCTGAGAGACTAAAGGAGTGAAAGTCTCCTGTCACCAATTAGCCGATTCGGGTGACTAGCATATCCAATGCATGGGGAGGTNAACCGGACTCGGGAAATCCGACCGTCCGGGATTGTAGGGGGGCTTCAGGAAACGTGACCTGTTTAACAGGTGCGCGCGCCTGACTTCTATCCCGACATATATTGCGCTACTCTCTCCTATCAGCGTTAATCTGCGTTTATCCGCGGCTATATTTTTGGTTTGTAAAGAATATTTCCGGATAAAAATAGTAACACTGATCACCAAATTCTCAGGGTGAAGTCAGGGAAATTTCCGGTAGTATAATTTCCGGTAGTATAATTTTCGGGAGTATATATGAACCTTTTGAATATACCGGTAATATTTATAATCTTGGAAGATGTTATGATATTTCCAGTATTTGAGCTTGTCAGTTTTATCTCCCGGGTAATGACTCTGATGCCGGGAGACGTTATATTTATAGGGACTCCCGAAGGGGTTGGTCCAATGGTCAAAGGAGACGTCGTTGAGGTGTTGGTGGAAGGCAGCGGAGGGCTGCAAAACAAACTGCTTTGAGTTCGGCTAAACCCTTGTGTGGAGCGGGTTTGGACATGGGGTAAAACCAGGAAATATTTTTATTGACAAAACGTGAAAATATGCTTAAAATTGAATTTGGCTGGAATTTGGGTTCCTCATTTGCAGGATCAAATTCCAAAAATCTTTTCAGAAGGGGGCAAAGATCAAAGATGACATTAAGCGCTTTGGGAAGGCATGTTTTGGCTGAAATTTATGGATGCAGCTTTGAAGTACTCAACAATGTACAAAAAGTTGAAGAAATCATGGTTAATGCTGCATTGGAAGCTGGTGCCGAAGTTCGAGAGGTAGTTTTCCATAAATTCAGCCCCCAGGGTGTTAGTGGAGTGGTGGTTATTTCCGAATCTCATCTAGCAATTCATACCTGGCCGGAGCTGGGATATGCAGCAGTTGATGTTTTCACCTGTGGAGACAAAGTTAATCCATGGGATGCCTGCAATTTCTTAGCTGAAAATTTTGGGGCAGAATCTGTTGATGCCAAGGAGACGCAACGTGGAATCCTTTATAAAATCCCAGAAAAAGAGGCCGTAAATCTTTAGGAGGGATATTTATTTGTACTGAGACATATGTCAAAGGTTAGCGAAGGCCTTACTTGCCGAGAGGTTAAGTAGGGTCTTCGCTATTTTACTCTAATAATTGAGAAATTTAGCAGGAAAAACAAGAACTTTGTCAAATTATAGTTTGAAGTACTGTAAAGAAGAGGGGAATCCAGTTGTTTTCATTATCGATTGAGCAGATTCAAAGCGGGATGAAACTAGCCAAACCGGTATTTAATTTGACAGGTACCCTTTTGCTGGATAAGGATAATATCCTGGATGACAGGACCATTACTGCATTGAGGAATGCCGGGGCAAAAAGGGTATGGGTAACTGATGAAGGCAGCCAGTTTGTCAAGGAACAGGGGCCTATAAAATTTTTTCAGTATATTGTCGGGGCAATGGAGGCTGTCAGGGAACGGGTTATCTTGGGCAGGCCTATTGATATAAAATTGGTTAATGACCTGTCAGAGGAATTAGTTGAGCAAATTGTGGTCAATGAGGTGCCTTTTGCCGAAATGGTCCGGATGAAGGCTTCTGAAAATACCATTTTGGAACATATGGTGGATGTGGCTATCCTTTCCATTATTATTGGCAAGGCCCTGGAACTGGACAGACTTGAGATGAGATATCTCTGTTTTGGGGCTCTTGTGCACGATATCGGACAGCTGCTGATTCCAAAAGAAGTTTTGAATAAAACCACACCCCTGACTGAATCTGAAATAAAGATTATTAGAAAACACCCTCAATTCGGGTATGAAATGTTAAAAAATATCAATGGCATCAACAAGCATGCCCTCAAGATTACCCTGCAGCATCACGAAAGGCTTGATGGGAGTGGTTATCCTAATGGTACTAAGGAAAAGGATATTGCTCATTTTAGCAGAATAGTGGCCATAGCTGACATTTATACGGCCATTATCAGAGAAAAAGGGTATCGCAAAAGAATGCAGATTCATGAAGCCGGTGAGTTGTTATGGGCTCAGGCCGGAGCAGGTCTGGACAAGGGTTTGACTTTTGCCTTTTTAAACAGTGTCGTGGCCTTTCCGTTAAGATCAACAGTTAAGCTGAATAATGGACAGGTGGGCAGGGTGATCGCTCAGAACGGCGACTTCCCCGTGCGCCCCGTACTTTATGTTAATGGAGAAATGATAGACTTGGCAGAGAATCCGACATTGTTTATTACAGAGGTTATTTCTTATGAGACAGATTAAAAGGTGCAAATATACATAATTTCAATGGAAGGTCTGACGAGCAGCCGGTCTTTAGGGAGCCCGCCGTATCTTGGCGGGTTCTTGTTATTTTCCCCGATGGCTAATCGCCACTAAAACTCCCGCTTCTACAAGCGGGAGATAAGTGGCGCTAAGCCCCTGGATAAGTTCAACTAAACTTCAGATGGAGAAAAACACTCCACCTGAAGTAAGTTTCACTTTACCGCATATTCTGACCTTTTTTTGTGAAATCTTAACTCTGAGGAGAGGATTTATTATCGGTGTCACGAATAAATATTAAGTTAAACTTATTTAGGAGGTACCTTGATGGCAGCCGGCTTCCTGGAAATGATTAGCCTTGATTTAGATTCAGTGAACCAGAAAAAGGACATAATATTAAAAATCAAACCCGGGCGGCTAACTAAGTTTGCCCACTTTGACTTTGAATCAATACAGCAATACCTGCACCCTGCCTTGGTTTTATTTTCTGGTAAAATGTTTGGATACAATCATGACAGGCTTATCTACCTGGCTATGGCCGTTCAGCTTATTTATGAAGCCTCCGGTATTCATCTGCGGATTCCTGATGACAACTTCCAAACCGACGAGAATACTGATCCCAGAGATGGCTCTCAATTTCCGGTGTTAGTCGGAAATTATTTATATGGCAGATATTTCACCGGTCTCTGTGAGGGCGAAATTCTAGAGTTCTTGAGCCCTTTGGCCCAAATTATTGCTGAAATGAATTACGGGGCCCTGTTGAGGAAGAAAAATGCCAACCTCTCAGTTAACGACCCCGAATTGTCTATAACTGTCATCGAAAAGGAAATTTCGTTACTGACAGAAGGGTCAACAAAGCTGGCGGCAATTTTGGCCGGTGCATCCCCGGATGATGTGAGTCGTTTGGCAGCATTTGGGCGTAATTTGGGAATGACCTATGGCATCCTGGAAAGCGGTCTTGACCGTTCAATTGCTCAGCCATACTTTGAAAAAGCCGCGAAATCACTGCAACAGCTCCCGGCGGGTGACGCCAGGAACGGTCTGGAACAGCTTCTCACCAAATTGTATAGCGGAGAACTGGTGATTCCTGTCCGGAAAATTGGTCGCGGCTTCGGAGATGACGTGGAGCAGGCCGATGAAATGGTAATCCCGGCAGATTACCAAGACCGGCAGGAATATGTTCATTCAATTTTTAAAGCTATTGCCAAAAAGTATGATACAATTAATACTGTACTTAGCTTTAACCAGGATAAATACTGGAGAAAGTTTGCCGTTGAACAGACAGGTCTTAAGCAGGGCGGCAAAGCTCTTGATGTATGCTGTGGAACAGGCCTGATTACCAGGGAAATTGCAAAAAAGGTTGGCCCCACAGGAAGAGTAATTGGCCTGGATTTTTGTGAGGAAATGCTCGAGGTGGCAAATCGGGAACGTCTTAAATCACCTTACGGGGGTAGTATAGAATATATTAAGGGGAACGCCATGGACATTCCCTTTCCTGATAATATGTTTGACTCTGTTACCATTGGTTTTGGTCTGCGCAATGTGCCTGATATGCGCAAAACAATCCGAGAGATGTTGAGAGTGCTGAAACCCGGCGGTCGTGTAGTCAGTCTTGAGTTTACCAAGCCGACTGTGCCGGTGTTTAAGCAGGTTTATAATTTTTATTTTGATAAATGGGTTCCTTTTCTCGGCAAATTTAGAGTCGGCTCAGTCCGGTCTTATAAATTCCTGCACGATTCATGGAAAGCCTTCCCGCACCAAAAACATTTACGGGAAGAATTCACCCGCCTGGGGTTTGATGAAGCTACTTTTTATGAGCTTACCGGAGGGGTAGTTTCAGTGCATGTAGGTGTTAAACCGGCAGAGGCCCCTGTACCCTCAGTTGCAGCTACTAAAGAGTAGGGAGGCATGACCTGGTGGAATTATCATTTAAAAAAGTTCGTCATTTTGGGGAAATGATAAAATTTGAGCATACGATTTTTGCGCTTCCTTTTGCGTATTTAGGTGCTTTCTTAGCTGCCAATGGTATACCCAGTTATGGCCGGTTGCTTTGGATTACCTTGGCTATGGTAGGGGCCAGAACCGCTGCCATGGCATTAAACCGCCTGATAGACAGGCAGATCGATGCCTTAAATCCCCGTACTGCCAACCGGCATATTCCCAAAGGAATCCTTTCTGTATCGGAGGTTTGGCTGTATGTGGCGGCTTCATGGGGCCTGCTGTTGGTGGCGGCCTGGCAGTTAAACCCGTTACAGGAAGCTGTGCCTCTGACAGTTAAACTGATGCCCATTGCTGTCTTCATCTTAACAATATACCCTTATATGAAAAGGTTTTCCTGGACATGTCATTTGGTCCTGGGCGTTGCGGACGGACTGGCCCCGGCCGGAGCATGGGTGGCGGTTACCGGACGAATGGAGCTGCCCGCCATTCTGCTGGGGCTGGCGGTTGCAGCCTGGGTTGCCGGTTTTGACTTGATTTACGCCTGCCAGGACTATGAGTTCGACAGGAATCAAGGGCTTTATTCAGTACCGGTCAGATTTGGACTGAAAATAGCTTTAATCATGTCTGCAGTCCTCCATATAGCTACTATCGGATTTCTGGTCTGGACCGGTGTAATTTTGGGCTTGGGAACTTTATACTGGATTGGGTTAATTGCCGCCAGTGCTATTTTCATTTACGAACATTCTTTGGTCACACCATCGGATTTATCAAAACTTGATGCGGCTTTTTTTAATATGAATGGTATTCTTAGTGTTCTGACCTTTGTTTTTACCTTTGCCGATATTTTGCTTAGAAATTAGATGACAGGAGGCAAATAATGAACAGTCTGGTTGCAATGAGTGAACTTAAAGACTTGGTTGAAAAAGTAGAACGAGGGGAAAGACTTACCAGGGAAGACGGAATCAGATTAATGGAATCCTCTGATCTCTTAACTATTGGTTATATGGCTGACATGGTCAGACGGAAGAAAAACGGAGACTATGCCTACTTCATAGTCAACAGGCACATCAACCACACAAATATTTGCGATAACCTCTGTAAACTCTGCGCCTTTGCCAAGAAACCGGAAGATCCGGATGCCTACACCATGAAACTGGAAGAAGTGGAAGCCAAGGCAATTGAATGTACCGGCCAGGGTGTATCGGAAATTCACATCGTAGGCGGCTTGAATCCTGAGCTGAAACTGGAATATTTTGAAGAAATGCTGAAGAGAGTCCGTTGCGCCCTGCCGGGGGTTGTGATACAAGCCTTCACGGCAGTCGAAATAGATTATTTTGCCTCTACGGAAGGGCTGACGGTCGGGGAAGTGCTGCGCCGGCTCATGGATGCCGGTCTGGATTCCCTGCCTGGCGGCGGGGCGGAAGTATTCTCCCAGAGAGTAAGGGATAAAATATGTGAGAAAAAGATCAGTGGGGAACGGTGGCTGGAAGTTCATGAAGCTGCCCACCGGCTTGGTATGCGGACCAATGCCACAATGCTTTACGGCCATATTGAAACAGTTGAAGAGCGAATTGACCACTTTATCCGGCTGCGGGAGCTGCAGGACCGAACCGGGGGATTCCTGGCTTTTATCCCCTTAGCCTTCCACCCGAAAAACACTGGTCTGGAAGGGGCAGGACTGAGCAGGTCAACGGGTTATGATGACCTCAAGGTTTTGGCCATTGCCAGGCTGATGCTGGACAATTTTGACCATATCAAGGCCTTCTGGATCATGATTGGGCCCAAGCTGGCCCAGGTATCGCTGTCCTTCGGAGTTGACGATATTGACGGTACAGTTGTTGAAGAAAGAATTACCCATGCGGCCGGAGCTGATACCGACCAGGCTTTGACTAAACAGCAGTTGGTCAAGATGGTCAAGGCTGCGGGGAGAATACCTGTCGAACGAGATACTTTATACAATATCCTGGAGGAGGGTTTTTAGCATGAATAAAATCCGCCTGGGCCAGGTAGATTATCTTAACTGTTACCCGGTTTATTATGCTATTGAACATAAACAGGTGCCTGTGCACGCCAAAATGGTCAAAGGCTACCCGACGAAGCTCAACGAAATGTTTTTGGAAGGCAAACTGGACATTACGCCGATTTCATCTATAGAATTTGCCCGCAACAGTGATAAGGCTATAATCTTACCAAATATGTCTATCAGTGCCGATGGTGATGTGCAGAGTATTCTGCTTTTTAGCAAGGTTCCTGTTACGGAACTTGATGGCTTGAATGTCTGCCTGACCAGCTCTTCAGCCACATCAGTGGCATTGCTCAAAATTCTTTTTGAGCACTATTATCAAATCCAGGTCCGGTATACAGTGCAAAAACCAGACCTGCAGCAAATGCTCAAGAAAAATGATGCTGCTTTGCTGATCGGTGACGATGCCCTGTTGGCCCGGCACAGTGACTTAGATTATGAGGGCAGACCTTTGTTTGTAATTGATTTAGGCCGCGCCTGGCGTGATTTTACCGGACAGAAAATGATTTATGCCCTGTGGGTCATCAGAAGCAGGTTTGTGGAGGAGCATTCAGCAGAGATTGAGGCCATCAGCAAGGCCTTTGTTGATGCGAAAAATTTCGGTTTTAGTCATGTTTCTCTGTTGGTTGATAAAGCGGAGCAAGCGACCGGATTGCCCCGGCCGGTTCTGGAAAGCTATTTTCAAACCATTCAGTATGAATTTGGTGAAGATGAACAGAAGGCACTTTTAACCTATTATGATTATGCGTACAAGAGCGGTCTGATCAACGAACGGGTCAAGTTAAACATCTGGGGTGAAACAATTGGCTAACTCAGTTTTAAATATCCTGGAGCGCGCGGTTAGAGGTGTCAGGCTTAACCTTCAAGAAGGGGTAACCCTGTTAAACTCCAACGATCTTGTCTTGTTGGGAATGGCCGCTAATGCCGTGAAGAAAAGACTGCACCCGGAACCTGTGGTGACTTTTGTTATTGACAGGAATATTAATTACACTAATGTTTGCCAGACTCGGTGCAGGTTCTGCGCTTTTTTTCGCTCAGAAGGCGATCCTGATGCCTATGTGTTAAGTCAGGAAGAAATTTTTGCTAAGATCAGGGAAACAATAGCATGTGGGGGGACGCAAATCCTCATGCAGGGGGGACTTCATCCCGGCCTGCCGCTAAATTACTATGAGGATTTGTTACGTGCCATCAAAGCACGGTTTGATATTCATATTCATTCTTTTTCACCGCCTGAAATCACGCACTTCTCCCGCATATCCGGGCTGGCGGTGCGTGAGGTGCTGGAACGGCTGCAGACGGCGGGTCTTGATTCGATCCCCGGCGGCGGAGCCGAGATTTTGGACAATCGGGTCAGGAAATACATCAGCCCTGAAAAAATCACCTGGGAGCAGTGGATGGAAGTAATGACAACAGCTCACAGGCTGGGTATGAAAACAACAGCCACAATGATGTTTGGCAGTGTAGAAACCCTGGAAGAAAGGGTTATGCATATGATCCGGGTCAGAGAATTCCAGGATCAAACTGGTGGATTCAGGGCTTTTATTCCCTGGAGTTTTCAACCTGCCAATACGAGCCTTGGGGGCGAAACAGCTACCGGTGTGGACTATTTAAAAACACTGGCTGTGGCCCGCCTGGTCCTTGATAATGTACCTAACATTCAGGCATCCTGGGTGACACAGGGGGCCAAAATGGCCCAGGTATCCTTAAACTTTGGCGCAAATGATTTTGGCAGCACTATGTTGGAGGAGAATGTGGTCAGGGCTGCCGGTGTCAGTTATCGTGTACCCCTTGATGAAATCATCAGGAGCATAAAAGACGCCGGGTATCAACCGGCCCAGAGAAATACAGGTTATAATATTATTAAATACTACTAAAGAGGATGTTTCGTGAGGAGGTGAAATTATGTATTTCGGATTTTTTAACCTTGGCCCACTCGAGTTAATAGCGATAATGTTAATAGTGTTATTAATATTTGGTCCTAAGAAGCTTCCCCAGATCGGGCGTTCTTTTGGTGAGATGCTGTCAAATTTCCGCAAAGGCTCCAATTCAGACAAAGACGAAACTGAGCAGCCTGAAGATAAAGAAAAATAAGTGCCTTATAGAAAATACACTTCGGTAAATTCCGGGTTGAGGTGAGCAGCATGACAGACCAACAAATGTCAATTATAGAACATCTTGAAGCACTGCGGCGGGCCTTAATGATCTCTATGCTTTCAGTTATACCGGGTGCTGTGGCAGGATGGTTTATCAGGGAAGAAATCCTTAAGGTGTTAGTCAGACCGGTGGCAGAATTGCAGTATAAACTGGTTTACATAACTGCAACGGAAGCCTTTAAGACCGAGTTGAAGATAGCGCTTTTTGCCGGAATTGCGATTGCTTCACCAATGATTGCCTACCAGATCTGGAAATTTATTCTGCCTGCCCTGCATGCCCATGAAAAGCGCTATATTTTATTTTTTGTGCCCGTGTCAGTAGTCTTGTTTATTACCGGTATAGTATTTGGCTACTATAGTGTGTTTCTTTATGGAGTTAAATTCCTGTTAAATTTTGCTGGGGAGGAACTGGTCCCCATGCTGTCTCTGGGAAGTTACATGTCATTTTCCCTGTGGTTTTTGCTGCCATTTGGCCTGATTTTTGAGCTGCCGCTGTTGATCTTATTGCTGGTCGGCTTAGGCATCCTGACCCCCCAGTTTCTTAGTTCCAAACGAAAATGGGTGCTGGTAATTTCTTTTGTGTTGTCGGCTGTAGTTACGCCTACCACTGATATCTTTACCCAGGGCACTATGGCTCTGGCTGTCTATTTACTTTATGAGATAAGTATCTGGATCTCTTATTTGGTCGGACGTAAAGGCCGCCGGATGGCATTACCCGGCACAGACCGGGACGGCATTGATGAAACAGATGAATAAACCTAGGCACCGGAGGTAATCATGAAGCATTTTATTATCGGTACTGCCGGGCATGTTGACCATGGCAAGACAGTGCTGGTTAAGGCTTTAACCGGCAAAGATACCGACCGTTTAAAAGAAGAGAAAGAACGGGGTATCTCTATTGAGTTGGGGTTCGCTCCTTTTCGGCTGCCCAGCGGGATCCAGGCCGGATTGGTGGATGTACCGGGACATGAGCGGTTTATAAAAAATATGCTGGCCGGCGTAGGTGGCATAGATCTGGTCCTCCTTATTATTGCTGCCGATGAAGGAATCATGCCCCAAACCAGAGAACATTTGGGGATCATAGATTTGCTGCAGATACCTCAGGGTGTTATTGTTATTACAAAAACTGATCTGGTAGAAGAGGACTGGCTGGAACTTATCAAGGAAGAGGCCCGTGAGCTTGTTGCCGGTACAGTGCTTGAAGGGGCTCCAATGGCGGCCGTTTCGGCTGTAAAAGGAGCAGGCATCAAAGAACTGATTCAGTTAATTGACGAGATAGCGGGAGCAATCAAGGAACGGCCCGTATCCGGCCAGCCCCGTTTGTCAATTGACAGGGTTTTTTCTATTACCGGCTTCGGGACGGTTGTTACCGGCACCCTTATCGAAGGGACCATATCAGTTGGTGATAAGATTGAAATTCTGCCCGAGAATATAGAAGCCCGGGTCAGAGGAGTTCAGGTCCACAGTGAAAAAGTAGAAAAAGCCGGGGCCGGTCAACGGGTTGCTGTTAATTTGGCCGGTCTGGAATGTGAAGAGATTGGGCGGGGGAGCGTGCTGGTGGCTCCTGGATATCTCAGGCCTTCGCACCGGCTTGACTTAAGAATCAGGCTTCTGGCAGGGGAAGAAAAACCTCTGGTCAACAGAGCAAGGGTCAGGGTACATCTTGGGACAGCTGAGATCCTGGCCAGGGTGATTCTCCTGGAAGCTGATGAAATGCTGCCCGGAGAAACCGGCTTTGCTCAATTGGAGTGTGAAGAGCCCATGATGGCTGCCCGTGGTGATCGGGTTGTAATCCGCTCTTATTCCCCCATGCGGACAATTGGCGGCGGAAAAATCATTGATCCTGGGCCGCCTAAGCGAAAACGGTTCGATAAAACTGTAATTGATCATCTGGCTACCAAAGAAAAAGGCGAGCCGGAGGATTTAGTTCTCCAATTCATCCTTTCTTCGCAAGTCATTGTTTTCACTGAAGATGATATCAGCAGCGGGTCGGGGCTTAATCCACAGGTTGTCGGAGCCGCTATTAAAAAACTAGCTGGGCGTGGGGAATTAAGAAGTTTTTTAAGTGATGGCAAAAGTTATTATATTTCTGATTTAGTATTTGAGCGTAAATCCGCTGAGCTAATCAATGCCCTTGAAAAATATCATCTCAAATACCCTTTGAGGCCGGGAATATCCAAGGAAGAGATCAGAAGTAAGCATTTTAAAAGCCTTAATAATAAATTGTTTAACGCCTTACTGGTATTGTTTGAAGAACATAAGGTGATCCGGGTTAATGATGAAAGCGTCTCCAGCTGGGGATTTAAGCCGGGACCGAAGCCTGAGCAGGAGCAGGTTTTTGAAAAAATTGAGACCAGATACCTGGCTGCGGGAATGCTGACACCAGGTTGGGATGAAATAAGTTCCGAATTTAAACTTGATGTGGTTGGAGCTGAAGAAGTGCTCAATTTCTTCATTAATTCAGGAATTCTCATTAAACTTGACGCTAATGTCATAATTCACAGTCAAAATCTGGCCGGTGCCAGGGAGAATATTATCAGGTTTTTACAGGAAAACAAAGAAATTGGCTTGGGTGAAGCCAGAGATTTGTTAAAGACTTCCAGGAAGTTTGCTTTACCGATTATGGATTATTTTGATAAAGAAAAGGTCACCCGGCGGGTAGATGATAAACGGGTTTTATATTAAATAAACAGCCTCTGGAAAAGAAAACGCAGAGGTTACAGAGAACACGGAGGTCGCATAGAGAGAATGCAGGTATAGATTTCTTTTTGGACCGGATAAAGTGGAGGAAAATAGAAAAAGTCCGGTGCACCTAACCTTAAGCATAAAGGCGACTTAATTTCCGAGAGATTACAATAAGGCTAAGGAGGAATTAAAATGGATTCTCAGATTCTCGATGCTCGCGGATTAGCTTGTCCTGTTCCTGTGGTGAACACTAAAAAGCTGCTGGACTCAATGGGCAGAGGCTCAGTTACTACTATTGTAGATAACGATGCCGCCAAGGAGAATCTCCTGACTCTGGCCAAAGGGATGGGCTGTGAAGTGGAGGTTCAGGAGAAAGGTAATGAGTATTACATTCAAATCACAAAACGGGAGACCACAATGCAAACTCAGGAGCATGGAATTGGGAATACCGTTATATATATATCAGCAGACAAAATGGGGCAGGGCAGCAGTGAATTGGGAGAACTCCTGATGAAGAGCTTTTTCTACGCCCTGGTGGAAAGTGAGTCCATTCCCCAAACATTGCTTTTTTTGAACAGTGGTGTGAACCTAACCTGTGAGAATTCACCGATTTTGGAATATTTGGTGAACATTGAGAAGCGTGGTGTAGAAGTCCTTTCATGCGGAACCTGTCTGGATTATTATAAAATTAAGGAAAAACTCTGTGTTGGGCGGATTACGAATATGTATACCATTCTGGAAAAAATGACCCAGGCGGACAAGGTTATTTCGTTATAAGAAATGAGCCGTTGACGCGTCTTTCCTGTGAATATATGGGAGTTTAATGGCAAGAATAAGGGTAAAGTTTGCTATTAGGCTTCTATTGGGAGGTAAGGCATTGACTGATATATCGCTGAATTACGGGCAGGGTGCTATCCGGGCCCAGATTCCGCCAGGGCGGCAAATCCGGGAAATCAGGCCGGGGTTTATGCCCGAAATTGCTGATTTCCGGCAGGAAATATTAAGGGGGTTAAGAAATCCCATCGGGTGTCGGCCATTATCCGCTTTAGCCAAAAACGCAGCAAGTGTGACCATAATTATTAGTGATCAAACCCGTCCACTGCCGTCAAATTTAATTTTGCCGGTGGTAATTGCTGAACTGGTCCGGGCAGGTTTAAACGAAGAGGCAATCAAAATTCTGATTGGCGTAGGCAATCACAGAGGTACCACCGAGGACGAGAAGGCCATGCTGTTAGGTGCGGTTTATGGTAAGATTCAGTGCCTGCACAGCAAAGAAACAGGCTATACTTTCCTGGGGATAACAAAGCGGGGGACTCCGGTGGAGGTAGCGGCACCTGTGGCCCAGGCCAGTCTGGTAATTGCTTTGGGGAATATAGAGTTTCACCAACTGGCCGGCTTTTCCGGCGGGGTTAAGGCTATTGCCGCAGGTACTGCCAGCTCCCGGTCACTGGAGCATAACCATCGTCTCAGCACTTTGGGGGAGGGGGGGCTAGGGATACTGGATGGCAACACAGTGCGTCAGGACATGGAGGAATTTGCCAGTATCGCAAACCTTTCCTTTATTATTAATGTGGTGCTTAACGAATACGGTGGCCCTATTTCAGTCGTGGCAGGTGATCCGGTGAAGGCCCATCGCGTGGGCTGTGAGAAGGCCCAGCGGGCTTATGCAGTTCCCGTGGAGGAACCGGCCGACATCGTCATTGCTTCACCTGGGGGAGAGCCCAAAGATGCCACTGTCTACCAGGCCCAGAAGACACTCAGGAACGCCCTGCGGGCTGTAAAGGATAACGGGATTGTGATTGTTGCCGCCAAATGCCAGGAGGGCTTTGGTGATAAGGTTTTTGAGCAGTGGGTCAGTCAGGCGGAAAATCCGGGAGAATTATTGGCCAGAGCCAGCAGTGAGTTCGTTCTGGGCGGCCATAAAGGAGCTTTTATCGCTGAAGCGGTTGATCAGGCCCGTATTTTCTGGGTTTCAGATTTACCTCCGGCTCAGGTGAAGTCATTGTTTTTCAGACCCTTTAGTTCCCTGCAGGATGCAGTTGACGAGGCTTGCAGAATCGCTGGTCAGCAGGCTGAAGTTTTGGTTATGCCATGGGGCGGCATAACAGTCCCCTATGTTTTAGAAACCGCCAGGAGGTAAGTGGCTGTGAAACGCTATCGGGGAAAAGGTTGTGTCAGTAGGATTGCCAAAGAAATATCGGACCCTGAGACTTGTGTCCGGGTCCGTATGCTGCCGGGCCAGGTGAATTTTTTTATTAAAATAATGGAAGCCCACAGCCACTTGGTATTCATTTCCCCCATCAACCCCCGGGAGGGTGTTGTAGCCCTGTCCACCACCCCTGACAACATGCTTGAGGTTAAAGAGATCCTGGGAAATTTCCCGCATAAAGTTGATATATTGGAGTGAAACGGGGCTGCCTCTATTTATGAGAGCAGCTTTTTTGCTTTATTTCTTCCATTCGTCTACCTTTTTCAGATGGTCTTTTTCCCATTGATAAATTTCTACCTTTAATGGATAATTTTCTGTCTCTAGTTATTGCATTCCTGTTAGCGGTGTTAATTACAGTTTTTATCAAACAGGAAACCAGAATCGAAGAATTGGAAAAGAAAATGGAAGAGTTGTTAAAAAGTTGACAGATTATGAAACTTATTGCCCAAGGCTGAATATATTTAAGTAATTGTAATATAAGTTAAGGGGGCATTGAATTGCTTGACGGCGAGTTAGGCAAACTTTTGCAGCAGGCTCAGAAACTCCAGAGTGATATGATGAAGGCCCAGGAAGATTTAAAAAAGCTGCGCGTGGAAGAGATAGTTGATGCCGGTTCTGTAAGGGTTGTGGTTAATGGCAGACAGGAAATCATCAACATTGTTTTGGACCCGGGGATTATCCATCCAGCCAACTCAAAGATCCTACAGGAACTCTTGGTGAGTGCGGTTAACAAGGCCCTAACAAAATCAAGGAAGCTGGCCGACCAGGAAGTGAGCAAGATTACTGGAGGTCTAAATATCCCTAATTTCCCCAACTTATTTTAATCTGGGTAAATTCCGTCAAGGAGGTCATGGATTGGACGATTTAGCGGCATTATTGGGTTCTCAAGACAAGAGCAAAGATTTGGTAGACAAACTGATGAAGCTGTTAGACAGGCAGACAGATCATAAACTGACACCCAATGCTTTATTAGGTTTTATGGGAATGTTTAACATGTTAAGCATTATGAGCCTTGTGCACGGGGATGCAGATACCGGCATCAAGGAAATTACCGGCACATCAGAAGGAAGCAAAGCGGGGGCAGAAAGCCAGGGCCTGACCGAAATGTTATCCAGTATGATGGCGGGTCAGGGCTCCGGCCAGCCCGATTTAATGGGCTTACTTAGCGGGCTCGCCTCTAAAAAAAAGATTAATCCCAACCTTCTGCTATCACTGTTCAGCATGTTAAATAACCAGGCCGGGACACAGGCCAAACAAACAGGTGGTCAGTCGGCGGAGACACCTGCCATGGAGGCCGCTGCTGCCCCTGATGAAGATGAAAAAAAAAGCTCCGAGGATAAACACGGAGTCGAACTCAAGTATGACCGGCGACGCGGCACCGGTGACCGCAGCTAGGATTCCGTCGGTTATGCTGCCGATATTATTACTATTAAAGTAGAATTCTTTAAAGGATTCTGCTTTTTTTATTACTGTATTCACACATCACCCTCCTGCCACATAATCTGTATTGTCTAGAGCACTTCATACTACTGCTGTGAAGGGAGGGAAACGAATGGGCGGATTTGGTTCCAAAGACTCTTTTATTCTTTTTTTGATTCTTATTCTTTTGTTCTTTGGAGTTGAAGACTAGCAGACAGAAAAGGAAGTGTTCCAAACTCACCGGAACACTTCCTTTTTACTACTGTAGAACATCTCTTTTCCACATTTTTTTCTTTAAGTGTAATTGCACTAAAAAGTTGTTTGTTCATATTATGTAATAGATTATTTCAAAAATGATCGGAGGAAAAGCAATGAGTCATATTCCTGTGAGTCCACATCTGGCCCCATTGCTGCAGGGGGTAAAACCTTATTTGGCGAGTGACGGCCAAGTAGTGACTGACGGCATTTTGAGTTTGCTCCAGCTTTTAACCAGTGAGTCTGGCCAGGATGCGGTAGCTACAATGAGTAGAATGTTCACTCCGTCAGGCAGCAATGGAAAATCAGTAACTATAAACACTGTGGCCGGACCGGTAACATTTTCATTAAATCTGGTATTTGTACTCTTCCTAATTTTAATCCTGCTAATTCTGTCAGGAAATTTACTGGCACTTTCCCCGGGAATGTTGGGTGGGAACGATTCTGGCCATGAAGGAAGCACCATGGTGTAAACTCATCAAGCGAAAACATTGACAAGAAAATGGAACGCTTGGAGTTTGGTGTCACCTGACCAATCTCCAGGTACCATTATTTGCAACAGGAGGGGTGGTTATATGGCAAATGTAACAGCAGGGCTTTTATGCGATGCCATGGGTGGCAATCTCATTAAGGGACAGCGAGATGTGAGAATCCAAGGTGTGATGAGTAAATGCACAAAGGTGGTACCGGGGCTAATATACTTTGATGTTAAAGGTGGCAGAGGGGGAGACCGGAACATTATTGAAGCCGTAAAAAACGGAGCAGTTGGCATAGTCATTTCCGAATATAAAAGAAAACTGCCGCCGGAGGTTGCCGGCGAAAATTTAGTTATAATAGCTGTCCATAAGGTTTGGGAAGCTTTTTGGCGGGTCGTAAAATTTTACCGCGATCTTTATGACATTCCGGTAGCAGGAGTAACCGGCACATCCGGTAAGACTACAACCAAAGAGATGATAGCCTCTATTTTCAGGTGTCGCTGGAAAACCCTGAAGACCGTTGGTAACATGAACCTGCCTGATTTCGTCCCCTCCCATATTTTACGCCTTAAATTTGGTTATCAGGCAGCTGTATTTGAGATAGGGATGAACAGGCCCGGTCATATCAGCAAACAAGCTGAAATTATTCAACCTCAGGTGGGGATTATAACTCATATTGGAGCAGGACATGTTGAACACTTAGGCAGCTTAGAAAAAGTTATTCAGGAAAAGGCCGGTATTATTCAGGGGATAGGTCCTAACGGCTATCTGGTATTAAATGCCGATGATGCAAATACTGGCAAAATTGATCTGTCGGGGTTTAAAGGGAAGATTGTATACTATGGATTGGACCGTAAAGCCGATTATAACGCTAAGAATGTAAGGCATACAGACCATGGGATTTATTTTACAGTTAACTTAAATAACCTGGATCATGAATTTTTTATCCCCACTTTTGGCAGGCATAATGTTTATAATGCTTTGGCTGCAATCGCCACTGCCTGGATTTTTGGCTTTGATCCGGCAATCATCAGGCATGGCTTGGCAAGGTACCAGAAACCCGGGATGAGGCTGCAGCTTGTGCGGGGAGTAAATAACAGTACTCTTATTAATGACACTTATAACGCCAATCCGGAATCTATGATAGCCGGATTGGAGGTACTGTCAACCATATCTCGGGGGAAGCCCAAGATTGCAGTACTGGGAAATATGCTGGAACAAGGCCCCCTCAGTAAAGAAAACCATCGCCGGGTTGGTGAAAGGGCTGCTGAATTGGGGGTTGATTGGCTGGTAACAGTAGGCCACCTGGCCCGGGAAATTGCCAAAGGAGCAATGCAAAAGGACCAGGCCAAAAAGATGAAAATATGGTCTTTTGTCATCAAAAAGCAGGCTATCCAATTTTTAAAGCCTAACCTGCCCAAAAACGCGGTGGTTCTAGTGAAAGGTTCCAGAGGAACCTATATGGAGCAGCTTGTCAGACGGCTTAGCCAGCAACCTGTAAATACTAAAAAATAGGTATGGATAGCAAAAAAGAGCGTCCCATAACAGGAGGCTCTTTTTTTGTAAAGTGTGATTTGGTCACGACTCCCCACTCGCGACTCATCAACTAGTTTACCCTAAATACTTACAGGACACCCCATGACTTCCTGATATCAATATTCTCATCCCAGTGGGTGCGGTTTTGGATTGTATCCACCAGCGGTGAGAGATGTGTGGCATATTTGGAATAGAGCGGAGTTTTTTTGAGATCCTGCCATAGTTCAGTAAAAAGGTCGTAGAAGTAGTACTTTTTGCTCAGGTAAAAAGCCTTTTGCAGCTCTGGATCAACCAGATAGTCTTGAGATAAAAACCGGTAATCTGTGGCGATAATTTTGGACAGACACAGACAGCCTCTGGTGAATTCCGGTGAAATCAGCCAGCTGCTGGGGGTCCGGTATTCGAATCCGCCATGGGGCTTGTTTCTAATGCTGCCAAGCCAGCCATATTGTTTACGGCGCAAGATCGAGTTCCTGGGGTTTTCGACCAGCATTACCGGGATAGCCAGGTAATTGTCCAAAGCCCTTAACAGAGCGGAATTTATTTCACAATTGCTAAAATGGATGTGTCCGCCAATCTGGTATTGCTCGAAGTGCAGGCTGCCGGCCAGCCATTCTATGTGAGCCGGCAGAACCGCGGCGGCCTTGACCAGGATATTCCGAATCTTCTCTGTCAGTTTTAGTGGACAGAGGTCAGGTTCAGGCCTGACTTCCGCCAGTGGGAAGAAGATCCCCTGGCGGCCTTCGCTTCTGTGATCATAGCCTAAACTGCCTTCTTCGGCAATAAAATCTGAAGGGTAAATAAGTTCTCCAGTCAGACTGTTGCGGAGCATAAACTCTGGATCTGCACCCAGCATGACCAGAGATTCCCGAGCACCAGGCATCTCACGCGGATTATTCGTCCCGGCCTTTTTGGGAGAGAGTGTGAAAAAAGTTGTTTGAGTATAGCCATGTGATGTTCGTGAAGTGGTTAGATCAGCTTGCTGGTTGTCCTTTTGTGTGTCTGAGTGCCATTGCCGGATATATTCTTTAATTTCCGTGCTAAACTTCGGAAGAGATTTAGGCGGAATTACCGGCGCAGGAGTGATGTCGAGGATAACCGGGCGTCCCTGGGCATCTATTCCGGCATGAACCATGCAGAAATCAAGGCCTAAAACATAGCCTGCCCTTTGGGCAAGTAAAGTCACCTTTTGGGTGTCATGATCCAGGTCCCCGGGGATCTCCTCATAGTTCCAGAGTGGGGCATGAAGGCCCGACCTGGCATGGGATTTAACAGCCAGCTTTTTGGTTAATAAAAAAGCTTTCATATTAAATAAATAAATATTGTATTTTTTGATGGTATTAACACATTCAACGAAGAATCCCGCTCCTGAATTAAGAGCCTCTTTTAACTCGGTAACCAATATTTCTTTCTGCAATCCAGAACTGGGATCTGTGAATTTACCAATCAAGGGATACCGTGATTCAGGTTTGGGGACTACTAGACGCGGCCTTCTGATTCGATTTAATTTTAGGATTTGAAACATTTTCTCTTTATCTAAGCATGAAGTAACAGGTTTTTTTCTGTTCAGGACCAATTTAGCATTCTCATCTGACCCGCTGATGTTTCCCCAACGTAAAAGAACACTGCATTTGCCTATGGGCAGGGAAGTAAAAAAGAAGTCATTAAAGGAGTCAATCAGGGAAGGCTCAAAAAAGCGCCCGTCGTAAAGAAAAACCAGGCTCATACTGTCACCTCCCGGCAAGCTCGGCTAATTGGCCGGGCTGTTGGATTCCTGAGAATTAAGATACTTGGTGTAATGAATCAACCTTACCAATGATTTGGCTCTGAGGAATTTTTCGTCAAAACGGAAGGGCTTTGAGTTGGCCTCGAAAAACCAGACCATTCCATTCTGATCAATCCCCAAGTCCATTTCCAATTCACCAAAAGACTGACCTACAGCTTTTTCTATTGTTTTGGGAAATACTGAGATTAAATGATTAAGCTGTTTTTCAACTAGTTTGGGCGAAAACCTGTGTGTTTTGGCAGCCATGTTGATAGCTTTCCGGGCTGAATCACGTGTGCCTCCGTAGATGACATGGGTAGTAATACTTCCTTCCCCTGCAATTCGGGCAGCCATACCGGTTTTCTGCCATTGGCCATGGCGATTTTTTTGGATCAACAGGCGAAGGTCAAAGGGCCGGCCTTCACATTGGGCCAATTCGATAGCTTGTTGGACCAGATAAGTGTTTGCGCCATTGGTGATAGAAGGAAGTTCCTGCAGCAATTCCGGGAAAGTCCGGGTGATTCCTTCGCGGCGTTGACTATTCAGGGTTTGATGAATGAAATGATAGCGATTTAGGCCTTCTCTGACTATTTTTATCATCTCATTCCCCAGACTGTTGGCAGTTGGTTTTAGAAAGACAGATCTGTGACGAGTCAGCATATCGCTGATATCTTTGAAATTACCAAGACTATTGGTAGCGGGAAGGTAGCCCTTTGTTTCCCTATTAATACATAATATTGAGTGAGTTTCCCATTTATCCAAAAAATATGGATTAAAAAATCTTGAACCATATTTTTCACTTAACAGGTTTATTACTCTGCTGGTTTCTTCCCGCTTTTCCAGAGTTCTGTTAGGAATTCGGTTATAAATTATATTAGGCAAAGGGTATAGCTCCCGTTCCCACACATCCGGTTCATTATTCGGATGGTAGCTGTAACCCCAAACTGCTCCTCTGTCCCAATCAATATCAGCAGGGCTGAAAACGTATGCGGTGCAATTCATTCTTTCGGCAATCGAGATAATCTCGGCAAATGACTCGTTTTGTCCTGCTAAAAAAGGGTTGGTACTGGACCGGGAAATACTCAATATACCCAGTGTAGGCCCCACTTCCATAACGGCAGCCTCCTCTTCTTATTTCATCCGATGGCTAACCGCCACTAAGATTTTTGCTNAAAGCGGGAGATAAGTGGCGCTAAGCCCCTGGATAAGTTCAACTAAACTTCAGTTGGAGAAAGAAGCTCCAACTGAAGTAAGTTTCACTTATCTACTTGGCGGAAAGTTGACCAAGTGAGGTTTTACTGGAGAATCCCTGTAATAACCAGCTAAAAATTTAGAAAATTCCAGAGGTCGAATTAAAGAACGTTTAATGATATTATAGGAACCGCGTTCCGATACCAATGCCCGAAAAGGCTTTGAGTTTATTTCTACTAACCATATTTTGCCGTGCCTGTCTATGCCCAAATCAATTCCCAGTTCTCCCCACAATCGGCCTGTTCCTCTTTCCAGGGCGGGCGGAATTTCTCTGACGGCTCTGCGAATATCTTCACCAAGCCCCAAAGGGGCCTCAAAATCTACAGAAAATACTTCTTTTAAGACTCCGGAGATGGACATTGGTTTGGCTCCGTCACTCAAATTGGAGAGAAAGCTGTCCGGAGCAGCTTTACGAACATAAATTTTAGTGCGGCGCCAGTTGCCCAACTTGTCTTTTTGGGCCAGAACCCTAATATCAAAGGGGCAGTTTTCATGTCTGGCCAGGACGAGATCCTTTTGGACTATATAGAGGCGTTTGCCCATGACTAGTTTTAGCAAATTAAGCAGTATATCAAAATTTGCGGCTGAGCCTACAGTGGTTAGTTTGTCACGGGTCCGATACATATAATTGAAGTTCCCCTGCTTATCCAGAAAAATTTTGATTATCCTCCGGCCCAGACTTCCTGATGAAGGTTTTAAGAAAACAGATTTATATCGCATTAAGAATTCTTTAATATCTTCCGGCGTTTCCACAAGTTTCGTCGGAGGCAGGTAAGATGATACTTCGGCTATGTTGCGAAGGGCCAGGTGTGTCTCCCATTTGTCCAGGAACATAGGGTTAAAATATAAGCATTCAGGAAGTGCCAGCAGCTGCGATTTTGCTTCTGAAATTTTAGGTTTTGCCTCAATGGTCCGGGAGGGCAGCCGGTCATAAACTATATCTGGCAGAGGGACAATTATTGGCCGCCAGGCCGAAGTAATTTTGGAACCTTGTTCATTTGCAGATATATCCTCATGTGATTTTTTCCCGACAGGAACATATCCGGTTATTAAGGAAAGGTTCCAGTTGATGTCCTCCGGACAAAAAGTAAAAACTATGCCGGACAGACTTTCGGATAAATTCGCTAGAGCCAGAAGAGAAGACTGCTGACTGGCGAAGGCAGCTTCCGAAAAAGTACTTTTTGCTGTAAATAAACCGATTAGGGGACCGAAGGAGAGAAGATTGCCAATATAATTGAATTTTAAAGTGATGGATGAGCCTGCGGTGATCTGACAATGGGCATAAATATCACTGGAGAAAAATACTAATGAATCCTTGGTTGTGTTTTTGCTGTGCACTTGCCCAATAGTGGTCCGCCGATACATCTGTCCGATTTTTAAAGTTACAGGCATGTCAGGTGCCAAGCCTAGCTTTTTTAGCAGAAATGGGGTCAGATAAACCCGGTTTAGCTGACCCTCTAAAGGCCCGCCAAACCTGATGTTAATGATTTTGCTGGTTGGAGCTGCAGACCTGTTATTCAATTATTTCCCCACCTTTGGTCAGGCGTAAAACCGGATAGATGGGCCGCAAAATCTATTGGCAGAGTAATGGATTTTTCTTTCAAATGAAGCTGGTCTGCGGCAAACACTTTCCTTGAGGGTTTGGAGTTTATTTCAATTATCCAAATATTTCCCAGGGCGTCTATGCCGATGTCTAGACCGGCTTCAACGAAGGTTCCAAAGCGATTTTCCAGCGTATTTAATGCATCTAAACTGACTTGGATAGTATTTTCATAAGTCTGGCTGGTTAACCAGTCTGCTGAAGTTAAGTCACGCCATAGACCTTCCATGTTTTTGGCCACCCCGCCGGCGGCGATGTTGGGGAATATACTTCCACTTGCAGCGATTCTGGCCACGGTAGCTGTATTACCCCATTTACCCTGACCATCTTTCTGCATGAGGACCCGAATATCAAAAACCCGCCCATTATATCTGATGAGATCCAGACCCTGCTGCATAATATAAAACTTTGAATTGACGAGTTTAGGCAGCTCATTGCATAGTTCCCGCGGGGTGGGCCAAACTCCGGTAAAAGCTTCCTTTTTCTTCCGGTACTGAAAACGAAAGCCCTCCGGGATACGGGAAATGCGCACAATGTCTTTGCCTAAACTGCCGTTAGTTGGCTTAAGATAAACGGTTTGATATTTTCCCATAAATTTCAGCAGCAGATCAGGGCTTTCGTATTTTTTTGTATCAGGCAAATAGCTGTGCAGTTTTGGGTTAGCCCGAAGGATCTGGTAAGTTTCCCACTTACTCATAAATTTGGGGTTGAAATATAGAATATTGTTCCTGATAAAATATGAGGTCACTTCTTTGGTGTTTTTTTTTCTTTCCATACTGCGAAACATGACTCGGTCATAAACAGCATCTGGAAGGGGGAAATCATGTTTTTTCCACACTAAGCGGCCACCCTCATCGGCCGCTAAAAAAAATCCGGATATTTTATGGTTATTCATATCGACATCTTCAGGGAAGAAAGTAAATCCTACATAGTTGGCATTGAGAGCGTGATTTAAAAAGCCATGCAGTAGATTATTCTGCAAGGTGTAAGGAGGAAGGCCGCGTTTTTTGCTGCGGCTAGCCATTATCCCGATCAGAGGCCCGATAACGATTTCATTGCCTGCTTTCACCATGGTCAGTTTTTTTAGAGAAGGGAGGTGAAGCGATTCCAAGACTCTAGATGTCACCAGGTTTTTCTCCGCATGTTGTGCTATTATTACATTGGTAGAGGTTGAACCGGCTCTCACGCTGACTTGATCATCCGGTTTTAAAGCCAGATTGCTGAGGTCGTTATCTGTGAGGAAAATGATTTGCGATTGGTGGTTAATTGGTGTAACGGTAGTACAGGGCATTTAATGTTTTCCTCCTAAATATTATTTGCCGGTCCCGCAATTCCCGAGAGATAACAAGCGTACTCTACAGGACGGGAAATAGCCTGGGACAGAATATCCATTGATTGAGTATGCCTAAAAACACTTCTCCCCGGGATGGCGTTTAATTCGATAATCCAGACCTTGCCGGATTCGTCAACGCCCAGATCCACGGCAATTTCACCGAATAGGGGACTACTTTCGGCGGTTACCCAAGATACGATTTGGGCACAAATTTTTCGTATCTGGTTAATGATGTTTTCTACAGTCTGTGAATTTTGAAAAACCCGGGTGAGAATCACGGAAATCCTTTGAGCATGCCCTCCGGCGTGTAAATTGCTGATATAACACCCTTGTTTTGCTACCCGGGCTGCCATCCCCGTGCGCATCCACTCTCCGTGAAGGTTTCTCTGTGCGAGAATTCGGATATCAAAGGGACTTCCGTTGAAGTTGGCTAGGTTAAGGCCTTGTTGCACTATATATCGTTTACCTCTTGTCATGTTCTGGATTTGCATCTCAAAGGCAGAATGATTTTCTATTTCTCGGGTCTTCACCGAGCCGTTGGTTCGATAATAAATTAAAAAATGATCATGTGCTTTGGAAATCCGGATTATTCCTTTTCCGGAACTTCCTCCACTTGGTTTTAAATAGATGCAGCCATGCTTTTGCAGGAGTTCGTGAACATCCTTAGGATTGCTGAATACCCTGGTTTCCGGTAAATGCTGATTGAGGAATTCATGTTTGGAAAAGAGTACGTGTGTTTTCCATTTATCAAAAAATGCTGGGTTAAACATCTTAATAACAGGGTGGTTACGTAAAATCTTTCTGGTCTCAGTTGCCAGCTTTCTTTTTTCCCCCTTGGGGAACAAGCCTCTGTCATAAACCACATCAGGTAAAGGGAAGGTCATCGTCAGCCAGCCGGTTGACTCGTCATCGGGTAATGGCGGGATGGAGCCCCTGACCACATTGTTTTCCCAGTCAATGTCCTCAGGCCCGAAGGCAAAGCACAGGGCGTTTTGGCTGCTGGCCGCCAGCCTTAGCTTACGGAAGAATGAGGTCTGTTCACCGAAGGGCCTGCTGGTTTTTGGGAACCGGTGGGCAAAAATCCCAATCAGCGGACCTAAACGCCAGTTGCCGGGGTTATTGTCATCGATGCTGAGACTAAGTACAGTTTTGGCTGGCAGCAACAACTGCTGTTGTGCGTCGTCGGCAACGCACAGGATTGCGTCATAAGCAGCATCATGGGGTCCCAGAAAACGAACCATAACCTGCCGGTTACCTGCACAAAGAGCTATATTTTGGCCGGGAGTGAGTTTCAGCATCTTCTGGATATTTACTGAAACGGTAACAGAACCTCTAGGTAAGCTGGCAGAAGAAGTGAGCTTAATGGTAAATAACCTGACCAAGTTTTCCGCCTCTTTTCAATAAAGTGAAATTTACTTCAGATGTGGCATCAAATCCATCTGGAGTTTTAGTTGAACTTATCCAGGGGCTTAACGCCACTTATCTCCTGCTTATTGAAGCGGGCGACTTAGTGGCGGTAGCCATCGGATACAAAGTCATTACCATTGTATGTAGAACAGTTCTCCTGTGTTAAGCCGCAAAAAAAAAAGCGTCGATTAACGCATATGTCTGACGCTTTTTTTTTTCTTTATCCGTTAAACTCGTCCTGAGAGTATTCATAATCCTCATCATCTTCGTCTGGGATGTCTTCTTCACTTTTAAAATCTAGGTAATAATTGGGTGCCGGAACATTTGGTTTCTGATGTGCCGAGATTTCGGGAGGAACAAGTTCCTGTCCGGTTACCGGTATTGTGGCGGCCAAGGCGGCAGAGGATACCCCTACCTTCAGCTTGGTGTGGCCAACTATTTCAGCTGCAAGGTTTTGCGTGATTTCTACCCTGATTACTGTTTTGTTGCCCAGATTTTTTACGTAGGCCTTGGTGCAGCAGGGTTTCTGAGTGATTTTGGCAAAAGCCTGCTGATTTGATATGCTTTCCCCTCCATACATCTGCATTGGGATATATTCAATAAATGTAACGGTTGTTTTTGCGGCTTGGGTATCCTGGTCATAGGCATACCAGACATGCACATCATAGTGCCCTTTAATCTGGACTGCTTTACCCAGCTTGGGTCTGTCAACTGCAACGGCTTCGACTAGGGCTGCATTCGAGACGTAGTTGCCCAAAACCTGGATGGTTTTGTGACCAATAGGAAGTTCCAGGTCGATTGAGCGCTGGTAATTATAAGTACCTGCGCCGCAAACCGCCTTAGTTATAATTTCCCGGACTCCGGGGCGGCCGGTGGTCATATACCAATCCTCCTTTCTTAAATCTATTGACTAATCCCAATCCTGAAAAACCTGCACAAAGACTTTGGTTTCGCCAACGATTTCAGCATAAATGCCAAGTTCTACATCAATCTGAATCTGGTTTTCAGCGGTAATAACAGTTTTGTGGCATTGTGGTGCTTTTACTAATACGGCTCTTGCATCAATCTGGCCCATAATGTTATCACTGATTTCATCAATCGGAATAATCTCGGTGAATTTTACTGTTTCTTTGGCCACGTCGGTGGTCTGGTCATTGTTGTAAGAATACCAAACGTTGAGATCAAAGGTGCCGCTGACGCGGACATTTTTGGCTCCGTCAAAGGCAACTTCTGTAACCAGCGGTTCGGTGAGGCGCAGCCTGGTAACTGATGAACCTAAAATGCTGGATGGTATCCGCCCCACCGGAATGCTAAGAATTTCAGTGTACTTGAAATTTTGTTTTCCTGTTCCACAGATTGCCTTGGTAATGATTTCCCTAAAAGATTTCTTCTCAGGAGCAGTTAAAACTTGCTCCTGTCTGCCGTCAACTTCGGCCATTAACGATCCCCTCCTGTGTAGATTCCTTTTGATACTACATTATCTTATGACCGGGAATTTAAGTTGGTGACACCCTGCCTTCTTTTTTTTACACTATTTCGTCCTTTTCTGACAATCGGATAAAATCAGGTTTTCAGGATTTTGGTATATATCGGACATCTCCCCAATAAATTTATTTAGGTAGATTGTACAAATGGGGGAATTCAGGTGCGCGTAGTGTTTTTTGGCACAGAGAGTTTCAGGGGAAAAGCTGTTATGGTGTTATTAGTCTTTTGTTTATTTATATTCTTTCTTTCGCGAGGTGTGCTTAATTATTATGAACGAATTATTTCCATTGAACTAATTTCCCTTATCTATCCGGGAAAAATTCCAATTAATCATGTTGAACACGTGAGAGCTATTGAAGAGCAGATTAAAAAGGCCGAGGTTAAGCGAGGGAAGGCAGCCGGCGGTTCCTACAAGCTTGTTCTGAGCAGCAGGAAAGGCAGCAAATCCTTTGTCTTTGATGAACCGGGCAGGTTGTTAGACCCCGGCACCGGAGATATTTATCTTCTCAAGGATGGGGGAAAATGTCTGGCCTCAGAACTAAAACAATTGGAGAAGAAGAATCCCTATGGGGAATTCCTGAGCTGGGATCATGCTAAGGATATCTTCCGGAAATTTGACAAAGCCAGAATCTATGATTTTGAAACAGGTAAGTCTTTTATGGTCCAGCGCCGCGCGGGCAGCCTGCATGCCGATGTCCAGCCCTTGACAGCCGAAGACAGTGCTATCATGAAATCAATTTACGGAGGGAAATGGAGCTGGCGCCGGAGAGCTATCATAGTTGAGGTCAGGGGACGCCGTTTGGCTGCATCGATGAATGGTATGCCACACGGGGCGGGAGCTATAGCTGGTAACGACTTTAAAGGGCATTTCTGCATCCATTTTCTGGACAGCAAGACCCATTCAAATGCAGAAAATATTGCTCATCAAATAATGGTCTGGAAAGCTGCCGGTAAGTTTGTAGAGAAACTGGTTGGGGCGGAACCTGAAATGGTGATGAAAGTGATGGTGGTTGCTTTAGAGCAGGGCGACCACGTGTTAGCCTCCAAGCTGTTTACATTGTCAACAGCTTGGTCAGAGCCTAAAATAAGAGAGCAGTTAGCAAAAATAAAATGGCTTACAGTTTCTAAAATTTCCCGGCCCAAAACAGAAGGCGGCACTATTGAGCTAAACCTTATAAGCTCTTATGAGCTAACCGGTGGAAACAAATTCCAGAACAGGCCGATTGGTTTTATTTTGCTAAAAGATGAAAAAAGCAATATATGGAAAATTGATCCCTCATCTCTGCAGGAACTTTTTGCAGAACCGACTGCTGCCGAAGAACAAGAGGAAGTCATTGATGAGTATAGTGATTGGAATGTGGATAACCGGCTGTAGGAGTGGAGAGTGGAGAGGCGTTTATCCACGGCTGATTTTCAGTTTTTAAAATATTTTCAAAGTAGTGGCTAGAGTTAAATTGAAAAATAAAAGGTGATTGCCGCAAGAACCGAGAAAGAATAGAGGAAAACGAAAACAATTCAGAGGTGGTATTATTGATGCGCGATATTGATTACCGGATTGCCGAATTAGCGAAACCTTACTTAAATACAAGAAAGAATGATATTCATGTGGAGATATCCTGCCGGTTTGCCCTGAGGCTCCTGGAGAGTGAACCAGGTGATCCGGAAATTGTGATTCCGGCTATTTTGTGTCATGACCTGGGCTGGAGTAAGTTAACCGAGGATTTGCAGCTAAAAGCTTTTGGTCCTAAGGACTTTGACCTCGAATTAAGACGCATACATGAAGTGGAAGGAGTCAAATTAGCGCGGGAGATCCTACAGCAGGTTCATTATGACCCCCGGCAGACAGAGGAGATTTTAGAGATTATCGAGGGCCATGACTCGCGGCTGACAGCCCTTTCAGACAGTGATAAAATCGTCAAGGATGCGGACAAGCTGTTTCGCTTTGAACCGGTGGGCTTATGCATCGATGTTGAACGTTTTGAGCTGGAAATCCCCAATCATGTCAAGTGGCTGAAGGCCAAGATAGATGAGTGGTTTTTTACGGAAACAGCCAAAGAATTGGCTCTGGAGGAACTGGCCAAAACTCTTCCGTGATTTATTGAAAAGTAAAAGAAAAAGAAGGAAATCATACTACAGAGATGTCCATGCCGCTGACGCGGCACCATCAGAAGAGTGAAAGTTAAAAAACCAGTTCACTGAGCGCAGAACCATTTCCGAGAGGATACTTTATTTGTAATTTTGTCTAAATGACTCCCCAAAAAAAGAAAACCAAATCGTATTAATACCTATTCTAAATAATAGACAGTTAACAGTTCATTGACCACTGGCCACTCCCCACTCCCCACTCCCCACTATTTTAGGTGACAAATCCCGGTGGTTTTGCTAAAATTAAGAAAAMASMSKSWATNARMTYCGGGCTCGGAGGGGTGGGTAGGTTAATGAACAAACTTTGCCAGTCTTGTCAGAAAGACTGTAAACAAATAGACTCGGCTCTGATTGTTGAATGCAGAAGATATCGGCCTGTTCCGGTCCAAATGGTAATCAAGTTTAAAAAATCTAAGAAAACCCGAAGTCCCAAAAGTGAATCTCAAGTTTAACTTAGTGATTAGACAAGATTAAGGGGGAATTCCCATGACAAATTTTAAAAATTTATTAGTAGGTGTCGTGATAGTTGCCGCATTGGGAGTTATATATCTGGTAATGTCAATTTTTGAGGGAGACTTTAATTATACAAAGGTNATTTGATGAATATCAAAACAAAGGCAAAACGACCCAATTCAAATTCGATGATGTACGCAAAGGTTTTAACTAAAACCTTCACTTAGAAGCCCGGTTTCTTGACAAACCGGGCTTTTATTAGTATGAGAAATATCTTGCAGTATCAGTATATAACAATATAAAATAATGTATAATCAATTATGGGCAATGAATAGGATCTGAAATATGATAAACTTATTGGAAATTGACAAAATATTATTTTCGACCGGGGTCAGGCCCAAGGTAGTAGAGGCTTCCGGCTGCTTGCAGGAGGGTGGGGTGCTAAATGTCTGCGGCCCTTCAGGTTCGGGCAAAACCACTTTGCTGCGCGTTTTGGCGAAACTCAAAGAGGCCCGCCAGGGTACAGTCCTCTATAGAGGTGAATCATGGCGGAATTTTTCACCGGCCGCCTGGCGGCGGTCGGTATATTACCTGGCTCAAAAACCTGTCGTATTTGACGGGACCGTTTTACATAACCTAACTCGCCCTTATGACCTGGCTGTTTTGAAAAAAGCAGGCCTGTGCCTTGATAGAGCCAGGGCTGCGGAATTGATGGAAAAGGTGCTTTTAAGCCCGGAACTTCTAGACCAGGATGCTCTCACTCTGTCCGGAGGGGAGGCTGCCCGGATGACTCTGATTCGGGCCATGCTGGTAGATCCCCAGATAATTTTAATGGATGAACCGCTGGCAGCCCTTGACCAAAAATCTGCTGCCGCCGTTTTAAGATTGCTTAACCAATGGCTGGAGGGCCGGGAGGGCAGGGGAATCGTGCTGGTTTCTCATGTCGGTGAGATTTCGGAAATGCCCCGCTTGTCTGTTATGAATCTCGAAGCTCATGGAGGTAAGCACGATGAGTAGTGGTGTGATACCCATATCTAACCTGCAGTTGGCCTTGAGCGTTGTATTGGTTGTCATAGCAGGGGGAATTTCGGCGGCCTTAAGACTGGGCCTTTTAAAATCTTTGTTTTGGGGTACCGTGCGGACCTTTGTTCAGCTGACTTTTATCGGCTACATCCTCAAATTTGTTTTTACCGTAAACAACTTTTGGCTGATTGCGGCCATTGTGATTTTAATGTGTTTCATTGCTGCCCAAGCCTCTACAAAAAGAGCGGCCAATGTTTCAGGCAATTATTTGTTCCCGGCTTTTTGGTCGCTGCTAGCCAGCACCGTCTTTGTTGGTCTTGTAGTTGTGCGCCTGGTCATTAACCCGTCACCTTGGTATACGGCCAGTATTCTCATTCCGATCTTCGGAATGATTCTTGGTAATTCCATGAACGGAATAGCTTTGGCTCTGGACAGACTGTACGGCGAAGCTCATGCCAGGGCAGGGGAAATTGAAGCTTTGCTGGCCTTTGGCGCAACGCCCTGGGAGGCCATCCGGGAGTGTGTCAAAGATGCCATGCGGGCAGGGATGACACCCACCATTAACTCATTAATGGTTGTGGGGCTAGTTAGCCTGCCGGGAATGATGACAGGACAAATTCTGGNCGGGGCGGACCCCAGTGAGGCTGTCCGCTATCAGATCGTAGTCATGCTTATGATTGCCGCTGCTACATCCATTGGTTGTCTTAGTTTGGTTGGGTTTGCTTATAGGAAGCTGTTTACTCCGGACTGGGCCCTGAAGGAAGAAATTTTGCAAAGCCGCAGGCGTTAAGATATGATGGGGGTATGCAGGAAAATGACGAAAGGTGGGAAATAATTAATGTATGAAATAACAGCTTCCGGGCATTTTGATTCGGCCCATTTCCTGCGTGGATACCCTGGCAAGTGTGCCAATATCCACGGTCACCGCTGGCAGGTGGACATCGCCCTGCAAGGTGAGAAGCTTGATGAAATGGGAATTCTCATTGATTTTATGGATGTCAAGACTATGCTCAAAGAGGTTTTGGAGGTCTTTGACCATAAATTGATTAACGATATTCAGCCTTTTGATGCCCTTAACCCAACAGCGGAAAACATTGCCAGGTTTATTTATGAGCAGATGGCAGATAAACTTAAAAACCAAACCGGAGAACGGGTTCGGAGCACAAGGGTGACAGTATGGGAATCGGATAATACGAGTGCCACCTACTTCTGTGATTAAATTGTAACGAAATGTGATTGATTTGTAACGAATATTGGAGGAATTGATCATGAAAGCTGTGGTCTTATTGTCCGGGGGCCTGGATTCTACTGTTTGTATGAGTGTTGCCAGGGCCGCCGGGTACGAACTTTATCCTATCAGTTTTAAATACGGTCAAAGACACAATCGGGAACTTCAGTGTGCCAAAATGATTGCTGAGCATTATCAGGCAGCCAGGCATCTGATTATTACCACTAATTTGGATGATATTGGCGGCAGTGCTTTGACTGCGGAAATCGATATCCCTGCAGGGGATGAAAACCGGACTGACATACCTGTGACTTATGTGCCGGCCCGCAATCTGATATTTCTTTCCTACGCCCTAGGCTATGCTGAGGTGTTGGAAGCTGAAAAGATCTACATCGGTGTGAATGCCGTTGACTATTCAGGTTATCCGGACTGCCGGCCTGAGTTCATTGAAAGGTTTCAGATACTTGCCGACTACACTACCAAAGCTGCTGTTCAGGACAAACGGCAGATTCAGGTGGAGGCCCCTTTGATTAACCTTTCGAAAGCAGAAATTATTAAACTGGGGATGGCCAACGGGGCACCTCTGCAGTTGACTACCAGCTGCTATCGCGGGGGCGAGAAAGCCTGCGGCACTTGTGACAGCTGCTTGCTGCGCCTGCGGGGATTTAACGAGGCCGGATGTCAGGATCCCATTTTATATGAGGTGAATATATGAAAGAACAGATAAATATCATTGTCTTTGGTTCGCGAATTTCTGATAACTGTAATGCCGGAGGCGGCTGATCACCGAACCAGTCTCAGGTGGAGACTGTAAGAATAATCGGGGAACTATTAACCGATAAATTTGGCGAACAGGTGAAAATACAATATGTTGATGTGATAGATGGCAATATGGATGATTATCCGGAAATTGACGATTATTTGGTAAGAGCGGGGACAAGGGTTCTGCCTCTTCTGGTTGTCAACGGAAAAATAGTAAATTCAGGTATTGGCATAAGCTATATGCTGGTTCTGGAAGCGCTGGAAGAGCTGGGAGTTGAGGAGGCGAACCAATGATCAGAACCGTGGTTTTTGCCCTGGCCTTTGTTGTCTCATTGGTGATTACGGCCATTTTGCTTCCCTTCTGGTATATTTTAAATTGGCTTGGCTTAAAATCTGCTCAAAAAACATATGGTTATCTGGTCAGCCGCAATTGGGCAAAATTCTTGTTGTTTTTTGCAGGTGTACATGTAACAGTAAAAGGCTCAGAAAATATCCCGCGGCATGGAGCGGCTCTCTTTGTCAGCAACCATCAGGGGAATTTTGATATTCCCGTTCTTTTCAAGAGTTTGACTACCCCCATAGGTTTTCTGGCTAAAATTGAACTTGCCAAAATTCCTGTTATCCGCCAGTGGATGCCGCTTTTGGGCTGTGTTTTTATCGACCGCGCTAATCTTAGACAGTCGGTGAAAGCTGTTCAGGAGAGTGTTGAGGTACTCAAAAGGGGTAATTCGATGGTTATTTTTCCGGAGGGTACCCGGAGCAAAGGGCAGGTAATGGGGGAATTTAAAAAAGGAAGTCTGCGGCTGGTGGAAAAGGTTGATGTACCAATCGTACCGGTGTCTGTCAACAATACTCACTCAGCCTTTGAATCCAATAATCATAGGGTGCGCAGTATCAATGCCACTGTAGTGATTTCGCCGCCTATTTATCTTAAAGAATTGTCTGAAGAAGACCAGGCAAACATAAATGAAATCGTGCGTCAGGCAATATCACGGAACCTGCAGTAAAAAAGAGGCCCGGCCAGTTAATTTTTATCCGATGGCTAACCGCCACTAAGGCTCCCGCCTCTGTAAGCGGGAGCCTTAGTGGCGGTTAGCCTCTGGATAAGTTCAACTAAACTTCAGGTGGAGTTTAAAACTCCGCCTGAAGTAAGTTTCACTTTACCTGGCTGGGCTTTATTTTTTAGGGAACAGGCTTTTCATATATCCTAAAGGTTTTGCTGACAGGTATGCCAAATTCTCTGTCGACATAGTTAAGCATGGCTGTATTATTTTCCAAAATGTAAGAAAACTCAAAGCTTTTATAACCTTTGGCCACGGCATCATTGATCAGCATGACCCCCATGCGGGTTTCGATCCCCCGCTTGCGGAAGGATGGCTGAACGCCCAGCACTGTAATTCTGAGGGTATTGAACTGCTGATTTTTGGCCTGCCCGGGAGTCTGTGGCTCATTTAAATCAGGCACTGTAAGCAGTAATCCTACCGGGTTTCTGCCATAAAAAGCCAGATAATTAAGATCCCAGTGATTCATTAAGAATGTTTCCTGCAAAAGCGAAGAAAATTCTTTAGTGCTCATGGGGACAAAGCCCCATGTGTCGTAAAAGGCCTGGTTGTATAGTTTTGATAGCATTGAGGGGCTGCAAAGTCTGCCGGCTTGGTTAAAATTCAAAATTGTAATCTTCGGGTTTCTTTTTTTCTGAATGGCATACATTCGCTGCATGCGCTCGGGGACGAAGGGGGCATTAAATTTATAGGCATACAGGTCCATTAGCTTGGAAAAGCCACCCGATTCCAGCAGTTTAGGATAAAACGATTTGTTGTAAGCTGTCATCACTGTTGGCCGGCTAAACCCTTTGACCAAAATGCCGGCCTGGTAATTAGTTGTGAATTCCACGGGACCAATGAGCCGGGACATTCCTTTGGAGTGGGCAAACCCTTCGGCGGCACTGAAGAGTTCACGAGCTGCCGTAAGGTTGTTTTGGGACTCAAAGAAGCCAAAAAAAGCCGTTTTTTCTTTGTGTATTGAGTTATATCTGTTATCTATAAATGCGGCTATTCTCCCGGTCAGATCTTTGCCATTTGAGGCCAAAAATAATTTCATCTCGTGATATTTAAGGATGGGATTGGTTCTGACATTAAATTCCCACGGATATGCTCCCACTCGTGGTTTAACCCAGTTCAGGTCCTTTTTGTAGAATAAGTCTGGCAGATTGATGAAATCAATCAATTGACTTTCGTTACTGACATTGTTTAGCATCACAGAAAGGTCCATGGGTAGTTTGACATAATGTTTGTGGCAGGGTAAGCAAAAGGGGCTTTTTGAGCCCCTTTTAACAAGTTCCTAATTATCTCCAAAGAACAATAGGACCAGAACCAAGAAAAGAATAAACGCAAAGTTATCTTTTCCGAAGAAACCTCCACCTGTACCTACTCCGCCAGGACCGCCCATGGAATACTCCTCCTTTTAAGTGAATTTAGTCAGCCGGCATTCCCGGCATCATCCTGCTTCATACTACGCCATATCACAAAAAATGTGCTTGTCCCGGGGGNATTTGTTTGAGTTAAAAAAAACGCGCGCCGTTTGTTCTACGGTGCACGCTTCTATCTTGGGCGGTCAGCTTAGACCGAAAATAATTTTTTGACTTCTGTCACAGAAAAAGTCATAAACTCAGGCAGAGTGTTGTCTACAATCAATAAGCCTTCTTCTATAATTTCAGCAGCAGCGGCAATATCAATGTTGATACCGTGCTTTTTTTTTGTCTGCAGACTGTATTTTTCCGCCAGCTTAGGGGCGGTCACTTCTCCTAATAATACATATTCACCGTAAATTGGAAGACTCATGGCGATTTTACCGATTGGTACGTCAAAAAATGGGGCCAGTAGTTCGCTTAAATCTAAAATCAGGTTCTGGTCGTCAAGGGCTTTAGCCAGATATCCGTAGCAGTCAGTGCGGTTATTGTACATCCACAATTCTGCACTCATTTCGATAAAATTATGGGCCTTCCACAGACCCATCTCCTCAGGCAGGTTACAGGCTTTAATCACCTTTTCCACTAAAGGAAGGGCTTGCTGAAAAGCAAAACCATGGGAGAAATCCAGGTATTTTTCATCACAGTAGTAATCAAGACCCTGAGGAGCACTTCCGTGGGTTATCGCACCTTTGGCAAAGTTCTGAAATAAGCCTACTCTGGATAAATAACTATATAATTGAGCACAGCGCCGATGTGTTTCACTATGTTCGATAAAACCGGCAATGATTGTGTCAGGGAAAACAGCCCCCAGGACTATCTCATTGGTGAGATCTCCTAAAACGTCCTTGGCGAAACAGATGTGGGTGTAGGGGAACAATAGAAACACTCCTCGTTGGCATAATAAATGGTTGGATGTTTATTCTACATGTTGCCGCTGTTTCCCTGTATTTTGAGGCTGCCAATTTACGGTAAACAGCATGGAATAGAATTGACAAATTTGCATGAAACTGCTAACCTGAAATTATACCCCAGGGGGTAATGAATAGAAGGGGAGCGGTGCAAATGTGTTTAGAAAAATCTTCTTGGGAAAAAGCCGTTGATTTTCACGGTCATGCCTGTCCTGGGCTGGCTATTGGTTTTCGGGCGGCGGAGGCAGTTTTAAAAATCATAGGTAAACAAAGAGATGTTGACGAAGAATTGGTAGCCATTGTGGAAAATGACAGCTGTGCCGCAGATGCAATTCAATCAGTGCTTTCATGCACTGTTGGCAAGGGGAACATGATTTTCACCAATTACGGAAAGCAAGTATTTACTGTAGGCAGCAGAAAAACCGGCCAAGCCGTGAGGGTTGCATTGAAATTTAATGCTCTTGATAAACCGGCCGATTCTAAAGAAGAGAAAATGAATCAAATACTGGCGGCCCCAATTAATGAACTGTTCGAGATCAGAGAGACAAATTTGGCATTACCGCAAAAAGCCCGGATATTTCAGACCCTGCAGTGTTCAAATTGCGGAGAAGGAGTTATGGAAATAAAAGCTAGGATTAAAGACGGTAAAATCGTCTGCCCGGCCTGTGTTGAGGAATATTCCAGGGGCTGGTAGGCACCGATATTAAACATCTCATCTTTAACTTTGACCTGGCACATGGTACAATATACAGGTATTTGCAACAGTTTAAAGGGAATGGGGTGGTTATATTGCATCCTATCTTATTCCAGATAGGAAACTTTGATGTCAGAGTATGGGGTATTATGGTTTCCCTAGGGATTATCGCCGGGACTTATATAGCACGGTGGATGGCCCGCCGGGAAAGATTGGACCCGGATCTAATCTTTGATTACATCCTGTGGGTAGTTGTGTTCGGATTTCTTGGGGCCAGGGTGTGGGAAATTTTATTCTCCTGGCAGAACTATGTTGATGACCCGTTAGCTGCATTAAAATTCTGGAGCGGGGGATTATCTATCCAAGGTGCTGTGGCAGGTGGTCTGCTGTATACTATTTGGTTTATCAAAAAANCACGGTATCGGGTTTTGGTATTTTGCCGACATCCTGGCCCCTGGGCTGATTTTGGGCCAGGCCATTGGCCGGGTTGGGTGCTTTTTTAACGGGGATGCCTATGGTATTCCGACCCAATCATGGATCGGTGTAGTTTATAGTCCCGGCACGCCCGCTTTTAATGCTTATGGTGATACGCCGCTGGTACCTGCCGAATTGATGGAAGGTGCCGGTGATTTGGCAATCATGTTCGTTCTGCTGTTTTTATTCAAACACAGGCCGTTTCAGGGCTTTTTGGCGTTAATGTATTTTGTGCTTTATTCTTTGCTGCGTTTCACTCTGGAATTCTGGCGCGGGGACAGCCTGCTGGTGGACAATACCTTAAAGGCTGCCCAGGTGAGCAGTCTGGCTATAGCGGTAACTGCCGTTGTGCTGATCCTGTTTAAGCTTAGAAAGACAGCCAAATAATTCCCCCTTGATTTTGCGAATTGTTTCTGATATAATCAATATTGCTCTCGGTGATTAGAGAGTCATCCAAAATGCGGTCGTGGCGGAACTGGCAGACGCGCACGTTTGAGGGGCGTGTGGGCAACCGTATGGGTTCAAGTCCCATCGACCGCACCAAATTTGCTTATTTTTCAAGGCTTTGGGAATTTTGTTCCCAAAGTCTTTTTTCATATGCGGAAATAAAAACGTGCGCATTCATACGTTTTAAAATTTTACTCTTAACCATGTGTACAATGGACCTGTTTTTTAAATACAGGATGGAAGGCGTAAGAATCGTTTTCATAGCTCCAGAGTTTAACCCCGCAGACCAGACCAGTCAAAAAATGATTGACCTTGGGGTTTACGACATTGTTATTAGTGATACAGTAGGGGAGATTCTTGATAGGATATAATTCCCGGCGACTTTTAAAGATGCTCATGTATTGTTGTCCGGAAGCCAACATGAAATCGGGGTTTATCTCAAGGTACCGTCTGAGCTGAAAAAGGCGGTTCTTACCTTTTAGCGTTTGAAAAAGAATTACAGAATGCAAAGGAAGAGTTGACCTGTGGCTAACTTTAGGGAGTTGAATGACTTTCTTGATGAGCACTATAATGTTCGCATACCCAAAATCTCAAAAGTTTTTAAAGGAAAAAATCAACCGAAATGGTGAAATTCCGGATGAATGGATTTCTGACTACTATGAAAATGGATTTGATAGTCGGGAAAATGATGATGGAGTAGAATTAAGGTAAAATGCCGGTGAAGTATCAATTCTTTCGCTAGCTTTCCTGTTGGTACAAAGTATTCAAGTAAAATCAGTCAAATCACAATTAGTTCCAGTGACAAAGGCAGCTGGGACATTAAACACAAAATTCTTGATTATATAGGGAATAGAGATGTATTGAGAATTCCTACTCCTCCAGTTCCAATTACTTTTAAAAGTACCGATGTGCTGATAGCAGAAGCCATAAAAGCAAAGACTATCGAATTTGACGATATTACTCAATTACGACCCAACCCCCGGACTTGTATCTTCGTTCGAAACCTTTCTGATGGAACTTCTGAAAATTGCCAATCTATTATAGATACTCCTGGATTTATTAAAATGATGAAAGAAACAGATAAAATCCACCTGTTATTTTAACAAGTGGATTTTATTTTTGAAGCCCAGAAAAACGGGCCTCTAAAATGCCCTATAAACCATTTGAAAATGTAGGCAAGGGTGTTCCTCTAGCCCATGGCTCTACAGACTCGGTTTGTCCCATTTAACTTATTGTTAATGTAATACGTGTAAGACTAGAGTTAAATTAGTAAGTATAGATTATCTTTAGCAAATGAATCAAAATAACTTATGGGGAACATTTATTAATTAGTTTATGCCATTTACCAGCAGGTATCTGGTCTTCATCAACTGGATCTGCTGGGCCAGTTCTTTAGCAAGAGACAAATAAAAACACCTCCGGTTAAAATATAACCGTTTCGGCCAAGTGTTAGTCATAACCCCTTCACCCTAGTCATAGAATTAAAATGGACAAGACACCATGACACCGGGGTTAAAACCCTTATTTTCAACTGTTTTCTGAAAGAAGGGGGGACCTTATGCCAGGGGAAAGGAAAACCAGGTCAGACAAAAAGCACCGGCAGACTCTCCGACTGCCTCCAAGATTAAAAACGCCGGTTGTTGAAATGGCCTTTAATCACAACATAAGTGAGAACATATTAAGTAAAACTAGCGAGATAACACAAGGCCTTAAGATAACTCTGGCCTTAAGATAACTCTGGCCTTAAGATAACTCTTGACAACAACTATAAACATAGAATAAAATGATAGAAAATAAATGAATACATATTTCAGGTGCCCGCAAGGGAGAATAGGGAACCGGGTGAGATTCCCGGACGGACCCGCCACTGTATAGGTGAGCCCGATACCATACCACCCCATAAAGGTCTTTGTTGTTTCAAGGTGGGGGAAGGGGTATATGAGGTGATGATCTAAGTCAGGAGACCTGCCTGAAAATGCTGCGAGCTGCCTCGTGAAGTGGGTAAGCTGTGTGAGGATGAAGGTAAAGTCCACGCCTATTTGGTGTGGGCTTTTTGTTATCTTACTGTAAAAACTAAATAGCCTCTCGGAATTCAGGGGGTGAAATTGGCGGAAGTTACCAAAAGTAGCTGGAAATTCGGGACACAGCAGAAAAATTTCGTCAGTAAAATAACGAGATTTAAAAATGGGCATGGCAAATAAGCGTCACAATCATCCTTTTTAGAAACAAAAGACCGTCAAGCTGTTTTGGGGAAAATCAATGTTTTGAGATCAGGAAAGTTCTCCTTCTGATGATCAAACCAAGCATCCAGGTGCTGGCAGATCATAATGCCATAGATGCGAACGTACCACGTTTTCGTAGAGCGATGCCTTCCTGATTCCAGCTTGTAGTCGATTTTTTCACGTTTATTGGAGCGCTCAATGGAGGTTCGACGATTGTAAATGATCTTCCACTTTTCCGAGTTGCGAGGAGTCTTGGTAAACAGCCTTACGTTGTCCTTAGCGTGGGTGTGGTAGGTCCGTCCGTACTTTGCTTTAGAACAAGGGGTGGCACAGGAGATTTTTGTACCGCAGGATAGTCCGCATCTCCACTTGTTACGTTTTTGCAGGTTGTCGTAGCCGTTTGGTTTCATCTCTACGCCAATGGAACAAATAGGAATGCCATCCGGTGAAATCTGAATATCTCCACCAGTTTTTGTGTTCTTCTTACTGCGGCTGTTCAGATCAATAAACGGCTCAATGTTTTGATGATCCATTAGGAGATAAATGGCCTCGGCGTCATGAGCGGCATCCAATAGCATTTTTTCCACCGTGCCCAAGGTAAAACGTTGCTTAAATTCAATCGCACTGACAACGAGACTGACAGAATCGTGCCTTGAAGCAGGCTAATCTGATAGAGTGTGT
>JAVSMW010000009.1:126403-196672 GCA_032027005.1 Thermincola sp. | reverse complement strand
GTGTTCACAAACCTCAAAACGCAATGCCATTGCTGGAATTTTATCTTTTTAAGCCTTTAAGCCAAATACGGAAAGTTACTTTCCGATTTCAAGTTAATATAAAATGTAAAATTGTGATATGCTATTACTCACAAACAGATTATATTGATAAAATTCAAAAGGTTATTTCAATCATAGGGAAAGACGAGTTAATAAAAAGGGTTCACGGTTCTAATTGGTTGATAAAATTCGTAAGCCAGTATTCTGATGACGGTGTGTTTGAAGATTATTATAATATGGCTGAAAAAGCATAATAGCAGCAGAGAGAAAGATTTGCGGCGGTGGTGAGAAAGTGAATTTAGTGATAGTTTGCCGGCATACCTTTTTATATTTTCAAGGCAAGCCCGATTATCTCTTTAGCTTGTGACCAGTTGCAGCGTATCACTTTATAGAACGGATTATGAACTTGCGAGACCTTCTTAAAAGCATCAATGTTGCTTCCCAAAATGTTGCGGCCACCAGTGAAGAACTGTCCTCCAATGCAGAAGAATCCACAAAAGTAACCCGGCGGGTGGCTAAAACTATCGAACAGGTGGCAAGCGGGTCAATAGAACAATCCAAGAATATTACCAGTACTGTCCATGTAATGGCCCAGGTGACTGATTCAATCCAGCAGATAACTACAGGTGCCCAGGAACAAAGTAATAATGTCAACGATAGTATCGCCATTGTAGACACTATGACCCAAAAAATGGATGCGATATCAGGAGCTATGGAGGGTGTTAAACTAATATCTGAACAAAATGGCATATTGGCTGTAAATGGGGGGGCGGCAGTGGATAAGACCGTCATGGGAATGCTAAAGGTAAAAGATGCGGTCTTTGAAACAGCCCAAAGAATTCACGAACTGGGTGAGCATTCTCAAAAAATAGAAGAAATTATTCTAGTAATCAACGATATAGCAGACCAGACTAATCTTCTGGCATTAAATGCGGCCATTGAAGCTGCAAGGGCAGGTTTGCACGGTAAGGGTTTCGCCGTTGTTGCCGATGAAGTTAGAAACTTAGCTGAAAGATCAGGAAATGCGACAAAAGAAATAGCTGACCTAATCAATGATATTCAACTGAGCACAAAAATTGCCGTAGAATCTATGCAGGCAGGCACCAGAGAAGTGGAAGACGGGGTAAAAATTGCCCGTAAGGCAGGCCATTCTCTTAATGAAATAGTGGATGGAGTCAGAAATGCTGATTTAGAAGTTTGTAAGATAATGGAATTAATCAAGGATGTGTAACTATTCAGCATCTAAAATATGCTACCACAAAGGTGCATAGTTATCCCTTGGTTCAATGTCGAGAAACTCTACTTAGGCGTGTTCGTTACTGGACGAACACGGGATTCCCGGTTTTGGCAGCATATATTGCCGAGAACATATCAATCCCCTGTTTCGTAGCAGATGAGATGTAGCTTCGTATTCTACAAAAAGCAGTTTTGCCCTCATCGGAACGGAACCCCCCTGAAATTTTACGATGTAGCTTAGCCATACGTATATCCCGTTCCGCCTGGTTATTATCGAATGGCACCGCAGGACTGCGCATAAATAGCAGAACCTGTTGCTTATTTAACTTAAGTCTGTCAATCAGGTTGCGCTCTTTGCTCCTTTTGGGACGCCCCCGACCTTTATCCCGAACTATGTCAGCCTTTTTAATGGGGTTTTCGGAATCTGCGAGGTCAAGTATAGCATCATATTGTACTTCGTACTTGGCAACTGATACTTCATCGAGCATACCTCCTGCTTTATCGACCAACTGGTTCATATCCAAAAGTAAGGTTTTCATATCACTGGCCCATTGCTGCCCAGTGTTTTCAATTACACCGGTGAGTTCGCGCAGGATGTGGACATTACAGAGGGCATGCTTGCATTGGGTATATTTAAAATACGGCTTCCAAAAGTCATGTATTGCTATTCCTTTGAACTGTGGTAGGATGCCGATTACATCTGTGGCAACATTACCGCGTTTTTCGTGGCAGGCATAGTGGGTAAACTGGCTGTTTCCCGCAACATGAATCCAGTTGTTCTGCCCGTCTACCCTGGTTCCTGTTTCGTCGAAGTGCAGTAGACCGGCATTTAGCAATTGTTTCTTTATGGCTTCTTCCGCATCAGCCAGGCGCACATGACAGTCTTGGATGATGTTTACGAGTGTTCCTGGACTAGCAGATATGCCCAGCATGGTTTTGCTGATAGCAGCAAGCCTGTCAAAGGGCACAAAATGTCCTTGATTTAGGCAAACCATAAACGAGCGGTAAATGGGTCCATACTGGACATAATGCTCTACTCCCGGTGGAAAAGCGGCAGTACTGGTGTGCTGGCAGCCGGGACATTGCTTAATATCCACTCTGTGTTCCGTTACCTCACGTTTTATGACCACATCAAATACTTGTCTGGAACTATATTTCATAGACGCAATTCTGGACAAATCCTGACCACAGCAACTGCACTGTTCAACCGAGTGGATTTCAATCCGGTCAGGGTTGGGAACCTTCCGGAGAGTGATCCCCTTGTGACCAGGTTGGCCTCCGGGTTTACGACCGCTTTTAGTCCGCAGGCTCTTGGGTTTGACAAATACATCTGAAGACGGCGGTTTGCTGCTGTTGTTGCTGTTTTGGTTCAGGCGTGTGCGGAGTTCCTGGTTTTCTTGTTCAAGGCGGGTCACTTCCTCATGGAGGGTAGCGAAGTATTCACGAAGTATGTCTGAACACATGGCGATTTCCTGGAGTACTTCAAGAGGTGGCTTCATTTGGTCAGCACCTCCCTGAAGTCCCTGGACAGCGGGTACAGGTATATATCCTTGATTGGAACACGAAGTTTTGTGTACCTATCATTCCTGCTCCGGCCAGTGGTTTCGCCAACATATTCCCAGTTTGCAGCCTTGTAGCATGTACCTTTGAACCTGTCTTTTTCCACGAAAGTTTCCAGCAAATAGACCGGGTGGCCGTACTTCTCCTGCCAGTCGGAAGAAATCCGGCGGCTGATTAACCCCAGGGTATGGCTGGCCAGGTGAGGAACCCTAACCCACGGAAGGATCAGAAATCTGGTGTTGTTGGTAGTTAGGTAAAGGTTAGTTTTACGGATATCTGCCTTCCAGCTAATGAAATTGTCCCGCTGAGCACATGTCCAGGCAGCAGCACCGAAGAGCAGGCATGCAAGCAATAGTCCATCCCGGCTGTAGACCATGTACTTCATGTTTTCACCGGCGGTTAGGTCAAAGCCAAGGTAGTGGTACTGTATAAGCAGGGATTTGAATTCATTTAACAGAAGAGGGCTGCGGTTTGGGATGACAACAACCTGTAATGATCCAAGATCTTTGAGACGTGACTCAACAGGTGTAGTATCATGGAGCATCAGCTTAACCTGATGTTTGTTGCCTGGTTTTGGACCGGTATCGGTAATCTTTTTGGGAAGTGTTATCAATCCTTTGCCGTTAAGCTTCCGAAGCAAGTCCCGGCAGGATATTTCTTTAGGGCGTCCGTCATTATGGCACCAGTCCCAAATCCTGCATAACTCTATAGACAGCTTCGTACGCCCCCAGGTCGGGTTTTCGGAAATAAGCCGGTTTATCAAATCTATTTCTTTTTGCGTGACCTCTGGTCGCTGATACATCGTTTTCGCCTCCCTGATAATACTTTATCAGAGAATCGCCTACGAGACCAGTCTTTTTACAAATTTTTCTCAAAAAAATTATGATGCTGAATAGTTACAAGGATGTTTTAATAAACAGCATGGAAGTTTCAAAGGCATTCAACAATCTCGCGGCAATAACTCAGGAAAATACTGCCTCTATCGAAGAGATTTCTGCATCAGCCGAAGAGGTAAATGCATCTATGCAAAATGTGGCATCAATCTCCCAAGAGAGTGCACTCGCAGCACAAGAAGTTTCTTTTTCGACAGATGAATTGACCGTCTCTACGGAAGAAATATCAGGATCATCAAAACAATTGGCGAATATGGCCCAGAACCTTCAGGCCATGGTAGCTAAATTTAAGATGTAGAGATGATTCCGATTTATAAAGAAAAATCCATGGGCTGGTTCCATAGATTTTTGCTGATCATTACTTATGCATCGGCTATTTTTTTATGATGTTTATCTTTAACTTGACAATGTACCAAACGATAATAATTCCGATCAGGTCTTTGGCCAAATCTATCAGAGTAAAGGATCGGGCTGGAACGAAATATTGATGTAGTTCATCAGTAAGACCATAAAAAAAGGATAAAAGGGCAGCCAGGAAACTAGAATTTTTATTTAGTTTATCCCACGATATTAAGGCCATCACCAGAAGTAAATAAAGAATGCCGAATTCAACAAGATGTAATCCTTCCTTCAATGTGCTGTCAAAACTCAAGCCTGTATTTACGATGGCATCACTAGGATGACTGGATAAAAACCAAATCAGTCCCATATATGTCGGAGGCAGGAGTATGGTTACCAATTTAATGAGGAAAATGATTATCTTTTTCATACTACATTAATTCGACACAGATTAGTATTATCCTACTTTTAATGTTTTAACACACCAATCAATTAGAGGAAAGTTTTGAATCTTGTAGAATCTCTTTTCTAAGATTGAGAGGGGAACTTGAAATTTTTATCATCCAAGTGTGCAATTCACGGAAGGCGGTCAACAAATGGTCATTAAAATTGCTAATGCCAAACTCTATATTCTTATCGGGATGTTTCTTACAGCTATTTCTGCTGCAATATATTCTGTAATCCTGCCGGCAGTAAAAAATCAAGAATGGTCCAGAACTTTGATTTTTATAGTATTATTGCTTGCAGTTTTTTACATCATAAAAATGAGATTTGCGACTATTCCTCTGAGCATAGACTTTGACAGGGATAAGGTCAGGATTAAAACTCTTTGGGGAACCAGGAATTATCTACTGAGTGATCTAAATGGCCTGGAGTATTCCGGGATGGGCAGGACTTTCCCCCGGTACTTTCTGACCTTCGGTAATGGAGACATATACGACATTATTTCACGGGACTCAGCAGAAAAAATTGAGGATTATGTTCAAGAATTTATTCAGGAAAGGAAACAGTAAATGCAGCGACTAACGCCAATTAACAGTATCAGTGACATCAATCAGGAATACCGTAATACTCCTTTTCAGCTCTTACTGGAGTATCATAATTTGGGAAAGCCCTTTGAAAACTATACCAGTGCTCAAATGCTTATTGGCATGTGTATGGATTTCCGCAAATCTCTAAATATTCCCGATAACTTTGCCTATATCATCCGGGCCGGAGGTGCCAACCTGAGATACAGTGAGTTTAAGGTTTCTTATGCAATTGCCATCGGTAATGTCAGACATATTACCTTAATCGGGCATAATCACTGCGGTATGGTTAATTTGCATTCCCAGAAAGAACAATTTATCCAGGGTTTAGTGAATGATGCAGGTTGGGATAGGGAATGGGCAGAAGACCATTTCAGGCATTTCGCACCAATGTTTGAGATCGGTAATGAAATGGATTTTGTGGTCAGTGAAGCCCAACGGTTAAGAATGAGGTATCCAAAAATTATGGTTGCTCCGATGATATATCAGATTGAGGACAATCGTTTGTATCTGGTCAAAGAGTAGTTGCTAAAGCTCAGTTTTTCTTATTAGGTCATGATCTGCTGCAGTGACTGCAATCAGGGTCCAGGCCGGAATATATGTACCCCATATTATATTCTTCAGCCATGGATTGAACTGCTGATTAAATTCCGGGTGAAAAATTGACAGGCTCACTCCCAAATCACAAATCAGCATCAGTAGACCTGCCAGGGCAATACGATACGAGCTTGTGAGATTAAAGTAACCTCTGGAAACAGTACAAAGACAGGTCCAGGAATTGTAGCACAAAAGCAGGCTGAACAGAATAAGCCCATATTTCAGTGGTCCTAAAACGTAGGGGAAAACGCCTTTAAACACAGGAACAGTTAAAATTATAACTGGAATTGCTGCTATAACCTCGGACAAACCGACCTTGAATTTCTTTTGGAAAGCTTTAATCAGCATCAAGTAAGCTGCTGCAAACCCAATCATGCCAAATGGCAGTACTTTGTCGGGCTCATTAAGAATGGAATAACAAAAGACCAGAAAAAAATCTCCCACACAAATAAAAAACAGGGATTTTAAAAGGATTTGCTGCTCAGGAAAAAAGGTTTTTAGGCGTCTAACAAACAGAAATATGGAAATAATTGCAGCAAATTTGAGATAATTAACAAAATCGGCTTTAGGAAACACATGGTCAAGGACCAGAAAAACCGCTGTTAATGGTAGGTAAATTCTTAGTAAGAGTTTTTGGTCTCTATTCATACAGCCATCTCCTTAAAATATTGAATCATTACAGGATATGCACTACCCTTTTGCCAAGTTCAAAAGAGGCTGTAACCACATGGCAGACCATTTGAAAGCCACAAAAAAGGCTGGTGCACAACGAACTGTTAATTTCGTTGTGCACCAGCTCCTTTTATATTAATAATTCATATGACAACTTTGATTACCGGCAAAAAGAAAAGTTTTATCTTCCAATAAATTATAGCCGAATTCTAAATTTCCTAGAAAACAGCCTTTTGCTGTTTTTCAGTGATACAACCTGAGCAATGGCAGCCTCACACTCACGACAAGTTCCTCGATGTTTTTCTGCGATGGTAATTTCTTCTCCACATATCTTACATCTAAACATTGCGCCCACCTCCACTTTATTTAAGATAATATCCGTACTAAAGGATAAATGCCACTCTTTCTCCTCCAATTGAAGAAAATAGGAGTTTAACGGTCTTCTGTAAAAGTTATCTCCCGTTTACAGTAGCGGAATCTTAGTGGCGGTTAGCCATCGGATAAAGTGAAACTTACTTCAGGTGGAGCTTTTTTCTCCACCTGAAGTTTAGTTGAACTTATCCAGGGGCTTAGCGCNGCCATCGGATAAAGTGAAACTTACTTCAGGTGGAGCTTTTTTCTCCACCTGAAGTTTAGTTGAACTTATCCAGGGGCTTAGCGCCACTTATCTCCCACTTACAGTAGCGGAATTTTAGTGGCGGTTAGCCATCGGAAATATTTTTCTTTCTATTGAACAGTGTCGGACCAAAGTATATTTGAATATCATAATGTATGCTCATAGGACAATTTAATAGGTAAAAATTGTTTCGTTGGTTTTGTTCGAGCATAATCAAGCATATAATGTTATAGGACTTGACAACAGTTAGCTGTTCTATGGAGAAAGCGACATTGTCTATTAGGGGGGAAGAATGACTTGGAAATTCTAGAAATGCTGGATGAATACCAAAAAAAGGAGCAACAATTAAGGTGGGAAGGCGACTTTGCTCAATATCTTGATATGGTCTCCCAAAATCCCCAAATAGCTCGCTTGGCCCATGCCACAATCTATGAAATGATCAAGAGCCATGGGATTTCGGAAGTAGATGGGAAGAAACGGTACCAATTTTTTGATAAAGAAATATTCGGCTTAGATAAGGCCATCGAAAGACTGGTGGAAGAATATTTCCATCCAGCAGCCAGAAGGCTGGACGTAAGAAAAAGAATTTTACTTCTAATGGGGCCGGTGAGTGGGGGCAAATCAACAATCGTGATGATGCTCAAGAGGGGTATGGAACAGTTTAGCCGGAGCAAAGAAGGGGCCATCTACGGAATTAAGGATTGTCCAATGCATGAAGAACCGCTGCACCTGATACCAAAAGAACTTAGAAAAGAATTTGAAGAAAAATATGGGATATATATTGAAGGTGATTTGTGCCCTTCATGCAAACACATGCTGGAAGAAAAATATAATAATGATATTACCAGAGTCATGGTTGAGCGGCTAATCCTTTCCGAAGAAAAAAGAATTGGGATAGGAACCTTTACACCTTCAGATCCCAAGTCCCAGGATATTGCTGAATTAACTGGCAGTATAGATTTTTCCACAATAACTGAATATGGTTCAGAATCAGACCCGCGAGCCTATCGCTTTGACGGGGAACTAAATATATCCAACAGGGGCATTATGGAGTTCCAGGAAATGCTGAAATGTGACGAAAAATTTCTCTATAATCTCCTGAGTCTCTCACAGGAAGGCAATTTTAAAGCCGGCAGGTTTGCCCTGATTTCGGCTGATGAAGTGATCATTGCTCACACTAATGAATCTGAGTATCGTGGTTTTATTGCCAATAAGAAAAACGAAGCACTCCATTCCAGGATAATTATCATGCCAATTCCTTACAACCTAAAGGTAACTGATGAAGTAAAAATCTATGAAAAGCTAATTTCCCAGAGCGATCTGCGTGATATTCATATTGCCCCGCATGCACTGCGGACATCGGCAATCTTTTCAGTGCTGTCCAGGCTGAAGGAGTCTAAAAAGCAGGGTATGGATCTGATTAAAAAAATGAAATTATATGATGGTGAAGATGTTGAAGGCTTCAAACAAAAAGATGTCACTGAGCTTTACTATGAGGCTGTGGATGAAGGAATGAGCGGGGTTGATCCGCGATATGTAATCAACCGCATTTCTACTGCTCTGATTCGCAGTGGAACCGTTTGCATCAACGCTCTTGATATCCTGCGGGCACTTAAAGACGGACTTGACCAGCATCCCTCCATCAGCCGCGAGGAAAAAGAAAGGCTGCTCAACTTTATTTCAGATGCACGTAAAGAATATGATGAAATTTCCAAAAAAGAAATTCAGAAGGCTTTTGTATATTCTTATGAGGAATCAGCCAAAACCATTTTCAATAACTATCTGGACAATGTCGAGGCTTTTTGCAATGGCGTAAAAGTAAAAGATCCGATTACTGAGGAGGAAATGAATCCTGACGAAAAACTGATGAGGTCTATCGAGGAACAAATCGGTGTCTCTGAAAGTGTCAAGAAGAGTTTCCGGGAAGAAATTTTGATTCGCTTATCCTCTTATGCCCGTCAGGGTAAAAAATTTGATTACAATTCTCATGAGCGCTTAAAAGAGGCCATCGAGAGAAAGCTATTTGCTGACCTGAAAGACGTCGTTAAAATCACAACATCTACAAAGACCCCTGACGGTGAACAGCTCAAAAAAATAAATGAGGTTACAGCCAGGTTGGTAGATGAGCATGGTTACTGTCCGGTATGTGCCAACGAATTACTGAAATATGTAGGAAGTCTTCTGAACAGATAGTTTTGAGAGGGGTGATGGCGTTGTACGATGGGAGCTTTATTGTTTCAAAAGATGATTGGTCTCTGCACAGGAAGGGTTATCAGGACCAGCAACGCCACATGGACAAAGTCAAAGAGGCAATCAAAAAGAACTTAGCCGACATTGTGGCAGAAGAAAGTATTATTATGTCAGAAGGTAAAAAACTCATTAAAGTACCTATCAAGTCCCTGGAGGAATATCATTTCAGGTACAATACTAATAAACAGCAATATGCCGGTCAAGGCAGCGGCAAGACAAAAAAAGGTGACATTCTTGCCAATGACGGAACCAAAGGCAAAGGTAAAGGTCCTGGTGCCGGTTCTGATCCGGGTGTGGATTATTACGAAGCAGAGATTACCATGGACGAACTGGCCGGCATGATTTTCGAGGACCTGGGGCTGCCTAATCTGCAGGAGAAGCGCCAACAGGAACTCACTACAGAATCTTACCAATTTAAAGATATCAGAAAAAAAGGGATATATGGCAATATCGATAAACGCCGGACAATTTTGAGCAGTATCAAAAGAAATGCTCAGGAAGGAAGTCCCGGGTCTCATCAGATAATCCCTGATGACCTGAGATTTAAAACCTGGGAAGAGGATATTAGGTATCAGTCCAATGCCGTAGTCATTGCCATGATGGATACCTCAGGTTCAATGGGTGCCTTTGAAAAGTATATTGCCAGAAGTTTCTTCTTTTGGATGGTGAGATTTCTCCGGACCAAATATCAAAGTGTCAATATAGTTTTTCTGGCCCATCATACTGAGGCCAAAGAAGTGAATGAAAAAGACTTTTTTACCAAAGGTGAAAGCGGGGGAACCCGGTGTTCATCAGTTTATTCCCTAGCGTTGGACATTATCAATAAGCGTTATAACCCGGAAGATTATAATATTTATCCATTCCATTTCTCAGATGGTGACAATCTTCCTTCGGACAATGAAAAATGCATAAGTCTCGTTACGAAATTATTAGAAATCTGCAACATTTTCGGATATGGAGAAATTGAAGGCTTATACTTCAACTCAAGCTCACTTATGTCTATATATCAAAAAATAAAGAATCCCAAATTCGCCAGTGTCGTAATCAAAGATAAAACAGGCGTTTACCCGGCACTAAGACAATTTTTTAATCCCAAAAAAAATCTCTTTAATGTTTGATTTCGGCGAAATAGACTGAGTTAGGTTGTGATTTGATGACACCTGAAGAAACATTAAAGTTTGAACAATCACTGGGAAAAATAAGCCAGACAGCCAAAGACTTTGGACTGGACTTTTACGACATGAGGTTTGAAATTTGTCCGGCTGATATTATTTACACTTTTGGTGCCTATGGAATGCCCACCCGTTATGCTCATTGGTCTTTCGGCAAATCATTTCATAAAATGAAAACTCAATATGATTATAACCTCAGCAGAATATATGAGTTGGTCATTAATTCCGATCCTTGTTATGCTTTTTTCCTGGATGGTAATTCACTCATTCAAAACAAAATGGTAGCTGCGCACGTTTATGCACATTGTGACTTTTTTAAGAATAACCGATGGTTTCGCCACACATCCAGAAACATGACGGAAACTATGTCCAGAAACGCCGAAAGGTTGAGGTCCTATGAGTTTAAGTATGGGAGAGCCAAAGTTGAAGAGTTTTTAGATGCGGCTATGGCTCTTCAGGAACATGTTGATCCCAGGTATAATATTGGCAAGCCCAAACCTCAGAAGGAAGAACGGAGCACTTCTGTTGAAACCCCTTACAATGATCTCTGGGATCTGGATGTAAGAAGTAAAGATGCCACTGAAAAAGAGCAGAAACCCAAAAAATTCCCAGCCGAACCGGACAAAGATATTTTAGGTTTTATAGCTTCAAATGCCATTGAGTTGGAGGAGTGGCAGAGAGACATAATCTATATTGTACAGGAAGAAATGCTATATTTTTGGCCGCAGCTGGAAACCAAAATTATGAATGAGGGCTGGGCGACCTATTGGCATGTAAGAATAATGCGGGAACTTGAGATGAGCGAAGATGAAGCCATCGAGTTTGCCAAAATGCATGCCGGGGTTATGCAGCCACCGCGCATGGGGATTAATCCTTATTATATGGGTTTTAAAATTTGGGAAGAGATCGAAAAGCGATGGGATAACCCTACTGACGAAGAAAAACAAAGATATGGCCGGCCGGGCGGGCAGGGCAAAGAAAAAATCTTTGAAGTCAGAGAAACCGAAAACGATATTTCCTTTATCCGGAACTACCTGACCAAAGAGCTGGTAGAAGAACTTGATTTATATTTGTTTCAAAAGGTTTATACCAAATGGCAGGTTGTCGAAACAGATTGGGAACGGGTCAGGGAGGGTCTTGTCACATTGTTGGGCAATGGCGGCTTCCCGTACATGGTGGTAGAGGACGGTAACTATCGCCGTAATGGTGAACTGTATATTAAACACTGCCACGAAGGACGTGACTTGGATCTATACTACATGGAGAAGACCCTGCCTTCTGTCTATAAGCTTTGGAATAAGCCGGTCCATTTGGAGACAGTGGTCGAAGGCCGCCACCAGGTTTTCTCCTTCGAGGGAAACAAGATCATCAAAAAGAATATCTAAAAATGCGGGCACCGGTAAGGTGCCCGCATTTTAATGCAATACCGGCTGGTTTTGAGGATTTTTTACAGCGGAAGAAGTTTGTGTCAGATACTCAAGATTTTTGACACCGTCCACAGGAACAATATGTTTCTCCATGATGGATTCCAAAATGGCAAACACAGTCATGGCATCACCATATTCAATTTCCGGTGTGACAGACAGTGGTTCTTCACCGGTTGCTGCCTTATAGAAGTTAAGCAATTCGTGATAATATCCCCGTTGGGGTTTATAGGGGATCTGCCTGCTGGCACCGTCGTTATAGGCCACATTGATAGTTCCGCAGTCCCGTTCTTCGAGGAAAATCATCCCCTTTGTGCCCCAAAGCCTGAGTCCGACCAGCGGTCTTTGCATTTCTTTGCCCGCACTGAAGAATGAGAAATGCCCGGTTATGCCGCTCTTAAACTGTAAATTGGCCTGGATTACCGAATAGGGTGTGAACTCTTGGTCCAGGGTTCTCCCGATGGCCTGGACATAATCAATAGCCCCAAATATGTGTCTGAGGGCTGCAATATCATGGACACCGGTATCTAAGAAGGCTCCCCCCGGAAATTCAGGATGCTGACGCCATTCTTTAGCTGGGAATTTGTCTTTCAGCATGTCCTGGGGAAAATTGACGACCCTGTTTTGGATAAAATAATAAACTGTTCCAATATCCCCGGTCCTGAGCAGATCCCTGATAATATTTATTTCATCATTGTAGCGGAAGTTTTCCGCAATCAAAATTGGAATATTAAAACTCTTGGGTAAATCACGCGCCGCCCTGGCCTGTTCCCTAGTGGGTGCCAGGGGCTTCTCACAGATAACCGGTTTTCCCGCTCGGGCAACTTCTTCTGTTACTTCGTAATTCAATTCGATGGGCACCATGATGTCAAAGGCATCAATGTCATCTCGCTGCAACATTTCATGAAAATCCCTGTATATATCTTCAGGCTTAAGTCCTAAGGTCTGACGCCACTTCTCTGTTTTTTCTACATCTGAATCACAAATTGCTACAATCTGAAACTTGTCTTTTAATTCCTGGTAAGCCGGGTAATGGAGTTTTTCGAAAGCCATTCCGGTGCCGATAATACCCATCCGTAACTTCTTCAATTTTAAATCTCCTTTCAACATAGTTTTTAAGCATAAGCTCTGACAATTATTTTTTTCTAAGACCGGGCGAGTTATGCGTAAATCGGAATATGCCTGGCAGCAATCGGGCAAAGCTAAAATAGATTCAGAAGGAAAGGAAGCTCTGATGGTGCAAAACATTACAGTTGCAGAAGCTCTTATTAAGTTTTTGTCTCTAAATGGCCTAAATACAATATTCGGAGTTTTGGGAGACGCAGTTTTTCCTTTTTTTGATGCTCTGGGCAAACAGACAGAGATTAAGTATTACGGGGCGGCCCATGAATCCAGTGCTGCTTTTATGGCTTCCTACCATGCCAAGCTCACTGGAAAAGCCGGTGTTTGTGTAGCCACATCTGGTCCCGGCTGTGCAAATCTGATCAACGGTCTGGCTGACGCATATTTTGATCAGGCCCCCGTGCTGGTCATCACAGGTCAAGTCCAGACCCAAAAGCTTGGCACCAATGCCAAGCAGTATATCAATCAGCAGGCCCTAATGCAGGCAGTCTCAAAAAGTTCAGAACTTGTGACCAATGCTGACAGTGTGATTCCGGTCGCAGCAAGAGCACTGGCCAAAGCTGTAAGCGAACAAACTGTGACCCATGTTTCAATTCCCGTTGATCTTTTTACGCAAAGAATTTCTGATCCTAAATTTCCGGAAATCGCGGCCAAAAACACTGCGCAATGGGGCAGCGGCTATGCTGCGGGCTTGGAAGATGCTGTAGCCTTAATTCAGTCATCCCGCAAAATCTTAATGATGGTAGGTAAAGGTAAACCCGAATGGCGGAAAACCTTTTTTGACCTGGCAGTAAAGCTAAATGCAGGTATAATTCTTGCGCAGCAGGCCAAGGGTCTTTTGCCTGACAATCATCCAAATGTTATAGGTGGTATTGGAGAGGCTTATGCTCCCACTCTCTTACAGGAGGCTGACTGTATCCTGCTCTTTGGCAATGCTTCCTTTGAAAAAAGGTTTTTGCCGGCCCAGGCAAAAATAATCCAGATTGCCGACACTCAGGAAAGCATCGACTACTCGATAATGACCAAGGGAATTGTAGGGGACCTCCGGCAAATCATAAAAGTCCTAATTGAACGGGTAGATCCTGACCGAAATCAGAATTGGCTAAATAAAATAGAGTGTGAAAAGCAAAATCTTGACAATCTTATCAGAAACCAGGAACTAAACAATACAACACCAATTCACCCGGCTCATTTAATGACAATACTGCACCGGGTTGTTCCGGGGGATTCTGTGATAATATGTGATGTTGGCGGCTTTATGCACTGGTTTGATACCTATTTTCGGGCACAAAATCATACAGTCTTGTTATCCAGCCACTGGCGCAGTATGGGGGGGGGATTACCAGGTGCTATAAGTGCCTGTATATCCCAGGTGGACAAGAAGGTTATTGCATTGGTGGGAGACGGAGGTCTGATGATGTCTTTAGGGGAAGTGGCCACTGCCGTAAAATACCAGTTGCCGGTGTGTATTGTTATTGCCAACAATCACCAATATAATTTGGAAAAAAGCAAGATGGAGGCCCAAGGATTATTGCCTTTTGGGCATGATCCTGCAGTGCCGGATTTTGCGGTCTTAGCCAGGGCCTTTGGTTGTGAGGGCAGGGTAGTATCTAAAGCTGATCAGTTGGCATCAGCTTTGACAGAAGCCCTGGGAAGCAGCAAACCCTTTGTAGTTGATGTTCACTTAAATAATGCCACACTGCCGTTTCTCAGCTAAGAATATTTTATGAGAGTACCCTTTAGAGTTTAGGTTAATATTGAGAATTTTCTCAGTAGTGTGTTTTTTTTCTAATTCAGTTATGTTATAATTTTTGTGTAGAAAAGGTTAAACAGCGGAATTTACTTTTTTCTGGGAGGGATAGTTTCTTGAAGTTAATGATTATGGGGCCGCCGGGAGCCGGTAAAGGGACTCAGGCCGAAAGACTGGTTAAAGACCTTGACATCACTCATATCTCAACAGGCGATATGTTCAGAGCAGCTATTAAAGAAGGCACTGAAATGGGCAATAAGGCTAAAGAATACATGGATAAGGGTCAACTTGTTCCTGACGAAGTTGTGGTTGGTATGGTCAAAGACCGCTTGTCACAGCCTGACTGTGCCAAGGGATTTTTACTTGATGGATTCCCGAGGACATTACCTCAGGCTGACGCTCTTAGTAATACCCTTGCTTCTATGGGGATTAAGCTCGATGGAGTTATCAATATCGAAGTACCGCGTGAGCGCCTGATGGCCAGGTTAACGGGACGGCGTGTATGCAAAGCCTGTGGTGCCAGTTTCCATGTGCTTTTTAATGTTCCGCAGAAAAACGGGGTTTGTGACAGCTGTGGCGGTGAACTGTATCAGCGTTCTGACGATAATGAAGAAACTGTTTCCAACAGACTTGACGTATATGAGGCTCAAACCCAGCCGCTGATAGATTACTACCAGAAAAAGGGCGTCCTCATCAACATCAATGGTGACCAGGATATCGATCTGGTTTTAAAAGATATTCTGGCCGCCTTAAAGAAGTAGTTACTATAGTTTAAAAATAATAAAAATTACCGCAGAGTGCACAGAGGCGCAGAGAAACATTACTCCCTCTGCGTCTCTGCGGTTTTCTTTTAAACGAAAAAGAGGTACAATAAGACAATAGGTATCACATATGTTTAAAGCAAATTCTAATCATCGGGAGAAAAGTCTAATGAACAACGAACATAAATTGCTGCCAATTGGCGTTTTTGATTCGGGCATCGGCGGAATCAGTGTGCTCTCAGATATGCTCAGGACACTGCCCAATGAACGATTTATATATGCAGCGGATTCAGCTAATGCCCCATATGGGACTAAAACCCAAGCACACGTGCGGGAATTATCTTTAAAGGTGGCTAATATGATTGTCGACAAAGGAGTCAAAGCATTGGTAGTAGCCTGTAATACTGCTACCAGTGCGGCCATTACCAGTATCAGAGAAAGGTATACCATACCCGTCATCGGTATGGAACCGGCTGTTAAACCGGCTGTAGAGAATGGGAGAAAGGGCAAAATAGTAGTAATGGCAACTCCCCTCACCTTAAAAGAAGAGAAGTTTAATTCACTGTTCAACCGGTATAGTCCTGAAGTTCCCATTTTACCATTGCCCTGCGGTGGATTGGCAGAGCTTATTGAAGGGGAAGACCAGGAGGAGATAAAAAAATACCTGCAAAAACTGTGGGCAAATATTTCAATGTCTGAAGTCTCCTCAGTTGTCTTAGGGTGTACACACTATTGTTTTATTAAGAGAGACCTGCAGGAGATTATCGGGCCTGAAATTAATATTGTCGACGGCAATGCCGGTACTGTCCGGCATTTAGTGCGAATATTGACGGATGGTGATTTGCTGAGTGAAACCAGCATTGTCGCCCCTATAGAAGAAAGGGTACATTTTTTGGCCACAGGGCAAGATTCCCGAACCTTTGAACTCTGCAAAAGATTTTTACAGAAATGTACGGAATCCCAAATGGAGGAATAATGATTTAGTTATCGAATTAACAAGAAAATATTATAATAATCTAACGGAGAGTTTACAATGTTTAGTTTGCGTCAATTAAAGGCCTTCGTGACTGTTGCCGAAAATAAAAGCTTTACGAAGGCTGCTAAAACCCTGTATATGACTCAACCGGCTGTTAGTGCCCAAATAAAGGCCCTGGAAGAAAGACTGGAAATCTGTCTTTTGGAAAGAAATGATAAAAATATAGTTTTGACCGAAGCCGGGGAAATTTTTTATCAGGAAGCCCAAAAAATAATCTCTCTATACCTTGGATTCATGGAAGCTCTTGATGAGTTAAAAGGGGTCCGCAAAGGTAAACTTTGTCTTGCAGCCAGTACAATACCCGGAGAATACGTGCTGCCAAATCTGTTGGGTGATTTTAACAAATTATGTCCGGGGGTAGAATTAACTCTTAGAATTGCTGATACCGGGCAGGTAGCCGAGCAACTGCTTAACCGGACTGCAGATATAGGTATGATTGGAGCCATGATCAAAAATGAAGCGCTTCATCTGGAAGAGTTTAAAAGGGATGAACTAATAGTCATCGCCAGTATTTCAGACAAAAAAATGCCTGATATTATAACCCTGGGAGATTTGGCTAGAACAAACCTTCTATTAAGAGAAGCTGATTCAGGAACCCGCATGTTTTTTTTGGAAGAACTTAAAAAACAGGGAGTTGACATCAGAAAATTGAAAGTAGGGATGGAATTCGGCAGTACCAGGGCCATCATCACTGCTGTCCAAAGCGGCTTAGGGGTTAGTGTTGTATCCCGCCTGGCTTGCCAGGATGCTCTTGAATTAGGGAAAATAAGAAAAATCAAGTTAGCTGGTTTCAGGTTAGAAAGACCTCTTTTCCTGGCCTGGAACAAAAATAAGTACCAGAGCCATGCAGTTAAGGCTTTTCTGAAGTACCTGCGGTCACAAAAATATTAGATACCTACTGGGAGAAACGGAGCAGGGATTACATGGGACATAAACTAAATAGATTACTGCATGTTTTGGTCTTAATCGCCAGGGATATGCTGATCGGGATGATTTCCGGCCTGACTGCAGCCATCCTCCTGTTTGAATTTAATCCTCATACGGAAAATTTCGTGGCATTGCTTATTCCGACAGGAATCGCCGCCGGTATTTTGAAGGGCTTTAGCAAATCGGTGATTCTTAACGCTTTTAGTTCACTGCCCACCAAAGGATATAGGTTTAATTACCCTAAATACAAGCTGCTTCTTCTATGGTTGGGGCTGTTAGGAGCCACATTGTTATATGCTTATGGAATTAACTTTAGTCAATGGTTTGCCGCACCACATAAACTATTTCGGGCAAATGAAATTTTTAAATATACCGGGACAGGCTTTTGGAACATTCTGATGTTAATTGTTGCAGTTATCGGTTCTGTTTCTTATATTTATGAACCCCCATGCAATTCCGGGGAGGTTATGCCCACTGAAGAAACATTGGAGTGAAAAGTGTCTATGAAAAAATGTGCATTATGTAAAAAAGAGGCATATGCTTCTGAGGAAGGAAAAGCCAGGGAGTACTGGGTGTGTGCCGACTGCCGGCATAAAGTGGAAAGCATCATGGAAATAGCGTGTGCTTCTGACCAAAGCCTTTTAAAAATCGATAATATATGTGACAAATGTCGAAAACGATCAGGACGCTGTCGTTTCAGCCGAGAAGAGCGCAGCAAAATTACGGCTTGCAGTGATTGGGAAGAAAAAGACACGGAACGCAACCGGCGCCGTTGGGCTAAATATGAATAGTGACAATTTAATTAAACAAAAGCTTCATCAAATTTATGATAAAATGTTCGCACATTTCGGTCCCCGGGGATGGTGGCCGGGGGAAAGTGACTTCGAAATATGTGTAGGGGCCATCCTAACTCAGAGCGTATCTTGGAAAAATGTAGCTAAGGCTATTGAAAATCTAGAAAGCGCGGGGCTACTGGACTTTCATAAAATGCATCAGGCAGTACAGGAAGAAATTGAAAAATGTATTATTCCTACCCTTTATTACAGGCAAAAGACCAAAAAACTCAAGGCCTTTGTTAATCATGTAGTAGAGAAATACAGAGGAGATTTAACTGCATTTTTAGGAAAAGATCAGGCCAAACTAAGAGAAGAACTTCTAAGCTTATACGGCATTGGTCCGGAAACTGCAGACAGTATAATCCTTTATGCGGCTAATATGCCATCGTTTGTAGTCGACGCTTATACTAGGAGGATCTTCTCCAGGCTGGGCTTATTTAAAGAGGACATCACTTATGAAGAAATGCAAAAATATTTTATGCATCATCTTCCATCCAATGTTCAGTTTTACAACGAGTATCATGCCCTGATAGTTGGTGTAGGAAACAGGTTTTGCAGCAACAAAAAACCTAAATGTGCCGAATGCCCTTTAACAGAAATGTGCAGAGAGCAATAGTCAGCAAAAAATTTCATAAAGTAAAAAATACCAGTCACAAATATTCTTTCATTTGCATATGATATCTTATCTGCAATTAATGGCGTAATGGGGGGATATGACTTGTCAAAAGAGCTTATTAACCGGATTCTTGAAGAAATTGGGTTAGAGTCAATCGTTATTGTTGATGCTGAAAACAATCCTTTGACGAATGAAACAACGATTCGAGAAAAAGATGAATAACCTAAAAACGCTGGCATCCTTTATTTTAAGGATCCAGCGTTTACCATGTTATTGACAAATATTATATTTACAATATTAAATATATGTTAGTTAAATGGTGCGCCCGGTAGGAATCGAACCTACGCTCCAGGTTCCGGAGACCTGTGCTCTATCCACTGAGCTACGGGCGCCTGCTTGAGGAACAATAATAAATATACCTGAAAACTTATGTGATGTCAAGTTGGAAATATCAACAAGAAGGATTTATCTAAGAGCCTGTAGAAAAAAGAGATAGAAATCAGATATATTTTACACTGATAGGAGCTAATATGGGCCAAATACTGAAGCAGGTTTCAAAAATATCAGGTTTATACGGACAGCCAGGCGAGGAAATGGTGTCCAGTTTTCTTGCGGAAAATTTACCTGACAGCTATGTCATCCTGAACTCTCCCCGGCTTTATTATCATGGCGCCACTTTTGACATTGACCATGTCGTTATTGGCCCCAACGGTGTTTTTGTAATAGAAACCAAGAACATGCAAGGGACTATTCTGGGCGGAATGATGGGCAACTGGGTGCAGGTGCGGAAAAGGACCGGAAAAAACCGCAATGTTAAAATCGGCAACCCAGCCAACCAGGTTAACCAGTATGGCAAGGTAGTGAAAGCTCAACTAGGTTCAAGATTGGCTCACCAGACTGGACGAAAAGTAAGCTTTAAAATTTACCCCATTGTTGTCTTTGTGCCGGAAGAAATTGATCTTTCCAAAATGGTATATGACAAACCAGGTTTTATAGGTAGGGTAAGGGTACTGCCCCTGAACGAAATTGTGAATTATATCCTGGCCAGAGAAGGGGCGAGCTACACTGACGACGATATTAAGCAATTCGCGGATTTGCTTATTCCTGTAGACCAAAGAGACCAAACTAACTACTTTTCACCTGAACAGCTTAAAGAATTATGCAGTACTAAAGAAGGTCGGTATGAGATATTTGAAGAAATTGGCCGCGGTAATTTTGGTGTGGTTTACCGGGCTTTTGATTATAAACTAGACCAGGAAGTAGCGGTAAAGAAACTGCCACTGCATCATCAAATGTCTTCAGCGGCTGTCCAGAGATTTTACCGGGAAGCCCAGATTGCATCAAGCCTCAGTCATGAAAATATTGTCAAAGTCCATGATTTTTACGAAGAATCCGGTGAGTATTGCATTACCATGGAAATGATAGACGGACAAACACTGGAGCAGTTTGTCAAAACCAGCACCGTTTCCGTAAATGAAGCCCTGAGGATTATCAGTGATATCAGCAAAGCTCTGGATTATGCCCACAGTAATCAGGTTATTCACAGAGATTTGAAGCCGTCAAATGTTATGATCTCAACTGACGGTATAATTAAAGTAACTGATTTCGGGATTGCCAAGCTGCTAAATTCAACTGACCTCACTATAGACCAGACCAGTGCCGGTACACCTTTGACCATGTCGCCTGAACAGGTTACCGGGCAGCCGGTGACTGTAAAATCTGATATCTTTGCGACGGGAGTGTTATTATACTACCTGGTAACAGGACAGATGCCATTCGAAGGTGAACACTTGGGTGAAGTAGTTCATAAAATCACTTATTTAGAACCGGTATCACCGAGTAAATTAAACCCCGAAATTTCACCGGAACTCGAGTATGTTATTACAAAATCACTAGAGAAAAACCCCGAAGACAGGTTTCCGGATATGGTTTCATTTTCCCAGGCCATCGACGATTTGCGCCACTCCAGGAAATTGACAATTCCGACCGAGAAGAGATGGCTAAAACACCTGCCGGTTTTTTTAAGGCATCTTTTGAAAACCCCTAAGTCTACATTTTCTGCGATCACAATTGCAAGTCTGATAATCTTCTTTGGTATTCTTGGTTACCAGGTGTATAAAGACTCTCGCGAGCTTTCAGAGCAGGTAATTCTAACCAAGCAATACGGTTTTAATAATGATAATCTGACACTGCTGATTGCCGACCCCAGGGTATATATCGGTCTCCCGGTCAACCTGGTAGGCAGAATCGATAAAATAACTAAAATCGATAATCAAAGCTCCCAACTGAGTTTAATGGTTCTTCCGAAAGGCCGGACAGAGTTTGAAAATGTTCTCGTTAAATTCACGGGGTCAACAGATGCGCTAAAAAATGCTACCTTTTTAAAAATATCAGGAAGCTTGCAGAATTCTGTAAAAACCTCTGAAAACGAGCAAACTCCCTTTATTATTGCCGACAAAGTTGAAACTATCGAAGACCCCTGGTCAATCCTGTCGCCTTCGCTATTCACTGTTTTCCCTGGGCAAACTGTAAACCAACACGGACGTATTGTCCAAGTTGAGAAAGTTGAATTTGCCGAAATTGAAACCCGCTTATTTATTACTGTCAAGAACAGCGGGCCGCTGGACGATATTTTTCTCCTGGCTGACCCCATCGCCAAGCAGGGGGATCGGGTTTTTCGGGAACTGTCGGGGAGATACCGGATACCACTATCTGCGCCAATCCGGCTAAAACCATATGAGGCAGCTAGAAAAGTCGTTTTTTTACAGCCTATTAACAGAAATAAATCATCCACAACCTTCATTCTGGGATCAAAAAACGACATCCTGACAGGTCAGGAGCCTTATGTATTTTTTCTAAAATGGCAGACCAAATAAAGATTTCTAAATATTAAGCACCCCAAATTTGCGTCCTTCGCAGATTTGGGGTGTAACTTTTTAAACCCGTTTTTGATAAGATATATTAAATTTGTATATTACTGCATTATTTTTCTCAAAATATTTATATACTGCAGAAACGGGTGGGGTAATATGTCGATACAGCCGGCAGGTAGCTTAGTCAAGTATCTTCCATTATTTCAAAAACAGACCGGTAAGGTTGCCTTGGATTTTGGTTCGGGAAACCTTCGTAATTCAATTTTCCTGCATCGTTTGGGGTACGAAGTTTATGCAGTTGACCATCCTTACAATGTCCGATTTCATCCATTGCCAAACTTAAAGTGCATTACACCAAGAGATGTAAGGAATCTCTGCTGTAAAATCGATTTAGCTTTATGCACCTTTGTCCTTAATCTAATTTCGCCCCAGCAGCGGATTTTAATCTTTGATTCAATAGCCTCCAAAATGAAGAATGGCGGCTTTTTGCTCGTTGAGACAAAAAAATTATCCTTACTTGATCTTGATGCCCTAGCCATCCCCAGAGGCTTTGCCAGGGTTCACAACCAAAGAGGACGGTATACCCATATAGTGCTGTATCAATTTACAGGCATAAATACTAACTAAATAAAAAGACAGCCGAAAAGATGCAGGGGTTTATTTTAGTGTCTAGCCATTTTCCTGTGTTTACAAAACTGCAACGTATAGATTATCATAGTGTTAGAGATGCAGGGATTTTTAGAAAGTATCAATGGGAAAATAAAAATATACCACAGAGGGCACTGAGGCACAGAGGAAATTAGGTAAATCATCCTCTGACCCAATATCCAAGCTTATTAGGCTCTGTGGTATGTTTTTGTTATTTTTTATTAGGCTGGAGGATGTTTTAATGGACATAAAAGAAATGCAGGCTGATGTTGATAATTGGATCGGTCAGTTTGAAGAAGGTTACTGGCATCCATTGTCTATGCTGGCCCGGATGACTGAAGAGGTTGGCGAACTGGCCAGGGAAGTGAACCATCTTTATGGCCAGAAGCCCAAGAAATCGGCTGAAAAGGAAGGGAATTTAGGCCTTGAACTGGCGGATATCTTATTTATCATTATTTGTTTCGCAAATTCCCTGAATATTGACTTAGAAGACGCTTTTAAAATGATGATGCATAAATACCGGACCAGAGATGCCAACAGGTGGACTCCGAAGCAAGCCATTACTCCCGAACAGCTTTAATATAACTTGTGTCTGATAAATCCATATACATAGTTAATCAATGCCGCTAAAGAAACAATCGCTGCAATAATAATGACATAAATGCTGCCGGAAGAATTAAAAGCGGCATAAAATATTGCTATATATAACGCTACTGTAGCAGCCTTACCATATTTGCTGGCACTTACCTGAACCCTGTAGCCAAACAGAATGAACAAACTGCCTACAACAATACAGATTTCTTTGGCTAGTATCAAAATTAGCAGCCAAACCGGCAGGCGGCCAATCTGATAAAGAGCAAAAATGGCAGTGAGCACCATCAGTTTATCAGCCAGAGGATCCAGAATCTTGCCTAAGTTAGTTACCATCCCATATTTTCTGGCGATATATCCATCAACAATGTCAGTAAGTCCGGCCAAGGCTAAAATGCTCATCCCCAGTGTGAGCTGGTGGGCACCCGGAGACCAGAAAACAAGCCAGAAAACCGGAACCAGTAAAATTCTAAGTATTGAAATTAAATTTGGTATGTTCAACAAAAATATCATCCCTTTTTAAACTCTAACGGTTATTACTTCATGTTTTGGCATTGACAACCATCCTCTCCAAACATATAATCTGGTTTGAGGGATAAAATTATTCTCCCCACAGATATAATTTTTGTTTACGTAGAACTCAGACCTTTGGAAAGCTCAGCTTTAGCAGGGGTCTTTTTCTATCTTGCGTAAAGGACAGCGGTGCCCGATATGAAAATAAGGTTTTTAGGTGATAATGCTATCATAATCTATTATGATGGACCTGACAATACTTCTTCTTTTTTTAAGGTGCAAACAAAATTAAATGTGGGGTGAATGAAATGGAACATTATGATGTTATTATTATTGGCGGCGGGCCGGCCGGTCTTTCGGCAGGTATGTATGCTGCCCGGGCGGCTTTGAAAACAGTTCTTTTGGAGAAAGGAATGCCTGGCGGACAGGCAGCTACCACAGACAAAATTGAGAACTATCCAGGTTTCCCCGAGGGTATACCAGGTCCTGAGCTGGCGATGAAAATGGATGAGCAGGCCCGGAAATTTGGCCTTGAAGTCAAATATGACGACGTGCTGACCGTTAGCCAGGGACCTGACGGCATTATTACAGTCAAGACATATGAAGGTGAAATTTCTTCTAAAACCCTGATCATTGCCGGTGGAGCGGAGTCCAAACTATTGGGTGTCCCCGGCGAACAGGAACTGCGGGGCCGGGGAGTCTCGTACTGCGCTACCTGTGATGGCGCCTTTTTCCAGGGTAAAAAAGTAGCTGTTGTAGGTGGAGGTGATTCAGCCCTCCAGGAAAGTATTTTTCTGACTAAATTTGTTCAGAAGGTCTATGTTATCCACCGCCGTGGTGAGCTGAGGGCAACCAAAGTACTGCAGGATAAGGCATTTGCCAATCCACAAATCGAATTTATCCTTGATTCGGTCATTACAAATATTTTGGGCAATGACCAAGTTGAGGTTTTGAAGGTTAAGAATCTGCAAACAGGTGAGGAAAAAGCCATTGCCGCCGACGGTGTTTTTGTTTACGCTGGGAAAATACCCAGTACAAACCTGTATGAAGGTTTCGTTACTTTAGATGATAACGGATATATTCTCACCGATGCCAAAATGCAAACATCTCGCCCCGGTGTTTTTGCCGCCGGTGATGTCAGGCAGACACCACTCCGCCAGGTTGTGACCGCCGTAGCCGACGGTGCTATTGCTGCAGTCTCGGCAGATGAATATATTGAGCATCTGAAAGGGAAGTGAACTCGTTCAACTAAAGTAGAACATCGAGACTGCGGTGGGGGGTCAACCCCCACCGCAGCAGAGTACGGGGAACCACTACCACTTATAGAAGTGGGAGTCTTACGATAGGATAAATGTTGATTTAACCCTCGTTCTGCGGGGGTTATTGATTGTTTGACGGGATTTATTAACCATACCTCTGAGTGCACAGAGGCACAGAGAAAGATTGTGGTATCTTTTTATTATTTGTTTTTACAGTTGACAGACAAAGGCCAAAAGTTTAAAATAAAAATATACCCCGCCGGGGTATTGGTTTTTTATGACATTCATAGGGGGAGAGATATCTTGGAAAGAAGAGCTGTCATTGATCCAAAGAAATGTGATAAATCACCGGGGTGTCCGGCCAGAATATCATGTCCGGCCAATGCTATTGAACGGGAGGACAGTGATGATCCATACTTTGTAAATTCTTACTGCCAGGGTTGTGCCCAGTGTGTCCAGTATTGCCCCGGCCAGGCGATTAAGATGGTGTGACGAGTGGTGAGTGGGTAGACGGCCATGCCGCTTCGCGGCACCACTAGAGGATGCTATCTACCGCGACTCGCAACTCGCGACTGATTTAAAGGAGGTGTTGGCCTTGAGTATAAAAGAAAAAGTTACCAGCGGAGGTTCGGTAATCAGTGCTTTTTTCGCCTGTATTAGCTGACTGGGGCCATTATTTTTTGCATCACTTGGCTTAAGTGGTGTTGGATTTGCCGCAGTTGGCAGCCTTTCCAAATACAGTGACATATTTTTGTTGATCACCTGTGTCCCGGGTAAGCGAAATTCCCAAAGACAAAAAAGTTGCCCTGGTGTGTCAGTCGGGCTCAAGAAGTTCTATGGCTGCAGAATACCTGGTGCAACTTGGGTATAATCAGGTATATAATCTAGACGGCGGTATGATGACTTGGCCGTATGAGGTTAGTAAAGAGTGATGAGTGATGAGTGATGAGTGATGAGTGATGAGTGATGAGTGATGAGTGGAGAGTGAGGAATGAGTTGTGATTATTATGGGCATGGGCCCATTTTCTTTTAAGTTTAGCTGAAGAAAAGGGGGGATCACTATAGAAAACTCCGCTGAACAAATCTTAGAGCGAATAATTTTTCTTGAACAACAAATGGAGGATTTAAAGAAACGATGGCCTGCACATTCAGTTAAACCACAGATGATTCTGGAAATGGAAAAGTTAGAAGAAGAAATTGACTTTTTGCGTGAAAAATACAAGGAAGTTGATTTTGCCTAAACAAGTATATATAATAGTTATATTAGGAGGTGAAGGCAGTGCCGGCCTACGATTTTAGATGCAAAAACTGTGAGCATAAGTTTACAGTACGAATTTCCATTACTGAGCGGGATCAGGTAAAATGTCCAAATTGCAGCAGCTCAAGTGTCCAGCAGCTATTTACTCCTATTTCCGTGAATGTTAAATCTACCGGTCAGAGCTCCTGTGATTTGAGTTGTGGTTCCTCTTCAAGATTTGGCTGAGGTTAAAACAAACAGAAGGTTGGATATCTTCTGACAGAAATCTTCCTAAGTTTTTAGGAAGATTTCTTTTACTACAAATTAGGTGCAAAAGAGGGGTAAACAAATGAACCCATCCGCAAATATTTTAATTGCCGATGATGAGGCTAAAATGCGTGACCTTGTCAAAATGTACCTCGTTCGGGAAGGTTATAAGGTATCAGAAGCGGCAGATGGCGAACAAGCCCTGTCTCAATTGTCTAAAAATACCTTTGATTTGGTGATTTTGGATATAATGATGCCGAAAATTGATGGTCTCACAGTATGTAAAGAAATTCGTAAAAACAGCGATATTCCTGTGATTATGCTGACGGCCAGGGGCGAGGAAATTGACCGGGTTTTAGGATTTGAGCTTGGTGCTGATGATTATGTGGTCAAACCATTTAGTCCGCGAGAATTGGCAGCAAGGGTAAAAGCATTGTTGAGAAGGACAGCCGCTAAGCCTTCAGCAGCGACCGGTGCCATCATGCGTTTTCCGGGATTGGAAATCAACAACGAAGCCAGGGAAGTAAGCGTAGAAAATAACCGCGTTAATTTAACTCCCAAAGAATTCGAACTACTTACCTTCCTGGCGAAAAATATTGGCCGGGTATTCACCAGGGAACAGCTGCTGGAGCATGTTTGGGGGTATGATTTTTACGGCGACCTGAGGACAGTTGATACTCATGTGAAAAAGCTGAGGGAAAAGATCTCCAGACATGGTGAAGCTGCCGGTTACATATCTACTGTCTGGGGTGTGGGTTACAAGTTTGAGGTGGCTAAATGATTATCAGGAGTATTTTGGGAAAACTATGGCTGTCCATGGTGGTCCTTGTAATACTGGTCATGTTTCTGCTGGGTTTTTTTCTTTCGCAGTTTTTCGAAAATTTCTATTTTATGGTAAAGTCTCAGGAACTGGCCAAAAATGGTGCTAAGATTGCCGAGATGATAGCGGCCTCACCCAATAACCCAATGCGCTGGGAGGCTGAAGTATACAACATCAGCAAATACATTGATGCTAAAATTGTAATTACTGACAAAGCCGGGTTAATAAGAGTAAACACCATCAATAATACCTCAATGGATAAAGGTACCAAGCTGGAATATCCTGATGTGGAAAAGATTTTACAGGGGGAAGTCGTTGCTCAGCGGGGCACCTACCCAGGGATTAACGCTACAGTATTATCAGTAGGAGTGCCAATAAAAATCGGCCATGAAGTGGTGGGTGCCGTGTTTCTGCACTCTCCTGTCGAACCGGTTTCCCAAACTGTGCGGACAGTCCAAAAAACAATCCTGTTATTAGCCATAGGCACTATATTTTTGGCTACGATCCTTGGGTTTATTTTTTCTAAGACAATTACAAGACCGATTATGGATATGATTAGAGTAGCCATGGAAATGGCCAAAGGAAATTTCAGTGAAAAAGTAACTGCAGAAACAGATGATGAGCTTGGTCTGTTAGGAGATACTCTTAATTTTCTTTCCAGCGAACTGCAGAAAAATATGGATGCCTTATCTAATGAAAAAGACCAATTGGCTAATATATTAACCAGTATGACAGATGCTGTTATCACTCTTGATATCAGTGGTAAAATCCTTTTAATGAACCCACCGGCCCAAAAACTTCTGCAGGATCCGGTCATGGCTGAGCAAAAGCCAGGAAATTATCCCGGCTTAAGTGTCCTAAAAGAAAAAGCAAATCAGGCCTTACTTATGAGTGATTACTCAAAATGTGATATTACAATTGGAGACAGGATCTATAATCTCAGTATGGCACCTTTCCGGCATGGCAGAGGGGGCGTGCGGGGGATTGTAGCCGTTCTCCATGATATTACAAAAGAAAAGCGCCTGGATTCTCTCAGACGCGAATTTGTAGCAAATGTTTCCCATGAACTGAGAAGTCCGCTCAGCCTGCTGCAGGGCTATGTAGAGGCTCTGACTGACGGATTGGCTGAAGATGAGGAACAACGGGAAAAATATCTTAACATTGTCCTTGATGAAACTTTACGATTACGCAGATTAGTTAATGACATCCTTGATCTCAGCCAGTTGGAGACTGGGAATATAAATATGAAAACAGAACCTGTGGTCATACAAGATTTGGTTCTTAGAGTCACCGAGAGGTTTGTTCCGCTATTTGCGGAACAGCATAAAACCCTCCAGGTCAGCGTTCCCGAAAATATTCCGATGATTAATGGTGATGAAGATAAACTCCAACAGGTTCTGATAAACCTGCTGGATAACTCTGTCAGGCATACTCCGGAACACGGGGTTGTGCGGGTTGCCGCCGAACTTAAGGGGGAATATGTCGAAATCTCCGTCGCTGATTCCGGTGAGGGGATCCAGCCAGGCGAATTAGCTCATGTTTGGGAGCGCTTTTATAAAGTTGACAAAGCTAGGACCAGAGAAGGTAATAGTGGCACAGGACTAGGGTTAGCCATTGCCAAAAATATAGTTTTAGCGCACCATGGACAAGTTGGGGTAACCAGTGAATATGGTAAAGGAGCGAGGTTTACGTTTAGTATACCTGTGGGAAGAGTGGAGAGTGAGGAGGTCCGTCATGCTTAAAGAAATCCCTATTAAGACAAAATCACATTCACAAATGCTTGACATCACTGCTGCGGTTCAAACAGCGGTCAGTGAAACAGGTGTTGCCACAGGGATTTGTCATGTCTTTGTGCCCCATACAACAGCCGGTGTTACAATAAATGAGAATGCCGACCCCACGGTGGTTTCCGACTTTCTAAGGGAGACTGATAAAATCGTGCCCTGGCACGATGGCTACCAACACCTGGAAGGCAATTCTGCTGCTCATATTAAAGCGAGCATGATGGGATTTTCCCAAGCAATTTTCATTGAAAATGGCAGATTAGTTTTAGGTACCTGGCAGGGCATATATTTTTGTGAATTTGACGGTCCCAGATCAAGGAAGGTAGTAGTTAAGGTGATTGAAGGGTAAAAAAAAAATTGACTGTATCGATAAGATACAGCCGAAGAGTAGGGAGAGGAGTATATAAAGTTAAAAGTTGTTCGAAATTGGATTGTAATCTTATTTTAGTGTGTTACCTTTAATTTGACCAGAGTTTAGCCTTAAATTGTAGAAATTCAAGCCTAAACGGTTAGCATAGGAATTTAAGCTTATTGCCTGTCCGTTTGACCGCTTAAACAACCTGAAAACCACCTGATTTTACAGCAGGGGAAAGAAGAATCCAAGGGAGATAACAAAGATTATGGCAAAAAGATATGCCTTTTTGGACCTGGAAACCACCGGACTAAACCCTGAATATGACGAAATAATTGAAGTTGGGGCTGTAATTATTGAAAATGGCAGTGTTATTGAACGTTTCCAGACCCTGGTCAAACCGGTAAAAAAACTGCCTCCCGTAATTACAAGAATTACAGGGATCACTGATGAGATGCTGGCAGATGCTCCTGATATAACAGAAGTCAGCAGTTCCCTTTTGGAATTTTTGGGTGAATTCCCGGTGGGTGGCCATAACATCTCCTTTGACATCGCCTTTCTTAAAAATAATGTAAATAGACATTTCGCCAACCCTTTGATTGATACATGGGAAATTGCCCAGGTTGTCCTGCCCAGAGCAGGCAGTTACCGCCTGGAAGCCATTCGCACATTACTGGGCTTAGAAGACTCGGTCAGCCACCGGGCATTGGAGGACGCCGTGTCTGCGGCCAATGTTTTTTACAAATGCCGCAGCCTGTTTCAACAGGCTAGCCAGGATCTTTTATTTGAAATCTACAATTCTGTAAAAGATCGTAATTGGTATCTGGGGCAGGTTTTTGCGTCATGGATTATGGAGTTCGCGACATCCTTTCCTGCTTCGAAGACCGGGTCAACCTTAGTTTTGGCCGACACAGTTTTGGAGGAAACCGGTGGATTATTCACCAATGATCCAAAGCAAACAAGGAAAACGGGTCCGGATATCGAAAAATTAGCAGATATCCTTGCGCCCGGGGGGCCTTTTGCGCAAAAATATCCCCAATATAAATTCCGCCCGGAACAGGCAGAAATGTTAAAGACAGTGGTCCGGGGTTTTCTGGACGCTAAACATGTGATTATTGAAGCCGGTACCGGCACCGGTAAATCTTTGGCATATTTGCTGCCTGCAATAACCTGGTCTTTAAACTGTGGTACAAAAGTAATGGTCGCGACCCATACGATTAACCTGCAGGAACAGTTGTGGAATAAGGACCTGCCTGCCATTCGGGAAGCTGTCGGGTTTAATTTTAATGCTGCTCTGATCAAAGGCAGGAATAATTACCTTTGCCTGAGGCGATGGCAGTCCAAACTGAGAGACAGAGCTTCCGTTGACTTAAAGGAACTATTATTCCTGCTAAAAGTTATGTTTTGGCTTACTTCTACCAGGACCGGAGACAAGTCGGAGCTAAATATTTTACCTCCCCAGACTGCTTACTGGGGAGAAATAAATTCGGATCAGGACTCTTGTTTAGGGCCTGACTGTCCCTGGTATCATAAAAACTGTTTTGTGACCAAAGCCCGCAAACAGGCTGAAGCTGCCGATATTTTAATTGCCAACCACTCGCTTTTGCTGGCAGACATAAAATTTCAGAGCAAACTGCTGCCGGCTTATGATTATCTGATTATCGACGAAGCCCATCATTTAGAACAAACTGCAACGGAGCAGCTAGGCTGGACCATAAGTATAAATAGCCTGAAACAAATGTTTTTTCACCTTAACAGAGGATTTGGCGGAGGCCTGAGTCCCGGACCGCTGAGCCAGTTTAAAATCATTCTTAAAAACTATGGTGATGAATTAAGCCAGGCGGAACATGAAAAAATTGACCAAACCATTAATGACTGCTTTGATGTGGTAAGAAGCATATATGATAGTATTAATGAAATGGAAAATATATTGACTGCTTGGTGTGGCCGGTTGGTAACAGGTTCTGATGATGAAAGTTACCTGGTCATCCGGGTCAGGCGCGATGACAGACAAGGCGAATATTGGGAAGCTTTTACAGCGGTCAAAGACAATTACTTGTTAAGAACCGGGAATCTGATTAAAATGCTGAATAAACTAATAACATCTCTGGATGGCACCAGTGAAGAGGAAATAAAATATCTGGCAGCATTAAGAAAGGATATAGAATTTCAGATTCAGGGTCTTGAGGAAATAAACTCAAATTTAACAGCTTTTACAGCCGGAACTGAAGAACATGTTTTTTGGCTGGAAATCGATAAGGGCTTAAAGTCTGATGCCAGAATCAGATGTGCACCCGTTTCAGTAAGCCGGCTATTATATGAGAACCTGTTTCTAACGAAGATAAGCACTCTTTTAACTTCTGCTACCATTAGTGTAGAGGGAAGTTTCGATCATTTTATGGAAAGAGTTGGTTTGATCTCATTTCCGGAGGAAAAACTACTCAAGCATTTGCTGTCCTCACCTTTTAGTTATGATACACAATCTTTGCTTTGTGTGGTACGGGATATGCCAGATCCTGGCGTTGTTTTGGAAAAGGAGTATATTGACAATATCACTCCGGTGATTTTCCAAACGGCGAAAATTTTTAGCGGGAAGACTCTGGTCCTTTTTACTTCACACAGAATGTTAAGAGAGACATATTTTAAGCTTTTGCCCCAGCTTGAAGAAGCTGGTATCGATTTACTTGGCCACAGAATTGACGGCGGACGGACCAGGCTGACTGAAGAATTTCGTAAAGCGAAAAGTGCAGTATTGTTTGGAGCCAGTAGTTTCTGGGAGGGGATAGATCTCCCGGGTGAAATTCTGAAGTGTGTCATAATTGTCAGGCTGCCCTTTGCACCGCCAAATACGCCTATTGTTGAAGCAAGATTTGAAGAACTGGTTAAGAACAATAAAGACCCTTTTTCCAGTTACAGTTTGCCTGAAGCTATCATAAAAATGAAGCAGGGTTTCGGCAGGCTGATCAGGGCTGAAGATGATGACGGTGTTGTAGTCATATTGGACAGACGGATTGTTGACAGGAAATATGGCCGGCGGTTCTTAAACTCTCTGCCTGCTAAAACACATTTTAAAGGTGACACTTTCACTGTCCTCAAAAAGATCAGTAATTGGGCCCAGGGTGTACGTCCGGAAAAAAACGTTATTAACCTTTTGGAAGCAGGCCAGAATGTCGAAAAATATTTGAAAAACTTTAAGAGAAGAGAACAGTGAACTCGTTCAACTTAAGTTGAACATCGAGACTTCGGTGGGGGAGTCTACCCCCACCGAAGCGGAGTACGGGGTACCACTCCCACTTGCAGAAGTGTGAGTCTCACGATTGGATGCCTAACAGTTGGCTCGCCCCCTTTTATTTTTCGGCAAAAAGTGGTAGAATGTAATAAGTTAATGCGCGGGAGGTAGCTAGTTCCATGAGACAGCAAAATATTATAGCACGAGATGCAGTACCTTACCTGATAGTGCTTGCAGTTCTTACAGTAATTACTTATTGTTTTTTGCCCTGGCTTGCCCTGATACCCGGGATATTATTTCTCTTTGTCGGATTTTTTTTCAGAAATCCTCCCAGAACAATACCCACTGATGAAGGCATCCTAATTTCTCCGGCCGATGGTCGGATTATGGAAGTAACTGAAATCTATGAAGATAGGTATTTAAAAAGCAAAGCAATCAGAGTGAGCATTTTTTTATCGATCTTTAACGTACATCTGAACAGGTGTCCAATGGATGGGACCATAGGTTACAGAAGTTATCGCCCAGGTAAAATGCTGCCCGCTTTTAAAAGCCATGTTTCAGAAATCAATGAGAAAAATTATGTCGGCATTGAAAACGGTCCATTCCGGATACTTGTTAATCAAATAACAGGATTTATCGCCCGCCGCATAGTATGCTGGGTTAAATTAGATGACAAAGTCTCCCGTGGGGATATTTTCGGGTTGATTAAATTTGGTTCATGTACCGAAATTATAGTTCCTACCAGCGTGGAGATTTTTGTTAAAAAAGGGGATAAGGTTGTTGGAGGGGAAACAGTCATCGGGAGGCTTAAAAATGAATACTAAAATTATACCCAGCATTTTTACATTGGCTAACCTTTTGCTAGGTGTAATCGCACTTATTTTTACCATGGACAACGAGTTTCATATTGCCGGAATTATGATTCTCTTAGGCATGGTTTTAGATGGCATGGATGGCAGACTGGCCAGGAGATTAGATGCTGCCTCGCCATTCGGCAAAGAATTAGATTCCCTTGCTGACCTGGTTTCCTTTGGTGTGGCGCCGTCAATTCTTGTTTACGCTTTTAAAATGAAAACCTTTGGCCTTCCAGGGTTGGTTGTGTGTGTTATTTTTGCTTTGTGTGGTGCAATCAGACTGGCAAAATTCAATGTGCTGAATATTTCCTCCTACTTTGTTGGAATACCCATTACAGCAGCAGGCAGTCTGGTCGCATTGACGGTTTTATTGGGTAACCGTCTGCCGCCTGCGGCATATCCTGTAATTATGTTGTTACTATCATACCTGATGATCAGCAATATTAAAGTTCCAAAATATTAAAAAAATTCATAGACAGTCACCAATCACAACTTTGTTCATATTATAAGTACAGAGTTAATAAAACAAAGGGGTGAGAGGTCTTGAAAGTTTATTTTATTAGACTTCCTCAGTTTCTTAGAAAAGTCTTGGTTAAAATATTCAACTAAATTTATGCCGGGATGAAGGGTGGAGGAGCAAAACGCTCCTCTCTTTGTTTAGACCGGTTCAAAGCGGTGGAACCGGTAAATTTTCTTCCTTGCTATCCACCACTTTTGACCGGCCTACTTTTTGAAATTTGCCCTAAATGAAAAGATTTTGGAGCAGACCATTAGTATGTGAAACCACAACTAGTTCCAAATACTGGTAAATTTGTTAAATATATTACTTTCTGTAATTATTTTCTCGACATATTTAGACATTTTTCGACAGTATTCAATCCCTTGACATGCCTCAGTTTCAGCTATATTAAGAAAAATCCATTCTACAAATTTCTTATATTTTCGAAAAAATATTAGATCTTAAAAAGGAATTATCGGGTGTATATAGAATAAAATTATACAGGACAATCTGTGTTATTTTTTGTTGTCCTTAATGTTCCTCATTTCACAAAACGACTATAAACAATTATGTTTAAATTTTATTTTTGAGGAGGTGGCCGGCAAGCCTATTTACTGTTTACCTTGTTATTATTTTAGGCAAAGAGGGGTTAGGAATGAGCACATCTGTTTTAAATTTGTCAAAAATACAGCAGGAACATGGCGGCTTAATTGAAACAGTATTCAAGATGAGTGGGCAGGATGTCCGCAGATGCTACCAGTGTGGAAGGTGTTCAGCTGGCTGTTCAGTCCATATCTGCGGAGGCATGGATGTTTCGCCAAACCGCATCATGAGAATGGTTCAATTAGGCATGGAAGAACGTGTTTTGAGTACTAAGACTATCTGGGCGTGTGTTCTGTGTTCTACATGTACTGCCCGCTGTCCAAGGGACATTGATACTGCCCGGGTCATGGATGTATTGAGAATCCTGTCCAAAAAACGAAAAACTTATGCCGAGAATGCAAATAAAGCCCATTCAGTTCATGATTCATTCATGAAATCTATTGCAAAATTTGGCAGAATCTGGGAGGCTGGTTTTGCAGCTGATATTACTTTTAAAACGGGTTATGGTTTTAACCTCTTAGGAGTAGCACCAATTGCAATAATGAAGGGAACCCTGCCGTTTTTCCCGCCAAAGTTAAAAAATCCCGGACAAATTAAAAAAATCATGGAAAATGTTGAAAAAATTGAAAGAATGGAGGGTGAGAAATAGTGAAGTATGCTTATTACCCAGGATGTTCCCTCCATGGTCCGGCAAAACAGTATGATACATCTGTTAAATTTGTTTGCCAGAACTTAGGCATTGACCTTTGGGAAGTCCCTGACTGGACCTGCTGTGGCGCAAGCTCGGCCCACAGCTTCAGCCATTTGCTGGGACTGGCAATTCCAGCCACCACCCTTATTCCGGCTGAAAAAGAGGGGTTAGACATTGTTGTCCCTTGTGCCGCATGCTGGCAGAGGTTGGTGTGGGTGAATCACGAAGTGACCACAAATCCTGAAACAAGAAAAAAAATTAATCAGGCCATTGAATATGAACTCACAGGTTCCAGTAAAGTATTGACAATTATGGAAGCCATCAAAAATGTTAGCCCTGAAAAGATTTCCCAAACTATCAAAAGATCATTAAAAGGCTTAAAAATTGCAGCATATTATGGCTGTTATTATGTCAAGCCGCCCAAAGTTGCCCATGCTGACCATCCTGAGCGTCCACGCACAATTGATGATATCATGACTATGTTTGGGGCAGAGGCTTTAGACTGGCCCTTTAAAACTGAGTGCTGTGGTGCTTCTCTGGGTTTTGCTGATTTTAATACACCACTTGCTATGACTCAAAAGGTCCTGGAGCAAGCGGTTAAGTCTGGAGCAGACATGATTGTCACTGCATGTCCGTTGTGCCATCAGAACTTAGATATGCAGCAATCCACGGTTAACAAGAAGTTTGGGACTAATTATAATATCCCGGTGGTCTATTTTACCCAAATGTTGTCCTATGCCATGGGTATGGATCCAAAAACTGTCGGGATGCATAAAAACTTCACGGCTTATGAATCAGTGATTTCAAAGCTAGGTTAATCCGATTTAAATTAATAAATTACCAAACAGGGAGCGATGCAAAATGAAAAGAATTGGGGTGTTTCTTTGCTGGTGCGGCACCAACATCGGCGGTGTAGTTGATATACCAAAGGTTGCGGAAGTAATCAAAGCCTTCCCCGGTGTTGTTTTTGTCCAGGATAACAAGTACAGTTGTTCTGAAAGCGGCCAAAATACCATTGTCCAGGCCATCAAAGAACACAAAATCGAAGCTGCGGTAGTTTCCGCCTGTTCACCGCGGATGCATTTACCGACCTTCCAAAAGGCTGCTGAAAAAGCCGGCATAAACCAGTTTATGGTAGAAATGGCCAATGTCAGGGAGCACTGCTCCTGGGTTCATTCCAATGAACCCGAAAAAGCTACCCAAAAAGCCATTGAATTGGTGCGTAAGGCAGTTGCCAAAGTGTCAAAACTGGAGCCTCTTTTTGAAAGCTATATTCCGGTAACAAAGCGTGCGCTGGTTATTGGCGGGGGGATTGCCGGTCTGCAGACAGCACTTGATATTGCTGATGCCGGTCACCAGGTAGTTATTGTCGAGAAGGAGCCGACTATCGGCGGCAGGATGGCCCAGTTAGACAAAACCTTCCCGACCCTAGACTGCGGCTCGTGAGTACTCGGGCCAAAAATGACTGCTGCGGCGCAGCATCCTAATATTACACTTTACACCTGCTCTGAGGTTCAGGAAGTGGGTGGATATATCGGTAACTTTGAAGTTACTATAAAGAAAAATGCCAAGTATGTTGATTACAGCAAGTGTACCGGCTGCGGAATCTGTGAAGCCAAATGTCCAACAAAAAAAATTACCAGCGAGTTTGATGAAACTCTCGGCAAGCGGGCTGCGATATATAAGCCCTTCGTAAACGCCGTGCCCAACAAACCTGTGATTGACAAAGACACCTGTAAAAAACTGATTGACGGCAAGTGTGGGGTTTGCGAAAAAGTTTGCCCTTCTGGAGCCATCAACTATCAAGACCAAGATGAAGTTGTTACTGAAAAGTTTGGTGCTGTCGTCATGGCTACCGGTTTTGATCTCATCAACTGGGGCGAATACTACCCTGAATATGGCGGAGGCACTCTGCCTGACGTCATCAGCGGGATTCAGTTTGAAAGATTGGTAAATGCCACAGGTCCAACCGATGGTAAAATCAAGCGCCCTTCAGACGGCGAAATTCCAAAAACAGTTGTTTTTGTAAAGTGCGTAGGCTCAAGAGATGTTAATAAGGCCAAATCATACTGCTCCAGAGCGTGCTGTATGTATACAGCCAAGCATGCCCACCAGGTTCGGGATAAAATTAAAGATTCGGATGTTTATATCTTCTATATGGATGTCCGTACTCCCGGTAAAATGTATGATGAGTTCTACATGCGGACCAGGGAAGAAGATGGTGCTAAATATATTCGCGGACAGGTGTCAAAAATTTATCAGGATGGCAATAAACTAATCGTCCGCGGGGAAGATACCCTGCTTGGCGAATATGTGGAAGTTGAAGCAGATTTGGTGGTTTTGGAAACTGCCATGGTACCCCGGGCAGATGCTACCAAACTAGCCCAAACCGTCGGCTTCTCCTATGATAAAGACGGCTGGTTTACTGAAGCCCACCCAAAACTTCGTCCTGTTGAAACCAACACCGGTGGTGTGTTTCTGTCCGGGGTCTGCCAGGGACCTAAAGACGTCCCTGACACTGTTGCCCAGGCCAGTGCTGCTGCTGTCAAGGTCGTTGGTTTATTCTCCAAGGATGAAATGGCTACAAACCCGCAGATTGCTGCCTGCTATGAAGCAACCTGTGTTGGCTGCCTGCTTTGCAAGCCGGTATGCCCATATAAAGCTATTGAAGGCAAAGAGATTTCCGAACGGGTTCATGGTGAAACTGTAACCCGTACGGTTGCCAGTGTTAACTCCGGTCTGTGCCAAGGCTGTGGTGCTTGTACCGGTGAATGCCGTTCAGGTTCAATGAACCTAAAAGGCTTCACAAATCTACAATTGCTTGCGGAGGTGGATGCTGCATGTCTGTAAATGAAAAAGAATGGCAGCCAAAAATTTTAGGATTTGCCTGCAACTGGTGCAGTTATGCCGGTGCAGATGTTGCCGGCGTCAGCCGTTTTCAGCATCCGTCAACTATGAGAGTAGTCCGTGTGCCGTGCTCCGGCCGCGTTAAACCTGAATTTGTGCTGAGGGCCTTTCAAAAGGGGATTGACGGTGTTCTCGTGGGTGGCTGACACCCTGGTGACTGCCACTATGTTAGTGGTAATTACTTTACCAGAAGAAGATATTTGGTTATGAAGCGTCTCTTAGAATATGTAGGCTATGACCCTGGCCGTTTCAACGCACGCTGGATCTCCGGTTCGGAAGGTCAAAAATGGGCTGATACTACCAAAGAAATGACAGAAAAGATTGCAGCCCTTGGCCCGAACAAGAGATTCGCGAAAGATTAAAAGGATGAGGTGTGCCAGATGAATAAAGTTACTGAAAATCTAAGAAATACAGCGGCCAAGTTACTGCAGGATAAAGTAGTGGACATGGTTATCGGGTACGGCCTCGGGTCAGAGTCCGTCAGAACGCAGCCTGTCTTCATTACTTCCCCCGATGATGTAAACAAATTGGTTTGGAACCAATTCTGCGTTAATGGGCTTACCAAATACCTGTCTGACTTAAAGACCTTTCCGGGTAAAATTGCGGTTGTTGTCAAAGGCTGCGACTCCCGTGGAATCTTCAGGTTAACTCAGGATAACATTATTCCCAGGGATAAAGCAGTTGCAATCGGTATCCCCTGTGCAGGACAGCTAGATTACACAAAACTGGCTTCCAAAATGGATGTTTCCGGACAGTTAACTGGTGTTGAAGAAAAAGGTGACGATGTTGTCATCAAGACTTCCAAGGGTGACTTTACAGTTAAGAAAAATGAAGTTTCGCTAGATAAGTGCATTACTTGTGAACATCACAATCCGGTTGTAGCTGATTATCTTGTTGGTGAAAAGATTAATGGCAGCCCGACTCCAGACAGTTATGATGAAATTCAGAAATATGAAGCAATGTCAACAGAGGAGAAGGCTAAGTTCTGGCTGTCCCAGTTTAGCAAATGTATCCGGTGTTATGCCTGCCGCAATTCCTGCCCGGGCTGCACATGTCGGGAATGTATTTTTGATTCGATTAAGCCTGACTGGATTGGTAAGGAAATCAATGTTCAGGAAAATGAGTTCTTTCACCTGGTCCGGGCCTTCCACCTGGCCGGTCGTTGTGTGGACTGCGGCGAGTGTGACAGGGTGTGCCCGATGAATATTCCCATCAGACTGCTAAATAAAAAGCTTCTGAAAGACTGTAAAGAATTATTTAACATGGAAACTCCGGGTTCTGTTGAAGAGGGAGGATCTGTCCTTGGACAAATCAAACTCGAAGACCCCGAAGAATTTATGTAGGATGGAGAGGTGAAAATAGATGGCTGATAAATCAATGAAGAAAGACCAGGTCACAAACCTGCTGAATAAAATTGCCCAGGGCAGCCAGCTCATCGCTCCCATCCAAAATGACGGAATTACCTTGTTAAAGCCTGTGCAATCAGGCGAAGGAGTTGTGCTGGATTATCAAAATGCCCTAGTACCGCCAAAGGATTTCTTTTTCCCACAGAGTGAGAAGATGTTCACCTATGATTTAAATGATCCGTCATGGGCCATCACGCCGGTAGAGGGGGTTCCCAACCGGGTTCTGTTCGGGGCAAGACCCTGTGACGTAAAAAGTATTGAGATTCTGGACAAAGTTTTTGATGCCGAATTCCGTGATGACTATTACCTTGACAAGCGCGAAAAGACCACTATAGTTGCCATGAGCTGCAACACATGCCGCCACACCTGTTTCTGCGGAGCATTTGGAGTTAACCCCGGTAAAGCCGAAGGTGCTGATGTTTTGCTGACTGATCTGGGTGATAGATACCTGGTGGAAGTTCTCACAGAAAAAGGTGAAAAGCTGGCAGCTGCCTGCGGTGATCTGTTTACCAACGACGACGGCAGTGGTCAGGCTGCTAAAGAAAAAGCTGTTGCTCCGGCCATCGAGAAGCAGATGAAAATTGATGTCGACGGTGTTAAAGCCAAACTTGACAACATGTTTGATCATCCTATCTGGGATACCGAATCACTGCGCTGTATCGGCTGCGGCACATGCACCTTCGTTTGCCCGACCTGTCACTGCTTTGACATTGCAGACTGCAATAACCAGAGTGCAGTAGGTTACAGGTATCGCTGTGCAGACTCCTGCCAATTCAGCAACTTCACCAGAGGAGCCAATAATCATCAACCCAGACCTTCCAAAAAGGAAAGAACCCGCCAGCGGTTTATGCACAAGCTCCGTTATATGGTTGACCGTTACGGTATGTTCGGCTGTGTAGGCTGCGGCCGCTGTCTGGAGAAATGTCCTGTCAACCTCGACATCGCTCAGATTATAAACAAAGTTAAGGAGGTTGGCTAAGATGTCCTGTAACTGCAATACCAGAGAAGTTGCCCGTCCTTTGGTGCCTCATGTAGCCACCATCCAAAAAATTATCGATGAGAATGAAAATATTAAAACCTTCCAGGTTATTTTTGATGATCCGGAGATTATGGCGGACTTCGGCAACCTGCCCGGGCAGTGTGGTATGCTGTCACTTCTGGGAGTTGGGGAAATAATGATTTCCATTACTTCTTCCCCAACCAAGAAAGGCTATCTGGAGTTCTCTATAGCTAAAGTTGGCCGAGTAACCACTGCTATTCATGAATTAAGTGAAGGTGACAAGATTGCCATCCGCGGACCCTATGGCAATAACTTCCCCTTCGATGAATTAAAGGGCAAGAACCTGCTGTTTGTTGTCGGTGGTATTGGTATAGCTCCACTTCGTTCATTGATAGATTATGTTTTAGATAACCGTGACGACTATGGCCGGGTAGATATTGTTTATGGAGCCAGGACTTATGATCTCCTGTGCTTCAAATATGATATTTTTGACAAATGGCCAAAAGCTAAAGACACCCATGTCCACATTACCCTGGATGCTCCGGATCCGAAGTGGGATGGGCGCACCGGGTTTATTACTCAGGACTGGCTGCAGGAAATTGTACCAGACATAAACAACACAGTTCCTTTAACCTGCGGACCGCCGATTATGATTAAAATTCAGCTGGGTAACTTCCAGAAGATGGGTTGGAAACCTGAAGACATTATCACCACCTTGGAAATGAACATGAGATGTGGTGTTGGTAAATGCGGCCGCTGCAACATCGGTGAGAAATACATCTGTGTTGACGGACCGGTGTTTAGAGTATCCCAGATAAATGCCCTGCCGCCAGAGTATTAAAAAACAAATCTTTAATTCTTAATGGAGTGTTCTCTTCTAAAGAGACACTCCATTTTTTTGGGGGATTTAAAATAGGTTATTGTTTTCTATCTGTCTGCATATTTAATTTAGAAAAGGGAGACTAACAATAAAACGGAGGGTTTAATTATGAGCGGTGGTGGTTTGGCCAGAAGCAGACGAAGGGCAAAATATAGGACCAGCTTTGGTGGGAGAAATAGACGAATAAAATTCAGATTTAATCTTGGAGCGATGTCTTTGATCATCGGATTGGGACTCATAATCGCAAATTTTATCAGAAACTTATGAGGGTTGTATCAGCGAGCTGTTATAGACCGGTTACTAAATTTATGTTATTATTTTGATATAGATTTAAGTTACAGGTTTGAAAGGGTTTGAAATTTTTGGAAGAAAAAATTTATGAATGATTTCACTGCTGAAAGCAGTAAAATTTCACCTTCAATTCCACCGAAGGTGGGAAAATAAGGATAATCCAAATTTGAATTTCAGCAAATCCGTATCANTTCGAATGATTTCTTTCTTATACTCAGTAATTCGACTTTAGGAGATGGATTTCCTTCTTGGAAGAGAAGATTAAATAGGGGTTTTTGCAGTGAAATCATGAATTAATTACCAAAATGTATATCGAAATGCAAAAGGGCTTTTCCGATCTTAGAGGTGAAATTACCAATATAAACGGTGAAATTACCAATATAAACAGTGAAATTACCAATATAAAAGCGGATATAACCAGTATGAAAAATGATATCACCAATATAAAAACCGATATCGACGAAATGAAGGCTGATATCACTTATATGAAAGGTGAAATCACTTATATGAAGGCCGATATTACCAGTATGAAAGGTGACATCAATGATTTAAAAAAGAGCCAGATAAATCTTGAAAATAAAGTTGATAATCTGACATCAACCGTTGAAACCCATGATGTTAAAATAGAAGTTATCAGACGTACGAAGTAATTTATGATGTAAAAGACACCTCGCAAAATTTTTGCCAGGTGTCTTTTTAATACACTATTTCTTTTATTTTTTATCCCTGACCTACACCCCATATACCACCTAAGCACCCCGCTGCAGCGGCGGCCAAAATCTTTTTAAACACAGCAAAACCGAAAATACCACCCGGTAATACCATATTATAGAAAATCGTCAAGACCAAAAAAATCAGAGCAACTCCTAGTCCGTGCAGCCAACCCATTTTTCCGGCTTGCCTGGCAGAAACCAAACCACCAATGAAGACACTCAAAAAAACTATTGCCAATCCAACAACCGGAACCAATCGTTCATAGTCGGCGTTGTACAAAACCAGACCGCCTATCGCAATCAACAAAATGGAACAAATGACGGCTATCAGTGTACCGTATAGAATTGATATCCAGTTCATATTACCGGAAGACCTGACTGTTGATGTGAGATTTAAGCTCATTTTATCACCTCCTGTTATTTTAACTATTTGTACAAAAATATTATAAGTGGTATCAAAATATTCCTTTTTGGGGAGGCTTCTGTAAAAATCTAAGAATTTTCCCTTTACTAAATAATGTAAAAGAGTTATATTGAATTGATACATTTACTGCTTACAGAGGCTCAGTTTATGAAAGAAACAACTAAAAAACATACCACAGAGACACAGAGGCACAGTGCAAAATCAAACGTTATAGTTTTTAAAATTAACATATATTTAGCTCGCACTATTGTTATTCTTATATATTCTTAAAAGCTGCTTCTAAAATTTTCGATCATCTATCAATTAAATTTGATGTAGGTAAAATATAAACAAAAGTTAAGTGAAAACAGTAATCAAGTGATTCAGCAGTCAGTCTCTGTGCCTCTGTGAACTCTACTGGTATAATTTCTTTTTTGCTACTTCAATAATGCATGTAGAAAAAACGAAAAAATCCAAGGCGTTAAGACCGATTATAAAGCATCTCGAATTTCCGAGAGACCACAGACAAATTAGGGAGGGATCAGGTATGATCGAATGGCAAAGGATTAGAATGTACATATTCACGTCTTTAATTCTAATTGTAGTAGTCACTTCCGGGTGCGCCAGAAGCGAAAAAACCGGTTTGTCGGCTTCGGGCACTATCGAGGCTACTGTGACCAATGTTAATGCTGAAGCAGGCGGAAAATTGAATGACATTCTGATAGAAGAAGGGACTCTTGTCAATAAAGGTGATATTATAGCCAGGATTGATTCAACTATCCAGGCTTTGCAGGTCCAGCTGGCTGAAGCCAACCTGAGGTCCGCTCAGGAAAAATCTAAAGAAGTCAAAGCCGGCAGCAGAACACAATTGATTTCTCAGGCGCAGGCTTCAGTACAGCAAATTGCGTCCCTGCAGCAGGGGGCGCAAAACAGTGCTAATAATGCTTTGGACAATTTAAACAGAATCAAAGTATTGTTCGAACAGGGAGGTGCTACAGCCCAGCAGCTTTCTGACGCCCAAAACCGTTATGAGACTGCCAGGGCCCAGCTGCAGGCATATTCCGCGCAAAAGAAATCAGCCCAGGAGCAGGTAGATCTGTTAAAGAGCGGAGCCACAGCAGAAACCATCAACATAGCGGATACAGGCGTGACACAGGCCCAGGTTAACCTGGCAATAGCCAAGGCCCAACTGGAGAAAACCGTTTTGGCTGCTCCTGTCAGCGGATTAGTAAGTTCTTTGAATTTCCAAAAAGGTGAGGTTATTGCACCTGGTGCCCCGGTCGCCAGTCTTACTGAAACCGGTAACTTGTGGGTCAATGTATATATTCCGGAACAGGAATTGCCTAAAATAAAACTCGGGCAAAAAGCCCAAATATTTACCGATGCTTATCCCGACCAGCCTTTCAGCGGTGATGTCGCATATATTTCACCAACAGCAGAATTTACCCCCAAAAATTTGCAGACCAAAGAAGAACGGGTGAATATGGTGTTTGCCGTAAAAGTAAAAATAACAGACGGTAAAGACCGCTTAAAGCCAGGTCTGCCCGCCGATGTCACTCTTGTGCAGTAGACTCTCGGAATATTAATAAGTCGGAGGATAACATGAGCATCGCCATTGAAGTTGAATCTCTTACCAAGAAGTTCGGTAACCACCTGGCGGTTAACAATGTTTCATTTCAGGTTAGGGCCGGTGAAATTTTCGGCTTTCTGGGGCCTAACGGGTCAGGCAAATCCACTACTATCAGAATGATATGTGGCATTATTACTCCCAGTTCGGGTACTGGGAATGTCCTGGGCTTTGATATTTATAAAGAAACAGAAAAAATAAAACAAAATATCGGCTACATGTCCCAAAAATTCAGCCTGTATGAGGAACTGACCGTTAAAGAAAACCTTGAGTTTTACGCTGGGATTTATGGGCTGGATAAGACTAAGGCAAATAAAAGGATGGGTGAAATTATAGAATTGGCCAGTCTGACAGGCAGGGAACAATTCCGGGCAGGCACTCTGTCAGGTGGCTGGAAACAACGGCTCGCGCTGGGCTGTGCCCTGCTTCATGAACCACCTCTGCTCATTCTCGATGAGCCAACAGCCGGAGTAGATCCGGTGTCAAGAAGGATATTCTGGGAAATCATCAGGTATCTGGCCAAAGGCGGCATTACTATTTTTGTTACTACTCACTATATGGATGAAGCAGAATTGTGTGATACCATTGGATTTATCAACAACGGAAAACTTACCGCCTATGGTTCGCCCCTGCAGCTAAGGGAAAAATACGGTTATGATTCTTTGGAAGACGTCTTTATTTCTTTTGTCGGCCAGGACGAATTAGACAGGGTCAGAGATATGTTCGCCAGCCGCAAAGCCAAAGCCAAAGACACCGGGGGTGAGCTGTGATGAACCTCCAGAGACTGCTGTCAGTTGTAAAAAAGGAAATCATCCAGATCAGGCGTGACCCGCCAAGTTTGGCCATGGCCTTTGTTGTTCCCGTGATGATGCTGTTGATATTTGGTTATGCGGTTACTACTGATGTGGAACATATTGACACTGCCGTGTTGGACCAAACCAACAGCCTGGAGAGCCGGCAACTAGTTGAAATGTTCCGCAATACAGGTTATTTTGACACCGAAACCTATGTCCAAAATTTTGCAGAGTTGACTACTCTGATTGACACCGGCAGGGCCAGGGTAGGTATAATCATTCCACCCGATTACACCAAGAAGCTGAAGCGGAATGAGGAGGCCCAGCTCCAGCTTATTGTAGACGGTTCTGACCCATTGGTCGCCCGCACTGCTCTGTCCACCGCCCAGGTTGTGGCTCAGCATGAGGCCTTTGATCTAAAAGTGCAGACTCTCCGGCAGACTGGGTTACCGGTGAACCTGCAGCCGGCCATCGACCTAAGGTCCAGGATTTGGTACAACCCGAATATGGAGAGTATGAAATTCAATATTCCCGGCCTTATCGGTTTAATTATGCAAAACATCACTATGATGCTGACAGCTTTTGCCATGGTCAGAGAACGGGAGCGGGGGACTCTGGAGCAGCTTATCATCACCCCGGTAAAGCCTTTTGAGCTGATTGTCGGTAAGTTAATCCCCTATATTTTCATTGCCTTTATCGATATTTTAATTATTCTGGGTTTTGGCACCTTTTGGTTTAATGTCCCTGTTAATGGCAGTATTCTACTGCTCTTAGGCCTGTCGTTCATATTTTTGATGGGTGCCTTAGGTCTCGGCATGTTTGTTTCCACTGTAGCCAAAACCCAGCTGCAGGCCATGCAGGTCAGCTTTATGATTATCCTGCCCAGTGTGCTTTTATCCGGATTTATGTTCCCCAGGGAGTCGATGCCAAAAATTATCCAACTTATAGGTTATGTTATTCCATTGACCTATTTCTTACGGATTCTGAGGGGAATTGTCCTCAAGGGCGTGGGATTCGCGTACCTGTGGCAGGATGTCATCCTGCTCACGGTTTTTGCCGCAGCCATCCTGACCCTATCGATAGTAAGAATGAAAAAACGTTTAGATTAAACTTTACTTTTTAAAAAAATAACACAAACCGCAGAGACGCAGAGAATAAAACTGTTATTTACAAACAAATATTTTTGTGGAAACAACTTCTATTATGGTCTATCGAATTGAAACAAAAAAGCACCCATCAAAAGGTGCTTTCTGCATTAAAAAAATCCTTTGTTCTCATATTCATAAAATATTTTATCACTGCGTCTCTGCGGTTATTTTATGTTTTTCGTTTTTTAGGTTAAGCCTACTTTATACTCTCAAGGAATTGTGGGACCCTTTCTTCTTCCTGATGGACGTGGTGGCGTAAAACCTTCTCCAGGGTGTTGCTGATTTCAATCAACTTTCCCTTATCCCGGGACTCCACTGCCGTAAAATACTGATCAAAGAGCTTGTACAAAGCCTGGTGTTCGCGAAGCATGAAATCGATAAATTTTTCACCCTCAGGTCCGGAATTGGCAATAGTTTGATAAACTCCAGTTTCTTCACGTTTAAAATGAGGTATCCAAACGTCCTTTATTACATCACCGAATTCGACGAATTCAGTAAAGATATTTGGTGTATCCTGCCCACTCTGTAAGTCTTTTATATTGCCTTCAAGCTTCGCCAACAACACTAAAACCGAGTCGTGGTCGTCATGGTATGTCTTCAGCCAATTCATTTAAATACCTCCCAAGGCTCTTTTTTTATTATTCCTATATATTGGTATTATATCCTATAAAATGAGCCAAAACCAGACCTAAATGTCATTTGTTTTGCATTATAAAGGAATAGTTCTTTAAATATAGAAATTAATTCATATATGTGTGAACTTCAAGGACAAAAAATAAGGGGTGTTTTCCTTTGAAGCTGGGTTTTATCTTCGGTCGAGCCGGATCCGGCAAAACTCATTACATCGTAAATCAAATCTGCCAAAGAGCAGCCGTGGAACCAAATGGTCCCCCGGTCATTTTGCTTGTTCCTGAACAGGCAACTTTTCAAATGGAATATACCCTGGCCAACATAATGCCTTCCGGGGGTTCTGTCAGGGCCCAGGTTTTAAGTTTTCGACGGTTAGCCCACCGGGTTTTATTGGAGGTGGGTGGGGCTGCCCGGATTCCTATCGGAGAGTTGGGCAAACGGATGGTCCTGCGAAATCTAATCAGTATCCTCTGTGACAAACTTGCTGTTTTCGGTAAAAGTGCAGTGCGGGCAGGTTTTACTGACTGTATTGCCCGCAGTATCGGTGAATTGAAAACCTATCTGATTTCACCTGAAATGCTTGCCGAGGCAGCCGATAAATTTAGTGGAACTTCTATTTTGCTTTATGAAAAACTTAATGATTTATCCCTGCTGTACCAGGCACTGGATGATTATTTGTCCACCAGATACACTGATCCTGATGATTTTCTGAAGCTTTTGGCAGAAAACCTGCCTTATTCCACTGAATTCAGAAATGCCACTTTTTGGCTGGACGGTTTTAAGGGCTTTACCCCTTTGGAACTCCTTGTAATTAAAAACCTTTTCCGGACAGCCGAAAAAGTCAATTTATCCCTCTGTATTGATTGTGACAGTATAAACCAGGTACTCTATGATGACGACCTTTTTTATCCCACATGGGAAACCCTGAATAAAGTTAAAGGGCTGGCAGCAGAACAGGGTGTTATTTTAGAGGATCCGGTATTACTTAAACCAGATGTACCGTTCAGATTTGTCCAATCCCCGGAAGCTGCCCATCTGGAAAAAAACTATTTTCGTTATCCTGTCCAAACTTTTCAGGAAGAATCCCAAAATCTTAAATTAATCGCAGGTGCCAACCTCAGGGCAGAAGTTGAAGCCTGCGCCCGGGAAATTGTCTGCCTGATCAGAGATAATGGCTATCGATGGAAGGATGTGGCCGTCCTCGTCCGGAATATGGAACAATACTATGCCATGATCAGTTCGATTTTTAAGGATTATGGAATTCCTTTTTTTATCGACCAAAAACGCAGTGTACTGCATCATCCATTGGTGGAATTAATCAGGTCTGCCTTAGAGACCGTCTGCCGGAACTGGGCTTATGAGCCGGTATTCCGTTACTTCAAGACCGACTTGGTTCCGGTGGACAGGGACAGCATTTTCTCGCTGGAAAATTTTGTCCTGGCTCGAGGCATCAGAGGCGCTAGATGGCTGGATGATGAAGGCTGGGCAGACCTCCTGGAAATCAAAAAAGCTGCCTCCAATCATCTGGTCAAATTTAGTCAGGCTGTTTCCTCGGCCGGTGATGTCAGACAAATGACCTCGGCTGTATACAGCCTGTTGGAGGATCTGGGGGCTGCCGCAGCTTTGGAAAAATGGAAAGCCGCCGGGGAGGCTGCCGGAAACCCTGATTCCGCCAGGGTTCATGGACAAATTTGGAGTCAGGTGGTCGGACTTCTTGATGAAGTGGTCGAAGCCCTGGGCGAATATCAGGTCACAAGTGAGGCCTACGCCGAGATCCTGGATGCCGGCTTTGAAAGTATGCATATCGGCCTGATTCCACCTGGTTTGGATCAGGTGATTATAGGAACCCTTGACCGTTCCAGAAGCCCCCATGTGAAAGCAGTGTTTCTGCTGGGAGCCAGCGAAGGCGTTTTGCCCGCGCGGCCCGCCGATGATGGGCTCTTTAACGACCAGGAGCGTGAAAAACTGCTGGCGGCAGGATTGGACCTGGCCCCCGGAAGCAGCCGCCAGGTCTTTGAAGAACAATTTCTGGTCTATACCGCCTTAACCAGATCCAGTGAAAAGCTTTGGATCAGCTATCCCATGGCCGACAGCGAAGGCAGGGCTGTTACCAGATCTCCGGTGGTGACCAGAATAAAAGAGCTTTTTCCTGCGCTGTCCGAAACTGTCGTCCAGATAGACCCTTTTTATATTAATGAGACTGAGGACTTCCAATACATAGTGAATTCTGATCAAGTCATAAGTTACCTGGCAACGAAGTTAAGGACTGTCAAAGCAGGCGGCACTATAGAGCCGCAGTGGTGGCAGGTCTATAACTGGCTAATGAGGGGCACCGGGAGAAACCAGGCTTTAACAGTCCTCCACGGAGTATTTCATCAAAATAGCGAAAGGCCTATTCCCACACATCTGTGCCGGTCTCTTTACGGACAGCCTGTCAGAGCCAGTGTGTCCCGCATTGAAAAGTTCAGAGCCTGTCCCTTTGCTCATTTCGGTTCCTACGGGCTGGGCTTAAAAGAGCGTAAAATTTACCGTCTGGAAGCCCCTGATATGGGTGAACTCTTCCATGCCGCCCTGCTGCGTTTTGCCGAGGAAGTCCGGTTACAGGGGCTTGACTGGAGCCAGTTAAGCCCTGAAGACTGCAGGGAGTTGAACAAAAAAATTATTGATGAACTGGCACCACTTTTGCAGGGCGAAATTCTGCTCAGTACCGCCAGGTATCGTTACCTAACAGGCAAACTTAAAAAGACCATAGACCGGGCTGCCCTTGTCCTGAGCCAGCACGCCAGGCAGGGCCGGTTTAAGCCTTTGGGAGTAGAACTGACCTTTGGTCTGGACGGCGGACTGCCGCCCCTGTCCGTGCAGCTGCCTGACGGCAATGCCCTGGAACTGCGGGGCCGGATTGACCGTCTGGACATGGCAGAAACAGCAAATGCCGTTTATCTGCGCGTTATCGATTATAAGTCCAGTGACACCAGGATTGGCCTGCAGGATATATATCACGGCTTACGTATCCAATTGCTGACCTACCTGCATGTGGCCCTGACCCATTACTCTGACAGCTTTGGCGTCCCCGTCCTGCCCGGAGGAATCCTTTATTTCACAGTGAAGGACCCGCTGATCAGTACTTCTGGCCCCGTTTCTGCGGAAACAGCCGCCAACGCGGTCCTCAACATGCTGAAAATGAGAGGGTTTCTCTTAGCCGACGCCGGGGTTTTTAAAATGATGGATAATCAGGTTGAAAACGGTTTTTCTCGGTTGTTTCCGGTGGGCTTAAAAAAAGACGGCACCTTTTACACCGGTTCGCCGGTCATTGACCAGCAGGGATGGAAGATGCTGCAGGCTTATCTGAAACAAATTCTGGCCGAATCCGGGGAGAAGATCCTGCGGGGTGTGGTAGATATTGCGCCTTACCAAGACAGCAGGACAACAGCATGCACCTACTGTGCCATTAAACCGGTCTGTAAATTTGATGCCCTGTTGGAAGATAACGACTTTAGGGTTTTACCAGCTATGCCACCGGGGGACCCTTGGCCTTTCGGGACCGGGGAGGGGGATCATAATGAGCAATAAGTGGACTGAAGAACAGTTGTCTGCCATTTCTGCCAGGGACTGTAATTTGCTGGTTTCGGCAGCAGCGGGAGCTGGCAAAACCGCAGTTCTGGTGGAGCGGATTATTCAAAAAATACTTGACCCCAGAGATCCTGCCGATATAGACCGTCTGTTGGTAGTAACTTTCACCAAAGCTGCTGCTCAGGAGATGCGGGACCGTATAAGTTCAGCCATATCCCGCGAATTAAACAACAATCCGGTTTCCCGCCACCTAAACCGGCAGCTGGCCCTGTTAAACCGGGCCTCGCTGACTACCCTGCACTCCTTTTGCCTTGATGTGCTGCGGCAGTATTTTTATCGCATTGACCTGGACCCGGCCTTTCGGGTGGCTGATGATACTGAAGCTGCCCTAATGCGTTTGGAAGCACTGGATGATGTATTTGAGGCCTGCTATGAAGCCGGGGACAGTGATTTCCTCAGCCTGGTGGACGCTTATAGCGGTGATAGAAGTGATGCTTATCTGCAGGAAATGGTTTTAAAATTGTATGAATTTGCAGTCAGCCAACCCTGGCCGGCCCAATGGCTGGCAGGATTGGCTACCCTATACAGGCAGGCAAGGGGGGGCCCCCTGGAGGGACATCCATGGGGCAGGTCTCTGCTGGCTTGGATGGAATTACAGCTTGAGGGCTGTCTGACCAAAGTTAAGAAAGCTGTAAAAATGGCGGGTTCTCCCGGCGGGCCGGCAGTATACCTGGAAAATCTCCAGGCTGACAATACCCTGCTGGATGATTTACTGACGGCAGTCAGGCAATCATGGGAAAATGCCTGCCGGGCATTCAACGGATGCGAATTCGGCAAACTTAGAAGATGTGCCGATAAGACAGTCGATGATTATCTCAAATCAGAAGTCCGGAAGCTGCGTGATGACATTAAAAAAACGGTGTCAGGGATGAAAAACTCGTTCTTTTCCAGAGCGCCGGCTGAATTGGCAGCTGAATTGCAGCTGGTTGCACCCCTGGTCGAAACACTGGTCCGGCTGACCAACGATTTTACGGAAAAATACCAGGCTGCTAAAAGCTCTAAAGGTTTGGTTGACTTTGCCGATCTGGAACATTACTGCCTGAAAATCCTGTTAGATACAGGAGCTTCGCCCGATACGCCGATTCCGTCTGCAGCCGCCCTGGAAATCCGGGCACGTTTCACAGAAATACTGGTGGACGAGTACCAGGATATCAATGCTGTTCAGGAAACAATCCTGCACCTGATTTCCCGGGCAGCACCAGAGGCTCCCAACAGGTTCATGGTTGGTGATGTGAAGCAGAGTATCTACCGTTTCAGGCTGGCTGATCCTTCCTTATTTATGGAAAAATACCGAAACTATCCCAGATTACAGGACGGCCCAAACCTGGGCATTGACCTGACTATGAATTTCCGCAGCCGGGCTGAAGTCATCGACGCGGTAAATTTTGTGTTTCGTCAGCTGATGACAGCCCGGGTGGGAGAAATCACCTATGACCATAAAGCCGAACTGGTCTGCGGGGCCGGTTATGCTTCGCCGCCGGATTCAGTAAGAATCGGGGCCGGTCCCGTTGAGTTATATCTCCTGGAACGGAATATGCCCGGCCCAGCTGAAGAGGACAGTGCAGAAAATATCCCTGAAGACACCGATGTTGAAATAAGTGATGATTCTCCTGAAGCCGTACCCGAAGACTTGCAGGAAATGGATGCCATCCAAAGGGAAGCCCGGTTAATCGCTGCCAGGATCGCGCGGATGGTCTCCGGCCGCCCGGGTAAAGGGCAGCCGGAATTTTACGTCTTTGATAAAAATTGCGGATATAGGCCTGTGCAGTATCGTGATATTGTAATTTTGCTCAGAGCCACAAGAAACAATGCCAATACCTTTATGCAGGCGTTCCGGGAGAGAGGTATCCCGGCTTATGCAGACTTAAGCTCCGGTTATTTTGCAGCCACCGAAGTGGAAACAGTATTGTCCCTGCTGAAAGTCATTGATAACCCCAGGCAGGATATTCCCCTGGCAGCCGTTTTAAGATCTCCCATGGTAGGGTTAAATGCAGCGGAACTGGCTGCTGTCAGGTTGCACTCCAGATCAGCTGATTTCTATGAGGCTGTCAGGCTGTCGGCCTTGGCAGGGGAAACCTCCACCGATTTAAAACTGGCCAGGCTCCTGGAAAACCTGGAAAAATGGCGGACCATGGCCCGGCAGGAATCACTGGCTGATTTGATCTGGCATTTATATAAGGAAACCGGTTATTATGCCTATGTGGGCGGAATGCCCGGCGGCAGCCAGCGTCAGGCCAACCTGCGGGCCCTTTATGACAGGGCCGGCCAGTATGAAGCCACCAACTTCCGCGGCCTCTTCAGGTTCCTGAGGTTTGTAGAAAAATTTCAGGATACAGGCTTTGATCTGGGGGCAGCCAGAGCTATCGGGGAAAACGAGGATGTGGTGCGAATCATCAGTATCCACAAAAGCAAAGGCTTGGAATTTCCCGTAGTATTTGTGGCCGGGCTGGGAAAACAGTTTAATACCATGGATCTTAAACAAAAGGCTGTCTTACATAAAGAGCTGGGCCTGGGCCTGCCGGTTGTTGATCTGGAATTGCGGTATGCGTATCCGACAATTGCCCATGCCGCTATCAGTAAGAAAATGCACTTTGAATTACTGGCTGAAGAGATGCGAATTTTATACGTAGCCTTAACCAGAGCCAGGGAAAAACTGGTCCTGGTAGGTTCGGTGAGAGATTTGGTCAAGTCAGCCGGCCGCTGGTGTGAAAATCTGGAGTGTTCGGGCTGGGAACTGCCTGACACTGTTTTGGCCGGGGCTAAATCATACCTGGATTGGCTGGGTCCAGCCATAGCCCGCCATCCCGGCGGGCAGGAACTGCGCAGCCTGTCTGGGTGTGAAACCCAGCCTGCTGCTGTGACCCAAAATGACCCGTCTGCCTGGTTAGTCTCAGTCCGCCCTGATCTGGAGCAAGGTTTGAGCGAGCCTGAAATTAATGTCAACCAGGCCCATTTGTTAGACCAGGTGCGCCGGGGAGAGCCTGTCCCGGCGGAAGACGATTTCCTTGCACTGCTGGACCGTCGCCTGAACTGGCAGTATGCTTATCACAGCATAGTCGGTAAACCGGCTAAAGCTACAGTCACAGAGCTGAAAAGGCGCTTTGCCGGCCTTGACTCCGAAGAGACAGACTCAGCACCGGCGCATTCCAGCCACTTTGCGCCGGGATCTCTCAGACCGCATTTTCTCCGGCGTGCTTCTGGCCTTTCAGCGGCCGAACGGGGTTCAGTCATGCACCTGTTTATGCAGCATCTTGATTTCGCAGGGGATTTAACCTTAGCAGGCTTAAAAAACCTCATCAGCCAAATGGTCCAAAAGGAACTTTTAACCCTGGAACAGGGGGCTTTTGTGGATCTCGATGGAGTGACAGCTTTTTTGGCCTCACCTCTTGGCAGGCGGGTATTGCAGGCTTCTGAAGTTAGGAGGGAGCTGCCCTTTACGATGGCCCTGCCGGCCTGGCAGGTCTATAGTGACATCCCCGATGCTTTTACAGAAACAATTATCGTTCAGGGCGTTATCGACTGCCTCATTGATGATGGTGACGGTTTAGTCCTGATCGATTACAAAACTGATGCGGTTGCCGAAGCAGATACCCAACAGGCAGTTTCCAGGTACGCAGGCCAGTTGAACCTATATACCAGGGCTGTGGAAACAATTCTGCAAAAACCGGTCAAAGAAAAATATCTGTATTTTTTTAGTTTGGGCCGGGCCATTCTTTGTACTTAGAATCAGGTTTGCGATTTTGAAAGGAACGGGATTTAAAACATGCGCATATTACACACTTCCGACTGGCATTTGGGCCGTACCCTGGAAGGGCGTTCCCGGCTGCCGGAACAAAGGGCCTTCCTGGAAGAACTTTATTCTATTGTGGAACGGGAAAAAATCCACCTGGTGCTGATTGCCGGTGACATTTTTGATACTTATAACCCGCCTGCTGAGGCGGAGGAACTCTTTTATGATGCCCTGGAACGGCTGAACAGAGACGGGCAAAGGGCCATTGTAGTAATTGCCGGTAACCATGACAGTCCGGACCGGCTGCATGCCGCCAATCCTTTGGCCAACAAGCATGGCATTTTTATCCTGGGTTATCCCGGGGAAACATTAAACAGGCCGGCAAATCAAAATCTGGTCAAAACAGGGGGACCCGGCTGGCTGGAAATAGAAATTCCCGGGTGTCCGGAACCTGCTGTGGTGGCAGCAGTTCCTTACCCCTCTGAACAAAGGCTGAACGAGGTCTTGAGCGAAGCCCTGACAGAAAACGAAATCCAAAAGGCATATGGTGAAAGGGTTGGCCTGGCTTTTCAGCAGGCCGCCGGGAAATTCAGGGCTGATACGGTGAACATCGGGGTCAGTCACCTGTTTGTCCTTGGTGGGCATCATTCAGACTCTGAGCGTGATGTCAGTCTGGGCGGAGCCTATCTGGTGGAACCTGCTTACTTGCCGCAAGATGCTCATTACATCGCCCTGGGCCACTTACACCGCCCTCAGAAGGTGGGCGGGCTAAAGGTCCCCTGCAGATATTCCGGTTCGCCTCTGGCTTATAGTTTCTCCGAATCTGACCAGCAAAAAGAGGTTGTGCTGGTTGAGGCTTCCCCGGGTACAGAGGCCGTCGTTATACCTGTCAAGCTTACTTCCGGTAAACCTATGCGGTCTTTAAAGTTTAATTCATATGAAGAGGCTATTGGGTGGTGCGAGGATCCGGGCAACAGTGAAACCTGGATTGACATGAAAATTCAGGCTAATGAACCACTGCAGGGGTCCCAGATAACCATATTAAGAAAACTGCATCCCGGCATCATCAATATCCAGGTGCTGCTGCCCGGACTTGAAGTTTCTCAGTCAGGGGAAAGACGCTTGTCTGAACTGTCTCTGGAAGAAAAGTTTACCCGTTTTGCAGCAGGTGAAACTGGGACAGCCCCATCCAAGGAACTGTTTTCATTGTTTTTGGAGCTTCTGGAAGGGGGAGATGAAGTTGAAACCGATTAGGCTTAAATTTTCGGGCTTGCAAAGTTACCGGGACGAACAAGACATCGATTTTGCTGAATTGGGGTCCCTTGGCATTTTTGGCGTCTTTGGCCCCACCGGTTCAGGTAAATCAACTATCTTGGATGCTATTACCTTAGCCCTTTTCGGTAAGGTGGAAAGAGCTAAAAGCGGCACCAGAGGCATTTTGAATCAGTTTGAAGATAGGCTCTCAGTGTCTTTTGCTTTCTCCCTTGGTGATGATATTTACCTGGCTGAACGGTTATATGCCAGGGAAAAAAACGATCCAGATGCAGTGCGAAACAGGCATTCCAGGCTGATTAAGCTCACTGCCGATAATCAGATCCTGGCCGACAAGGCCAATGAAATGGATAACAAGGTAGCCCATCTGCTGGGGATGTCTTTTGATGATTTTTCCCGGGCGGTCATTCTGCCCCAGGGCAAATTTGACCAGTTCCTGAAGCTGACCGGTGGCGACCGGGCCAGAATGCTGGAAAATATTTTGCGTTTGGAGCGTTATGGAGAAAATCTGTGGAAAAAAGCTTCCCGGATGGAAAACAGTCTTGGTCAGGAGATTCACACCGACCAGATGCTCTTAGAACAGCTGGGTGATGCCTCCGAGGAAGCCATCACTCAGGCTGAAGAAAAACTGAGCCGGCATAATAAGCTGGTACTTCAAAGGGAACAGACCAAAAAGGACACTGCGACAGCTTTAAAGGAACTTGAACAGTTGGAACTGCTCTACAGGGAATTTGCTGCACTAAAGCAGCAGCAGACCGAACTAGAAGCACAAAAGGCAGGTTTGGAAATTGACCGGAGCAAACTTGAATGGGCGATAAAAGCAGAACCGTTAAAGGGTATTTTAATTCAGGCTGTAGAGCTGGAAAAAAGCGAAAAAGAAGAAACTGTAAAGTTTTTGCAGCAGCAAGATTGTTTAACTCGAACTGAAGTAAAGCTGAAGCTGGCGGAAGATGGGATAATAAAGTCCGGCTTGGCCGAAGAGAAGCTCCAAGACCTGCGGGAGCAGGAATTGCCACAAGTGGTGCTGGCTCTTGATTATGAAAGACAGATCAAGGTTCTGGCAAAAGAAATGCAGGGCATGCACGAAAATCTGCGCCAAAAACAGGGTGAGTTAGACAAACTCACCGTTGCGGGAAAAGAAAAAGGCCAGCGGCACACGCAAGCCAAGACAGACCGCGAAAAGCTTCTTCTCAAAAAGCAGGAATTGGCTGAGGTTCTTGCCATCAGGCCACGTGTGGAAAGCGCTGGGGCTGTGCTGGTTGATCTGGAATCAGCTGAACAGCAGGTACTTGAGGCCGCCCAGACCCTGGCAGGGAGGCAGCAGGCTCAGGCGGCGGCGGAGCGAACGCTGAAAACAGATCTTTCGGAATATCTGGACAGCAGTCTGGTGGACAAGCCTGAGGAGAAGTCTGAGGACAATCCTCAATATATCTATGCCTTGGTCACAGGAGTCGCGGCCCAGGCTAATGAAGGGCTTACTCAGGCTCAGGATTTCTATGACAAACTGATCATGGAAAATATGGCCGGGAGTCTGGCCGCCAAACTTTCGCCTGGCGCACCATGCCCGGTATGCGGCTCAACAAGCCACCCCCTGAGAGCAGAAAGCCATGACGAGAACGCCGCTTCCATGGAGTCGGCCAAAGATAGGATAAAGGCTGCCCGGGCAGGCCTGGATAAGGTCATGGCCTGGGAAAGAAAAGTGGGCTTAGCCTATAATACTCTTAGAACTATATCAGAAGAAATATCCACTGTACACCGGCCTAATCTGGACAGAAAACAGGCTGCTTTGGCTGCAGCTTTGGCAAAATGGCAGCAGCAGACTGCCCTGATGGCGGATTATGTCTCTGTTATTCACTCTCTCACTGGGATGCCTGCTATAGACAGAACCGGCATCAAAATGGCTAAAAAAGCCCTGGTCATAGCTGAACAGGAATATAAAACAATTGAAATGAAGCTGGCAGCTGGAGAAAGTGAAATCAAAGGGTTGGAGACTGAACTCAATCAACTTAGGGAAGCGTTTTTGGGACTTAAATACGAAATTGCCAATCTGCAAAATAATGGGCAAACTGCAGAGGAAAACGACTCCAGGCTCAAGACCGCCCTTGTTGGGATTACCGGGGGACTGGCTGCTGAGGAATTTCAGCAAAAAATAAATGCCCAGGTTTTGCTTCTGCAAAGTGAAATCACAGAGGCCAAAAACACCCTTGATAATGCCCGGCTGGAGATACAGGAGGCAGAAAAAGTTCTGGAAGCCTTAAAGGCCGGCTTGGAAAAAACCACAAGCCATTTAAATAAGGTCAGAGAATCACTCCAAAAAAGCATGACCAAACAGGGCTTCGCAGAAATATCTGAACTATGGTCCGCCCTCCTCAGTGAGGAACTGCAGCAAAACATCCGGAAACGCCTGGATGATTACGCTAAAGCCCGGGATTTTGTGGACCAGAGGCTCAGAGAGGTGAGTGTCAAAATCAAGGATAAGCCTTTTGACCGGGAAAAAATCGCAAGTCTGCGCCTAAACCTGGAAAAAATCCAGGAGGAATATGATGAGGCGGTGAGAGAACAGGGAGCCTTGAAAAAAAGCCTGGGTGATTTAAAAAACAGGCAGGTCGAGTGGCTGAGGCTAAAGGCAGAGATAGACCGCCTGACCCGGCGGCGGGAACTTGCGGTGAGGCTGGTCAGCCTGCTCAAGGGCCGTAAGCTGGTTCAATTCCTGGCTGAAGAGCACCTGCGGGATATGGCTGCCGAGGCTTCCGTCAGATTGGCAGGCCTGACAGGCCAGCGCTATGCTCTTGAGCTTGATGAAGGCTGTAATTTTGTCATGCGAGACAACTACAATGCCGGTCAGCGCCGACCTGTAAATACCTTATCCGGCGGCGAGACTTTTCTCACCTCCCTTTCCCTGGCTCTGTCCCTGTCCTCCAAAATACAGCTAAAAGGCCAGTTTCCCCTTGGGTTTTTCTTTCTGGATGAAGGGTTTGGCACCTTAGATCCGGAAAAACTGGAAGTCGTTGTGAATGCCCTGGAAAGGCTCCATGATGGCCATAGGTTGGTAGGCATCATTACCCATGTTCCGGAACTGCGCAGCAGGATGCCCCGATACCTGGAAATTTTGGCTTCCACCAATGACGGAGCAGGCAGTAAAGTGCTGATGAAAAAAAGCTAAACTAAAACCCCTGTCATAAACAACCATTTTCTTCATATGTTTATTATTAGGTTGGATTGTTGGGAGGGGTTTTTTTTGAAGAGAGACGGTTCGGAGTTTGCCTCAGAACAATTAGAAAGTTATCTACAAGCCGTTCAAGACGACCCTCAGGATATATGGTCTTTTATCCGCTTAGGATATACATACACCAGGATCAATAACTTTCGGGATGCTGTCAGTACATACAAAAAAGCCCTGGAAATTGATCCGGCAATGTATTTGGCCCATTACGGGCTGGGATATTCATACCTGAAGTCTAAGCACATCAATGATGCCATTAATTCATTTAAATCAGCACTGCATTATAACCCTAATTATGTTCAGGCTTATTATCGTCTAGGCTACATTGCCTGTGAACAACAAAGATTTGAGGAAGCTATAGAATACCTGACAAAATTAATTGAATTAGAAGAAAAACATGCTAAGGGTTATTTTTGTCTCGGGAAATCCTATAATGCCCTGGAGAAATGGGATGCAGCAATTGCTGCACTCAATAAGGCCATTGAGCTGAACCCCAATTTTGAGTTTGCCTGGTACCAGTTAAGCCTGGCTCTAGCCGGCAAAAGAAAGTTCCAACAGGCCCTGGATACACTGCATAAGGTAGCGGAAATCAACCCCAGACTGGAATACATCTATGACCAGATGGGCCGTATTTATCTTAAGTTAAAAAGGGTCAGGGATGCCGTGGAAATGCACAAAAAGGCGGTGGAAATCGCACCGAAACTGGCCTATTTATGGAAAAATCTAGGGGTTGCTTATCTCCGCGATAAGCGGCACTGGGAGGCTGTGGCCAGCCTGAACAAATCCCTGGACATCAACAAAAACAATGGCACAGCGCACTATTACCTAGGCTGCTCCTACCAGAATCTCGGTGAAAAGGAGCTTTGTATTAAACATTTTCGGGAAACCTTGAGGCTGCTGCCAAATCATCAAAAGGCAAAGCTTCTGCTTGATGAGTTAATCCAGCCTGCAGCACCTGAGATCCTTACTCACCAGGAGGCACCGGTCAAATCAGATACCAGGCCGGAAATCATTGATCAACCTGCTGAGCCTGAAGTGTCATACTCAAATTTTGATCACGGAGATATTATGGAAAAGCTGAAACTTTTACAAGAAAAATGGCGAGAAAATACCCCTTAAACAGATATGTAATTTTGTATCACAAGCACCGAAAACAGCTGATATTGTGTAGATATTTTTCTGAAATCGCAAATATCATCGACATAAACATTGACTTTTTGCAGTTTTGAGTCTGATGGCCAAACCTATCAACCCGCGGTTTCCAGGGTTCAATATAATTCTCACATTTTTACCCGAAATGCTTCGAGCTATTTCGGGATTTTTTTATGTCATTTAGTGGTGTTATTTGACGTACGATTCTCACTCTCTCTTGCAGGGAAAGGCTTTTAAACAATAGAATTTGATTCAACAGAAACTGGCTAAATCAATCAAAAGGGGAGACGCACAGATATGACAAGCCCTGTTATTTTCAATAAAAAAGAAACTGCTTTCAGGCAAAAGGTTTCCATTTTTACCTTTACTATCAAAAAACTTTTTTCACCTGCAACTTTTCATACCATGGCAGGAGCCTTTTATGAAACTGCCGGCTCAGAAGATAAAGCCCTATATCACTACACTCAGGCAGTGCTGATGGCACCCGATAATGCACATCTGCATTTTAAAATCGGACACCTGCAGTATAAACATGGATTGATCAAACAAGCAGCAGACTCCTTCCGGAGGGCCGCGTTATTTGGTCTTGATCCCGCCCCTGTGCACTGGGCGGGGAACGTTACGGAAGCTATAGAAGTTGCAGAAGTTGCAGAAGTTACAGAAGAGGAAGATGTTGTAATTCCGGAGGATAACCGGACTTCTGACAACCTCCAGGAGGCCATGTCCTGCTGCCAACAGATGCTCAAGACAGACCCTAAAAACATCGAAGCCTTAATGAACCTGGGTTTATGCTACATTTCAAACCAGGATTACAATTCGGCTTTAAGCTTATTTGCCAAAGCGGTTCAGTTAAAACCAGGCAATCCGGCAGTTTTTATCAATATGGGCCTTTGTCACAATAATCTTGGCCAATACCAGGATGCTCTCAATTGTTATACCCGGGCGGAAAAACTGGGGTTAATCAATGTTGAACTTCTTAATAACAAGGGGTTTTCACTGGTGGAGCTGGGGCATATCGATAAAGCACTGGTATGTTACAGCCTGGCTCTGGAACTAAACCCCGATGACCTGACTTTAGCCAGCAACAAGGGCACGTGTCTTTTTAAACTGGGCCGCCATATGGAGGCTATGGAATGCTTTGATCAAGCCCTGCAAACTCATCCCACCGATACAACTCTCCTCAATAACAAAGGACTTTGTCTTGATGCCGTGGGACGTTACAGTGATGCCCTGGAGATTTATGAGCAGGCACTGGAACTGGAGCCGGATAACAGCCTGGTTTTAATAAATAAAGGAAGTAGCCTCAGCAAGCTGAAAAGTTATGAAGAATCCCTGGACTGCTTTAACCAGGTTATCGAAAATGAGCCAAATAACAGGGAGGTCTGGAGTTATAAAGCGCTGGTCTTTGAAAAACTGGGTCAGAGCCAGGAAGCAGTTAATTGTTACAACAAAGCCTTAGGACTGCAGTAAGATAAAGTGAAACTTACTTCAGGTGGAGCTTTTTTCTCCACCTGGAGTTTAGTTGAACTTATCCAGGGGCTTAGCGCCACTTATCTCCCGCATACAGAAGCGGGAGTCTTAGTGGCGGTTAGCCATCGGAAAAACGGGACTAACCTGTGTGATTAAGGTTGGTCCCATTGTATTTTGAGGGCAATGCATGCAAAGGATAGAGGTGGACAGGCTAATCAACATTAAGTCTCTTCATTATCAAATGTTTCAATTCTTCTTCAGATTTAAAATCATCTAAGTCCGGCATTTTTTCCATGACTGCGTCAATGATGGCTCTAATCACCATTTCTTTTTCCACAACAATTTTGTGCTTATCGTGTATTTTATTTGCTGAACTCTTTAACCAATTGATCTGGTCCATGTAGAGATTAAGAAACATTTTAATTTTGGCACCCCGCGAACTTTTTGCAGATGCGTGGACCTGTCCAGTATCAGCAGGCGGCACCACAGGCGCAGGGCTAGGTGGAGTGTCAAGAGCAGGTGCAACCGGGTCAGGTTTAAGCTGCAGTTTTTTGTAATCCTCCCTGGCTGTTTCCCATTGGTCTCTGACTAAACGTTTAATTTCCGGTTCTAAATTGATAGCCTTGGCTGACATGGTTCGGCTAAACCACTTGATAGCTTCCTCGTTATTGCCCATACGGCGATTCAGTTCACCGATGAGATACATTATTCTGGCATCACTCATTTTTGCCGAAACGTGACCCCATTCTTTTTCGAAGGATTGCTGGTAAAGCTTTTTGGCTTGTTCCGCATACTTCACTTCTTCCCTTGTTTTTCCCAAATCCCGCATTAACCACGAGCTGCGCAGGTATAATCCGGCTTGGACTATCGCCGGTGCCTGTCTGATCATTGCCGTTCTAATAGCCAGCTCCAAAGCCCGTAAAGCAGTTGGAAGGGTTCTGGCACCGGATAAGTCTGGTTCTTCAGACTTCAGAAGGGACAGGCCTTTTTTTAATCTTTCCAGTTCATGTGGTTTGAAATCCTGAACAAACTCCTTATCAGTGTTAGCATATTGACAGTTGGGACAAACCCATATACTATACAGAAGGGGGTCTAAATCCCTATATTTAACGTGAAAATCGGTCTCCCGCTGAATTACGAAACAGGCAGAACTGCGTACCCTTGTCACAGTAAATTTATTGTTACAGACAGGGCATTGCTTCTGCTGCTCAAAGAAAGGGTTTTTAGTCATAATCTCGCCTCACTAGAAATGATTTCTTGTTTCGATTCTATCTTTATTGCCAATTTCCTCCTTTTGCAATAATTTTACCTTTATAAGCAGGAGGTTGTCGAAATATCTCGAAAATTTAATTATTTAATATTTCTTTTCTCTCAAAACGAGTCCATACATTGAGTGCAATTGTTGTAAAAAGGGGCGGATCAGGTGAGTGCCCATTTAGTTGAAATGTTTTCATCAATCCAGGGGGAAGGACCTTTTCTGGGTCTTCGCCAGATTTTTCTTAGGTTTGCAGGATGCAACCTACATTGTGCCTATTGTGATACGAGGCACAATGTAGGACCGGTATTTCGAGTGGAAACTGCTGCCGGTTCAGGAAATTTTGTACATCATGCCAATCCTGCTACACCGGGAGATACAGCCAAAATCATTTCCGGCTTTGCTCTAAAATATATTCATAGCCTGAGTCTGACCGGGGGAGAGCCCCTTTTGCACCCAGGGTTCATCAAAGAGCTAAAACATCTGCTGGCTGACCATAATCTTCCTTTCTATCTCGAAACAAATGGGACATTAGCGGATAGACTGGCTGATGTTATTAACTGTATTGATATAATCAGTATGGACATGAAACTGCCCAGTGCCACCAAAGGGCCTGTCCAATGGGATTTGCACAGGGAATTCTTAAGAATCGGGATAAGAAAAAAAATCTATGTTAAAACTGTAGTCACAGGTGAAACCACGGCTGCAGAAATTAGTCAGGCAAGCCGGGTAATCCGGGAAATTGACGCCCACATCCCGCTGGTTATCCAGCCCGTTGACCCTTTGTCGGTGCCGCCTCATAGTGTGGTAACAGTCCAACAGCTATTTAAATTTCAGGAGACATGCCTTAACTATCTTGCTGATGTGCGGGTTATTCCGCAGACACATAAAGTTTTAGGCCAACTCTAAGGAGGTTTATTTATGATTGATCAGGAAAAAATAGAAACAGCTGTCCGCATGATACTTGAAGCGATAGGAGAAGATCCTGAACGTGAAGGCCTCGTTGATACGCCTTCTAGAGTTGCCAGAATGTATAAGGAAATATTCTGCGGTCTTCATGACGATCCCAAGCGCTTCTTAAAGGTTGTGTTTACAGAAGACCACGAAGAAATGGTATTAGTCAAAGATATCCCTTTTTACTCAATGTGTGAACATCATCTGCTGCCATTTTTCGGCAAGGCCCATGTGGCTTATATCCCCAGAAAAGGCAAAATCACCGGCCTGTCCAAACTGGCCCGGACCGTTGAGGCTGTAGCGAAAAGGCCCCAACTCCAGGAAAGACTGACGTGCACCGTGGCGGACATGATCATGGAGTCTTTAAATCCGCTGGGTGTGGCAGTGGTGGTGGAAGCCGAACACATGTGTATGACCATGCGGGGTGTAAAAAAACCTGGTTCTATGACTATTACTTCGGCCGTACGCGGGTTGTTTAAAACCAATGAAGCAACCAGAGCGGAGGTCTTCGCATTAATCAGGTCCAGCCATTAATTGATTCCGGCAGCAGTGGAGGGAGAAATAGAAAAATGGATGAACAGAGTAAAGATAAGTTAGAACTAATAGCATCCAAAACCTTTAAGCCATATGATGATATGTATAAAGTTGTTGATTACCTGAATAAAAATCTGAAACACAAAAAAGTAATGTTTGGCCTGACCAGGAACACAGAAACTCAGGAAGCAACAATCACCATATACGAAATATAGTAAAACTAACTGCCGCGGATACCTTAAGTAACAGGAGGATACTATGCTGATTCTTATTAGTAATGATGACGGGATATTTGCCCCGGGAATTAACGCTTTACGGCGGGCTTTGGAGCAGTTGGGTGAGGTAGTGGTGGTAGCCCCTGACAGGCAACGCAGTACCACAGGTCTTGGGATTACTATTCATAAACCCCTGAGAGCTGAAGAAATCACCTTCCCAGACAGCAAGTCCAAAGGATATGCGGTCAATGGCACGCCTTCGGATTGTGTAAAACTGGGCCTGCAGGCTTTGTTGACGGAAAAACCGGATTTGGTCGTTTCTGGAATTAACCAGGGAGAAAATCTGGGGACTGATGTCTTATACTCAGGAACGGTTTCTGCTGCTCTGGAGGGAGTGATAAACGATGTGCCTGCCATAGCCTTTTCGCTGGCCTCGCATGAAGAGCGGGATTTTACTGAGGCAGCCGATTTTTCCGGCAAATTCGTCAAACTGGTAATGCAAAAGGGGCTCCCGTCAGAAACTCTGCTCAATGTAAACATCCCTCTCAGGGGACATGGTGATAAATCCCCGGCAATTTGTGTCACCAGATTGGGCAAAAGGAGATATAAGAATACTTTTGAAAAACGGCTGGACCCCCGGGGCAAGACTTACTTTTGGATGGGAGGAGAGGTCCAGGATCTGGAAGCGGAACCAGACACCGATATTGCCTGTGTGAAAAACGGTGATATCTCAGTGACCCCTCTGCTTTTTGATGTCACAAATCGTGATTTCATCAACTATGTAAAGGGATGGCATCTGGAGTCTATTTTAAAGAACAATTAATTCCGGCCTTTAGCGACGCAAGGACCATTTTTTTTGGAAAAATAAAAATATTAGCCGCGGATAAAGGCGGATTAACGAAGATATAAAATATAGTTTTTCCGTGTTCTTCTGTGGTTCATCTTGATCACTAATTTATCTCTTAATAATTCTTTTTAAAAAGGGCAGCCTATTATAGTCAGATGGCTTTAAAGAGCCTAAAATGATGATTATAACTAAGTAACAAAGGAAACCCAGAATAAGCGCTGTTACTACACTGACAGGATTACTTTGACTATATAAATAGCTGAATTCATAAATGAAGCTATATGCCAGAGATGTAATTACTCCGGCGAGGAGAGGTTTAAGCAGGTCGTTTTTGCCAGACAGCTTATAACCGGTTAGTCTGTAGAGGGAAAACAGGTTTAAACCGGCAGTGACCAGGAAAAATAGGTCATAGGCGTAACCGCAGCCGATTATCCCCGGTACCGGCATCAATGTTATCGAAGAAAGTGCTGCTATTTTGAATGTTCCGCCGATGAGCAAATTCTTTAGCGGAATTGCCGGGTATCCAAGTCCCTGTAAGATTCCGGTTGTGGTTTGCTGGATATAGGCCAGCATTCCCCCTATCGCTAGGATACCCAAAAGCCTTCCGCTTTCCCAAGAATTATAAACAGCTCCTGTTAGCTGGGAGGGAATGACCAGGTATGCTGCCAGGAACGGTATCCCCGCCAATACTGTGACCCTCAGAGCTTCTGTGGTGCGCGACCTGACAAGGCTAATTCTGTTCTGGGCAACAGCTTCCGAAATAGCAGGGACCAGACTTGTGGCTAAAGAGACAGTGATTACCGAGGGTATGAACAGGATGGTCAGGACGACTCCAGTTAGCTGTCCATAAAGAGCAGTAGCTGTTGATATTGTATATCCTGTTTTTTTCAACATTAACGGAATCAGGACAGCATCAATCGAAAGCATGGCGGTCACAGCAAGCCGGCCTAAAGTAATAGGCAGGCACAGGTTCCAAAGCTTACGCAGGATTTCCAGACAGATATTTATTCCTGGCAGGGCTAGTGTCAAATGACGGGGTTTTTGCCGAAAAAAGATTATAGTCAAAGCAATTAATCCAGTCAACTCACCCACTACACTGGCCGTGGCCAATCCACCGGCAGCCCATTGGAGTCCTCTCGGCAGTAGGGCTATGGCCAGTGAGAAGCCAATACAGACCCGGACTACCTGTTCAATAATTTGCGCCACAGCCGGCGGCTTCATATTCATCATGCCCTGAAAAAATCCCCGGAAGGCTGAGCTGACGGAAATGATAAATACTCCCGGAACCAGGCACAAATAAACAGGGTAAACCATTTTGTTGATAAATACATATTTTAATAAAAACGGAGAAATTAAATATGATACCACAGAAAAAACACTTCCGGTAATGATCAGGATCGATAGAGCCAACCCAAGTATTTGATAACTGCCACGGTGATTACTACGGGCTTCTTCTTCCGAAACTAATTTGGAAATGCCCAATGGGATGCCGGCAGTTGCCATTACAATGATAAAAACATAGATAGGATAAACCAGGTTGAACAGCCCGATACCTTCGGGCCCGATTAACCGATAAATTACAGCCTGGTATATAAAGCCAATGATTCTGTTCACTGTGGCCGCAGCCATAAGTATTATTGCTCCGGATACAAAAGATGATTTCATCATTTACCTCCGCAATCAATCATGTCCAATAATATTTATTACGGATAACCCTGATTATGTCTTACAATTGATTATTGCAGGATTTACAAGCTTTTACGTCAAATACACTAAATGTAATAGTTCGGCGAGAGGGAGAATCGGGCAAAATGCATTTAAATGGTGACAAAGTAATTATTAGAACCATGAAGAGACCGGATATACCCTTATTAGTTAAATGGAAAAATGACGATGAAATTGCTGATTTTGTCAGGGGTGCCCCTATTCATACAACCTATGATATTGAAAACAGAAGATATGAAAAAGGACTAAGGGAATATGATGCGGTAAGACTGATCATAGAAACCCTGCCCGGAAGGCCCATTGGGTTTATATCCATTAGCGATATAGACAAGGATAACCAGAAGGCGGATCTGGGGATGTTAATTGGCGAAAAAGAATATTGGAGCCAGGGATATGGCTCTGACACTCTGATTACCCTGCTTAGGCATTTGTTTTTTGATTTGGGCTTTAACCGGATCAGCCTTGAAGTATTTGAATATAACACCAGAGCTAAAAAAGTATATGAAAAAATCGGGTTTAAAGTGGAAGGTATTGAAAGACAGGGACTGCTGAGAAAAAACCAGTACTATGACATATACCTGATGGGTATATTGCAGGAAGATTTTGAAAACATTTTTTTCTTACCCGGTAACTGCGGAAGATGTCGTGGATAAAATAAAAAACACACCCGAAATTTCAATTTCAGGTGTGTTTTTCTCAGTTGCCGCAAAAGGATAAAACATTGGAAGAATATAATTATGGTATTCTTGTATAATTACATGTATGCAACATAAAATTTTTACAGGAAATCGGGCAAAAAAAAAGAAATGTAATTAAAGGCAAATATAAAAAAACTGCAATTGCTTGCAGTTGTGAATTCTGATGGCAGGGGAGACAGGACTCGAACCTGCAACCAACGGTTTTGGAGACCGCTACTCTACCATTGAGCTACTCCCCTAAGAAATTTATGAACATCAATTAGTATAAACGAAAAAATCTGTTTCGTCAAGTGAAGTATCTTTTGTAAAAATAGTTAGAATGGAGACTGTTATGTCAATTGATTTGCATCTTCATACTACCGCTTCTGATGGCACCATCGACCCTGCTGAGATAGTCAAAATGGCAGCCGCGGCAGGCCTTCAGACTATAGCCCTGGCTGATCATGAAACTACCTCCGGATATGTCCCGGCGCTTTTAGAGGCCCAAAAACTCGGAGTTACTATTTTACCAGCAGTGGAACTACTGACCTACTATAAAGATCATGAGGTCCATTTGCTTGGTTATTTTCAATCGCCGGATAACGATTACCTGCAAAATAAGTTGGCCGAACTTCGCCATTGTCGAACCACGTGTTCAAAGGCAACAGTCGAAAGATTAATAGAACACGGATTTAAGTTAAGGTGGAGTGACATCATCTCCCAGGCTCAACCTGACATTACTGTGAGTAAGGGCCACATCATGAGAGCCTTGAGGAATGCAGGTTATATTACGAGCAGGGAACAGGCAATCAAATTTTTGGCAGAATATCTTAATCGTGATGGACTGGCCTATATTGCTCATGATTTTTCTTTCGAAGAGGGAGTTAAACTAATCGCCGAAGCCGGTGGGATACCTGTATTAGCTCACCCCGGACTAATCTGGAATGATGAAATAGTTAATGAATTATGTGATAGGGGCATTATGGGAATAGAAGTATTTTATTATTATTTCGGCCCGAACCGGGAAGAACTTATCGAAAACTATAACAAACTGGCCACAGGTAAAAAAATTCTCAAGACAGGCGGTACTGATTACCACGGCCAAATTTCCTCCATCCAACCGGGCTGCCAATATGTTCCTTTTGAAGAAGTCAAAGACTTTCTGTATCTGTTTGGAATAAAATAAAGTGAAACTTACTTTAAACATTTTGGAGGTGCTAATTCTTGACCAAGGTTGCCATTCTCTACGGAGGATTGTCCACTGAACGGGAAGTTTCCCTGAAATCAGGGGAAGCAGTATATCGTGCTTTACAAACGAAGCCCTATGAAACAGTTTTAATTGATGTTAACCGTGATCTGGTTACGAAATTGAAAGAAGTCCAACCTGATGTGGCTTTTATTGCTTTGCACGGCAAATACGGTGAAGACGGATGTGTCCAGGGATTGCTCGAACTATTAGGAATTCCTTATACAGGTCCTGGAGTCATGGCCAGTTCAATTGCTATGAACAAGATAACAACAAAAAAAATCCTGTCCTTTGAAGGTATCCCAACCCCTGATTTCATGATTTGCAAAGGCGGCCTAAATAATATTCCGCAGTTCATTGGGGATATCCGGAAAAAACTGGCCCCGCCATTAGTAATTAAAGCTGCCAGCCAGGGTTCCTCCATTGGTGTTTGTTTTGCCTTTAGTGAAGAGGAATTACCTGCGGCATTAGAAGAATGCCTTAAATATGATCATGAAATATTGGTAGAACAATTCATCAATGGCAGGGAATTAACGGTTTCCATCATAGGCAATAATGACCCCAGAGCTTTGTCTATCCTGGAAATTACTTCGCCAACCGGGGTTTATGATTATCACGCCAAATATACTGCCGGCGGCAGCCACCATTTTGTGCCTAATTTGCCTTTTGAAATTGAAAACGAGATTAAAAACCTGGCCGTCAGATCTTACGAGGCTGTTGGGTGTGCCGGTTTATCCAGAGTTGATTTTTTGCTTACGGAAAACAACCGGGCCTTTATCTTGGAAGTAAATACTAGTCCCGGAATGACGGCTACCAGTCTCTTCCCGGATGCAGCCAAAGCTTCCGGCATAAATTTCCCTGATCTGGCCGAAAAGCTGATAAATTTGGCCTTGGAAAAACATCGGAATTAATTTAACCTTTTTCAATAAATATTTCTTAACATTGCAGGATTCTGTAAATATTTATAGAATAATTTAATGCTTATTAATAAGCTGCAAATTACTTTGCCCGCCTTCACCTTATATATTTAAGGTGTTTGCCTTAAGCCAATGCTTAAGGCTTTTTTTTAACCGCGAAAACCATACGCTATGCGTATGGTTCCAAAAAGCTTTTAGCTTTACATATGGGTTTAAATCTTTGCTATGGGTATGTAAAAAAAGACCACCTTTTGTTAAAATAGAGCAGGTTTCGTCAGCCGCTCAAAAAAACAAAAGGAGGTCGTCTCAAATGGACGAGAGTAGTTTATCACATACGAGGTGGGATTGTAAATATCATGTGGTGTTTGCACCAAAGTTTCGGAGGAAAGAGAAGTCTGAAATAGTTAGCTATAATAACCTTTAAAGTAAGAAGGTATAGCAAACAAGCCATCAGTTGATGACTTAAAAAAGATATGGATTAGCAAGAAATCAAGACGCCGCCCTAATACGGTAACCTTGAGTTTTAGCC